>NZ_VLTF01000001.1:0-1219567 GCF_007558755.1 Pantoea sp. paga
TATTTCCTGTTTCGCAAGTCCGTTGCGAATTCAACTGGTGTCTGGTAATCCAGCGATGAATGGGGACGGCACTCGTTATAATCCTGCCGCCAGTCATTAATCGTTTTCCTGGCATGAACAATATTCCTGAACCAGTGCTCGTTAAGCACTCATCGCGTAATCGCCCGTTAAAAACTCTCAATAAATCCGTTCTGATTCGGTTTGCCTGGCTGGATAAGCCGCAGTTCCACTCCATGCTCAAAGGCCCATTGGTCGAGCGAGCAACAGGTAAATTCCGGGCCCTGATCGGTTTTTATTGTCGTCGGATAGCCCCGAAACAGCGCGATGCTGTCCAGAATACGCGTGACCTGAACGCCTAAAATACCGAAAGCAGCGGTGATCGTCAGACACTCCTTCGTGAAATCATCCACACAGGTCAGGCATTTGATCCTGCGAGCACTGGCTAATGCATCCATAACGAAATCCATCGACCATGTAAGGTTCGGCGCATCCGGGCGCAGAAGCTGAAACCGTTCGGTCGCCAGTCCTTTACGGCGTGGTCTGCGTTTTACGCTCAGTCCATGAAGGGGGTAAATACGGTATACCTGCTTGTGATTGACATGAAGGCCCTCCCTACGCAGCAACTGCCAGATGCGCTGATAACCAAAACGTCTGCGTTCAAGCGCCAGCTCAGTAATACGCCCTGATAAATGTGCATCAGCAGCCGGACGCTGGGCATCATAACGGCAGGTCGACAGGGACAAGCCTGTAAGCCAGCAGGCACGCCGTTGCGACAGACCGGTCGCATCAAACATCAACACCACGGCTTCCCGCTTCTGGCCTGTCGTCAGTACTTTCGCCCCAGAGCCACCTGAAGCGCCTCCTTATCCTGCATGGCTTCGGCAGGCAGCTTCTTGAGCCTGGCGTTCTCTTTCTCAAGCGACTTCAGGCGCTTAACCTCGGGCACCTCTATACCGCCATACTTCTTACGCCAGGTGTAAAAGGTGGCGTCGGAAATGGCGTGCTTACGGCAGAGCTCACGGACAGAAACCCCCGACTTAAGCCTCGCGGATGATACTGATGATCTGTTCGTCGTAAAAACGCTTCTTCATGGGGATGTCCTCATGTGGCTTATGAAGACATTACTAACATCGCGGTGTATTAATCAACGGGGAGCAGGTCACAACGAGGGGGACTTTCCACCGCTGGGGAAAGCATCCTCTTTTTTAGAGAGGAGAAAGACCATGATGCCCTTCTATGAAGTCAAGCCTTGGGAAGCTGTTTAGATCCCCAAGGCTTTTTAACACAGTAATCTTGTCCAGTACTTGATCGTTACTTTTGGCGGTCAGATAATAAATTTCGGCCCCAAGTTGATGAAAAATATTGTAACGTCTTTGTAAGACATCACCTCAATATTTAATAGCATCATAGAGATACCTCTGTGCGCTGTAGCCAGAAAGGTAAACCAGCAATATCGGGGATAAGGTGGTCGTCAGGCACTTGGTGCAGGACAGCATCGCTGCGAGTGAATTTACCAGTGCCTACCAGCAAGGCGGTCATTTTCGCTTTTCTTGCCCCGGCAATGTCGGTCAGGACATCATCACCCACTACCAGCACCTGTTCGTGCGTCAATCCCATTGAACACAACGCGCTGAGGAACATTATCGGTGACGGTTTTCCGGTAACAACAGCCTCAGTTCTGCCTGCGTATTCCAGCGCGTGGGCAAACGCACCGCTATCAAGCCAAGTTCCTCCGTCGCGAAAGTACCAAGGATTTTTATGAAATACAACCAGGTTGGCCCCGGTGCGCAAGTAGTTAAAAATACGATTAAGCAGTGGGTAGTTAAACTGATGATCAAGATCGCCGAGTACCACAAAGTCGGGCTGATCTGCGGTCTGAGCGATAGTGTTGAAAGTGGGCTGCAACGCGTCGGGTACGGCTATAAATCCTTTTTTCCCGTCGTAGTGCTGCTCAAGGTAGTAAAGACACGCGGACACTGACGTTTGAATCTCACTTTCATTGACCTTGATCCCCTGCAGGCTAAGCTCAGACGCCAGTTGTGCGGCGTTGCGGCTGGTAGTATTGCTGACAAAACGAAGTTGATAACCTGCACTACGCAACGTATCGATAGCTTTACCCGCTCCGGGCAGGGCTTTACCGTTAAGTAACAAGGTTCCGTCAATATCCAGAATTACTCCGTAATATTTCTTATTATTCATCGCTCTGCCTCCCTTAGCTCATGACAAATCAATAGTATAGTTCGGCATACATCAGAATAAATTGAGAAAATGCTCAGGGAAGTGGGAGGCAGAATTAGCAGCACAAAACTGAACAGATATCCGAGTAACAATAACGTAGGCATAACGAATGCTAGTGGCTCCATGCTATTCGTTCAAAATAAAGGTTTTGATATCATACATCTGCATCACCGGCGGCCGGTTTCCACTGTGGGTGGTAATCAACGTTCCTTTGAGGTCTGCGAGTAGGCTGTAACCACAGTGATCGCCGGCTTTGTCGCTGCGGGTGCTAAGTTGGGGTGACGTACAGGCTTTAACTCTTACTCCATCTGGCGGTAATAAAAACCAGCTTGTGTCAAACGACTGTTGCCGCGAAGGAACGGGTAAGCGTACTACCTGGGCATTCGAAATGCCGCAGTCGTCGAAAAAAGCATGGATTTGTGCGAATACCTGTTCGGGATCGCACCCATCGCGAATTAACAGGGTACCGTTCTCTGCCGGATGGTAGGCGACGCGGGTGGTAGAGTAGTCAATCTTTCCCTGATTATCAAAAGTCAGCCAGCCCTGCTGGGCCAGATACTGATTCAGATAGAAAATCGCAAAAATTGGCTGCATCCCGTGATCAGAATTGATTACCAGCCGCTCACTGGCACGGCATTGCTGTTGTAACGCCGCTACCACGCTTTCAGCCCAGACCATGATCTGCATGAAATAGCGCTCGATTTCCGCATCCTGATCGGACAGCTTTTCAATATTGAGGATTTCATGCAGCGCCAAATCTATCACCGGGTAGTAGCCTACCGTAAGATCGGCATCGTGTTGCGCAAAACTTGCTACTAACTCGCGATAGAAACTTTGATGAACACGCTCCAGGCTGGCGAACAGAATAGCCTCAGCTTTTCCATCGCCGCCAGAATCTCGCTTCATACCCAGTTCACCGTTGCGATACTGCTTTGCCAGACTGAGATGACAAAAATCTGTGCCCGGTGGTGTGCCTGTAGTCGACGGATGCAGGCCGCTGCGGTAGTAACGGCTCTTGCCTAGTAGAGCTCCTTGTAATGCTCCATTATCCATTTCGAAAGACATGAGCGTTAACGTGGCGTCCACCGGTGGCGGCAGCAAAATATCCGTAAAAACACCCTGCGCCAATCGAGTGCACACGTGAACCCCGGCGCCACTCACCTCCAACTCAGCTGCGAATGATCCCGCGGGGCGCAACTTCAAAGTCAGAAGATGATCATCAATGGTGAGTAGTGTCGTATCGTTAAAGATTCGGGAGTCATAGCCTGGACCACTATATATATCGCTGCGTGCCACCAGCATTGAACCGAGCCGGCTCTCATCGACAAACGGGATATGATTGAGTCGGACACGCTGGCCTGCTCGCGCATAGCTTTCCCAGATCATCTCCAGCTGGGCGGGCCAGCGGGTAAAGCCGTTGCGAAAGGCGCCAGCCTGGTTACCGTCCGGCGTATCGAATCCGGTGATCTGGTGTTCTGTGGCGGGCTGTCCGCTCCAGATGGAAAAGAGTGAAGGTGGCGTTTGGCAATTGGGCCACAGCGGCTCCAGCGGGGTGATCGCGCCCGACTGCATCAGTTGACACAGGACGGGCGTGGTGAGGGGGTCGAGATATTTATTCAATAAATGAAAGGGCAGACCATCGATCACCGCCCACGCCAGGCGGGGTAACGGATTATTCATCGCGCCTCCTCAGGAGTTGCCTGACAAGAGCATTGACGCTTTCGCGTAATGCACCGAGGTCACCGTTGTTATCAATTACGATATTAGCTTCTATTGCTTTTATATCTTCGTCCAGTATCGAGCTGGTTTGTGATTGTATATCTTGACGGGCATGAAGACGCGCGCGTCGAGTAGCATCGTCGCACTGCACCCGAATAACCACATAGCCATGGTCGGTTAAAGCTGGCCAGTCAGTGGTTTTGTCGCGCAGGTCGTCCGTTAAAATCACATCGGCATGGTTATGTTCAAGGCGGGCAAACAGATGGTTGATCAATGCTCGTGGATCCAGCATCCGCAGATTATCGGCAATTTTTTCCATTAGCTGCTGATGCTGTCCATCCGCACTGATGGCTTGCCCCATTTCCGTGAAATAGGCTTTCTGCAGTCGATATAGCGGCTGGGCCAGTTTCTCAATACAGACGCTCAGGCCGTGCTGACTGAATGACTGTTTTAACAATTCGGCAGTGGTGCTTTTTCCGCAACCGCTGCTAGCGACCAGCGCCAGACGGATCTGCATACCCTGCTGTAATCGGGCGGTTAATTGTGGGGCAGGGATGACTCCGGATAGGTTGAGCCAGCGGAGAAGGTACAGCCGATCACGGACGTGCTGATGGAGGCTCCTTGTAGAAGTATTTTGTTCAGGGAACGACAGCCCGTGCCAAGTAGCAGTTATGAAATTCAGCGGATTTTCAAAGAGATGGCTGCTGTCCAGCTCGCGCTTTTCGCGCGAGTTGAGAGCGGTAATAGTTGACGTATTACTCAGTACATTCGGTAGTACAATCGTGGACAGCGTGGCGGAACGCAGCAAAGATTTGTCTGTGGCGCTTTGAAACAACTCCGGTGCAAACAGAAACTTGTCCTGGTTATCGGCGACGGAGAGGGGCGGATGACTTAGCGAGAGCCCCATTCTTTGACAAAGCTCCGGATGCTGGCGCAAAGATCCAGCACCGATATGCGGGTAGTCGGGCCAGCTTCGCACCCGGAGCGCATCCTTATGAATATCGACCAGCAATTTATCGCCGCTGAAATAGCGGAAGGCGCTGGAGGTTACCAGATTGAGCATGGTTGAGGTTTTTCCGGCCCCCTTTATACCGCAAATAGCTACCACAGTACCGTTGATGCACGACTCTACCCCGGACGCGTGTAAAATCACACTCCCTTTCGCGACTTCAACCGCCAGCAGGTAGTAACGGAAAAATTCGATTACGTGGATAAAACTCTGCTGATTGACGTACATCTCCATCTGCGTTCCACCACGCTGCCAGCAATAGCCGGTTTGATCCGACTCATGCCAAGCGACCTGATGGCCATCATTAAGCTCACCTCGGTTAAGAGTGAGGTTAAATATGCTGGCTGTACTGTGGCGAATTGCACAGGGTGTAGTGCAGGCAGCTTTCCAGCTAGCCGGAAAATCTGCATACGGTCGCAGCATGAGGTGCAAATCCAGTTGGGTATCGTCAATTGTCTTATCACACAACAAAAAAGCTGGCGAAATAAACGCAGTCAGCCGCTGAAACAGTTCGTTGCATTCGGGATCAAAAGCTACCCTGACATTCAGTTTTTTATTGCTGAACAGTACCGATTCGATCATGGCCTACCCTCTTGCCGGTCCTGAAACTCTTTCAGAAATGTTAGTTTTGAGTAATGGCTTTTCTCAACATCGAGTCCTTGGGCTTGAATGAAAGATTCAGCCGCTTGTGCAAGCGCATTAAATCCACGGTAGATATTGTTCTCATCTGGCTTGCCGCGGGTTTTCAGGTATTCAATTTCACATTGTTGCAGGCGACCAGCTGAGTCATAAACATCGTTGATTCGGGAGTCTTCAAAATTAAGTATATATATATCGCCAGTTGGCAGATATTCGCAGGCAACATCCAGTCGCACTCGGCGCCAACGCGGCAGCGGATTGAGTGGTAGTTCAAAGAAGTGAGAAAGCGCCTCTCCGGCGGGCGTGTCGAGACTTTGGAAATGGTAGTTATGCTCCCCGTGTTCAAGCGTGTCTTCCCGATAAATTTTTTTCTTGAACGTTACCACCGGCTCGTCGAAACGGACTCGCTTCTTACGACTCCAGTGCATCACCGAGACAAAGCCGGCAACTCGCTTTTCGTTAGGAGCGATCTCGAAGAAATCGTTGTCATAGCTCCAGTGCTCAATTTCGTCACCCAGATGGGGACGAAAACCGGCGATCTCTCCATCCGCCAGCGCGGCGTAAAAGCGCTCATTCAGCGCGTAGAAGTTATAACTTTGTTTAATGTTAAACTTTTTCTCCAGTTCCGTACCCGGGATGCCCTTCTCGTAATAGCATTCGAAATTGTTGTTATTCAGATAGTGTTGGTGGAACTGAGCCACCAATAAAGGGAAAAGTTCCGCCCGCGTAATGTGCAGTGGAAACCCTTGATGCGCCAGAAAATGGGTAACCCAGACTTCCACCCTGTGCACAAGGTGGGTCAGTAGCCAATCGCCGGTTGTGGTCGAAATGATTGCTAGTGGAAGGAAGTCGGCGGAGAGGTTGGCTAGCACTACGCCGTCGACCGGATCGCCGCTGGGGTGGTCCAACACCGGCCCGGCCAGTGCCCGCAGATCGTACAGAACGCTTTTGTCGCCGATGGCCTCTCCTTCTGACAACTCCACAACGTAGAGCGACTGTTCTAAAGGAGAAATATATTCATCGTGACGGATTTTCCAGCTTCCCAGAATTACATAGTTAGCCATGCGTCAACTCCTGCCGGGTAAGGGCCAGATGGGTTTCACGAGCAAAATCGAGTTTTGAGTAGAGATTTTGTTCAAAGGGTATGTGCTGTTGTTCGAGGAAATTTTTGACCCAAGCACACACCTGTTCAAATTCTTCCATCACATTGTGGTAATTGAACATGGTACGCGAACGGCAATATTCCACCTCACACTGCGAAAATGCGTAGCGGGCGGGATCCTGCAAGCTGCGGCAGATATCGAAGTAAACACCGTAAATGTTACCAGTTTCCAGCGATTCAAAATTCACATCAAAACGTTTACGCCGGAACGGCGCCAGACGTTTAACCTCTCCGCCAGCCATCTCACGGGCTTTGGCTTCAAACTGTTGGCGATCGACGGAAATATCGTATGAAATACTCTCTTTACGTAGCTCTGCGTTTTGCGCGAACCACTTCTGCTTAACTGCTACTTTGCCGTTGGTTTGAGGAATAAACGAAATATAGCCCTTTGATGATGGCTCTAGCACTTCAAAAATATGATTGTCATAATCGAAAACCTGCAGGCTCATATCGAGTTCAGGTATAAAACCCGCCAGCTCACCACGCAGATTGATTGCTTCATATAACCGGGTATTTAATTTCCATGTGTCTGGAATACCTGAAAAGGTAAACTTTCTTTCCAGCTCCATATCGTGCTTCCAGCGCGTGTACCAGCAGGTATCATTCAACAAATGGCGGTACTTCAGTAATCGTGGATAGGCAACGGCGAGCGCAGAGGTGCAGCGCTGCCAGTCACTCACTACCGCCAGCGACGCAGTGCTAACCTCAGCATACTTGACCATCAAGGTTCCGTGCCACGCGGTATCATTAAAATGATACAGGTGCGCCCGTTGATTCCTGGAATCCATACGGATAGCCACTGCTGGCATGACATCAGCGCAGCGAAATGGGATCGTATTGCGGGCAAAGATAGCATCGAAATGCGCTTCGCTGGCCCGTTTAAGCTGACGGTGATGGTGCGTGAAGTAGTGAAACTGATAGGGCGCTGGTGCGATCGAATAACTTCCCTGTTGTACGATTACCTCACTGGCAATCAGGTCGTTTTCACAATGGAATAGCGCGTTATTGCCTCGATTGCTCGCGCTGTCATCGCACTTTAAAATCACATCTGGCTGAGTCACCATGGTGCGTGGCGCAAAAAACTCACCCGGCTGAAACAGCAAGATAAAAAGTTCGTTATCCATGATTATCACCTTAATGAACGGAACTGGCCTTGAGTAAACAAGGGTCGCCGTGTCGGGTGGCGCTGAAAAGCGTCTCGTCACATACCGCCGGCAGTTTTTTTTCGCGCAATAAAATCCCCAAGTGGCAGAGCAGCGAGCCTTTCTCAAAAACAAAGCCCGCCGCCCATGGGATCAGTGAGGCAAGTGCGGCATAGGGGCGATGGGCGAAAATGATCGGTGGAGCAGGCAATTTTTCCATCTCCTGCACAAGTGTCGAAAAAAGATCACCGTAAACCGATGCGTCAGGTACGTCTGTGAGGCTCATTGACGGTGCAATGCTATAGCTTTCAATCTGTTCTGTCTGACTGATGTGGTAGGCGGGACCACGTGCATAACCTGGCGACATTACGCGACCGCTGCTGCTAAGCGTCAGGTACGTATCACTAACGTTGGAGTAGTCGAGTGCATAAAGATGGCCCTGAGCCAGTACCCACTCGATCTGGACTTCCCCTAGCGCGCTCAGCACATCGGTCGTGACTCGCTTCAGCAGACTAATATCTTCTTCGGTCAGTACGTTTGTCTGCTGGTTGTCGCCCAGCGTCAGGATTTGACTGACAGCGCTACCTCGATTAATCGCCATCAAGCCATCTGCCGACAGTTCAGCCACAAGAGTTTTGCCTTCAGGTGTGGTGACCTCACGGGTGATGAGCCCATACTCGCCCTGAATAAAGTCACGAATGACCATCGTATAGAGCTGACCTCTTACCGTCATCAACTCGCTAAGTTGCGACGTTAGTGTTGATTTATCAATAATTAACTGGCGCACGCTGTCGGAAAAATCCACCACCACCTGCTGTTGATGAAAGTGCTCCAGAAGCTGCTTCTGTCGCTGGGCATCAGTCAGCCCGGCGTGATTCACCCGCAAAATGATGGCGCCTGGTTGTTTTTTTTGATGAAAATACGCGATATCGGTGAGAGGTTTTCTTTTCTGATTGAAGTAGAGGGCGTAGGCAGGCAATGTGTCGATCACTTCAGCGGGTAAATCGCCATAGAGTGGCCAGAACTGAGCGACTGGGGTGCTATCATAGGCGGTGATCGTTATATTGGTGACCGGACGTGCCTGCAGCAGCCAGACGGTTCCAGCCTCACAGGCCCACTCGATATCAACATGGCTATCCAGCAATGCGCGGGCGGAAGCTACAATGTTAGCTATCTGGGACGCGGCGTCACGCTGTACTTGATGGTCACTGTCGGAAAGTAATTGCGCTGGCTCTTGCTGCCCAGACACCAGTCCTTCACCCAGCCCGGAAACATATTCAATATACAGACTCTCTTGTCCGGTCAGAGGATGGCAGCTAAAAGCTACGCCGGAAAATTCAGCAGCAACCATCCGCTGCGCGATAATATTTACCGTGTCGTTATCGTTGTCGTTATGGATATTGCGTTTCTCCATTACGGCGCGAAGAGAATAGAACGAGTTGAATACAGTAATTACTGCGGACTGGACATCTTCAATGGAGCGCACATTGAGCACTGACTCATAAACACCAGCAAAACTCTTCTCATGCAAATCTTCGGCTAAGCATGCAGAGCGTATGGCCAGATCGAGTTCACCGTCGACATAGCCCAATTCGCCAATAAATTCTCCAATCTCGGACACAGCATGTTCTGACCAGCGTAGTTCTTGTAGCACGGCATTGATTTTTTTCATGTCCTGAGTCAAAAATGCGCCGGAGGTGATAGCAATATTGCGTTCAATATCGCGTAAAGTGGCTTTAACTGTGGAAAAATTATCCAGCCAACGAGCTAAATGGCTTTCAGTAATTAATTTCATCGCGGGTACCGGGTGCTGCTCGGCGAGCAAAAAAATATTTCTGAATTTCCCAGGTAATGTAACACTCTGATCGTTTATTAACGTACTCATCAGGGCTCCTCTTCATGATGTACATCGGGTAAGGTATTCAGGCTTTTAATCATCTTCTCGTTGAAATCAAGATGAATGCGGGTTTCAATCGGGCCTTCGGCACTTTGATATTTGCCGTTATACAGTTCGATCTCGCCAGATGTATGCCAGAACATCATCTGGCCAATATTCATGCCGTAATACACCTTGATCGGAAGAATACTGTAAAGCTGGATTGTCCAACGGCCAATAAATCCGATATCGCCCAACGGGGCAGACAAATTTATAAACATTCCCATGCGAGCTACCGACGATCTGGCCGCGTAAGTTGGCACAAAGCAGGTACTGCCAATAACTTCAATGGTCTCTGCCAGATAGAGTTTTCTAGGCTGTAAAATATAACCATCGTCGCCAAGTGTAATAGTATCTACTGGATTCTCCTGAGCAGGATCAATCACTTCATTGCGATACACCTTCATAGAGCGGCCAAGACGAAAGTTATAGCTATTGGGATTTATGTTTTCAGGGAGAAATGGTGAGATAATAATCTCTTCGCTCTTGACCCTTTTCTCAATTTCCTTGCCGGTAAGTATCATTATGTGATTCCTGACGGTTGAAGTCCTGATATATCCTTGAAGCCACGACGTTTTTTGATTCGCAATAACGTCCCTGATAATTGGTCAGCTCGCCGTAATTCTCCCAGAAACAGATCTTGCCTATTTTCATTCCCGGATAAACCACGACAGGTTGCGCAACGATAATTTCTAGTGTCCAGTTTATAATCGCACCAGTGTGGCCGAGTGGCGCGCTGGTTTGAATAAACATGCCACAGGCAGCGGTAGAAAAGTTGGCATAAAGTTCACTGGCGCAAATTGAACTTCCCATTTTTTCTATCGTGGAGGAGAGATAAAAATGTTCAGGTTTTAATACATAACCCGAGTCAGGGATTTGGATGGTGTTTGTCCTCAATGGGCGATGTGGGTCGATTATCTGGCATTCATATTCAATTAAACTATCACCCAGATGAAATGAGTAGGAATTGACGTCCAGATCGGAGGTGTTAAAAGGAGAGATAATGATATCACCTTTATTCAACAGTTCCTGTATTCGTCTTGCGGTTACGATCATTTTATATTTTTCCTGATAAATGAATTGTTAAGCCCGTCTGTTCGAAATGCGAAATTTATTTATAACAATTGATTCTATTAAATTAATCTCTGGTGTCCTGCTCAGATTGAGAGGGGGATGCCGACGATCGCTTCACATCGTTCCCAGATGGTCTTTACCTGTTCGCGCGGGTTATCCGGCTGTGAAACGTCTATATTCAGCCTGCCAATAATATCGCCGGCCGATACGCGATCTCCGACCTGATAGTAGGTCTCGAATAACAGCACCTTGATAGATAAGGCTCTGATGTCGCTCAATACCGGTAGCGCTGAGATGATGCCCGGCTGCCTGGCCTCCAGCCTCAGGGACACCACAAAGCGGCCTGCCGGAATGTTGGCAACCTCCGCTGGCTGCTGCAGATGGATGTTCAAAACCTGATCGTGAATGTATTTATTGGTTAAAAAGTCATACAAATAGGGCATAGAACCACCCATTAACCGTGGGTTGGCTTCGACCAGCACCGGGCCATGTTGAGTTAGGATAAATTCAAAATGAAAGACTCCTGTCTCGAAGCCTAGCGCTTGTGCGACACGATGCACATAGTTGAAACATTGTTGTTGCACGGCGGGTGAGAGGGTACTCGGCATAATATTACCCAGTTCAATGGTGGCATCGTGCGTCGCCTGAATGCGCTCTGAAATCATAAAGTCATAAAACTCGCCGTTCGCCAGCGCAAACTCAGCCGAGAACATCGGTCCGGTAATAAATTCTTCAAGAATAAAACTCTGCGAAATACGTCCTTGCATGATCACTGAAAGGTTCGCATATTCGCTGCGGATTTCGCTGACCGCAAAGGCTAACTCCTTTGCCGAAGACACTACTTTGGCCAGCAAGCTTTCGCACGATCGGGTCGGTTTAACCATCAGTGGATATGGCATGCCCGCACTTGCCGCGATGATTTCATCAACCGAGTCAGCTAGCCTGAATGCTATCGGGCTGAGTCCAGTGCGGCCCAGTATCTGCCGCATCTGGTATTTATCACGCGCGGCGAATACCGCATCGGGAGTTGTGGAGGCTACACCCAGAGTTCTGGCTACGGAGACCGCTGTTTCGAGCGCATATTCATTTACCGTTATGATGGCGTCAAAAGGCGAGGTGCGATGAACCTCTGCAAGACACTTTTTGACGTCGGGATAGCTGGTGCTGTCGCGGACGGTGATGACTGTATCCAGCGTGGAAAAAACCTGTTCGACGTAATCGTCCAGTGTGTACATATTATCCGTAGCTGAACGAATAAAGGTGACCGTATGCCCCAGCTTTTTGGCCCGTTCTAGCATACGAATACCGAGTCGGTTTGAATCAACAACTGCAATGTTCGCCATTTATACCCCTAAAAAAAATGTGAAAAAAGAGCGATGCCCTCAATGATAAATCTCATGTAGCACGCTACGGTGGCCAAAAAAATATCCGGTATTAATGACCATGTGATCAGAAAACTGCTTATCGCGCAGCAGAAGCCTGGAGAGTTTCTGTAGGTTGTAAAAGGGGATGTTAGGAAAAATATGGTGCTCAAGATGCAGATTAATATTAAGCGGGGCAATCAGGGCCCGTTCCAGCAAATTTACCTGGATGCTGCGGGCAAAAAAGAGCGCGCTCTGCCCGCGTCTGCCGGCGTGCTCACCCAGCGACCGCATGCGCAACAACGCCGGTAGAAAAAACCACATTGGGATAACCCAGTAGAGCAGATAAAACCTGAACAGGTGGAAAAAACTTAGTAGGCCAATTAACGTGGCGATGAATAGCAGGAAAAGTCGTCTTTCAGCCTTATGCAAGGGGTTACGAACAAACAGTTGCGTAACGCCAAACGTATTGATTGACCGCAGTGACTTCAATCCGTTAATGCCTGTGAAATCCATCAAAAGCAGTAGGTAGAGGGCTTTACGAGAGGCTGGGGGGGTCGCATCTAAAATGTCGGGATCATTCTCTGTATTGGTGTGAATATGATGCTGGTGATGATGGTGACGATAGAGACGGATACTCATAAATAGCGGAAACGCCAGCAGCAGGTTGGCCAGAACGTCATTCACCTTTGGTTTTTTATACAGTAGATGATGTGAGGCATCGTGAAATAGCACCAGCAAGGCATGCTGGCGCCCAGCAATAAACAGAGCACAGATAAAATAGACCCAATATGACTGAGAAAAGTAGGCGACACTCATTAACAATATCAGCGCGATCCATGTTGCAGTCAGGCCAAGCGTTGCCCTGAGCGGGTTTAGCTTTTGCAGTTTTCGGTACGCTTCCCTAGGAATAGCTCGGCGTATCGCCGCAGGTTGATGATTGTCCATCGTTGAAACTCCTATAACCAGTTATCGATTTCATCAATCTGATACCCCATGGCTTCAGCCATATTCGCAATATCTTGATTGTCTAAAAGGGGTAGCAGCGTCGTTTGCCTGGATACCCAACGGCGATTTTTTGCCGGTTTGGTGCTATTGACCACCTCGTTATGGCTGAGGGATGAGGAGAAATCTGCGTCTTCCGGCAGATTTATTGCCCTAATTACCTTCAGCAATAACGACTCTCTCGACTGTGCCGAGCGAATAAAATCTTCAAAATGACAGTGCAGCCACTGTTCATTAGGAAGAGGAGTGGCACGACAAGCTTCGATTGTCCGATTCGAATCAACCCACTGTTGACCAACTACGTCAAGCAGGTTCTGATGGAGGGCCTGTTTCCAGCCTGGGTAAAGATCAAAACACCAGCCGGCGGCAAAATGGTTGGGCGAAAAAATGTCGCTGAGATCGTGTTGCCAGAAACAACTGTGTTTCCAGCCATCCAGCAGACCGTTACAGGATGAGAGTGGGTTACGCGTCAGGCGGATGATATTCAGCGGGCGATTTTGAAACAGATTGCGTAACAATTCAAAACGATAGGGGTCACTCGAAGCTTTAAGTAAAATTGAGTCAACTTGACTATCGTGCGTTAGTAGCTTTCTCGGACGCGGAACTACAAACGGGGTGATCTCAATCACCGGAGTTATTCCTGCGTGACGTAGGGAAGGCCAGTGCTGGACAGAATCATCGCTGAGCGTATACCCGTCGTAAAATTCACGCTTAAACCACTGATATTGTTGTTCAAGTTGTTCAAATACCAACTCATCCAGATAGCTACCATTATCAGAGTCCGAAGCAGCAAAGTGCCTAGTGGCTGTTAGCACCCGTGCTACCACGTCATCCGGATTAATGTCGCAGGCGCTCCACTGCAGGGGCAGACGATAGGCCCATTCCCAAGCATAGCGGAGCTGTTCCTCATGGTTAGGTATCAGCACCGGCTGGTTAATAAAGGCCCGGCTAAAAATCATATCCAGCAGTTCAGCATTCTGTTTAGGCGATAAAGGACGATTCAGCGACTCCTCTTCACCACCGTAATCGGGGTAATTGAGACCAAGCAGGGTGAAAAATAGGCGATGCTCGCCCGCGAGGGTAAGAAAAGCTCGATGTTTCGCCAGAGCTGCTTTAAACGGGCTAGTGCCACCACGTGGACTGCCTAACACCAGAGTAACGGGCAACCGATCACGCAAGCTCGCGAGTTTTTCGCTTTCTTCTGGAAATAGCGACTTTATCCGCTCACGGGTTGAACGCTCTTGCTGCAACAGATGCTGAATTCGATTTGAACGAGTCATTGACTGTCCTTATTGGCATGATTCAACAATTCATCATGATGATCGTGTATCCAGTAAGAAATGATGTTGTCGATATAGGTGTCTGGGTGAGGGGACTGCGTCGATATTCCGAGCGGATGACGAACGTAATCGGAGGTGAAATAAACGCCGTAAATGCTCAGGATCTTTTCAAAAGCACGGAAGTCTCTGAGGCTAAGCTGTTCAGGTTTCCATGTAGTCAGCGAGCGCCGCAGAAAATTCCACCGACGCAAACTGATTATTGGGGTTTCTTCGATCTGGCTGATATTGTGTGTACGGTAATAGGCGTTCAGCCTTGATTCGGCAAGCCGAAGAAGCTGCAGGAAAGTGATCTTATTTTCTGCACCGGCTGCCGCAATAACTTCTCTTGGTGCCTCACCGGCAAGCTGTTCATTAAACAATACCAGCAGTTGCTGAATGACCCAGTCCACAGGCACTAAATCAAGCGCTACCTGTGCATCACCTACCATGAAGGGGGGCGTAAAGCGGGTTAAAAACCGCAAAAGCGGATAAATGCCATTGTAGCCACTAATCGCACCGCTACGGGAATCCCCAACCACTAGGCTACAGGAAAATAGCGAAAGTGGAATATTGTCAGTTGAGGCCTGTTTGGTCAGGCAGCATTGTGCCAGGTATTTGCTCTCTTCATAACCATTTCTGAACGCCTGCTGGCTATCTGCATAAGCGGTGGAAATATAGATCATGCGCGGGTAGCTGGCGCAGCTTTTCAGTAGCTGATAGAAGCGTAGGGAACCGGTGACGTTGATATTCATCAGCTCTGCGGTGGTTTTATCCCATGAAACATCGGCCGCGGCATGAATACCGATGGCGTGTTCTGAATAACCAATTGCGCTTAACGCCTGATGTGTTGAGATATCTGATGAGAGGTCGCACTCAACGTAAATAAGCGCAGATGGTGATTCACCGAGGCTGTTGCGCAGCTTTTCAAAAGCGGTGCGGGTTCGGAGCAGGCAAAAAACAGGCATGCCAGGAAAGGACCGCCCCAGAGCACTAACTAGCGCGGTGCCCAGTACGCCAGATGCGCCGCTCAAAATAATCGCCGGTTGACTAGCCATGATTAGCGTTCTTGTGCCACGGCAACGCTATTTTTTTTAATAGCTTGCAGCATCTGGAGGCTGTTAGCACGAATAGCTCGTTCGCCAATCGGATTAAGAATGTCTGCTAGAGAAGGAATGCCAATATCGAATTCAATGGTCAGGGTAGCAATAACATCATCACCGTTATCGGCTAAGGTCCACTCGCCTTGCCAGGTTTCCAGATCCCCATCAATCTGCTCGAACTCAATACGAAAGGGAGGATGTAAATGGTCACGCTCCGTCCAGGTAAATTCACTGCCATTAAGCAGCACATTCCAAGCAGAGACCATACTATGGCTGGCTATGTCTGAAACGGTCACTTCAACAACATCGTCCATTAAATGGGGATAGCGGGCAAAATCGATCAGTGTGGGCCATACATCGCAAGCATTAATATTTTCCAGCGTAACGCAAGTTGTAATAACAGGCATAAGACGTATCCTCTGATTATTCGTTATTTTTTAGCTGCCATGCCGTTGAGATCGCCTGAGACAAAATATCAACGGCTAACTGAATTTCTTGTGGTGTCGCCACTGCGGGTGGATAAATTCTCAGCACCTGCGGCGTGCTTAGGCAGAAGCTGACAATCAGGTTGTTGGCAATGGCTTCCAACACCACCTCACCGCACATATGTGCATCGCAAAATTCAATCCCGATCATCAGCCCAGCGCCGCGAATAGCGACAATACTGGCGTGCGAGCTTAGCGTCTTGTTCAGTAATCGCTGCAGCAGGTTGCCATGTTGATTGATGGTTTCAATAAATCCAGGGGCGGAAACAATATCGAGCACTTTGCAGGCAACCGCGCCAGCCAGTGCCCCGCCAGCATAGGATGAGGCGCTGATAATCGGATCACGTGCCGCATTGCCGAATTTCTGGTTATCGAAAATCACTGCCGAGATCGGATAAATGCCGCCGGCCAGTGTTTTACCCACCACCACGGCGTCTGCCCAGGGAGCTGACAACAAATGGCCGCTTCGGCCAAGCCCGCTCTGTATTTCATCGCTGATGTAACGAGTTTCGTGGTCCTGACAGAGCTTGTAAATCGCCTGCATGTGTTCAGGTGCCACAGGGCGAATACCACCTTCGCCCTGAACTGGTTCTACATACACCGCAGCCACATCGCACTGTGCCAGTCTTTCTGCGATACCCGCGATATCGTCCGCATCATAAAAGCAGGTCATTCTCTGCTCGGGTGCTGCGGCGTGCTGGTAGTAGCCATCGCTTAGTTGTAGAGCGCCATCTGTACGCCCATGGTAGCTGTGCCTGAGCGCGATGAATTTTTTACGGCCTGTGGCAATACGGCACATCTTCAGTGTTATCTCGATGGCCTCCGAGCCGGAGTTGCCGAATATTACGCCGTTGCGATCGCCACCCTTAAGCTGGGACAGTTTCTCGGCTGCGAGCAAAGCCGCTTCATTGGCGAGCGTCTTAGTCGACAGGTTCATGCGGGTTATTTGCTGTCGCACGACATGGATAATCTCGGGATGGCAATGTCCGAGTAAATGAATGCCGAAGGAGCCAAAGTCGAGCAAGGTTCGTTGATTCGTGTCTATGACCAAGCTTCCCCGCCCCTCGTTTTCAAAAGCCTCCAGGCCGGAAAGCTTGAGTAACAGAGAGGAGGGCCTGCCGAACACCTTGGCATATCGCTCAATAAAACTGGTGGTCATCATTAAATGTCCTGCATGATTTTTTTCAGGAAGGCTTGATCGATGCCCAGCTCATCACTCAGTTTTGACCATGTACGAAGTATCCTGATGACCTTCACTTGATTACTGGCGATCAGCGGATCGATAATTTCCAGCGGATACTGGCTGACAATTTGCGCCCAGTGATTGACAATCGGCGCGGAAGACAGCGCGTTATTCGCTAGTCCATCCAGTCCGGTGCGTTCAATGAACGTCTGCTGGTCAAGTTCGGCCATGCCGGAAATTCCATGCTCAACTGCATGGGCCAGCCGGTGTGTTGCAGAGAGAGCTGTAGTGCAGTAATGCTGATCGATTTCAGTGATGTAATCGGCATAGATAAGATGTAGTGACTGCAGCAGAGGGAGATTATCCATAGCACCTTCAAGATCTTCGATAATCGGATATCCCTCTGCCATCAACAGCCAAGCGACTTCAATCAATTGCTTAGCGTGTTGCTGAGGTGTCGTTGTCGCATGCCAGCAACGAAAAAAATAGGGATGTGTTGCGGTCATTTTTTCACCTCGGTCAGCAACATGTTAGCGCGTAAGGCCCGGAGTATTTCGCTTGCTTCGCTGTCATTCAGATAGCTGATTTCGCTGAAGTCGATGATGCGATCCATAATCTCACTGTTAAGCAGGCAAACTTGGTTGCGGGTAAATTTTAAGGAAAGCGTTACGCTGATTTTCTGGCTATAGGCGTGAGTCGGAACCAGTTGCAGGCCCTGAAAGCCCAGCGTCTGGTCGTGACCTAGCCAGTAACAGAAACGATCGCCTAGCACCTGCACGGTGGTATACTCTTTCTCACTGAGCGGCTTGCCAATCAGGCGATAAAGAATGGCGAGTTGCCCGGATAGGATGTCATCAGAGAAATTATTATCACAGTTGGAAAGTACTTTTTCCGAATAGCTATGCCAGCGAGTGGTGATCCATTTTTTATTGGAATATACATACCCCGCGCGGCAGAGCAGAACATCCATGATGGCGAGAACGACATCGATGGCATAAATTACGGCGGCTCGGGGTTCCCGGCTTTTGAAGGCAAGTTGTAGCGCCGCATAGCTCTCTGCGAAACTGAGTAGCGCTTGGCAGGCCCAGAGTGCAGAGAGTGGCGAAAGATAACCAGCAAAAGGCATTCCCTGATCGATACTGAGACCATTTACAACTCTTTCCAGATACTTCTTTTTGAGCCTGAAATAGTTGTCCCAGTTTGCGACCCGCAGAGCAACTTCGGAAAGCGGTACTGTGGTCAGTGTGGTTAAGGCTTGCAAATCATGCTGTAGATCTTCATCACTGATGGCGGCAATTTCGCAGTGATTCCCTGCCATATAAAATTGAGTTGCCATGCCGCTCGACAGTTCTTGTTCAGGGATAATTACAATCAGATCAATATCACTGGTCGCAGTCGCGCAGCCCTGTATCGGGGAACTGGTAAATAAAACATGTTTAGCGTTGGGATACTGACGCTTAGCATAATTCGCCAGTTCGTAAGCAGAAATATCTCTTTTCGCGGCGAATTGCTCGAAGTTGTTAAGAAAACGTTGAGATTGATTTTGTATAAAATCGTCATCAATAGTAGCCATGGTCGATGAATACCTATAAATTTCAGTATGTTAATTTTCAGTTGGCTTTGCTTGCTACCGCTAATTTAGGAATCACATCATTTTAAAAAAAAGTCAACATTAAATTTCTCTTGAAAAATGGCCATTAGACGAAATTATTTTAATCCATGGAGTATTATTTTTTTTCATGATGTCCTGGGCTCCAGAATTGGAATTGTTAAAAATTAGTTATTTCAGTGATATATGGATAGTTTAGGGTTTTTTGACGTATGTGAGTTTATGTGATTTGATTAGTGGTCTATGCAAACTTATAAAAAACCTTAGCTTACAATGAAGCGAGACAACGTGCTGGTCACGGCAGATTATCGAACCTTAACCGTACTACTTGGATCTTCATTATTTTTGACGGTGGCGAGAGGCTTGACGTTGCCTTTTATTTCTCTTTATCTGCTTAATACTGGTGGTTACAGCTTTTCAGTTACTGGCATCGTTCTGACCTGTTCAATGGTGACTGGCGTGCTTTTTGGTATATATGGGAGTGCATTAACGGATCGAATTGATAATAAAAAAGCTTTATTAGCAGCCACGCTGGTATTTGGCATTAGTTTTTGTCTGCTACCGCTGAATAACAGTATCATGTGGATTGTTATTTCATTCACCTTGGTTAACTGTGCTTACCCTGTGATTTCCACCGCGATAAAAAAGCAACTTTCACTGATCTCTGATGCTTCGGCCAGAAGTCGCTATTTCTCGCTTAATTACACGTTTATTAATATTGGCTGGGTGATTGCTCCTCCGCTAGCAGTATGGCTGGTCACTTTCAGCGCTAGTCTGACTTTCTTTCTCTCAGGTGGAATTGCGTTAGTCACGGCGTTATTGATTGCCTGCCTGTTAAAAACCGCACAGAGTGATAACAGATTGATGGCCAACAAGTCGAAGCCTAACGATTTTATGTCGGGCGCAATGGGAATGGCACTGAAAGACCGACGGCTTATTTTGTTTACTCTTGGATCGTTTTTTATCAGCTTTGTTGTTGCCCGGTTTTCCAACTGTGCATCCCAGTACATTACCTTTAACAGCGGTGAGGATCTCGCCTATGTGATTCTGGGGATTATCACCCCGGTTAATGCTATTGTGGTGGTGACGTTGCAGTATTTTTTAGGTTCAAAAGTCAACCAGGGCAATCTGGTGAGGGCGGTATGGCTGGGCGCGGGCCTATATATTATTGCGCTGGCTGTATTTATGGTTTCGAACGTGCACATTTCAGGCTGGATAATGGGAATGGTGGTGTTCAGCATCGGTGAGATTATTCTCTCACCGGTTGAGTATGTTGCGGTGGATGCTATTTCATCGGATGAGCTAAAGGGCACTTATTTTGGCTTGCACAATCTGTCGACGCTAGGTGGTGCAATCAATCCTTTGATCACCGGTTTAATGCTTGCTCATGGCATGCCAGAACTGCTATTCCCTCTAATGATCGGTTGTATGTTGTTCTCACTGTTATGCTACGGTTTTCTGGTTCCCTGGACGGAGAGGAGAATGCATAAATTGTCGCGGTTAACCAAATCGATGTGATAGCGATAGCAGTACCAGGGTAATCATCAATAAGAGCAATAGCATTAAGAGTCTACAGGCACCCCAGAACGCATAATTAATTCGGTGGCTGAAATAAAATAGAGTGCTATTAAAACTGACGGCAGCAACACAATAACCCGCGGAGGAAAGTAGCAGATCGCTGTTTACATCAACAAGACAGGCGAGAGTGATGGCGCAGGGCAGCACAACATCAAACCATATTCCGTAGTTGGCTAACGAAGAGGAAAACGGTGTTTTTTCCGCGCTATCTGTGGTCAGACGTTTTGGCGGACTAAAAAAAACAGACGCTGCAAAAAGGATATAAAATACCATTGTCGCGATGATTAACTGGCCTGACATCCAGAATCGCCAGACAACTGCAAAGCATAACAGGGTCAAACTAAAAACCACATCAGCTAGGTTCTGTTTTAGTAAAACGTTTTTATCGGATTTTCGCAGTAATGATTGCGTACGGGGACCAGGAGATAGTGACAGCGAAAGGTATAAAATTATGCCATAAAGTAAAGCCTGCATTATTCACGGGTCCTTAATCAGTCAGCTCATAATGTTCCGCTGCTTAATTCTGAAATCTTAGTATATCATGTATATCGCGAAAGGAGAGTGTGGTGAACAGATTTAAACTAACGGGGAAAAGTTTGTTGACGTTAAATGAGTTCTCTACCGAAGAGCTCGATTTTATTTTAACGCAGGCCAGTGAACTTAAAGAAAAAAAAAGAAACCGGGTATTTGATGAGAATCTAAAACACCGAAATATCTGCGGTATTTTTCTTAAACCTTCTGCCAGGACCAGCACGTCATTTGTGGTGGCCTGTGCTGATGAGGCAGCCAGTCTTGAATTTTTCCCCGCCGAAAATATTCGTTTTGGTTATAAAGAGAGCGTGAAGGATATCGCAAAATTGCTGGGACGGAATTTTGATGGTATTGCCTTCCGTGGCTTTGATCATACGGTTGCTGAAGATCTGGCGCGCTATTCGGGTATTCCTGTATGGAACGGTCTTACCGATGATCACCACCCAACCCAGCTTCTGGCCGATGTTTTAACCATGCAGGAGGAGTTTGGCGAGCTGGCTGGATTACAGGTTGCCTATGTCGGCGATGGCAGAAATAATGTTGCCACTTCGCTGGCGATTGGTGCGCTTAAGTTAGGATATCACTTGCGAATCGTCTCGCCAGAATCACTGTTACCTTCAGCAACCTTAGTCGCGCAAATTAAAGCCGATACGCCAGAAAGTTGGGGAAGCATCTCGTTCACTTCCTCAATCGAGGATGGGGTTAAAGACGCTGCGGTGATTTATACTGATGTCTGGGTATCGATGGGTGAAGAAGATAAAATTGAACAGAGAATCAATTCACTCAAAGCTTACAAGATTACACAGCAGGTACTTGATATGACTGGTCGGAAAGATACGATTTTTCTGCACTGTCTTCCTGCTTTTCACGATCTTGAGACTGAAGTGGCGCGAAATTTCCCCGATATCCGAGAGGTGGATGACGATGTTTTTACTGGTCCCCAAAGTCGGGTATTCGAGCAGGCTGAGAATCGCATGCATACTATTAAGTCGCTGATGATCGCCACAATTAATTGACAACCGGCAGAGGAAAATAAACGCAATGTCTGGATAATAGTCTGCTAATTCTGCATGACTGGCGGTCTGGTTTTGACATGCAATGCTAACACCTAGCCTGCTGACGCATAGCTGGACAAGCGTTAATTTTTTAGATTCGCCATCATCAGGTGGGGGGATGTGAGCAATTTTGATTAAAAATTTTAAGCCTCGCTAGCGCCGGGCGTTTGGCGATTGGCACGACGCACAACGATGATTTTCCGCTTGTGCTTACAAATAGACTGCAGCAATGCGGGGTTGATAACAATCAATCAACCTCATAACGCTTTAGTACAGAAAACCTTTTCAACTCGGAAAAGGTTTTTCTGTTTTGATTACCGTGTTGACCTGCGCAGCACAAGCATCGGTCAATAATTACAGAGTTTTGCTAAAGTCTTATTGTTATACACCTGAAAGAACCGCCATCATCCCCCTGAGAAAGATGCGCTCTTTTCGTTTCAACTGACATCAATAATTAGCAAAGCAAGTACTTGAAATGCCTCGCACAGAGCATGAGGAATCAGCTCAAGACTTAATTGCAGAGCTACTGTTAAAACATCCAAATAAGGATGAAGTAGAAAACTCTTGAGGTATGTAAGTCGACTAAAATTGTCTATGCCTACAGGTTGATTACATTGAGCTCAAAGAGCTAAACAAACGATTGTCTCTAGGGGCAGCCCCTAATGATTACGGCCATATTTGGCATGAATTAAAAAATTAATTATCATAATTATTGCACGACAAGTGTTGCTCCCATTACCCGTTCTGATAATGCAGTAGATCATTTTCGTCTTAAAAATTGTGTTAGTGATGCAACCAATCAACATGATGGTTATAAATGGTTGGCTTTCGACCGATTATGTGGTGAACGATTTTAATAGTGAAGCGCTGGTGATAGAAATTGACCTGAATAACCCGGCTCAGTGCGTCATCAGGGTACTGGACAGGATCGTGGAAAACCGAGGCTATCCGCTGAAGAAG
Source organism: Pantoea sp. paga (assembly GCF_007558755.1). Taxonomy (NCBI): domain Bacteria; kingdom Pseudomonadati; phylum Pseudomonadota; class Gammaproteobacteria; order Enterobacterales; family Erwiniaceae; genus Pantoea; species Pantoea sp. paga. Next base: position 23,106 of record NZ_VLTF01000001.1, read on the forward strand.
CGGATATGGACAACGGACCGGAACTGGTCTAAATGGGGCTGGCTCAATGGACTTTAGAGCATGTAATGATGCTGGAATTTATTAAGCTGATTAAGCCGACGCAGAATGCCTTTATCGAACGATTCAACGGGACGTACCGGACAGAAATGCTGATTTTTATCTGTTCAGGATACTGAATGAAGCGAGGAATATTACGGAGCGCTGGCTGGGTGAATATAACACGCAGCGACCTCATAAATCCCTGAATAATCTGACGTAGGAAGAGTAGCGGTTGACGACTAAAAACCCGGAACTCTCAAAAAGTGCGTGGAACTAAAACAGTTGTGCTTACGGCAGATGTTACCTGACCAGCGGCAATGCCAGCGTCTTAGCATGGCTACAAGGAGCAGTCCTTTTGGGAACTGTTCTTCAAAAACGGACGGGCAGAGTTGTTCTAACAGGACAAGTCCGGCCTCATCCATCTCATCAGAAGTAGCGATCCCCACCTTGTTAGCCAAAACCTGCTCGCCAGAGTCTTTCTCAGGCTGTCCTTCGCTACTGGATGCATGGTATGGGCTCATGGGGATGCCATGTGTTATTAGAAGGATTGAAAACAGAGGGATTATATCGATGGATGATTACAGCAAAAAATATTCATAAAATCAGATGGTTACTATAGTGCAGGTTAAATGTTGTTTTTAAATTATTTTGTAAAATAATCGTTATTAATCAGTGTTAACACACCAATGCATCATCGTTTAAGAATCATCAGCACTGCTGTCAGTGCTGCTTACCAATCCATCAAGGTTATCAGCCCATTCCTGCATCATCACTTTACGCTCATCAAGGTAGGTCGCATGGTTGTACGCGCGGCGAACATTGTTGGTATCAGCGTGCGCTAGCTGAGCTTCGATAGCATCTGGTCGATAGCCCATCTCATTTAAACGTGTACTGCCTGTAGTTCTGGTAGCATGTGGGCTATAAGTACCACTCCAACCGAGGCTTTTCAGTAACTGTCGCAGAGAGTGCGATGTCATTGGACCTAGCGGATTATCCCTGCCTGGAAAAAGATGCTGCCGATGTCCCGTTAGTCCGTGTAGTGTTTTGAGCATGTTGAGGGCTTGGGAGGGGAGGGGGATAACATGCTCCTTACGAGCTTTCATGCGCGTTGCCGGAATGGTCCACAGTGCATTACCAAGATTAAATTCTGTCCACTCAGCCTCGGTGACTTCGGCTGGTCGCGCCAGCGTCCACCACATTAGCCACATGCAATAGTTAACCCGATATGAGCCGCGACTGTTATCAAAACAGCTTAATAGCTTCCCGATTTGCTGTGGTTTCAAGGCCTGTTTGTGCTGAGTTTTGTTTGCCGGAAGCGCCTTGCGTACAGGCCAGACAGGATCGCTGTCAGCTCTAAGCGTTGCCACCGCCAACTCGAAAACCGATGAAATAGTACGTCGCGCTTCAGCGGCAACAGTCGGAGCGCCTCGTTTAGCGGTTTCCTGAAGAATTTTAAGTATATGGTGTGGAGTAATCTCTCTGACTGAGAGCTTACCGATTGCCGGGAAAACCACGCGTTCAAGCATATCCAGTCGCCGCGTTTTAGTGATTTCGGCCCAATCTTTCATCTGCAGCCACTCTTTGGCGACTAGCTCAAAGGTGTTGGATGCGTCATTGACCTTGCGGAGCTTATCTAACTGGCGAGCCTGTGTAGGGCTAGCACCATCCGCGACTTGCTTACGCGCTTGCTCGCATTTTTCGCGGGCTTCGGCAAGTCTTACCATCGGGTAGTCGCCCAGCGCAAACATGCTGGCTTTACCGTTGAGTTTAAACCGATAGCGCCATGCCTTTTTGCCATTAGGTTTCACTTCGAGGTAGAGACCATTGAAATCATTGAGCCGATAAAGTTTTTCTTTCGGCTTGGCAGTGCGGCATTGCGTATCAGTGAGCATAGCGGGTCCTTGACTATTTCTTATACCGTCATTGTACTCACCTAAAATGATAATGGAAACGGATTGTACTCATCTATGTACTCATTTTAGACTGCGCTCCCATGAGATCATAAGAGACAATGTGGAATAAAAAATCCACGCAATTGCGTGGATTTTGATAGGTTTGTCAATTTTCATGAGTCTCAATGAAACCTCATGAGACAACACATTTTATTTAGACGTTGAACAGGAAGTTCATCACATCGCCATCTTTCACGATGTACTCTTTACCTTCTGAACGCATCTTGCCGGCTTCTTTAGCACCTTGCTCGCCTTTATAAGCGATGAAATCTTCAAACGCGATGGTCTGGGCGCGGATAAAGCCTTTCTCGAAGTCGGTATGGATTTTACCGGCTGCCTGTGGAGCCGTCGCGCCAACCGGGATGGTCCAGGCACGTACTTCTTTCACGCCAGCGGTGAAGTAGGTCTGCAGGTTCAGCAGGGAGTAACCGGCGCGGATAACGCGGTTCAGGCCTGGCTCTTCCAGTCCCAGCTCTGCCATGAACTCGTCACGGTCTTCATCTTCCAGCTCAGCGATGTCAGACTCAACGGCGGCGCACACGGGCACCACGACTGAACCTTCCGCTTCGGCGATAGCACGCACCTGATCCAGGTACGGGTTGTTCTCGAAACCATCTTCATTGACGTTAGCAATGTACATTGTGGGTTTCAGGGTCAGGAAGCTCAGATAGCGGATTGCCGCTTTGTCGTCCTCATCCAGATTCAGTGAACGCAGCATGCCCGCTTCAGAAAGATGCGGCAGGCACTTCTCCAGCGCAGCCAGCTCGGCTTTGGCATCTTTGTCGCCGCCTTTGGCTTTCTTCTGCACACGCTGAATCGCACGTTCACAGGTCTCAAGATCGGAAAGCGCCAGCTCAGTGTTGATCACATCAATATCTTCAGCCGGGTTAACTTTGCCCGCAACGTGGATGATGTTGTCGTTTTCAAAGCAGCGCACTACGTGGCCGATCGCTTCGGTTTCGCGGATGTTGGTCAGGAATTGGTTGCCCAGACCTTCACCTTTCGACGCGCCTTTTACCAGACCGGCGATATCGACGAATTCCATGGTAGTCGGCACCACGCGCTGCGGCTTAACAATCTCAGAAAGCTGGTCGAGACGCAGGTCAGGCATCGGTACCACGCCCGTGTTTGGCTCAATGGTGCAGAAGGGGAAGTTAGCCGCTTCGATGCCCGCTTTAGTCAGCGCGTTAAACAGAGTGGATTTACCGACGTTCGGCAGGCCCACGATACCGCATTTGAATCCCATGGTTTGATACCCTTTATAACTGGATGGACAGTGCGCAAGAAGGCGGACTGTCGGAGACGAATTGAAAAATTTCGCGCATTATACACGGAATCACGACGATTCGGGCGTTTAAGCAGGCTTGAAGGCGTGCAGCCGGTTCATCGCCTTGATACGATCCTCTTTCAGCCACAGTTCGGTGCAGCGCGCCGCCTCATCAATGGCATCATCAATCAGCTTCTGCTCACTGGCGGGTGGCTTGCCCAGCACAAATCCGGTCACCTTGTTGCGATCGCCGGGATGTCCGATACCGATGCGCAGCCGATGGAAATTATTGTTGTTGCCCAGTTTGCTGATGATATCTTTCAGCCCGTTATGGCCGCCATGCCCGCCGCCCTGCTTGAACTTCGCCACGCCGGGTGGCAGATCGAGTTCATCATGTGCTACCAGGATCTCTTCTGGCGCGATGCGATAAAAGGTCGCCATCGCCGCCACGGCTTTCCCGCTCAGGTTCATAAAGGTGGTCGGCACCAGCAGGCGCACATCCTCTCCGGCTATCGCCAGGCGGGCGGTATAGCCGTAGAATTTGCCTTCCTCTTTCAGTGACTGATTGTGGCGCTCAGCCAGTAAATCCAGATACCAGGCACCCGCATTGTGGCGCGTGGCGGCATATTCAGCGCCTGGATTGGCAAGGCCCACAATCAGTTTAATGCTGCTCACAATGATTATCCTGCTGTTATCGCGAAAGGGCGTTAGTTTACTTCGCCACGAGCGAGATGACAAAGTACAAGCATCGAAATGGTTCAGGACAGTGATTAATCATTTTCTATCTAAATCAACAGACTGCAATCAGGGCCAGTTAATTATTTATGGCTGATGTGTGATCTACTCCGCAACGTTATCTTCACCCATTGCCTAAGCTTATGGCACTTAACATTGTGTGCGGTTATTGACTCATATGGATGGAGGTGCAGCATGAAACATCAACACTGCCGTGTAGCGGGTAACAGCTTGATGGTACTGGGATTAGTCACAATGGTGCTGGGCGTGGGTTTCTCAATTATGAACCAGCTTCCCTCGCTTGATCTGCCAGATGCGCTGGCGCAGGGCGCAATCCTCGGCATCTTTGTTGGTGCAATGATGTGGCTGGTCGGGGCGGGTCTGAGTGGTCGTGAAAAGGTTGAAGATCGTTATTACTGGCATCGTCACTATGACAAACGTTGTCGCCGGTCACACAATTCACACCATTAACTAATGCCAGCAGTGACCGGATGCTGCGCGATGCGGTTCCGACCGCTGGCCTTGGCGTGATAGAGCGCTTTATCCGCCAGTGCGAGTAAATCGTCAAAACCCTGCTGCTGATGCGTGACAGAAGCAAATCCAATGCTCACTGAGTAGGTGATTGAATTGGGTTGTGACGCACAGACAGCCTGCCGAATCGTCTCACACCAGACTTCTGCCTCTGTTGCCGCCGCGGGAATTATCGCCGCAAACTCCTCTCCGCCCAGTCGCGCAAAACGCCCCTCGGCTGGTATCAGCCCTCTGACAATGTCGCAAAAGTGAATCAATATCTGGTCGCCCTGTTGATGGCCATACCGATCGTTAATGCTCTTAAAATGATCCAGATCGAACAGTATCGCGCTAAAGGGCCGGTTCTGACGGCGGCATCGCGCCACAATCTTCTCTGCTTCATTAAATAAAGCACGACGATTCCAGACGCTGGTCAAAGGATCGTGCATCGAGGCATGCTTTAAGACTGACTGCATCTGTTCATTCACCATGGCCAGGATAGTAAATGTCAGACCGATGACAAACAGAATCGATTCCAGGATGACGTAAATCGAGAAGTTTGATCCGCCAATCGCGCCAGGCAGCGTGCTGGGAATAGCGCTGTCCAGAAACAGGCGAGCGAGATGAAACAGCAGATGGATCCACAGCAGCAGCTGTGCAGGCCAGAAAGTTGCCTTTAGCGTGTCACGTGCCAGCCAGACCAGCTGGATCAGTGCGGCGGTATAGGCGATGCAGGCGATGCAGAGCACCAGCACCCGTTTGGGTAAGCTGTAATAGAACGCCGGGAAACAGCAGAGGATGGCCCAGAGCAGAGCGCCCAACAGCCAGTGAGTGCCGATGGGCTTGCCGCAGAATCGCCGGAACGCATTTAACAATCCGCCGTAAGCCAGCATCACTAAAACGTTACCCACAGCAACGGGCAGGAAATGCAGGCCACTGCTGCGCAGGCTACTTAAGAATACGGCAATCAGGGTAAAAACCAGCGACAGGCAGGTGAAGCCGAGAACGCGATCATATTGCGATCCGATCCAGGCAAAAAACATGATGATGCTCAGAAAACCCAGCACATAAAGCTCGCAGACAAATAACGTATAGATATCGAGGTTCATGGCGGTCAGGGTTCTTATGAGAAATGCGCTGCAAATTACCATTTTACGGCACAGGGCAGAAGCAGGGAACGTGGCGTTTTATCAAAAGAGTGAGTGGCGTTGAAAACAGGCGATTTTGGGGGAATTTATCGCGAAAATATCAGAAAAGGAAGCGCGTTAATCGGGCACCCGGCAGGCATAAAAAAACCGGGCACAGGGCCCGGTTCTGCGAAGATTAATGCTCGAACATTGCCGAGATTGATTCTTCGTTACTGATGCGGCGAATGGCTTCGGCCAGCATGCCAGATAAGGTCAGCGTGCGCACATTCGGCAGTGACTTAATCTCCTGAGAGAGTGGGATGGTATCGCAGACGATTACCTGGTCGAGTACAGATTTACGCAGGTTTTCAACCGCATTGCCAGAGAAGATCGGGTGGGTCGCGTAAGCAAATACGCGTTTAGCACCACGCTCTTTCAGCGCTTCAGCCGCTTTGCACAGCGTGCCGCCGGTGTCGATCATGTCGTCGACCAGCACGCAGTCGCGGCCAGCAACGTCACCAATGATGTGCATCACCTGGGAAACGTTCGCGCGAGGGCGGCGTTTATCGATGATGGCCATATCGGTGTCGTTCAGCAGTTTAGCGATAGCACGGGCACGTACTACACCACCAATATCGGGAGAAACAACAATCGGGTTTTCCAGACCGATCTGCATCATATCTTCCAGCAGGATCGGACTGCCAAATACGTTATCAACCGGGACGTCGAAGAAGCCCTGGATCTGCTCGGCGTGCAGGTCAACCGTCAGAACACGGTCAACACCGACGCTGGAAAGGAAGTCTGCCACTACTTTAGCGGTGATAGGTACACGCGCGGAACGCACGCGGCGATCCTGACGGGCATAACCAAAGTAGGGGATGACTGCGGTAATACGACCAGCAGAAGCACGACGCAGCGCGTCGACCATCACAACCAGTTCCATCAGATTATCGTTGGTGGGGGCACAGGTGGACTGGATGATGAAAATATCACCACCGCGTACATTTTCGTTGATCTGTACGCTCACTTCACCATCACTGAAACGTCCTACAGCGGCGTCTCCCAGGCTGGTGTAAAGGCGGTTGGCAATACGTTGTGCTAGTTCCGGGGTGGCGTTACCAGCAAATAGCTTCATATCAGGCACGAGAAGAACCTCAGGCTTTGCGTCCAGAGAATGAACGGCATGACTGTAACCGGCGCGTACGGTCATGTGCGTTCACACGGGTGTGTTGATGCGAAACGTGCAGTGTCCGGAACGTGGTGACACTGTCACGCATTCGCTAATCGCCTCGCAGGGTACGCTGTAGCGGCGAAACATTTACGCCCCGGGCTACAAATGCGCGTACCCCATTCGGGGCAAGCTCCAGCACCTGGCGGGCAGCAGACTCGGTGTCGAATTCAGCAAACACACAAGCGCCCGTGCCAGTCAGGCGTGACGGCGCGTATTCTAGCAGCCAGGAAACAAGCTCATCAACCTCACGAAAACGTTTTCTTACCACTGCTTCACAATCATTGGTGAAGGGTGATGCTAAAAGCGTCGATAAACTGCGCGATGGAGTATCTCGCGTCAGTTCAGGGTCGTTGAATACTACTGGGGTGCTGATATTCACGCCGGGATGGGCGACAAGATACCACTTTTCTTTCGGTTCTGCGGGATGAAGTTGTTCACCCACACCCTGGGCGAAGGCCGCGAAGCCCTGGACAAACACCGGCACATCCGCGCCCAGCTTCACGCCCATCGCTGCCAGCTCATCCGGCGTGAAGCCGGTTTGCCACAGATGATTCAGCGCCACCAGTACGGTTGCCGCATCAGAGGAGCCGCCACCGAGACCGCCACCCATGGGCAGGTTTTTCTCAACGGCAATCTGCGCGCCCGCGTGAGCGGACAGGCGGTGGTTATCCTGCGCCGCCTGTTTCAGCATGTTTGCGGCGCGGACAATCAGGTTGTCCGCATCCGCAACACCCGCCACGGGCGTTAACAGTGTAACCGAGCCGCTTTGATCGACGGTAATCTGCAGCTGGTCACCGTAATCAAGAAACTGAAACAGCGTCTGCAGGTTGTGATAGCCGTCGGGACGACGGCCAGTGATGTAGAGAAAAAGATTCAGTTTTGCCGGGGCAGGCCAGTGGGTGATCATTGAACGGTCCAGCCGTCCATACGCAGTTTAATCCGCTGGTCACCCTCTTTCAGCTCCAGACTCGAAGGCAGCGGCGGGGTGACTTTGCTGTCGTAGCCCGCAATAGAGACCTGCCAGTTCTGACCGTCGCGGCTGTAGTTCAGGCTGCGCAGCTGATAGCTCTCGTTAAGCTGATAGTCGGTGGCATCGCCTGGCAGACCCATCATCCACTGGCGCAGATTCGCCAGCGGAATGTTCATGCCCGTCAGCTGCGAAATCATTTTCTGTGCATCGTTACTGACGTAACGCTTGCCTTTGTTATCGACAATCTGCACCACCGAGCCCTGCGCATCCAGCTGCAGTTCGGTGCTGCCCAGCGGATTGGTCAGCAGCAGGCGATAGCGGTCGGGCGCGGTCTGCTGCCAGTTGAAGCGGGCATACACTTTCTGCTTGTCAGAAAGATAGGCAAAGGCGCCGCGGGTCTGATAGTGCGTGACCTTTGAGACCGCCTGCTGATGCTGTTGCCACTGTGGCGCGGTCACGCTGGGGCCCGGGCCTTGCGGTTTGTTGACGCTACAGGCTGCCAGCAGCACGCTGGCAAGGGGCAAAAGGCGCAACAGATTGCGTGGTGAATTAAGCATCAAGTGGTCATCTCCTCGGACACATTTATTATTCGTAACGGATAACGCTAACCGTCCCGGTTTTAACCGTCAATGCTGTTATGCAGCAAATTGAGCACGATCGGGTTAATCTTATTACAGTCATAGCCTTTGTATGGCTTTTCTTGATCTGTCGCATCTTGTAGAATGCGCCTCACAAAACCCTGACATTATTGGGACATCCCAACCAAAACCACCATGACGCTGCTCGCTCTCGGAATCAATCACAAGACAGCCCCCATTGCTCTGCGCGAACGCGTCTCGTTCGGGCCGGAGACGCTTGAGCAGGCGTTAAACAGCCTGTTATCACAGCCAATGGTGCAGAGCGGTGTGGTGTTGTCCACCTGTAACCGGACTGAACTCTACCTGAGTGTAGAGCAGCAGGCCGATTTACAGGCACGTCTGGTGAGCTGGTTATGCAATTATCATCAGCTCGATGAAGAGGATGTGCGAAACAGCCTCTACTGGCATCAGGATAACGAGGCGGTCAGCCACCTGATGCGCGTCGCCAGCGGACTCGACTCACTGGTGCTGGGCGAACCGCAGATCCTCGGTCAGGTGAAAAAAGCCTTTGCCGACTCTTCACGCGGTCAGGCGCTGAGCAGTGAACTGGAACGCATGTTCCAGAAAACCTTCTCGGTTGCCAAACGCGTGCGTACGGAAACCGATATCGGTGCCAACGCGGTGTCGGTGGCGTTTGCCGCCTGTACGCTGGCCCGTCAGATCTTCGAATCGCTCTCTTCCGTTAATGTCTTGCTGGTTGGCGCAGGGGAAACCATTGAACTGGTGGCGCGTCATCTGCGTGAACATCAGGTCAAAAATCTGATCATCGCCAACCGTACCCGCGAACGCGCCGAAACGCTGGCGGCGGAAGTGGGTGCAGAGGTGATCACGCTGGCGGAGATCGACGCCCGTCTGGCGGAAGCCGACATTATTATCTCTTCCACCTCCAGTCCGCTACCGATTATTGGTAAGGGAATGATGGAGCGCGCGCTGAAAGCGCGACGTAACAAGCCAATGCTGCTGGTCGATATTGCGGTGCCGCGCGACGTAGAGCCGGAAGTGGGCGACCTGCCTAACGCCTATCTCTACAGCGTGGATGACCTGCAGGCGATCATCGAGCAGAACCTGGCGCAGCGCAAAGCGGCCGCGGTTCAGGCCGAAAGCATCGTGGTTCAGGAAAGCAGCGAATTCATGGCGTGGCTGCGCTCACAGGGCGCGGTCAATACGATCCGTGAATATCGTTCTCAGGCGGAAGAGATCCGCGCTGAGCTGGAAGGCCGTGCGCTGCAGGCGCTGCAGCAGGGTGCCGATCCGCAGAAAGTCATGCAGGAACTGGCGCACAAGCTGACCAACCGTTTAATACACGCTCCAACCAAATCACTTCAGCAGGCCGCCCGCGACGGCGATAATGAACGCCTGCAGATTTTACGCGACAGCCTGGGTCTCGATTAGGCACACCGCTGTCGCCACCTGTTACGGGAATCCCACATTTAAATGAAAACCTCTATAGTTGCCAAACTGGAAGCCCTGCAGGAGCGCCACGAAGAAGTGGAAGCGATGCTGGGCGATGCAGGCGTGATCGCCGATCAGGAGCGTTTCCGTGCGCTGTCACGCGAATATGCTCAGCTGACCGATGTGACCCGTTGCTTCCGCGACTGGCAGCAGGTGCAGGAAGATATCGAAACCGCGCAGCAGATGCTCGACGATCCTGAAATGCGCGACATGGCGCAGGAAGAGTTGCAGGAAGCGCGTGAGAAGAGTGACGTGCTGGAGCAGCAATTGCAGGTGCTGTTGCTGCCGAAAGATCCCGACGATGAGCGCGCCTGTTTTATCGAAGTGCGCGCCGGAACCGGCGGCGATGAAGCGGCGATTTTCGCCGGCGATCTCTTCCGCATGTACAGCCGCTATGCTGAAGCGCATCGCTGGCGCGTGGAGATCATCAGCGCCAACGAAGGCGAGCATGGCGGTTACAAAGAAGTGATTGCCCGCGTGACCGGCGAAGGTGCCTATGGACGCCTGAAGTTTGAGTCAGGCGGCCATCGCGTGCAGCGCGTGCCGGAGACCGAATCCCAGGGCCGCATTCACACCTCAGCCTGTACCGTTGCCGTGATGCCGGAAATCCCGGAAGCGGAACTGCCGGAAATCAATGCGGGCGATCTGAAGATCGATACTTTCCGCTCATCCGGCGCAGGCGGTCAGCACGTTAACACCACCGACTCCGCTATTCGTATTACCCACCTGCCAACCGGTATCGTGGTGGAGTGTCAGGACGAACGTTCACAGCATAAAAACAAAGCCAAAGCGCTGGCGGTGCTGGGCTCGCGTATTCACGCTGCAGAGATGGCCCGCCGTCACGCCGCCGAAGCCAGTACCCGACGCAACCTGCTGGGCAGCGGCGATCGTTCTGACCGTAACCGCACCTACAACTTCCCGCAGGGCCGCGTGACCGATCACCGTATCAACCTGACCATCTACCGTCTGGATGAAGTGATGGAAGGGAAACTCGACAGCCTGATTGAACCGATTGTTCAGGAGTACCAGGCCGATCAGCTGGCGGCGCTGGCTGGTCAGGATTAATGGATATTCGTCACTGGCTGAAACAGGCGGTCGCTAGGCTGTGCGGTGGTGACAGTCCGAAGCGTGACGCAGAGATCCTGTTAGGTTTTGTGACCGGCAAATCACGCAGCTGGTTAATCGCCTTTGATGAAACGGTGCTCAGCGATGAGCAGCTGACGCAGCTGGATAGCCTGCTGGCGCGTCGCGCCCGCGGTGAGCCGGTGGCGCATCTGGTGGGCGAACGCGAGTTCTGGTCGCTGCCATTGCGCGTCAATGACGCCACACTGATCCCGCGCCCGGATACCGAACTGCTGGTTGAACAGGCGCTGGCGCATCTGCCCGTGACACCGGCAACCATTCTGGATATGGGCACCGGCACCGGAGCGATTGCGCTGGCGCTGGCCAGCGAACGTCCCGATTGTCAGGTCACCGGCGTGGATCGCATTGAAGCCGCCGTTGAGCTGGCGAACAGTAATGCGCAGCAGCTCAGCCTCACCAACACCACCTTTCTGCTCAGTCACTGGTTCCAGGCGCTGACGCCACAGCGCTTTACCCTCATTGTCAGCAACCCACCCTATATAGATGCCAGCGATGTTCATCTGGAGCAGGGCGACGTGCGTTTTGAACCGCGCAGCGCGCTGGTGGCGGATGAAGCGGGACTGGCGGATCTGCGCACGCTGATCGAGCAGGCGCCCACATGGCTGCTGCCGGGTGGCTGGCTGCTGCTGGAACATGGCTGGCAGCAGGGCGAGGCGGTGGCCACGCTGATGCGGCAAAAAGGCTATCACGCCGTGGAAACCGTCGACGATTACGGCGGCAACCCGCGTGTGACCTTAGGTCAGTTCCCTTCATAAAAGCGCTTTGAAAAGGATTCATGATGTTCGCCTTTTATCCCCTGATTAAAAATCTGCACATCTTAACGGTGGTGCTTACCGTGACGCTGTTCCTGCTGCGGTTTTACTGGCTGCGTCGTGGATCGGCAATGATGACGAAACGCTGGGTGCGCATCCTGCCGCACGCTAACGACACCCTGTTACTGCTGACCGGCGTCTCGCTGGTGATGATTACCCACTTCTATCCCTTCACGCCGCAAGGAAGCTGGCTGACGGAGAAGCTTTTAGCGGTTATCATCTACATCGCCTTAGGATTTGTGGCATTGAGTCGCCGTCCACGCACTGATCGCACCCGCTGGATCGCTTTTCTGGTAGCGTTAATCGCCCTGGTGACCATCATTAAGCTGGCGCTGACCAAAATGCCGTTATGGGGATAGCATGACCTCGACCGAACAATTAGATTTCAGCCAGACACCGCTGTGTGAAGCGGTGATTGGTGCCACGCTTGCCATCCGCGCCGATTTCCCGGCGTTGTCGGTGGAAGCACAACTTGCGGCGTTAGTCGCCGAAGCACGTGACTATGTCAGCCATACCGAAGATGCTGACATGCAGCTCGAAAAGCTGCTGGAGCTGTTCTATCGCCAGTGGGGATTTTGCGGTGCCAGTGGCGTCTACAATCTTTCTGATGCTCTCTGGATCGACAATGTGCTGAAGACCCGTCGGGGCACGGCGGTGTCACTGGGCGTTATCCTGCTGCACATCGCCGCCGAGCTGGAACTGCCGCTGATGCCGGTGATCTTCCCGACGCAGCTGATTCTGCGCGCCGACTGGATTGATGGCGATAAGTGGATGATCAACCCGTTTAATGGCGAAACGCTTGACCGGCACACGCTGGAAGTGTGGCTCAAAGGCAATATCAGCCCGACAGCGCGTCTGTATGACGACGATCTCGACGAAGCCAAAACCGTCACTGTGATGCGCAAGATGCTCGACACGCTGAAAGCGGCATTGATGGAAGAGAAGAAGATGGAGCTGGCGCTGAACGTCAGTCAGGTGCTGTTGCGTATCGATCCTGACGATCCCTACGAAATCCGCGATCGCGGTTTGATCTACGCGCAGCTGGAGTGCGAACATATCGCCCTGAATGATTTAACATACTTCGTTGAGCAGTGTCCTGAAGACCCGGTCAGCGAAATGATCAAAGTTCAGATTCACGCAATCGAACAAAAACAGGTCACGCTGCACTAAGCGGACCCACTGAAAAGGAAAGGGCATGACACAGAAAGTCGTGAGTATTGGCGATATCAAAGTCGCAAACGATCTGCCATTTGTGCTGTTTGGCGGGATGAACGTACTGGAGTCGCGCGACCTGGCGATGCGCATCTGCGAACACTACGTTACCGTCACCAGTAAGCTTGGTATTCCTTACGTATTCAAAGCGTCATTTGATAAAGCGAACCGCTCCTCTATTCACTCCTATCGTGGCCCTGGCCTGGAAGAGGGAATGAAGATTTTCCAGGAGCTGAAGCAGGCATTCGGCGTCAAAATTATCACCGATGTGCATGAAGCGTCCCAGGCGCAGCCGGTCTCTGAAGTGGTTGATGTGATCCAGCTGCCCGCGTTCCTGGCGCGTCAGACTGACCTGGTGGAAGCGATGGCGAAAACCGGCGCGGTCATCAACGTCAAGAAGCCCCAGTTCGTCAGCCCGGGTCAGATGGGCAATATCGTTGATAAGTTCGCTGAAGGTGGCAACGAGCAGGTTATCCTGTGCGATCGCGGCAGCAATTTTGGCTACGACAATCTGGTTGTCGACATGCTCGGCTTTAACGTGATGAAGAAAGTCACCAAAAACAGCCCGGTAATTTTCGATGTCACCCATGCGCTGCAGACGCGCGATCCGTTTGGCGCAGCATCAGGCGGTCGTCGTGCTCAGGTAGCTGAGCTGGCGCGTGCCGGTATGGCGGTCGGCATTGCCGGTCTGTTTATCGAAGCGCACCCGGATCCTGAACACGCCCTGTGTGACGGCCCATCCGCGTTGCCGCTGGATAAGCTGGAGCCATTCCTGGTGCAGATGAAAGCGATTGACGATCTGGTGAAAAGCTTCCCGGAACTCGATACCAGCAAATAAGTTTGCTGCAAAAAAAAGAGCGATGATTCGCTCTTTTTTTTCGCCTGAAATCCGGTGACGTTACAGCATGATGGTCATCAGATAACCGATAAACAACGCCAGATGCGCGGCTCCATTCAGTACATTTGTGCGTCCGGTCGAGAAGGAGAGCTGACAGAGAAGCAGCGATGCCATCATAATCACCATCTGCGGCGGCTCCAGACCAAATATCAGCTCCTGTCCGGTCAGGGTGGCGATAATGGTTACCGCCGGTACCGTGAGTGAGATGGTCGCCAGCACCGAACCAAAGAAGAGGTTCATGGCGCGCTGCACCTGATTCATCAGCACGGCCTTAATCGCCCCCAGGCCTTCCGGTGAGAGGATCAGCAGGGCCACCAGGAAACCGGTAAATTGTGCCGGTGCATTCAGATCCGTCAGCAGGCTTTCCAGCGTATTAGCATTCATCTTGGTCACGGCAATGACAGCAATCAGATGCACGATCAGCCAGCTGGTATGCCAGAAGCTGCTGTGGGCAGACGGTTTGCCATGATGCGGGTCGCCATCATCGCTCTCATCTTCATGCTCATAGACAAACAGGCTCTGGTGGGTTTTGGTCTGAATCAGCAGGAACACGCCATACATCGCCGCTGAAATCGCCGCGATCAGCAGTGCCTGAGTGACAGAGAAATTACCGCCTGGCAGTGCGTTGGGAAACACCAGCACCAGAATCGCCAGGGGAAAGATAGCAATCAGGTATTGCTTCACGCCCGCCAGATTCACGTATTGCGTCGCAAACTTATTACCGCCCAGCAGCAGCGCAAAGCCAACCAGTCCGCCGGTTACAATCATCACGATCGAATAGAGCGTATCGCGCATCAGCCCGGGTGCGGCATCGCCGGTCGCCATCAGCGCCGAGATCAGGCTCACTTCCAGAATCACCACGGAGAGACTCAGGATCAGAGAGCCATAGGGCTCGCCCAGCCGGTGCGCCAGCACGTCGGCATGTCGTACAACGCTAAAGGCGCTGCTCAGAATGGCAACCAGTGCTACTAAGTTAATACCGACTACAATCGGAAATGATGTGGTTGCACCAAAAAAATAGAGTATACCCAGCGTGATAAGGGGAAGTATCAGCGAGAATTCCTTGTGACGTGTTTTTTCATGTGAAGGCATTCACCATCCTCTCTGGTTAATGATTATCCGGACACAGCGAGTGCTGCTGTTAGAAATATAATCAGTTTTAGGGCAGGGCGCAGTTTATCTTTTCACCGGTCCGAACGGGGAAAATTTACTGCTTTTTACTTAAATGCAATAAATGGTCGAAGCGGTATTAACCTGAAGTTATCTCAAATATTGCAATATTAATCAGGCCACAACAATTTCTCTTTAACCATCTATCTGACCGTAGAATGCCAGAAAATCTGCTTATCATTGTAACTTGTGTGGCCTGTTTCTGGTTTTTAATTTGAAGGGGAGATAAGTGGCTGTTTGTATTTTTGTTGTGTTGCGCCAGGCTTAACAGGAATCCATAAACTGAGGAGCCGTTATGCCTTACTCTAAACGAACCGACTTACCTGACAACGTAAAACACGTGCTTCCCGCGCATGCGCAGGATATCTATCAGCAGGCATTTAACAGCGCGTGGGAAGAATATAAAGAGGCTAAGGATCGACGCGGCGATGATTCGCGGGAAGAGGTGGCGCACAAAGTCGCCTGGGCAGCCGTGAAGAAAGAGTATGAGAAAGGTGATGACGATAAGTGGCATCCTAAACGTTAACACCGCCGCTAGCCTGTTCACGCCAAAGGGCCAGGATAATCTGGCTCTTTTTTCATCTTCGCTATAAGGTTTATCTGGTTTTTTTTAACCTGCGACCGGAATCACGCTTGAAACGCCGCGCGGAAATAGATTAATGTCAATTTGATGAACGAAACGCAGCGCCGTTTTGGAGATCATGTTACAGGAGCCATTCTGCAGGACGCCGTTGATGTTGAGGAGGTCGCATTGCTTACCCGGGAATTTCTATTAAAAGCGGATTGTAAAACGTCGTTCGGGGATATCGAAGAGGCGTTGCTCTGGAGTTGCGAGCAGCGCGCGGCCTCGCTGGCAGCCACGCTGGCCTGTCGTCCCGATCACAGCCCGGTATGGATCTTTGGTTACGGCTCGCTGATGTGGAACCCGATTTTTGAGGCGGATGAAGTGGCGTCCGGTTCGCTGGAGGGCTGGCACCGTGCTTTCTGCCTGCGGCTGATTGCCGGACGTGGCACCGCCACGCATCCCGGCCGCATGCTGGCGCTGAAGCAGGGCGGCAGAACCACGGGTCTGGCGTTTCGTCTGCCGGAAGAGCGGCTGCATGAAGAGCTGGCGCTGCTGTGGAAGCGTGAGATGATCACCGGCTGCTATCTTCCTACCTGGTGTGAATTACAGCTGGAGGATGGTCGCAGCGTCACTGCGCTGACCTTTATTATGGATCCGCGTCATCCGCTGTATGAATCGGACTCCTGCCCGGAGGCGATTGCGCCATTAATTGCCGCGGCCACTGGCCCGCTCGGCTCCAATGCGCAATATCTGTTTGCTCTGGAAGAGGAGCTGACCCGGCGCGGCATGGAGGAGGAGAGTCTGAGCCGGCTGGCCCATCAGGTGCGGACACTGCAGCAAGCCTGCCTGAAGCAGGCCTGAACCGGGACATAAGCAGAGTAAAAGGGCGCGACAGTGTCGCGCCCTTTTACGATCCGGCTGCAGTTTACCGGGCTTAGTTACCCGGATTAATCAGCCATGTACCGGGTTTATCGATGGTCAGGGATTGTGTGTGCGTCTCACTGCCATTCTTAACGTCAATTTTGTACTGTCCCGCCGCCAGATTCAGCGCGGCAAATCCGCTGCTGCCCGTTTTTACCTCGACCGGCTGTCCGTTAAGCACCACGCTTTCACCGCTCTCCAGCTTAAGATAGACGGTCGCCAGCGCGGCCGGAACGGCAGCGGCTGACGGAATCGATGCGGGCGCCTGCGTCATGGCTGAGCTGTTGTTAACCACTTCCGGTGTGGCACTGTGGCGATTCGCCAGCCAGGTGGCGACAACCACGGCCAGAATAGCCACGGCAGCCAGGCCCAGCAATCCAGGCGACAGTTTACGCACCGTGCGCGGCGTCACCGGCTCGGCGGACGCGGCGGCATGATTCATCGCCATTACCACCGGCGCAGCAGCCTCCACCGGCTCCTCGACAGGCAGAGCAGGCGATTCACCCGGCACCGGGAAGCTGTTTACCACCGCTTCCACATCACTGACCGGCAGATCAATCAACGCGGCAAAGGCATCAATCGTTTGTGGGCGATCGCCTGGCTTCATTGCCAGCGCGCAGTCAATGGCATGCAGCAGCGGCAGTGAGTAGCCTTCTGGCTGGCGTTCCACCAGCGGCTGATAATTATCTTCAATGCAGCGCACCACGCTGACCGGCGGCGGATTACCGGTAATCAGGTTATGCAGCACCGCGCCCAGGGCGTAGATATCGGTCCACGGTCCCTGTTCAACTTCACCCTCTTCGCTGTACTGCTCAATCGGCGCAAAGCCAGGTTTAAGCATGATTTCCGTTTCGTCAGAGAGGTTGCCAATCTCTTTACGCGCCGAGCCAAAATCGAGCAGAACCGGCAGCTGGTTCTCCTGAATCTGAATATTGTCGAGCGAGATATCGCGATGCAGATAGCCGGCCTGATGGATGGTGCTGATGGCACCCAGCAGCGGTGGCAGCAGGCGGCGGATCCAGGCTTCAGTGATCGACGCCGGGGTGGTTACCTGCCACTCTTTCAGCGTCATACCGCTGTAGTAGAGCGTGCCCATATAGGCTGTGCCGTTCTGCTCCCAGAAGCGCAGCACGTGCAGCAGTCCCGGATGATTAAAGCGGGCCAGCAGACGCGCTTCCTGAATAAAGCTGGTGAGCCCGGCATTAAACAGCTTCTGGAAACGCTCACCGCGCAGCTCCAGCGTTAAATCGGCGGCACGGACTGCCAGCGACACCGGCATGTACTCTTTGATTGCAATAGTGCGTTCAAGCTGGTGATCCCACGCGCGATAGACGATGCCGAAGCCGCCGCCTCCGATCACTTCCTTGATCTCAAACTCATTGAAACGGTATCCGTCAGGCAGGGCATTCGGAACGGTTTTCGGATTATCATTTGCCGACATAGTGAACTCTCTGTACACGGCCTGCTCGCCAGGCTGCGCGGTAATTAATTGATGTTACGCCAGGCACCAATGGCAGGATCAACCAGATCCGCGTGCAGGGTGTCGATGAGTAACACATTCACTTTTTGCTGTGGCATGAAATAGGGCGCCCAGTGGCTGCGCAACGTATCAACTCGCGATTTCACAGCGTCAGCATCCTGCTGCGCAGCATTCTTATCCATCTTTATCAACAGGGCACCATTGAAGCGCCAGACATGTTGTTTGGCATCAAAGGGCAGCACCAGCCAGCTATCATTCGCATCCGGGCGTGTCACAATCATGCGCTGATTGTTCGCGGCGATAACCTCCAGCTTGCTGTCCGGGATCGTCAGATTGGCGATGGGATAGCCCTGATAAAAGGTGACTGCCACCGGCGTTGGGTGGTCCGGAGTCGCCAGCATCAGCTCACTTTTGCCTTCTGCCCAGCCATCCGGTGAGCACTGCTGCTTGCTGACATCCGGGATAAACAGGGTCTGGGCATTTTCATCCCAGGCGGTGCGAAAATGGCAGCCGCTGGGGAGATCAAAATGTTGCAGCGGCGTACTGTTGGCGGGCCGTGACAGGTCAAGCGGTGCAGCATTACTCTCACTGGCGCTGGCTGTGGCATCTGCCATCACGATAGGACGCCAGTTCTGCAGCTTACTGGCGCTGCCGCTGGCCAGTACGCCACCCTCTTTACTGGTCATCTGCCAGGGTAGCTCGTCCAGTAATCCGCACTGATTAGCGAGCAGGGTGCCGACGCGCGGTAAAAAGGTGGTCAGCACCGCCGAATCCTTACTTTTGCCGGAGACGATGCGCAGTGGCAGCGTCTCTTTGCACCAGTCGTCAGGCGCTTTACTCACCACATTATCGATATAGACCTCCAGCGCCAGGCTGGGGGAGTAAACAACCCGATAATTTTCAGCCTGGGCGTGAAAGGCAATCAGCAGGGTGATGATGCCGGGCAACCACAGTTTCATAAGGATCCTTGGAATCAAAAACGAGGCGGCAGAAAGCGCGCCGAATCAGCCAGTGAATAGAGCAGCGTTGCCTCCTCCGGCTCACCAATCCAGACCGCCAGTGCGCTGAGATTATCTTTCTTAACGTTGCGGCTCACCGCCTGTTCCATCAGAGCCAGCCACTCTTCGCAGGCATTCACCATGCGCAGCGCCTGTTCCATTTCATGACTGGCCAGATTAAGCCAGAAGCCATCGGTGCAGACCAGAAACGCGTCGCCATCCTCCAGCGCAATCTCCTGCGAAAAGCTTACTAAGCGAGGCGGTTCAGCGCCGAGCGCATTATAGAGTAAATTACTGTTAATGCCGGTATTTTCATAGCCCGCTTCTTTCAGCTGCTGGGCCAGACTGTGATCGCGAGTGACCTCATGAAGCACGCCGCGGCGGAAGTGGTAAACCCGGCTGTCACCGGCATGCGCCCACCATGCACGCTGTTTTTCACGGTCAATAAACAGGGCCGCCAGCGTGGTGCTCATGCGTGAATATTTCGGATTTTTACCCTGTGCTTCATGCAGCGCTAAGCGGCACTGTTCAATCGCCTGATGGGTTATCTCCGGCGTCAGATCGGCGTGCGCCTGTAACTGGCTCAGCAGGGTGTCACGCACCAGCTGCGCCGCCATCTCGCCGCCGGGCAGACCGGCAACGCCGTCGCAGACCACAAAGCAGGCTTTACGCTCATCCAGCTCTGCGCCGGTGCGATCCTGATTATCATCGCGTAGCCCCTGCTGGCAGCGGCTGGCAAAAACGATTTTCATGGTTCATCTACCCGCGTCTGAGAGTCCTTGTACTGATTCACCTCCATGTCATAGGCGTGGAGAAAGGCCTCGCCAAACAGCGTATGGAAATCATCTTCGATCTCTCCGGCCGTACGCTGATAATTACGGGTAAAATAGTCCCACAGCGCCGCCTTCTTCATGGCGGAAAAGGGCATTTTTGACACCACGCCATCGGCACGCGCCTGCTCCTCCAGCCGCTGCGGATTAAAGGATTGCAGCATCGCCGCAATAATGGCGCGGATACCGGCAATCATCCCCAGCTGGTGGGCCTGCAAATCGACCAGGGCATCGCGTACCGCCTGTTCCGGCGGCATAAACCCGGGCATCTGGCTCTGGTACATCTGCATCAGCACGGTTTTGCCGGAGGGCAGGATCTTGAACGGGTTGTTGGCCTCATTCAGGATCATCGTCATGTCCGCTTTGACACCACGCTTGAGAATGGATCTCGAGGAGAGCAGCGCGACGGTGCCCTGGGAAAAGAGGCTCAGCATCCGGCCAGTAATGCGCATCTGCTCTTCATCTACCGGCGTGGCGTGACCGTTGCTCAGCCCCATCCCCTCCAGCAGTGCGGCAATCAGCCGATCCTGATCCACCGGCTGCGCCGTCAGCGCCCGACGCGGCTCGCTGGCCTGGGGATCGATAGCCAGTCGCGCATCGTTGTGGCGCTCGTGGCGTGAAGGCGTTACCTCACTGACCAGCAGCCGGTCCTCAACCTCATGATGTTCGTGAATGCCCAGCGGATTTGCGGGCTGAGCGCTGTCGCCAGCAAACAGCGCCAGCGGATCGCTCTGCGTGGCCTGGCAGGCGGGGTCTCGTACTTCCAGCGCATAGTCACCGATGCGCAACGCATCGCCATGCTTCAGCACGACCTGCATGCCGCGACCCAGGGTAATGCCGTTATGCTCCACCGGGGTCACGCTGCCCTGGTTCGTCAGACGGCACTCCCCGTCATGCGACAGGTGAACCAGCGCCTGCAGACGCGAAATGGCCCGAGTCTCATCTGGCAGCACCAGATCGTTGTCCTGACTGCGGCCAATGGTGCCGCCAGGCGGTTGAAACGCGACGCTTCTGACCGGAACATCCGTAGTGCATTGCACAATGGTAAATTGCATGAGTTATCCCAGATTGAACGGCAAACGCTTCCGGCCTCACTCGAACATGGGAGGATAGAGGCCATTACGTCCCGGCTGTGAACCTGCCGCCGGGTTAAACAGTAACGAAAACAGTTGCGCGGTGAGGTTGCCGCTGTGCTTGTGGGTCGCGTGGGCAAAACCATCACTGCGGTTACTCCACCAGTAGCTCATATGCTGCTGAGGGTCGAAACGTTCAGCCACTTCACGCCAGCTCAGCGTGCAGGGCAGATCCTGAAAACCGATCACATCCATGATTTCAGAGGGCTTCCTGGCTGGGACCAGCAGCGGTGGCAAAGCCTGTATCTGCTGCTCTAACTGCTCGCCGTTCAGCGGTGTCTGAACCGCCCGTAACAGTGTCGCGCCCAGATCCTGAAACCAGTCGCCGGAAATGGTCAGCTGAGCAGGATGCCACTGAGCCAGCGTGAAGCTGTGCAGGGCCAGCAGCGGCCAGGCGCGTCCGACGCGGTCACAGGAGGGCAGCAGACAGCCCATCTGTATCTGCGGTCGGGTCGCGGTAACCGGCAACACAAAGTTCCACACTGGCGCGTGGAGAAAGTCCGCGCTGTAGGAATACGCCTGCTGATGCCAGTGCATTAATCCCTGCTGGAACCAGTGATTCCACGGGCTAATCTGTTGCTCGCTCAGTCGATGGTGCAGAAAGTCACCGGTCGACGGCAGCTTGCCATACCAGCCGGGGGCCGTGTAAGCAGCCATGTTCACCTCACCATTACTCGCTATGCGAGTTTGATTGCGGGGCCGGGTGCCGCGGCGCTACCGCCAGCATGCCGCCCGCCTGATCCGCAATTTTCAGATTCTCTGCAAGCTTGCGCATCATCAGTGCATTATCACGTGCATAAGGCGACGACTGAATCTGCTGATCCAGCAACTGGCTCAGGTGCCAGTCAAGCTGCTGCAGGTCGCGGGCGCTTACCGTATCGGGCAGGGAGCGCTGTAAATTTTGCAGCAGCCAGGCCCGTAAAAATTCGCCATCATAATTACGCGGTTGATAGAGCATCTGATAGGCGCGCAGCGCATTGCGGCTGTAGGCGTTATCATCACCCGGGTCGTTGCGCAGGATATTCGTGATCTGCTGCGCCACACGCGGTAGCAACAAAGACTTAAGCGCATTTTGATAAAGCACCCAGGCGGCATCGCTGATCTGATTACCCCGGTATAAGCCCGCCCGCATAGTAAGCGGCGGATTATCGAGGGAAAAGCGCGCCGAGAGCGGCAACTTCACCAGGTTATTCAGAAAGGGTAGCAGATCAAAAATATTATCAGCAGGCTGATGAATCACCTGCTGACTTTGCTCACGGATAATCGGGACGCGTGCAGCTACCTGCTGCAGATAGTGTTGATTCTGATAGTAACTGATGCCCCACAGGCTGGAGGCGATCAGCAGGGCGCCTGCCAGCACGCCGTAGCCAATCCAGTGGAACAGCTGATTACGGTACTCCCAGCGGCGATTACTGCCGGCCAGGCCGCTCTCTTTGAATATCAGATCGCTGAGCAGGTCACGAATAAAAAAGCTCTGGCCTTTGTTGCCGGGAATTGGACTGTTGCGATTAACGCTGTCCCAGGCCGCAATCGAGTGATCGCCCGCCTGACGCAACTGCAGTTTGCGGCTCAGTTCACCCATCACCCGATCAAACGGCAGGCCTTCCTGCGTTCCGCTGGTGAAGAAGAGGCCGCGCGGGCTCCAGGCGACCGCATCCTGATGGTCAGAAAAAACGATATCCAGATATTCGTTCAGCAGTGGACGCAGCGAGGCGAACTCCTGCGGGAAGAGGAAGCACTCAGCGCGCTCATTCAGGTCGCGCTCATGGGTCATCTGCTCCGCCAGTTGCTGCTGGAGCTGCTGTTCCAGCCGCTGAAACTGCTGACCAAAATGGCGATGCCAGTCATCTTTGTGCGGCTTGCCCAGCTCCCAGTTGAACGTGAAGCCCCAGATAGCGTCACGCCGCGCTTTATCAATCGAGCCGAAGTAGCTCATAAAGCCTTTCAGCAGATCGGTTTTGGTGACCATCACATAAACCGGGAAGTGAATACCGGTCTGCTGATGCAGTTCTGCCATGCGCTCACGCAGCGCGCTGGCCTGGGCGAAACGCGCCTCGGCTGAATCACTCAGCAGATCGGCGACGCTGATGGTCATGATCACACCGTTAATCGGCTGGCGGGTGCGATAGCGTTTCAGCAGGTTGATAAAGCTGTGCCATTCCGCGGCATCTCGCACGCGCTGGCTCTCCTGCAATGCATAACGACCGGCGGTATCAATCAGCACCGCGCTGTCAGTAAACCACCAGTCACAGTTGCGGGTGCCCCCGACGCCGCGGACCGCATTTTTGCCCAGCGTATCGGTCAGCGGGAAATCGAGGCCGGCATTAAACAGCGCGGTGGTTTTACCAGCGCCGGGGGCACCCATGACCAGGTACCAGGGCAGCTGATAGAGATAATTAGCGTTAAAGCGTGAGAGCAGGTTCCCGCTGTGACGACGGCCAAACTGGGTGCGTTTCAGCTGCATCGCAGCTTCGCTGAAGCGCTGGTTGAGCCGCTCTTCGGTCATCTGACGTTCCGCCGGGTCGTCGTTGCCCGACAGCTGAAGCTGGGTCAGTAAGCGGCTGTTGAACCAGGCACGATAGAGCGACGGGATCAGCTGGAACAGGATCCAGAGAAAATAGAGAGCGCTCACGGTAAGCTGGCGAGGCAGTACGGGTTCCAGTGGGCGCGATTCGCCCCATGACCAGAACGGTCCCAGCATCCAGACCAGGCAGCTCAGCGCCGTGACGCCAATAAAGCTCCACAGCAGGCGATGCGTTAGCAGCAGGCGAAGGGAGGCGCGCATTATTGTGCTCCTTGATGATTACTGAGCGTTTCAGGCGCGGCAAACAGGGTGATTTCAACGCGGCGGTTGCGGGTCCGGTTTTCGCTGCTGTCGTTGGGCAGCAAGGGGTCGCTGTCGCCGCGGCCTTCGGAGCGAACCGTATGACCATCAGCCAGTTGCAGTTGTAACAACTGGGTGATGGCGCGGGCGCGGGCAAACGAGAACTCATAGCTGGAGGCAAAGCGGCTGTTATCCACCGGATGATCATCGGTAAACACCGACACCAGAATGGTCCCTTTGACATCTTTCATTGCGGTTGAGACGCGGGCCAGCAGGGCGCGCCCGACTGGATTGATCACCGTGCCCTGCTCGGCGAACAGTTTGTCCGCGGGGATGATCACTTTGCTGCCAAAGGCACCATCGCTGACCTCAAGCTGCCCGGCTGCAATCACATCATTCAGGCGCTGACGCAGATCGAGCAGCGCCTGCGGGGAAGAGGGACGACGGCCCGCGGTAATCTGCGGCAGCGGCGTCTGATAGATAGTACGCAGCAGCGGTTCGGCGGCATTGCCGAGACGCCAGTTCAGGCCGCTGTAGATCAGGCAGCCGATCAGTGCGACCAGCATGGCACAGGCCCAGAGCGGCACCATCGGGCGGGCGAGGGTGCTCACCAGCGGATGCACTTCAACCAGTGGCGGTTGCGCTGTCTGGCGCTGGGCACGCGTTTCGTCAATCAGGGTTTTCAGGCGTTTACGGATACCATCGCACTGGGCGCGACCATTTTCACTGCCGCGATAGCGGCCTTCATAGCCCAGCAGCAGGCAGTATTGCACCACTTCCAGCAGCCAGAGATGTTGTTGTGGGCTCTGTGAAATGCGCGACAGCAGTTGAAAGAATTTTTCGCCGCCCCAGCTTTCATTATGGAAGGTCACCAGCATGCCGTTGCCAGACCAGACGCCGCGCGTGCCCCATGGAGTTTGCGCAGCCGCTTCATCGAGCGCGCTGCAGATGCAGTAACGCGCGCCGATAATCATCTCAAACGGCAGCCCTGCCTGTTTACAGCGTTGTTCAAACTGGCGGATTTCATCGATCAGAGACTGGCGCAGGCCCGCAGGGTCATCGTGGGTGGCTGCCTGACGAATTTGCACCACCGCGTTCAGCAGTGGCGCCGCAGCCTGAAGTAAGAGATTCTCATTGCCTGAGGGGGTCGCCTCACGCGCAGGGGATTCCACAGTCATTAATTCGTGATCTTCCAGCCAATGGCAAATCCCTGTACCCGCAGCCCGGGACGGTTCTGCGGGCAATATGCGCCGGATTTCATATTCAGTCTAAGATCCAGGTCGCGGTATCGTTAGTCCGGCAGGCTTTGCTGGCGCCACCGACGGCCACACAGACCTGTTTCGTTTTGCGGGGACGGGGACGATCGCTCTGCACGGTGGCATCGTAACGGCTGCTCTCTACACCCGCTTTTAACGGCACATAACCGATCAGCGGGCCGTCAGCCTGGTCAGCAATCGCCAGCCAGCTATGTTCCACATTACCTAATACTTCGAACGGTTTACCCGTTTCGAGATAGCGAACCACTTTGCCGCCGTAATCAGGCGAGGTCATGACGGATGCGCCATAAAGCGCCCGCCAGGTCTGATTGACCGGCTCAAATTCAGTCGGTGCCGCGACAGCGTGTCGATGGACCAGTTTGACGCCGTTAATTTCGCTGGTGACCAGCGTATCGTCAGTGACGGGCGGCGGCGGGGCCTTACAGCCTGCCAGGGTAAGAACCGCCAGCAGCGTTAACGCAAGACTCTTTTTCACCATGTTCCTCGTGATCTCATCAAAGTATCTGCATATTGCCAGGCCCGATGCCAGGAGGCGATCTTTATCGCGCCGCATCGTGCCGAAATTCTGTTTTTAAAAAAAGGGTCAGATTACATCGGGATAGTAACGCATTCAGTTTACCTAAGACTTTTGAGAATTCAAACCATTGCACCCGCTGCCGATGCGTGATAGCAGGCGCTTTACGGGCGGGTTTCGGTATAAGAAAAGCGCCAGCTAAGGTGATAGTTAAATCGAACTGAATTATCGCAGAGACAAACTGGTTGAGAACAGTGCCGCGCATTCTGACATGCAATGAATTCGATTGGAAACTATTAAGATTTACTAATAAATTGTTGCCGAAAAAATTTATCAATTTGCGTTAAGAAACTTATCAAAATCAGATTTTACGCCCCTGCTCAGACCCTCTTTTTTCCGGAAAGCGGCACGCCTTTTGCTTCTGAAAGGTTTTAACCGCACTGAGGTGAGCAATGAGGGACGCCCTGACCTGGCTGCAGGCATCACGCGCGAGCGATATCGCCAGCCTGCAACGTCTTCTGGAAACCGGTGAGCTGATGGCTGCCGTCAGTGAACTGGTCCATCGGTTGCAGCGGGAACGCGGCGCAAACAACCTCTGGATCTGCTCTGGCGGAGCGCTGTTCAGCGCCGAGCGTCATGCCCGCCAGCAGGAGGTCAGCGCCGGCCTGGAGCATTTTTATCAGGCGCTACCGCCCGCCATAGCGCAGCCCGGCTACAGCCGCTTCTGCAACCTGATTGCCGCAGCCCTGCAGGCGCTGGCCGGACTGCCTGCGCTGCGACAGCAAATCAGCCAGCGTGAGCTTGATCAGGCCGCGGCGATGGCCGCCTTTAACCAGGTCATCCGTACTTTACTCAATCTGGTGTTTGAGGCGGCCGACACCGCCAGCTATCCCGGCATCTCCCGTGCACTGATCGCCCTGTTCAGTTTTATGCAGGGCAAAGAACTGGCCGGGCAGGAGCGGGCCATCGGCTCAGCCGGCTTTGCGGCGCGTCAGTTCACCCCCAACCAGCGCAGCCAGATGGTCGCCCTGATTGCGGCACAGGAGCAGAGCTTTATCACCTTTCGGGAGTTTGCCGACAGCGCCGCGTGTGAATCCTGGCAGCCGCTGGCTCAGGCCAGCCGCGACATCGAACGCCTTCGTCGCATCGCCTGCACCGGCGGCCGTTGTGA
Organism: Pantoea sp. paga; assembly: GCF_007558755.1. Lineage (NCBI taxonomy): Bacteria > Pseudomonadati > Pseudomonadota > Gammaproteobacteria > Enterobacterales > Erwiniaceae > Pantoea > Pantoea sp. paga. Next base: position 49,975 of record NZ_VLTF01000001.1, read on the forward strand.
TGAGACCGGCGCGCTGCACTGGTTTTCGCTGCTCTCAGAGCGGCTGGATCAGATGAAAATGCTGGAGGATGCCCTGACGGCAACATTGATGCAGCGCTGCCGGGCTGCCATTGATCAGGCACAACAGCAGGCGGCAGGAAAAGTGGTGCAGGGCGACAGCAATTTTTCACTTTACGTCTCCGGGGCGGACTGGCTGCCTGGCGCGGCGGCGCTCGACAGCGACGGTCTGGCCCCGAAGCTGGGGCGCTCGGTGCTATCGCTGATTGGCGAACAGTCGCAGCGTTTGCAGCAGCAGGCGGATGAACTGGCGGCGATGCGCGCCTCACTGGACGAGCGGCGGGTGATCGATCAGGCCAAACACTGGCTGATGCAGCAGCAGGGTTTCACGGAAGAGGCCGCGTGGCAGGCATTACGCAAAAGTGCGATGAATCAGAATAAGCGGGTACTGGAGATCGCGCAGGCGGTACTGGCGGTAGCGAAGACCCTGAGTAACTAACCCGGACGAGGTAGCTGCACAACCGTTGTGCGTGATCTGCGTCAGAAACGTGCAAAAACGGTTAATTTTTCAACAGTACGTCACCGCAGGTCGGCATTATGGCGGTTTCGGGGATCTGGCACACCCTTTGCTTAATCCCTACAGAGAGTACGCATTGCTCCCGCCAATGGCGGTGGGGTCAGTGCTTTGGATAAAGGCGTCCATCCGCAGGCTTCGGCTTGTCGGAGGACGCCTTTTTTTATTTCTGTTCAGGGGCAACATGATGAGCAAAACGCCATTTTCACTGACACGACGTCAGGCGCTGATCTCCGGCGCCGCGCTGGGTGCGGCCTGGATCGTTCCGGGATTACGAAATGCGGTCTGGGCAGCGGGATCAGATGCGCCAGAAAAAGCGCAGGTGCGGGTCGGCTTTATCCCGCTCACTGACTGCGCGCCGGTGGTGATGGCCTCTGTGAAAGGCTTCGACAAAAAGTATGGTCTCACATTGCAGGTCAGCAAAGAGGCGAGCTGGGCGGCGGTGCGCGACAAACTGACCTCCGGTGAGCTGGATGCGGCGCATGTGCTCTACGGCATGATCTACGCCCTGCAACTGGGCGTAGCGGGCCCGCAGCACGACATGGCGAACCTGATGACGCTCAACCATAACGGCCAGGCGATCACCCTGTCGAACCAGCTGAAAGCCAGTGGGGTCACCGATGCGGCCAGCCTGAAAAAGGCCATTGATGGCAGCGCCAAAGGCAGCTTTACCTTCGCCCATACCTTTCCGACCAGCACCCACGCCATGTGGCTCTACTACTGGCTGGCCAATGCGGGCATCCACCCGTTTGATGACGTGCGCACCGTGGTCGTGCCGCCGCCGCAGATGGTGATGAACATGAAAATTGGCAACATGAGCGGCTTCTGCGTCGGCGAGCCATGGAACCAGCGCGCCATCAGCGACAACATCGGTTTTACCGCCGCTACCAGCCAGCAGATCTGGCCGGAGCATCCGGAAAAAGTGCTTGGCACCCGCGCGGAGTGGGTGAAAGAGAACCCCAACACGGCCCGTGCACTCACCGCTGCTGTGCTGGAGGCCGCGCGCTGGATTGATGCCTCGGACGACAACCGCCGCGAAACCGCGCAGGTGTTAGCCGGTCGCCCCTGGATCAATACCAAAGTGGAGACGTTACAGGGGCGGATGCTCGGTCAGTATCAGAACGGCCTGGGGCAGTCGTGGCAGGACGCTCACCCGATGCGCTTCTTTGACAACGGCAACGTCAGTTTTCCCTGGCTCTCAGACGGCATGTGGTTCCTGACCCAGATGAAACGCTGGGGCCTGCTGGCCAGCGATCCCGACTACCTCGCGGTGGCGCGCCAGATCAACCGCATCGACATCTACAAACAGGCCGCCAGCGCAGTCGGGCAGGTTGCACTGCCCGCCAGTGAAATGCGCAGCAGTACCTTCATCGACGGCAAGGTCTGGGATGGCAGCGATCCTGCCGCCTACGCCGCCAGTTTCGCCATCAAACGTTAAGAGAGGTTGCTATGAAAACTGACGCGCGCGCCCTGGCGCAGCCGGTGCAGAGTCACAACAGTGCCACCGTTATTCCGTTACAGGTCACCCCGAAAGCCACGGCCCGTCCGGCGCGTCTGCGTCCGCTGTTGCAGCGCGCCATTCCCGCCACCGGTGGCCTGTTATTAATGCTGCTGGTGTGGCAGATCGCGGCGCTGTCGCAACCGGGTTTCCCTTCGCCTTACGCCACCTGGCAGGCCGCTCAGGTCCTGTTTGCTGATCCGTTCTACAGCAACGGCCCCAACGATCAGGGCATCGGCTGGAACGTGCTGGCGTCGCTGCAACGCGTCGGCATTGGATTCGGCCTGGCCGCGCTGGTCGGCATTCCGGCGGGCTTTTTAATCGGTCGCTTTAGCTTTATGGCGCAGATGTTCAATCCCGTCATCGCCCTGCTGCGGCCGGTGAGTCCGCTGGCCTGGCTGCCGATTGGCCTGCTGCTGTTTCAGCGCGCCGAGCCTGCCGCCAGCTGGACCATTTTTATCTGTTCGATCTGGCCGATGATCATCAACACCGCCGAAGGGGTTCAGCGTATTCCGCAGGATTACCTCAACGTGGCGCGGGTGTTACAGCTCTCTGAGTGGACGGTAATGCGCCGGATCCTGCTGCCCGCCGTGCTGCCCGCGGTGCTGACCGGGGTCCGTCTCTCTATCGGTATCGCCTGGCTGGTGATCGTCGCCGCCGAAATGCTGACCGGCGGACTGGGCATCGGCTTCTGGATATGGAATGAGTGGAACAACCTCAACGTGGAAAACATTCTGGTCGCCATTCTGGTCATCGGCGTAATCGGGCTGTTGCTGGAACAGGGCCTGATGCTGCTGGTCCGTCGTTTTAGCTGGGATAAATAAGGAGAGCACGATGCAACAGATCATTCGCGTCCAGCAGGTCAGCCAGCGTTTTGCCACCGCCAGCGGCGAGTTTCTGGCGCTGGACAACGTCAGTTTTGATATTCACGAAGGGGAAACCCTGAGCCTGATCGGCCACTCCGGCTGCGGTAAATCGACGCTGCTGAACCTGATTGCCGGTTTAACCCGGCCCAGCAGCGGCGTGCTGCTGTGTGATAACCGCGAAATCACCGGCCCCGGCCCGGAGCGCGCGGTGGTGTTTCAGAACCATTCGCTGCTGCCGTGGCTGACGGCATTTCAGAACGTCGAACTGGCGGTGCAACAGGTGTTTAAAGGACGCTTCAGCAAAGCGGAGATGCGTGACTGGATCGAGCACAACCTTAACCGGGTGCAGATGAGCCATGCCATGCACAAGCGGCCCGGCGAAATATCCGGCGGTATGAAGCAACGCGTCGGTATTGCGCGGGCGCTGGCGATGAAGCCACGCGTGCTGCTGCTGGATGAGCCGTTTGGCGCGCTGGACGCCTTAACCCGCGCCCATCTGCAGGACAGCGTGATGCGCATTCAGCAGGAGCTGAACACCACCATCGTGCTGATTACCCATGACGTGGATGAAGCCGTGCTGCTGTCAGACCGGGTGTTGATGATGACTAACGGCCCGGCGGCGCAGGTTGGCGAGATCCTCACTGTCGATCTGCCACGTCCGCGTTCACGGGTGGCGCTGGCGGATGAGCCGCGCTACCACCAGTTGCGACAGAAAGTGCTGCATTTCCTCTATGAAAAACAGACCACTGCGGCGTAAGGAACAGACCATGAAGCAACGGTTGCTGGTGATAGGTAATGGCATGGCGGGAATGCAGATGGTGGAGAGCCTGCTGCAACGTGCGCCGCAGCGCTACGCCATCACGGTCATTGGCCGCGAGCCGCACGGCAATTACAACCGTGTGCTGCTGTCGCCGGTGCTGGCGGGTGAAACGCCGTTCAGTGAAACGCTGATCCACGATCGCGACTGGTATGAGCGGCACGGCGTCACGCTGCTATCCGGCGAAACCGTGCTGCAGGTCGATCTGGCGGCACGTACAGTGCAGACCGATTATCGCCAGCTGGGCTGGGATCGGCTGGTGTTTGCCACCGGCTCACAGCCCCGTTTGCCCGCCATTCCCGGCATCGACGCGGATTGCGTACTGGGTTTTCGCAGTATCGCCGACGTCCGGCAACTCCTGACAGGCCAGGGACCGGTGGTGGTGTTGGGCGGCGGTTTTCTCGGCATTGAAGCGGCGGCGGCACTCGGTGCCCGTGGACGTGAGGTTACGCTGGTTCATCACAAGCCCTGGCTGCTGGATCGCCAGCTGGATGCAAAGGCGGGCGAGCTGTTGCTGACGTCACTCCAGCAGCGCGGTATCCGCTGCGTGCTGAACAGCGGACTCACGGCGATTGACGAGGCGGGTGTGACGCTGACCAGCGGCCGTCACTGCGCCGCCACGCAGGTGGTGATTGCCATCGGCGTTCAGCCGGAGATAACGCTGGCGCAGGCGGCGGGGCTGCCGTGTCAGCGCGGCATTCTGGTCGATGGGCAGTTACGCACAGCGCTCCCGTCGGTGTACGCCGTAGGCGAGTGCTGCGAAATTGCCGGCGAAACCTTTGGCCTGGTCGCACCCTGCCTGATGCAGGCGCAGATTCTGGCCGCGCAGCTGGCGGGGTCGCCACTGGCGGATTTTGTCAGCCAGCCGCAGGCGACGCGGCTCAAAGTCAGTGGTATTTCGCTGTTCAGCGCCGGGGACGTCAGTGAGGCGCCCTCCATCAGCAGTTTTGATCCGATCTCCGGCGACTACCGCCGTCTGTTTCTTCGTCAGGGCCGCCTCTGTGGCGTATTGCTCTCTGGCGACACCCGGCAGGGTCCCGCGCTGCTGGCGCGTCTGCTGCGCACCGAAGCTGTCACGCTCGAAGCCCTGTTCGATTCCCGTCAACCTGAACCGCAGCCGCAGGCTGCAGAGAGTCCTGAGATGAGTAAACCGGTATTAGCCGTGGTGGGTCACGGCATGGTCAGTCACCACTTTCTTGAACAGCTGGTTGCCCGCGAACTGCATCAGCACTACCACATCGTGGTTTACGGCGAGGAGCGTCAGCAGGCTTACGATCGGGTGCATCTGTCGGACTATTTCAACGGCAAAACGGCCGACGATCTGTCGCTGGTCAGCGCGGACTTTTTTACCCTGCACGGCATCGAACTGCGCAGCGGCTGCGCAGTCGTAGCGATCGATCGTCAGCAGCGCAGTCTGCGTGACAGCGCGGGCAATGAGCTGGCGTGGGATAAGCTGGTGCTGGCTACCGGCTCGCGTGCTTTTGTACCGCCGGTGCCGGGCCACGATGGCGAACGCTGCTTTGTCTACCGCACGCTGGACGACCTTGATGCCATAGCCGCATGCGCCCGCAATAGCCAGCGCGGCATTGTGATTGGCGGCGGCCTGCTGGGTCTGGAGGCGGCGAATGCGCTGCAGCAGCTCGGGCTGGAAACCCACGTGGTGGAGTTTGCGCCACGCCTGATGGCAGTGCAGCTCGATGAGGGCGGGGCGCTGATGCTGCGCCAGAAGATCGATGCGCTGGGCGTCACGGTTCACACCTCAAAACAGACCGAACTGATTGAGCGTCAGACCGACGGCAGCGTGGTGCTGCGCTTTGCTGACGGCAGCAGTTTACCCGGCGATCTGGTGCTGTTCTCCGCCGGTATCCGGCCGCGCGATGAGCTGGCACGTGAAGCGGGCCTGACGCTGGGACCGCGCGGTGGCATTGAGATTAACGATCGCTGCCAGACCAGCGATGAAGAGGTGTTTGCCATTGGTGAATGCGCACTGTGGAACGGTCAGATCTTTGGTCTGGTCGCGCCAGGCTATCAGATGGCACGCGTGCTGGCCGGGTATCTGGCGGCTGAATCCACCGCTTTCAGCGGCGCGGACATGAGTACCAGACTGAAGCTGCTGGGGGTGGAGGTAGCGTCGTTTGGTGACGCGCATGGCCGCACGCCGGGCAGTCAGCACTATCACTGGACCGACGGGCCAAAAGGCATCTACAAGAAAATCGTGGTTTCTGCCGACAGCACCCGGCTGCTGGGCGGCGTGCTGGTCGGTGACAGCAGCGACTACGCCACGCTGCTGCAGATGATGCTCAATGAGTTACCGCTGCCCACCGCGCCAGAAAGCCTGATCCTGCCTGCACTGGCCGGTGCGCCGAAAGCGCCAGGCGTTGCGGCGTTGCCTGACAGCGCCCAGGTCTGCTCCTGTCACAACGTCAGCAAGGGCGATATCTGCGCGGCGGTGAAAGGCGGATGCGGTGAGATGAGCAGCATTAAGAGCTGCACCAAAGCGGCCACGGGCTGCGGCGGCTGCGCGGCGCTGGTGAAGCAGGTGATGGAGTTTCAGCTGGAAAACCTCGGTGTCGAGGTCAAAAAAGATATTTGCGAACATTTCAGCTATTCGCGCCAGGAGCTGTATCACCTGGTGCGGGCCGGTGAGTTCAAAACCTTTGATGCGCTGCTGGCGTCGCATGGGCGGGGGCAGGGTTGTGAAGTGTGCAAACCGCTGGTGGCGTCACTGCTCGCCTCATGCTGGAACGACTATCTGCTAAAACCGGCGCATCTGCCGTTGCAGGACACCAACGATCGCTATTTTGCCAATATCCAGAAAGATGGCACCTATTCGGTGGTGCCGCGCGTCCCGGCGGGCGAAATCACGCCGCAGGGGCTGATCGCGATTGGCGAGGTGGCGGCGCGTTACGATCTCTACACCAAAATCACCGGTGGTCAGCGTATCGACCTGTTTGGCGCGCGGCTCGATCAACTGCCCGATATCTGGCAGACGCTGCTGGCGGCGGGTTTTGAAACCGGTCACGCCTACGGCAAGTCGCTGCGTACTGTGAAGTCCTGTGTGGGGTCGACCTGGTGCCGCTACGGCGTGCAGGATTCAACCGCTTTCGCCATTGCGCTGGAGAACCGCTACAAAGGGCTGCGCGCCCCACACAAGATCAAGATGGCGGTATCGGGCTGTACCCGCGAATGTGCGGAAGCGCAGAGCAAAGATATCGGGGTGATCGCCACGGAAAAGGGCTGGAATCTCTATGTGTGTGGCAATGGCGGCATGAAGCCGCGCCACGCCGACTTGTTCGCCAGCGATCTCGATGATGCCACGCTGCTGCGTTATGTCGACCGCCTGCTGATGTTCTATATCCGCACCGCAGACAGGCTGCAGCGCACCAGCGTCTGGATGGACAATCTGGAAGGCGGCCTGGACTATCTGCGTCAGGTGGTGATTGAGGATAGCCTCGGGCTGGGCGCGACGCTGGAGCAGGAGATGCAGCGGGTAGTGGACGCGTATCAGTGCGAGTGGCAGACCACGCTGGCGGACCCGTCGCGACTTGCGCTGTTTACCCCTACGGTCAACAGCGATCGCCCGGATGAGACGCTGCACTACAGCCGGGTGCGCGGTCAGCGTCAGCCGGAGGCCGTTGCCGCTCGTCCGCTGCTGCAGATGCCCGCCGAGCCGTGGAGCGCCATCTGCGTGCTGGAGGCGATTCCGCAGCAGGCGGGGATCGGGGCGCGACTGGGTAGCGAACGTGTTGCGCTGTTCCGCTTTGGCGATGCGCTTTTTGCGCTGGAAGACCGCGAACCTGGCAGCGACGCCAGCGTGCTGTCGCGCGGGATTCTGGGCGATGTGGGCGGCGAGCCGGTGGTGATCTCCCCGCTCTATAAGCAGCGGATACGGTTGCGTGACGGGCAGAGCCTGGATAACCCGCAGCATCAGCTGCGCTGCTGGCCGGTGAAGCTGGAAGCGGGTCAGATCTGGCTGGCAAATCGCCCGCTGGATCAGCTGGCGCAGGCATCATGAACAGCACCTGTCCCTATTGCGGCGTCGGCTGTGGTGTCTGCGTCACGCCGCAGGGACCTCATCAGGCAACCGTAATTGGCGATCCGCACCATCCCGCGAATGCAGGTCGGTTGTGCGTCAAAGGCGCAGCGCTGGGCCAGACCCTGACGCCGCAAGGACGTTTGCTGAACGCCGAGGTTAACGGGCAGCGTATCAGCCTCGACGCTGCGCTGGATGCAGCAGCGGCAGGATTACGCGCGGTGATTGATCAGTATGGCCCGCAGGCGGTGGCGTTTTACGGCTCCGGCCAGCTGCTGACGGAGGATTACTACGTCGCCAATAAGCTGATGAAGGGCTACATCGGTGCAGCCAATATCGATACTAATTCGCGGCTCTGCATGGCGTCGGCGGTGGTCGGTTATAAGCGGGCGCTGGGGGCCGACGCGGTGCCCTGCTGCTATGAGGATCTGGAGCAGGCCGACCTGGTGCTGCTGGTGGGGTCTAATGCTGCCTGGGCGCATCCGGTGGTGTGGCAGCGGCTGATGCAGGCGAAGCTGCAACGTCCGGCGATGCGTATTGTCGTTATCGATCCGCGGCGCACGGCGAGTTGCGATCAGGCCGATCTCCACCTGCCGTTGCGGCCCGGCAGCGATACGGCGTTGTTTTCCGGTCTGCTGCACTGGCTGGCGCAGCAGGATGGCATTGATACCAGCATGTTGCCGCACCTGAATGGCGTGGACGAGACGCTGACCGCCGCAGCGCAGTGGGATATGGCGCGAGTGGCAGAGGCATGTGACTTAACCGTGCAGCAGGTCGCGCACTTTTTCCAGCTGTTCAGCCAGTACGAGCGGGTGCTGACGCTGTGGTGCATGGGGATTAATCAGTCGGCCACCGGCAGCGACAATAACCAGGCGATTCTTAATCTGCATCTGCTGACGGGCAAAATAGGCCGCGCGGGCTGTGGTCCTTTTTCGCTGACCGGACAGCCAAATGCCATGGGCGGACGGGAGGTGGGTGGCCTGGCGAATCAGCTGGCGGCGCACATGAATTTTACTGAAGCGGATTGCGAACGGGTGCAGCGTTTCTGGCGCAGTCCGGCCATTGCCCGGGAACCGGGGCTGACTGCGCTGGATCTTTTCCGGGCACTGATGGATGGCACGGTGAAAGCAGTGTGGATTATGGGCACCAATCCGGCGGTGTCGATGCCGGAGGGCAACCGCGTCGCGCAGGCGCTGGCGGCCTGTCCGCTGGTGATTGTGTCAGATGTGATGGCGCAGACCGATACCAGCGCCTTTGCCGATATTCTGCTGCCCGCCCAGGGATGGGGCGAGAAGAACGGCACGGTGACCAATTCCGAGCGGCGTATTTCACGTCAGCGCGCTTTTGCCGCCGCACCCGGTGACGCCCGGCCTGACTGGTGGTTGCTGTCGCAGGTGGCCCAGCGTTTAGGGTTTGATAAAGGCTTTAACTGGCAGCATCCGGCAGAGATTTTCCGTGAGCATGCGGCGTTGTCAGGTTTTGAGAACCGGGGCGATCGGGCGTTTGATATCAGCGGCCTGGTGCAATTGAGTAACGCTGACTGGGATGCGCTGCGTCCGGTGCAGTGGCCGGTTAACGCTGCCTGTCCGCAGGGCAGCGCCCGGCTGTTTGGCAATCGTCGGTTTTTTCATCCGGATGGTAAGGCCCGGTTGCGGGTGCCGGCCACGCCCGTAGTCGCCCCGCGCGAACCGTCGTATCCGTTGCTGATGAATACCGGACGGGTGCGCGATCAGTGGCACACCATGACGCGTACCGGGCTGGTGCCGCGTCTGATGCAGCATTGCGATGAACCGTTTGTCGCGCTGCATCCGGCTGATGCGGCAGCGTATGGCGTGACGGCGGGCGGGCTGGCGCGGGTACAGTCTGTTCAGGGCTGGATTAGCGTGCGGGTGCGTGTCGATGCCGGGATGCGTCGGGGCGAGCTGTTTGTGCCGATGCACTGGAACCGGCAGTTCAGTCAGCAGAGTCACGTTGATTTGCTGGTGGCCGCCCGTGCCTGTCCGTTTTCGGGGCAGCCCGCGCTGAAGCAGACGTCGGTGCGGATTCTGCCGTTGACGGTGAGCTGGCAGGGCTGGCTGTGGCAGCGCGGGATAGCACAGCCCACAGGGTTGCGTTACTGGGCGCGTACCCCCTATCTGGCGGTGCAGCGTTATGCGGTGGCGGGCGAAGGTTCGCCGCAGGTCTGGCTGGACAAGCAGGTTGTTCTTTCAGGCTGTCACAGGCAGGTTGCGACCGGCAGCGGCAATGATTACCGGTTGCTGGCATGGCGTGACGGCGAGTTGCAGCTGGCGTTTTATGCCGGCTCCGTGTTGCCGTCGATTGATAGCGCGTGGGTCGCCGAGGCCTTTAGTCATGCGCCACAGGATGCAGCAGGGCGGCACGGTGTACTGGCAGGACAGGCCGCGCAGGGCGGGGCCTCGGGACGGATTATTTGCAGCTGTATGGCGGTGGGTGAGCAGACGATTTTGCAGGCGGTGGCGCAGGGGTGTCGTACGACTCAGGCGCTGGGCGAGAAGCTAAAGTGCGGCACGCAGTGCGGCTCCTGTATTCCGGAGCTGAAGCAGTTGTTGCTGTCCAAAGTGATGTCGGAGGAATGATGACACGAGCAATTGATTCTCTGGATAAGTTACTGGCCCCGGTGGATGCCGTGTCGCAACAGGGCGCGGTGTGGCTGGTGGGTGCGGGCCCTGGCGATGTGGAACTGCTGACCGTTAAGGCGTTGCGGTTGCTGCAGCGTGCTGAGGTGGTGGTATATGACCGTTTGGTGAGTGACGCGGTGATGGCGGAGGTGCCGGAGCAGGCGTTGTGTATCGATGTGGGTAAGCAGCCGGGGCAGCATGGTCTGAAGCAGGCGCAGATTAATCAGTTGCTGGTGGAACTCGCGCGCAGTGGACGCAATGTGATCCGACTGAAGGGGGGCGATCCGTTTGTTTTTGGTCGCGGAGGCGAGGAGATGGTGAGCGTGCAGCAGGCCGGGATTCGCTGTGAGGTCGTACCAGGGATTACGGCGGCCGTGGGTTGTGCGGCAGCCAGCGGGATTCCATTGACGCATCGGGATTGCGCGCAGTCTTTGCGGTTGATTACCGGGCATGGGCGGAATGGCGAGCCGCAGCTGGAGGCGGCTGCGCTGACGGCGGTGAATCAGACGCTGGTGTTTTATATGGGGTTGAGCTGGAGTGCGTCGATTAGTGCGCAGTTGCAGGCGCAGGGACGTGATGCGGAGACGCCGGTGGCGATTATTGAGAATGGGACCCGGCCCGATCAGCGGGTGTTGATTACCACGCTGGGGGGATTAGCGGAGACGGTGGCGCGGGATAAGCCGGTGTCTCCGTCGTTGCTGATGGTGGGTGAAGTGGTGCGGTTTTATCGGGCGGATTTGCAGGTGCGGATGCAGGTGCAGGCGGTGGGGTGACGGGGCTGCAGGTGCGGGCTTTTGCTGGCAGGCAGGAACGGTGTGGCAAGACGGTGCGGCGTGCAGGTAAGACCTGCCTGATCGCAAAGGGATCCCGCATCCCTGCGGACTGGGCTCGCCATCCCTGGCTCGCACACTTTGCTCTTCAGGCAGGCCTTACCTGCACTGTTGGCATTGGTGCGGGGTTTTGCGGGAGCGGGTCGGTATTAGGTGCAGGTTTGTTTGGGTGAGAAGGCAGGAATGGTTTGAAGAGCCGGTGCGTTGTGCAGGAAAGGCCTGCCTGATCGCAAAGGGATCCCGCATCCCTGCGGACTGGGCTCGCCATCCCTGGCTCGCACACTTTGCTCTTCAGGCAGGTCTTACCTGCACTGTTGGCATTGGTGCGGGGTTTTACGGGAGCGGGTCGGTATTAGGTGCAGGTTTGTTAGGGTGAGAAGGCAGGAATGGTTTGAAGAGCCGGTGAGTCGTGCAGGTAAGACCTGCCTGATCGCAAAGGGATCCCGCATCCCTGCGGACTGGGCTCGCCATCCCTGGCTCGCACACTTTGCTCTTCAGGCAGGCCTTTCCTGCACTGTTGGCATTGGTGCGGGTTTTGCGGGATCAGGTCTGGATTGAGTGCGGTTGATGAGAGTGGAAGTGCCCGAGCAGGGCGAAAAGGGCAGTGAAGTGTGGGAAGGCAGGCCAGGGTTGGCAAGACGGTGCGGCGTGCAGGAAAGGCCTGCCTGACCGCAAAGGGATCCCGCATCCCTGCGGACTGGGCTCGCCATCCCTGGCTCGCACACTTTGCTCTTCAGGCAGGCCTTACCTGCACTATTGGCATTGGTGCGGATTTTTCGGGATCAGGTCTGGATTGAGTGCGGTTGATGAGAGTGGAAGTGCCCGAGCAGGGCGAAAAGAGCAGTGAAGTGTGGGAAGGCCGGCTGGGGTTGGCAAGACGGTGCGTCGTGCAGGTGAACTGTATAAAAGACGACGGAGCTTTAGCTGGCTTTAAAGCTCCTCCCACGCAGGCAGGTTGTGAACTTTTTTTCGATATGCGTGAAACAGTGCCATTGTCGTACCGAAGAACAGGCCTGCGATCAGATTGGGTATCAGCGAATAATTGTCGTCAGACACGCCCGGAAGAGAAGGCAATAAGAGCAGCAGTGGCATCATCAGCGTGTACATGCTGGCAAACACCACAAGATTGAGCCAGAACGGAGTAAAACCCGGGGGTGGAAGATGGATATTCATTTTCCATAACAAACGATGTAATGGCGGAGCAGAGTTACTCGGCCATATTTTCTTCGCTGCCATCAGGGCTAAAGCCCGCGCTTTCCTGCGCTCGAAAATCTCGTTTTTCATCGTTTTATCATCCGTTACATCCCTGCTTAGCATTCGCTCTGGAGCGTAACTTAATCCTGTGGCTGTCTGATGACAGCGAGTGGCTGAATCGATATTGTTTCGACAGGCATTACATTACATCGCCCGCTTCAGCGGGGCCACCAGCACTTTCACGCCTAGTGCTTCAAACGCTTTGACCTGCGCAGTGCTGATGCCGCTGTCGGTGATCAGGTAGTGGATATTGCTCCAGTCACAGGGCAGCGCGAACATCGAAACCTTGTCTATTTTGCTGGAGTCAGCGACCACGTAAACCGTGCTGGCAGATTTGATCATCGCCAGTTTTACCTTGATGTCAGTTTCACTGGGGAAGCTCAGGCCCAGACGCGGCGAGATGCAGGCGGTCGCCAGGAAGAGTTTACCGGCCAGCACGTTTTCGAAGAAGCTGGCCGCCTTTTCGCCGGAGGTAGAGAGCGTCGGAAATTTAAAGGTACCGCCGGTCAGCAGGATGTTGATCCCCGGCTCGCCACCCAGTTTCAGGGCGATATTCACCGCGGTTGTCACGACCGACAGGCGGCGGATGTGGCTGATGGCATTGGTGATCGCGGTGGTCGTGGTGCCGGAATCGAAAATCACCGTGTCGCCATTTTCGATATGCTGCGCCGCCAGCCGGCCTATCGCCTCTTTCTCTTCCAGATGCGTCTGCCGCTCCAGCAGCATCGCTCCGGTATTTTGTTTGCCCGTCATCAGCGTCGCGCCACCATGGTAGCGCTGCACAAAGCCCTGTTTTTGCAGCATGCGCAGATCGCTGCGTAAGGTGGCTTCGGTCAGTCCAAAGGTCTCCGTTAAAGCTTTAACCGTGACCGTGCCATCCTCACGGATCATCTCCAGAATTTTCTCGCGGCGTTGCTGCATGTCAGCGAACTGCTCACTTTTGCTTTTCAATCGAAATGCTCCCTTTTCCAATAACCTGAGAAGTCGGGCGAACAAGGTCTTTGTGGCTGAGTTTAACGCGCCATTTTTATGAATGCGAGATAGCCTGATCTGCCTTTGATTTTCGAACGAAAATATAAAATGTGCAGGTTATTGAATCTCTCATGCTTTCCGGTTTGCAGCCAGCCGCCTTTATTTCGGGACTGGAAGCCAGATCACGTCTTTTCAATCAGATAAGCCGCTTTGCAGGGCAGATGGTCGAAATTTGATCTGCTCCACACAACGTTTCTTTTCGATAGCTTATATTTTTGTTCGAAAATGAGTGAGTCAACGGCATCGGCAAAAATCTGAGGGGAAGAGTGGGATGAGTGGTGAATATGACGTAAACCTGCGCTACGGCGTGGATACCGCAATGAATCTGGCCGGCAAAGTGGCCGTCGTGACCGGCGGGCTGGGCGGTATCGCGATGGCGACCAATGGCATGTTGCTGGAGAAGGGAGCGAGTCTGGCACTACTCTATCCGCCGTTTGAAGCAGAGAAGGTCGCCAGCCTGAAGGCAGATTTCCCCGGCGAGCGGGTGCAGTTTGTCTGCTGTGACGTTACCGATCCCGCGTCGGTTGAACAGGCTTTTAACGATGTGGTTTCCCACTATGGCCGGATCGATATCCTGGTGAACTGCGCAGGCTACGTGATGCTGCAGCCGGTGATCGAGACCGATTTTGCCGAGTGGCAGAAGCAAATTGCGGTGAATCTCACCGGGCCTTTTCTCTGCTCACAGGCCGCCGCACGGCTGATGATCCGTGCCGGTGCGGGCGGCAAAATTATTAATATCGCCTCCCAGGCGGCATCCATCGCTATCGACAACCATGTCGCCTACACCTCAGCCAAAGCGGGCCTGCTGGGCATGACCAAAGTGATGGCCAAAGAGTTTGCTCCGCATCGCATCAACGTTAACACCCTGTCGCCCACCGTGGTGCTGACGCCGATGGGCGAAAAGGCCTGGCGCGGCGAGAAGGGCGAGCAGATGAAGAAGCTGATTCCGCTCGGACGCTTTGCCTATACCGATGAGATCGCCGCTGCGGTGCTGTTTTTCGCCAGCAACGGCAGCGACATGATCACCGGCGCCGATTTGATGATCGATGGGGGCTTTACCATCTGGTAAGGCCAATCCAGCACCCGGGAATTCATACCCTGCCATAACGATAAGAGAGAACATCATGAAAAACCGTACCTTGCTGTGCACTGCCGTGGCTGCCTGTCTGGTTTCGCAGGCGGCGTTTGCCGCCGAAAAGGGCACCATTATGATTCTGGTTAACTCACTCGATAATCCCTACTACGCCTCCGAAGCCAAAGGCGCCAATCTCAAAGCGCAGGAACTGGGTTACAAAACGACGGTGCTGTCGCACGGCGAAGATGTGAAGAAACAAAGCGAACTGATCGACGCCGCTATCGGTAAAAAAGTGCAGGGTATCGTGCTGGATAACGCCGACTCCACCGCCAGCGTGGCGGCGATTAAAAAAGCCAAAAATGCCGGAATTCCGGTGGTGCTAATCAACCGCGAAATCCCGGTGGATGACGTGGCGCTGGCGCAGATCACCCACAACAACTTCCAGGCGGGTTCAGACGTTGCCAACGTCTTTGTTGAAAAGATGGGCGAAAAGGGCAAGTACGCCGAACTCGCCTGTAACCTGGCGGACAACAACTGCGTGACACGCTCGAAATCGTTCCATCAGGTGCTGGATCAGTATCCTGATATGCAGAGCGTGGCGCGTCAGGATGCCAAAGGCACCCTGATCGACGGCAAGCGCATTATGGACAGCATCCTGCAGGCCCATCCGGATGTGAAAGGGGTGATCTGCGGTAACGGCCCGGTGGCGCTGGGCGCCATTGCCGCGCTGAAGGCGGCCGGTCGCAACGATGTGATCGTGGTGGGCATTGATGGCAGCAACGACGAACGCGATGCGGTGAAAGCGGGCACGCTGAAAGCCACGGTGATGTTGCAGGCGCAGGCGATTGCCGCTGAAGGGGTGACCGATCTCGATAACTTCATTCAGAAGGGCGTGAAGCCGGAAAAACAGCGGGTGATGTTCCGCGGCATTCTGATTACCCCGGAAAACGCTAAAGGTGTACAGGACTTTAACTACAAGTCGTAATTAAACGCTGTCGCGCCTGCGAAAGCGGGCGCCAGGGAGAAGATGATGTCCCGAAGAGTCTGGCTGACGCTGGTGGTCTTGCTGTTAAGCGGCTGCAAAATTGTGTCGCAGCAGGAGCTGGCTGCCCTGAAAAATCCCCCCAATCCGAAAATGGCGAACATCGACCAGCTCTGGCAGCAGAAACTGGTGCCACAGGTTCAGGCAGAGGCTAAACCGCTGGCGACGCTGATGAAGTCGCTGCAGTCTGCCAAAGACTTCGACAGTGCCTGTCAGAGCTACGGCTATCGCAGCCAGGCTGAGAATCCCTGTGTCTTCAGCATCTCGGTCAGCGGCGAGGTGACCGCCGTGAATACCACGTCACGCAGCGGAAAGATGACCGTGAAAGATGAATCAGGTGACAGTGTCACTATTCAGGTCGGGCCAATCATCCGTGGCACCGCTTTGCGGGATGTCTACAAAGGCGTGAGCTATCAGGACTTCAATGACCAGGTGCTGTTTGGTGATTACGGCAAGGCGATTAACCAGCACGCCTCCACTCTGATGCAGCAGTTTGCACCGAAGGTGGGCGATAAAGTGAGGGTCTCCGGCGTGTTCAGCAGCTGGGACATTCCGCAGCAGCTGCCGGATATCACTCCGGCTGCGATCACCCGGCAATAAGGAGCGGCAGATGCAAAATCCTCAACCGCAACAGTCCGGCGACGTGATTATCGAAACGCGCAACGTGTCGCGTCTTTATCCCGGCGTTACCGCGCTCGATCAGGTCAGTTATCGGGTCTACCGCAATAAAGTTAACGTGCTGATCGGTGAGAACGGTGCCGGTAAGTCCACCATGATGAAGATGCTGGCGGGTGTAGAGACGCCGTCGTCGGGCGAGATTCTGCTGGATGGCAAGGTGGTGTCGCTGAACTCCACACATCAGGCGGAGAAGCAGGGGATCAGCATCATTTTTCAGGAGCTGAATCTGTTTCCCAACATGAACGTGATGGACAACATCTTTATCGCCAATGAGTATTTCCAGCGCGGGGTGATCAATGAAAAGTATCAGTACGCACTGGCAAAGTCGCTGCTGGAGCGGCTGCAGCTGGATGTCGATCCTTACGCGCCGCTGGGTGAGCTGGGTATTGGTCATCAGCAGTTGGTGGAGATTGCCCGGGCGCTGTCGAAGGATACCCGGGTACTTATCATGGATGAACCGACCAGCGCCCTGAGCCAGTCTGAAGTGAAAGTGCTGTTTAACGTCATCGACCAGCTTAAGCGGCGCGGTGTCACCATTATCTACATCTCTCACCGGCTGGAAGAGCTGATGGAGATTGGCGATCACATCACCATTTTCCGCGATGGCCGTTTTATCAGTGAGCGCGAGGTACGGGACGCCAGCGTGCCGTGGATTATCGCCCAGATGGTGGGTGACAAGAAAAAGCAGTTCGACTATCAGCCTGCGCCACAGGGGGAAACGGTGCTGGAGGTAGAGTGCCTGACTGCGCTGCATCAGAACGGCGGTTACAAGCTGAATGAGGTCAGTTTTACGCTGCGCAAAGGCGAGGTGATCGGCATTTATGGCCTGCTGGGGGCCGGACGCACCGAGCTGTTTAAGGGGCTGATTGGCCTGATGCCCTGTCAGTCAGGCCGGGTTCGGCTGGCGGGCAGGGATCTGGCGAAACGCAGCTTCCAGCAGCGGCTGAAAAGTGGAATAGCGCTGGTGCCCGAAGATCGCAAAGGCGAAGGGGTAATTGAACTGATGTCGGTCACCGCCAACATGACGCTCTCTGACTTCAGCCTGCGCGGTTTTCGACGTGCGCTGGGGCTGTTGAATCCTGCCAGGGAGCAGCAGCGGGTCAGTGAGATGATCGGCCATCTGGCGATTAAAGTCAGCGATCCCGACCTGCCGGTTACGGCGCTGAGCGGCGGTAATCAGCAGAAGGTGGTGCTGGGTAAAGCGCTGATGACCGGGCCGCAGGTGGTGCTGCTGGATGAGCCAACGCGCGGTATCGACGTGGGTGCCAAAACCGACGTCTATCACCTGATTGGCAATCTGGCACAGCAGGGGCTGGCAGTGATGTTCTCCTCCTCTGAACTGGATGAGGTGATGGCGCTGGCGGACCGCATTTTAGTGATGGCCGATGGCCGGATTACTGCCGATCTGCCGCGCGCAGCGGCGACGCGAGAACATCTGATTGCGGCATCAACCCCGCAGGATTAAGAGCCTGACCCATCAGGCTATTTTATTTGTCCGTCTGAACCTGGGCAGAGGTCACACAGGCTGCTTTAGCAACCTGAACGCCCGTCAGGGCGGCCCTGAAGGGGCGAGCACAGCGAGTAATCCTTACGTACTGCGTGTACGTGCCGGCTGTTCCGCGCTGTCCGTGTCCAGACTGCCTGCAACAATTACGCCTGGTGGGCCAGGCTCTAAGCTGGCCGGAGAATGTAATGAACCAAAAATATCTGCTCTATATGTACCTGCTGAAGGCCCGCACCTTTATTGCGTTGCTGATTGTGGTCGGCTTTTTCAGCGTGATGGTGCCGAACTTTCTCACCCCCTCTAACCTGCTGATCATGACGCAGCACGTGGCGATTACCGGCCTGCTGGCCATTGGTATGACGCTGGTGATCCTGACCGGCGGTATCGATCTCTCGGTGGGTGCGGTCGCCGGGATCTGCGGCATGGTGGCGGGCGCACTGCTCACCAATGGCATCCCGTTGTGGGGCGGCAATACGCTGTTTCTCAACGTGCCTGAAGTGATTCTGGTCGTGGCCATCTTTGGCGTGCTGGTGGGGCTGATTAACGGCACGGTGATCACCCGACTGGGCGTTGCACCCTTTATCTGCACCCTGGGCATGATGTATGTGGCGCGCGGTGCGGCGTTGCTGTTCAACGACGGCGGCACCTACGCCAACCTGGTGGGAGTGCCCGCGCTGGGCAACACCGGCTTTTCGCTGCTTGGTTCCGGCACCGTACTGGGCGTTTACCTGCCGATCTGGCTGATGCTCGGCTTTTTACTGCTCGGCCTCTACCTGACGCGCAAAACCCCGCTGGGTCGTTATATCTACGCCATTGGCGGCAATGAGTCCGCCGCGCGACTGGCGGGCGTGCCGATTATCAAGGTGAAAGTTTTTGTCTACGCCTTTTCCGGCCTCTGCGCCGGACTCGTCGGACTGGTGGTGGCCTCTCAGTTGCAGACCGCGCACCCGATGACCGGCAACATGTTTGAGATGGACGCCATTGGTGCCACCGTGCTGGGCGGCACAGCGCTGGCGGGTGGACGTGGCCGGGTTTCCGGCTCGATTATTGGCGCTTTCGTTATCGTCTTCCTGGCGGATGGCATGGTGATGATGGGCGTCAGCGATTTCTGGCAGATGGTGATCAAAGGTCTGGTGATTGTGACTGCGGTGGTCATCGACCAGTTCCAGCAACGTCTGCAAAGCAAAGTGGTGCTGCTGCGTCGCCATGAAAAAAAGCAGCAGGCAGCCCCCCTTACTGATGTTCGTCACAGTTAACAGGAGCGATTATGAGCCGCGAACAACGTGGAAAAACAGTGGTGATAACCGGTGCCTGTCGTGGCATCGGGGCCGGGATCGCGGCGCGTTTCGCCCGCGACGGGGCCAGGCTGGTGATGGTGTCGAATGCTGACCGGGTGTTCGCTACAGCTGACCAGCTTCAGCAGCAGTATGGCAGTGAGATTCTGGCGCTGCAGGTCGATGTCACGGATGAAGCTGCGGTGCAGCAGCTCTATCAGCAGGCCTTTGAACGCTTTGGTCAGATCGACGTCTCGATACAGAATGCGGGCGTGATCACCATCGACCGCTTCGACACCATGCCGAAAAGCGACTTTGAGCGGATTCTGGCGGTTAACACCACCGGCGTCTGGCTCTGCTGCCGTGAAGCGGCGAAATATATGGTGCAGCAGCGCAGCGGCAGCCTGATCAACACCTCATCGGGACAGGGACGACAGGGTTTTATTTACACGCCGCACTACGCCGCCAGTAAAATGGGGGTAATAGGCATTACCCAGAGTCTGGCGCTGGAACTGGCGCCGTGGAACATTACGGTCAACGCTTTTTGTCCCGGCATCATTGAGAGTGAGATGTGGGATTACAACGATCGCGTCTGGGGCGAGATCCTCAGCAGCGAGGAGAAAACCTACGGCAAAGGGGAGCTGATGGCGGAGTGGGTGCAAAACATTCCGCTGAAGCGTGCCGGTCAGCCGGAAGATGTTGCCGGCCTGGTGGCGTTTCTGGCATCAGAGGATGCGCGCTACATCACCGGGCAGACCATCAATGTGGATGGCGGTTTAATCTTCTCCTGATGCGGTGAGAGATCGCAGGCCTGCTGTAAACGCAGGCCTTTTTCTGACCCGGACTTTTCTGTTATATGCACAATTCGCCGCTGCTGTCCTGCATCGCCGTCACAATATGTTAAGGTAATAGCTGATGATTTTTCTTTAATTGCAGCTACGAACTAATCAATGTGCCGGGTGACATGATACGGAAAACAGGGGTTCTCTCTTTGATTGCGCTGTCGCTGACTGCCACGCAGAGCGCCCGCGCTTTTCAGACTGAAACAGCGGTGTCAGAGACGCCATTCGACGATCCTGCGCGCTACAGTCAGTCGCTGCCGACGCTCGGCGGTGCCAGCGATCAGGATGAAGAGTGGAGCAAAAAGCTGGCGGCCGTGGCCAAAAGTATCGGTGAAGCGAGTAACAACAGCGACAGCAATGTCACATTTGGTCAGCAGGCGGGCGTCTGGGCGTTCAATCATCTGCGCGATGAAGTGGCCGATCGGGTTGAGAGCGAAGGGCAGTCACTGCTTTCCCCTTACGGCACCGCGCAGCTGGATCTGAAAGTCGACATGAACGGAAACTTCACTGGCACCGGCGGCGATCTCTTCAGCGCACTGGCCGACGAAAACAGCCGGCTCACCTTCAGCCAGCTTGGTCTGCACGATACCGGCGATGGCCTGGTTGGCAATGCGGGACTGGGGCAACGCTGGGATGCCGGTGACTGGCTGCTGGGTTACAACGGCTTTGTTGACCGCGTGTTCAGCAGCGGTCTGCAGCGCGCCTCTGTGGGCACGGAAGCGTGGAGCGATTCAATGCGCTTCTCGGCCAACTACTATCAGCCGCTTTCCGGCTGGAAAAATCTGGACGATTCGCAGCAGCAGCGCATGGCGCGCGGCTACGATATTACCAGCCAGAGCTATCTGCCCTTTTATCGTCAGTTGGGCGTTTCGGTGAGCTATCAGCAATATCTGGGTGAGAATGTCGATCTGTTTAACAGCGGCAACCGCTATCACAATCCCTCCGCCATGTCTTTTGGTCTCTCTTACACCCCCGTGCCGCTGGTGACGCTGTCTGCTACCCATAAAACCAGCAGCGCCGGTGAGAGCCAGGATCAGCTGGGGCTGAAACTCAACTATCGCTTTGGCGTGGCGCTGCGACGTCAGCTCGATGCCGGAAACGTCGCTGAGGCGCACTCCCTGCGCGGCAGCCGTTACGATACCGTCACCCGCAGTGATACGCCGGTGCTCGCTTTCCGTCAGCGCAAAACGCTGTCCGTGTTTCTGGCCACACCGCCCTGGCAGTTAAGCAGTGGCGAGAGTCTGCCGCTGAAGCTGCAGGTGCGCGCCAGCAATACTATCAAGGCGGTAAGCTGGCAGGGCGATACGCAGGCGCTGAGCCTGACACCTCCTGCCAGTAACGCCGATCCGCAGGGCTGGAGTGTGATCTTACCGCAGTGGGATCCGTCGCCAGACGCCAGCAACGAATATCGCCTGTCGGTAACGCTGGAGGACAGCAAGCAGCAGCGTGTGACCTCTAACTGGATCACCCTGAAAATTCAGCCACCGATGACCGTGGACGAGGCCCCGCAGAACGATCGCTATGATTTGATGGCTCCCGGTGGCGCCACACTGTAGCGAGCAGAACGACGCACGTTGCCGGATGTGTTTGCCCGGATTGTGGGCGGGCCGATCCTGCACCGCGCTACCAGTAACATCATGTTGCAATCATCAGCCGCGACTATCACAGCGATGTATAACGCGCGTCGCCTGAATGCCGATAACTACAGCAATTCCAACTTCTTCTGGTCCTGCTGATGCGTCTGAATTTTCTGAAATGCCTTCTCCCTTCTTTTTATCGTCAGCGTGGCTTGCATTCTGCCGCGTCATTCCAGTCGCTGGGGCGCGCTATGCCCGTAATTGAGTTCACGCCTGCTGGAATTATTCAGAAAGCCAGTCCGCTATTTCTGGCCACCATGGGATACCGGGCAGATGAAATCGTGGGTCAGCATCACAGCATGTTCTGTCCGGTTGCACTGGTTAACTCACCAGAATATCAACGGTTCTGGCAGCGCCTGGCGGCAGGCGAAAGCTACAGTGACAAATTTCTGCGGCTGGCCAGCGGCATGCGTCCGGTCTGGCTTGAGGCGAGCTATATTCCGGTGACTGACCGACGCGGCAGGGTCTTTAAAATTATTAAAATTGCCGCTGATATTTCTGAAAGGATGCAGTCATCCCTGGAGCAGACGTCGATCATTAATGCCATCAGCCGCTCCATGGCGGTGATCGCCTTCAGCCCTGACGGGCACGTACTCGAAGCAAACGACAACTTTCTCAAGGCCACTGGTTATCAGGCTACTGAGGTAATAGGGCAGCATCACCGGTTATTCTGTTCAAAGAGCCTCTCTCAGAGCGATGAATACCGCCAGTTCTGGGCGCGACTGAATCAGGGCGAATTCTTCTCGGGTCAGTTTCCCCGCCTTAACCGGCGTGGCGAACCGCTCTGGCTCAGAGCGACCTACAATCCGGTGTTTAACAGTGACGGACAGCTCACTAAAATTGTTAAATTCGCCAGCGATGTTACGGAACAGGTGCTACGTAATCAGCAGGAATCTGATGCGGCGTTAAAGGCATGGAATATGGCCGCTCAGACGCGGGGAAGCGCACAGGCGGGTGCGGATGTTATCGACAACAGCATTCAGATGATCAGCCAGATTGCCGCAGAGATGAGCGTTGTGTCGGCAGATGTTACCCGCCTTAACAGCCAGTCTGACAGCATTGATGGCATGGTTGAAACCATCAGACGTTTTGCCATGCAGACCCGACTTATTGCACTTAATGCCGCTATTGAAGCGGCGCGGGCAGGCTCATCGGGCCGCAGTTTTGCTGTGGTGGCGGCAGAAGTCCGTAACCTGGCAGCCTCAGTCAGTAGCGCGACTGAGGAGATTGAACGGGTAGTGGTGGGGAATAATCAGTTGGCCAGAGAGGTTTTGCGGGGATTGAAACCTCGCTGGCGAGTACCAGTCAGGGCGTTATGCTGATGCGTGAAGCGGGAGAGGTGATTGCCAGCATTCAGAAAGATTCAGAGCGCGTGGAGAATGCCGTGAAAGAGGTTGCCCGAGCGGCACAGGGTGAATAAAGGCGTTTAAGCCGGGCGGATGAAAGGGCCGGTAGAGGGGTGGTCCTGCCTAAAAGGAATTAACAGGCGAGTGTTATGCTGTTAAACAGGACCGCCCGGCTGCACCCGGACTTTTATGTATTCCGCGCAAAAATATCGCAGCTGATAGGTGTTCAGGCGATTAAAAAGCCGTCGTTCAGCCGGTCAGTGACACTTCAGCGAATCATGGCCATCACAATACGCACGGCTCTGGCGTAGACCTCTCGCTGACCGTTTACCGACCGTGCTTGCTGATGCTGCAGGAATGCGATTATTTCCTGTATGCCTGCCGTCTTGCCTGACTTCAGCAGGCTCGACACAGCCTCTCCTACTACGGCATGGACGTCAGCCATATCTGCCGGTTTATCAGTACTCAATAGAAACTCCAGCGCAACCGTTCTGCTGAATAGCATCTGAAGGGGCAACACTCAGGCGATTCAGCTTTATCAGCCTGCTCACAGGTTTATGATAAGCCGGCATCATGGCAGGGCCTTAAGCAGCTTTTCACGCAGCGTTGCCACCTGAGTCGTCAGATCACCGAGTTCGCTACAGGCGGTATCCATCACCGAGATCATATCAGCCGGGACGCCAGCCGCCGCGACTTTAAGCTGGTGGCCCTGTTCTGTCAGAGAGACCAGCACCCGGCGCTCATCATTTCCCATGTCACGCTGGCGGCAGATAATGCCCGCGCTTTCCAGCCGCTTCAGAAGCTGGCTGAGCGTGCCGGAATCAAGCCGGACGCGTGCACCAATATCAGAGACGGTCAGGCGATCTTTTTCCCACAGCACCAGCAGCACCAGATATTGCGGATAGGTCAGACCCAGCGGTTTTAACCGCGACTGATAGAGCTTTGTCATGGCAAGTGAGGCGGAGTAGAGCGCAAAACAGAGAAACTGGTCGATGGTTTCAGGCGCTGCACTGGCGGGAGGCGTATCGGAGAACCCCGCGGGTTCATCATTCATATCTTTACTCATTCTGAGTCCGGGGTGGGACAGCCAGACCCCAGGCTGTTGGACAGCCGTGAAGTCTCGCGAATAGTATCTCGGGGAGATGTTGATTTCGGCAGCATCTCTTTTCTGGTTTACAACACCAGACCTTTAAGCGCTATCGCAGCGGGAGAAAAAGCCTTTAGCTGCGACGCCGATTGAAAGTCGGCACAGTATTGAGTCAAATTAAATTGAAGTCAATATAACCGGTCGCAACCCTTGCGCGCAACGTGCGCCGGGTGCAACGCCGCGAAGATCGGCAGGACAATTTCAGCATTTAACCCAGGCTGAAGCCGCCCGCCGATAGGGCTTATACGGTGAAGGTCTCTACCATGCCGCGCAGGTCGCGCGCCTGGGCCAGCAGTGACTGCGACGCAGAAGAGGACTCTTCCACCAGCGCGGCGTTATTCTGCGTGACGCCATCCATCTGACTCACCGCAATACTGACCTGGGAGATGCCCTGCATCTGTTCTCCGGAGGAGAGGGAGAGGTTGTCCATGGCATCGGCCAGTTCACCGACGCGGCTGACAATCTTCAGGATGCGCTCACCCGTTCCGGCCGCCACGGTCACGCCATCTTCGACCTGCGTCACGGCCTGCTCAATCAGCTGCTTAATGTCGCGTGCTGCGGTGGCGCTGCGCTGGGCCAGCGAGCGGACTTCACCCGCGACCACGGCAAATCCGCGACCCTCTTCACCGGCGCGTGCCGCTTCGACGGCGGCGTTGAGCGCCAGAATATTGGTCTGGAAAGCGATGCCTTCAATCACCGACGTAATATCGCGCACCCGAACGGCACTCAGCGAAATGTCATGCATGGTTTCTGACAGGCGCTGGACATCTGCTTCGCCCGCATGGGCCAGGGTGGCGGCCTCGCGCGCTGAACCGGCAGTCTGATGCGCGCCCGCGGCGTTGCTTTTTACCGTGGCGGTGAGTTGCTCCATACTGGCGGCCGTTTCCTGCAGCGCAGCAGCCTGCTGCTCGGTACGGGATGAAAGCTCGGTATTGCCCTGCGAAATCTCATCGGCCGCCAGCGCCACCGAGGCGGATGCCCCTTTAATCTGCGTAACCAGTTCGCGCAGGTTGGTCTGCATGCCGCTGAGCGAGGCAAGCAGGCTGGTGCTGTCGCCACGGCGCAGCGTGACCGGCGAGGTGAGATCACCGGCGGCAATCGCAGCAGCCAGCATCTGAGCCTGCACCGGTTCGCCGCCCAGCTGACGCATCAGTATCCGCACAATAAACGCGCAGGTGACGACGGCAGCCAGCACGGAGAGCACCGCCAGGATGATCAGTATCCAGGTGGTGCGGGCGATGGCGATGCCGTTATCCACCACCGCATCCCGGCTGCTGCGCATCTCAAGCTCGGTCAGATCGTTTATCGCCTTCAGCAGGATCTGCTGAGCCGGACGCGCCACCTTTAACAGATAGTCGGTGACCTCCTGCTGACGATTGTCCATCCCCAGTTTTCCGGCGGTCATCAGCGTGGAGAGGGCGGCCTCTTCAGTGGACTCGATTCTGCTCATCGCCTCACGTCCAGCCTGTCCGGAGTCGGTCTGCATCATGCCTGAGAGTGCTTCGCGGTTGCTGATATAAAGCGCCCGCTGTTTTTGCAGACGTTCCCATTCTGGCTTCATAGCAACAGGATCGGTCAGCAGAGCAAGGTTACGCACCGCGATTGCCATATCCCGCACGCCACCGCGCATATCCAGCACCGTCTGGTACTTTTTCAAACGGACATTAACCACCTCATCCATACCATCGCGAGCGCTATCCAGCGCGTGAATCGCGGTGCCGGTACAGATAATAAACAGCAGAATAAGCAAGCCAAAACCTGCGCTAAGGCGCGTTGAAATTTTCATCTCTCTTTCCGGGAAAGTTTATTGGATAAACCGGTATCGGCAGGAGAGAGCACTTCTGGAGAGTTACGTTTAACTAAATTGATCACTATTTAATTTCGTGCGATTAAAAATCGCACGCCTTCTCACCCATTTAGTTCAAAAATTATATTCGGGGTAAGAGTAAAAATCCGGCCAATATCCTGATAAATCGCTGTTTATTGCCTGGCGAGTGTACGCCTTTTCGCGCGGTGCAGCGGCGCGATACGCCAGCGGCGTAACCCGTCAAAACCGCCGTAATGCACAAATTTAACCGGACGGCCCTGTTAATCTGGCCGCTGCTGCCGATAGAACACTATTCGACATTGATGACGTAACCGAGACGCATCGGGCTTCGCAGAACGTCTGTCTCACTGCCGTAAGGCGGGTGAGAACGTGCGAATGCGATGAGTAAAAATAGCGGAGGGGTGATAATTGCCGGCTGCTTAGCAGGCATTGTATGAGAAGTACGCCCCGGTTTCTTACTGAAAATTAAAACAAAACTCTGACACTTTCCATCACCGGGAACTAACGCATGCGCCTGAAACTTTTCTGGCTCGCAATGCTGAATATTGCGACCATCATTTTACTCTCCACGCTGTGGGAATTCGGGCTCGAGGCGTGGATCTCCAGCCTGCTAGGCCTGAGCTATGATCCCGATTTTGAAACCAGCGAGCGGCTACGGTTTATCCTGACCTCCACCTCGTTTGCCGGACTGGCAATGATTATTCCGGCGCTGCTTATCACAGGTCTGATCCGCAACACGCTGCGTGCGGAAAAAAATGCGCTCAGGCTGGCCGGAACTGATGCGCTGACGGGGGTCATGAATCGCCGATCGTTCACTGCACACATTGCTGCGCTTGATGCCGACGGGACGCCCTACACCCTGACGCTGCTCGACATCAATGACTTTAAGAATATCAATGATCTGAACGGTCATCGTCAGGGCGACGCCACGCTGGTCGCGCTGGCCAATCTGCTGATCGCCTCGGCGGGTACCGGGAGTCAGGTGTTTCGCATCGGCGGGGATGAATTTGCCATTGTTGACCAGGCTTCACAGGCAGAGCAGGCGCTTGCCGCCGCCGAAAGCCTCTGCCAGCATGCGGCATCCATCCGGACCGGTCCGCACACCTTCCTGAGCCTTTCCGCAGGCATTGCCAGTTCAGCCTGCACGGGTCATGCCGATGTAGTGCGGGCGGCGGATCTGGCGCTGTACGAGGCGAAGCAGGATAAGTGCGCCGGTCTGGCACGATTCTCCCCGGACATGGAGCTGCGCTTTCGCCAGCGGGAAAGGCTGGAGCAGGAAGTTGTTGCCGCCGTTAGCGGTCACGCCATCGTTCCCTTTCTGCAGCCGCTGGTTTCACTGCGCACCGGTAACATTACCGGCTTTGAGATACTGGCGCGCTGGATCACTGCGTCCGGTCAGACGGTTTCACCTGCAGAGTTTCTGCCAGTGGTGGAGCGGCTGGGGTTGATGGACAGCATGACTGTAGCGCTGCTGCAGGATGCTGTCAGTGCAACCCGGGCATGGCCAGCCGGCCTTTGCCTGTCGCTGAACATTACCCCGGAGCAGTTGCTGAGACCGTCGCTGACCAGCTGTCTGTCCAGTATTATGCAGCATGCCGGGCCGGTAATGCTGGAACTTGAAATCACCGAACAGAATGTCATGGCCATATCTGATGATGCCCGCCAGGCGATCCGTCTGCTGAAAGAGGCCGGTATCGGAGTGGTGCTGGATGATTTTGGCACCGGCTACTCCAACCTGTCGGTTTTGCTGGGGTTGGGTATTACTAAAATCAAAATTGACCAGACCTTTATCGCCGGAATCGTGACCGGATCTGAGCAGCGAAAAGTGGTGGAAACGCTGCTGGCACTCTGTCAGGGGCTTAATGTGATTATTACTGCAGAGGGCATTGAGGATGTCGCCACGCTGAGGTGGCTGAGAAAGCGCGGCTGTGATTACGGTCAGGGATATCTCTTCAGCCGTCCGGTACCTGCCGGGCAGGCCACCACGCTGCTGGCGTCCGCTAACGTGGAGGAATTGATGCAGGAAGAGGCGGTGGCCGTTAGCTTAGTCAGGTCGCTGGGCTGAAAGCGCGTAACACTCTCTGTGGCCGGGATTAAAACAATAAACGGGCCCGGCGTTCAGAGCCGGGCCCGCTGTCACATCAGAACTGGTAAATCAGACCCAGGGCTGTGATGTCGTCGGTCGCCAGGCGAAGCGGATTGTTATCTTTCAACAGGTTGATGCGGTATTCACCATAGACCGACATGTTCTTGTTGAAGTAGTAAGTGGCACCCACGGCGGTGTATTTAATGATGTCGGCATCGCCGATATTCTCAATTTCCTTGCCTTTGGATGAGACGTAACCCACGGATGGACGGAAGCCGTTCAGGAACTGATACTGCGCCACGGCTTCAAAGTTCTGCGCTTTGTTAGCGAAACCGCCGGTTATCGGCGTGGCATTCAGGGTTTCACCGTACATAGCAGCCAGATAGACCTGGTTCGCATCATATTTCACCGAGGTCGCCCAGTGCTGGGCTTTTTCGCCTTCTCCGCGTGCGGCAGCGTTCTGCGCCGTGGTGCGATCCAGGCTGGCAAACGCGCCGGCAAAGCTCAGGCCGAAATCGAAGTCATAGGAAGCGGAGAGGGCGAAGCCGTCGCCGTTAGAACGACGTACGCCGTCAATGTTACTGCTGCGATCGTTTTTGCCCTGATACTGCGCGGCAAGGTTTAAGCCGTCGACCAGACCAAAGAAATTGCTGTTACGCCAGGTCAGCACACCGGTTGAGCGGCCAGAGAGGAAGGCGTCGGTATAACCGGAGTCGCCGCCGAAGAACGGAAGCATATCGGTATAACTCAGCGCGTCATAGACCAGGCCGTAGTTACGTCCGTAATCCAGCGAACCTGCCTCGCCAAACTTCAGGCCAGCATAGCCCAGACGGGTACGGTTGGTGGCCTGTGCGTCACTGCCCTCGGAGTTATGCAGACTGTACTGATACTGCCAGAAACCGTAGCCGGTAAGCTGGTCAGTAATCTTTGTCTCGCCTTTAAAGCCAAAGCGGGCATAAGAGGAGGTATCACCATCGTTGTTGTTATCGTCAGAAAAGAGGTGTGATACGTTAATCTTGCCGACCAGATCCAGCTTATTGCCATCCTTGTTATAAACTTCTGCGGCCTGCGCGGAGGAGAGACCGATCAGTAACGGCATGACAGCCGCCAGTAAAGTGCGCTTCATCATTTAATTATTACCCTGTATTCATTAATTATTATTCCCCTGATGTGGGGTGAAAAGAAAATGACACAAAAAGATAAAAGTACAAAGTGCAATAAAAGTAACAAAATGTGATGTCTATATTCAGCTGATGGATAACAGCGAGGAACAGAAGATTAAATAGTAAAGCAATAAGATTTTCTTCTAATAAGTAATTATGAGTAATCTGATTTTATATCTATCTTTATCAATAGCTTAATCATTTAAATAGTGGTCTTAAAGGGGCTTTTTTTGTACGTTTTTAAATCAATATAGCCCCTGATTAAATTATGGATGATTATCCGATAAGAATAACCTTATAAGGCTTTTATCCTAACCATTAGTCTGCGTATTAATATTTGTTCATCTTTATGGAATATTCTTTCTGGCCCGATAATCACCTCCGGAATAATATTCAGAGTCGCTGATTAAATATTGATCACCCTGTTTATAAAATAGCCTGAAAAAGATACGTGGATTAATGTGTCTGCAGGGGGAAATGAAAAACTTTTGTTAAATAAAGCCAGGCTGTTCTGACATTTCCGGACGAATTTCCCCGCGTAATCGCTGCACCATCGCGAGGCAAACTGCGCTAAAACAGGGCAGTGGAGGGGCTTTTCTGGAGAGATAATTTATCAGCGATCACAAAAGCGATATTTCATCCCGTGAATGCATAATTCCGCTATTTAAAACCCGGTTCTGGCGCTGCAATCAGACAATTATTCACTATATATGCAAATTAAGTGAATATTGTCAGCATGTAACTCATTGATATTACGTCGTGAAGACCATTTTATGCATTAATTCTCTGGCTGGCACGTTAACTGCACTCTACAGTAGGGCTGCACTACAACATCTTTTAACAATTTTAAAACATAAGCTTTACCCGGCCGGTAAAGTAAAGCAGGAGAGTGGGTTATGGCACTGCACGTTTCACGTCACGATTTCGATCAATGGATGATGCCGGTTTATGCGCCTGCGACTTTTATACCGGTTCGCGCGGAAGGCTCCACCGTCTGGGATCAAAACGGCAAAGATTATATCGACTTCGCCGGTGGCATTGCTGTCAATGCGTTAGGGCATGCGCATCCGGCATTACAACAGGCGTTGCAGGAACAGGCCGCACGTTTATGGCACACCGGTAATGGCTACACCAACGAACCGATCCTGCGACTGGCGAAGCAGCTGATCGATGCCACCTTCGCTGACCGGGTGTTCTTCTGTAACTCCGGGGCGGAGGCGAACGAAGCGGCGCTGAAACTGGCGCGCAAGGTGGCACATGATCGTGTCGGTCCGCATAAAAGTGGCATCGTGGCGTTTAAGAATGCATTTCATGGCCGCACCCTGTTTACGGTAACAGCTGGTGGTCAGCCCGCTTACTCAAAAGACTTTGCGCCGCTGCCGCCAGAGATCCAGCATGCCCCGTTTAACGATCTGGCTGCGGCGGCTGAACTGATTAATGACCATACCTGCGCAGTCATTGTTGAACCCATTCAGGGTGAAGGCGGCGTGCTGCCTGCCGATCCGGCGTTCCTGCGTGGATTGCGTGAGCTCTGTGATAAGCATCAGGCTCTGCTGATTTTTGATGAAGTGCAGAGCGGCGTTGGCCGTACCGGTTCGCTTTATGCCTACATGCATTATGGCGTCACGCCGGATGTGCTCACCAGCGCCAAAGCGCTGGGCGGCGGCTTCCCGATTGGTGCGATGCTGACGCGCGAAGATCTGGCGCTGGTGATGGGCGTTGGCACCCACGGCACCACCTATGGCGGCAATCCGCTGGCGGGCGCAGTGGCAGGTAAAGTCATGGAGCTGATCAACCAGCCTGAACTGATGGCGGGTGTAACAGAACGTCACCAGTGGATTGTGGCGGCACTGGATGAGATCAACCAGCGTCTGCATCTGTTCAAAGAAGTGCGAGGTCTTGGCCTGCTGATTGGCGCGGTGCTCAGCGACGATTTTGCCGGTAAAGCCAAAGCGATCAACCTTGCCGCCGCGGAAATGGGCGTCATGGTGCTGATTGCGGGTGCCAATGTGGTGCGTTTTGCCCCGGCGCTGAATATCAGTGAGCAGGAAGTGAAGCTGGGCATGGCCCGCTTTGCCGAGGTGTGTGAAAGCCTGGTGCGAGGGTCAACATCATGATGGTAATCCGTCCGGTTGAACGCGATGACTTAAGCCAGTTGATGGCGCTGGCGGGCAAAACCGGTGGCGGGCTGACCTCGCTGCCGGTCGATAGCGCCACGCTACAGGCGCGTATCGATCGATCGCTGCAGACCTGGGAGGATTCTCTGCCACGTGCCGAGCAGGGCTATGTCTTTGTGCTGGCCGATAGCGAAGATAACCGCGCCGTCGGCATCTGCGCCATTGAGGTGGCGGTGGGACTGCAGGATCCCTGGTACAACTTTCGCGTCGGTACCCAGGTGCACGCCTCAAAAGAGCTGAATGTTTATGCCGCGCTGCCCACCCTGTCGCTGAGTAACGACCATACCGGCAGCAGTGAGCTCTGCACGCTGTTTCTCGATCCCGATTACCGTGATGGCAAAAACGGCTATCTGCTGTCGAAGTCACGCTTCCTGTTTATGGCCAATTTCCGTGAACGTTTCACGAACCGGGTGGTGGCCGAGATGCGTGGCGTCAGCGATGAGCAGGGCCATTCGCCGTTCTGGGAGAGCGTTGGCAGCCGCTTCTTCTCAATGGAATTCAGCAAAGCGGACTTCCTTAGTGGTACCGGACAGAAATCGTTTATCGCTGAACTGATGCCGAAACATCCGCTCTACATCGACTATCTGACACCGGAAGCGCAGGCGGTGATTGGACAGGTCCATCCGCAAACCGCGCCTGCGCGGGCGGTGCTGGAAGCAGAGGGCTTCCGCTACCTCAATTATGTCGACATTTTTGATGGCGGC
Organism: Pantoea sp. paga; assembly: GCF_007558755.1. Classification (NCBI taxonomy): domain Bacteria; kingdom Pseudomonadati; phylum Pseudomonadota; class Gammaproteobacteria; order Enterobacterales; family Erwiniaceae; genus Pantoea; species Pantoea sp. paga. The sequence goes on from NZ_VLTF01000001.1 coordinate 82,018, forward strand.
CCGACACTGGAGTGCGACATCGATCATATCCGCGCCGTGCGTAAAAGCCGGCTGCGCAGCGCAGAACGGGGCGAAAACCCGGCTGATGGCCCGCTCTGTCTGGTTGCCAATAGCGATTATCGCCAGTTCCGTGTGGCGCTGATTCCGGCAAAGGCTGACAGCGACAGCGTGCAACTCACGGATGAACAGATGCAGGCGCTCCATTGCCAGCCGGGCGACAGCCTGCGCGTGGTGACGCTCTGCAAAGAGGAGAAAACAGCATGACACATCTGATAAATGGACAATGGCTGGACGGTGATGCTGAGATTCTGACGAAAGCGGATCCGGTCAGCGGCGAGACGTTATGGCAGGGCCACGCGGCCTCAGCCGCTCAGGCCACCGCAGCCTGCGAGGCGGCGCGCGACGCATTTCCAGCCTGGGCCAGACGCCCGCTGGCGGAACGGCAGGCGATCGTTGAAAAATTTGCCGCCGGGCTTGAGGCGCATAAAACGGCGCTGGCGGAAACCATCGCCCGTGAAACCGGCAAGCCGCGCTGGGAAGCGCTGACCGAAGTGGGCGCGATGATCAACAAAATCGGCTTTTCGGTGAAGGCATACCATAGCCGCACCGGTGAGCAGCATGAAGGCGAAAGCTCGCTGCGCCACCGCCCGCATGGGGTTCTGGCGGTGTTTGGTCCCTATAACTTCCCGGGACATCTGCCAAACGGCCATATCGTTCCGGCGCTGCTGGCGGGCAACTGCGTGGTATTTAAACCCAGTGAACTGACGCCGCTGACCGCCGAAAAAACCGTTGAGCTCTGGCTGGCTGCGGGCCTGCCTGCCGGCGTGCTGGCACTGTTACAGGGCGGACGTGAGACCGGTCAGGCGCTGGCCAACTGTCAGCAGATTGATGGCCTGCTGTTTACCGGCAGCGCCCATACCGGCTATCAGCTGCATCGCCAGTTTGCCGGTCAGCCTGAAAAGATGCTGGCGCTGGAGATGGGCGGTAACAATGCCCTGATTGTTGAAGATCCGGCGGACACCGATGCGGCTGTCAACATCACGTTGCAGTCAGCCTTTATTACCGCTGGTCAGCGCTGCACCTGCGCGCGGCGTCTGCTGGTCAGACGCGGCGATGCAGGGGATGCATTTCTGCGGCGGCTGGTGGAGGTGGCGGGGCGACTGCAACCCGCCGCCTGGAACGCTGAACCGCAGCCGTTTATGGGCAGCGTGATCTCCACCGGCGCGGCAGAGAAGATTATGGGTGAGTGGCAACGGCGGGTTGAGGCGGGCGGCGAGGTGCTGTTGGAAATGCGCTGGCCGGATCGCCACAGTGCCATCCTGACGCCAGGTATTATCGATTTAACCGGCGTGCAGGGCATTCCGGATGAAGAGGTCTTTGGTCCGCTGTTAGGCGTAGTCCGCTATGAGACATTTGAAGAGGCGATAGCGCTGGCGAACCAGACCCGTTACGGCCTGTCGTGTGGGTTGATCTCACCGTCACGTCAGCAGTTTGATCAGCTGCTGCTTGAAGCACGTGCCGGTATCGTTAACTGGAACAAACCGCTGACCGGCGCAGCCAGTACCGCGCCGTTTGGCGGCATTGGTGCCTCGGGCAACCACCGCGCCAGCGCCTGGTATGCGGCGGATTACTGCGCCTGGCCAATGGCCTCGCTGGAGACGCCTGACCTGACGCTGCCCGCCACGCTGTCGCCGGGCCTCGATTTCTCCACCCAGGAGACGACGTCATGAAGGCAACCGAGGCCAACTTTGATGGGCTGGTGGGGTTAACGCACCACTATGCCGGGCTGTCGTTTGGCAACGAAGCCTCGACCCGCAATCAACTGCAGCCGTCGAACCCCCGTCTGGCGGCAAAGCAGGGGTTGCTCAAGATGAAAGCGCTGGCCGATATGGGCTATGTGCAGGGGGTGATCCCGCCGCATGAGCGGCCCAATATTGCGGCGCTGCGCCAGCTCGGCTTTGGTGGCAGCGATGAGCAGGTGCTGGCTGCGGCCGGGAAAACTGCGCCGGGTTTACTCTCCGCCGTCAGTTCAGCCTCGGCGATGTGGGTCGCCAATGCTGCCACGGTCTCGCCGTCAGCGGACAGCCTTGATGGCCGGGTTCACCTGACGGTGGCGAACCTCAACAACAAATTCCACCGTGCGATAGAAGCACCGGAAACGGCCTGGCTGCTGCGTTCCATCTTCCGCGACGATCGCCATTTTGCGGTGCATGATGCTTTGCCGCAGGTGGCGATGTTTGGCGATGAAGGGGCGGCGAACCATAACCGGCTGGGCGGCGCTTATGGTGAGCGCGGCGTGCAGCTGTTTGTCTATGGCCGCGACAGCAGCCATGAGGGCAAAGCCCCGCAGCGCTATCCGGCACGTCAGACCCTGGAAGCCAGCGAGGCGGTCGCCCGTCTGCATCAGCTCTCACCGGAAAGCGTGCTGTATGCGCAGCAGAATCCTGCGGTGATCGATCAGGGCGTGTTCCATAACGATGTGATTGCGGTGAGTAACCAGCAGATGCTCTTCTGTCACCAGCACGCCTTTGTTAATCAGCCTGAACTGCTGGCGCAGCTTCGGTCGCGCGTTCCCGGTTTTGTGGCGCTGGAAGTGCCGGAAAATCGGGTGTCAGTGAAAGATGCGGTAGAGACCTATCTGTTTAACAGTCAGTTGCTGAGCCGTCCCGACGGCACCATGATGCTGGTGCTGCCGGAGGAGTCACGTCAGCATCCGGGTGTCTGGCGCTATCTGTGTGAACAGGTTGAGGCTGACACGCCACTCAAAGCCCTGAAGGTGTTTGATCTGCGCGAAAGCATGTATAACGGGGGTGGTCCAGCCTGCCTGCGTTTGCGGGTGGTGCTGACACCACAGGAGCAGCAGGCAGTGAATCCGGCGGTACTGATGAACGATCGGCTCTTCAGCACGCTGAATAACTGGGTTGACCGTCATTACCGCGATCGCCTGACCCAGGCCGATCTGGTCGACCCACAATTGCTGCGTGAGGGACGCGACGCGCTGGATGAACTGACGAAGCTGCTAGACTTAGGAAATGTATATGCATTTCAGCAGTGAAGGAGGGGGCAGCACAGGCTGCCGCCTGCTCAGGGCGAAAAGGAGGAACGATGCAGGACTTTTTACAGCAAACGCTCTCCGGCGAGGTGCCGCGTAAGCGTAGTGGTGAAACGGCGCATCTTCGCTGGCAATGGTTGTATCACGGCATACTGTTGATGGAGCCGACGGTGCCGGTTAAACAGGCGCTGGTGCTCTCTGCCGGGATCCACGGCAATGAAACAGCCCCGGTAGAAATGGTAAACCAGCTGGTTAATCCGCTGCTGCGGGGCGAAAAGCCATTACAGCAGCGCATGCTGGTGATTCTGGGTAACCCCTCAGCGCTACGCGCTGGTAAGCGCTATGTGCGTTATGACATTAACCGGCTGTTTGGCGGACGCTGGCAGCAGATTGATGATGGTGATGAGGCACGCCGCGTGCTGCGGCTGGAGCAGACGCTGGAGACCTTCTGGCAGCTGGGCGAGTGCGATGAAACGCGCTGGCATCTCGACATGCACACGGCTATTCGTGGCTCTTATCATCCTCAGTTCGGCGTAATGCCGCACAATGAACGCCCCTGGCCGCCCGCGTTTCTTGACTGGCTGGCCGCTGCCGGGCTGGAAGCGCTGGTGTTCCATCGCTCGCCGGGCGGCACCTTTACCCACTTCAGCTGCGAGCACTTCGGTGCGGCCAGCTGTACCCTGGAGCTGGGCAAAGCGCTGCCGTTTGGCGAAAACGACCTCAGTCAGTTCAGTGCGGCACAGCAGGCGCTGGCGTCTTTACTCTATGGCGAAGCGCTGCCTGCGGCAGCGGTTAAACCGCGTCACTATCGGGTCGCGCAGCAGATCACCCGACTGAGTGAGCACTTTACGCTGCATATGTCGCCGGAAACGCTGAACTTTACCGCGTTTCCACAGGGGACGTTGCTGGCGGAAGATGGTCGCACCCGCTATTACGTGCAGCAGGCGCGGGAGTATGTGCTTTTCCCTAACCCTAACGTGGCCGCCGGGCTGCGTGCCGGACTGATGCTGATTGAAGAGAGCGAACAGACCCAGGCGCTGCCGGTCTGATAGCGGTTGTTAACAGCGCAGACCATCGGCGCTAAAAAACCGACAGGAAAAGTGGAAGATCGGCTTCCGCTTTCCTGTCGTAACCCTTACACTCCTCCATGATTTCTGCCAAATTCGCTTTAAATTCATAAACATTTTCAATTCCTCACGCCTTTCTTCTTATTCTCTTCATGATTGCCCGATTTTTATCTTTTATGCTTTCACGGCTTTACTCAGACTCTGAGTAGTTGACGTTCAGCGTCGTATGCTTGTTTCCGAAGACGCGACAGAGTGCTGTCGTCATTATCATGAATTATAAGGACACTATTATGCGCAAACTGACTTCCCTTTTACTGGCTTCTTCGCTGGCGTTTGGTGCAGCCAGCGCCGTCCATGCAGCCGCTGACAACCTGACGCCACCGCCAGCAGGCAGCGAAAAAGCGATGCACAAGCCGCCAATGCGCCACGGCATGGAGATGATGTTTAAAGGTCTGAACCTGACCGACGCGCAGAAAACTCAGATGCGCGACATCATGAAAGAGAGCCACAAAGATATGAAACGCCCGTCACTGGACGAGCGTCGTGCGGCCCACAGCATTATTGCCTCTGACAGCTTCGACCAGAGCAAAGCAGAAGCGCAGGCAGAGAAAATGTCCGCCAATGCCAAAGAGCATGCGCTGAAGATGCTGGAAACCCAGAACAAGCTCTATAACGTGCTGACGCCGGAGCAGAAGAAACAGTACAACGCTAACTTTGAAAAGCGTCTGACTGAGAAAGGCCCGCACGAGGGCAAAATGGCACCGCCAGCAGAACCGGCTGAATAACACTCGTTAAGCGAACGGTCTAAGACCGCCGGCGCTGTCCACTGAAGGTGAGTGGGCAGCGTCGGCGGTTTTTTTTATAGCGGCAGAATAGGGTAGGCACCCGACAGAATCGGGCGGCAGAGGATTTTGTAGCCGTCGTGATCAAAACCGCCTTTGGGCCGCTGCAGTTTTCTGGCCTCATCCATGCTGCTGACCGAACCGAGATAGAACCAGTGGTCGATAACGTGGATCTGCGTCATCTCTTTGCCTTCTTCCACCAGCCCCACGGCACCCTGCCACGGCCAGCAGAACACCCGCACGTTTTCCAGCGCCTCCAGCAGTCGATCCTGATGATCGCTGACCGGCTCTTTACCACAGCAGGCCCCGGCGCAACGGCGCAGTGCCGAGCGGAAGCAGCCTCGCCCCGCACTCAGCGCTTCCAGACCCAGCAGGCCATGACAGAGCTGATACTCATCCGCGAGTTGCTTGAGCCGTTCCAGCGCGGCGAAGCGACTGCGATAGAGCCCAAACAGGTTGGGGGACTGACTGAAATCGAGGTCTTTTGCGTAGACCACATTCGGTTTGCCATCGGTAATCTGCAATGAACAGAGCTGCCGGTTTTTGCGCAGTCGCTTATTGAACAGCGGCTGCTGGGTTTTGATCATCTGCGCTTCCAGCAGCAGCGCGCCGAGGTCGCCCGCGGTAGGGATCCAGCTTACACGCCGCGACTGGCGCAACATTTTCGCCTCGTCCGGGGTGCGGAAATGGGACATTACCCGCGAACGCAGATTCACACTTTTACCGATATAGAGCGGCAGCGACTCACTTTCGCCATGAAAGGTATAGACGCCAGGATGATTTGGCAGGCCTTCCAGCCATTCACGCAGGTGTTCGGGATATTGATAAATTGCATTCGCGTCGGGTTCGGGGCGAAGTATGGCAGAACGTCTGACCAAGATGGACTCCATTTACTGGTTGTCCATACAGCATAACAGGCAGGTGAAATGATCGCCAGCCGTCTGGTTACAGAGACCGTGTTGCCCGCCAGCAGATCAGCGAGCCGAGCGTGATCATCGCCACGCCCTGCCAGAAGGCCAGCGGCGGCGTCAGGCCCAGCCACAGCGATCCCAGCAGGGCCGACAGCACCGGCGTAAAGTAGGAGGCGGTGGCCAGCAGCGTCAGATTGCCCTGCTGAATCCCGTGATTCCAGGCGGAATAGGCGATGGCGGTGGAGAGCCCGACAAACAGCACCTCCAGCAGCGGCACCAGCGTAAAGGCCATCGGCACAGTGTGATCGCTGAAGGCATATTTAAGCCACAGCGCCAGGGCGGTCAGGATAAAAAACAGCGTGACGCCATTGGAACCACGGGCAAAGCGGCGGGTGAGATTGTTGTAGAGCGCCCAGGTCAGGGCGGCGATAAAGGCCAGCGCATAGGCGACCGGGTTGCGCAGCATATTCTGCCACAACAACGCCGGTGATCCGCTGCCGCTGCCTTTCATTACCCAGACGATCCCCAGCAGCGACAGCAGCAGTCCTGGCCACAGCCAGACACGGAAACGCTGCTGATTAAATGGGATCGCCAGCACGATGGTCAGACAGGGCCAGAGATAGTTAATCATCCCCAGTTCCAGTGACTGGCTGCGATCGCTGGCCAGCCCGATGGCCAGTGCCAGACAGATTTCATAGCCGACAAAGAGTGCGCCCCCCAGCCACAGGTAGATGGCGGGCAGTGTGCCGGGTCTGGGCAGGCCCCGGGTCAGGCAGAGCAGACACGCCGTAGTGGTGTAGATCAGCGCGGCGCCGCCGGTGGCGCCAAAGGCTTCACTGACGCTGCGCAGCAGGCCAACGGTCGTACTCCAGAGCAGAATAGCGACAAGCCCGATGAGGGTCGCGCGCGAAACGGTGGCAGGCATGCAGCGATCAACAAAGTCAGTGAGAGAAGCCTCCCTTGCCGCGGCAAGGGAGGGGCAGGATTACTTCCAGAAGTCGTCGAATACCGTGATCGGCGGACGACGTTTGTGCTCGGTTTTCTGATACCAGCCTTCGATGATGCGGGCGCTGTCAGGATTGATGCTTTTGCCTTCCAGGTAGTCATCAATCATCTCATAGGTGACGCCCAGCGCCACTTCATCCTGCAGGCCTGGACGATCATCTTCCAGATCGGCAGTCGGTTTCTTCAGGTAGAGATGCTCCGGGCAGCCAAGATGTTTCAGCAACTGCTTGCCCTGACGCTTGTTCAGGCGGAACAGGGGATTGATGTCCGTGCCGCCATCGCCATACTTGGTGAAGAAACCGGTCACGGCTTCAGCCGCGTGATCGGTGCCGACTACCACGCCTTTGGTCATACCTGCGATGCTGTATTGCGCTTTCATCCGCTCGCGGGCTTTTTCATTGCCGCGGACAAAATCGGAAAGCGTAATACCCGCCTCTTTCAGCGCGCGCTCACTGGCCAGCACCGACTCTTTGATGTTTACCACCAGCGAACGGTCGGGTTTGATAAAGGCCAGCGCGTCCTGACAATCCTGCTCATCCGCCTGCACACCATAGGGCAGACGCACGGCAATAAAGGTATAGTCGTTATCACCGCTCTCCTGACGCAGTTCGGTGATCGCCCGCTGCGCCAGCGCGCCCGCCAGGGTTGAATCCTGACCGCCGCTGATCCCCAGCACCAGCGTTTTCAGTCCGCTGTGACGTTTCAGGTAGGCTTTAAGAAAATCGATGCTGACGCGTACTTCCTGGTCGGCGTCGATAGTGGGCTTCACACCCAGGGCTTCAATAATTTCCTGCTGCAGTGACATGAACTTCTCCTCAGGTCAGTGGCCTGTCGGCTCGATGCGAACGTTTTATTAAAGCTAACGTGCCTTTGCGAAAACAACAAGCCAAAGCGGTAACTGATTGCCGTGAAACGTTGCGAAATCAGTGAGTTTTTACCTGCGGCAGCGGTTTTTTCGCCAGCACGCTAAACATCAGAATCGCCGTCATAAAACAGCCAAAAATGGTGGCGCACATGCTCAGCACCGAGGTGCCGCCGATGCCGGTAATCGGCACGGTAATCGCACCCAGCGTGAACATCGTGACGCCAATCACCGCGGAGGCGCTGCCAGCGCGATGGCCCTGACTCTGCATCGCCAGGGACGAAGCGGTGGTAGCGATAACGCCGTTGCTGGCAATGGTAAAGAACAGTGCCACCAGCAGCAGCGCTAACGGGGCATGCAGCAGCGCGGCCAGCAGCAGCAGACTGGAGGCGACAAAGGCCAGCGTCAGTCCGCCTTTCAGCACCCGATATTCGCCCCACAATGGACAGAGGCGTGCGCTGGTCTGTGAAGCAATCACCAGGCCAAACCCATTGGCCGCAAAGCAGAAGCTAAAGGCCTGAGGCGAAAGACCATAGAGTTGTTGCAGCACGAACGGCGAGGCACCGATGTAGGCGAACATGCCGGACATCATAAACCCCTGGGTCAGGCAGAAGCCCATAAAGGGGCGATGGGTAATCACCTGACCCAATGCCGCGTAGGCGGAGAATATCGAACCTTTACTGCGGCGTGCCTCAGGCAGGGTTTCATGCAGCTTCCAGCGCGCCAGCAGGATCAGCAGAATGGCAATGCCGCCCAGCACCATGAAGATGCCGCGCCAGTTTAAAATCGTCATCAGCACGCCGCCTAATACCGGTGCGCCGATCGGTGCCAGACCGTTGACCAGCATCAGCAGAGCGAAGAATCGCGTCAGCTCGTGGCCGCTATACATATCGCGTGCAATCGCCCGTGACAGCACCGCGCCGCCCGCACCCGCTAATCCTTCGAACAGCCGCGCCAGCAGCAGTTGGTTAATATCCTGCGCCAGCGCACAGCCCATTGAGGCGATAAACAGCAACACCAGTGACAGGGTCAGCGGGCGCAGGCGGCCGAACTTATCGCTCATCGGGCCAAAGAGCAGCTGGCCGAAGCCGAGACCTAGCAGGCCAGTAGTCAGACTCAGCTGCGCGGTAGCGGTTTCGGTATGCAGATCCTGCGCCATTTGTGGCAGTGCAGGCAGATAGAGGTCGATGCAGAGCGGGCCCAGTGCGGCCAGCAGACCCAGCGTAATGGCATAAACCAGGCGATTGGAGTGTACAGGGGTCATTTATCCTCGGGATTGTCAGCGATGGGGTAAACAGAAAGCGGGTAAGGCAGCGAAACACAGCGTCCGGTAACGTGACATTTACGCCAGTCTGCGACTGCGCGGATGACGTTGCGGTCTCGGAAAACGGGGCGCTATCGGGTACCTGTTTTGCCGGGCAGTATACGTCTGCGTTGACAGCAAAACAGCCTTCTTTACGAAATCCTGACATTTGACAGGCCACTAATTGTTCGTCATAAACTTGATAAATCAGCATTTATGTTCCAGGCTTGTTTCCACATGGACAATAAATGAGGAACAACAAGATGAATAAAGTGATGGGATGTATCGCTGCGGCGCTGACGCTGGCTGCACTGTCTGGTTGTACGACTTACGATCGTGCGGAAAGCTACGTGACTAAGCCAGTGGTAAAGGATGTTAAAAAGGGTATGACCCGTGATCAGGTTCGTCAGATCGCCGGTACGCCTTCGACTGAAATCACCATGGTTCACGCGCGCGGCACCTGCCAGACTTATGTACTGGGTCAGCGCGACGGTAAAGCTCAGACTTACTTCGTGAGCTATAACGACACCGGCCGTGTCATGAACTACGGCTTCCAGAGCTGTGCGGAATATGACACCGATCCGCAGGTTCAGCAGTAACTATTAGCACCCCTGAATAGCAAACGGCCCGTCATTATGACGGGCCGTTTTTCGTTGTGGCGATGACTACAAACCTGCCGGGCGCGGCACCTCAACATAATCGCCATCGATATGCCGCTGGTAGAAGTGGCCAGCCTGCACATAGAAGCGTTTGCCGTTAAAGTCGAGTACCCGCATTTCACTGCTGACCCGCGACTCTGCAGGCGGCTCTGCCACCACATACTCATCGCCGTGACGCTGATAATAATTGCCGTTGAGCAGATAGTAGGTCAGTCCGCCTATCAGCACCGCGGTTGCGGCTTCAGGCAAAAAGCGCACCGGCCCGGGTCCGCCCCAGTGTGGCCCATGGCCGCCATGTCGACCCCATCCACCCGGCGGGCCCCAGTCGCCAGGATGAGCGAAAGCCAGAGCAGGTGTCAAAAGCGTCAGCGTCAGAAGCGAGGCGATTATCTTTTTCATCAGGTGTTCTCCTCATAAGACTGGATGCAGAATTCGCTTTTTACCCGGCAAAGACAAGCACTAAAGCGGCGATTTTTCGCCTTTTTACCACGCTTAACGGTTTCTTAACGGCGTCGCCATTAATGGGGGAGATTATGGAGAAGAAGGGCGGGAATAACCTGGCGCGGGCGCGCCAGGTTCAAAGCAGATTAGCGGTGCGCCAGTTCGGCGTTGTCGTCGCTTTCCAGGACGCGCTTATCGGTCAGACCTAACCAGCGACTGGTCAGAGAACCGGCGGTCATGGAACCGTTGACGTTCAGGGCTGTACGACCCATATCGATCAGCGGCTCAATGGAGATCAGCAGCGCCACCAGAGTGACCGGCAGACCCATCGCAGGCAGGACAATCAGCGCCGCGAAGGTTGCACCACCGCCGACACCGGCAACGCCTGCTGAGCTCAGCGTCACGATCCCGACCAGCGTCGCAATCCACAGCGGGTCAAACGGGTTGATCCCGACGGTTGGCGCAACCATCACTGCCAGCATGGTTGGATAGAGACCGGCACAGCCGTTCTGGCCGATAGTGGCACCAAAAGAGGCCGCAAAGCTGGCAATCGACTCAGGCACGCCAAGACGACGGGTCTGGGTCTCGACGCTCAGCGGAATGCTGGCTGCGCTGGAGCGGCTGGTGAAGGCGAAGGTAATAACCGGCCACACTTTACGGAAGAAGCGCATCGGGTTGATACCATTTACCGACAGCAGCAGGGCGTGGACACCAAACATGATGGCCAGACCGAGGTAAGAGGCGACCACAAAGCTGCCCAGCTTAATGATGTCCTGCAGGTTAGAACCGGCAACCACTTTGGTCATCAGCGCCAGCACACCATAAGGTGTCAGCTTCATCACTAAACGCACCAGCTTCATGACCCAGGACTGCAGCGTATCGATCGCGACCAGCACGCGCTGACCTTTAACTTCATCATCTTTCAGCAACTGCAGTGCAGCTACACCCAGGAAGGCGGCGAAGATGACGACGCTGATAATCGAGGTCGGACTGGCGCCGGTCAGATCGGCAAACGGGTTTTTCGGGATAAAGGAGAGCACCAGTTGCGGCACGGTCAGGTCAGCCACTTTGCCGACATAGTTACTCTGAATCGCACTGAGACGCGCAGTCTCCTGCACGCCCTGAACCAGACCTTCTGCACTCAGGCCAAACAGGCCGGTCACAAAGACGCCGACCAGCGCCGAAATCGCAGTGGTAAACAGCAGTACGCCAATTGTCAGTACGCTGATTTTTCCCAGCGACGAGGCGTTATGCAGACGGGCGACCGCACTCAGAATGGAAACGAACACCAGTGGCATTACGACCATCTGCAGCAACTGGACATAGCCATTACCGACGATGTTAAACCAGCTGATTGACTCTTTGACCACTGCGCTGTTTTCGCCGTAGATCAACTGCAAAACCAGGCCGAACAGCACGCCGATCACCAGACCGGTCAGCACTTTTTTCGACAGGCTCCAGTTCTGACGGCTGAAGCGAGAGAGCAATACCAGCAGCACCACAAAGGCTACGATATTAAGCGTAAGAGGAAGGTCCATACTGAAACTCCAGAGTAATGCGGCCTTTCGCTCTGGAAAGGCCGCATAATGTTAATCACGAATTAAGACAGCAGGAATGGTAACAGCAGGCGAAGAGGGTGCCTTATATCCAAATGGCATGGTTTATAACTTTAAGGTGTTTTGTGCTGATTTATTGCGCAGTATGACTGGAAATCAACCGTCCGACGCCATTTTGTAGCGTATCGAACAGCTGTGACGGCCAGCCGTTTGCACCAAAAGATGGCATGCCTACCGGAAACCAGAGCGCATAACCCACCAGTCCCAGACACAATGCCCGCTCAAGCTGGTTGCCTTTCTGGCTGCGCAGAATCGGCAGCCGGAAGCGCCAGCGGCAGGGCCACAGCAGCGGAACCCCGGCAGGCGTCAGCATATCGGCCACAATATGGCTAAGGTAGCCCAGCGTCAGACCCTGCAGGACATCAGGGGGTATCGGCGACGACCGGGGCAGGTTTATCTGAAAAAGCCACAAACCAGCGGCTATCGCCAGCAAACTGTGGGTAAAGCCGCGATGGCCGAACGCGCGCGCAATAGGATGAGAGAGCCAGCGCAGTCGCTGTCCCAGCAGAGATTTAGGGTGATCGATATCGGGCAACAGACATGTCAGCAGGGCTGAGGGAACAAGATGCCACCAGTCGGCTTGCGCCAGCACCGGTGTCAGCTCAGCACGCTTCGCAAAGATAGCGCTGGCAATGGCAAAAATGATGTGGCCTTCGCCCGTCATGATAGAACCTGGTTGCAAAGAAAACTGTCGATGCATCCAGTATAGGGATTTATCCAGTAAATGAGAACATGTGACGCTGTAACGAAGCATGAATATTATTAACAAGGCGGACAGCGATGAAACACTGTCCGCCAGTAAGATTAACGCGCCAGCCAGCCGCCATCCACCGCCAGGGTGTAGCCATTCACGTAGTCAGATGCGGAAGAGGCCAGGAAGACCACCGGGCCCATCATGTCATCCGGCACGCCCCAGCGGCCTGCCGGAATACGCCCCAGAATCTCTTCACTGCGCGACTCATCATTACGAAGCTGTTCCGTATTGTTGGTGGCCATGTAACCGGGAGCGATGGCATTGACGTTAATGCCATGTTTTGCCCACTCGTTCGCCATCAGACGGGTCAGCCCCATCACGGCACTTTTCGACGCCGTATAAGAGGGCACCCGGATACCGCCCTGGAAGGAGAGCATGGAGGCGATATTGATGATCTTGCCGCCATTACCCTGCGCGATAAACTGACGGGCAACCTGCTGTGACAGGAAAAACAGGCTCTTGCTGTTAAGATTCATCACGTCATCCCAGTCCTGCTCACTGAAATTCAGTGCGTCTTCACGGCGGATAATGCCGGCATTGTTGACCAGAATGTCAATTTTACCGGCAGCGGCCAGCGCCTGTTCAACCACTGAGGCCACCACGCTGGTCTGCATCAGATCGGCCTGCACCGGCCAGAACCGGCGACCCAGCGCCTCCACTTTACGTTGGGTATCATCCGGGCCATCACGGTTAACGCCGACGATATCACAACCCGCCTGGGCCAGACCCAGCGCCATACCTTGCCCTAAACCGGTGTTACAGCCGGTCACCAGCGCGATTTTACCTTCCAGGTTAAACGTACTCAGTACCATGGTATTTCTCCTCTGCTCAGCGCAGTTCACTGATTTTGACGTGGTCCATGTCATCAAAGACCTGATTCTCACCCACCATGCCCCAGATAAAGGTGTAACGCTGGGTGCCGACACCGGCGTGAATTGACCAGCTGGGTGAGATCACCGCCTGCTCGTTGTGTACCAGCAGATGGCGGGTTTGCTGCGGTTGCCCCATCATGTGGAAGACGGCGCACTCTTCGCTCATATCGAAGTAGAAATAGACTTCCATGCGGCGTTCGTGGGTGTGGCAGGGCATGGTGTTCCACAGGCTGCCTTCATCCAGTTTGGTTAAGCCCATGGTGAGCTGACAGGTGGGCAACACATCCGGCACGATAAATTTGTTAATGGTGCGGCGATTGGAGGTCGCGGCATCACCCAGCGTCGCGGTGGCCGCTTCCTGCAGCGTGATCTTCTTGTCCGGGAAGGTGCTGTGTGCTGGCGCACTGTTGTAATAGAATTTGGCCGGCTGCGCAGGGTTCAGGCTGCGGAACAGCAGGTTGCGCGCACCTTTGCCGATGTAAAGTGCCTCTTCGTGACCGATTTCCCACGCTTTACCGTCAACTTCTACCAGACCCGGGCCGCCAATATTGATCATGCCCAGCTCGCGGCGTTCAAGGAAGTAAGAGACGCCCAGCTGTTTTCCCATCTCATCACCGATAGTGACCGGATTATTCACCGGCATGACGCCGCCAATAATGATGCGGTCGATATGGCTGTAGGTCAGGGTGTAATCATCGGCAATAAATATCTTCTCAATCAGGAACTCGCGGCGCAGTGCTTCAGTGTCGAGTTGCTTAGCGTGATCGCTGTGAATGCTTTGACGAACGTCCATCTCAGGCCTCTCTGCAGGTCAGGTTATTCATGCCCCAAACGGGGACGCTTTGGGCATCTTAGGCAGAGCGGGATGGGAATTCAATAAAAATGAAACGTTGTTTTATTTTTTGCGGGTCAGATCAAGTGACAGGTGCAACAGGCAATAAAAAGCCCGCCATAAGCGGGCTGATATTATCCCTGCAGATGCTGCAGGCTAAGCTGGGTCAGATTGTCCAGCCGGACATCCGCCAGTGCCCAGCGGGGATCGTCACGGTGTTCGGCGGCGGGCACCACAATCGATCGCATACGCGCTGCTTTGGTGGCGATCATGCCGTTAAACGAATCTTCCAGCGTGACGCAGTTGAGCGGATCGATCGCAAGGCTGGCGGCGGCGTTGAGATAGACCTGGGGATGGGGCTTGCTGTAGGGCAGCGCTTCTGCTGAAGCCAGTACGTCGAAATAAGGGCGCAGATTGAAGATCTCCAGCACCTGTTCCAGCATCTTTAGCGGCGATGCGGAGGCAAGGCCGATTTTCAGCCCATGTTCCCGGCACAGTTGCAGCGCCGTTTCCACGCCCGGCAGCAGTGGCCGCGTCTGATCCACCAGCGTCATGGCGCGCGTAATAATCCGCTCAGTGACCTCCTGCTGAGAGGGGCCATGCCACGGCAGCGTTTCGTACCACATCCGAACAGTCTGATCGATGCGCAGACCCAGGGTATCGGGCATTTCACTGCGCCGTGACAGGTCAACATCCAGCGTTGAAAAGATATCCAGCTCAGCCTGATCCCACAGAGGCTCAGAATCGATGAGTAAGCCATCCATATCAAACAGGGCGGCAAGGACAGGGCGGTGATAAGGCATCAGGGGGTCTCCTTTTAAAGTCAGCTTTACCTTAACATCATTCTTTGCTGGCGCACGCTCTGCCCGACAGGCCACGCTTTATTTGGGAAATTTCACCGTTGGCAGGTAAACTGACGGCAAATTGGATTCCGGGTTCAGGAGATATTATGACCTATCAACAGGCTGGCCGTATTGCCATCCTCAAGCGAGTGGCAGGCTGGGTGCTCTTTTTAGTGGCGCTGCTGTCGACCATTATTTCTGTATTGAGCTTTATGTTTAAGCATAGCGAAAAGCAGCCAGGCATTGATGCCGTCATGCTCGATTTCGTCCACGTCATCGTCGATATGCTGCGCTTTAACACGCCATTCCTGAATGTCTTCTGGCATAACTCGCCGGTACCGGAATTTAACGGTCAGATGAACCTGGGTTTCTGGCTGATCTACATTCTGATTTTTGTCGGGCTGGCGCTGGAGTCGTCAGGCGCGCGGATGGGACGCCAGGCGCGCCACGTCAAAGAAGGCATTGAGGATCAGATGATTCTGGAGCAGGCAAAAGGCAGCGAAGGGCGTAGCCGTCAGCAACTGGAAGAGAAGGTGCGCGTACCTCGCCACACCATCTTCCTGCAGATCTTCCCGCTCTATGTCCTGCCGGTGGTGATTGCGATAGCCGGTTATTTTGCGCTGTCGCTGCTTGGCTTTATCTGACCGCGAGCTTTGTCAGGCCGGTCTGGCCTGACTGGCGCCCAGCGCATCCTCATCCAGCAACTGGCCAATGGCGAACTGTGCATCGCCTGGCCAGTGCCCGCCAAAGACGTTAGCCCGGTTGAGCAGATAGTAGAGCTGGTAGACCGGCAGACGCTGCGAAAAACCATCCGGTAACGGCCACACCGCCTGATAACCGTCGTAAATCTGGCGAGGCAGGTCAGGGTACCAGCTCAGCATGGCTAAATCGCACTCACGGTCGCCCCAGTAGCAGGCAGGATCGAACAGCCAGGGGCCACTCTCACTGCTGGCGCAGTTAGCCGGCCAGAGATCGCCATGCAGCAGTGACGGCTGCGGATGATGTGACGCGAGCACCCGCTGCACGCAGGCAACGATCAGCTCTGTATCCCCGTACTGAATTCCCTTTTCTGCCGCCAGCTGCAGCTGCCAGCCAATGCGCTGTTCAGCAAAAAAAACCGACCAGCGTCGCAGCCAGCTATTGGGTTGGGGCGTCGTGGTGATGTTATTGTCGAAATCGAGGCCGAACTGCGTCTGCTCGCTCCACTGATGCAGATGCGCCAGTTGCTGACCCAGCTGATACGCACTCTGCTCATCAAGCGGCTGTGGCCTGATATATTCCAGCAGCAGAAAGCTCTCCTCGCGATGATGACCCACACCATAAACTTTAGGCACCCTTACCGTGCCGGTGCGCGCCAGCAAATCCAGCTGATCTGCTTCCCAGGTAAAGAGCGACAGCATATCGCGACTGTTACTTTTGACGAAAACGTCATGATCACCGTAGCGGATGTGCCAGGTGGGATGGATATCACCCCCCCCGAGGGCGTGACGTTGAGTGATTTCGGCGTTGCCTAACTGCTCGCTTAACAGACGACTAATGGCTGACCACATTGGGCTATCCTCGTTATTCGCTGCGTAAGTTCGATTGTATTGCGTAAATATTCACCAAAAACCGTGTGATTGCACCCTTTATTCTGGCGCCGGGGTGACAGGGTGATGATCGGCAGCATCGCGCAGATACTCTTCGAAGGTCGTGACGGTCACCTCGGGTTCCTGACCCAGCGCGCTTTCACCGGCCGCAGTGACCTGCTGCCGCAGCTCCTCAGCCTCCAGCGTGCTGACGATGCCATAGCTGTTCGTACCAAGTTCATGTGGATGGCCGTCGTCATCTGTCATCGTGGTCGTGAAACCTGCGGCGGTCATTGCGCTGGTCAGTTCCAGGATGTCACTTAAGCCCGACTCCTGATAGTGAAAGGTCACGATATAGCGGGTTAAGGTGTTGCTCATGAGGCACCTCCGGGGAAGGGAAACTGAACTGAGCGTAGACCATGGTGAAAAATCAGGCGAATTATGAAGGAGATGCTGCGTGTGTGACGTGATGCATAGCGTAAATTCGTGTCAGGAGCCAGCAGCATAACGTAAAAATCTTCTGCCGTTGCGTCTGGCTTTTCGTTTGGGCAGCACTATAATGCGCGACGTTAATAAGATGAGTCCCAATTAACAGGGGTTGTCAGGGTGATTCCAGGCATTTTGTGTAAGTTAATAATTTTTTACAAAACTTACCGTAAATTGCATTGAATGCCCGGCAAAACGCTTCAGACTCTCCGTTTTTTAAACAGTCGCACGGATCACATTTAATGAAAGCCTATAACAAGCTGTCTGCTGTTCTTTTGCTCTCCGCCGGAGCTTTCTGTCACCAGGCAATGGCCGATAACGCCGTATTTACGTCAATGGATGACCCTTCAACAGCTAAAAAGCCTTTTGAAGGTTCTGCTGCTGCGGGATATCTGGCGCAAACCGGTAACACCACCAGTTCATCAATGACGGCTCAGACCAATATGACCTGGTATCAGTCATCTATGGCTTACAGCTTGTGGGGTAACGCAGCCAACACCTCGTCAAACGATGAGCGCTCTTCTGAAACTTACAACATCGGGGGTCGTTCACGTTACAACCTTAACTCGTATGACTATCTGTTTGGACAGGCGAGCTGGTTAAGCGATCGTTTCAATGGTTACGATTCACGCGACGTGCTGACAGCCGGTTACGGTCGTCAGATTCTGAATGGTCCGGTGCACTCGCTGCGTGCGGAATTGGGTCCGGGTGTACGTTATGACGATTATCACGCTGGCGGTCATCAGACTAAAGCGCTGGGCTATGGCGCAGTCAGCTATCAGTGGCAGCTCACCGATACCACTAAATTTATTCAGGGCGTGTCAGTGCTGAGCAGCTTCGGAGAAGACACCACGGTGAACTCCGAAACCGGTCTGCAGGTGGCTATCAACAGCCACTTCGCGCTGAAGCTGGCTTACAACGTCAGCTGGAACAACAATCCGCCGGAATCGGCACCTGATCGTACCGATACCAAAACCTCAATCATGCTCTCTTACGCAATGTAAGTGCATTTTTGCAGCAGCATTCACAGCGGCCTGACAGCATGTCAGGCCGCTTTTTTTTGATTTCTCCAGGGCTTAGCAAAAAAGGGATGGGTTTTTCTCGCCGGGGAAAACTGCTATCATCGGCCCCGCACTGAAATCCTGGCGACATTCCGACAATGTGGGTCTGATATCACGCCAGGTCACTAATTTTACATTACGTTGCATGTAGGCTTTCGTGTGGCTTACCACTGCAAATAAGGATATGAAATGCCTGTAATTACGCTTCCTGATGGCAGCCAGCGCGTGTTTGACCGCCCTGTCAGTGTGATGGATATTGCGCTGGACATCGGTCCTGGTCTGGCGAAAGCCTGTATCGCCGGTCGTGTTAACGGTGAACTGGTTGATGCTGTTGATCCCATCACCGAAGATGCCGCCGTAGCGATCATTACCGCTAAAGATGAAGCGGGTCTGGAAATTATCCGTCACTCCTGTGCGCACCTGTTAGGGCATGCGATTAAACAGCTGTGGCCGGATACCAAAATGGCGATTGGCCCGGTCATTGATAACGGCTTCTATTATGATGTCGACATCGATCGTACCCTGACCCAGGAAGATATCGACCTGCTGGAAAAACGCATGCATCAGTTGGCTGAAACCAACTACGATGTGGTGAAGAAGAAGGTCAGCTGGCAGGAAGCTCGTGACGTCTTTGCGGCGCGCGGCGAAATTTATAAGACCACCATTCTTGATGAAAACATCAGCCATGCCGATAAGCCTGGCCTGTATCATCACGAAGAATATGTCGACATGTGCCGCGGTCCGCACGTGCCGAACATGCGGTTCTGCCATCATTTTAAACTGCAGAAGATCTCCGGTGCCTACTGGCGCGGCGACAGCAACAACAAAATGCTGCAGCGTATTTATGGCACCGCATGGGCAGATAAAAAGCAGCTGGCAGCCTATCTGCAGCGTCTGGAAGAGGCCGCGAAGCGTGACCATCGTAAGATTGGTAAGCAGCTGGATCTCTACCATATGCAGGAAGAAGCACCAGGCATGGTCTTCTGGCATAATGACGGCTGGACCATCTTCCGCGAGCTGGAAGTGTTTGTCCGCAGCAAGTTAAAAGAGTACCAGTACCAGGAAGTTAAAGGTCCATTCATGATGGATCGTGTCCTGTGGGAAAAAACCGGGCACTGGGAAAACTATAAAGAAGCCATGTTCACTACCTCATCTGAGAACCGTGAATATTGCATCAAACCGATGAACTGTCCTGGGCATGTTCAGATCTTTAATCAGGGTCTGAAATCCTACCGTGACCTGCCGCTGCGTATGGCAGAGTTCGGCAGTTGTCACCGTAATGAACCCTCAGGCGCGCTGCACGGCCTGATGCGTGTTCGTGGCTTTACCCAGGATGATGCACACGTCTTCTGTACTGAAGAGCAGGTGCGTGACGAAGTGAACAGCTGTATCCGCATGGTTTATGACATGTACAGCACCTTCGGCTTTGAAAAGATTGTGGTGAAGTTATCCACCCGTCCTGAGAAGCGCATCGGTACGGATGAGATGTGGGATCGTGCCGAGGAAGATCTGGCTGCGGCGCTGAACGAAAACAATATTGAGTTTGAGTTCCAGCCAGGCGAAGGCGCGTTCTACGGTCCTAAAATTGAGTTTACTTTGTACGATTGTCTTGATCGCGCCTGGCAGTGCGGAACAGTTCAGCTAGACTTCTCCCTGCCAAAACGCCTTGAAGCAACCTACGTGGGTGAAAACAATGATCGTCAGACGCCAGTGATGATT
The DNA here is from genome assembly GCF_007558755.1 of Pantoea sp. paga. Taxonomy (NCBI): domain Bacteria; kingdom Pseudomonadati; phylum Pseudomonadota; class Gammaproteobacteria; order Enterobacterales; family Erwiniaceae; genus Pantoea; species Pantoea sp. paga. The sequence goes on from NZ_VLTF01000001.1 coordinate 101,910, forward strand.
CACCGTGCGATTCTGGGGTCAATGGAGCGTTTCATCGGTATTCTGACCGAAGAATTCGCCGGTTTCTTCCCAACCTGGCTGGCACCGCTGCAAGTCGTGGTAATGAATATTACCGACGGACAAGCAGAATATGTTGAGTCTTTGACGCGTAAGCTGCAGAATGCTGGCATTCGTGTGAAGGCAGACTTGAGAAATGAGAAGATAGGCTTTAAAATCCGCGAGCACACATTACGTCGCGTCCCTTATATGTTGGTCTGCGGTGATAAAGAGGTGGAATCTGGCAAAGTTGCCGTTCGCACCCGCCGTGGTAAAGACCTTGGGTCGATGGATGTCGATGTGTTTGTTGAGAAGCTTCAACAAGAGATTCGCAGCCGAAATCTTCAACAATTGGAGGAATAAAGTATTAAAGGCGGAAAACGAGTACTACCGACGCGTCCGAACAAAATCAACAGTGAAATCCGCGCAACTGAAGTGCGCTTAACAGGCATGGATGGCGAGCCGATTGGCATTGTCACATTACGCGAAGCTTTGGAAAAAGCCGAGGAAGCGGGCGGCGACTTAGTCGAAATCAGCCCGAATGCCGAACCGCCGGTCTGCCGCATCATGGATTACGGCAAGTTCCTCTATGAAAAAAGCAAATCTTCTAAGGAACAGAAGAAGAAGCAAAAAGTTATTCAGGTTAAGGAAATCAAATTCCGTCCTGGAACCGATGATGGCGACTATCAGGTCAAACTACGCAACCTGATTCGCTTTCTGGAAGAAGGCGATAAAGCCAAAATCACGCTGCGTTTCCGCGGTCGTGAGATGGCGCACCAGCAGATCGGTATGGAAGTGCTTAACCGCGTCCGTAAAGACCTGTGTGAAGATCTGGATTTGGCCATTGTCGAATCCTTCCCTTCGAAGATCGAAGGCCGCCAGATGATCATGGTGCTCGCTCCTAAGAAGAAACAGTAGGCTTTCAAGTAACACTAACCGCGCAGCGTTCGCGCTGTGCGGTTAACTGTTCGCCTGTCTGGGTCATGTTATTAACAATGCGAAGTGGATATTTTTAAAATGCCAAAGATTAAAACTGTACGTGGCGCGGCCAAGCGCTTCCGGAAGACCGCTTCTGGCGGCTTCAAGCGTAAACACGCAAACCTGCGTCATATTCTGACTAAAAAATCTACTAAGCGTAAACGCCACCTGCGTCCGAAAGGCATGGTGTCAAAAGGCGATCTGGGTCTGGTTATTGCCTGCCTGCCGTACGCATAAGTAAATTTTTTTCATTAATTCAGAATATTAAACAGGAGAGCTAAATGGCTCGTGTAAAACGTGGTGTAGTTGCTCGCGCACGTCACAAAAAAATCTTAAAACAAGCTAAAGGCTATTACGGTGCACGTTCACGTGTTTACCGCGTTGCCTTCCAGGCTGTTATCAAAGCTGGTCAGTATGCTTACCGTGACCGTCGTCAACGTAAGCGTCAGTTCCGTCAGCTGTGGATCGCGCGTATCAACGCAGCGGCACGTCAGAACGGCATGTCTTACAGCCGTTTCATCAATGGTCTGAAAAAAGCAGCCATTGAGATTGACCGTAAGATCCTGGCCGACATCGCGGTATTCGATAAAGTGGCATTCTCTGCACTGGTCGAAAAAGCGAAATCAGCCCTGGCGTAAGTCAGATGGAAAAGGGAGCTTGCTCCCTTTTTTATTGCCTGTAACTTACGCAAAAGATTGACATTTTCGGCGCTGAGCATTTCAATAGACCCCCTGTATCGCATGACAAGGTAACCGCAAGCATGAACGCTGCTATTTTCCGTTTCTTTTTTTACTTTAGCGCCTGACATCCAGGGGCTTTTGCGCATAAGAAAAGAAACGAAAAATCGCGCTAAAAGCCTCCCTCGTGGAGGCTTTTTTGTTTCTGGCGCTAGCATATTGGACCGGCAGGTCCCAACGAGAACTGACCAGCCTGACTGGAAAAAGAGGAAACTATGTCCCAACTCGCAGAACTGGTGGCCAGCGCCACGGCGGCCATCGACGGGGCGACGGATATCGCCGCCCTTGACGCGGTGCGCGTCGAATACCTGGGTAAGAAAGGACATCTGACACTGCAGATGACTACGTTACGCGAGCTGCCAGCCGAAGAGCGCCCGGCAGCGGGTGCGGTAATCAATGAAGCGAAGCAGCAGGTCACCGAACGCCTGAATGCGCGCAAAGATGCCCTCGAAGCTGCGGTGCTGAATGCCCGTCTGGCTGAAGAGACCATTGATGTCTCCCTGCCAGGTCGTCGCATTGAGAATGGCGGCCTGCATCCGGTGACCCGCACCATGGATCGCATTGAGACCTTCTTTGGTGAGTTAGGCTTTGGCGTCGTAACCGGGCCAGAAATTGAAGATGATTACCATAACTTCGATGCGCTGAATATTCCTGCCCATCACCCGGCCCGTGCCGATCACGACACTTTCTGGTTCGACGCCACGCGCCTGCTGCGTACCCAGACGTCCGGCGTGCAGATCCGTACTATGAAGGCTCAGCAGCCGCCGATTCGCATTATTGCGCCGGGCCGCGTTTACCGTAACGATTACGATCAGACCCATACCCCGATGTTCCATCAGATGGAAGGGCTGATTGTGGATAAAAACATCAGCTTTACCAACCTGAAAGGGACACTGCACGATTTCCTGAACAACTTCTTCGAAGAAGATCTGCAGATTCGTTTCCGTCCCTCCTATTTCCCGTTTACTGAGCCATCAGCAGAAGTAGACGTCATGGGTAAAAACGGCAAGTGGCTGGAAGTGCTGGGTTGCGGCATGGTTCACCCTAACGTGCTGCGCAATGTCGGCATCGATCCGGAAGTCTACTCCGGTTTCGCCTTTGGTATGGGCATGGAGCGTCTGACCATGTTGCGCTACGGCGTGACCGATCTGCGTGCCTTCTTTGAAAATGATTTACGTTTCCTCAAACAATTTAAGTAAGGGCAGGATATCCAATGAAATTCAGTGAACTCTGGTTACGCGAATGGGTAAATCCAGCCCTGGACAGCGCTGCGCTGTCTGAACAAATCACTATGGCCGGTCTGGAAGTCGACGGCGTTGATCCGGTTGCCGGTGCCTTCCACGGCGTCGTGGTCGGGGAAGTGGTGGAGTGCGGCCAGCACCCGAATGCAGACAAGCTGCGTGTGACCAAAATCAATGTGGGCGGCGATCGCCTGCTGGATATCGTTTGTGGCGCGCCGAACTGCCGTCAGGGACTGAAAGTCGCCGTCGCCACCGTAGGCGCCGTGCTGCCAGGTGATTTCAAAATCAAAGCGGCCAAACTGCGTGGCGAGCCGTCTGAAGGCATGCTCTGCTCTTTCTCCGAGCTGGGAATTTCCGACGACCACAACGGCATCATCGAACTGCCAGCCGATGCGCCGATTGGCACCGACATCCGCGCCTACCTGCAGCTTGATGACAACACCATTGAAATCAGCGTCACGCCTAACCGCGCTGACTGTCTGGGTCTGATCGGTATCGCCCGTGATGTCGCCGTCCTCAACGGTTTGCCACTGAACGTGCCGGAGATGCAGCCGGTCGCTGCGACGCTGAACGACACTTTCCCGATTCAGGTTGATGCGACAGAAGCCTGTCCACGCTATCTGGGCCGTGTAGTAAAAGGCATAAACGTTAAGGCGCCAACGCCATTGTGGATGAAAGAGAAGCTGCGTCGTTGTGGTATTCGTTCTATCGATCCGGTGGTGGATATCACTAACTACGTTCTGCTGGAGCTGGGTCAGCCGATGCACGCCTTCGATCTCGACCGCATCGACGGCGGTATCGTGGTGCGTATGGCGAAAGAGGGCGAAAAGCTGACGCTGCTGGATGGCACTGAAGCCAGCCTGCAGAGTGATACCTTAGTGATCGCCGATCATCAGAAAGCGCTGGCGATGGCTGGTATCTTTGGTGGCGAACATTCGGGCGTGAACGGCGAAACGCAGAACATCCTGTTCGAGTGTGCTTACTTTGAACCGCTCTCTATTACCGGCCGCGCCCGTCGTCATGGTCTGCATACCGACGCGTCACATCGCTACGAGCGTGGTGTTGATCCGGCGCTGCAACATATCGCGCTGGAGCGTGCTACCCAGCTGCTGCTGTCAATCTGCGGCGGTGAAGCGGGCCCGATCATCGATCAGACTCATCGGTCCGCCCTGCCTGTACCAGCGACGATTACGCTGCGTCGTGAAAAGCTGGACCGTCTGATTGGCCACGTGATCGCGGATGAGCAGGTTACTGACATTCTGACGCGCCTCGGCTGTGAAGTGACCGTGGGAGAAGGGCAGTGGCAGGCCGTCGCCCCGAGCTGGCGCTTCGATATGGCGATTGAAGAAGATCTGGTTGAAGAAGTGGCCCGTATTTACGGCTACAACAACATTCCGGACGTGCCGGTACAGGCGGGTCTGGTGATGACTCAGCATCGCGAAGCGAATCTGTCGCTGAAGCGCGCGAAAAATCTGCTGGTGGATAAGGGCTATCAGGAAGCGATTACCTATAGTTTCGTCGATCCGAAAATTCAGCAGCTGCTGCACCCGGGTGAAGAGGCGCTGTTGCTGCCGAGCCCCATCTCCAGCGATATGTCGACCATGCGTCTCTCACTCTGGACCGGCCTGCTCAGCGCGGTAGTCTACAACCAGAACCGTCAGCAGAGCCGCGTGCGCCTGTTTGAGAGCGGCTTACGCTTTGTGCCGGATACCCAGGCAGATTTAGGCATCCGTCAGGATCTTATGCTGGCTGGCGTCATCAGCGGTAACCGCGTTGAAGAGCACTGGGATCTGGCGCGCCAGACAGTTGACTTCTATGATTTGAAAGGCGATTTAGAATCGCTGCTCGATTTAACCGGCAAACTGGATGACATCAGCTTCCGTGCTGAAGCGAATCCGGCGTTGCATCCAGGACAGAGCGCGGCGATTTATTTGCATGATGAACATATCGGATTTATTGGTGTGGTTCATCCTGAGCTGGAACGTAAGCTTGATCTCAATGGCCGCACCTTAGTCTTTGAACTGCTTTGGAATAAGGTCGCAGACCGCGTCCTGCCTGACGCGCGCGAGATTTCTCGCTTCCCGGCGAACCGTCGTGATATTGCCGTTGTGGTGGCTGAAAACGTCCCTGCAGCAGATATCATCGCGGAGTGTAAGAAAGTTGGCGTAAATCAGGTAGTTGGCGTAAACTTGTTTGACGTGTACCGCGGTAAGGGCGTTTCTGAGGGCTACAAGAGCCTCGCAATCAGCCTGATTTTGCAGGATACCAGCCGGACACTCGAAGAAGAGGAGATTGCCGCGACCGTTGGCAAATGCGTTGCGGCATTAAAAGAGCGATTCCAGGCAACCTTGAGGGATTGAACCTATGGCGCTTACAAAAGCTGAGATGTCAGAGTACCTGTTTGAGAAACTCGGGCTGAGCAAACGCGATGCCAAAGAGTTAGTAGAGCTGTTTTTCGAAGAGGTACGTCGCGCTTTGGAGAATGGAGAACAGGTAAAACTGTCTGGGTTTGGTAATTTTGACCTGCGTGACAAAAACCAGCGTCCTGGCAGAAACCCGAAAACGGGTGAAGATATTCCGATTACTGCGCGTCGCGTAGTAACGTTCCGCCCAGGACAGAAGCTGAAAAGCCGCGTAGAGAACGCTACACCCAAAGAGACTGACTGAATTTCAGCGTTTCAAAAAGGCCGCGCAAGCGGCCTTTTTTCATGATTTCAGTAAGCAGCAATCCCGCTTCCCGCGCCCGTTAATCTTCCTGACAGCAAAATGCAAACCGCCTCATCTGCCTTTCTTTTTTCTGCAATCCCTCTACAATCAAATCTCTGTTTTCTCAGCTAATCCTGCTTATGTCTCTGCTCGACCAGCTCGCGCACCAGGCCGACCAGCGCGGCCAGAAATGGCTTATTGTGTTAGCACTTACGCTCTCTGCACTGCTCTGTCTCAGCCTGTGTGTCGGTGACAGCTGGATCGCGCCCTCAGACTGGTTCACGGAAAGCGGCAGGCTTTTTGTCTGGCAGTTGCGGCTGCCCCGCAGCCTGGCGGTGGTGCTGGTCGGGGCATCGCTGGCGGTATGCGGTGTCGTAATGCAGGCGCTGTTTACAAATCCGCTGGCGGAGCCCGGCCTGCTTGGTGTCTCGAACGGTGCCGGTATTGGCCTGGTGCTTGGCGTGCTGCTGGGCAGCGGCTCACTGTGGAGCCTTGGTCTGGCGGCGATGGCCGGTGCGCTGATTATTACGCTCATCCTGCTGCATTTTGCCCATCGTCAGCTCTCGGTCACCCGGCTGTTGCTTACCGGCGTGGCGCTGGGAATTATCTGTAGTGCCATCATGACCTGGGCGGTCTACTTCAGTACCAGCCTCGATCTGCGCCAGTTGATGTACTGGATGATGGGGGGCTTCAGCGGGATTGACTGGCGCTATGGCTGGATGATGCTGGCGCTGCTGCCGGTGATGCTGGCCCTGGGGGCGACCGGGCAGATTCTTAATCTGCTGGCGCTGGGCGAGACATCTGCCCGCCAGCTCGGACTGTCTCTCTTCTACTGGCGTAATCTGCTGGTGCTCGCCATGGGCTGGCTGGTCGGCATCAGCGTCGCGATGGCCGGTGCTATTGGTTTTGTCGGACTGGTGATCCCGCATCTGCTGCGTATGAGCGGCATCAGCGATCACCGCTATCTGCTGCCGGCATCGGCGCTGGCTGGCGCAGGTGTATTACTGGCAGCCGATATTGTGGCTCGTCTGGCGCTGACGTCGGCAGAATTACCGATAGGTGTCGTGACGGCGACACTGGGCGCGCCGCTGTTTATTATTTTACTGGTGAAATCTTCACGCTAGCTTCGGCTGGCGACTCTGCATCCACAACAGCATCCACAACAGGAAACCGCATGAACATATATCAAACTGAACTGGTTACGCTCGATGGGGAAAAAACCACGCTGTCACAATGGCAGGGCAAGGTACTGCTGGTGGTCAATGTTGCCTCGAAATGTGGTCTGACGCCGCAATATGAAGAGCTGGAGAACCTGCAGAAAGCCTGGCAGGATCAGGGCTTCAGCGTACTCGGTTTTCCCTGCAACCAGTTTCTGGAGCAGGAGCCGGGCAGCAGTGAGGAGATTAAAACCTTCTGCAGCACCACTTATGGCGTCACGTTTCCGATGTTTGCCAAAACCGACGTGAATGGCGCAGGCCGCCATCCGCTCTATGCCCAGCTGATTGCGGCCCGACCTGACGCGGTGCGCCCGGAAGGCAGCGGCTTTTACGAGCGCATGGAGAGCAAAGGACGCGCGCCGAAAGAGCAGGGCGACATCCTGTGGAACTTCGAAAAATTCCTTATTGGCCGTGACGGCAGCGTGATCCAGCGTTTTGCACCTGACATGACGCCGGAAGATCCGATCATTCTGGAAACCATCAAGCAGGCGCTGGCAAAATAGATGCTGTTGCGCCTGCAACAGGCCGCCGTCCCCGGACAGCTGCTGCCACTGACCGGTGAGCTTGCCGCCGGTCAGCTGCTGCATGTGGCAGGCCCGAACGGTGCAGGCAAAAGCACCTTACTCAGTGTGATTGCGGGACTGCAACCCGCCTCCGGCACTGTGCTGCTGGACGGACAGCCGCTGAGTGACTGGAACGGCGCGGCGATGGCCCGGGTTCGCGGCTGGCTGCCTCAGCAGCAGGCACCGCTGAGCCAGATGCCGGTCTGGCACTATTTGCGTCTGCATCTGAAACAGGCGGGGGGGCAGGCAGACAATCGCCTCAGCACGCTGCTGAAACGGCTTCAGCTGCAGGATAAATTATCGCGTTCACTGACCCGGCTCTCCGGTGGTGAATGGCAGCGTGTCAGGCTGGCGGCGGTCTGCGTGCAGATTGATCCCCACATCAATCCACACGGGCGGCTGCTGATCCTTGATGAGCCCATGACCGCGCTGGATATCGCCCAGCAAAAAGCGGTGGACGATCTGATTGCCGAACTGTGCGCGGCGGGCATCAGCGTTATCGCCAGCAGTCACGACCTCAACCACAGCCTGCAACAGGCGGATCGGGTCTGGCTGATGGATCAGGGAGAGTTGATTGCCCAGGGTGAACCAGCAGAGGTTCTGACGCCGCAGCGCCTGACACCGCTCTATCAGATTGCTTTCCGGCAGCTTGAACTCGAAGGACGCACGCTGCTGACCGTATTGCCCTGACACTTGCTACCCGGCGGGCTTTACCGCTACATTAAGCCGGTTGCAACTTCTGATAAGGACATTTGGCGATGCGCCTGGGTTTGCTGATTTTAGTTCTGCTGCTGACGGGATGCAGTCATCACGCTCCGCCGATTAATGGCCGTCTTTCCGATTCGATCACCGTGATTGCGGAACTGAACGATCAGCTCGGTAACTGGCGTGGTACGCCTTATCGCTATGGCGGCATGAGCCGTAACGGGGTTGACTGCTCCGGCTTTGTCTATCTGACTTTCCGGGATAAATTTGCGCTGCAACTGCCACGCACCACCTCAGCACAAAGCGATATTGGCACCCGAATCAGCAAAGACGAGCTGCTGCCAGGCGATCTGGTCTTCTTCAAAACCGGTCGCGGGGAGAATGGCCTGCATGTGGGCATTTATGACACCGATAACGCCTTTATTCATGCCTCAACCAGCCAGGGTGTCATCCGCTCTTCGCTCGACAATGTCTACTGGCGAAAAGTGTTCTGGCAGGCGCGTCGTATTTAAACGCAGGTCCGGGGAATCAGACTTAAGTCCAATTTTAAATAGAGTTAAAACAGAGAGTAAAAGGTTTATTTTAAATGACAGTTATTGAGCGTGGGTTTTAATAAACATAATAAACGCTTATTTAATTCCACTAATAACCGCTGTTTTATCGCCACTATTTGGCTTAAGGGTGATCGCCTGCTGCCAAACGGCAATGGAAGAGTAAAGAAGTTCGTCTCTTCAATGATTTGGCACTATTGCCTGCGCCGGACCATTACTATACGATATCCCCATCGCCGCATATTCTGGCATTAAAATGAAAATTCATCTTTCGGCCGACTATCAGTCGGAAATCTGGTTTTATCCTGTCTGTGATGTTAATGGGCGACTCACCGCTGTCGAGCTGGTCACGCAGTTTGTGCATGAAAGTGCCCCCATCACCCTGCCACAGGATCTGTTGCTGCCGCAGCTTGATGAGTCGCAGCAGCTGCGCCTGCTGCAAAGTCAGATTGGATTGCTGGAGCAGCATCGCGGCTTTTTTGAAGCGCATACTGTGTCAGCATTTATACGTATTGATGAAGGCATGGCCCGGACGCTGCTGGCCAGCGAATTAGTGATGCGCAAAATAAAGCAGTTGCCATTCATTCTGCTGAATATTACTGAAACGTTTCCGCAACTAAAACTGGGGAAAAATAATCCCCTGCTGGCAAGCCTGCATGCTGAGTTTAATTTAGCGATTTCTCATTTTGGCGCGGGTAAGACCCCCTCTAATGCAGTCTACGATAATTTATTCAGCTGCATCTGCCTGGACAAAGAGTTTATTCATTCGCTGGCAAAGCGCGCTTCATTCGTGCCGTTTATTCAGAGCATTATCGATAATTTCCGCGCCCATTGTGACCGGCTCATTATTTGTGGCATTGATGACGACGTGCTGCTGGATAAAGTCAGCCAGCTGAGCGGTGCCGAGTTTCAGGGTGCGCTCTTCCCGGTGGTAAAATCTGACGCGCTACATTCGCTGATCTGCGCCGACGATCGTGTGCCATCCGCGCAGCATCCCGGCTGATACTTCCTGTTAATCCCCGCTATCAGCGTTACACTAGAGGACTAACCTTAAGTAACGCTGAGCATCGCACGGGAGAAACAATGTCCTCAGGCAAGGCCTCTTTTGACAACACCTGGTTTCGTGAACTTACCGGATGTTACACCGCGCTGAACCCCACGCCACTGGCAGGCGGACACCTGCTATATCATAACGCACCGCTTGCAGCCTCAATGGGGCTGGATAACGCGCTCTTTGCCGATAAGGGTCATGCCGTCTGGCACGGTGCAGCACTGCTGCCCGGCATGCAGCCGCTGGCGCAGGTCTACAGCGGCCATCAGTTTGGCGTCTGGGCGGGCCAGCTGGGCGACGGACGCGGCATTCTGCTGGGTGAGCAGCGTCTGGAGGATGGCAGCAAGCTGGACTGGCATCTCAAGGGCGCAGGCCTGACGCCTTATTCCCGCATGGGCGATGGCCGTGCCGTGATCCGTTCCAGCGTGCGTGAGTTTCTCGCCTCGGAAGCGCTGCATCATCTGGGCATTCCCACCACGCGTGCGCTGACCCTGTCGATAGGTGATGAGCCGGTCTACCGCGAAACAACAGAGCGTGGCGCGATGCTGATGCGCATTTCACCGAGTCATCTGCGTTTCGGTCATTTCGAGCATTTCTTTTACAGCCAGCAGCAGGAGAAAGTGCAGCAACTGGCCGACTACGCCATTCGCCATCACTGGCCGCATCTGGACGCTGAAGCAGATCGCTATCAACAGTGGTTTACCGACATTGTGTTACGCACTGCGCGTCTGATTGCGCTGTGGCAGAGCGTGGGCTTTGCTCATGGAGTGATGAACACTGATAACATGTCGATTCTGGGTCTGACCATCGACTATGGCCCCTTTGGTTTTCTGGATGATTATCAGCCCGACTTCATCTGTAATCACAGCGACTATCAGGGGCGCTACAGCTTTGAAAATCAGCCAATGATTGGCATGTGGAATCTTAACCGGCTGGCACATGCGCTGTCGGGTCTGCTGACCACCGAGCAGTTGCGGACGGCACTGAGCGCCTACGAACCTGAACTGATGCGGGTCTGGGGCGAACGGATGCGGGCGAAACTCGGTCTGCTGACGCAGCAGAGCAGCGATAATGAGATTCTGACCGATCTGCTGGCACTGATGACGCAGGAGCATAGCGATTACACCCTGACGTTCCGCCTGCTCAGTGAGACGCAGCAGGCTGAAAGCCGTTCACCGCTGCGGGATGAGTTTATCGATCGTGAGGCGTTTGATAGCTGGTATCAGCGCTATCGCAGCCGTCTGATGGATGAGCAGGTCAGTGATGAAGAACGCCAGGCCGTGATGAAGGCATCCAATCCGGCGGTGATTCTGCGCAACTATCTGGCTCAGCAGGCGATTGAAGAGGCGGAGCGGGGAGAGCAGGGGGCGCTGGCACGTCTGCATCAGGCGTTACAGCAACCCTTTAGCGATCAGACAGCCGCTGAATATCGTCAGCGGCCGCCAGACTGGGGCAAAACCCTTGAAGTGAGCTGCTCCAGCTGATGCAGACTCAGAGGCGGTGAGAAACCGCCTCGGCCAGCAGGGCGAGCACCTTTTCGCTCTCCTGCCAGCCGAGGCAGGGATCGGTAATCGACTTGCCGTAGACCAGCGGTTCGCCGCTGACGACTTTCTGATTGCCCTCTTCCAGGAAGCTTTCAATCATCACACCGGCAACGGCCTGCGATCCCGCTTTAATCTGTTCTGCCACCTCTGCCGCGACATCCATCTGACGACGATGCTGCTTCAGGCAGTTACCGTGACTGAAGTCGATCACCAGCTGCTGTGGCAGATTAAACGCCGACAGACTTTCGGCCGCGGCGGCAACATCACTGGCATGATAGTTAGGCTGTTTGCCGCCACGCAGGATCACATGACCATGCGGATTACCGCTGGTCTGATAGATGGTCATCTGGCCCAGCTTATCGGGCGAAAGGAACATGTGGCTGGCGCGCGCGGCGCGAATCGCATCCACGGCAATCTGTACGTTACCATCGGTGCCATTTTTAAAGCCTACCGGGCAGGAGAGGGCCGATGCCATTTCGCGGTGGATCTGGCTTTCGGTGGTACGTGCGCCAATCGCGCCCCAGCTAATCAGATCGGCAATAAACTGGCCGATCACCATATCCAGGAATTCCGTGGCGGTAGGCAGGCCCAGCGCGTTGATATCAATCAGCAGCTGGCGGGCGATGCCTATGCCGCGGTTCACATCGTAGCTCCCATCCAGATCGGGATCGGAGATTAAGCCTTTCCAGCCCACTACGGTGCGCGGCTTTTCAAAGTAGGCGCGCATCACAATCTCCAGCCGATCTTCATAGCGGCGGCGTAACGTGTTCAGACGCTCAGCATATTCCAGTGCCGCTTTCGGGTCGTGCAGCGAGCAGGGGCCAATCACCACCAGCAGGCGGGGATCTTCGCCAGTCAGAATACGGGCAATACGTTTACGGGCAGCGGTGACATTGTCGGCAATTGCCGGAGAGACAGGATGCTCAGCCGCCAGGCTGGCGGGGGTAATCAGACTACCAATGCGTGCGGTACGCAGTTCGTCGGTTTTGTTCATGGGATTCTCGAAAACGGTTCTTCGCAGCGGTGAAATACCGGGAAGTGATGGTGGTCACAATAAACCATTAGTCTGCGAATTCAACCCGGAATTTAATAATGAAATCAAAAGCGACGGCAGCGTCGCTTTACAGTTCAGCGCCGGTTACCCATCAGTACATGCGGCGAGTCAGGCCCATAATGTCGAGAATTTTGGTCGCAATCTCCTCCACCGAGTAGTTGGTGCTGTTGAGATAGCGGATTTGATGGGTACGAAACAGCGCTTCCACTTCGCCCACCTCCAGCCGGCACTGACGCATCGAGGCGTAACGGGTATTTTCCGCCCGCTCCTGACGTATCGCAGCCAGCCGTTCCGGGTCGATGGTCAGCCCGAACAGTTTATTCTGATGCGCGCGCAGCGCGGGCGGGAGTTTAAGGTTATCCATATCGTCGGCAATGAATGGATAGTTGGCGGCGCGAATACCAAACTGCATCGCCAGATAGAGGCTGGTGGGTGTTTTGCCACAGCGCGAGACGCCTAACAGAATCACCTGCGCATCTTCCAGCCCGCGCAGCGAGATGCCGTCATCATGCGCCAGGGTGTAATCAATGGCCGCGATACGTGCGTCATATTTGCCCAGGTTACTGGCATCCAGCCCATGGGTACGGTGTGCCACCGGCGCGGGCGATAGCCCCAGCTCCTGCTGAAGCGGGGCGACCAGCGCCTGGACGATATCCTGACAAAAGCCGTCACTCTGTACGATGATGTCGCGCACTTCCGGCGTCACGATGGAGAAAAAGACCAGCGGCCGGACGCCGCTCTGCTGATAGAGCGCGTTAATCTGGGCTTTAACCGCCAGCGCCCGCTGAACATTTTCCACAAACGGCAGTGTCAGGCTGGTGATATTGACCGGAAACTGCGACAGCACCGCATGACCCAGCACCTCAGCCGTAATGGCCGTACCATCGGAGATATAAAAAACGCTTCTGTCAGTTGTCATAACGAAATCAGCCTCAGACAAGAGTGAGCGTTCAGCATGGGCCATGCGATTAAATAAATCATCTCTGATTTTAATTTCTGGAATGTCTGTCCGGATTATTTGTCTGCCGTTTCATCACGATACCAAAAATGAAAAGGGGGTTCGTTGAGCCAGAATTCTTTTTTAATCCGTCGTTAAGCCGCAAATAGCCACGCAGTTGTTGCGCAACAAAACAGAATGCTTAAGTGGCTGAAAATCTGCCATTTCCTGTCGCATCAATCATTTAGAGAAAAAAGGCGACTTTGCGCAACAGCAAAATAATGCGCTCACAATTCCGAAACTGTGGCTGAAATTCTGCTTTAACGATTCAACAGATCGTTATCGGGGGGGTGATATGCCAGGCTGAAGACAGATTACTCCCTGTGTCCATTCATTGATAATTGATAAAGGATAAGCTCAATGTCCAGTAAAGGCGAACAGCCACTCGTGCTCTGGTATAACCAGCTTGGCATGCATGATGTTGACCGGGTGGGAGGCAAAAATGCCTCTCTGGGTGAAATGATTACTAATCTGTCGTCGCTGGGCGTTTCCGTGCCCAATGGTTTCGCGACCACATCGTACGCTTTTAACCTGTTCCTCGATCAAAGCGGGCTGAATCAGCGTATTTACGCGCTGCTGGATGAGACCGACATTGATGACGTTGATGCGCTGGCAAAAGCGGGTAAGCAGATTCGTCAGTGGGTCGTGGAGACACCGTTCCTGCCCGAGCTGGAGTCCGCCATTCTGGACGCCTATAAGCAACTTTCTGCGGATGATGATGCCGCGTCGTTTGCCGTGCGCTCCTCTGCAACCGCAGAAGATATGCCTGACGCCTCTTTTGCCGGCCAGCAGGAAACCTTCCTGAATGTACAGGGCATCGACGCCGTCATGGTGGCGGTAAAACATGTTTTCGCCTCGCTGTTTAATGACCGCGCTATCTCCTACCGCGTGCATCAGGGCTATGACCATCGTGGCGTTGCGCTCTCTGCGGGAATACAGCGCATGGTGCGTTCAGACCTGGCCGCCTCGGGTGTGATGTTCACTATTGATACCGAGTCAGGTTTTGATCAGGTGGTCTTTATCACCGCCGCACTGGGGCTGGGGGAAATGGTGGTGCAGGGTGCCGTTAACCCGGATGAGTTCTATGTCCACAAGCCAACCCTGGCAGCCGATCGTCCGTCGATTGTGCGCCGCAATATGGGCTCGAAAAAGGTTCGCATGGTCTACGCCGATTCCCAGGCGCATGGCGAGCAGGTGCGGATCGAAGATGTGCCTGAGGCCGAACGTGACCGTTTCTGCCTGAGCGATGAGGAAGTGCAGGCGCTGGCGAAGCAGGCGGTGCTGATTGAACAGCACTATCAGCGCCCGATGGATATTGAGTGGGCCAAAGATGGGCACACCGGCAAACTGTTTATCGTTCAGGCGCGCCCTGAAACCGTACGCTCAAATGGTCAGGTCATGGAGCGTTATACGCTGCAGGGGCAGGGCAGCGTTGTCGTGGAAGGTCGTGCTATCGGTCATCGTATTGGCGCAGGCGTGGTGAAGGTCATCCACGATATCAGCGAAATGAACCGCATTGAAAAAGGCGATGTGCTGGTGACCGACATGACCGACCCGGACTGGGAACCGATCATGAAAAAGGCGTCAGCGATTGTAACTAACCGCGGCGGACGGACCTGTCATGCAGCGATCATCGCGCGTGAGTTGGGCATTCCGGCAGTGGTGGGCTGTGGTGACGCCACCGACCGGCTGAAAGAGGGGCATAACGTCACTGTCTCATGTGCCGAAGGTGATACCGGCTACGTCTACGATCAACTGCTCGACTTCGACGTCACCAGTTCGCAGGTCGATTCACTGCCTGAACTGCCGCTGAAGATCATGATGAACGTGGGCAACCCCGATCGCGCCTTTGATTTCGCCTGTCTGCCTAACGAAGGCGTGGGGCTGGCGCGGCTGGAATTTATCATTAACCGCATGATCGGCGTCCACCCTAAAGCGCTACTGGAGTTTGACCAACAGACGCCGGAGCTGCAGCAGCAGATCCGTAAAATGATGAAAGGATTTGATGATCCGGTGGAGTTTTATATCGCTCGCCTGACTGAAGGAATTGCTACGCTTGGTGCGGCTTTTGCGCCGAAACGCGTAATTGTCCGACTTTCTGACTTTAAAACCAATGAATATGCCAACCTGGTGGGTGGTGAACGCTACGAGCCAGAAGAGGAAAACCCGATGCTGGGATTCCGGGGTGCGGGTCGCTATGTCGCTGACAGCTTCCGGGACTGCTTTGCGCTGGAGTGCGAAGCGGTGAAACGTGTTCGCAACGAGATGGGCCTGACAAACGTCGAGATTATGGTTCCGTTTGTGCGCACCGTTGAGCAGGCGAAGGCCGTGGTGGAAGAGCTGGGGCGTCAGGGACTGAAGCGCGGCGAGAACGGGCTGAAGATCATTATGATGTGCGAGATCCCATCCAATGCCCTGCTGGCGGATCAGTTCCTGGAGCACTTCGATGGCTTCTCTATTGGCTCAAACGACATGACTCAGCTGACGCTGGGGCTGGACCGCGACTCTGGCGTCGTCTCCGCGCTGTTTGACGAGCGTAACGAGGCCGTGAAGATGCTGCTTTCAATGGCGATAAGGGCGGCGAAGCAGAAGGGGAAATATGTCGGAATCTGTGGGCAGGGGCCGTCAGACCATCAGGATTTTGCCGCATGGCTGATGGAAGAGGGCATCGACAGTCTGTCACTGAACCCGGACACGGTGGTGGAGACCTGGGTGAGTCTGGCGCAGTTAAATAAAACAGCCTGATACGGGTTGTTAGCACTCTTCAGGGCCCGCTATGCGGGCCTTTTCTGTTTATATAGGGTCGGATTCAGGCAAAAAAAAAGCCCATCACAGGGGATGGGCAAAGACTACACACAGCAATTCTTTACTCTACTCAGGGGAATGAGATTGTCTGGAAATCATCAGGTTGATTTCGAACATAGGAAACATGTTATTCATACGCCTGGCTGGCGTCTTTAAGAATCCTCTTATTAGTTTAAAGCCAATAATCTTTTGTGACTTTTACTTCGCCATTTGGCTTAAGAAACAGTGCAGAAAGTAATCTTTTTTGGCCCGAAAAGGTCACTTTCAGGCCAAAGGTGGCTTTTTTCTTAAAAAGCGCTAATGAAAAATGGAATTTATCTGATCTGAGAGAAGGGGTGCGGTTAATCATCATTAACCGCACTAATCAATGCTTATGGGTGGTTGCGGCGCAACGGGTTATTGCACCCCATCATGCAGCAGGCGGGATATCATCGTGATCGGCCAGGGCATCAGCCACGGCCAGTTGGTCACTATCGGGGGCAGGCGCTTCGTGAACCCAGACGGAAACAAGACGGTAGGAGACCGCCAGAACCACCGGCCCGATAAACAGACCAATCATCCCGAACGCAAACAGTCCACCAATAACACCAGAAAGAATCAGGATCATCGGCAGATCGGCACCCATACGGATCAGCATCGGTCGCAGCACGTTATCCATTGTGCCGACCACACAGCTCCAGACCAGCAGCACCGTTCCCCATGTCGTATCTCCGCTCCAGTAGAGGTAGATAATGGCGGGAACCAGTACCAGCAGCGGGCCGAGCTGTACCAGACAGCAGAGGATCATCAGTACCGTCAACAGCGTAGCGTAAGGAATGCCGGAGATCGCCAGACCGATACCGCCCAGCACGCCCTGCACCAGCGCCGTCACCACTACGCCAAGCGCCACGGCACGAATGGACTGCGCCGCCAGCAGTACGGCGGCATCACCGCGGCGTCCCGCCATGCGGAAAGCAAAGTGACGAATGCCCTGGGCAGCCTGTTCGCCACGCCAGTAAAGCAGCACGCTGAACAGTAACATCACGCCCAGATGGATCATAAAGCGTCCGAAATGACCGGCCTGCGCGACAAAAAAGCCGGTGGTACGGCCGATATAGGGCTGTATTTTGGCCATGACGCCGGCACCGCCGCTCGCCACCAGCGTGTCATAACTGACATAAAGCTTCTTGCCGACCATCGGTACATCGTTGAGCCATAACAGTCGCGGCATCATATGCCCCTGAGTAACCCAGGCAATCACCGGCGCGCTGTTATCAATCAGGCTGCTGACCAGCAGGGCGATAGGGATAATAAACAGCAGCAGCAGCAGCAGTGTCATCACGATCACTGCCAGGGAACGGCGTCCCCATAACAGTCGCTGGAATTTCAGCATCAATGGCCAGGTGGCAATCACCACCATGCTGGCCCAGGCAAAGCCCAGAATAAACGGCTGCACGACCCATAAACAGGCGACAATAAGCAGCAGAATGAACATCAGGGTGAAGAGTATTTGCGGTAAATCCATATCCCGGTACTGGCTTTTCATCATTGACTCATAACCTCGTCTTAATCCTTCATTTTCAGGCATTCGGATGCCCGTTTTTATCATGATCTATTTGCTGAGGATTAAACAGAGTCGCGGAGAAAGGTTTTTGCCTTTTCTGAAAAAAGGGCAGGCGCAGGAAAAATATGATAAAACGAGAAATCGCTAATCTATAAACGCAAACGTTTACAACACCTTCGGTCAGACAATAATGATCCCACAGATTTCGCAGGCACCGGGCCTCGTTCAACTGGTGCTGACGTTCCTTGAGTCGTTGAAAGAGCAGGGTTTTACCGGTGACATGGCAACCAGCTATGCCGATCGTCTTTCACTCTCCACCGATAACAGTATCTATCAATTGCTGCCCGACGCGGCGCTCTTTCCGCGCTCGACTGCGGATGTTGCGTTGCTCGCCCGTGTGGCCGGAGAAGCGCGCTTTGCCAGTCTGGTATTTACCCCGCGCGGCGGCGGTACCGGCACCAACGGTCAGTCGCTGAATCAGGGGATTGTGGTGGATATGTCGCGCTACATGAACCGCATCCTCGAGATCAATACGGATGAGGGGTGGGTGCGGGTTGAAGCGGGGGTGATCAAAGATCAGCTTAATGCCTGGCTGAAGCCATTCGGCTTTTTCTTCTCGCCGGAGTTATCCACCAGTAACCGTGCCACGCTGGGCGGCATGATTAATACCGATGCGTCCGGCCAGGGCTCGCTGGTCTATGGCAAAACCTCGGACCATGTACTGGGCCTGCGCGCCGTGCTGCTGGGCGGCGATATCCTTGATACGCGGCCAATGGCCACCGCGCTGGCTGAAACCCTGGCGCAGACGGCAACTCCCGAAGGCCGGCTCTATCAGCAGGTGCTGACGCGCTGCCGCGAGCATCGTGCGCTGATTCTGGAAAAGTTTCCAAAGCTGAATCGGTTCCTGACCGGATATGACCTGCGCCATGTCTTCAGCGACGATATGCAGACCTTTGACCTGACGCGCCTGCTGTGCGGTGCAGAGGGAACGCTGGCCTTCGTCACGGAAGCGCGGCTTGATATCACGCCGCTGCCTAAAGTGCGGCGACTGGTGAATATCAAATATGACTCCTTTGACTCAGCCCTGCGCAATGCGCCGTTTATGGTGGAAGCGCAGGCGCTCTCGGTAGAGACCGTTGACTCAAAGGTGCTGAACCTGGCACGCGAAGACATTGTCTGGCACTCAGTGCGCGAATTGATCGCCGATGTACCCGACAAAGAGATGCTGGGTCTGAATATTGTTGAGTTTGCGGGTGACAACGCCGCGCTGATCGATCAGCAGATTGAACAGCTTTGTGGCCGCCTTGACGCACTGATGGCACAGCAGCAGGGCGGCGTGATTGGCTATCAGTTCTGTAACGACCTGGATGGCATTGAACGCATCTATAACATGCGTAAAAAAGCGGTGGGTCTGTTGGGAAATGCCAAAGGCCGGGCTAAACCGATTCCCTTTGTGGAAGATACCGCGGTCCCGCCGGAAAAACTGGCGGACTACATCGTCGAGTTTCGCGCGCTGCTCGACAGCCACGGGCTGAGCTACGGCATGTTTGGTCACGTCGATGCAGGCGTCCTGCATGTGCGTCCGGCGCTGGATATGTGCGATCCGCAGCAGGAGATGATGATGAAACAGATCTCCGACGAAGTCGTAGCGCTGACAGCGCGCTATGGTGGCCTGCTGTGGGGTGAACATGGCAAAGGGTTCCGTGCCCAGTACAGTCCGGCATTCTTCGGTGAGACGCTGTTTAACGAATTGCGCCGCATCAAAGCGGCCTTTGATCCGCTCAATCGCCTGAATCCGGGCAAGATCTGTACGCCATTCAACAGTAATGATGAAATGATGCAGGTCGATGCGGTGAAGCGCGGAACCTATGATCGTCAGATTCCGTTAACGGTCCGGGATGAATGGCGTGGCGCGATGGAGTGTAACGGCAACGGGTTATGTTTTAACTTTGATGCCCGCAGCCCGATGTGTCCCTCCATTAAAATCACCCGCAACCGCATTCACTCGCCCAAAGGACGGGCAACGCTGACGCGGGAGTGGCTGCGGCTGCTGGCCGGGCAGGGCGTCGATCCGCTAACCCTGGAAAAGCAGCTGCCTGAAAATCGCCTGTCGCTTCGCGCCCTGATTGCCCGCACCCGCAATAGCTGGCACGCCAGCAAAGGGGAGTATGACTTCTCGCACGAGGTGAAAGAGGCGATGTCGGGCTGTCTGGCCTGTAAAGCCTGCTCTACCCAGTGTCCGATTAAAATTGACGTGCCCGCTTTCCGCTCGCGCTTCTTACAGCTCTACCATACCCGTTATCTGCGTCCGGTCAGCGATCACCTGGTGGCAGCAGTAGAGGGCTATGCGCCGCTGATGGCGAAAGCACCGAAAGTATTTAACTTCTTCCTGCGCCAGCCCTGGCTGAAAGAGATAAGTAAAACCCATATTGGTATGGTCGATCTGCCGCTGCTTTCGGCCCCTAATCTGAAACAGCAACTCAGTGGTCATCCCGCCATGAACATGACGCTGGAGCAGCTGGAAGGGGTGTCAGCCGCTGAACGCGCAAACTGTGTGCTGGTGGTGCAGGATCCCTTTACCAGCTTCTATGAGGCGCAGCTGGTTAACGATTTTGTCAGGCTGATTGAGAAACTGGGCTACCGGCCCGTGCTCCTGCCATTCTCACCAAATGGCAAAGCGCAACATGTGAAAGGCTTCCTGCAACGTTTCGCCCGCACGGCGTCCCGCACCGCCGATTTCCTGAATCGGGTGGCAAAACTGGGGTTGCCCATGGTCGGTGTCGATCCGGCTACGGTGCTCTGCTATCGCGATGAGTATCGTCAGACGCTGGGCGAATCACGCGGCGACTTTAACGTCCTGCTGGTGCATGAGTGGTTAGAGCGTGCTCTGGCCGGGCGTGACGTGCAGGTCGCGGGCGGAGAATCCTGGTATCTGTTTGCACACTGCACAGAGGTGACCGCGCTGCCCTCCACGCCGAATCAGTGGCAGGCGATCTTCTCCCGTTTTGGCGCGAAGCTGGAAAACATCAATGTTGGCTGCTGCGGTATGGCAGGCACCTACGGTCACGAAAGTAAGAACCTTGAAAACTCGCTGGGGATCTACGCGCTCTCCTGGCATCCCCAGCTTCAGCGACTGCCACGCCAGCGCTGCCTGGCCACCGGCTATTCGTGCCGCAGTCAGGTCAAGCGTGTAGAGGGCAACGGAATGCGTCATCCGCTTCAGGCATTGTTAGAGCTAATGTAAAAAAATTGTGCGCGACGTCACGGCCTGGCTGGATTAGAATATCCAGCCTGCGTGACGCATAAAGTCACTTTGCAACGCAGTGGCCTGGTTCCACTCCCCAACCATTGCCAGTTGATGGCAGAGGCGGGTCAGGGACAATCGCGCCAGTTGATAAGCCTGAAGGCGAAACAGGCGATCGCGATCGCTGTTTCCCATCTCCTGCACCAGTCGGTGATGCAGTTTACCCATGGCATGCAGGTAACTCTGGTCGTCACCGTTCAACTGGCAGATTTCTGCCATATCCTGACAGGCATCGTTAAACTGACGTAGCTGATGAATCGAGCAGTCGGCCCGGTCGAGCTTTGCCTGCGCCATATAAAAGTCGACGGTGATATCACGCACCGCAAACTGATATTCGTCGATTTTGTGCTGCAGCCAGGCTGAGACAGAAAGCGTCATAACGCCACCCTGAATGTGAATGATAATAATTATCATATTCAATTGGGCTGTGATTGGAATTGGCGGGCAGAAAAATTTATCGATTTATCCTGCCTGTCGGTATAATCGGAAATAACAATCTGTTTACATCGCAGAAAGGCGTAACCTATCAATAAGCATTTTTATCAAAAATGGTTATTTAAAAAAGAGTGATTTATTAATAGGTTAACACTGGCTTATTTATGCTGACGCGCTCACCACAAGGTGAGCTGAAGAGGCTATGCTTAATAATTAAGCAAATAAAACCGCACAAGATGATTATCCCTGCAAAACAAGAGGTTGAAGTGATTGGTCAGATCACTACCATAGGGGGATAGCCTGAAAAGGTCCGGACTCAAGAGGTATCAACATGGCATCCGTTAATACAGACTCTTTCTCACCCGACGATTTTGTCTGGAAAGGGCTGACGCTGACTGAAACCGCAGCGCAACAAATTCTCAATCTGGCGGCTCAGGACCCCGATGTCAAGGGTCTGCGGCTTGGCGTAAAACAATCCGGCTGCGCCGGTTTTGGTTACGTCATGGATCTGGTGAAAGAGCCAGTCGAGGATGATTTGCAGTTCTCATTCCATGGCGCAACGCTGTTTGTGCCGCTACAGGCGATGCCATTCGTTGATGGCACCGAACTGGACTACGTTCGTGAAGGCCTGAATCAGATTTTTAAATTCAATAACCCTAAAGCTCAGCACGCCTGCGGGTGCGGTGAGAGCTTTGGCGTCGAGTAAGTGAAATATGTCACGACACAGCGAAACATCTGACGATGTACAAATCTGGGAAGGCAAGCTCAACTATAAAGAGGGCTTCTTTACCCAACTGCAAACCGAAGAATTTGCCAACGGCATCAACGAAGATGTGGTGCGGGCGATCTCGGCCAAGCGTAACGAGCCAGAGTGGATGCTGGAGTTTCGTCTTAAAGCGTTTCGTGCCTGGCTTGAAATGGAAGAGCCACACTGGCTGAAAGCGCACTACGAAAAACTCGACTACCAGGATTACAGCTACTACTCCGCGCCTTCCTGCGGCAACTGTGATGACAGTTGTGCGTCAGAACCCGGTGCAATGCAGGCTTCAGGCAGCGCGCCAGCCAGCGATTATCTGACGCAGGAAGTGGAAAACGCCTTTAATCAGCTGGGTGTCCCGGTGCGTGAAGGCCGTGAAGTGGCGGTTGATGCCATTTTTGACTCCGTTTCGGTGGCGACCACCTATCGCGGCAAGCTGGCGGAGCAGGGGATTATCTTCTGTTCCTTTGGCGAAGCGATCCAGGAGCACCCGGAGCTGGTGAAGCAGTATCTCGGCACGGTTGTTCCGGCGAACGATAACTTCTTTGCGGCGCTGAACTCGGCGGTCGCCTCTGACGGCACCTTCGTTTATATCCCGAAAGGGGTGCGTTGCCCGATGGAGTTGTCGACCTATTTCCGCATCAACGCAGCGAAAACCGGTCAGTTCGAACGCACCATCCTGATTGCCGATGAAGACAGCTACGTCAGCTACATCGAAGGCTGTTCAGCGCCAGTGCGTGACACCTACCAGCTGCACGCGGCCGTGGTGGAAGTCATCATCCACAAAAATGCCGAAGTGAAATATTCGACTGTTCAGAACTGGTTCCCGGGCGGCGAAGGTGAGGGGGGTATCCTGAACTTCGTGACCAAGCGCGCGCTGTGTGAAGGCGACCACAGTAAGATGTCCTGGACGCAATCTGAAACCGGCTCTGCTATCACCTGGAAATACCCAAGCTGCATTCTGCGCGGGGACTACTCGGTGGGTGAATTCTACTCAGTGGCACTGACCAGCGGTCGTCAGCAGGCCGATACCGGCACCAAGATGATCCACATTGGTAAAAACACCAAATCGACCATTATCTCCAAAGGGATTTCGGCCGGTAAAAGTCAGAACACCTATCGCGGGCTGGTGAAAATCATGCCAACCGCGACCAATGCCCGTAACTTTACGCAGTGTGACTCGATGCTGATCGGTCCTGATTGCGGCGCACATACTTTCCCGTATGTGGAAACCCGCAACAATACCGCTCAGCTTGAGCATGAAGCCACGACATCACGTATCGGCGAAGATCAGATGTTCTACTGTCTGCAACGCGGTATCAGTGAAGAAGACGCCATCTCGATGATCGTGAACGGCTTCTGTAAAGACGTATTCTCGGAGCTGCCACTGGAATTTGCTGTGGAAGCCCAGAAATTGTTAGCCATCAGCCTTGAGCACAGTGTGGGCTGATGCCGTCACACGCGTTGCCGGAAGCAATGTGAAGGAATAAGTATGTTAAGCATTAAAGATTTGCAGGTCAGTGTTGAAGATAAAGCCATTCTGCGTGGCCTGAATCTCGAAATTAAACCCGGCGAAGTGCATGCCATCATGGGCCCGAACGGCTCAGGTAAAAGTACCCTGTCAGCGACGCTGGCAGGCCGTGAAGATTATGAAGTGACCGGCGGTTCGGTCAGCTTTAAAGGTAAAGATCTGCTGGAACTGGCCCCTGAAGAGCGCGCCGGTGAAGGCATCTTTATGGCATTCCAGTATCCGGTAGAAATTCCGGGCGTCAGCAACCAGTTCTTTTTACAGACCTCGGTCAATGCGGTACGCAAATATCGTCAGCAGGAAGAGCTGGATCGCTTTGATTTCCAGGACTTCATTGAAGAGAAAATTGAGCTGCTGAAGATGCCGGCAGATCTGCTGACCCGCTCAGTCAACGTCGGCTTCTCCGGCGGTGAGAAGAAGCGTAACGACATCCTGCAGATGGCGGCGCTGGAGCCGGAGCTCTGCATCCTGGATGAGACCGACTCAGGCCTGGATATCGATGCGCTGAAAATCGTGGCGAATGGCGTAAACAGCCTGCGCGACGAAAAACGTGCCTTTATCATCGTGACCCACTACCAGCGTATTCTGGATTACATCAAGCCAGACTTCGTTCATGTTCTGTATCAGGGTAAAATCGTGAAATCTGGCGACTTCTCGCTGGTGAAACAGCTGGAGGAGCAAGGTTATGGCTGGCTTACCGACGAAGAGTGATTCTGCGCTGCAACAGTGGCATCACCTGTTTGAGTCGCGTGGCGACGTGCGTTCTCTGCAGGCACAGCAGCACTGGCAGCAACTGATGCGCGTTGGCCTGCCAACCCGCAAGCACGAAAACTGGAAGTACACGCCGCTGGACACCTTACTGTCTCAGCAGTTTGTACTGCCTGACGCGCCGCAGACCCTGAGCGCTGAACAGGTTGATGCACTCGCGCTGCCGCTGGATGCGATCCGTCTGGTCTATGTTGACGGTCAGTTCCAGCCAGCCTTCAGCAGTCGCGACTGCGATCTGTTTGAGGTTCAGCACAGCGTGGCCGCCGAGCGCCGTCCGCTGCCTGCTGCGGTTCAGCCTGAAGTCTTCCTGCATCTGACTGAGAGTCTGGCAGAAGAGGTGACGACCCTGCGTCTGGCACGCGGTAAATCCGCTGCGCGTCCGGTCTATCTGCTGCATATTACCAGCGGTCAGCAGACGGATATGAACACGGTTCACTATCGTCATCACCTGCAGCTGGAAGAGAGTGCAGAAGCGGAAGTGATTGAGCACTACGTTTCACTGGATGAGCGCGCCCATTTCACCGGCACGCGCTTTACCTTTGCGGTAGGCGACAATGCAAAACTGACGCACACGAAGCTGGCCTTTGAAAGCAGCGCCAGCTATCACTTTGCGCATAACGATCTGGTCATTGGCAACGATGGCCAGGTCAGCAGCACCAGCTTCCTGCTGGGTGCCGGGCTGTCGCGTCACAACACCAGTACCCAGCTGAACGGCGAAAACACCACGCTGGCAATCAATAGCCTGGTGCTGCCGGTGAAACAGGAAGTGGCGGATACCCGTACTTACCTGGAGCACAACAAGGGCCACTGCGTCAGCCGCCAGATGCATAAAACTATCGTGTGCGATAAAGGCCGTGCGGTGTTTAACGGCCACATTAAAGTGGCACAGCATGCGCTGAAGACCGACGGGCAGATGACCAACAACAACCTGTTGCTGGGCAAGCTCTCAGAAGTCGATACCAAACCGCAGCTGGAAATTTATGCGGATGACGTCAAGTGCAGCCACGGTGCCACCATCGGTCGTATTGATGATGAGCAGATGTTCTACCTGCGTTCGCGCGGTATTGAGCAGGATGCTGCGCAGACCATGATTATTCATGCGTTTGCCGCAGAACTGACCGAGACACTGGAAAATGAGGTGATGCGTCAGGCCGTGCTGCAGCGTATCGCGCAACGTTTTCCCGGAGGCGACATATGATGAACTTCGATCTCGAACGCGTCAGGGCTGATTTTCCTATCCTGAAGCGTGAGGTCAACGGTCATCCGCTGGCCTATCTTGACAGTGCGGCCAGCGCACAGCGTCCACTCTCGGTGATTAACGCCGAGAGTCATTTCTATCAGCACGGCTATGCGGCCGTGCATCGTGGTATCCATACGCTGAGCCAGCAGGCGACCAGCGACATGGAGAACGTGCGCGATCAGGCTGCCCGTTTTATCAACGCGCAGTCACAGGAAGAGATTGTCTTCGTTAAAGGCACCACCGAAGGCATCAATCTGGTGGCGAACACCTGGGGCAGCAGTAACCTCCAGGCTGGCGATAACCTGATCATCACTGAGATGGAGCATCACGCCAATATCGTTCCATGGCAGATGCTGGCCCAGCGCACCGGCGCAGAAGTGCGGGTCCTGCCATTAAATAACAACGGTGAGCTGGCGCTGGAGCAACTGGCGGGGCTGATCGACAGCCGTACGCGGTTGCTGGCGGTGACGCATGTTTCAAATGTGCTCGGCACGGTTAACCCGGTTAAAGCGATCGTTGCTCACGCAAAAGCCGCTGGCGTGGTAACGCTGGTGGATGGTGCCCAGGCGGTGATGCATGACAAGGTTGATGTGCAGGATATCGGCTGCGACTTCTACGCCTTCTCCAGCCATAAACTCTATGGCCCGAACGGCGTGGGTATTCTCTACGGCCGCAAAGCGCTGCTGGATGAGATGCCACCATGGGAAGGGGGCGGTTCAATGATTGAGCGCGTCCTGCTGCCCACCGGCACCACCTGGAACAGTGCGCCGTGGCGCTTTGAAGCGGGTACGCCGAATACCGGCGGCATTATCGGCTTTGGTGCGGCAATGGCCTATGTGCAGGCGCTGGGACTGGATACGATTCATCAGCGCGAGACGGCACTGATGAACTATGCGCTCGATAAGCTGGGTACCGTTCCGGATATTCAGATCTACGGGCCACAGTCACGAGCTGGCGTTATCGCCTTCAATCTCGGTAAACACCACGCCTACGACGTCGGCAGCTTCCTGGATCAATATGGCATTGCCATCCGCACCGGACATCACTGCGCGATGCCGCTGATGCAGCATTACAATGTACCGGCGATGTGCCGTGCCTCCTTCACGTTCTACAACAGTGAAGAGGAAGTGGATCGTCTGGCTGCCGGTTTGACGCGCATTCATCGTCTGCTGGGCGGCTGAACAGTTTTAACGGAGTCACTGATGGCGAATTTGCCTGAAAAAGAGAAACTGGTTCGCAACTTCAACCGTTGCGCCAACTGGGAAGAGAAGTACCTCTACATTATTGAGCTGGGTTCAAAGCTTCCGGAATCTTCTGAAACCTTACACCAGCCGGAGAACGTGATTTCGGGTTGTCAGAGTCAGGTGTGGATCAGAATGACCCCGCAGGCGGATGGTTCCATTGCGTTTGAAGGCGACAGCGATGCCGCTATCGTTAAAGGACTGATTGCTATCGTATTTAGCCTCTATCAGAACCTGCCGCCCGCCGATATCCTGGCGCTTGATGTGCGCCACTGGTTTGGCGAACTGGCACTGATGCAGCACCTGACGCCCACCCGGTCGCAGGGGCTGGAGGCGATGATTCGGTCTATTCGCCATACCGCTCAGAACCTCAGCTAAGTTACACTCCACAGACGCCATCCGGCGTCTGTTTTTTTATCTGACGAGAAAATTGCATGAAACCTGCTTTACGTTTAGCCGGTGCATTGCTGCTGACCTGCTTTGGGCTCTCTGCATCCGCGTTCGCCACCGAATATCCGCTGCCACCACCTGACAGTCGCCTGATTGGCGAAAACGTCCTGACTCAGGTTCCTGACAATAAACAACCTCTGGAAGCGATTGCGGCGCGCTACCAGGTCGGCCTGCTGAGCATGCTGGAGGCGAATCCCGGTACCGATCCCTGGCTTCCCAAAGCGGGCACGCAACTGACGGTTCCACTGCAGATGATCCTGCCCGATACGCCGCGCGAAGGGATTGTGGTGAATCTGGCCGAGCTGCGTCTCTACTACTACCCCAAAGGGGAGGATAAGGTCATTGTCTATCCCATCGGCATTGGCCAGCTGGGTGCGGCCACGCCAGTGATGGTGACGCAGATCAGCCAGAAGATCCCTAATCCTACCTGGACGCCCACGGCGAACATCCGCAAACGCTACGCCAAAGAGGGCATCACGCTGCCTGGCGTAGTTCCCGCCGGACCGGATAACCCGATGGGGCAGTTTGCCATGCGTCTGGCGCGCGGCACCGGCCAGTATCTGATCCATGGCACTAATGCGAAATTCGGCATCGGCATGCGCGTCAGTTCAGGCTGCATCCGTCTGCGTTCAGAAGATATCGAAGCGCTGTTTAATTCAGCTCCGAAAGGGACGCGGGTACAGATCATCAATCAGCCGGTGAAATACGCTGTAGAGCCGGATGGGAAACGCTACGTGGAAGTGCATCAGCCGCTGTCACGCAACGACAAGGACGATCCGCAGACCATGCCGATTGCACTCACTGCCGGAGTGAAGCAGTTTATGAAAAGTGAGAAGAGTGATAGCGCGCTCATTAAAGCCAGCTTAGCACGACGCTCAGGCATGCCTGTGCTGGTCAGCAGTGGGGAGCCGGTGCAGAGTGATACCGTGCCGCCTGCGGGGCTGGAGAGTGCATCTGTGGGGGCTGATAGCCCGGTGGCACAGGCTGAGGGTAACGCGGTTCAGCCCTGACCGGATAAGTGCCCTTGAGGGCACTGAATTCGGAGCAAAAAAAATGGCGCCATAAAGGCGCCATTTTTAAACCAGAACTCTTACTTACGGTAAGAGTGAGCCTGGTTGTCCAGACGCTGGTTAGCGCGTGCTGCGTCATCTTTAGCAGCCTGAACGTCTGAACGCACTGCGTTCACGTCGTTGCTCAGCTGGTCAACTTTAGCGTTCAGAGTCTGAACGTCTGAAGACAGCTGGTCGATTTTAGCGTTGCTTGAGCAACCAGCCAGCAGAGTTGAAGCCAGAACTACCGCGCCCAGTACCAGTTTAGTACGATTCATTATTTATACCCTCTAGATTGAGTTAATCTCCATGTAGCGTTACAAGTATTACACAAAGCTTTTTAAGTTGAGAATAAATTTTTGATGAGAAGATGCTTAAATTTGATCGTTCGCTCAAAGAAGCAGCGAATCACAGAATATGATAAAAAAATTTAGCGAAAACAGAGAGATTTAATCGGATTAACCTTAATATTAAGAGTATTTGAATAGTTATTTTCGATTGGAATTTTCTGACATTTGGTTTAAGTAGAAATAAAAAAAAGCGCCCGAAATAGGCGCTTCAAAATAATGGTCGGAGAGAGTTTTACAGAACGTGTACAGAAGCGGTGTTGGTAGTTCCGCTTGGTACTAATGCACCTGACACCAGCACCACAACATCGCCTTTCTGGCCGTAGCCACTTTCCAGCGCCGCTTCTTTACCCAGACGATAGAAATCATCGGTTGAAGCGATCTCTGTCACCAGACGTGTCTCAATCCCTTTGCTCAGGATCAGCTGACGGGCAGTCATCGGATTGGTGGTCAGCGCCAGGATGGTCGCGTTCGGGAAGTATTTACGCACGGCTTTAGCAGATTTACCCCCTTCGGTAGCAACCACAATCAGTGGCGCTTCCAGCTTCTCAGCGGTCTCTACAGCACCACGGCAGACAGCTTCTGTGATACGCATTTTGCGGTTATCACTCTGGCTGTCGATGCGGGACTTCATCACGCGATCGGTACGCTCACAGATGGTCGCCATGATGGTGACCGACTCCAGCGGATAACGGCCTTTGGCGCTCTCACCTGACAGCATCACAGCATCGGTACCGTCAAGAATGGCGTTTGCCACGTCACCGGCTTCTGCGCGGGTAGGGCGCGGGTTCTTGATCATGGAATCGAGCATCTGGGTAGCCGTGATGACCACTTTGCGTGCTTTATTACATTTTTTGATCATCATCTTCTGCGCGAAGATCACTTCTTCAACCGGGATCTCAACACCCAGGTCGCCACGCGCAACCATGATGCCGTCTGACGCTTCGAGGATTTCGTCGAAGTTGTTCAGGCCTTCCTGGTTTTCAATTTTGGAGATGATCTGGATATGCTCGCCGCCGTTCTGTTTCAGGTGCTCGCGAATTTCCAGCACATCTGAACGTTTACGGATGAAAGAGGCGGCGACAAAGTCTACACCCTGCTCACAACCAAAAATCAGGTCGCGCTTATCTTTTTCGGCCAGTGCTGGCAGCTGGATAGAGACGCCTGGCAGGTTAACGCCTTTGTTTTCACCCAGATCGCCATTGTTCAGGACTTTACACACCACGGTATTTTCAGTGACTTCGGTCACTTCCATACCAATCAGGCCATCATCGACCAGCACCGTGTTGCCGATTTTCAGGTCAGCAGTGAAACCCGGGTAGGTCACCGCAACGCGCTCGCTGTTGCCAATCACGCTCTGATCTGTAGTAAAGGTAAAAGTCTGACCCGCTTTCAGAGCCGCATCGTTGCCGCCTTCCAGTTTCATGGTGCGGATTTCAGGGCCTTTGGTATCCAGCAGGATAGCGGCCTGACGGCCGGTTTTTTGCATAACGGCACGCATGTTGGTGATGCGTTGACCATGCTCAGCGTAGTCGCCGTGAGAGAAGTTAAGACGCATAACATTCATGCCAGCTTCAAGCAGTTGAGTCAGCATCTCTTCGGATTCGGTTTTCGGGCCGATTGTACAAACGATTTTAGTCTTTTTCATGACGGATTTTCTGTAAGTTGTGATGGATGAATAAGGGCGGAATCCGATGGCAGCGCATCGAAGTGAAATTTCTGATTGAGACTGAAAAGGGCAGTACTGAGTAAGAATAGGTGACGAAGGCCAGGCGTGCAGGGAAGTTGTGCGGTTACGGTTGGTAACCACCACGCTGTTGTTGCGCAAATCATTTGAGTTATCGCAGTAAGCACGTGATCGCTGAAACCTTTCAAGTAAGCAACGCGGGACAGTATAGACGCTAAGTATGCGAAAACCAATCAAAAAGCAGAAGGGGGAAGCGATGCAGATCAATAAAAGTGGAGTTGCGCAAGCTGAAGGAATTCTGAAAGTGGTGCGCTCTAATGGACTCGAACCATCGACCCCCACCATGTCAAGGTGGTGCTCTAACCAACTGAGCTAAGAGCGCATTCTGAATATTGGTGCGTCCGAGTGGACTCGAACCACCGACCCCCACCATGTCAAGGTGGTGCTCTAACCAACTGAGCTACGGACGCACTTGGTGCGCTCTAATGGACTCGAACCATCGACCCCCACCATGTCAAGGTGGTGCTCTAACCAACTGAGCTAAGAGCGCAACATGCTGTCAGGGCGACAGCGGGGACGAATATTAACGGCAGCGTGTGAGGCTGGCAAGGGGAAAATAGTTTTTTCGCCATGACTGCACAGCAACTGTGCTAACCGTCGTTTTTTTCGTCATTGCGGGCCATGAATGACCCGCCTCGAACGTTATCGCGCTGCACGCGTCAGGATAATTTCCGCCGGAGATTGCTGTAACCGTCTGATGCGCCAGATCATCATTACCGCTGCCGAGGTCAGGCCGATAATAAAGCCGCACCAGAAGCCCGCAGGCCCCATGCGCGGCACCAGCCAGTCGGTCAGCGCCAGCAGATAACCAGCGGGCAGCCCCAGCAGCCAGTAAGCGATAAAGGTAATAAAGAAAATCGACCGCGTATCTTTATAGCCGCGCAGGATCCCGCTGCCAATCACCTGTATCGAGTCTGAGAACTGATAAATTGCCGCCAGCAGCATCAGCTGTGCCGCCAGCGTCACCACTTCAGGGTTGTCGTTATAGAGCAGGGCAATCTGATGACGAAATGTCACGGTAAAAATGGCGGTCAGCGCCGCCATGCTGATGCCAACCCCCTGGGCGGTCCAGGCCGCGACCCGTGCCTGCTCGGTGGAGCCCTGGCCCAGACGATAACCGACGCGGATGGTGGTCGCGACACCCAGCGACAGCGGCAATACGAACATCAGTGAACTGAAATTGAGCGCAATCTGGTG
This sequence comes from Pantoea sp. paga, assembly GCF_007558755.1. Classification (NCBI taxonomy): domain Bacteria; kingdom Pseudomonadati; phylum Pseudomonadota; class Gammaproteobacteria; order Enterobacterales; family Erwiniaceae; genus Pantoea; species Pantoea sp. paga. The sequence continues at coordinate 133,701 of NZ_VLTF01000001.1, forward strand.
GCCGGCCACGTTAACGATGCCCAGTGGCGAAACCAGCAGGGCGACCACGGCGAACAGTGTGACCTCAAAGAAGAGTGCCAGCGCCACTGGCAATCCCAGTGTCATCAGGCGGCTCAGAATCGGACGGGAAGGGGGGGACCAGCGGCTCTCCATACGGATATCGCGCATGCTACCCATCCGGCGCACCCAGAAGCGCATGCAGATAAACATCACCCAGTAGACCGAGGCGGTCGCCACGCCGCAGCCGACACCGCCCAGGGCAGGCATGCCGAAGTGGCCATAGATAAAGACATAGTTGAGCGGGATGTTGAACATCAGGCCTAAAAAGCCCAGCACCATGCCGGGTTTGGTTTTCGACAGCCCCTCGCACTGATTGCGCAGCACCTGGAAGAAGAGGTAGCCTGGCGCGCCGAACAGCAGGGCATGCAGATAGCCTTCTGCCTTCAGCGCCAGCACTGGATCGATGTCATGCATCGCCCGGATAAGATAACCGGCATGCCACAACAGCACCATAATCAGCAGGGAGACGAAAAAGGCGAGCCAGTATCCCTGGCGGATCTGTTCACCGATGCGTTCGCGGCGGCCAGAACCATTGAGTTGCGCAACGGTGGGCGTCAATGCAAGCAGAAGACCATGACCAAACAGGATGGCCGGTAGCCAGACAGAGGTGCCGACAGCAACGGCGGCCATATCCGTGGCGCTGACTGCGCCGGCCATAATGGTATCCACAAATCCCATTGCGGTTTGAGCCACCTGAGCAAGGATGACCGGAATCGCAAGGGCCAGCAATTGACGCGCTTCTGTTAAATACTTCTGCACGTTAACACCTGACTTATTGAATGAATTAAAAGGGGCAGGAAGCCCGGGGAATTTCGCGAGCTAGTGTAACTGGCGTAACAGAATTCGCCAATCTTTGTCACACAATGCGGTTTGCTCCGCTATAAAGCGGCGGCGCGGGCTGAAATCTAACAGCCGACCTGAGCTGTGATAAACTAGCGTAAACTTCGCAGAGGCAAAGACTATGTTTACCGGTATTGTGCAGGGCACCGCAGAAATCGTGTCCATTGAAGAGAAAGAACTGTTTCGTACCCACACTGTCCGCCTGCCGGAAGAGCTCTTACCGGGTCTGGCGCTGGGCGCATCCGTAGCCCATAACGGTTGCTGTTTAACCGTAACGGCAATTGAAGGCGACCGCGTCAGTTTTGATTTAATTAAAGAGACATTGCGGGTAACTAACCTTGGCGATTTACGTCAGGGCGATGTGGTCAATATTGAGCGTGCAGCGAAATTCAGCGATGAAATAGGCGGACATCTGATGTCTGGTCATATTATGACCACCGCTGAGATCTGCAAGATTATCCAGTCAGAACATAACCGCGAGGTCTGGTTTAAAATCCAGGATGCGGCGCAGATGAAATATATTCTGCATAAAGGGTTTGTCGGCATCGACGGTATCAGCCTGACGGTAGGCGATGTGACTAAGACTAAGTTCTGCGTCTATCTGATCCCGGAAACGCTGGAGCGTACCACGCTGGGGGCGAAGACCTTTGGCGATCGGGTGAATATTGAAATCGATCCGCACACGCAGGCAATCGTGGAGACCGTTGAGCGGGTATTAGCACAGCGCGATGCCGCGGCGGCGATGAGCATGCTGACCGGCCAGTCAACGACAGAGAGTTAATAAAAGGCGCGTAAGCACCGCAGACAGCCCAATCGGTTTTACTCTGTCAGCACTATAAAAGCGCAGGGCGCCGGGTCAGAAGAGGAAAGCGTCCAGCCGCCCGGATAAAAACGCCCGGAGCGTTTTTGAACAACGCAAAGCATTGGCCCGGCAACGGGCACACCTCAGGGATGAGGTGCGTAATCGCGTGGGCCGGGCGTGTCAGGGATGACAGGTTTTGCGACTTTCCGATCTGACCCTGTTCCTTGAGCAATGCTCTCTCTTAAAGCAAAACAGGCCAGTCTTATAAAGTCTTTGGCCGGGGTAGCGCTTTCTTAATTGCCCACTTTTTAACCCCTACCGCGCCACCCGTAATCCCCCCTCAATACCGCGACTGAACACGATCTGCCACAGCTGAATATCACGCGCCCGGAAGGCACCCGCACAGGCATTCAGATAATAGGAGAACATCCGTTTAAAGCGTTCGCCATATTTATCGGCCAGCTCTGGCCAGGCCTGCAAAAAGCGTTCATGCCAGGCCATCAGTGTTTTGTCGTAATCTGCGCCGAAATTGTGCCAGTCTTCCAGAATAAAATGGGGCTCGCTGGCATCGGCCACATGGCGCACCGAAGGCAGGCAGCCGTTGGGGAAGATATATTTATCGATCCAGGGATCAACACTCATATCGGTTTTAATCGCGCCGATAGTGTGAAGCAGGAAAATACCGTCAGGCTTTAAATTACGATCGACCACGTCAAAATAGGTCGCGTAATTTTTTGGTCCGACATGTTCAAACATACCCACCGACACAATACGATCAAACTGCTCATTCAGATCGCGATAATCCTGCAACAGAATCGTGACGTCTAATCCGCTACAGCGCTGCTGCGCCAGTTTCTGTTGTTCGGCGGAAATCGTCACGCCATGCACTTTAACGTCATAATGACGTGCGGCAAATTCCGCGAGTCCGCCCCAGCCACAGCCGATATCCAGCAGTGACATTCCAGGTTCCAGCGCTAATTTACGGCAGATCATATCCAGCTTGGCTTCCTGCGCCGTCGCCAGTGTCGTCGCCTCTTTCCAGTAGCCACAGGAGTATTGCATGTACGGATCGAGCATCAGTGAAAAGAGGTCGTTGCCCAGGTCGTAATGCTCTTTACCGACAATCCACGCCCGTTTTTTTGACTGCAGATTGGTTAAGCGTGCGGCGGCAATGCGCAGCGTATCTTTAAAGTGATGAGGCAGTTGCTGATCGAGTTTATGCTTAAGTACCTGGTGGAAGAAAATATCCAGCCGGTCACACTCCCACCATCCATCCATATAGCTCTCACCGAGCCCAAGAGAGCCCTCCTGCAGAACACGTTTAAAAAAACCAGGATGATTAATATGAATATCCCAGGGACGTGAACCATTAATTTCGATATCCGCTTTTTCCAGCAGTTCATGAACGATGCGATACCAATGGTTTTCTTCGAGGCTCACTTCTTCTGCATAAGATGAACTCATAGATTTTCCACCACCTGTCCAATCTGAACCTGAACAAAGAGTAGCCAATTTATTCAGGCATTGAGAAACGATGCGGATGGCTCCGCAACCGGTTATTTGTGTGATACAGAGGACTGGAACAGCCTGCAGCAGGTCGGGTAAGGTGAGAATAACGCGCGCGAATACCGTCCCGGCAGCAGGGTGCCAATCAGATTATTACGTTATTATATTGTTGATTTATTACAGATTTGTTGACCCGGATGAGTATATGCTCACGCGGGTCAATATTCAATAACTTATTGTTAGGGCGCTAACTAAAAAGTCAGTGTGTCACTGATTATCCTGGCAGGCAGGTTGCGCAGAGGCAACAACAGTTTGTGCGCTTGCGGCACGCTGCATGGCGTAACCCATCAGCGCCAGCACAATTGTCACCGTCATCATCAGTGTGGTGGTAAATAGCGGCTGCGTTAAACCGGCCGATACCGCCAGGCTGGCAGCGAAACAGAGTCCTAACTGCAGTGTATTCTGCAACGCGGCGGCTTTACCGGTAGCGGTCGGGAAGGGCATCAGCGCACTGGACACCACAATCGGATAGATCGCGCCGTTAGCCAGCGCCATACCGCAGAACGGAACCATCAGACTCACCAGCGTGCTGCTGCCAGCAAGCGCAACAGCAAACAGCGCCAGGATGCTCAGGCTGTAGACGCCAAGCAGCCAGGGCAGCAACTGTGCGCCGTTAAAGCGGTTGAGCAGGGTGCGACAGCCGAAGCCGCCAATTAAAAAGGCGAGCGTCTGGGGCACATAACTCAGACCGATATCGGCGGGCGACAGACCCAGATCCGCCAGAATAAAGGGCGATCCGGTCAGCCAGGCAAAGAAGCTGGCGGAGCAGGCGGAGTAGATCAGCACGTTGCCGCTGTAGACCCGGGATTTAAGCAGCGTGAAAAAGCCCGGCTGCGCACCTTTTTCTCCCGCTGCCTTGCGCACGGTGGGCAGACGCAGCGTGGTCAGAATCAACGCCACCGCAATCAGAGTCAGCACCAGGAAAATCGAACTCCAGTGGAAGTGGCCGATCAGCCAGGCACCCAGCAGCGGAGCCAGCGCCGGAGAGAGCGCAACCAGCGGCATAATGGTGGCAAAGACTTTGTTAGCGCGCGCTGCAGGATAGCGATCCACCACCAGCGCCTGCCAGCTTACGGCAGCGGCACAGACACCAATCGCCTGGACAAAACGCAGCGCCAGCATCAGATAGATATCATTCACCCACAGCATGCCTGCGCAGCCAGCGCCAAACATGGCCAGTCCGGCCAGCAGTACCGGTTTACGGCCGATGCGATCGGAAAGCGGTCCCCAGAAGAGCTGACCCACGGCGAAGCCGCCCAGGAAGAGACTCATACTGGCGCTGATCAGACCGGGTGAAGTGTTAAAGGTTTGCTGCATCGCACCAAAGGCGGGCAGGTACATATCAGTGGCTAAAAAGCCCAGCATGCTCAGCAGGGCAAGGTAGGGCATAAACCCTTTATTCGACAGCATCTGATTCTCTTTTTTGCAGGATAAACGCGGCAGAGTGTAAAAGGTGCGTTTGCTGCTGTGAAACGGTAATATTTGCCGATTGCTGTTAAAATTTTTGAAGGCAGATTATGTGGTCAGAATATGCTTTAGAGGTGGTTGACGCTGTCGCCCGGGGAGGGAGCTTCAGCGCCGCCGCGCAGGAGTTACATCGTGTGCCCTCTGCTATCAGCTATACGGTGCGTCAGCTGGAAAACTGGCTGGCGGTACCGCTGTTTGAACGGCAGCATCGCGAAGTGGTTCTGACCCCGGCGGGTGAGCATTTTGTCCGGGAAGGACGCAGCGTCATCAAAAAAATGCTTGCCACCCGGCGACAGTGCCAGCAGCTGGCTAACGGCTGGCGCGGCCAGCTAAGCATTGCCGTTGACCGTATCGCTAAACCTCAGCGCACCCGACAACTGGTCAAAGATTTCTATCGCCACTTTCCCGATATGGAGCTGATCATCAGCTATGAAGTCTTTAACGGCGTCTGGGATGCGCTGGCCGATGGCCGGGTGGAGGTAGCGATTGGTGCCACGCAGGCAATACCGGTGGGCGGACGTTTTGCTTTCCGGGATATGGGCACGCTTAACTGGCGCTGCGTGGTTGCGCCCGACCATCCTCTGACACAGGCGAGCCAGATAGATGATGACACGCTGCGTAGCTGGCCGTCCCTGGTGCTGGAAGATACTTCACGCGCGCTGCCGCGTCGTATGACATGGACGCTGGATAACCAGCGCAGGCTGGTGGTGCCGGAGTGGCAAACCGGGCTGGAGTGCGTGCAGGCGGGATTGTGTGTGGCGATGGTGCCGGGCCATCTGGCCAGGCCACTGCTCGACAGTGGCGAGCTGGTTGAACTGACGCTGCCGGTGGCGTTTCCGGACAGCCCATGCTGCGTCAGCTGGGCAGAGGATCGCGCATCACCGGCGACAGCCTGGTTGCTCAGCTATCTGGGTGATGCGCAAACGCTTAATCAGGAGTGGTTAAGCGAGCATTAACGACGATAGTCGCGGAATGGGCCATCGGCCACGGAACGGCGCTCAATCAGCGTCGGATGGACCTCAATCGTTTGTGACACTTCGCGCTTACTGGTAATGCGGTCCAGCAGCATTTCCAGCGCTTTCTCACCCAGCTGGGCTTTAGGCTGATGCACCGTGGTCAGGGCCGGTGCAAAATAACGGGCGTTGCGCACATTGTCATAGCCGATCACCGAAATATCCTGGGGGACGCGCAAACCCATCTCATCGGCGGCGCAAATCGCGCCCATCGCCATGATGTCACCGCCACAGAACACCGCCGTCGGACGCTGCTTCTGCGACAGGATCTGCTGCATCGCCTGATAGCCTGACTCCGGCTCAAAGTCACCCTGCACAATCCACTCGGCGCGTGGCTGAATACCCGCTTCTTCCATCGCCTTCAGGAAACCAGCATGACGTCCGCCACCGGTGTTACGCTCCATCTGACCGGGGATAGCACCAATATCCCGGTGTCCGCGTTCAATCAGATAGCGTCCCGCCAGATAGCCGCCCTGGAAAGCATTATCCAGTACCGTGTCGGTGAAGTCGGCGCGCGACTCGCCCCAGTCCATTACCACCATCGGGATATTGCGATTCTCTTCCAGCATCTGCAGCAGATCGTCCGGATATTCAGAGCACATCACCAGCAGCCCATCGACGCGTTTCTGCGCCATCATGCTGAGATAGGCGCGCTGTTTTTGCAGATCGTTATGCGCATTACCCAGAATCAGCGTATAGCCTTTGTCAAAACAGTGATTTTCAACCGCTTCGATAATTTCAGCGAAATAGGGCGCTTCGCTGGAGGTGGCAAGCAGGCCCAGTGTCTTGGTGTGGTTCACTTTCAGGCTGCGCGCCACGGCGCTCGGCGAGTAGTGCAGTTCTTTAATCGCCTGCCAGACCGCGTTGCGCGTCTCTTCAGCCACAAAGCGGGTTTTATTGATGACGTGCGAAACGGTGGTCGTTGAGACGCCAGCGCGTTTCGCCACATCTTTAATTGTTGCCATGAAAATCGGACTCCAGTGCTTATCTAACTCTATGATAAGCGTAGTGTTAAACGTTTGCGTCTGCTCAGGGTTTTTTCCGCAAAAAGGCAGCTTTCCTGGCCAGTAAACAGGCCGCTGGCGTAATAAAAACGCCTGAAAACGTGCGCAAACGGAATCAGGGTTGCGCGCGTTGCGCAACAAAGGCGGGATTCTAACAAGGCTGAACGGATAAAACGAGATTTTTACCGGGCCCTGTGGGAAAATGCAATACCCCTGCTAATTGTGTGACTAAGGAGGAAGCAATGAGTACCGATCTTAAACTGGCTTTAATGACCACCGCGGGCTGTCTGCTGATGATTGTGGCCTTTAGTTTTACCGCTATTCTGCACTAATAAAAAAGCCGGGATAATCCCGGCTCTCTTCTGGTTGTTCCGCTGCTCAGCGTATGGTTTTCGGCGTCATCACCCGACGGGCACCAATATAGTGGCGCTGCCAGTAATCTTCTCCTAACGCGCTGATCTGAATATCTTTGCCGGTGCGTGGCGACTGGATAAACTTGCCATCACCCAGGTAAACGCCGACATGGTCCGCAGTACCGCGTCCATTGATACGGAAGAAGACCAGATCGCCTTTCTCCAGCGACTCACGCTTGATCGGCGCGGCGTCACGCAGGTGGTACATCTCGTTAGCGGTACGTGGGATTTTAAACTTCACCAGATCTTTATAGGCGTACCAGACCAGGCCGCTGCAATCGAAACCGGTATGGGGAGAGGTACCGCCCCACTGATAGGGTTTACCCAACTGACCCATCAGCTTGGTCATCGCGGTTTCGCGGGCCTTCTGATAGCGCTGACGGTGAGATTTGCTCATCTTAATCGTGCCGGTCTCGCTGGTGGTGACCTCAGCGGTTTTCAGCAGGCGCTGATGACCATAACGTTTTTTCTCTTTGTTCTTACTGAGACGGGCGGTTTTTAGCGAGGTCTTCTTAGCAGGCGTCTGTTTCGCGGTGAGTTCGACTTTTTTCAGTTTTTTTGTTTTTAATTTTTGAACCGGGCTGAGGCGAGTCTTTTTCGTCACCGTTTTCACCGGGCGACGCTTGCGACGCTCATCGTCGCGTGCACTCTTTTTCTCTGCTTTATGCGTACTGACGTTCACCGGCGCGTGAGGCGACGCAGCGGCGATGTTGAAAAACAGTTGCGCAAAGGCCAGCATGAAAAACGTAATGATTAAACGCATAGTCCGTTGATTAGTTAAGTTGTCAGGGCCACTACGCACCGCGACAAAGTTGAGATTAATCTGATCCAGGATCAGCGCCCAGGCCATTCTAGTCCAGTTCTTTTAAAAACTGTAATGCCTTTTAATATTAATCTTTGCAACTCACATAATCGTGCTGAAAATGAACATTTTCAGCGTCTTATATCAACGAAATTATTACGAATTATTAATCTGTTACCTGCTGTTAATAATCAGGTATTCAGGTGTTCCGGAGCATGACTTAACAATGATGGCGATTTAATCGGGCAGCGATCAAAATCTCGTTTTCAGTCACGCTGCGAAGTCGCTACAATAAACAAACACGATGTGACGAATTAAGGAAGGCAATTATGAGTACTGTAGAAAAAATTCAGCGCCAGATCGCAGAAAACCCGATCCTGCTGTACATGAAAGGTTCCCCGAAACTGCCAAGCTGCGGTTTCTCTGCACAGGCGGTGCAGGCGCTGTCAGCCTGCGGTGAGCGTTTTGCTTACGTGGATATTCTGCAGAACCCGGACATTCGTGCCGAGATGCCGAAATTCGCTAACTGGCCAACTTTCCCGCAGCTCTGGGTCGATGGCGAGCTGGTCGGTGGATGCGACATCATCGTTGAGATGTTACAACGTGGTGAACTGCAGACGCTGATCAAAGAGACCGCAGAAAAATTTAAAGAAGCAGAATAAAAAAAGGCCGACATCATGTCGGCCTTTTTCATTGCGGCATCCCTTATGCGGATGTCGTGGCTTCTGCATCGCCTTCCGCGAAGGGCAGTGGCCAGCCGCCTAACCGTTTCCAGCGGTTCACCAGCTCGCAGAACAGCGTTGCCGTCTGCTGAGTGTCATAGAGCGCAGAATGCGCCTGCGTGCTGTCAAACTCCATTCCTGCCGCAATACAGGCCTTCGCCAGCACCGTCTGACCCAAAACCAGCCCGCTCAGGGCCGCGGTGTCAAAGGTGGCAAACGGGTGAAACGGATTGCGCTTCAGGCTGGCTCGTTCCGCCGCCGCTGACATAAAGTTCAGGTCGAAAGTGGCATTGTGCGCCACCATAATGGCGCGATTGCAGCCGCTGTCTTTAATGCCCTTACGCACCATTTTGAAAATGGCGTGCAGCGCCTCATATTCACTGACCGCGCCGCGCAGCGGATTGCTGGGATCGATGCCGGTAAAGGCCAGAGCTTCCGGATGCAGCAGCGATCCGACAAAAGGTTCGACGTTGAAATGCAGCGTCTGGTCAATCTGAATCCATCCCTCTTCATCCATCTTCAGCGTGATAGCGGCAATCTCCAGTAACGCATCGGTTTGCGCATTGAAACCCGCGGTTTCAACGTCGATCACCACCGGATAGAAGCCACGGAAACGTTGATTGAGTGCATTAGGGGAATTCGATTCAGACATCAGGATCTCGTTGCAGAAAAAGGGCAGCGCGTATTATGGCAAAAAACGGGGCCGGGTGCAGCAGATGAAGCGCAGAGAAGGGGATTCAGCCCACCCGACCGGGCGGGCTTACAGGCAGGTTTAGTTGCCGAGGCCGTTACCGGCATCTTTGTTTTCGATCAGCTCGATTTTGTAACCATCGGGATCTTCAACAAAGGCAATAATGGTGGAGCCGCCTTTAACCGGGCCAGCTTCACGCGTAACGTTGCCGCCATCTTTGCGGATACGTTCGCAGGCCGCTGCTGCGTCATCAACGCCCAGCGCAATATGACCATAGGCATCACCGAGGTCATACTTATCGACGCCCCAGTTATAGGTCAGTTCGATCACCGCACCTTCGCTCTCGTCGGTGTAGCCCACAAATGCCAGGGTATATTTGTATTCGGTGTTTTCGCTCTGACGCAGCACGCGCATGCCCAGCACACGGGTGTAGAAATCGATTGAACGTTGCAGATCGCCAACGCGCAGCATGGTATGAAGTAAACGCATAACATCCTCTTTTAAATAAAACGCCATCGCCCGATGACTCAGGCGCTAAGTATAGCGATGAAAATCGCTATTGAATAATGGCTGCCGTCATCATCCCGGACGGCAGCCCGAACCGGTTACAGCGTCGGGTAGTCGATATAACCTTCAGCGCCGCCGCCGTAGAAGCTTTCCGGACGCTGTGGATTGAGTGGGGCGTCCTGCTGCAGACGCTCAACCAGATCCGGGTTAGCAATGTAATCGCGACCAAACGCAACCGCATCGATCAGACCGCGACCAATCAGGTCATCCGCTTTCTCAACGGTATAGGCACCGGCACCAATGATGGCACCCGGGAAGAGATCACGCACTTTCTGACGGAAAGCATCGGTGTAAGGCTGACCGCCGGCCCAGTCTGGCTCAGAGAGGTGCAGATAGGCGATGTTGCGTTTTGCCAGCTCGCCGATATACCACAGCGCCGCCTCTTCTTCATCCGGGCCGTTGTCCAGATTCTGGAAACTGCCGATAGGTGAGACGCGAATACCAATACGATCGGCTGACCAGTTAGCGATCACCGCATCAACCACTTCCAGCGCAAAGCGACCGCGTTTTTCGATGCTGCCGCCATATTCATCAGTACGCTGGTTTGAGCCAGGTGCAAGGAACTGGTGCATCAGGTAACCGTGCGCCGAGTGCAGCTCAAGCAGGTCAAAGTCCGCTTCACGCGCGTTGGCTGCGGCCTGGCCAAAATCTGCCACGATCTGCTTAATCTCTGGCACTGTCAGCTCACGCGGCGTTGAGGTATCTTCGCGATAGACGCTGCCATCTTCAGCACGCAGTGAGGTACGGGTGCCAGCGGCAATCGCCGATGGAGCAACCGGTGCTTTGCCTTCCGGCTGCACGCTGTTATGTGAGATACGACCGGTGTGCCATAACTGTACTGCGGTGTGACCGCCAGCCTGATGCACGCCTTCGTTAATCGCTTTCCACGCTGCAATCTGTGGCTGAGTATGTAAGCCTGGCGCACCGGCATAGCCTTTCGCCTGGAAAGAGATCTGGGTCGCTTCGGTGATGATCAAACCGGCGCTGGCGCGCTGGCGATAATATTCAGCCATCATCGGGGTAGGGATGTCGCCTGGCTCAATGCTGCGCAGACGGGTCAGCGGTGCCATAAATACGCGGTTTGGGACAGTAATTGCACCGACTTTTAGCGGACGAAACAGCTGGGTACTCGCCATAATAGCTCCTGATTAGTAGACCAGTCGTCTACAAACATGTTTTTTAAAAATCAGTGGCGTTCAAGCCACTGTTCGATGGTACTCAATGCCAGACGCAGTGGCTGCGCCTCGCGGGAAATTTTGCTCTGCAGGCTGGCACCTAGCCACAGCAGCGACAGCAATTCCGCCATCTGCGCGGGGGGCTGCGGCAGGCTCAGCGACTCCTGCTGCTCTGCGGCAATCAGGGTCCGGGCGTAGAGTGCCGTGATCTTTCCGGCACCCTGCTGCAGTGCATCACGCATCGGCTCTGAGAGATCGCACACCTCCGCGGAGACTTTGACGCCCAGACAGCCTACGATGTGGCCCTGCTGAACAAACAGATCAACGGCAGCACGAAAGTGGTTAAGCAGGCGCTCACGCGGCGTGCCATCGGTCTGGTTAAGCTGCAACGCCACATCCTGCAGGTAACGCGCAAAATAGCGTTCCAGTAACGCCACGCCAAACGCCTCTTTAGAACGGAAGTAGTAGTAGAAGGAGCCTTTCGGCACCGCCGCCTGCGTCAGCAGTTCGCTGAGGCCCATTCCGGTAAAGCCGCGTTGCAGACAGAGTTGCTCACCTGTCTGGAGCAGGTGTTCGCGGGTTTCGTTGCGTTGTAGCGTCTTATTCATGGCAGTGAGATTAGTAGACCAGTCGGTCTAATGCAATGCAACCCTCTCTATTTGGCACAGAGTGTTCACTCCTGAGTCAAAGAACAGGATTAATTCTGGCCGGGTGGGGCTTACTTCCTGCGCAACCAGGCTACGCTTTTTACTGCACTGTTTATTCTGTGAATCCGGAGGCGTGGTGGCTGAGCAGCTTGAGTTTTTCCCGGTTCCCAGCCCCTGTCGCGGCATCTGCCAGACTGATGCGCGCGGCTACTGCCTGGGATGTTTACGCAGCCGCGATGAGCGGTTCAACTGGCTGCGCTTCAGCGATGCGCAAAAGCGTGAAGTCATTCGTCTTTGTCAGCAGCGGCGTCAGCGTCTGCAACGGCAACAGAAAGGCGAGGAGCCGCACGCGCCACAACAGCCGGAGTTATTCTGACGACTTTGCGCTTTCCGTTATACTCTCTGACACGCTAATTTCAGCCAACGCGCAACAGGGAGAACGTCATGTTAGAACCGCAAGCCATCGCTTCACAGGGGCCCGATTTTTCACCGCTGGTCATGGGGTACTGGCGTCTGATGGAGTGGGGGATGTCGCCACAGGAGCGGGTCGCCTTTATTGAGCACCATGTGAGGCTCGGCATCACCACCGTTGACCATGCGGACATCTACGGTGACTACCGGTGTGAGGCGGCGTTTGGCGAGGCACTGAAACTGGCACCTGGCTTGCGCGACCAGCTACAGATTGTGACCAAGTGCGGCATCGCCACCCGCGCCCAGCCTGAGCATCAGATAGGCCACTACATTACCGACAAACGTCATATCCTGCAGAGTGCTGAAAACTCACTGCGCCATATCCATACCGATCGTCTCGACCTGTTGCTGATCCATCGTCCCGATCCGCTGATGGAGGCTGACGAGGTGGCCGAAGCCTTTATGGCGCTGCATCACAGCGGCAAGGTTCTGCATTTTGGCGTTTCCAACTTCTCACCATCACAGTTTTCCCTGCTGCAATCCCGCCTGCCGTTCTCGCTGGTGACAAATCAGCTGGAGATCTCACCGGTGCAGCAAAGTGTGCTGCTGGATGGGTCGCTGGATCAGTGTCAGCAGCTGCGCATTCGTCCGATGGCCTGGTCCTGTCTGGGTGGCGGCCGCCTGTTTAACGATCCCCATTTCCAGCCGCTGCGTAACGAACTGGAAGCCGTGCGGCAGGAAACCGGTGCCACCAGCCTGGATCAGGTGGTCTATGCCTGGATACTGATGCTGCCATCGCGCCCGCTGCCGATCATCGGCTCAGGTAAAACGGCGCGGGTCAGCGAAGCCGCCGGGGCACTGGATTTATCCCTGTCGCGTCAGCAGTGGTTCCGTATTCGCAAGGCGGCGCTGGGATTTGATGTGCCCTGAAGCGTAAAACTGCGTCAATCTCCGGCAAAATAGCGCAACAGCGACCAGACTTATCTCAAACCCTGGTATGCAAATGGAGTCACCATGAAAATGAAAGCAGTTGCCTTATTCGCACTGATCGCCTGCGGCTCAGCACAGGCTGCCAGCGAGCAGGTTACGATCCATCAGGTTACCGCTGAAGGGATTGGAAAATCGCTGGGCACCGTTAAGATTGACGAGACACAGTATGGTCTGCAGTTCACGCCGGATCTGCAGGGGCTTCAGCCAGGCATTCATGGTTTCCATGTCCATGCCAAAGGCAGCTGTGAGCCGGGCGAGTCTGAGGGCAAAGTGGTCGCCGCCGGTGCGGCGGGTGGGCACCTTGATCCGGCCAACAGCGGCAAACATCTGGGGCCTTATGCAGAGGGGCACCTGGGCGACCTGCCCGCAGTCTATGTCGATGACAAAGGCAGCGCCACTTATCCGGTGCTGGCGCCGCGTCTGAAATCGTTAAAAGAGATCAAAGGCAAAGCGCTGATGGTGCACGTCGGCGGTGACAATCATGCAGACCATCCTAAACCGCTGGGCGGTGGCGGGGCACGCTACGCCTGCGGTGTCATCTGAGTTTCCGGGCGGCAGGCGATGGCCGCCCGCTTTTCTCCTGCCTGTTTATGAATTGTTGTACCATCCCTGACATTTCCCCCCTATGATATTGATTCAGGTAAGAAAGCGTGATGGGGAAAGGAGCAGGAAAATGAAATTCAAGGGCGCATTACTGCTGTGTCTGCTGCTGGTGGGATGCGATAAACCCAATGATACGCAACTGGTCACCGAAACCGGACGCGAACTGCAGCGCACCATTGATACCAACCCGATGCGTATCACCTGTGAAAAGATCGCGAAGGGTCGTGAATGGCTGAGCCGCAACATGGTGCATAAGCTGGAAGCGCAGGGTTGCGATCAGGTCTTTCGCAGCGCCACCGAAACCAATTTCACGGATAGCACCATCTATCGCCGCACCATGACTATGGTGTGCGGTGGCATTCATGGTCAGAGTTTTACCGGTACCGAACTGACACGCCGGTTTATCTTCTCACCCGATGAGAAAGTGCTGGTGATTGAACCGATGACCGAAATGGATAAAACCCGCTTCGAAGGCCATAAAACGCTGCAACAGCTGCAGGATGATTTTAACCGGCAACAGCAGCAATATTGCCAGTGATCACTCCGGCACCGCCTGCTTCAGCTGTGCCAGTGAGCAGCGTAACCGCCAGATAATCCCCGCCAGCTCGCTGGCCTCGTTGCTTTCCCGCGCCAGTAATGCGGTGATGGTCTCCTCCAGTTCCATCAGCATCCGATCCAGCGAGCTGTGGCGGACGCCGCGGCTGCTGATAATCTGCTGTAAATCTTGCAGGCAGTGATCGCGAAACCCCATCAGTGCGGCTGAACCGGTGCGCCATTCACGCAGCTGCCAGACAATATGCGAGCAGTTGAGCAGCACCACGCCCCAGCGCAGTAGCCAGACGCGTGCCTGCTCGTCCCGGCTGTGACTGAGCTGGCTGATACGGTGGTAAATCTGCGATTCGAAGCGGCTCTCGCTGAGCCGGGGCCGCTGCCGCAGCTGATCGAGAAATGCCAGCCGCAGCGCCCGGATATGCCGTCGGCTGCGCCGCGCATCGGAGCTGGGTCGCAGAATCTGGAACGCCAGCCAGGCGAGCAGCACCCCACAGACTTTGGCGATGTTATCGTTAAAGAAGTCCTGATAATCCCAGGTGGGCGGGTTAGTCACCGCGATAAACGAACCCATAAAGACGATGAACTGTCCCCACATCCCGGCGCGCTTTTTCTGCTGCAGCTTAAAGAGTTGCAGCGTCACCAGCAGCGGGAACAGAAACAGCAAAAACTGCCACAGCTGACTAATCTGCACCATCAGCCCAAACTTCATCACAAAACTAAACGCAAACAGCCACAGCAGGGTTTTCAGCAGCAGCGTGACGCTGCCGCCAGGTGAGGGTGATGAAGCGTAGAGCACACAGGCTATGGCGGTTAAGGTGAGCGCTGCGGCACCGGAAGACCATTGCGTATTGATCCAGAAGGCGCAGCCCAGCACGATAACGCAGAAAGTACGCAGGGCGCTCCAGCCCGCCTCGGCACTGTCACTGTCGCGCGCCAGCGCCGGAACCGGCGGTGGCTGAAAGCGGGTGTCGGCATCGGCGCGATCCAGCAGGCGGATCCAGCGCTGCACGTTGAGGTACATCCAGCAGAAGTAACGCAGCCGCTGACAAAAAGCGCGCTGCCGGTAGTCGCCATCCGCTGCCGGGGTTACGCTGCGCAGGATTTGCGCCAGACGATATTTATCACACACCGGTTTCGCCAGCTCCGCCAGCAGTTGTTGCAGCGCCTCAAACAGCGCCTCTGGCGCGTCGGGCCAGTTCAGCAGCATACGTCGCAGGCTGGAGAGCACGCTTGTGAGTCGCAGCTGCTGGTGCAGCACATAGTTCAGCACGTTGTTCTGTCGGCGAAAGCGGTAGTGGCTCCAGAACGCCTGAATCCGCAGCAGATTCATGGTCAGGATCTGGCTGATGACATTTTCATGCGCGGTCCGGATGGTCTCGCTGGCTGAGGGCTGCAGCAGTAACACCGCATGTTCCAGCAACCGGGCATGCATCTGTTTCAGTGAGGTAATCAGCGTCTCACCATCGGAGGTACTCGGCAGTACCATCATCATCAATCCGGCGCAGAGAATGCCGGAGATCACCTCGCAGACCCGTGCCTGAGCGATGGTCCATAGCGAGGTGATATCGGTGATATTAACGCTGCTAAAGGCGATGATGGCGGCGGTGTAGCCCGCCAGCGAAAAGGCGTAGGCAACGTTATTCTGGTAGTGATTCGCTATGCCGGTACAGAGCGCCAGCCAGCCGGCAATGGCAAAGGTAAACAGCCACGGCTCATTCAGCGTATGTCCGGCGATCAGCAGCGCAGCGCTTGCCCCCATCAGACTACCAACGATGCGCCCCAGGCTTTTACTGATCGCGCCGCCGACGGTGGGAAAGCTAATCACGGCGGCAGAGGTCATTGCCCAGTACGGCTCATCAAGATCCAGTGCGTAGGCGATGCTCAGCGCCAGACACATCGCAATAGCGTTGCGCAACGCATAGCGCCACTGGCCGGCGTTAGCCTTAATCCAGGACAGTTGATCCCAGGCCAGCCACTGAAAATTCATGGCTGGATGGTGATGGTGCAGCTGGTTCCCGCCACCAGGTCTGCATCGGCAGGGAGCGGGTCGAGACGAATGCGCACCGGCACCCGCTGCGCCAGCCGAACCCAGGGCACGTTGGGTTTTATATCGGGCACCAGGCCGCTGTCGGTCTCAATGCTCTGGTCATAGATGGCGCGGCCAATGCTATCCACCTGACCCTGCAGCCGCATGCCATTACTGTAGAGCACCACCTGGGCCGCTGCGCCTGGGTGAATATGGCGCAGTTTGGTCTCTTCGAAGTAGCCCATTACGTAGTAAGAGTGGCTGTCGACCAGAGCAAACAGAGGCGAACCCGCGGTGGCATAGTTGCCGGGACGCAGCGTCAGATTGGTGATCCAGCCATCCGCCGGTGCGGTCAGCGTCGTCTGCTGCAGATTCCAGCGCGCCCGTTCCCACTCCGCCTGTGCCGCTTTGGTGCTGGCGGCCGCCGCGCCGGCGCTTAATCGCGCGGCATCAAGGTCCTCTGCGGAGATGATGTTGCGCGGCAGACTGCTGCGACGGTTAAATTCATGCTGCGCTTTCGCGAGATCCGCCTGCGCTTTGCTGAGCTGGGCGGCGGCATTGTCGAGCGCGATCTGCCACGGCACCGGGTCCAGCGTTAACAGCAGCTGGCCCTGATGCACAAACTGATTGTCTCTGACCTTCAGTTGCGTAATCCGGCCTGACACCTGAGGTGTGATATCCACCAGCTCTGCCCGTACTTTCCCGTCACGGGTCCAGGGCGACTGCATGTAGTAGTTCCAGAGCCAGCCACCGGCCAGCAGCGCCAGGGCAAACACAATCAGCGTGGAGAAGTATTTTACCGCGTTAAATTTCATATCGATTATCCGTGACCGATGAGCCAGAGTGCGGCGGTAACGCACAGCACAAACAGGGAGAGATCAAACAGGGTGGGATGCCAGACATCGCCGGAGTAGATCCAGCCACGCACCAGAGGGTGGATCAGCAGCCAGAAAAAGAAGCCGAGGATCACCGCTTTGAATATCGGCGGGAAAAACAGTGAGGCACCCACCACCAGATCGGTCAGCGGATTCGCACCTGAAAAAGCAGGAGTGAGCACGTGATAACATCCTTCGTTAACCCAAACGGCAGAGTGAAAGCGCTGCCACGTTATCGTAGCCTGGTCCGGGATTTGTAATTTGTCCTGTAAACTCGCAGAATAGTGTAAAATCTGGCTTGATAGCTAGCAAGCTAATTATAAGGAGATGAAATGGATACGCCCCTCGGAACGGATTTATCTCGCCTGGTGCGCATCTGGCGCGCGTTGATTGATCAGCGGCTGAAGCCGCTTGAGCTGACTCAGACTCACTGGGTGACGTTGCACAATATTCATCAACTGCCGCCCGAACAGTCGCAGATTCAGTTAGCCAAGGCGATTGGTATTGAACAGCCTTCGCTGGTGCGCACGCTGGATCAGCTGGAAGAGAAAGGATTAATCACCCGTTCGACCTGCGCCAACGATCGTCGTGCCAAGCGCATTAAGCTGACGCAGCAGGCCGAGCCAATTATCGAACAGGTTGAGAGTGTGATTGATGAGACGCGGGATGACATTTTGTCCGGCATCAGTCGGGAAGAGATCAGTCAGATGGTGACGCTGATCGCCCGGCTTGAGAAAAACATTCTCGAACTTCAGCATAAAGAGAAATAAAAAAACCGACGCCCAGGCGTCGGTTTTTTGTTTAGCTTCATTAGCGAGGTGAAACCGTCACCTGGCTGCCGTTGGATGCCATCACAACACGCTGGCCAACAGAGTAACGCGTGGCGGCCTGTTTCTGAACCACCATGATGGTGTTGCCATCATCCTTACGGATTTCCAGCTCAACGCCATCGGTTTTATTGACTGCGCCCTGTACGCCCTGGCCTGCTACGCCACCCAGAACCGCACCACCGGCTGTCGCCAGGCTACGTCCGCTGCCGCCGCCAATGGTGTTACCCAGGAAGCCACCCAGCACCGCACCACCGATAGCACCGATGACGTTGCTCTCATCGCCGCCCTGGATTTTCACCGGACGTACTGAGACTAAGGTACCGTACGAAACGCTCTGCACCTGCTTAGCTTCACTGGCACTGTAGGTATCACCCGACAGCGTACTGGTATTGCTACAACCTGCCAGCATCACACCGGCCAGAGCGACCACAATTACACGCTTAATCATTTGAAACTCCTTTAGTCGAGAAGGTGCCACGTTTACCGCTGTATCCTGCTCACAGTATAAGACACAAACCTGGCAAATTAATCCCTGTCCGAATAAAACACGGCTGGACGAAGCATAGACCATGCAGGATCAACAATAATTCAATCGTGGACTAAAAATAGTCCCATTACGTTATCAGTCAGCACGATTGGATAAAAAGAATTTAATCATAGAATTAGCGATCATTATTTGTCAGGCTAACCGCAGATGAATCGCACTTCCCGCCGGAAGTAAGGAATGGCTATGAAATCAGGACGCTATATTGGGGTAATGTCAGGCACCAGCCTGGATGGAGTGGATGTGGTGCTGGCTGCCATTGATGAAAACATGGTGGCGCAGCAGGCGAGCTACTGCCATCCGATGCCACCAGAACTGCGTCAGGCGATTCTGGCGATATGTCAGGGACAGTCCCTGACGCTGTCGCAGCTCGGCCAGCTCGATACCCGCCTCGGCCAGCTGTTTGCTGAAGCGGTAGTGACATTAATGAAGCGCGAATCGCTTGACGCCAGCGATATCACGGCGATTGGCTGTCATGGTCAGACCGTCTGGCATGAGCCGCAGAGTGACGCACCCAATACGCTGCAGATTGGCGATCATAATCAGATCGTGGCGGCCACCGGCATCACCGTGGTAGGGGATTTCCGCCGCCGTGATATGGCGCTGGGCGGGCAGGGCGCGCCGCTGGTGCCTGCCTTTCATCAGGCGCTGCTGATGGATGCTACGGAACGCCGCATGGTGCTGAATATTGGCGGCATCGCCAATCTCTCGCTGCTGATCCCGGGTCAGCCGGTGCGCGGCTTCGATACCGGCCCCGGCAATATGCTGCTGGACGCCTGGATCTGGCGTAATCAGGCTCAGCCGTATGACAAAGATGCGCAGTGGGCGCGCAGCGGGTCAGTGATTCCGGCACTGCTGGAGGCGCTGCTTCGTGAGCCCTGGTTTGCGTTGCCGCCGCCGAAAAGCACCGGGCGCGAACATTTCAACCTCAGCTGGCTGGAGCAGCATCTGCGCTATTTCCCGGGTCTGGCTGCGCAGGATGTGCAGGCAACGCTGGTCGAGCTGACCGCCATCACCATCACGCAGCAGGTGTTACTCAATGATGGCTGCGACCGTCTGCTGGTGTGTGGCGGCGGCAGCCGCAATCCGCTGCTGATGGCACGTCTGGCAGCGCATCTTCCGGGAACGGAAGTAACAACTACCGATGCAGCGGGTGTCAGTGGTGACGATATGGAGGCGCTGGCGTTTGCCTGGCTGGCTTTCCGCACGCTCTCCGGCCTGCCGGGCAATCTGCCTGCGGTGACGGGCGCACGGGAAAAAAGCGTGATTGGCGCAATCTTTCCGGCGAATTCACTCTACCGACGCTAAGCGGGGAGTCGGGGGCAATCTGCCCCCGCAGAATTACAGGCGGCCGTCAGGCGGCGCCGGAGAGATGCGTCAGGTTGCGAACGCCAGTAATCACCGAGGCAACCATGGTTTCACGTCGGGTAATCACCTCAACCTGATAAAACCGGCTGCGGTAGGCGATGGAATAGATAACGGGATGGTACTTATTACCTTCTCCGTAGCGGGAGTAGTGCGCTTCAAGCGCACGGGTCGCTGCGAGAATATGGGAGGGTTCTTTATCACCGCGGATGATTTGCTTCATTCAGTTCCTCAAATGCTGTCCCTGGAGTCACGTCGCACGCATGGCGCGTAGCGCTGGCCTAAACACTGAACATCTGACTGCTAAACATTTAATCACTGACTGGGTAATGACTGACTCTGCCGCGGGAAGATGACAGAAAGATGATCCCCCGGGGCTGTTAATTATTTAGCAGCCGCCGGGTGATCCAGCAAGGCAGGAAATCGCAAATTCATCCAAATCGCAGGGGCGGTCAGATCAGCTCCGGCCAGGCCACGGCCGCAACGCCATTGAGTTCAGGTGTTGAGAACAGAAAGCCCTGAAACTGGGTCACGCCTGCCGCTTCAAGCCACATCCACTCTTCCGGCTGTTCAATACCCTCGGCGATAACACCGATCTCCAGCGAGGAGCAGCATTTCAGAATGGCATGAATGATCGCCTGCTTCGGCCCACTTTTATGCACATCAGCGATGATGGTACGGTCGATTTTAATCTTGTCGGGCTGAATGCGCGTCAGCAGCGACAGGCCGGCAAAACCGGCACCGAAATCATCCAGCGCCAGGCTGATGCCAGCCGCCTTCAGCTGCCTGATGGCCGCTTCAAAGGCCTCAGGCTGCGAGATAATTTCATTCTCGGTGAATTCAACCATGATCTGCTCTGGCACCAGTCCCTGCGCAGCAATCTCATTCAGCAAAAACGGGACGGCATCGGGCACTTCCACCAGCGTCATCGGCAGCAGATTGATCGACAGAGTCATGCCCTCAATCCCCAGCTGCTTCGCCTGCGCGAAGGCGATCTTTTTCGACCTCAGATCGAGCTGATAGAGCTGCTCACGTGACAGTCGGGCAAAATAGTCGAGTGGCGGTTCACCCTGCGGGCCGCGCAGCAGCGCTTCCAGCGAGACGATTTCGCAGGCGAAGGGGTCAACGATCGGCTGAAAAGCAAAGCTGACCTCATCCGCAGCCACCAGCGATGCGTTGCCTTCACGCTGTTCTGACTCGTCACGGATAAACGTCCAGCCGCTGGCAGCAGGGATCTCAAAATAGTTCTCTTTTTCCCGCGCTTCGACAAAGGTGCGCAGGAACTGCAGTGCGCGATCGGCATAGGTCATCTGATACTTTGTGGTGCACTTTGCCAGCACCGCCTCCAGTACCGTCTCTTTATCATGCAGTCGCAGATCGAACAGCTCCATACCGACGTGGCCAAAACGGCGTGCCGGGGCGTAATCGCGCAGCAGTTCAACCAGATTATGGTGGCGAGGATCCTGGCAAATCCGGCTGTAGACTGCATTGACCGCCGCCTCGGGGCCTTCCAGCAGCTGGAAAAAATGCGTGCCATTGAATAATAAAATTCCGGTGATGCTGGAGGATTTATTGATTTTATTCGCTTTCAGCGCCAAACCATTCAGGATCTCAAGCGGCACATGTTCGGTTATGTGGCTGCGATAGATGATTGTCGACAACATAAAGATTTCCGGAATTTTTTATTTTTTGTTATGGCACCTTACCAGAAGCTTCTTCCGGGGAAAACGAGGGCCAGTACGTCTTTCTCACTCTGACTCTGTTTTAGTCAACCGGCAGCGTGGTATCGCCCGTTCCCAGAGAGCGCTGCATAAAAACGGTATCCAGCCAGCGACCCTGTTTGAAACCCACCGAGCGCAGGATACCTGTCATTTCAAAGCCTGCGGCGCGATGTACGGCAATCGAGCCCTGGTTCTCGCTGTCGCCGACGTTGGCGATCAGCTGGCGGAACCCTGCCTGCTCAGCCCAGCGGATTGCATGGTTTAACAGGCGCGAACCGGCTCCGCGCTTCTGAAATCCGGGATCGATATAAATTGAGTCTTCCAGCGTATGCCGGTAGGCATGGCGCGGACGATAAGGTGTCAGATAGCAGAACCCACGTACTTCTCCGTCGCTGACGGCGATAAACCACGGCAGGCCCGCCTGCTGAATCTTCCGCATCCGCTCGCCAATCTCTGCCGCATCGGGCGGCACTGTCTCAAATGAGCCGGTGCCGTTAAGGACATGCCAGGCGTAGATCTGCTGAATCGCCGTGATGTGGCGTTCATCTGCCTCAAAAATTTCCATTATGCGGTTTTGCCCCGAAAGTCTGCACCTGGTGAAAAAACAACGGTATAGCGGGCGATGTGAGGGCGCAATATAAATATTACGCGCTCATAAAAATTTATGAGTGCGTCGTTCTCCAGGATTATTCCTGGCAGGAAGCAGATAAAAAATCACGTCGGTTTAGTGCCACTACTGAATGGTAATTAAGCCTATTCTGAAAACAGCGTCAGCCGGATGATCTGGGCCGGCGTTAAGGCTATTATCGTCGCGGTTCTGATGAGGTTGATTTATTAACTGGAGGCGCAGCGTAATGCGATTTGTTGATTTTCTGAATAGTAAGCAGGGGCTGCGTGCAGCAAGAAATCACTGCTTTGAATTAAATGGTGTGGTACTGGGCCATTTTACTGCGTTATTCCTGCATGATAACCAGATTATTTTTACCAAAGATGGTAAGCAGTGTGCTGTGCCTTATTATCTGGGTCCCGAAGAAGATTTGCTTCAGCAGAAAATAAATCCACGCATTAAAAATATCCGCGCGATCTGAATGGCATCCGCGATGAGCTTATCGCTTCAGCCAGAACACCCGCGTAATAGTTTGTCATTAACCGGGCGATAATATTGGCGCTGTCTGATAAATAGCATCAACGCTGTTTTTACCTTCCCTGTTTTCTGCCAACCCATTCGTTTACGCCTGCTTATTTACCCGACTCGCTGCTGTTCTGCGCGGGCACAATAAACAGCAACAGCAGGGCGCTGACCGCAAACAGCGTCAATGCCGTACTGGCACCCAAAGAGGCGTAGAGCTGACCAAACAACAGCGATCCCGCTACCTGGCCCACCGCCAGCATAAAAAACAGTATGCCGACGCCGGTCGCCGGATCTTCAGCAGTGGCGCGTGCGCCCCACACCAGCAGCACGCCCGATAGCGTGACGTAACCTGCGCCACAGCAGGCAACCGCGATCGCTAAGCCGGTGGATTCGCCCCGACTCCAGGCCAGCACCAGCAGTGGCACTGCCATCCCGCACAGTGAGAGCCGGTATACACCCTTCAGCCCGATACGGGCAGCGACCGGGCCGGTTGCCGCACCCACGATGCCTGCTCCTCCGGCAATCAGCCAGAGTAAGCGGGCGGTCTCTTCATCCACACCGACATGCTGTCGCAGCAGCGCTGACCCAAAGCTCCACCAGGCTGCACTGACCAGACCCGAAATCAAGGCAATACTCATCAGCCGATGCATGGAGCGGCGATACAGCCGCTGGTGCCAGTGACGCACTCTGGTGGGGCGACTGACGGCGTGACCCGATAACACGCGCATCACCGGCAGCACACAGGCCAGCGACAGCAGAGCGAACAGCAGACAGGCGGCACGCCAGCCGCCGGGCAGAACGCTCAGGATGACCACCGTCAGGATAATGCCCGCGCTGGTGCCGGCATTGATCAGGGTATTGATGCGCGGCTGACCTGCAGCAGGGATTCGATCGCTGACCGCCGCCGCCAGAGCAGGTGAAGCCAGACCGGCACTCAATCCGGCAATAAAGAGTCCGGCCGCCAGCAGCAGCGTTGATGAGGCACAGGCGAACAGCAGCAGACCCGCCGTCGCACTGAGTGAGGCCAGCAGCGCCGTCAGCCGGGTGCCATAGCGATCCGCCAGCGCGGCTGCGGTAAGAATGGTGAGGCAATATGCCACAAAGCTGCAGGCTGACAGCATACCCGCCTGCTGCGGGTTGAACGGGATCTCCGCTGAGATAGCGGGCAACATCAATCCCCATGAGAAGCGCGCCATGCCATAGGTCACGGCGATCAGGCTGAAGCCGGTCAGCGCCAGCGCGATGGGCGCTCTCATCCTTTAGCCCTGTTCTGAAGTAACTGACTGACGACCTGCGCCGCCTGTTGAGCAGCGGCGGGACCGGTAATCAGCGCCGTGGTAATGGCACCCTCAAAGAGTATCCAGATGGCATCACTCAGCGACTTATCTTCAGCACTGCGCAGATGCGTCACACAATGGGTGATATAAGCCCGCATCGTGGTCCGGAAGGCCAGCGCCTGAGCGGCCAGTTCGCTGTCCCGCTCGGCATACTCTCCCCAGGCTTTAAGAAAAAAGCAGCCCCGGGCTCCGTTCGCCGCCGTCCACTCGCCCAGCACCCTGAACAGATGCGCTATCGCATCAGGCTGTTGCGGTGGCAGCAGATCGGCCATAAAGCGCTGCTCGCGGGCGTCGAGTACCGCTGCGGTCAGCGCTTCGCGTGAGGCGAAGTGATGATAAAGCGTACGGGTAGAGACGCCCGCTTCGCGACAGAGTTGGTCGGTGCTGGTGGCGTGGAAACCGTGGGTGTAGAAGAGCCGCTCGGCGGCCTGGATGATATCGTTTCTCTTTTTCATACTTTAAAAGTAAACCGATCGTTTTACTTTTTCAAGCCGATCGCTGTTAAGTACGCCCGGCGGTATTGATAAATCCCTGATGCCAGGGGAGCTGGCGTTCCGCTTAAAGGCACGCTGTGCACCGATTTCACTCTTATTCAGCTTCAGTTTATCAATACTCATAATTACCCCTGTGGGGGTTATCTTTTTCAGCTTCTGCACTAATCATATCTGAGTAGCGTGTCACCCCTGTCGCGCGGGTTTGTTTTATAAGCTATTGTTTTTTAGATTTTATTTTGTTTTTTGCTTTTTTAATGATGCATTAGCAGTATAAATGAAAGCGGGGCGACAGAGAGGGTGAGGGCGTTACAGCGCGTGGAATGCCTGAAGCGACATAAGCAATGAAAAAGGGCATATTCTCAAAGTCAGCCAGACTTACGCAATAAAGTGGTTTTAGGGATAATTCTCAGTTAGTTTAATAAAGCTTCAGATTACAAAAAAAACCTCTTACGAATTTTGGTTCGTTTTTTAAGATACATACAGCAACTATCAGGATGACTACCATGCTCAAAGCCAGCTACTATTATCTGTGCCCGCGTCCCATGGGTGGATGGATTTTACACAAAGAAGGTTGCGTTAATCTGTCAAAGAACGATAAACGCGTTTTTATTGGTTCGCTTTATACTCGCCAGCAGGCGCTGGCCGTGGCGAAAGTTCACCACGCTAATGCCATACTCTGTAATGCCTGTCTGAGCACCTTTATTTGCCCGACCAGCAGCAGCACGGCAATTAAACCGGCACGCGCGGCAACGCCAACCCGCCATACGCCAAAACATTAATTTGTATGCAGGCAGTTATTGTTCTGCTGTGGCAGAAGGATAATAAAGGGAATTAATGCTGCGGGCCGGTTAGAATAAAAAAAGGCAGCGTAAAGACGCTGCCCTGTTCTTTATTTAAGCCTGTTTAGGCTGGCCATTTGAGGCGGTAATTCCGCCATCGACCGGCAGATTAACGCCGGTAATATAACTGGCTTCATCGCTGGCAATAAAGAGAATGGCACGGGCGATATCATCCGCTTCACCGGCCCGGCGCAGTGGAATACGGTCGTAAAAGCGCTCCAGCAGCGCCTGATCCTGTTTGGCATCTTCGGTCAGATCGGTAAAGGTAAAGCCGGGACAGATTGCATTGACCCGTACGCCATCTGCGCCGTAGTCCATCGCCAGCGCACGGGTGAAGTTGGTAATCGCCCCTTTAGCCGCGTTGTAGATGCTCATGCCCCAGTCGCCGCCTAAACCGGAAACGGAAGAGATGTTAACCACGTTGCCTTTGCTCTTTAACAGGGCAGGCATGAAATAGTGTACGCCGTGGAAGACCCCATCAAGGTCAGTTTTCATCAGGGTTTTCCATGCGTCGAGGTCGACTTCATGGATGCGGCCCTGCACGATGACGCCGGCATTATTTACCAGCACGTCAACACGGCCATACTTCTTCAGCACGGTTTCTGACAGCTGTTTAACCTGTGCGGCTTCTGAGACGTCGCAGGCAGCCACCAGATGATCGCCTGGCGTCATGTCGGCCAGCGTCTCTTCCAGTTTCTGCGCGGTACGGCCCACCAGCACCACTGATGCACCCTCTTCAGCGAAGCGTTTTGCGCTGGCTTCGCCAATGCCGGATCCGGCACCTGTCACAACCACAACTTTCTGCGTAAATCTGGACATTATGCCTCCTTTTCAGCATCAATTCTCACTGTTAACAACCGGTTAAGCCTGGCAGCGATCGCCAGAAACACAAGCGCAGCGCGAAATGCGCTGCGCCAGATGACGGCTATTTAACCGGGTCAGCGGCTATGGACGTCTGAACAGGGCGAAGCTGCGTCCTTCCAGTTCGAAATCCTTCTCTTTGGTGATCACCAGACCGCGCTTTGCGGTGTCGCTGGTGGTCAGTTCCAGCACCCAGCCGCCTTCACCAAACTGCGGGATCTGGAACGGTACATTGCCTTCAAACGGATTGAACAGCATCAGGACGTCGTGCCAGATGCCTTCCTCGGTCTGGAGGTCCGGTCGGCCGATATAAACCCCCAGCGTTGAGCCTTCATCCCACTGCTCAGCCTGCTGGAAGCCGCCACCGGCGTTAAACCATTTGATATCCATGCCATCACGCCAGTTTTCACGGCGCAGTAACGGCTGCTGAGCACGTAACGTCAGGATCTGGCGGGTGAACTCGCGCAGCGCCTCGGCAGATTCCGGCAGGTTATCCCAGTGTACCCAGGAGATTTCGCTGTCCTGGCAGTAGCCATTGTTGTTGCCCATCTGGCTGCGGCCAAACTCGTCGCCCGCCAGCAGCATTGGCGTACCGTGTGAGAAGATCAGCGTGGCAAGGAAATTGCGCTTCTGACGCTCGCGCACCGCGTTGATGCCTTCATCATCGGTCGGGCCTTCAACCCCGTAGTTGTACGAGCGGTTGTCGTTGTGGCCGTCGTTGTTGTCTTCGCCATTCTCCGCGTTATGTTTGTCGTTGTACGACACCAGATCGTTGAGGGTGAAGCCATCGTGCGCGGTGATAAAGTTGACGCTGGCCCATGGACGACGACCGTGCTGATCGTAGAGATCGCCGGAACCCAGCAGGCGGGCAGCAAAGTCTGTGGAGACGTTGTTGCCTTTCCAGTAGTCACGCACCGTATCACGATACTGATCGTTCCATTCTGCCCAGCCTGGCGGGAAGCTCCCCACCTGATAGCCGCCCGGACCGATGTCCCAGGGTTCACCAATCAGCTTTTTCTGCGACAGGACCGGGTCCTGCATGATGGCATCGAAGAAGCCGCCGCGCGGGTCAAAACCATCAGGCTCGCGACCGAGAATCGTACCCAGGTCGAAACGGAAGCCGTCGATATGCATTGATTCTGACCAGTAACGCAGCGAATCGAGCACCATCTGCAGCACACGCGGATGCGAGGTATTGACGGTGTTACCGGTACCGGTGTCGTTGATATAATAGCGATGCTGGTCTGGCAATGTACGATAATAGGAGAAGTTATCGATGCCTTTAAACGACAGCGTTGGCCCCAGCTCATTCCCCTCGGCGGTGTGGTTGTAGACCACGTCGAGGATCACCTCAATACCGGCATCATGGAAGGCTCGCACCATGTCACGGAAGCCCTGAATGCCGCGCGGCCCAAAGTAGCGGGTGGCGGGTGCAAAGAAGTTCAGCGTGTTATATCCCCAGAAGTTTTTCAGCCCTTTATCCAGCAGGTGCTGGTCATCCGGGAACCAGTGTACCGGCAGCAGTTCGACCGAGGTAATGCCCAGGCTTTTGATGTAATCGACGGTCGATTTGTGGCTCATGCCGTCAAAGGTGCCGCGCATTTCAGGTGGCAGGGCGGTGTTGAGCTGCGTGAAGCCCTTAACGTGAGTTTCATAGATGACGGTTTTCGGCCACGGCACATTCGGACGGTTTTTATCCTGCCAGTCGAATTCGTTGGGATCGATAACCCGGCACTTTGGCGTAAACGGCGCGCTGTCGCGGCTGTCGAAGGTCAGATCTTTATCGTCATGATAGAGATCGTAAGCGAAGTGCGCCTCGTTCCACGCTATGTCACCCGCCAGTTCACGGGCGTAGGGATCGAGCAGCAGCTTGTTCGGGTTAAAGCGATGACCATTTTCCGGGTCATAGGGGCCATAAACGCGATAGCCATAGAGCGCACCGGGCTGCAGGCCCGGAATATAGCCGTGCCATACTTCATGGGTATATTCCGGCAGCTCCAGACGGGCAATTTCCGTTTTACCGCTGGGATCGTACAGACAGAGTTCAACCCGCTCGGCGTGGGCGCTGAACAGGGCGAAGTTCACGCCCTGACCATCAAAGTTGGCCCCCAGTAAATGGCTGTATCCCGCCGTAATTTCAAAACGCTGACTGTTTGACATTTATGCCTCGTTATTCAATGAACAGATTGACGCGTAATAAAAAAAGTTCTTTCCGGAATTCACTGTGCCACCAGCACGGCACACCACTGCGATGCCAGCCCGGTAAGCGGCAACTGATCGCCCGCAGCCACCGTTTTACCGGTCAGCACATCCTGGTAGCGACGCTGGCCCAGTGCGGTGGGCAGCGCAATGACCGTGTCAGCCCAGCGTGCAGCGGGCGGCTGGTCGAGATTCTCCGGCAGCTGGTTAAAGACCCGCCGTGACACAACCACTATCACCGCCTGATCCTGTCCGGTGCGGGCAAAGGCCAGCACATTATTCTGCTGCTCGCCCTCTGCCGACAGTGCCAGATAGTCACCGTGGCGGAACAGAACAGGCTGCTGCTGACGCAGCGTCAGCAGCTTCACAATCGCCTGCTGATTGACCTGACCGCGCAGCCAGTGCGCCTCACTGCCGTCGTGCTGTGGCGCGTTAAGCATCGCCGCCAGCGCGTCGAAATCGGGTTCGCGGCGGTTATCGGGATCGACCAGGCTGAAGTCCAGTGCCTCGCTACCCTGATAAATATCGGGTACGCCAGGCGCCGTAAGCTTCACCACAGTCTGGGTCAGACTGTTAACCAGACCGGCACGCATAAAGGGTTGCAGCGACTGGCAGAAGTCATTGAGGAAGGTGCTGTTGGCGGGCGCAAGCAGGTGACGGGCATAGTCCAGCACTGCCTCCTCATAGGCGTCGTTGTTGTCGGCCCAGTCGGTACGCAGCTTGGCTTCACGCAGCGCTTTTTCCACATAGACCACAAAGCGGGCCTCCAGCGCCGCCAGACCTTTCGCATCCTGCGGCTGCAGGGTGGTTGGCCAGACGCCCGCCAGCGCTTCATACAGCATCCACTCCACGGCCGGTTCGGGTGCCGGACCATCTTTCAGGCGCACGACCTGATCGTGGTTCATCTCCCGCCAGCGGTTGACGCAATCCGCCCAGCGCTGCGGCGCTTCGGTAAGGGTATAGAGTCGCGCACGCGCATCTTCACCGCGCTTGGTGTCGTGTGTGGAGGTGCCCGACAGCGCATCGGGCTGATGTTCGCGCCGCGCCTGCATTTCAGCGTGAAACTGATCCAGCGAGAAGTGGCGCGCCAGCGGTTCAGCGCCCACTTCATTCAGCGCCAGCGCCATGTGCTGACGGAAGAAGAGGGTATCTTCCACCGATTTCGCCATCAGCGGTCCGGTCAGCTGCTGGAAGCGGGTGCGGAATTGCGTGGCATCGTCGCGAGCGGAGTCGGCAACCTCTGCGCGCAGAATATGGGTCAGGAAATCAAGCGCCTGACTGTCGGGCGCGTGGGCGCTGGCTTTCACCTCGCTGACCACCTGTTGCAACAGCGCGGTGT
The DNA here is from genome assembly GCF_007558755.1 of Pantoea sp. paga. Classification (NCBI taxonomy): domain Bacteria; kingdom Pseudomonadati; phylum Pseudomonadota; class Gammaproteobacteria; order Enterobacterales; family Erwiniaceae; genus Pantoea; species Pantoea sp. paga. The sequence continues at coordinate 163,588 of NZ_VLTF01000001.1, forward strand.
CGGCTGGGGTCAGGCCCTGCGGCGTACCGTAGGTGCGATAGACCGGGAACGCCACCAGCAGTTCACGCAGCGCATTCTTCAGTTCCGCTTCCGGCTGTGGCGTGCCTTCTGCGTCGGCAATCTTCAGTGCCAGCTGCAGTAACCGGTTAAATTCACCGGCAAAATTGCGGTTTGCCATCAGCAGTTTGGCGGCGCGCAGCTCCGCTTTCATATCAACGGTTTTACCGATGACGGCCTGATACGCTTTGCGCAGTCCGCTCAGCTGATCGCTGTCGACCAGCAGATTGGCGAGCGCGGCCATAAATTCATATCCGGTGGTGCCGGAAACCGGCCATGCGTCAGGCAGCTGTTCATTGTCACCCAGGATTTTCTCCACGGTGAGATAGCAGTCGGGACCGGCAGCCTGGCGTAACTGCTCCAGATAGCCGTGCGGATCGGCCAGGCCATCTACGTGATCGACGCGCAATCCCTGCACTGCACCGCTGTGAACCAGTTCCAGGATCAGCTGATGCGCGGCATCAAAGACCGTTTCGTCTTCCACGCGCACGCCCACCAGACCGGTCACTTCAAAGAAGCGGCGGTAGGAGAGATCGTTGGGCGCATCGCGCCATGACATCAGCCGCCACGGCTGCTGGTCATGCAGTTCAGCAATCTCTGCCGCGTCGCGCAGGGCGAGCACCGCTTCTTCCCGATCCTGCCAGGTATCAGGTGCCAGCGGATAGAAATTGTCGAAGTAGGCCAGCGCCGGTTTGCCGGTCTGCGGATCGCGCTTCACGCTGATTTCGCCGTTGGCCAGCACCGCCTCAAAGGTGTCACCGAGGAACGGCAGCGTCAGGCGGCGTGACCAGTCGATATCGAAGTAATGCGCATAGCGGCTCTGTTCGCCATGCTCAATGACGTCGCGCCACCACGGGTTCTCCAGCGAGGCGGCCATATGGTTAGGCACGATGTCGAGGATCAGCCCCAGCCCGGCCGCTTTCAGCGCGGCAGCCATGCGATCAAATCCTTCACGGCCGCCAATCGACGGCTCGATCTGGTTAACGTCGGTCACGTCGTAGCCGTGGGTCGATTCAGCGGTAGCGCTGAAGATCGGCGACGCGTAAAGATGGCTGATACCCAGCTGTTTCAGGTAGGGCACCAGCGCCGCCGCACGGTCAAACGTCATGCCATTGCGGAACTGGATGCGGTACGTTGCGGTTGGAATATTCATTCTGCTTCTCTCTTAGCCAGGCGCACCACGATAGTGTTGGGAATCAGTTCGCTGGCGGCCTGCGGCCAGGCAAACAGCGTTTCGCCGGGCAGATCGGGGATCGGCTGTGTGCTGTTGCCAACGTTCAGCGCCAGTGACAGCGTGCCCTGCGGGAAGTCCCAGCGCACCGCGAGGAAACCTTTCGCCGTTTTCACCACCTGACCGGCATCGCCACCGGCGGTCTGCAGCAGCGGCACGATATGTTGCTGACGCAGGGCCAGCAGCTGACGCGTCAGCGCCAGCCACTGCTGACCTTCCGGCGTTTCTGTTCGCTGCCAGTTAAGCTTCGACTGTTCAAAGGTGGTGACATCGTTGGGATCCGGCACAGTTTCGCCGTGACCGGCATGGCCTTCAAACTCTCTGGCGCGACCTTCACGCACCGCTTTGGCCAGATCGCCGTGGAAATCGGTGAAGAACAGGAACGGCCGGGTTTCGCCATACTCTTCACCCATAAACAGCAGCGGAATATGAGGCGAGACCAGTAACATCGCCAGCAGCACCTGGGTGCGCTCTGCGCCGGCCAGGCTGATGAGCCGTTCGCCCTGCGCACGGTTACCCGTCTGGTCATGGTTCTGAATAAAGTCGACAAAGGCGACCGGCGGCTGGCTGCTGCTTTTCACGCCGCGTGGCTCGCCCGACTGCGGCGAGACTTCGCCCTGATAGACAAAGCCTTCTGCCAGCGCCCGTGCTACCCGCTGTTCCGGCTGGTCGGCGAAATCCTGGTAATAGGCGTGGCTTTCACCGGTTGCCAGCACATGCACGGCGTTGTGAAAGTCATCGTTCCATTCGCCGGTAAACAGCGGAGCATCCCCGTTTTCGTCACGCGGATGCAGGAAGGTGACGTTACGGCAATCTTCGGTGGTCAGATGAATAGGGCGGTCGGTAATCGTGGCGCGGATGCGCTCAGCTATGTCAATCAGCACATGCTTGTCGCTGGGATCGTCAATCTGATCGATGGCGTCAAAGCGCAGGCCATCCAGATTAAACTCCTGCAGCCAGTAGAGCGGCGCTTCCACGATATAGCGGCGCACCGCATCAACGTCATAGGCGATACCGGCACCCCACGGCGTCTGGCGCTCTTTGTAGAAGAAGTCCGGCGAGAGCAGCGGCAGATAGTTGCCCTCCGGGCCGAAGTGGTTCAGCACGATATCCAGCACTACCGACAGACCGTGGCCGTGTGCTGCGTCAATAAAGGCTTTGAAATCATCGGGTGTACCGTAGGCAGCATGCGGTGCATAGAGCAGCACGCCATCGTAGCCCCAGCCGCGATGACCGCCGAACTGCGACACTGGCAGGACTTCAATCATGGTAATGCCGGTTTCAGCCAGCATTGGCAGCTTCTCAATTGCCGCCCGGAAGGTGCCCTCAGGCGTAAAGGTGCCGATGTGGAGTTCATACACCACCGACTCCTGCCATGGACGACCCTTCCAGCTCGTGTTCTGCCACTGATAAGCGTCAGGATCGATCACCAGCGACGGGCCATTGACCTCTGCTTTCTGAGCGCGGGCGGCGGGATCGGGCACCGCTGTACCATCGGCCAGCACATAATCATATTCGGCATTGGCTGCCACACCGGCGACCTGAGTTTCAAACCAGCCGTCAGCCTGCGGCGTCATCTCAATGTCTTTACCGGAGAGCCGCAGCGTCACGCGTTGCTGACCGGTTGCCCAGAGGCGGAAACGCACCTCGTCGCTGGCAACCCGTTCAGCGCCCCAACTTTTAAAAAAAGATTTGGATTCCATTCAGTTGCCTCATTTAGCCTGGAAATGCGCGATGGTGGCCACCGCACGAAAAGGATGTCGATGACGCAAGCGTCAAAAAATCTTAAAGCTATCGGCGAGACCAGGAGGCCAGGTGGGCTGGCGCGTCTCTTCAGTCAGAAAGCCGGACTGGTATTCAGCGTGGTGTGGCGGAAAACGGGCCGTGAGACCGCTTCCACGCGGCATACAGAGAGTAATCATAGACTAAGATGTTGCAATCGCAGGGCGGCGGGAGGTGGAGAGGCATTAATTTGCGTTAATTGCTGTGAATCTGCATCCGACGGGGCGAAAGCAGGATCCAGGCGCAGAAAAGCCTGCCGGATGGCGCCGATTCGCTATAAGCTTATGCGCGATGGCGCAGGTCGCTCCGGATGACCTGCGGCGCTGAACACTTCAGAAGGATGTTACGTGAGGAAAAGAGTTCTGTTAGCCGCGTTGTTGTTGCTGGTCTCCGCCTGTTCTAACCGGGTCGGACACAGGCTGGACAGCAGTAATCTGCAGCAAATTCATGCCGGTCAGACCACCAAGGCCCAGCTGATCGCGCTGTTTGGTCAGCCTGACAGTGAAACGCCTTACCCGGACGGGCAGCGGTTGCTGAAGTGGAACTACAGCGAGGCGCGCACCCTGAATACCACCGAAGGGCAGACGCTGACCGTGCAGATGAAAAATGACAAAGTGCTGAACTATGCGCTGAGTAAAAGTTAATGCGCTGAGCAAACGTGAATCACGACGGCGGCAGATCGCCAGCGCGCATTCTGGTTACTGCCCGCCGCTCTGCTGTGCATCCCGGCTGTCGGGGCGCGGCTGAGCCAGACGGGCAAAATCGGATCCTGCCGGATGCTGATAAATCTGCAGCTCAAAGTGGCGGGCCATCGCGTAGATATACTCAAAGATCGCTGCCTGAGTATTTTCATAATCGGCCCAGAAAATAGAGGAGGTGAAGCAGTAGATCTCCACCGGCAATCCATCCGGCGACGGTTTCAGCGGTCGCACCACGATATACATCTCTTTCTGAATGTCGTCACGCTGCGCCAGCCAGGCGGTCAGGTATTTACGGAACACCATCAGATTGGTGATACCGTTCTCCATAAACCAGCGGTCGCCCACGGCATTGATATCACGTCCATCCAGCAGCTCAGTGATCGATTCGCCAGCGAGGCGGATCTGGCTCATCGCCTGCAGCATCTCCTGATTCACAAAGGTGATCGACTTCTGGTCAAGATAAAAGCTGCGCATGATGCGGCGTGCGCCCGAAGAGAACATCGCCTGCCAGTTGGTGTAGGTCTCGGTCAGGAAGTTCTTGGTCGGGATGCGCGAAATGGTGTTGTCCCAGTTGCGGATGGTGATGGTATGCAGGGCAATATCGATCACTTCACCACTGATATTTCTGTCCGGCATCTCAATCCAGTCGCCCAGTTGCAGCACATCGTTAGAGGAGAGCTGAATATTCGCCACCAGCGACAGCAGCGTATGCTGGAAAATCAGCATCAGCACCGCGGCGACCGCACCCAGCGAGGAGATGATAATCGCCGGTGACTTGTTGGACATAATCGCCAGAATCATGATCGCGGCAATAATATGCACCAGGATTTTGCCGATCTGGATATAGCCTTTGATCGAGTGATTCTTGCGTTTTGATTTACGCGAATAGGAGTTGTTAACAATCTCCAGCACTTCGTTGAAGAAGATCGACAGATAGACAAAAAACAGGATGCCGCAGATGGTCTGAATCGCCACTTTCAGATTTTCAGGCAGGCCCGGCATAAACTGCAGGAAATTGTAGACCACAATCACCGGCACAAAATTTGACAGCTTCTGAGAGAGGCGGACATCTTTATCAAGCGGCACGCCCTTTTTGTGGCCGCTGAAAAAGACCTTCCTGATCACTTTGACGATGAAAAATTTGCAGATCAGGTGAGTGACCATCCCGGCCATAATCAGCAGCAACAGGCTGAAGCTGATCGAAAGTACCCTGTTTCCCTCAATAAAACTCATCAGACTCTGAATGTAATGCATGATAACCACGTGCAAAAAAGATAAGGGGCGAATTCAACCACAGCACGGGGACGGTTGTTAAGCGCCGAATGCGTTCAGGCTGAGCCGCACCGCTTTTTTTGCGTAACGGCGCGCTGGCGGCACCTCCATCCTGCGGATTGTTACCTTCTCTGGTGCAACACTCAGATAAACGCCGCGCTGGCCGATAACAGCTTTATCTCCTCTGATATGAGCCTGCGGACATGCTTAAAAATCTTAAAATCACTCACGGTATCGCTGCTGTTCTGGTGGTCTTTGTGGCGTTACTGACCCTGACCGGATTTCTGTTCTACAACGGCGTTTCAAAAGCCGACAAAAACTTCGTGGCGGCAGAGCAGCTTACGCTGCAGCAGCAGCACCTGAGTGACGCGGTAAAAACCCTGATCAAAACCCGCGTCACCATCAACCGCGTGGCAATCCGTTTCCTGAAAAATCAGCAGGATCCAAAATCACTGGCAGCTATGGCTGCGCTGCTGGAGCAGGCTGGAAAGTCTGCTGCTGCTGCCGATGCGGACTTCAAAGCCTGGCAGGCGCTGCCGCGCAAAGAGGGCCAGGGTGAAGCCCAGGCGACGCAGGTGCAGACCGCCTACCAGCAGATGCGTGACACCATGCTGGCCTCCATTACCTTTCTGAAGCAGGGCAACTACGCGGGCTACGGCAACCTTGAAGCACAGGCGGCGCAGGACCAGCTCGACAGTGCCTATGAGGCCTGGCGTGCAGTGAACATCCAGCTGATGAAAGCGTCCTCGGAGCATAACCAGCGTAGCCTGACGGATGCGCTCTGGGCGCTGCTGACTATTGGCCTGATCACCGGCGTGATTGGGGTCGCGGTCTGGATTGGGCTGCAGAAATTGCTGATTGGCCCACTGGGCAGGCTGACCGGCCATATGCGCGCCATTTCGGGCGGTGATCTGACCTCCGATATTCAGCACGAAGGCCGCAATGAGATGGGCCTGCTGATTCAGGAACTGCAACAGATGCGCGATGCGCTGGTGGTGACCATTACCTCGGTCGATGACGCCACCCGCTCTATCTTTACCGGTGCAGCGGAAATCTCTGCGGGCAGCACCGATCTCTCTTCCCGTACCGAACAGCAGGCTGCCGCGCTGGAACAGACCGCAGCCAGTATGGAGCAGCTCACCTCAACGGTGAAACTCAACGCAGATAATGCGCAACAGGCGACCACGGTAGCGAAAGAGGCTTCAGCCACGGCCCTGCAGGGTGGTGAGACTGTCGCCCGGGTCATCGCCAACATGGATCAGATCAGCGAAAGCTCGAATCAGATCGCCGGTATCATCGCCATTATCGACAGTATCGCCTTCCAGACCAATATTCTGGCGCTGAACGCCGCCGTTGAAGCCGCGCGTGCCGGTGAACAGGGTCGTGGATTTGCAGTGGTAGCGGGGGAAGTGCGCTCGCTGGCCGGACGCAGCGCCAGTGCTGCCCAGGAGATCCGGGGACTGATTGACCGCTCAGCTGAGCGAATTAAAACCGGTGCCGGTCATGCTTCTCAGGCGGGTGTCGCGATGGAGAGCATCGTGACGTCGGTGAGCCGTGTCACGCAGCTAATCGAAGAGATCGCGGCCTCCTCGACTGAACAGACCCGTGGCATTGAGCAGGTCTGCAAAGCGGTCTCGGAAATGGATGGTGTGACGCAGCAGAACGCCGCGCTGGTGGAGGAGTCCGCGACTGCCGCCGCCTCACTGGAAGAGCAGGCGAGCTACCTGCGTAAAACGGTATCGGTATTCAAAACCGGCACTCTGCAGGTGGCGTTCTCTGCTGCGCCGGTGGCGAAAGCCCTTGCCGTGCCAAAACTTCAGCCTGCCCGCCTGGCGGACAACGATAACTGGCAGACCTTCTGAGTGGATGGCCGTTTGCCAGACATACGCTGATGGTTATCGGATAGTCCGGTTGAGTTCACTGCATTTGAGCTCAATCGGGAAGGTGTTTGATTGCTAAACAGCGGCGGTGGATGGTAAATCTTTTAAGAGTGTAGGGCGGGCACTCGAAATTGTGCACACGATTATGGGGCCTACTTAACATTGCTATGTGATGAGCAATGGAGGCAGATTACGGGCTAGAGTAGAGATTAATTGGGAAATAGCTGGCCGGTACCATATCATGAAAAAGTCCTTTAGCAGAGCCTTAGAGGTATCTATATCCAGAAACCTCTAAAGCATAAAACCCTTAATTTAACAGGCCGGTACTACGATGGCTGTGATAAAGAATGGACGAAAATAAAATTTTGAATTTAAATCAATCCAGTGATGCTGTATATGAATACAGCTTAAGATGATTTTAACCTCTTGTTGATGCACGTTTTTATGGAATAATAAGCCCAAATAATTTACAGGAGTTTGCTTATGCAATTGTATGCGTTACGTGTGTTAATGAAACCGCGCGATGCTGATCTTTTTTCCAAAGGATCTGTTCTTAAAGACATTGCGCATTTTGAAAATGCCATAGTAGCCACCGCGCAAAAGTTACATTTGACATCACCAACACCCTCCGTTCATAAGAAAACTAGTTATACCTTGAAGTTGAGCATAAAACCCACTGAAGGCGTCATGGCTGGAGTCATATCAAAACAACAAAAAATTAAAGGGCATGATAAGGATTTCCGAGAGTTCGATGTAGACAATTATCCACCTATCGTATGGATATGGGACAGAGATGAGCAAGTATTATTGGTCGAGAAGAAGACCGCAGTATTCAAGGATGCTCATCATGTTGCTAAGGCGTTCGAGGATCTTGCAAACAATGACTACTTAGCTCAGTTGGGACTTAGAGTATTTATCGAACCTTGTCTTGAAATGGAAGATTTTTGGTCGGAATACCAAAGGCTTCAGTTTATAGACAAAGTTAGTTTTACGTTGATCACACCAAATATTTTCGGAAGCAGTAAGCAAGCCTTAACTGACGATTTGCGAAAGCTTGAGGCAGATACGAATGCAAATGCTGTAACCACAACTTTTGAAAACAAAGATGGTAATTTAAAACTTAAAAGCTCTCACTGGGCATCTATTCTTGTTGACTGGGTAAAAGACGGTGGTGGTTCTTGGTTAATTAAAGGGCGAAAAACACTCAAGTCAAAACCTACAACCGTATCCAGTAATCAAAATGCCAAGATAGTGCTTATCGAAGGTGAGATATCGGAAATTCAACTAGATGGTTACTCACCAAGTGATATCAAGGAAATCATAGCTTTAAATCAAAAAAGGTATACGTATAAAAATGAAGAATCTAGGGGTCTGGATTAAAGCTATAGTTCTATTCATATTATGCTTAGCGCTATCGTCTACTGATAAGCAGGTCTATACTCTACTTGAGCAGGCATCTGCAGGAGTGATTGGTTCAATACTCGGAGGGATCACCGCGGGAATTTCTGTAATTTTTGGTATTTTGGCGATAATCAATAAGGGTCAAAAGCGATCAGATTTTGCAGGTTACCTAGAGAGCTTAGAGGCTGACCTGAAATTGCTCGTGTTCTGTTTAGGTGCAACAATTTTTTTGCCATACTTCCGAAGTTATGACTTTCCTCTAATAAGTTATCCCAACCATGAGCTTATTCCTTGTAAGGCTAGGTTGTTTACAGCGGCAGAACTATTTGCCGTAGTGTTGTCTCTCAATCTTATTTTTGAAGTAATTAGTTGCATGATTTTAGTGGTTAAGAAAAGTCTGAAGATGGAGGGTTAGTTAACCTGTTTTGATAAATTATTTTAATAAATATTGGAATTATAATGAACGGGAAATCTCACTTACCCGTTTATCATTAACAAAAAAATAGATTTTATGGTTCAGTGAATTTTTAGGAAGATATTTTGTGTTCAGGTAGTTATTGCTTCCTATCAGAAGTCTGAAGTTATAAATCGCGGTCATAGTTATAGTAGTTGAGGTGGGTCCCATTATTATATTTAAACATCAGCCAGTAATATTTCGTTTTTTTCTAATCCTAATTACTAATACAAGCCGCGCTGGGAGTGTCCGCTTCTTGCACATAGCGAAAAACCATTATCTTCCTAAAGCATTATGGATGCAGTATCGTCTCAATCCGGAGCCATTACTGGCCGATGGCGCACACCTGTAAGCGGCGCAGACTAACACGCTGTGACACTATCGTGATCGGTACGCTGCGGGGGTAACTGATGAGTTTCGGGAAAGACGATAGCGCTAAAAAGCGGATATAGCATGCCCTGCATGAAGTCTGATATTTCAACATTAAAACTTTAAATATCAGCAACCTTTCCAGCCTTTGGGACCGGTCGTGTGATGCAGTCTGATCTTGCTGTAAACTAATAGTCTTCAGGAAAAAGAAGGTTTTTGAATGGCCATTCATATTGTAATTCCAGATGACTATCAGCTTGCCACTCAGCAGTTGGGTTTCCTCCAGCACAATGACAAGTTTCATTGCTCAGCGCTGGGAGACCTCAGCAAAGATTTACGGGCAGATCAGGAGTTATCTTGTGCAGAAGCATTAATACTGATCCGCGAAAGAACCATCATTGATGAGGCTTTTCTGCGGCGTACCCCACATCTTAAATTGATCAGTCAGACGGGTAAGCTGGCGAGAAATGTTGACATTGATGCATGCACCCGAGCGGGAGTTGCCATTGTTGAAGGTATTGGCTCTCCGATTGCGCCTGCTGAATTAACCTGGTTGCTAATCATGGCATCCCGAAGGAAGTTAGTCTCGTCGGTGAACGCGATGGCTGAGGGCCACTGGCAAACAGAGATAGGTTCGGCCGTCCACAATCAGGTTATAGGTATTCTGGGCTATGGCAAAATAGGTAAGCGTCTCGCCTCATTTGCAGCCGTTTTTGGTATGCAGGTGCAGGTATGGGGAAGTCTGCGAGCACAAGAAGAGGCTCGCGCTGCCGGATGGGTGGTTCCTGCCAGCCGTGAACAGTTTTTCGCAACAAGCGATGTCATAACGGTACATCAGAGGTTGGTGGCTGCGACAGAAGGGAATATTACTTCAGCCGATCTCGCGCTGATGAAAACAGATGCCTTATTCGTGAACACCAGTCGTGCTGAATTGGTTTGTGAAGGGGCGCTTTATAAAGCTCTGAAACAGGGACGACCTGGATTTGCTGCACTGGATGTTTACGAACAAGAACCTTTGTATAACACTCACAATCCTTATTTACAGATGCCAAATGTTCTTTGCACTCCACATCTTGGATACGTTGAAAAGGCCAGCTATTCGCTCTATTTCAGAACGGCTTTTGATAATGTGATACGTTTTTTTGAAGGTGATGCTTCACATGTCATTAATTTTTGATTTTTTTATCAAAAAAGCCTGAATCCGGTAGAGTACCGAATCCAGGCCAGTTAACCGCCTGATATAAACCGTCCAACTTTATGGGGTCAGTTCACAGGGGCGGTTTTTTATTTCGTGACGCGGCATCGTGCCGCTGACATCAGGCCGGGACGGACTGTGCCTTCTGGCTGCGCGACCAGACGCGGTGCGCTTTCATCGCCTGAGTGAACTCAGACATCAGCGCGCTCTCCGCCGAGTCGCCCTGCACAATACCTTCTTCCTGATCCGCATCTTCCAGACCGAACTGCGCTTTAAAGCGGCGCGCTTCGCCCACCAGACCAATCACCTTGAGGTGCTTGTAGGCTTCCAGCAGGAAGTAACGGGCATCGCCGCTCAGCAGCAGGGCATCGATATTGCCATCCGGCACCATCACCGCATCAAAGGTCAGAGAGGGCAGACCGGCGAACGTCGCATCGACCGGCAGCACTGAACCGTCATCGGCGCGCACCTGGCCCATATGCGGAGCCAGCAGTTTGGCGTGAACACCCACTGCTTTCAGCGCCTGCAAAATCGCCAGCACATCAGCCGCCTTCACACCATCGCTGAGCAGCAGTGCGACCTGACGACCTTTAAGCTCGCCATCCGGAATGGCGTAGAGGCTCAGGCTGTCATCTTTGGTCAGGCCATTCACCGGCGCAGGCGGCTGAATGTTGAGCTGCTCATCCGTCAGAGCGAGTCCCAGGTTATCCGCCACGCCCTGCGCCAGTTTCGTATCAATGCGTGCCAGATGATCCACCACACGCTCACGGATATAAGCACGCGCCACTTTACTCAGTTCAAACGAGTAGGCACCAATGATGTGCTGCTGCTCGACTTCAGTCTGGCTCAGCCAGAACAGGCGCGGCTGCGCATAATACTCACCAAATGAGGGGCTGCGCTCGCGCACTTTATGGCCCTCAATCCGCTCCTGATAGCTCTCGAAGCCGCCGCCTTCTGCAGCAGGTGGAGTTTCACGCGGCCAGTTATCGTTGATCGAGTTCGGCTCGTAGTTCGCCGGATTGGTGTCGATATCCTGACGATGCATGCCCTGACGCTGGAAGTTATGGTACGGGCAGGTCGGACGGTTGATCGGGATCTCATGGAAGTTCGGTCCGCCCAGACGACTGATTTGCGTATCGGTATAGGAGAACAGACGACCCTGCAGCAGCGGATCGTTGGAGAAATCGAGGCCCGGCACGATATGGCCTGGGTGGAACGCGACCTGCTCGGTTTCAGCAAAGAAGTTGTCCGGGTTACGGTTAAGTACCATCTTGCCGACAATCTCAACCGGCACCAGCGCTTCCGGGATCAGCTTGGTGGCATCCAGAATATCGAAGTCAAATTTGAACTCATCCTCTTCCGGGATCAGCTGCAGGCCCAGTTCATATTCCGGGAAATCACCCGCTTCAATGGCTTCCCACAGATCGCGGCGATGGAAATCGGGATCGCGACCGGTCAGTTTCTGTGACTCGTCCCACAGCAGCGACGCTTTACCGGCCACCGGCTTCCAGTGGAAACGGACAAAGGTCGCTTTACCTTCTGCGTTAATCAGGCGGAAGGTGTGAATACCAAAGCCTTCCATGGTGCGATAGCTGCGCGGAATACCCCGGTCAGACATCGCCCAGATAACGTTGTGCATGGTTTCCGGCTGCAGAGAGACGTAATCCCAGAAGGTGTCATGGGCGCTCTGGCCCTGCGGGATTTCGTTATGCGGTTCCGGCTTAACGGCATGCACAAAGTCAGGGAATTTATGCGCATCCTGAATAAAGAACACCGGCGTGTTGTTGCCCACCAGGTCAAAGACACCCTCTTCGGTGTAGAACTTGGCGGCGAAACCGCGAATGTCACGCACGGTATCAGCCGATCCGGCACCGCCCTGAACCGTGGAGAAACGCACGAAAACCGGCGTAGTCTGCTCGGGATCGCTGAGGAACTGCGCTTTGGTCAGATCTTTCAGGGAGCGGTAAGGCTGAAAATAGCCGTGTGCGGCAGAGCCACGGGCGTGAACGATACGTTCCGGGATACGCTCATGGTCAAAGTGCGTGATTTTCTCACGCATAATAAAGTCTTCCAGCAGCGTCGGACCGCGCGAACCGGCACGCAGTGAGTTTTGATCGTTGGCGATGCGTGTGCCCTGGTTGGTGGTGAGGGCGCGGTCGGTGCCGTTTTTGCGGCTGGCTTCAAGCTGGTCAAGTTTGGCGTTGTGCGTCTGAGGCGCTTTCAGGCTGCCGGGGGCGGTGGGTTGCTTACCTGGCGGGGTCGGTTCGGCTGGGGGCTGATGCGAACCATCCTTCGGTGCCAGTGAACCCAGGCCCGGCTCTGAGGATTCCGGACCGGTGGTTGGGGCGCGCTCGCTCAGGGGTTTCTTCTCTGTTTCTTTCGACATTAATCCATGCTCCAGCGGTTATTTTACTTTCGACGACACTAAATATAGAACAACCTGAACAATACTGAGGTTAAACCGGGCATTTAACTGCGACGACTGTGCCTTTTTTGTCCGCCAGAAATGCGCACTTATCTCTTAATCCGGATTACCGTTTCGCTTATTCATGCCCTGTGCCGTCTGGCTTAACGTCGTATCAGCCCGCGCCTGCTATACGGATAATGTGCTTTCAGAGGATGCAGAATCTGCCGCCGCAGGAGGCGTTCATGGCCTGATGCAGGGTGGTAAAAGATTAATAAAATTAATGCTGGCGTTTGCTGCTTTTGGTTGAGCTTGGGAATGTTATATCATAACATTTCATTTTGTAACGTTGACCGGGGTATCAGACTTTGATGAATCATGCAGGTAAATGGATTGGGCTACTGGGCGCACTGTTAGTCAGCCAGCCGTCGCTGGCACACGGCACGCATGCACATGGAAAACCGCTGTCAGCCCTGGAGCAGAAAGCGGCAGAAGGGGTTTTTGCTGACAGCGATGTGAAAGATCGTCCGCTCGCTGACTGGGATGGCCTGTGGCAGTCGGTTTATCCGCTGCTGCAAAGCGGCGAACTGGACCCGGTCTGGCAGAAGAAAGCGCAGCAGGATCACAGCAAAACGGCAGAGGAGTATAAAGCGTATTACCGCAAAGGCTACGCCACCGACGTCGATACCATCGGTATTGAAAATGGCGTGATGGAGTTCCACATCGGCGATCAGGTCAGCGCCTGCCACTACCGGTATGCGGGCCACAAAATCCTGACCTATACCTCAGGTAAAAAAGGGGTGCGCTACCTGTTTGAATGCCAGGACGCGGGCAGCAAAGCGCCCAAATATGTGCAGTTCAGCGACCACACCATCGGGCCGCGTAAATCTGCCCATTTCCATATCTTTATGGGCAACGATTCTCAGCAAGCCCTGCTGGCGGAGATGGATAACTGGCCGACCTATTATCCTTACCAGATGATGAACTCACAGGTCGTGGAGGAGATGCTGCATCACTGAGTGCGGGGCCGGTGTTAGATGCCACGCTGTTCAGGGCTCTTACGCAAGGATAGCGACTGGATTCATTTCCCCCGTCTGAGGAAATATAGATCCTTGAGTTAAGTTAACTCATGAGTTAACTTAACTCCAACGGAGGATCTATGTTTGAGATAACGATACACAAGGACGCGCTCACTGAAATTAAGGCAATGCCAGAGATGCTCCGGGCTAAGCTGGCCCGGCAAATAGATAAACTGGCTGCCCGTGGAACTGATTTGAGAGAGCCGGATACCAAACCGTTAGGGTCGGGTTTTTTTGAGCTCAGGGCAAAGGCTAATGAGATTGGGCGAGCGGTGTATGTTTACCAGAAAGGCAGACGTATTTTTATCCTGAAAGCTTTTGTGAAAGAGACAAAGAAAACGCCAGCAGCAGTCATGACGGCAGCGGCGCACCGTTTAGAGGAGATGTTAAACGATGAGTAAGAAATCAGTTGCGTGGAAGACGGCCCGCAAAGAAATTTTATCTGATCCGGCTGTTCGCGAACATTACGAGGCAGAAGTTCGGGCAGAGCACCTGCGCGAGCAGTTAGCCAAATGGCGGGAAAGCGCCGGAATGACCAGCGCTCAGGTCGCGGAGGCGCTCGGTGTCAGCCCGTCGGCAGTGTCACGCACCGAGCGTCGCGCAGATAAAGCCACAGTTGAAACACTCGCCCGCTATGCCCGTGCCTGTGGCGTTGAAAATCCCCAGATCTCTCTTTGATTGAGAGATGACGGCAGGTGCCAGAACAATGCTGGCCCTGCTATTTATCTTGCCTGCTATCAAGCAAACTTTCTTTCCGGTGCACACGCACCCCCTCCACGGGTTTTATCCCACCCAGGCCGGGCGGCGCGAGGCGGGTATACCCTTAACCACACGGTGATACGAATCCTCAACCAACTGCTGAATCAAGCCAGGCGAGAGGTCGTCACCGGGATAGACCGTGATCCAGTGACGTTTATTCATATGATAACCGGCGGTGATCGAGGGATAGATCACCCGGTGCAGCTCTGCCTGCTGCGGCTCGCATTTCAGGGTGATAATCGGCACACCCCGCAGTTCGGTCAGCAGTAAAAACACTTTTCCACACACTTTATAGACCTGATGTTCCGGCCCGAATGGATAGCTGCATTCAGCGGCGGGCAGCCGCCCAGCCGCTTCAATGGCGATGCGCTGGATCTCATGACCCTGCATAGTGAGTCTCCCTGTGATTATTCAGCCTGAGTCTGCGGCCCGCGACTGGCTGGTCGCCAGGGGCCTGTTACACTTCTGATAAGCATAAATCAGGAGCAGACATGAAATTAGGCTTTGCATGTAAGTATCTCAACAGCGATGGCAAACAGTTTTTCCCGTTTCGCGCCACCACCCGTAAACGGTTTCTGAGTTTATCGCACGATGAACGTCATCAGCTGATCTATGAGATTACCGTCACTAACCTCAACAATCTCTACCTGACGCTTGAGCATCTGGCCACCTTACCTGAGCCACTCAGGATGATGCGCATCGGCAGCGATCTGTTACCGCTCTATACGGTCCCCGAGGCCACGCCACTGTTCACCGAATTTCTGCCCGAACTCTATCCGCTCTTTTCCCGCTGTGGCGAGCTGGCGCGGGCGCATCACATCCGGCTCTCATTCCATCCCGGACAATATACCGTGCTCGCCTCCGATAATCCCGATGTGGTGGTGCGCGCGCTGGAGGATGTGGAGTATCACACGCTCTGCGCCTGTCTGATGGGATATGGCAAGACCTTCCAGGATTTTAAAATCAACATTCATATGAACGGCAAGGCGGGATTCGACGGCTTTAAACGGTCATTTAATCAGCTCAGCCCGGAAGCGCGGCGGATGCTGACGGTGGAGAATGATGAGATCTCCTGCTCGCTGGATGACGTGCTGCAGGCAGCACCGCTCTGTCCGGTGGTGCTGGATATTCACCATCACTGGGTAAAAGAGAGTGAGTTTATTCAGCCGGATGACGCGCGTGTTGCCAGAGTGATCGAATCCTGGCGCGGCGTGCGGCCGGTGCTGCACTATTCGATTTCGCAGGAGGGGATGATTCCGCAGGAGGGCTGGCCCGATCAGCAGCAGCTGGGCGTGAGCAAAAGCAAGCTGCGGGCGCACTCTGACTACTTCTTTAACCCGACGCTGAATGCATGGGCACTGTCGTTTCAGGATTTCGATATCATGTGCGAAGTGAAAATGAAGAATCTGGCGCGGGAACAACTCTACCAGTGGGGGATAACGCAGAAGCTGATCACTCATCCCCTGGCCGAAGAGACCAGGGAATCGGCGAACGTTAAATAATGACCACACCGCCCGTCACGGCGATGGTCGCACCTGAAATGTAGCTGGCTTCGTCACTGGCCAGCATCACATAGGTTGGCGCCAGTTCAGCAGGCTGACCGGCACGCTGCAGCGGCACTTCGCTGCCAAAGTTCTTCACCTGTTCAACCGGCATGGTCGACGGGATCAGTGGCGTCCAGATAGGGCCGGGCGCGACCGCATTGGCACGGATACCTTTTTCAGCCAGTAAGGCTGCCAGGCCGCCAGAGAAATTAACGATGGCGGCTTTGGTGGCGGAGTAGGCGAGCAGCTTCGGTTTCGGCTGGTCAGCATTGATCGAGGCCGTATTAATGATCGATCCACCAGCAGGCATATGCCGTGTTGCCGCTTTAGTGATGTAAAACATCGCGTAAAGGTTGGTCTTCATGGTCCGGTCAAACTCTTCGTCGCTGATCTCATCCAGCGATTCGCGCGTCATCTGATACGCCGCGTTGTTCACCAGAATATTAATCTCACCAAAGGCTTCGACGGCTTTATCGACCAGGGCGTTGCAGTGTGACGCCTCGGTAATATCGCCAGGCACCAGTACCGCTTTCTGTCCCGCTTCTTCAACCAGCCGGGCGGTATCCTGTGCATCCTCATGTTCATCAAGATAAGAGATCAGGACATCGGCCCCTTCCCGGGCAAAGGCAATAGCGACGGCCCGGCCAATGCCGGAATCGCCACCGGTAATAATGGCTTTTTTCCCCGCCAGGCGGCCTGAGCCCTGATAACTCTGCTCGCCGTGATCGGGCAGAGGCTGCATAGCCGCGGTTTTACCCGGTGGCGTTTGTTGCTGTTCGGCAAAAGGGGGTTGCGGGCGTTGAGTCGATGACATGAATATTCCTCCATAAAAATCCGTTAGCGTAAAACAGCCGGTCTGGCTCACACCGCGCGGTGTGGCCCGGACCGGCACGCCTGTGTCAGTTAAGGCTTCGGTGACGTAATGCCGTCAATCTGCTCAGACTGCGCACCAGAACCGGGACGGGCATTGCCGAGCAGCGGCTCATCGCCCAGCATATCTGGCTGCTGTTTCGCGCTGAACTGACCATGGCCATCGTAAGCCGGGCCACTGCTCCAGCGACCTTCCGGCAGCGGTTTATCCAGCGAGGTATTCAGGCAGTAGTAAGAGTGCTCCTGCGCCTCATGTTCCTGCGGGAAGCTGTTCGGGATCGGCAGCGACGCGTTCAGTCCGCCCATCTCTTCGATCACCGCCAGCCACTGCTGCTGGTGCATAGTGTCACGGGCGATCAGGAAGGAGAGGAAGTCCTTCATGCCCTTGTCTTCCGTCATGTTGTAGAGGCGGGTAGCCAGTACGCGGCCCGTGGCTTCTGCGGTGACGTTAGCCAGCATATCGGCCGCCACGTTGCCGGACGCATAGATATGACTCATATCAAAAGGCACGCCGTTGGCGTTAACCGGCATCGCTGCCAGACCGGAAGAGAGGATATGGCGCGGGTTCATTCCGCCCAGAATCGCATTAACCACCGGATCTTTCGCTGACGCTTCCTGGTAAGAGAGCGGGGCGCCTTCAAGGTTAAGCGCCACGGCGTAGCCCAGCATCTCGATATGGCTAAGCTCTTCGGTGGCGGTCGAGATCAGCAGATCACGAATCCGCACATCACCGCGCGCGCCCATCGCCTGGAAAAAGTATTGCATCGCTACACGAATCTCACCTTCGACGCCGCCGATGGCCTGCTGGAGCAGCATGGCAAATTCTGGATCGGGTTTTTCTACACGAACCGGGAATTGAAGTTTTGATGAATGATGAAACATGATTATTTTCCTCGTCTGTGTTTGCAGTGGATGCAGAAAAAGCCTGGACACAGATATCGGATAAATAAAGCGAAACGAGAGCATTTAATCGGAATTTCAGGTTGAATAAGTGGCGAAAACGGTGAATTCCCGAGCTATATCTGGTCCGGCGGGGCAGGCAATCTTAGCGGTGAGAAGGGGACAAGTGATTCAGTGCAGGAGAAATAAAAAAAGCCCCATAACAGGGGCTGATTCCGGACGGGAAAAGCATCCATGCTAATTCGCGTTCCCTCATAACAGACACAGATTTTTAGCTGTCGCTGGTCGCCGAAGCGCGCTGCAGAACATGTTCAAGCGCCTGACGGTAAATATCCTGCTTAACCACGTCACGCTCACTCTCCAGGCGGTGAATCAGGCCCAGCACAATGTCTTTATCGGAGACATGGGTTTTCGCATGGGCGAGTTCGGCATGGACTGCGGCGATAACCTGTTTTTCAGTGGTCAGCGCTGTACCAGAGTTCATGAAGTAATCAGAAATCTGAGACTCTGTATTCATCGTTGTTTGCATGTCAGGCCTCATAAGAAATGGGGGGAAGAACGCGTCGATTCAGATCCGGTAACCGGCTGACGCAAAAAAAATGCATCTGAAGGTGGAAATCCACAACACCTTCAGATGCGGTGCAAAGCACCTTTCGTTACAAGTGATTTAACATCACGAGACAAAGTTATACAAGAATCGCAAAGTTGTACAATGAAATTTGACAAAATTTAACTGGTCGGTGATGTATTTCAAAAGTATGTTTAAAGTGGAAAAAGAGGTTTTCGATGGTTAATTGAATAAATACAGCGGGTTGGTGAGGTTTTCAGAGGGCGGCGATTTTCAGACCAGCAGGCTGGAAATTATGCTGACGACACATCAACACGTTAAAACCGCTTTTTTCCGCAGATTTCAGCCAAAGTTGTACAGGTTTCAACGCTGGAAAAGTGGCGGGTGCGATTGTGCTGCTGCAATCCTGGCCGTCTGACAGGCCATGCCGCATAATTCACTTCCCACGCCTGATGCAGAAGGCTAAGGTTGACCCCTTATTTATCACAAGGAAATGATCATGGTTCACGACTATTTCGCAATTCCGCCTGCGGGCATGACTCAGGAACAACATAAACGTTCGGTCGCCGTGGCTGCTGCTCTGTCAGTGGCAAAAGAGTCCGTCAGCGCCTCCACCTCGGCAACCGGCTCAAAAACCGCCTGGGATCTGCAGGCCGTGGCGAATGAAGTTGCTAATCTGGCCGACGCGATTCAGGATGCGCTGGAGAGTGACAGCGAGGTGTAAATACTAACCGGTATCGTCTGAGGCTGCTGCGGAGGCGGTGCAGGACAGGGCAGTGGCAGCGTTCAGGAGCCGATAAAGTCCGGCAATCGGACGCTGCCGGAAATCCGCTTATTCCATTGCGGGTGGCTCATATTTAATATACTGACGCAGGGCATCATGGATAGCCTGGTTATTGCCCTCTTCCAGACCGCGTTCGGCATACTCTTTCGCCAGCGCCGCCAGTACATCGTCAAACTTCCCTTTGTAATTGAGATTATTCAGCGCAATTTGCTGACCGAGTATCGCTTTTAATACCGTAGTCTCAACCGTTAACTGCGCAACTGCCTCTTCCAGATGTTTGATTCGATCGTCGTCTGCCATAACCCCTCCATGCTTAAAAAAGCAGAATAACCAGCCCGCCCGTAATATTCAAACCTCTCCGAATGCCAGAGAAGCGTTGTCAGATTTTCCTTAAGTAAAAATAATCAGCCGGTGAATTTATAAGATTCTTTACTGTAAGAAGAAATCGACGATATTCCGGCGATGCGGCGAAAGTAACCCGTTTCCGCTTACTCTGACGGCAATGCGAAAAAACGTTTAAAAAAAAGTGCATTACCATCAACCCCTTCGCTTAAAGATGTTCCATGTCACTTGATTAAAAGGGGGATTAGCTATTACTGTTTTTATATACAGTAATCTGAAAAAGGAGCGAAATTATGGAATTCATTAAACCTGCGGACATTCGTGCCGTTATGCCTTTACCGCTATATATCGAACGTGTGCCGTGCGGGTTTCCATCCCCGGCGCAGGATTATGTCGAACAACGCATTGATCTCAATGCGCTGATGGTTCAGCACCCCAGCGCCACCTATTTTGTCCGGGTCAGCGGCGAGTCAATGATTGAGGCGGGCATCAATGATGGCGACATGCTGGTGGTCGACAGTTCACTCACCGCCTCACACGGCGATATTGTGGTCGCCGCGGTCGAAGGTGAATTCACCGTTAAACGTCTCCAGCTTCATCCCTGCCTGCAACTGATGCCGATGAATACCAAATTTAAACCGATCGCTATCCAGACCGAAGATGCGCTGGAGGTGTTTGGCGTTGTGACCTTTGTTATTAAAGCGACCCACTGACCATGTTCGCGCTGGTCGACGTAAACAGCTTTTACGCGTCGTGTGAGACCGTTTTCCGGCCTGATCTTAAAGGTAAACCGGTAGTAGTGCTGTCGAACAACGACGGCTGCGTGATTGCGCGCAGCGCCGAGGCAAAGAAAGCCGGCATCAAAATGGGTGCGCCCTATTTTAAGATGCGTGAAGAACTAACGCGTCACGCGGTGCAGGTCTTCAGCTCAAATTATGCGCTCTACGCCGACATGAGCCATCGGGTGATGACCATACTGGAAGAGATGGCGCCGTCGGTGGAGATCTACTCGATCGACGAGGCGTTTATGGATCTCACCGGCGTGCAGAACTGTATGGCGCTGGAGACCTTTGGTCGCCAGGTCAGAGAACGAATAGGCAAAGAGACCCATCTGACCGTGGGCGTCGGCATTGCACAGACTAAGACGCTGGCCAAGCTGGCGAATTTTGCGGCCAAAAAGTGGAGCAAAACCGGCGGCATTGTCGACCTGTCGGACCCTGAACGACAAAAAAAGCTGCTGGCGCTGATTGATGTGGCGGAAGTCTGGGGCGTGGGTCATCGGATCGGCAAACGGCTCAACGCCATGGGCGTCATGACGGCGAAAGATCTGGCCGATCAAAGCACCGAGGCCATCCGCAAACAGTTCAGCGTCGTGCTGGAGCGCACTGTCAGAGAGCTGCGTGGCGAATCCTGTCTGGAGCTGGAGTCAGTGACGCCGGTAAAACAGCAAATCATGTGTTCGCGTTCGTTTGGCAGCCGTATCTCCGACTACGATCAGATGCGCGAGGCTGTCTGCGCGTATGCCGGGCGCGCGGCGGAGAAGCTGCGCCGTGAGAATCAATATTGCCGTCAGGTAGGGGTATTTGTGCGCACCAGTCCGCATGCGACTGACGAACCCTTTTATGGCAATCAGTCGATGGAGCAACTGCTGATTCCGACACAGGACACACGCGACATCATCAGAGTTGCAATGGCGTGCCTGGATAACATCTGGATTGAGGGACATCGCTATATGAAGGCGGGCATCGTGCTGGGGGATTTTTTCAGCCAGGGCGTGGCTCAGTTTGATCTGTTTGACGAACATCAGCCACGCCGCAACAGCGAAGAGCTGATGAAGCTGATCGACACAGTCAACAAGCTCGGCAGCGGGAAGCTGTGGTTTGCCGGGCAGGGGATCAACAAAGCCTGGTCGATGAAACGCGAGATGCTGTCGCCTGCCTATACCACCCGGATAACCGATCTGCCTGTGGTTGCGCTTAAGTGAAGGCTGACCCGATGTTCCTCTGCTGCTGAAGCCGCGGCCTCTGCTAAAAGCTTTTTTTATCACGCGATTAAAGTGGCAGGAAGTTATGCTTTGCCTGACCCGATGAGTAGTTTTTCATCGGGTATTTTAAGCAAATTACCAGGTAAATATAATGGATTTCAGGCAGTTTGAAGCCAGAGTGATGCTCTGGCCCGCAATACATTTCACAGCAATCATAAAATCCCGCCATCATGACGAATATGAGATTTATGCGATCGACGATAACAGCAATATAAAAACCCGACTCTTTCTATGTTTTGCTGACAATGAAAACCACGCCAGCCTGCTTATTAAGCAATTTACGTTATGGCTGATAAAAATAAACGCGCTGAAGCGCAGCCAGCAGCGGGAAAAAGGCCGCACAGAGACAACATCCTTATCTGAATGAACCGCGTCCGGCTTGCACCGCAGACCAGACTGCGGCTGGTCAGACCGCGGCAAATCATATTAACGCGTCCGGGAAATAACGGGCCGTCTGCGCGTGACGGGTGACGGACGGCCTATCTTGTTACCCGCGCCTGGGATAGAATCGCCATTGATTTTGACAGCAACACACCCCCCAGGCCGGTAACAATGACCACGACAGCCACAACGTATAAAAACAAAGAGCGGGGACGCCCCAGAGAGTTCGGGATCGAACAGGCTCTGGATGACGCCATGATCGTTTTCCGGCAAAAAGGTTATCACGCGGCCTCAATGAACGATCTGGGTGAGGCGATGCATCTCTCCGCAGGCAGCATCTATAAGGCGTTTAAAGATAAGCGCTCGCTCTTCCTGCTGGTATTCGAACGCTATCTGTTGCTGAGAAATAGTGAGTTGCGCCGTCGTCTGGCACCCTGTGCCAGCGGGCGGGGGAAAATAACCGAGCTATTGCAGTTTTACCTGGATTCGGCACGTGCCACAGAAGGGCGTTGCGGCTGTCTGGTCGTCGCCAGCGCGATTGCGCTGCAGACCATGGATCAGCCACTCGCGCAGCGCATTGATGAGGTCGTTCAGCGTAATCAGCGCTTCCTGGTCTCGCTGCTGGAGCTGGGGCAACAGGATGGATCTATCGATAACACGCTGGACAGCGAGGCGGCAGCCGGTTTAATTCTCTGCATTGCTTTTGGATTGCGGGTGGCAGGTAAGGTCAGCGATGTGACTAACGAAGAAAAGACGCTGGCACTGGCATTGAAAGTACTGGGGTAACCAGGCAAGGCCGCTCGATCAGTAAACAGATTTCCCGGACCAGGGCTTCCAGACAGAGAAATTCTGCACTCTCCTTTCCCCTCATCTGATTATATGCCAGGCTTTCACGCTTTATCCTGTAGCGAAGAAAATTAAGGCGCGTTTCGTGAAAACCTCAATCATACTGACACTTGTGGCAGCCATTGGCTGTTCTGTTTTTGCCGCCCGTGGTGGGTTTGAAACCCCTACAGCGAAACATCCAAAAACGCTGCAGGTGACTGAAAACGGGGAGCCGCTGACGTACTGACCGTGACGGCAGGTGGGGAGAAGCCGACGATGGCCGGTTAACGGCCAGACAGCAGGCTGATGAGTGCAGAGTAATGGCACTCATCAATGGGTGTCTGGCCGTTTCAGGCCGTGACGGGAGCCAGGTGCAGAGCATTGCAATTCACGTACTGGTCACGTTCTGGCGACATGCACTATTCCACTGCCACGCTGCCACGCTGTCCCGGCGTCTCTGGCCGAGAGGCCAGGCGCGCGCCCGGCACCCAAAATAAACAGCAATGACCCGCCCATAACTAACGATAATCTTTAAGATTAACCGGTGCCTGTCCGGTCTCAACCAGCCAGTTTAATTCGGCACGGTCGCGCGTTGAGGATTTGATAAAACCTTTGAGCCAGTTCCGCGCATCGGCAATCTGCGTGACCCGCTCATCGTTGCGCTCCTGTTCGGCCATGTCGCTCAACTGGCGAATCAGTGCTACCAGCGTAATTTCCTGTTCGTCAAACGCCAGATTAATTGCAGCTTCACCAAGAATCATATGACCGGTTGTTTTGTCGTGATAAACCATCTGCACCCTCCTGATTAAGTAGCGATATAAAGAGTCTAGTTAAAGGCGCTCCGGACTAAAAGGTGGGAAACAGCAGGGCGCTGTGATTAAAATTTACCGAAAATAAAGTGAACCTTTAAGCGAGGCGGTAAACCACTCATATCAAAGCATAAAAGCTGGCCGAGGTTATTCTTCAGAAATAAACTGAGCTATTATGCTGGTTAAAAACACGGTGAGTTGCCGGAAATTCAGATAAGAGCGGAGCGGCGAATGTCGTTATCAGATTATTATCTGCACGACTACCCGCACGGTTGCCTGTCATATTATTGCCACGCCGCAGCAGATATTTCTGATTTAAAAACTACCGGGGAATAAAACCAGGCCTGTGTGCCACTTCGTGGCCAGGCGCAGATAAAAATAAAGCCGCCCATGGGCGGCTTTATACATCGGGCAACAGCGATCGGGTTATTTCTTCGGTACTTCAGAGACCGCTTTGACGTCCGCTTTATTAATCTGCTGCTTCACGCCATTTGCATCGGTATAAGCCAGCAGACCTGCATCCGATTCAGAAGGCTTGCCATCACTAATAATGGTGCGTCCATCGTTAGTCTGAATCGCATAACTGGTACGGGTGCAGCCGGTTAATACGGTCATACCAATCAATGCGGCGAGAGGTAAAATCAGCGCTTTTTTCATCTTATTCACCTTATATTAGTTGTCGAGTTCACTCATGTTACTGATCTCGTTACGATTGATCTGCTCAGTTTTTCCTGTCTGAGCATCGCGGTAAGAAACCAGACCAGTATCTGAATCAATCTGCGGTTTGCCATCGGTGACAATCGTGCGGCCATCGGTGGTCTTAATCGACTGGTTTGAGGCACAACCTGCCAGCGTACCTAAAGTGAGAGCCAGCAACGCGACGGCTGACAGGGATTTCATTTTCATTTTCATTTTTTCTGCTCCATGAAGTATATCCGAACGTTTACAGCATAGTCGGCTTTATCAGGTTTGCTGGCTCTGCCGCGTCTCGCTGCCTGTTTTTTAAACAAAACCGGAGTGTATGGTGCTGATTAGGGGACATGGCGGCGTGAAATAGCATTTATTGCAAATGTACCCAGCCGTTCTGTGCCATCTCAGCAGAGGATGCGCTGTATCAAAATAAGATCGATGCTGATGCGGGAAATAAGCCCGGCAGCCAGAGCGGATATTTCCGTAGAAGCCGGAATAGCTGTGCGGAAATAGTCAGCATCGGGGTGAATGTCTGGCGGGATTCACGGGTCCGATACCCTGAAGGCTATCGGACCCGTGGAGAAGGGGATCAGAGGATGGAGTCTTCGCCCGCTTTGGCGGCCGCTTTTTCTGCTTTCATGGCGCTGACCGGGTCTGATGCGCTCAGCCAGCGGTCAAATTTCTGGTAGGTGTCGATAAAAGTTTTAAAGTAGCTGCTGGCGATGGTGGCATTCTCTTTGTGGTTCATAAACGCCACTGCCAGCTTAAATGCATCTTCGTTATCAAATTTCATGTTTGTCTTCCTCGCTTAAGATCTATAGAGCGTAGCCTGAGAACGCGGCCTGTGCATTCAGACAACCGTCTGAAAAGGCCCAATAATTCAGCCTGACTGACAGCATCTGCCAGATTGGCGTGGATTCCCACTTACTTCGCGCCCAATCCTTCTTATAATGCCAGCTTCACTCGTGAAGGAGACCCGCTTATGTTGAAAGGATTAACCGTTGCCGCGGTGCTACTGCTGTCAGGCTGTAGCCTGATGCATAAACAGCCGCCGTCGCCGCAGACCCTGCACTATCGCTGCGGAACCATGCCCCTGACCGTGACGCTGGACGAGGCGCAGCAGCAGGTCAGTTTCATCATGGATGGGCAGCCTCTGACGCTGAAGCAGACGGTATCCGCTTCCGGCGCACGCTACAGCGATAATACCTATGTGTTCTGGTCCAAAGGAAACGGCGCTTTTATCGAACGTAACGATAAAATTGTCGTGAATGATTGTGAGCTGCAACCTGCCAGCTGACTTGTTATCTGAATAGGCGAGCATTATGAGCGACAGTGAAACGCTACACACCATTGCCCATCTGCGGCGTGAATATACCCGCGGCGGATTGCGTCGTAAGGATCTGCCGGACGATCCGATCGCGCTGTTTGAACAGTGGCTAAGCCAGGCCTGCGAGGCAAAACTGCCCGATCCTACCGCCATGACCGTGGCAACCGTAGATGAGCAGGGCCAGCCGTGGCAGCGTATCGTGCTGCTGAAGCACTACGATGCGCAGGGCATGGTGTTTTACACCAACCTCGGCAGCCGTAAGGCGCTGCAGCTGGCGCACAATCCGCGCATCTCTCTGCACTTCCCATGGCACTATCTGGAGCGTCAGGTGATGGTGCTGGGTGAAGTGGAGAAACTGTCGCCCCTCGAGGTGCTGAAATATTTCCACAGTCGTCCGCGCGACAGTCAGATTGGTGCCTGGGTGTCGAAGCAGTCGAGCCGTATTTCGGCACGCGGTATTCTGGAAGGAAAGTTCCTGGAGCTTAAACAGAAGTTCCAGCAGGGCGAAGTGCCGCTGCCCAGCTTCTGGGGTGGCTACCGGGTGAAATTTCACACGCTGGAGTTCTGGCAGGGTGGCGAACATCGTCTGCACGATCGTTTCATCTATCAGCGCGATCACGACGGCTGGAAAATCGACCGTCTGGCACCCTGAATCTGCGCGATTCGCCCCTATCAGCGCTGGCACAGAAAGCGTCAGCGCTTTATGCTATAGCCCTGATTTTTTTCGATTCCGCAACTCAGCGGAAAGCTGTGTACCAGCATAGGTGCAGTCTGATCAATTTGGAGTCAGTAATGACCAGCAGTAACCTGATACAACAATTGCAGGAGAGGGGCCTAATCGCCCAGGTGACGGATGAAGACGCGTTAACAGAGAAACTGGCGCAGGGGCCAATTTCGCTCTATTGCGGCTTTGACCCCACTGCTGACAGCTTGCATTTGGGCCATCTGGTACCGCTGCTCTGCCTGAAGCGTTTTCAGGATGCCGGCCACAAGCCGGTAGCGCTGGTCGGTGGTGCAACCGGCCTGATTGGCGACCCGAGCTTCAAAGCCGCAGAGCGTAAACTTAATACCAGTGAAACCGTCAACGAATGGGTTGAAAAGATCCGCCAGCAGGTGGCGCCATTCCTCGACTTCGATTGCGGCAGCAACAGCGCCATCGCCGCCAACAACTACGACTGGTTTGGCGGCATGAACGTGCTGACCTTCCTGCGTGATATCGGTAAGCACTTCTCTGTTAACCAGATGATCAACAAAGAAGCGGTGAAGCAGCGTCTGAACCGTGACGATCAGGGCATCTCCTTTACCGAGTTCTCCTATAATCTGCTGCAGGGCTATGACTTCGCCTGCCTGAACGAGCTGCACGGTGTGTCGCTGCAGATTGGCGGTTCTGATCAGTGGGGCAACATCACCTCCGGTATCGATCTGACCCGTCGTCTGCATCAGAATCAGGTCTTTGGCCTGACCGTTCCGCTGATCACCAAGTCTGACGGCACCAAATTCGGTAAAACCGAAGGCGGCGCAGTCTGGCTGGATGCGAAGAAAACCAGCCCGTACAAGTTCTATCAGTTCTGGATCAACACCGCAGATGCTGACGTCTATCGCTTCCTGAAGTTCTTCACCTTCCTGAGCATGGAAGAGATCAACGCGCTGGAAGAAGAGGACAAAAACAGCGGCACCGCGCCACGTGCGCAGTACGTGCTGGCTGAGCAGGTGACGCGTCTGGTGCATGGCGAAGCGGGTCTGTCGGCGGCGAAACGCATTACTGCCAGCCTCTTCTCCGGATCCGTGAGCGAAATGACCGAAGCCGATTTTGAACAGCTGGCGCAGGATGGTATGCCAACTATCGTGCTGGGCGCTGACGATGATCTGCAGCAGGCGCTGGTGAAAGCAGAGCTGGTGCCGTCCCGTGGCCAGGCGCGCACCATGATCGGCTCCAATGCCGTTTCACTGAACGGTGAAAAGCAGTCCGATGCGGAGTACCGCTTCAGCGACAGTGACAAACTGTTTAACCGCTATACACTGCTGCGTCGCGGCAAGAAACATTACTGCCTGATTAACTGGCAGTAAGATTTCAGGGCCGGTTTCCGGCCCTTTTTTATGGCAAGGCAGGACAGGGCAAACAAGTGAAAAATATTTTAGCGATTCAGTCGCACGTTGTTTTTGGTCACGCTGGTAACGCGGCGGCTGAGTTTCCGATGCGCCGTATGGGCGCAAACGTCTGGCCGCTGAATACCGTGCAGTTTTCCAACCATACGCAATATGGCCACTGGACCGGCACGGTGATGCCTGCAACGCATTTAACCGACATTGTTAAAGGCATTGCTGACATCGACCGCCTGAAGACCTGTGACGCGGTCCTGAGCGGATATCTGGGCTCGGCAGAGCAGGGCGAGCAGATTCTGCAGATTGTCCGTCAGGTCAAAGCGGCCAACCCGAATGCCTGGTACTTCTGCGATCCGGTCATGGGCCATCCGGAGAAAGGCTGCATCGTAGCACCGGGTGTGGCGGAGTTTCACTGTAAAATGGCGATGCCTGCCAGCGACATTATCGCCCCGAATCTGCTTGAACTGGAGATGCTGAGCGAGCGCACCGTCACGGACGTCGACGCGGCGGTAGACGCTGCGCGGGCACTGATTGCCCAGGGACCACGCGTGGTGCTGGTGAAGCATCTGGCGCGTGCGGGTCGTCGCAGCGATCGCTTTGAAATGTTGCTGGTGACGGCTGAAGACGCCTGGCACATCAGCCGTCCGCTGGTCGATTTCGGTGTCCGTCAGCCGGTCGGCGTGGGCGATCTCACCAGCGGTCTGCTGCTGGTTAATCTGCTGCACGGCAAATCATTGCAGGATGCGCTGGAGCATGTCACCGCAGCGGTGTACGAGGTGATGCTGAAAACCCATCAGATGGGCGAATATGAACTGCAACTGGTGGCGGCACAGGATGCCATCGCCACGCCGACGCAGCACTTCGCGGCAGAAAAACTGTAACGCATCAGGGCCGGATAACCGGCCCTGTTCACTCAGGCTAAGCCTTCCGCTTTAAGCGCCGCCTGCACCGCAGGACGTTCCGCGACACGATCAAACCATGCGCCCAGCGCCGTAAAGCCGGATAAATCCAGTCCCAATGCTTTTGCCCAGCGCGTCACCACAAACAGATAGGCATCCGCCACGCTGAAATGCAGCCCCATCAGCCACTGTTTGTCGCGCAGTGACTCATCGACATAGCGGAATTTTGCTTCCAGCTGGCTGCGGGTCTGCGCTTTCACCTCATCGGAGTAACCTGGTCGAAACAGGGGACCAAAGCTTTTATGCAGCTCACTGCCGATGTAGCTGAGCCACTCCACAGTGTGATAACGCGTCAGGCTGCCAACCGGTGCCAGCAGATGGCGATCGGGCTTCAGATCCGCCAGGTACTGAACAATGGCGACGCCTTCCGTCAGCACAGAACCGTCGCTGAGCTGCAGCGCGGGCACCTGACCTTTAGGATTGATTTGGCGGAAGTCATCGCCCCGTTCAGTGATTTTTGTGGCCAGATCAACGCTCACCTGAGTGAAGTCGAGTCCGCATTCACGCATAACAATATGGGGTGAGAGAGAGCAGGCACCCGCTTTGCAAAACAGTTTCATGACCAGGTACTCCTTGTTGCAATGGGATATTTGCATAGTAAAGAGTCAAAGCGGGATTACCAGTGACAAAGATCAGGGATCTGCGAAGGGCGTTGCGGCAAGCCATAAAAAAAGCCGGGCAGAGCCCGGCTTAGCTGAAGTGCAGCAGCAATTACGCCTGCACGTTATTTTTTTTTGCGTCCGGATCCTGCGCCATGCGGTTCAGCATCGGCGCCGTAATCAGCATCAGCAGGGCGATCACCGCCGTCACGATACCAATCTGCTGGAATACGCGGCTGTAGGTCGCCAGCGAAATCAGTGGATCGGTAACGTTTTCAGGCACGGCCATCAGGTTTGCCACTTTACCGGCAATCACTGCCGCGCCAGCGGTAGTCAGGAACCAGGAACCCATGATAAAGCCCATCAGACGCTGAGGCACCAGCTGTGCCACCATCGCCAGGCCGAGGCCAGAGATCATCAGCTCACCGATACTCTGCAGCGCATAGCTCAGGATCAGCCAGTTAACGGAAACGATACCGGCATCGCTGGCGAACTTCGCACCCACCGGCAGCACCAGGAACGCAGCGGAGCAGAGCACCATACCAAAGGCAAACTTGTGCGGCATCGGCAGTTTATCGCCCAGCTTGTTATAGAGCGCCGCCAGCAGCGGACTGGCCAGCATAATCCAGAACGGGTTCAGTGCCTGGAACTGCTCGGGGGCAAAAGTAATGCCGAGAATGGTGTGCTCAACGTTGCGGATAGCAAAGAAGTTGAGTGACGTTGGCATCTGCATATAAAGCACGAAGAACAGAATCGCTTCGACCATCAGCAGGAAGGCAACAATCATCTTACGACGTGCCGCACCCTGCAGTGCAAAGGCTTCTTTAGCAAACACCAGCACGATACCCAGGGCAATCACCGCCAGCACCAGTCGTGCGATAGACTGGTGATGCAGCATCCAGTTGGCCAGTGCAATCAGTACGACGATGCCGACCAGCGTCATCAGCAGTTTTCCGATCTGCAACGGCGCGAAATCGGGTTTAGAACCGTAGTCCTTAACCATGCGTTTGCAGAACAGGAAGTTAAACAGGGTGATGATCAGACCGATAACGCACAGTGAGAAGGCTACGCTATAACCATATTTCGCCGCTAACCACGGTGTCAGCATCATTGAGAAGAGTGAACCGATGTTGATCGACATATAGAACATGGTGAAAGCGCCGTCGAGACGCGGGTCATCTTTGTCATAGCAGGTAGAGAGCAGCGAAGAGGGATTTGCCTTAAACAGGCCGCTACCCACCGCGATGGTCGCCATACCGATGTAGACAATGCTGACGTTATGACCGGAGAATGCCACCAGCGCATAGCCCAGCGCCAGCACCAGGACACCCAGCACGATGACGCGTTTAGTACCCAGCACCTTATCACCGAGCCAGCCGCCAATCGCGACCAGACCATACACCAGCGCACTGAATGAAGAGAACAGGGTAATGGAGTCTGATTCAGACAACCCCAGTTGCTTCACCAGGTAAACCGCCATAATGGCCTGCAGGCCATAGAAGCCAAAACGTTCCCATAACTCAATCGAAAAGATTAAGTAGAACGCCTTCGGCTGTTTAAACGCATTGAGACTGACAGCCTCATCAGTGTGTTTGTTTGCAGTTGACACATGTACCTCAGTTTTTTCATACCCTGTTTCGGGACAGGAATTAAGTCCGCGTCATGTGAGTTTTCCATGCGCAAGATTGTTATTAGAAGGGAAAAGCGGCGACTAATTTGGCTGATTACGGGCGGCAGGGCAAGAATTTTCTGACAACCCACCCGACCCTGAAATGTTGGGTTAAAAAACTTATAGCAAACTGTTAATTGGTTTTTAATTTTGAGTGTGGTGAAAATAGCAGTGCATAAGCGCTGGATAAGCGCCTCGCACTGGAGAGTATTAACATTAACTGCTAATGCGCGGTTAACCAGATAAATAGTTTGCTGAATGATAATCAGGCAGCACTAACGGCAGGTTGCTGATTAATTCACAGTCAATCTGCCGAATTATCGGACATTACACGCCCGGCATTGCCGGAAAAACCGTCAAATGATGATCCTGTGCACAAACAGATGATTTATTTCAGAAAGGAAAAAAAGAAACCGGTTGCGTCGTCTCGTCTGACGCGGGAGCTGAGGGTGCTCGCAGGCACCGGCAAGATAAGAATCAGCTCAGTCTGCCGGTGAAAAGCCGCCCGTGCGTGTTAAAAAACCTATCAGGAGAATCCGTTTTCAGCTCGCCCTCGACAGAAAATTAACATTACTGTAACCTCTCAATTTCCCCGAGAAGGATCTGTTTATGTCGTCCCCCCTGCGCTTATCCCTGGTTGGTGACTACCGCGCCGATGCGGTTGCCCATCAGGCTATCCCCCTTGCTATTGAACGTGCTGCCCGCTGGCTGAATATCACCGCTGAAGCGGAGTGGATCGCCACTGACCGACTGGATGAGTCAGAACTGCAACTCAGCGATGCCGTCTGGGTGGTGCCCGGTAGCCCCTATCGAAATGATGCCGGCGTGTTTGATACACTCCGCTGGGTGCGTGAAACCGGAAAGCCTTTTCTTGGCTCCTGCGGTGGCTTCCAGTATGCGCTGATCGAGTATGCGCGCAACGTACTGGGCTGGCAGGATGCCAGTCATGCCGAGACGGACACCGGGGGGAGGATGGTGATTGCCCCGCTGAGCTGCTCGCTGGTGGAACAGCGCGGCGCGGTGAGGTTCGAACCCGGGTCACGCATTGCCAGAGCCTACGGCGTGCTGGAGAGCGATGAAGGTTATCACTGTAACTTTGGTGTTAACCCGGAATTCAGTGCAGCGCTGGGCGATAATACGCTGCGCATTACTGCCTGGGACAACGCGGGCGATGTGCGTGGCGTTGAGCTACCGGATCACCCATTCTATGTCGCCACGCTGTTTCAGTCGGAACGCGCCGCACTGCAGGACAAAGATTCTCCGCTGGTGATTGCCTGGATGCAGGCGGCGCTGGCGCAACGCTAAATGCAATCATCCTGTGACACTGTCACAGGATGATGTTTATCAGCGCAGCATGGCCGGACGTTTTGCGTTAAAGGACCAGTTATCGATCAGAAACTGCATACCCAGCGCATCGTTTCGGTTTTTGTCCGGTAGCGAGTTGTAGAGCGCATGTGCCGCTTCAACCCGCGCCATATTCAGGGTAATCCCCAGCCCTGGACCCTCTGGCAGTTCCAGATAGCCATCCCGAATCTGCGGCGCATGCTGCGTCAGCTGCTGCCCATCCTGCCAGATCCAGTGGGTATCAAAGGCGGTCAGGCGATCACCCGGTGCGGCGGCCCCCAGATGCGCAACCATCGCCAGCGACACGTCAAAGTGGTTGTTTGAGTGGCAGCCGGTGGTCAGGCCCCACTCATGGCAGAGCTGCGCCACGGTATGTGCGTTACGCATCGTCCAGAAGTGTGGGTCGGCCAGGGGAATGTCGATGGCATTCAGCTGCAGCGCATGCTGCAACTGTCGCCAGTCATTGGCGATCATATTCGTGGCAACCGGAATGCCGGTGGCCCGCCTGAATTCTGCCAGCGTTTCCCGACCGGAATAGCCATGCTCCGCGCCACAGGGATCTTCCAGATAGGGAATGCGGCCCGCCAGCTGTTTGCCATAATAAATGGCCTCATCCAGCGACCAGCTGGCGTTGGGATCAACCGTTACCCGCGCCTGCGGGAAGCGCGCCAGCAGGGCATTGACCGTCTCCACTTCCACTTCGCCGTGATGGACACCGCCCTTGAGTTTGAAATCGCGGAAGCCATAGCGATCCGCTGCCGCCTCCGCCAGCCGCACCACGCCTTCCGCGTCCATCGCTTTCTCATGACGCAGTTGCAGCCAGGCATCACCACCCGTGTGGCCCGCCTGATAGTTCATGCTGGTCAGATTACGGTCGGCGATATAGAACAGATAGCCGAGGACCGGCACCCGATCGCGCTGTTTGCCGCTGGCAAGTAACTCGGCCACCGGCAGATTCAGGTGCTGACCCAGCAGATCAAGCAGCGCCGCTTCAATCGCCGCGGTGGCGTTGTAAAACTTCTCCGGATTCATCTGCGGAATATGAATGTCGTCGGTATGCGCGGTCTGCTGGTGTCGTGCGTCGCTGGCAAACAGCGTGGCGATGGTGGCATTCAGCCGCAGGAGTTCGCTGCCCTCAATCTGCGGACGAAAGCGCTCAAGCAGCGCCAGCGTTGAAGCGTGACACGGACTTTCGCCGACGCCGGTACGGCCAGCCGAGTCAGTCAGGATCACCAGGATACGGGTAAAGTAGCAGTTGTGTGCGCCGCCAATGTTCAGCAGCATGCTGTCATATCCGGCGACCGGCACTACCCGCATTGTTTTAATGACTGGACTGTCTGACATGTTGATTCTCCATAGGATCAAGGGAAGGCGGGGATGGCTTGCGGCGCAGCAGCAGCCACAGCCCGGTCAGCAGCGAGACGCTGGTCAGGGCGTAGAGACCGCCGGTGGTGGAGCCGGTCTTCATCTCCAGATAGCCAAAAACCGTCGGTGCGAAGAAGCCGCCAAGGTTGCCAACGGAATTCACCAGCGCAATGCCGGGCGCGACAATCGAGGCGGGCAGCTCTCCCTGCGGCATCGGCCAGAAAAAGGTCGCACTGACTTTCGAGCCGATACAGGCCACGATCATCGCCAGGAAGCCAAACCACGGGGAACCCAGCGTGGCCATAAAGGTGCCGCAGGCCGCGACCAGCATGGCGACACCCAGCGCTTTATCGAGCTTGTCGCGGTGGCGGTCTGAAAAGCGGCTCAGCAGGTTAATGGCGATAATGGCGCACAGCCAGGGCACGGCGGTGAGAATGCCGATGCCAAAACTGCTGAAGCCCTGAATGCGCTGAATAATCTGCGGCAGCCAGAACACCAGCGTGTAGCCGGTCATGGTCATAGTGAAAAAGATCGCGCAGAAGAACAGCAGGCTGCGATTACGTAGCAGCGACATTTTGCCTGGCTCGCGGTTAAGCTCGTCACGCTGCGCCTCTTCATTCTGCAGCTGCTGCATCAGCGCCTGTTTCTCCGCGGCACTCAGCCAGCGCGCCTCGCCAGGTCGTGACACCAGTACCCAGGCGGCCAGAATGCCGACCAGCACCGACGCACCGCCTTCGAGAAACATCACCCACTTCCAGCCAGCAATCCCCAGGAAATTGTGCATCATCAGGATCGCGCCGGTGATGGGGCCGGAGAAGAGAAAGGCGCCAGCGGTGGCACTCAGCACCATCGCGGTGGCACGGCCGCGCCAGGCATTGGGCACCCACTGACGGAAATAGAACAGCACGCCAGGAAAGAAGCCTGCTTCCGCTACGCCAAGTAAAAAACGCAGCAGGTAAAACTGGATCGGTGAGGTGACGAAACCGGTCAGGACCACCACCAGTCCCCAGGTAATCATAATGCGCGTCAGCCAGACGCGGGCGCCAAAGCGCTTCATCATCAGGTTGCTCGGCACCTCAAACAGTGCATAGCCAATAAAAAAGAGGCCCGCGCCCAGCCCAAAGGCCGCCGCGCTGATCCCGGCATCGGTGCGCAACTCCGCTTTGATAAAGCCAATATTGGCGCGGTCGATCTGGTTAATAATCAGCATCACCACCAGCATCGGGATGATATGGGTGAAGAACTTTTTGATGGCGGAGGCGATCAGCTCATCGTGCTGTGGGGACAAGGCGCTATCCATCGGTCTTCCTCGTGAGAAACGTAAAGAAGAGCAAAGTGTAGGGCGCTGAAAAGGCCAGCTCTATGGGCATCCGCCCAGGAGCCGATGGGCGTACGGCCTGGACGGTTGTGTTATCAATATGTTATGGAGTGGCGTGGACGAAGCGGCAGAGTAAAACTGTGGCAGCGATCAACTTCTTAAGCCCAGGGTTCAGAGGAGACCTGAATGCCAGAAGTTGCGCCGACACTGAAAGATGTGCCAGTGTCGGCAGACAGGGTTCAGCCACTGAACTGACGGCGCTGGGCAATCTCTTCAGCACGCAGCAGCAGCGCCTGTAAATCATCCTCGTCTATATCCAGCAGTTCACCGTCCTGCAAAGCCTGATGCAGATCCGCACGCGTCAGCGGGACCGGCATGGCTACCGGATCGGGTTTAACTTCTTCGGGGGCCAGCGGATGCGGATAGCGACGACCGGCCAGATTATTAAACAGCAGAGCCAGCAGGGCCAGGGTCAGTGAATTGAGCAGGATCGGCGTCAGGACAAAGTGATATCCAAGCTGCTGCACCGAAGGGCCGCCCAGAATAGCGGTCAGCGCA
This sequence comes from Pantoea sp. paga, assembly GCF_007558755.1. Taxonomy (NCBI): domain Bacteria; kingdom Pseudomonadati; phylum Pseudomonadota; class Gammaproteobacteria; order Enterobacterales; family Erwiniaceae; genus Pantoea; species Pantoea sp. paga. The sequence continues at coordinate 199,171 of NZ_VLTF01000001.1, forward strand.
ACGGCACCGCCGGGCGGATGCAGACAGCGCAGCTGGAACATTAACAGGATCGCCACACAGGCTGCGACGCCGCAGGCAAGGGCAGGATCAGGGATCAGCTGGCTGATGGTAACGCCCGCCAGCGCTGACAGGCTGTTGCCGCCGACGATTGCCCACGGCTGAGCCAGCGGACTGGCGGGCAGACCAAAGAGTAAAACCGCCGAGGCACCGACCGGCGCGACAAACCACAGATTCAGCTCGCCCAGCACCCAGTGGCTCAGCAGGCTGGTCAGGATCAAGCCGATACCGGCGCCCAGTCCGGCGATCATTACATGCTTTTTACTCACTGCCAGCGGATGTGGCCAGAGGCGCGTCAGAAACAGGCGCAGAGGATGGCTTCCGGCAGAAGCGCTTTTGTTCATTACTTTACTCACCGTGTCATAACATTTTCTTATCGTCAGGGGCGGCGATTCTCCATCATCAACATCAATGTAACAACCCGACAAACTGTACCGTTATTCGTACGAACAGGGAGAGCAGCGAAAAGAGGGATCAGGCAGGAGACGCGTCAGCAGCGGTGATCGCCGGATAATAAAAAACCCGCCGCAGCGGGTTTCTCGTCAGTGCGATCACTCGACTTTGTCGGGATACTCGCAGAGATCTTCAATCAGGCAGGAGCCACAGCGGGGTTTACGCGCCACGCAGGTGTAGCGGCCGTGCAGAATCAGCCAGTGATGGCAATCAACCTTGTACGCCGCCGGAACCACCTTCAGCAGCTTCTGCTCCACCTCTTCCACATTCTTACCCGGCGCAAATTTCGTCCGGTTGCTGACGCGAAAGATATGGGTATCGACGGCAATCGTCGGCCAGCCAAAGGCGGTGTTGAGCACCACATTGGCGGTTTTACGGCCGACACCAGGCAGGGCTTCCAGCGCCGCACGATCTTCCGGCACTTCGCCGTTGTGCTGCTCAAGCAAAATGCGGCAGGTTTTAATCACATTTTCCGCTTTGCTGTTGAACAGGCCGATGGTTTTAATGTATTCCTTCACGCCATCCACACCCAGCGCCAGCATCGCGGCAGGCGTATTGGCCACCGGATAGAGCTTTGCGGTGGCTTTGTTCACGCTGACATCGGTCGCCTGCGCCGAGAGCAGCACCGCAATCAGCAACTCAAACGGTGAGCTGAAGTTGAGTTCGGTGGTCGGATGCGGATTATTCTGCTGCAGCCGACGGAGAATTTCGGTCCGTTTGGTCTGATTCACACCGGTTTCCCGACTGCGTCCTGAGGGGGCGCGGTTTCGGCCGCCTGAGCACGCAGTGCTGCCCGCTGTTTCATCTTCTGATCGATCAGATATTTACCCGCCAGCATCATGCCCAGACCGATAAAGGCGCCTGGCGGCAACATTGCCAGCAACATTGGCGAATCGAAATGGACCACTTCGATACGCAGCGACTTCGCCCAGGGACCGAGCAGCTGGTCGGCACCGTTAAACAGCGTGCCGCTGCCGATAATTTCGCGCAGCGATCCCAGAACCACCATAGCGCAGGTCGCGCCCATGCCGATGGCGAAGCCATCCAGCGCGGCAAGCGGAATGCTGCTTTTAGAGGCGACGGCTTCAGCACGACCGACCACGATGCAGTTGGTCACGATCAGCGGGATAAAAATCCCCAGCGACTGATAAAGACCATAGGCATAGGCGTTGATCAGCATCTGTACGCAGCTCACTACCGAGGCGATGATCATCACATAAATCGGGATACGAATTTCCGACGGCACCCAGCGGCGCGAGGCGGAAATAAAACTGTTGGTCAGGGTCAGCACCAGCGTGGTCGCCAGTCCTAAACCCAGCGCGTTGGTGGCGGTCGCCGTGACCGCCAGCAGCGGGCAGAGGCCCAGCAACTGCACCAGTGCCGAGTTGTTCTTCCATAATCCACCGACCAGCAGGCTTTTAGCTTCACTCATTTGCGTCTCCACATACCGGTAACGAAGAGAGTCTCTCCGGAAGCGTTTTCATTAACAGCGCGGTGCGTCTGGTTGCATTGACTACCGCGCGTGGGGTAATGGTGGCACCGGTGAACTGATCGAATTCACCGCCATCTTTCTTAACCGCAAAGGCTTTATCTGCCGGACCATGAACCACTTTGCCATTAAAGCTGTTGATCCAGTCAGAGATACGCAGTTCGATCTTATCCCCCAGACCGGGCGTTTCATGGTGTTCAATCACCCGCACGCCCAATACTTTACCCTGGAAATCGGCACCAACCAGCAACTGTATCGCACCAGAATAGCCGTCAGGCGCAGTGGTCTCCAGCGCAGCCGCGACCGGCTGGCCACCTTTACGTGCCAGGAAGAGATGGTGCGGCGCACTGTTGCCCAACGCTGCATCCGTGACAACGTAACAGTCCTGCTGAATATTGTTATCATAAAGCTCAACAGGCACCACCTGGTCCAGCAGGTTTTTCTGCTGCAACAGGGTCTGATGTTCCACCGTCGGCCTGGTTACGGTATTCACCACTGCCGTGGCGGCGGTGGTGATCGCGGCGAATATTGCCAGCGTTACCCCGTTTTTGCGAATCGTCTCCAGCATCGCTTAATCCTTCTGATGGCCGTAAACGCGCGGCTGGGTGTAGTAATCGATGAGCGGCACGCAGATGTTCGCCAGCAGCACAGCAAACGCTACGCCATCGGGATAACCGCCAAAGCTGCGGATCAGCCAGACCAGCAGTCCAATCAGCGCGCCATACACCAGGCGGCCACGGTTGGTAGTCGAAGCGGTCACCGGATCGGTGGCAATAAAGAACGCACCCAGCATAGTGGCACCGGAGAAAAGATGAATCAGCGGGCTGTTCAGCGATTCTGGTGAGAAGAACCAGCCCAGCGTCGCGCAAAAGGCCAGTGACAGCAGCATGGCGGCAGGGACATGCCAGCGGATAGCATTTTTCCACAGCAGGAACAGGCCGCCGGCCAGATAACCTGTGTTAACCCACTGCCAGCCGAGGCCCGCCAGCACGCCGCTGTAAATCGGCTGTGCCAGCAGATGTTCAGCACTGTGCCCCGCGCGTAAACCAGTTTTAAACGTATCAAGCGGCGTCGCCTGGCTGATGCCATCGACACCTATCTGTAGCTGCTGCATGGTTTCACCCGCCAGCGTGTGGCCCTGGAACACCATGCTCAGGCTGTCCATCAGCCCGGGTTTGATCGCCTGAAGCGTATCGGGCGGCAACCAGCTGGTCATCTGCACCGGGAAGGAGATGAGCAGGACCACATAGCCGACCATCGCCGGGTTAAACGGGTTCTGGCCCAGTCCGCCATAGAGCTGTTTCGCAATGACAACAGCAAACAGGGTACCGATCACCACCAGCCACCACGGCGCCAGCGGCGGCAGGCTGATACCGATCAGGACGGCGGTCAGCAGCGCCGAGTTATCCGCCAGGGTGCTGGCAACGGGCGCTTTGCGCAGTCGCAGAATTGCCGCCTCTGTCAGCCAGGCAGTCAGCGTCGCCAGTAAGACCTGCAAAAAGGTGCCGTAGCCAAAGAAATAACACTGTGCAGCAAAACCTGGCACCGCGGCCAGCACCACCAGCAGCATGATATTGCCGGTGCTGCGGCGGTTATGGGTGTAAGGAGAACTTGCGATACGAAAAGCCATTTAATCCTCAAGCGTCGTAGACGACTGCGCTTTACGCGCTTTGGCACGGGCGATGGCGGCAGCAATAGCGGCCTTGCGCGCATCATCGGGTTGATTCAGTTCAGGTGCCTGTTCAGGTTCTGCATTGGCGTTATTTGCCTGCTCCTGAGCCTGCTCCGCTTTATCCACCGCAAAATGCGCGGCGGTGGCCAGTGCTGCGGCATCACGAGAAGCGGCATCCGCCTCACTTTCCGCCTGAGCGGCTTTCTTCGCTTTGGCACGGGCGATGGCGGCCTGAACCGCGGCTTTACGCGGATCGGTCTCAGCGGCGGCGTCCGGCACGGCTTCGGCAGCGCTGTCGGTTGCGGCCTGTGGTGCCTCGGCGTTTTCCGCCTGAGCGGCTTTCTTCGCTTTGGCGCGGGCGATGGCGGCCTGAACTGCGGCTTTACGCGGATCGGTCTCAGCGGCGGCGTCCGGCGCAGCCTCAGCAGCGCTGTCGGTTGCGGCCTGCGGAGCCTCGGCGTTTTCCGCCTGAGCGGCTTTCTTCGCTTTGGCGCGGGCGATGGCGGCCTGAACCGCGGCTTTACGCGGATCGGTCTCAGCGGCGGCGTCCGGCGCAGCCTCTGCAGCGCTGTCGCCTGCGGCCTGCGGAGCTTCGGCGGCTTCAGCCTGTGCGGCTTTCTTCGCTTTGGCGCGGGCGATGGCGGCCTGAACCGCGGCTTTACGCGGATCGGTCTCAGCGGCGGCGTCCGGCGCGGCTTCTGCAGCGCTGTCGGTTGCGGCCTGCGGAGCTTCGGCGTTTTCCGCCTGAGCGGCTTTCTTCGCTTTGGCGCGGGCGATGGCGGCCTGAACCGCGGCTTTACGCGGATCGGTCTCAGCGGCGGCTGGCGCAGCCTCTGCAGCGCTGTCGGTTGCGGCCTGCGGAGCTTCGGCGTTTTCTGCCTGTGCGGTTTTTTTCGCTTTGGCGCGGGCGATAGCGGCCTGAACCGCGGCTTTACGCGGATCGGTCTCAGCGGCGGCGTCTGCAGCGCCGTCGATTGCGGCCTGCGGAGCCTCGGCGTTTTCCGCCTGAGCGGCTTTCTTCGCTTTGGCGCGGGCGATAGCGGCTTCTACTGCGGCTTTACGCGGATCGACACTGGCCTCAGCCTGGTTATTTGCCGCATCAACCGGCACTGTTTTCTTCGCTTTCGCCCGGGCGATAGCCGCTTCAACTGCCGCTTTACGCGGATCGACGGTCTGACGCGTCACCGGCTGGGTTTCAGCCTGCGCCTCGGCCTGACGCAGACGCGCCTGTGCATGGCGGGCTTCACGCTGAGCTTCAAGCGTTGCCTCATCCGGTTCGGCCGCCTGGCGGGCTTTCACCCGCGCTTTGGCCGCAGCCAGTTCGCTGGTATCGGTGCGGGCAACGCGTTGTTTGGCCTCTTCATGACGCGCTTCACGAGCCAGCTTTTCACGCTCAAGCCGCGCCTGGCGGGCTTCGAAGCGTGCTTTGGCTTCCAGCGTGCGTTTCGCTTCCAGATCGATGGCGCGCAGTTCCGCTTTTTCCTGACGGTAATATTGCACCAGCGGAATATTGCTCGGGCAGACATAGGCGCAGGCACCACATTCGATGCAGTCATCAATATGGTGAGCGCGCGCTTTATCATGATCGCCGCCCTGGCTGAACCAGTAAAGCTGCTGCGGCAGCAGTTTGGCCGGACAGGCATCGGCACAGGCTGAACAGCGAATGCAGGACTGCTCTTCGTCGTTGTTGCCCATCTCACTGGCAGATGGAGCCAGAATACAGTTGGTGATCTTCACTACCGGCACATCCAGCGATGGCAGGGTAAAGCCCATCAGCGGACCGCCCATGATCACCATCTGACGCGGGGCAGGTGTGAACCCGACCTGGTGCAACAGATGACTGATTGGGGTGCCGAGACGACTCCAGACGTTACGCGGCTGGGCGATCGCCTCGCCGGTCAGCGTCACAACGCGTTCGGTGATCGGTTCACCATTGATAATGGCCCGTTTAACCGCCCAGGCGGTGCCGACGTTCTGCATCAGCACGCCGATATCGGAGGAACGCCCGCCATGCGGCACTTCCTTCCCGGTCAGGATGCGGGTCAGCTGCTTGGCTCCGCCGGAGGGATATTTGGTCGGGATGACCCGGATTTGCAGATCGCGCTCGCTACCCAGCGCCTGCTTCAGTGCGGCAATGGCTTCAGGCTTGTTATCTTCAATGCCAATCAGCACCTGTTCAGCCTGTAACACCCAGGCGAGAATACGGCTGCCTTCCAGGACTTCAGCTGCGTAGTCCTGCATCAGACGATCGTCAGCGGTGATATAAGGCTCACACTCCGCCGCATTAATAATCAGCGTTTTAACCCCGCGAAGGCCACCTTTCAGCTTGGTAGCGGTGGGGAAACCCGCGCCGCCGAGACCAGCGATGCCGGCGTCGTGAATGCGCTGCACAATGTCGGCGCGCGGATGCTGACGGTAGTCAGGCAGCGGATCCAGCGGTATCCAGCGGTCGTCGCCATCTGGCGTCAGGAAAATGCAAAGCTCGGAGAGACCCGAAGGGTGCGCGGTCATATGCTGACCGATATCTTCAATCACGCCGGAGGTGGGCGCATGGACCGGCAGCATGCGGCCGGTGCCAAATGTCAGAGGCTGACCGCGCAGCACTTTGTCGCCAGGCGCAACGCAGATCTCACCTTCATGTCCGATATGCTGTTTCAGCGGGATAATAAAACGGTGCGGCAACGGCAGTTCGCTGAGCGGCGTGTCGTTGGACTGGGTTTTCATTTCCGGCGGATGAATACCGCCCTGAAAATCCCAGACCTTCTCTTTTTTCAGGAAGTTAAACAGATTAAGCATGAGTTTCTACCGGGATCACCCGTACAGGAATGGTATTTAAATCCCACTTCCAGTTAGCTGGGGTGGTGGCAACCGGACGCATTTCAATACAGTCAGTCGGGCAGGGCGCGACACAGAGATCGCAGCCGGTGCAGACATCGCTCAGCACGGTGTGCATGGCGCGGGTTGCCCCGACAATGGCATCCACCGGACAGGCCTGAATACATTTGGTGCAGCCAATACAGTTGGCTTCATCAATAAACGCCACGGTGCGCACTGGCTCTTTCGCCGTTTCATCACCATCAATGGGCTGCGGTTCAACGTTAAGCAGCGCGGCCAGCTTGAGCATGGTCTGCTCACCACCTGGCGCGCATTTATTGATCGCTTCACCATTGTTGCCGACCGCATCCGCATAGGGGCGACAGCCCGGATAGCCGCACTGACCGCACTGGCTCTGCGGCAGAATGGCATCAATCTGCTCAACGATAGGATCTTCTTCGACCTCAAAGCGGCGCGAGGCGTAACCCAGCAGCGCACCGAACACCAGGCTCAGCGCACTTAATACGGCAACAGCAATCCAGATCGCGGTCATCAGAATTTCACCAGACCGCTGAAGCCCATAAACGCCAGCGCCATCAGGCCCGCGGTAATCAGGGCGATGGAGTTACCTTTAAACGGAGCAGGAACATTGGCCAGCACCAGCCGTTCGCGCATACCGGCGAACAGGACCATCACCAGTGAGAAGCCGATAGAGGCACTGAAACCATACAGCGCGGCCTGCATAAAGGTGTGGTTAAGGTTGACGCTCAGCAGCGGCACGCCCAGCACCGCACAGTTGGTGGTGATCAGCGGCAGAAAGATACCCAGAAGACGATAGAGCGACGGGCTGGTTTTACGCACCACCATTTCGGTGAACTGCACCACGACGGCGATCACCAGGATATAGGCCATGGTACGCAGATAGACCAGATCCAGCGGCAACAGGATCAGATGGTTGACCAGCCAGGCGCAGATCGAGGCCAGAGTAATGACGAATGTCGTGGCGAGGCCCATGCCAATGGCCGTTTCCAGTTTTTTGGAAACGCCCATAAAAGGACACAGGCCGAGAAACTTCACTAATACGAAGTTATTCACCAGCACGGTGCCAACAAAGAGAAGCAGATAATCGGTCATTTTTTCGCCTGGGAGCCAGAAAGCGGCTTATTATCATTGATAGCGCGGCGTATCTCAACACCTGCGCCATCCGCTGAGCGGCAGACCGCACTCAGAATTAAATTCCTGACATAACTCACAGCGTTACGGCGCGATAAAGGTCGTTTTTACCCGTTTTGAGCGTTTGAAGTAGGGCGCAAACACCGCAGCGGCCAGCAGCGACAGCAGTAATGTCTGGAGGGCACGGCTATCGGTAACCGGCGTAAAGGCAAAGGTTTTCAGCGCCAGCAGCACGGTAATCAGCAGCCAGAGCAGATAGTGACGCGGCAGGCGGCGGGAGCGCTTAAAGAACAGCCAGCTGATCCAGAGACTATAAGCCCAGACCGCCACGGCGGTGAGCAGGGAAATAGCCCAGTAAGAGAAGAGTGTGCTGCCGTGAGAAAACAGCGCCACACGCCATTCCGGATTAAACAGTGGTGTCAGATACATCGCCAGCACCAGAACGGTGGTTAACAGGGTCATTATCAGCCAGGCCAGCGGCAGCAAAAGCCAGCCACCAATACGCGGCGCAGCAACCTGTTCATTCATCGTGGTTATTCCTGTCTCGGGGAGTCGAAGCGCAGCAGAATAACATGTCCAGAGGGGCACGCCCATCCGGACAAGATCAGCGGGATAAACAGCGATAAATCAGCCGGAAATCAGACCACGTAGCGCCACACCGTTTTAGGGACACAGCCGAGATCATATAACCGTCCGCCAGAGACCAGTTCAGCACGTCGGTGATCGGCAGCCCGGTACATATTGATGATTTCCAGATCATTCGTCAGGGAGTAATTAAGATGATCGAAAAGCTTTTCCAGACTGTCTGAATTATTTACTTTGCGGAATTTAAGCAGGTAATCGTGCGCAGTCATCATTGCCATAACAGATAGAAGTAACAAAGGAGTACTCAGTATAGGGGGCAAGCTTATGCTGTCCAGATCATGCGGCTTAAAAAAGGCGAAAATCAGATAAAAGCACCTTATTAGTCACTAAAACTCCAGATCTGGCTTTTTTACTATTGTCTGAGCCAGCAACTCAGCGTCTCTAACTTAAACACCTCACTAACTAATTACGGACAGAGCCGGCATAGAGCGTTTAAAAGCAGAGGTTAAATATTATTTTTTTTCTTATTCAGCGCTGACAATGCATTAGTGGCTTCTTTCTCACCCTTTTAGCCCAAAAAAATTAGCCATTCTGCACTTAGTGCCAGAGAAACGTTTCGCGCCTGACTCAGGCCAGCGATCTACTGTGCGGACTATCACAAATCCCATTTTTTGTTCATCGCAGGCCGGATAACCCGTTTTGTACGCCTGGCTGTAATCGTTTCCAGTGGCAGTAAGCATAAGCGATTCTGTTTATTACAATTATTTAACGAGCAGATTTTTTCTACTCAGCCGTTTTATCCATAACTCCCTCGTCAGTCAAACCGTGTGACTACACGTAACCCCTTTAAATTGCTCTATTTTGTGAAGTGTGTCGCCATTATGCACGCTTTTTTAGTCCAGTCTAAGCAGGCTCTCTACCCTAAACAGCAAACGCCTTTCAGAGGATTAAAAACTATGTGGAAACGTTTACTTCTGACCACGCTGGTCAGCGCCGCGTTAACCGGCCCGGTACTCGCTGCAGATATGACGGTCGGCTTCTCGCAGGTAGGTTCGGAATCTGGCTGGCGTTCGGCGGAAACCAACGTAGCGAAAAGCGAAGCCAAAAAACGCGGAATCACCCTGAAAATCGCCGACGGACAGCAGAAACAAGAGAATCAGATCAAAGCGGTACGTTCGTTCATCGCTCAGGGCGTTGATGCCATCTTCATCGCACCGGTGGTGCAGACCGGCTGGGAGCCGGTACTGGAAGAAGCCAAAGATGCCAAAATCCCGGTTTACCTGCTGGACCGCGCCATTGTGGTGAAAGACAAATCGCTCTATCAGGCGGTGGTGACGGCTGACAACGTGCTGGAAGGCAAGCTGATTGGCGACTGGCTGGTGAAAACCGTGGGCGACAAGCAGTGTAACGTGGTGGAACTGCAGGGCACGGTGGGTGCCAGCGTGGCAATCGATCGTAAGAAAGGCTTTGCTGAAGCGATCAGCAACCATCCAAATATTAAAGTGATCCGCTCGCAGTCGGGTGACTTTACCCGCAGTAAGGGTAAAGAGGTGATGGAGAGCTTTATCAAGGCGGAGAACAACGGCAAAAACATCTGCATGGTTTACGCGCATAACGATGATATGGCGATCGGTGCCATTCAGGCGATTAAAGAAGCTGGCCTGAAACCGGGCAAAGATATTCTGACCGGCTCGATTGATGGTGTACCGGATATCTATAAAGCGATGCTGGCGGGTGAGGCTAACGCCAACGTGGAGCTGACGCCAAACATGGCTGGCCCGGCGTTTGATGCGCTGGAAAAATTCAAGAAAGATGGCACGCTGCCGCCAAAAGTGATCAAGACCGAATCTAAGCTGTTCCTGCCTGCCGACGCGCAGAAGGAGCTGGATACCAAAAAAGGCATGGGTTACTGATTCACCGATCAGCCGCAGACCAGCCGCAGACCGCCCTACGGGGCGGTTTTTCATGACGTGAGGCGGAGTGAGCAGAATGACCACGCAAAATGAAACACCGCTGTTATCCATCAGCGGCGTCAGCAAAGGTTTTCCCGGCGTCAAAGCGCTGAATAATGTTTCCTTTGATATCCGTAAAGGGGAGATCATGGCGCTGCTGGGGGAGAACGGTGCCGGCAAATCCACCCTGATCAAAGTGCTGACCGGTGTTTACAGCCGTGATGCAGGGACCATCACCCTGAATGATGAGCCGATTACGCCGCATAACACGGCGCAGGCGCAGGAGATGGGCATCGGCACCGTTTATCAGGAAGTGAATATGCTGCCGAATATGTCGGTGGCAGATAACCTCTATATTGGCCGCGAACCGCGCCGCTTTGGCATGATCGACCGTCGCCGGATGGTGCGGGAGGCCGATGCGCTGATGCGGAATTATGGTTTTTCCCTCGATGTAACACGTCCGCTAGGCCACTACTCGGTGGCGATGCAGCAGATTATCGCCATCTGCCGCGCGGTCGATCTTTCCGCCCAGGTTTTGATCCTGGATGAGCCGACAGCCAGTCTGGATGCCAGCGAGGTTGAGATGCTGTTTACCCTGATGGCGCAGTTAAAAGCCAAAGGGATGAGCCTGATTTTTGTGACGCACTTTCTCGACCAGGTGTACCGCATTACTGACCGGATTACCGTGCTGCGAAACGGGCAGTTTATCGCCACCCGCGATACCGCCACGCTGCCGCAGATTGAGCTGATTAAGCTGATGCTGGGTCGCGAACTGCTGGAGACGGCGCTGCAGCGGCAGGGCAGCACGCTGCGCAGCAATCAGCCGGTGGTGTCGTTTGAAGATTACGGCAGGAAAGGCACCATCGAGCCCTTTAATCTGGAAGTTCGTCCAGGCGAAGTCGTAGGACTGGCGGGGCTGCTGGGTTCGGGCCGCACCGAAACCGCCGAGGTGTTGTTTGGTATTCGTCGTGCCGACCGAGGAACAGCGAAGATCAAAGGCAAGGTGCAGCGCATTACTAATCCGGCGAAAGCCTCGCAGCTGGGCATGGGTTTTTGCCCGGAAGATCGCAAGACTGACGGGATTATTGGCGCGGCCTCGGTTCGTGAAAATATTATTCTGGCGTTGCAGGCGCAGCGCGGCTGGCTACGGCCGATTAAAAAGCGCGAGCAGCAGGCGATTGCCGATCGTTTTATCAAGAGTCTGGGTATTCGTACGCCGCATGCAGAGCAGCCGGTGGAGCTGTTATCGGGTGGCAACCAGCAGAAGGTGCTGCTGTCGCGCTGGCTGGTGACCAAACCGCAGTTTTTAATTCTCGACGAACCGACGCGCGGCATTGATGTGGGCGCGCACGCCGAGATTATCCGTTTAATTGAATCCCTGTGCGCCGACGGTCTGGCGCTGCTGGTGATCTCCTCTGAACTCGAAGAGCTGGTCGGTTATGCCGATCGGGTGTTGATTATGCGCGATCTGAAGCAGGTGGCAGAAATTCCGCTGGAGCAGCTTTCGGTAGCGTCGATCGTCAATGCTATCGCGGACGGAGGGGTAAAACATGCTTGAGTCCCCTATGACATCTGAAAAAACGCCACGTCGTAAGCTGAAACTCCCGCCTGGGATGCCGCAAATCGCCGCGCTGCTGTTGGTGCTGTTGATTGACAGTCTGGTGGCCAATAACTTTTTTGCCGTGCATCTGCAGGATGGGCGTCTGTTCGGCAGTCCAATCGATATTCTTAACCGTGCGGCACCGGTTGCCCTGCTGGCGATTGGGATGACGCTGGTGATCGCCACCGGCGGCATCGATCTTTCCGTGGGTGCGGTGATGGCTATCGCAGGCGCGACGGCTGCGACATTGACCGTAGCCGGACATGGTGTGCCGTTTATTATTCTCTGCACGCTGGGAACCGGTTTAGCCTGTGGCGTATGGAATGGCGTGCTGGTGGCACTGCTGCGTATTCAGCCATTTGTTGCCACGCTGATTCTGATGGTTGCCGGGCGCGGTATCGCTCAGCTGATTACGCAGGGGCAGATTGTGACGTTCGACAGTGACAGTCTTGGCTGGTTTGGTAACGGCTCGCTGTGGATGCTGCCGGTCCCGGTCTGGATCACGCTGGTGGTAGCGCTGGCGGTCTGGCTGCTGACGCGCAAAACCGCGCTGGGTCTGTTTATCGAAGCCGTGGGGATTAACCTGCGCGCGGCCCGTAACGCGGGTGTGACAGGCTGGCTGGTGGTGATGTCAACCTACGCCATAAGTGGCGTTTGTGCCGCTGTTGCGGGACTGATCGTCGCGGCGGATATTCGCGGTGCGGATGCGAATAACGCCGGATTATGGCTGGAGCTGGATGCGATTCTCGCCGTGGTGATTGGCGGTGCGTCGCTGATGGGTGGCCGCTTTAATCTGGTGTTGTCGCTGATAGGCGCGCTGATTATTCAGTCGATGAATACCGGGATTTTGCTCTCCGGCTTCCCGCCTGAGCTGAATCAGGTGGTGAAAGCGGTGGTGGTGATGTGCGTGCTGTTACTGCAGTCACCACGGTTTATTGCGATGTTGAAACGGAGACGCCCGACATGATTAAACGTCATCTTCCGCTGATGATCACTTTGCTGGTGTTTGTGGCGGGTTACCTGTTTTGTCTGAGTCAGTTTCCGGGCTTTGCCTCCACCCGGGTAATCTGCAATATCCTGACCGATAATGCTTTCCTTGGGATTATCGCCGTCGGCATGACCTTCGTGATTTTATCGGGCGGTATCGATCTGTCTGTGGGTGCAGTGATCGCCTTTACCGGCGTGTTTCTTGCCCGGGCGATCGGTGATTTTCATATCGATCCCTTGCTGGCCTTTGCGCTGATTCTGTCGCTGGGCGCGCTGTTCGGGGCCATGATGGGCTGGCTGATTGATGCGCTGAAGATTCCGGCATTTATCATTACGCTGGCGGGGATGTTTTTCCTGCGCGGATGCAGTTATCTGGTGTCGGAGAACTCAATTCCTATCGATCATCCGTTCTACAGCATGCTTTCCAGTCTGGCGTGGAAAGTGCCGGGCGGTGGGCGTCTCAGCCTGCTGGCGGTGATTATGCTGGTGGTGGTGTTTGGCGGGATTATTCTGGCGCACCGCACGCGCTTTGGTAACCGGGTTTACGCCATCGGTGGCAATATGACATCCGCCCAGCTGATGGGCGTTTCGACCCGCGCGACCACCATTAAGATTTATATGCTTTCCACCACGCTGGCGACGCTGGCCGGGATCGTGTTCTCGATTTATACCTCGGCAGGTTATGCGCTGGCCGGGTTGGGTGTGGAGCTGGATGCTATTGCGTCAGTGGTGATTGGCGGCACGCTGCTGTCGGGTGGTGTGGGTACAGTTTTGGGCACGCTGTTCGGTGTGTTGATTCAGGGGCTGATTCAGACCTGGATTAACTTCGACGGTACGCTGAGTTCCTGGTGGACCAAGATCGCCATCGGAATTCTGCTGTTTGCGTTTATCGCCCTGCAGCGGTTACTGACGGTCATCTGGGATCGTCAGCAGAACGCGCCCGTTAAGCGATTACCTTCCTGAGTTCTTCAGTACTCCGGTCAATGGCGGCTCGCAGGAGCCGCCTTTTACTGCGCAAGATGCAGCACCATTACCGTGACCTCTTCACCCGCGATTTGCCGCTGTTCCACCGCCTGCCACCCTGAACGCTGATAGTACGCCTGTTGATCGGGTGTATAGAGCCACAGTTCACTAATCTGCTGTTGTCTGGCTCGCGCAATCGCCTGCTGTATTAACGCTTTTGCCACGCCCTGACCCCGGAATGCCTTGTCCGTCACCACCTCACCAATCCAGAATTCTCGTGCCGGAATGTCATCCAGTTCATAGCGAATGACGCTACAGGTCGCGACCACCGTTTCACCATCCGGCGTGGCAATAAGGGTAAATTCTGCCGAAGGTTTCTGATTGCGCTGTTTTAAACGCTCAAGGATGGCAGGCGGGTGAGACCATACAGGAAGATGTGACCATTCAGTGTGCAACAGTTGTGCGGTTTGTCCGGCGAAGCCGGGATGTTGGTTTAGCTCGGCAATTTGCATGGCGCTGGCGACCTTTGTTTTTGTCAGGCTACAAGCAATACAGGCTGGTGGGGGAAAGTGCAAGAGCAGGAATTTAGCTTTTAAAACAATCACTCAGATCTAAAATAAAGGAGGGAATGATGGGCAGTGGAGTAAAGCGTCCGCCGCATGGACAAAAACGCCGGGAGCGTTTTTGAACAGCGCGAAGCGTTGGCCCGCTCGCGGGCGAGCCTCATGGATAAGGCGAGTAGACCGGCGGCCGAGCCTACAGGGATGTATTTACGGCGACTTTACGGAACGCCCGCCATTCCCGACTGAATAGCACTGATTTTCAAACAAACGGCGCTTTACCGTCTATGAATCAATCTTTTTCATAGACAATTAAAGCGCCAAAAAACAGTTTTTAACGTTTCAAACGGTAATACGCTTCGTTCCAGCGCAGCGCGTCTTTAAACGCAGGTAAACGCGTGTGCTCATCAATCACCAGCACTTCGATATCGTTCATCTCACCGTACAGATACATATCATCCAGCGTCAGCGCCTGACTGAACACCGTATGGTGCGCGCCGCCGCCCAGAATCCACGCTTCGGATGCGGTCGCCAGTGACGGCTGGGCTTTCCACAGTGCGCGCGCAACCGGCAACTTCGGCAGCGGTTTCGGCTGTTCGATAGCATCCACCACGTTAACCAAAAGACGGAAACGATCACCCATATCAATTACGCTGGCGTTAATCGCGCGACCCGCTGGTGTTGAGAAAATCATGCGCGCCGGGTCGGCTTTATCACCAATGCCCAGGAACTGCACATCGATCAATGGCTTCTCTTCAATGGCAATCGACGGGCAGACCTCCAGCATATGTGAGCCGAGGACCAGATCGTTACCAGGTGAGAAGTGATAGGTGTAATCCTCCATAAAGGAGGTGCCACCTTTGCGATTGCCAGCCAGCACTTTGAAAATACGCAGCAGCGCAGCGGTCTTCCAGTCACCTTCACCTGCGAAGCCATAACCCTGACCCATCAGACGCTGAACCGCCAGACCTGGCAACTGCGTCATGCCGTGCAGCGTCTGGAAGTTGGTGGTGAAAGCGTGACAGCCTTCCGCTTCCAGGAAACGCTTCAGACCCAGCTCAATGCGTGCGGCATCCAGCACGTTCTGACGCTTTTCGCCGCCTGAAGCGGCGACATCGGTAAAGCGATAAAGGCTTTCATATTCGTCGACCAGCGCATTCACGTCGCCATCGCTGACGCCATTGATCACCTCAACCAGATCGCCGACACCCCAGCCATTCACCGAATAACCAAACTGAATCTGCGCGGCGACTTTATCGCCTTCGGTCACGGCCACTTCACGCATGTTGTCGCCAAAACGCGCGACTTTCAGCTGCTGACTGGCCTGTTTTGTCAGTGCTGCACGCATCCAGTTGCCGAGGCGCTGCTGGCTGGCGCTATCCTGCCAGTGACCGGTCACCACGCTATGCTGCAGGCCCATACGTGCGCCGATGAAACCGAACTCGCGGCCGCCGTGTGCGGTCTGGTTCAGGTTCATAAAGTCCATGTCCATGCTGTCCCACGGAATCTCCGCATTGAACTGGGTATGGAATTGCAGCAGCGGCTTATTCAGCACGCTCAGGCCACCGATCCACATTTTGGCCGGGGAGAAGGTGTGCAGCCAGGTAATGATACCGACGCACTCCTTGTCATAATTGGCGTCGCGACACAGGGCCAGCGCTTCATCCGGTGACTTAACCAGCGGTTTCAGCTCCAGACGCAGCGGTAAACCGGCCTGATTTAAACCCTCGACCACCTGACGTGCATTCTGTTCAACCTGGCGTAACGTCTCCGCCCCGTAGAGGTGCTGCGTGCCGATGACAAACCACACGCTGTAGCTGTTTGACTGTTCCATAAACCACTCCTTTACTTTGAGCCTACCCAATAGGCTATTTTATTTGTCAGTCTGAACCTGGACAGTGCTCACACAGGCTGCTTTAGCAACCTGAACGCCCGTCAGGGCGGCCCTGAAAGGGCGAGCGTAGCGAGTAATCCTGTACGCTCCGGTTGTTCCGCGCTGTCCGTGTCCAGACTGCCTGCAACAATTACGCCTGGTGGGATAGGCTCTTAGCGGAAGCGGGGCGGGCGGCATATTGCGGTTCAGCCGCCACGCACCACTGTTGATAGCGTTGATAAAGTTGTTGATAGCGGGCGACGCGCGCCGGATCGGGCTGCAGCGTCACGGCAATCGGACTGGCCATCACCTGCTGGGCGTCGGGAACGCTGGCGTGCACACCGGCGGCGACGGCGGCGAAAATGGCCGCACCCAGCGCACAGCACTCGTCAGAGGCGACGATATCCAGTGGGCGGTTCATCACATCGCAGCAGGCCTGCATAATCGCCGGGGATTTCCGCGCGATGCCGCCCAGGGTCAGAATGCTCTCGACCGGGATCTGCTGCTGTTCGAAGCACTCCATAATTGCGCGTGCGCCAAATGCGGTGGCGGCGACCAGACCACCAAACAGCGCGGGGGCATCGGTGCCCAGATTGAGGTCGGTAATCACCCCTTTCAGTCGCTGATTGGCATTTGGCGTGCGGCGACCGTTAAACCAGTCCAGTACCACCGGCAGATGGTCGAGCTGCGGGTTCGCGGCCCAGGCCTCGGTCAGATCCTTAATCAGACTCTTTTGCATCTCAGCCAGCTGAGGCTTCAGCTCCGGATGCTGCTGCGCCGCCAGCTGCAATGGCCAGCCCAGTAAACGGCTGAACCAGGCGTAGATATCACCAAAGGCAGACTGACCCGCCTCCAGCCCGATAGCGCCTGGCATTACGCTGCCATCGACCTGACCACAGATGCCTTTGATGTCGCGATCGCCGACCTTTTCAGTATCCGCAATCAGGATGTCGCAGGTTGAGGTGCCGATCACTTTCACCAGGGTATAGGGTTTGGCACCGCCACCGACCGCGCCCATATGGCAGTCAAATGCGCCACCCGAAAGCGTCACGGTTTGCGTCAGGCCAAGACGCTGCGCCCATTCGGGGCTAAGCGTGCCGACAGGCAGATCAGCGGTCCAGGTATCGGTAAACAGAGGAGAGTCGAGCTGCTGCGTTAACAGCGGGTCCAGCGCATTGAGAAAATCGACATCGGGCAAACCATTCCAGTCGCCGTGCCACAGCGCCTTGTGCCCGGCCGCACAGCGGCCGCGGCGCAATTTGTCAGGTGCGGTGGTGCCACTTAACAGGGCTGGCACCCAGTCGCACAGCTCGACCCAGGAGACAGCGGCGTCACGCACGGCCGCATCTTCACGCGACACGTGGAGAATCTTCGCCCAGAACCACTCTGAGGAGTAAATCCCGCCAATGTAGCGGCTGTAATCCTGGAAGCGGCCGCTGTGGCACAGCTGATTAATCTCTTCTGCTTCTTCTATAGCGGTGTGATCTTTCCACAACACAAACATCGCATTGGGGTTGTCGGCAAACTCCGGACGCAGCGCCAGCACGTTGCCGTCGCGGTCAATAGGGGCAGGGGTCGAACCGGTGCTGTCAACACCAATGCCGACCACGGCGTTGCGCTGATCTTCACTCAGTGCATTCAGCACGCCGAGCAGTGCCTGCTCCATGGCGTCGATGTAATCCTGTGGATGGTGACGAAAACGGTTAGTGTGCGGATCGCTGTATAAGCCCTGTTGCCAGCGCGGATAGCTGAACACCGCACTCTGCAGCTCTTTGCCGCTATGACAATCCACGGCCAGCGCACGCACCGAATCACTACCAAAGTCCAGCCCAAGGGTGATGGCTCCAGCACGCATCGGAATCTCCTGTAGTTAGTTAACTCCTGTATCCTGGGTTCGCCGCGCCAAATCAGTTAGTCATCGCTGGCTGACAATATGCACTTTTCTGTCATCGGCAGTGATTTTGTGATCCATTGCAAAAGTTAAGGTCCGGTTAAATTTGCTGAATATATGGATCATTTTGTCGTGATTTTAAGATGTGATACCGCTCTACATTTTTCTTCGCTAATACCGCTAAAACTAGCCCAGCGTCTGGACAGTCTGTCAGCACATGCCAGCCTAACGCACTGATTTATGGCTGTACCCACAAAACAAAACAAACTGGTAGCGTTTACACCGATTCGTTATTAGCAGCGAAAAATAACCTGGTACCGGAGAGCATCATGCATAAATTCACTAAAGCGTTCGCGGCCATCGGCCTGGCAGCGGTTATGTCACAATCCGCTATCGCCGAGACCATGAAGCTGGGATTCTTAGTCAAGCAACCAGAGGAACCCTGGTTCCAGACTGAATGGAAATTCGCCGACAAAGCGGGCAAAGATCTTGGCTTTGATGTCATTAAAATTGCCGTGCCGGATGGTGAAAAAACCCTGAATGCCATCGACAGCCTGGCGGCTAACGGCGCGAAAGGTTTTGTTATCTGTACGCCCGATCCGAAACTCGGCTCTGCCATCATGGCAAAAGCGCGTGGCTACGGTCTGAAAGTCATCGCGGTCGATGACCAGTTCGTCACCGCCAAAGGCAAACCAATGGATACCGTGCCGCTGGTGATGATGGCCGCGACCAAAATTGGTGAGCGTCAGGGTCAGGAACTCTATAAAGAGATGCAGAAACGCGGCTGGGATGTGAAAACCACCGGCGTGATGGCGATTACCGCCAACGAACTCGACACCGCTCGTCGTCGTACCGGCGGCTCCATGGACGCCATCAAAGCCGCTGGCTTCCCGGCAGCGCAGATCTACCAGGTCCCCACCAAATCTAACGACATCCCTGGCGCGTTTGACGCCGGTAACTCTCTGCTGGTTCAGCATCCTGAAGTCAAACACTGGCTGATTGTCGGCATGAACGACAACACCGTGCTGGGCGGCGTGCGCGCGACCGAAGGTCAGGGCTTTAAAGCGGCTGACGTCATCGGTATCGGCATCAACGGCGTGGACGCCATCAGTGAACTGTCGAAAGAGAAGGCAACCGGCTTCTACGGATCGCTGCTGCCAAGCCCGGATATCCACGGCTACAAAAGCAGCCAGATGCTCTACAACTGGGTCAGCAAAGGTGAAGAGCCACCGAAATTCACCGAAGTTACCGATGTGGTGCTGATCACCCGTGACAACTTCAAAACTGAACTGGCGAAAAAAGGACTGATGTAACCCTGAGCCTGCCAGGCAGTTTGTCGCCTGGCATCCTTAATAGCCAATTTCGCGCCGCCCGCCATAACTGGCCGGTGGCGCGAAAGAGTGAGGAAAAACATGAACACTGATTCAGCATTTCTGTCGTTTCATGGCATCAGTAAAACCTTCCCTGGCGTCAAAGCGTTGCAGGACATCTCCTTCGACTGCCGTGGCGGTGAGGTCCATGCTCTGATGGGCGAGAACGGCGCAGGCAAATCGACGCTGTTAAAAATACTCAGCGGCAGTTATCAGCCGAGCGGCGGTGAGATTCGTATTAAAGGCCAGCCGATGAGCTTTCAGCGCACCACCGATGCGCTGGACGCGGGCGTCGCCATTATTTACCAGGAACTGCATCTGGTGCCGGAAATGAGCGTGGCAGAGAACATCTATCTCGGTCAGATCCCGCACAAACATGGGCTGGTCAACCGTAAGCTGATGCGTTTCGAGGCGGGCCTGCAACTGAAAAATCTCGGCATGGATATCGATCCCGATATGCCGCTGAAATACCTGTCGCTGGGGCAGTGGCAGATGGTGGAGATTGCCAAAGCGCTGGCGCGTAACGCGCGCATTATCGCCTTTGATGAGCCAACCAGCTCCCTGTCGGCGCGTGAAATCGACAACCTGTTCCGCGTCATCCGTCAGCTCCGCGAGGAGGGCCGGGTGGTGCTCTACGTTTCGCACCGCATGGAGGAGATCTTCGCCCTTAGCGATGCCATCACCGTCTTTAAAGATGGCCGCTACGTGCGGACGTTTACTGACATGGCTAACACCCATCACGACGATCTGGTGCAGGCGATGGTGGGACGAAACCTCGGTGATATCTATGGCTATTCACCGCGTGCCAAAGGCGCGGTGCGGCTGGAGCTGGATAAGGTCGAAGCGAAGGGCGTGCGGACGCCGATTTCGCTGAAAGTCCATGCCGGTGAAATTGTCGGCCTGTTTGGCCTGGTCGGTGCCGGTCGCAGTGAACTGCTGAAAGGGCTGTTTGGCGGCACGCGTCTGCGCGGCGGTCAGGTGATTCTGGACGGCAAACCGCTGCCGCTGCGGGAGCCGATCGATGCCATCCGTGCGGGCATTATGCTCTGCCCGGAAGATCGCAAAGCCGAGGGCATTATTCCGGTGCATTCGGTGCGCGACAACATCAACATCAGCGCCCGCCGTCATAACCTTACTGCGGGCTGCCTGATTAAAAACGGCTGGGAAAATAAAAATGCCGACAGCCATATCCGCTCGCTGAACATCAAAACGCCCAGCGCCGATCAGCTGATCATGAACCTTTCCGGCGGCAACCAGCAGAAGGCGATTCTGGGACGCTGGCTGTCAGAGGATATGAAAGTAATCCTGCTGGATGAGCCAACGCGCGGTATCGATGTTGGTGCCAAACATGAAATCTATAACCTGATTTATCAGCTGGCGAACCGGGGCATTGCGGTGCTGTTCGCCTCCAGCGATTTACCGGAAGTGATGGGCCTGGCCGATCGCATCGTGGTGATGCGCGAAGGTGCCATTGCCGGTGAACTGCTACACGACGACGCCACGGAGCAGCAGACGCTGAGCCTGGCGATGCCCAAAACCACTCAAGCGGCCGCCGTGGCCTGACAGGAGATCATCATGGCTTCATCCACGACCTCAAATACGCCGCAGCCCGCTTCACGCGGCGGCCTGCAGTTAGGTCGCATCTGGGACAACTTCGGCATGCTGGTGGTATTTGCACTGCTGTTTATTGTCTGTGCGATCTTTGTGCCGAACTTCGGCTCGTTTATCAATATGAAAGGCTTAGGGCTGGCAATGTCGATGTCCGGCATGGTCGCCTGCGGCATGCTGTTCTGTCTGGCCTCCGGTGATTTTGACCTGTCTGTCGCTTCCGTCATCGCCTGTGCGGGTGTGGTTACCGCCGTGGTGATTAACATGACCGAAAGCCTGTGGATTGGTGTGGGTGCCGGCCTGGTACTTGGTATGATCACCGGTTTTATCAACGGCTTCGTGATTGCCCGACTCAAGATCAATGCGCTGATCACCACGCTGGCGACCATGCAGATTGTCCGCGGCCTGGCCTATATCTTCTCTGACGGTAAAGCGGTCGGTATCGAAGATGAGCGTTTCTTCGAACTGGGCTTTGCTAACTGGCTTGGCGTACCTGCGCCAATCTGGCTGACCCTGGCTACGATGCTGATCTTCGGCTTCCTGCTCAACAAAACCACCTTTGGCCGTAACACCCTGGCGATTGGCGGCAATGAAGAAGCAGCACGTCTGGCCGGTGTGCCAGTGGTGCGTACCCGCATTATCATTTTCATTCTCTCCGGTCTGGTTTCAGCGGCGGCGGGCATCATCCTGGCGTCACGTATGACCAGCGGCCAGCCAATGACCTCCATCGGCTATGAGCTGGTGGTGATTTCTGCCTGCGTGCTGGGTGGCGTTTCGCTGAAGGGCGGCATCGGTAAAATCTCCTATGTGGTGGCAGGGGTGCTGATCCTCGGCACGGTAGAGAATGCGATGAATTTATTGAATATCTCGCCATTCTCACAGTATGTGGTACGCGGTCTGATACTGTTAGCAGCGGTGATTTTTGACCGTTACAAACAGAAAAAAGCCTGATTGAGCGAGCCGTTGGCCCGCAGAGGCAGAAGCCTCTGCGGGCTATCCGAACAATAACAGACTGAGTGAGGACGCTATGTATCACCGCGAATTACCGGCCGAGCAGCAAAACCCCTTGTTGCCGGGCTATTCATTCAATGCCTGGCTGGTGGCGGGGCTGACGCCGATCACCGCCGATGGTCCGCTCGATTTCTTTATCGATCGCCCGCACGGCATGAAAGGTTACATTCTGAATCTCACTATCAAAGGTAAAGGGCGGGTATTTGACGGCGAGCGGGCATTTGACTGCGAACCTGGCGAAATGCTGCTGTTTCAGCCGAAAACGGCTCACTATTATGGTCGCGCGCCGGACAGCCCACAGTGGTTTCACCGCTGGGTCTATTTCCGCCCGCGTGCCTACTGGCATGACTGGCTGCGCTGGCAGGATGAGCAGGAGGGCGTGGGACGTCTGCTGCTGCCTGAATCGCTGCGCGGCGAATTTGACCGCCTGTTTGCCAGTATCGAACAGACCCACAATTCGGGCCGTCGCTTTGCGGAAGAGCTGGCGATGAACCTGCTGGAACGGCTGCTGCTGCGCGCCGTTGAAGAAGATCCACGCAGCCATCAGTTAATTCGCGATCCGCGCGTGATTGAAGCCTGCCAGTACGTCACCAACCATCTCGCCAGCGAGGTTAAGATTGAAGAGGTGGCGCGCCACGTCTGTCTGTCGCCGTCGCGGCTGGCGCATCTGTTCCGCGAGCAGATGGGCGTGAACCTGCTGCGCTGGCGTGAAGATCAGCGCGTAATCCGCGCGAAACTGCTGCTGCAGACCACCCAGGAGCCGATCGCCTCGGTAGGACGTGAAGTGGGCTATGACGATCAGCTCTACTTCTCACGGGTGTTCCGCAAGCGGGTCGGCGTCAGTCCCAGCGACTTCCGCCGCCGTAATCAGGATGCGCACGACAGCCTGGCCGCTCAGACCGCCTGGCCGCTGGCGCGAAGTGCTATCTCTTAGTTTTTTCGGGGAATTCCGGCTTGTCGTCATTTGGTTAATAGTCTTAAATCAATCAGGTTATCAACTAAGAGTCTGGTCAATCAGGCTCTGAGAGGAATCCAAATGAGCGATAAATTACGTGTTGGTCTGATCGGCTACGGTTTTGCCAGTAAAACGTTTCACGCCCCGCTGATTGCGGGGACGCCGGACGTCGAGCTGGCAGCCATTTCCAGTAGCGACGCCAGCAAAGTCCACGCCGACTGGCCCGCCGTTAAGGTAGTGGCCGACCCTCAGGCGCTGCTGGACGACCCGACTCTGCAACTGATCGTTATTCCTACCCCCAACGACACGCACTTCCCGCTGGCAAAAGCGGCGCTGAACGCCGGTAAACATGTGGTGGTCGATAAGCCGTTCACCGTGACGTTGTCACAAGCGCGCGAACTGGATGCGCTGGCGAAAGCCAAAGGGCTGCTGCTGTCGGTGTTCCACAACCGCCGCTGGGACAGTGACTTCCTGACGCTGAAATCGCTGATTGAGGCCGGTACGCTGGGTGAAGTGCGCTACTTCGAATCGCACTTTGACCGCTTCCGTCTGGAAGTGCGTAATCGCTGGCGTGAAATGAAAGGCGCAGGCAGCGGAATCTGGTATGACCTGGGGCCGCATCTGCTGGACCAGGCGCTGCAGCTGTTTGGCCCGCCGGTCGCTATCACGGTTGATCTGGCCGAGATGCGTCCGGGCGCGCAGACTACCGACTACTTCCACGCGACGCTGACTTATCCGCAGCGCCGTGTCGTGCTGCACGCCAGCATGCTGGTAGCGGCAGAATCTGCCCGTTATACCGTCCACGGCACGCGCGGCAGTTACGTCAAATATGGTCTTGATCCGCAGGAAGATCGCCTGAAGTCAGGTGATTTCCCGCCGCAGGAAGACTGGGGCTATGACATGCGTGATGGCACTCTGACGCTGGTTGACGGAGATTCCCTGACCGAAACGACCCAGCTGACCCAGCCAGGCAACTATCCCGCTTACTATGCGGGCATCCGCGATGCGATTGCCGGACGTGGTAACAATCCGGTGACAGCGGAAGAGGCGATTCATGTGATGGAGCTGATCGAGCTTGGGCTGCAATCCGCCGAGAAACGCCAGACGATGTCGCTGAAGCGCGTTTAATCGGTCGGTGCTTAAAACGCAATAAGTAAAAAAGCGAAACGGGCCGGATATCCGGCCCGTTATGTTTGCTGTTTTAGCGGGGAGTTCGAGCCGGCGAAGGGAACACGGTCAGATCGGAAAGACGCAAAAGCTGCCATCCATGGCATGCTCGGCCCGCGCCGTCCTGGCGCGGGACGCTTTCCTCTTCTGACCATGTTCCCTGCGCGTCAAGCATATGCGTGGCTGTCAGAATGGCCCTGAGTGTGCTGGAGCAGCAGAGTGACGGGACGGATATCCATCCCGTTTTTTTATGGCTGATACCAGCCGATTACTGCACCCGTGCGCGAAGAGCCGCTTTCTCTGCTTCGCTAAGGAACGCAATTGTCAGACCATTTTCCTGCGCCTGACGAATCTGCGCCGCGCTCAGACCGGCAGCCGGTGCGGCGTGATGATACTCATGCGCCAGTTCAATGCCCTGAACCGCCGGATCATCCGTGTTAATCGTCGCCAGAATGCCATGCTCAAGGAAGGTCTTCAGCGGATGCTGCGCCAGTGATGGCACGGTGCTGGTCTGGATATTGGAGGTCAGGCAGGATTCAATACCAATACGGTGCTCCGCCAGGAAATCCATCAGCGCGCGATCTTCAATCGCCTTCACGCCGTGACCGATACGTTCTGCACCCAGCTCCCGAATCGCCTGCCAGATGCTCTCGGGTCCGGCCGCCTCGCCCGCATGGACGGTAACGCGGAAACCGGCATCGCGCGCCTGGGTAAAGTGGCTCAGGAACTCGCTGCCCGGGAAGCCCAGCTCATCACCCGCCAGATCGACCGCGGTGATGTGATCGCGATGGGCAAGCAAACCTTCCAGTTCGCTGAGGCAGGCATCTTCGCCAAAGGTACGGCTCATAATACCGATCAGACGCACGTCGATATCGTGCTGCTGACGGCCTGCGCGCACGCCCTCGATTACCGCTTCAACCACACCGGCAATCGGCAGGTTGTGGGTCATCGCCATATAACCAGGGGAAAAACGCAGTTCAGCATAGTGAATGCCCGCGCGGGCGGCATCTTCGACATTCTCCTGCGCGATCCGGCGGCAGGCATCCAGATCACCCAGCACTTTCACACCCCAGTCGAGCTTCTGCAGGAAGCTCACCAGGTCAGGCTCATTCTGGCCGACCTGTACATGTGGACGCAGCGTCTCCAGCGTGGAAGCAGGCAGGGCGAGGTTAAACTGGCGACCTAAATCGAGAATGGTTTGTGCACGGATGTTGCCATCAAGGTGGCGGTGAATATCAGTCAGAGGAATTTTAGAATCGATCATGGCGCACTCGCTCAGTTGTCGGTGAAGTGCAGAGCATTATAAAAATATCTTGCGCAACAGCGCCAGCTATTTGCGCAACAGCCGCGCCGGATGCTGCTTAATTACGCATAACCGGCGAGCAATGGTTGCCTCGCCGGTTAATGTCACTTCTGTAAATGATGGATCGCTGCAATCAGGCGTGAAACGCCCTCATCAACTTTGCTGCGCGGACAGCCAACGTTAAGACGCAAAAACCCTTTGCCTGCATCACCGTAGGTCGATCCGGGCATAATTGCGACCCGTTGCTGGATCAGCGCCTGTTGCAGTGGCTCTTCAGGAATGCCCAGCGGATTGATATCGAGCCAGGCGAGATAGGTCGCCTCGGGAATGTGCCAGTCAAGTGAGGGAAGCTCAGCGTTAAGCCGATCGGCAACCCGCGCAAAATTGCCAAAAAGATAGCTGCGTAACGCATCCAGCCAGGGTGCGCCCTGACGGTAAGCCGCGACGTGTGCCGTGACGGCCAGCACGGCCGGAGACGAAAGGCCGTCAGCATTT
The DNA here is from genome assembly GCF_007558755.1 of Pantoea sp. paga. Lineage (NCBI taxonomy): Bacteria > Pseudomonadati > Pseudomonadota > Gammaproteobacteria > Enterobacterales > Erwiniaceae > Pantoea > Pantoea sp. paga. The sequence continues at coordinate 225,149 of NZ_VLTF01000001.1, forward strand.
TTCAGCGCCTGAAACCAGGCGGCTCTGTCTGCCGCATCCGGGATGATCCCCCATGCACCGGTCAGGCCTGGCACGTTGAAGCTTTTCGACGCCGAGGTAAACAGCGCCCAGTCACTGCGCGCCACGCTGGCCCACGGAGTATGGGGCTGATTACCCACAATCATATCCATATGGATTTCATCGCTGATCACCCGCACGCCGTGACGATCGCAGAGCGCCGCCATCTGGTGCAGCTCAGCTGCTGTCCACACTTTGCCGGTGGGATTGTGCGGGCTGCAGAGCAACAGGATTTTACAGCGCGGGCGCGCCAGCCGCATCTCCAGCGCGGCCATATCACATCGCCAGCTACCGTTATCCCGCTTCAGCGGCATCTCCAGCACCTGTCGCTGATTGCCGCGTACCGTTTTATAAAAAGCATCGTAGGCGGGGGTGTGGAGCACCACTTCATCATCCGGGTTGCTCCAGCGGCGCAGCATCTGCGCCACCATATAGATCACCGAGGGGCCATAAACCAGCGTGTCAGCATCGGGCTGGTAGCCGAAACGGCTGGACATCCAGTGGCAGCAGGCGGAAAGAAAATCGTCATGCTGCCAGCGACTGTAACCCAACACGCCATGTGCTACGCGCTGCGCCAGCGCCTGCTGAACCGCTGGCGCAGTTCTGAAGTCCATATCCGAAATGGTAAACGGCAGCAGATCGGGGACGCCAAAGCGGTCAGCCACGAAGTCCCACTGGGTAGACCAGCTGCCGCGGCGATCGATGACTTCATCAAAGTTAAACATTATCGGCTCCGACACATCAGGCAGTGACATTCATCAGGTGTGACAGTTCATCTTTCACCGACTGCACCTGTGGACCGATAACTACCTGCAGGCTGGTCTGATTAAGATGGACCACTCCTATCGCGCCGTTGGCTTTCAGCGCCGCATCATCCACTTTACTCATATCCGCCAGGGTCAGACGCAGACGCGTCAGACAATTATCCAGCGAGGTAATATTCTCCACGCCGCCAAGTGCAGCCAGAATAGCAGGTGAGTTATAGCCAGATTTACCTTTACCGGCATTGCTGACCTGCTGCGCAACCGCACTGGCACTTTCCACTTCGCGGCCCGGTGTTTTGATATTGAAGTGTAGAATGGCGAAACGGAAAATCAGGTAGTAACCGACAAACCATATCGCTGCAACAACGGGCACCCAGTACCATTTGGTCGACAGCCCGTGCAGCACTCCAAACACCACAAAGTCGATGATATTGCCGTCTGTATTGCCGATAGTGACGCCCAGTATCGCCATGATGCTGAAGCCAACGCCGGTCAGCAGGGCGTGGATCAGATAAAGGAACGGGGCGACAAACAGAAACAGGAATTCGATAGGTTCGGTGGTGCCGCCAACCACGCAGGCCACCACGCCGGAGATCAACAGACCTTTGATCTTATGGCGATTCTCCGGTCGCGCGCAGTGATAGATGGCCAGGGCGGCACCTGGCAGACCACCGAGGAAGGCAGGCATTTTACCCTGTGACAGGAAGCGGGTCGCGCTTTCAGCAAAACCGTGGGTTTCCGGGCAGGCGAGCTGCGCCTGGAAAATGGTTAAGGCACCGCTCACGCTCTTGCCACACACATCCAGTGTGCCGCCTGCATCGGTAAAGCGCATGATGGCGACCAGAATATGCTGCAGGCCAAACGGCAGCAGCAGACGTTCGCCGGTACCAAAAATCATCGGGCCGAAATCACCCGCGCTGTTAATCATCCAGCCTAATCCGGTGATACCCCGCGCGAAAAAAGGCCAGATTAGCGGGACGACCAGTCCCAGTAAACCAATCACCAGCGTGGTGATAATCGGCACAAACCGGGTGCCGCCAAAGAAGGCCAGCGCATCGGGCAGTCGGATGTTATGAAAGCGCTCATGCAGCCAGAACACCACAATACCTACAATGACCGCGCCCAGAATGCCGGTATCGATCGACGGGATCCCCAGGATCGGCTGTACGTTGTTAGCTTTCAGCAGGGCGGCATCGGTGGTTGGCAGAATGCCGTGGATATTGAGCCAGAAGTTGATGCTGAGGTTTAGCACGGCATACCCCACAAAGCCGGCAAACGCTGCCACGCCCTTGTTCTCGCGCGCCATACCCAGCGGAATCGCAATGGCGAACATCACCGGCAGATAGCTAAAGGCGAACGATCCCAGTTTGGCCATCCAGAGAAACAGATATTGCAGCCAGGGGTGATCCAGCACGGGTAACAGGGTCAGGACATCACGACTGCTCAGCGAACTGCCAATCCCGAGCATGATGCCGCAGAAGGAAAGCAGGGCAACCGGCAGCATAAAGGTTTTCCCCAGACTCTGGAAAAATTCCCAGACGGACATTTTTTGGTGAGAGGGTGACATGAACGCTCCTGGATAAACGGACCACTGAGTGAAGTGGCGGGATGATAAAACGTTTTACCTGGATCTTATGCGCGCTGAATCACACTCTTCAGGTCATGGACGATATAATTCTGACGTCATAAGGTGTAACGTTTTACCTTGTTTTCTAATGCTGTAGTTCAGTTGAGTAATCTGATGAGTAAAATCACCATCAATGATGTTGCGGCGGCGGCGGGCGTGTCGGTGACCACGGTATCGCTGGTGTTATCCGGCAAAGGACGGATCTCTGTGGCCACCATGGCGCGCGTGAACGAGGCCATTGAGCAACTCGGTTTCGTGCGTAACCGTTCGGCAACCATGCTGCGCGGGGGTGAGAGTGGCGTGATTGGCTTGATCGTCCGCGATCTCAGCCAGCCATTTTATGCCGAAATGACGGCAGGCCTGAGTGAAGCGCTGGAGAAGCAGGGCAAATTGCTGTTCCTGACGCAGAGCGGTGCCCAGGGACAACATCTGCATCGCTGCTTTGAGTCACTGGTCGCTCAGGGAGTGGATGGCGTAGTGCTGGGAGGCGGTGCCGATAAGGCCAGCCAGATCGTGACGCGGGCCAGAGAGGTGAATATGGCCTTAGTCTGTGCCGCGCGCGCCAGTAGCCTGGAGGAGGTGGATGCTATCCGCCCCGATAATGCTCAGGCTGCGCGTCTGGCCACAGAATACCTGATTCGTCAGGGGCATCAGCGCATTGCCTGGCTGGGCGGCCATAGCGCATCACTGACCCGGGCAGAACGTCTTGGCGGCTACTGCGCCACCCTGCTGCAATATGGGCTGCCGTTCCGGCCTGAGTGGATTATTGAATGCGGTAACACGCAAAAAGAGGCGGCTGACGCGGCGGTACAGCTGTTTCAGCACCATCCGCGGCTGACTGCCGTGCTGGCCTATAACGCCACTACCGCGCTGGGATGCTATTTTGGGCTGTTGCGCACCGGGCGAACATTCGCGCGGGGTGCAGTCGACAGCTATTACGATCAGCAGCTGGCTCTGATGGGCTTTGGCGATGAACCGCAGGCGGAACTGACCGATCCGCCGCTTACGTTTGTCACCAGTTCAGCCCGGGAGATTGGCCGTGTGGCAGCTGAGCGTATCCTGCAACGGATAGCGCAACCCGATGCCGCCCGTCAGAACGTGATTATGCCGCCGCAGCTGGTTATTCGCGGCTCGGCATAAAAAAGGCGACCCGGAGGTCGCCTTTAAAGGAACAGAGAAAAATTACTGCGGCATCCCTTCGCTGGTCGGCATACCCAGCATATAGCGGGAGAGGAACTGCTCCAGCGTCATTTTGTCGCCGTTCATGTTCACCTGACCGTTGGTATACTGCAGGCTGGTGACGATATTGTTATCCTGCTGCTGGGTCAGGCGGAACATCTGACCCATCGCTGCCAGTCCTTTCACCTGCTGATCTGCCAGCTTCTGTGCGTCATCGGCCTGATATCCTTCAGCCAGTCCCACTTTATGCATGGTTTCGGTCGCCATTGGCATATTGATGACCAGCTTGCTGTCCAGGCTCTTCAGTACCCGATCAACCATGGCGCTGAGTGTCTGGGCTTCGCCGGTCACCGCTGAGGGATCGTTGAAATTAGCGTTCAGGTTAAAGGTGCTTTCACCTTTATCATTTTTCCAGCTCAGCGGGGCGATACTGATCGCAGGTGAGCCCTTCAGCAGCATCGGCAGGTTGCTCATCAGAATCTGATGCACACCCGCCTGGTAGCGGATAGGATCTTCCGCGACGCCAGGCTGGCTCAGCAGTTCCTGCATCTGCGCGTTGTAACGATCGGAGAAGGCTTTTACCGCCTGCGCATCAAACTGTGACAGTTTCATCTTCAGCGCTGCCTGACCAAAATCCTGCTTCTGCAGCTGAATGCCTTCAACCTTGTAGTCGATATTGCCGCCAATCTTACCGGCGCTGTTATCGAAAGAGGAGGTGCCTTTCATTTTGTGCAGCGTCAGGGCGTCCTGACCATTGATGCTGGCATTGACCTTCTCAATATCCACTGACTGGTCGCCAATACGTACGCCTTCCGGGCTGAGATGGGTGTTACCGCTCAGCTTCAGACCATTAATGGTGAACAGCACCGGCTGGCCCATCTCATTTTTACTGGTCAGCGCGAGGCTATCAACGTCACTGTCCAGCGACACTTTGTCGCCTTTGTTATCCGCGCTGACGTTGAAGGTGCCCCCATTGGTGGCCAGACGCTCGCCGCTTTGCGCATTCTGATAATCAACCGGCAGAACGCGCAGCGCCGTATCGGTGGCACCGCTGTAGCCGATACGGGTATCGGCGTTAATCAGTGACTTATTGCCGGTCAGCTCAAACAGCTTTTTCACTGCATCGGTGTTAGCCAGTTCGGTATGAACCGACGCCATGCTCGGGATCAGATTGAAATGCTTCAGCTGAGCAAACGGGAAAGGGCCATGATCGATGGTTTCGTTCAGGATGATGCTCTGGCCTGGTTTCAGCAGGGGATTATCTTCCGTCTGCGAGTTGGCCTGAATCACCAGATTCACTTTGCTGCTGAACACGCCGCGCTGATAGTCCTGATAGTTGATCTTCAGTCGGCTGTTAGGGGCATAAGCATTCAGCTGGGCATTGGCGTTCTGCACCAGCTCATCCCTGTGGCTTTCAATCTGCTTGCCGGTGAACCATGCCGCGCCAGTCCAGACTACGCCCAGTGCGATGATGACACCTACGGCAACATTGGTCTTTTTCATTGCTGATTCGTCCTTATCCTTGAGTCCGCTTATGCCGCAGGTTTACCCCAGCGACTGAAGAAAAACGCCCGCAGGCGTTTAAAAGCTAATAGGTTGAAATAATAGCAGTTAACAGGCACTCCGTCAGCCGCTTCACCCTAAGTCGTTAAATACCCGCGCCAGTCGGCCCGTGCCTGCGACCGTTACGGGGGATTCGCTGGCGGCAATAAAGCAGGATTCACCTGGTTTCAGCGTCACCTGCTGCTCGCCTTTGGCGATCACCGTCTGGCCTTCAATGCAGAACAGCACTGCGGCGCTCTGCTGCGCCAGCGGCTGTGGCTCTGCGTTCAGGGTATGAATGGCAAAAGCAAAATCCTCCACCGGAATCGGGAAGCGCAGCGCATTGCCCTGTTGCTCCGGCTCGGTCAGCAGGGTGCTGGCTGGCTTCTCTTCAAACTTCAGGTTCGCCATCAGCTCGGCGATATCGATATATTTCGGGGTTAAACCGGCCCGCAACACGTTATCGGAGTTTGCCATCACCTCCAGCGCCACGCCTTTCAGATAAGCGTGCGGGGTTTCCGCGTAGAGGAACATCGCCTCGCCCGGTTGCAGCGTGATTACGTTCAGCAGCAGTGGTGAAAACAGGCCGCTGTCGTCAGGATACTCTGCCGCAATCATGCGAATGGTCTGCCACGGCTCACCCTGTTGTGCATCAACCGCGGATTTCAGGATGCCCAGCGCCAGCGATTTTGCCTCACCCTCCAGTGACAGCAGGGTAGAGAAGAGCGCGGCCAGCGTATCCTGATCGGGATGCTGCAGAAAATGGGCAATCTGTGGATGTGCGCCCGCAACCGGCTCCAGCAGTGAAACCATCTCCGTCAGGGTGCGAAAGCCATTCATCGCCTGGAAGGGCGTCAGCGCGAAGACCAGCTCCGGCTTGTGGTTGGCATCTTTATAATTACGCTCAGCAGCTGTCAGCGGAATACCCGCCGCATTCTCACGGGCAAAGCCCACTTCGGCCGCGCGTTTGCTGGGATGGACCTGAATCGACAGCGGCTGATCGGCAGACAACACTTTGAACAGGAAGGGCAGTTCACCAAAACGCTGTGCCACCGCTTCGCCCAGCATGGCGGCAGGCGCGGCATTAATCACGTCACGCAGCGAACGCTCGCTGTCCTGGTCAATCACGGTGGAGGGGCTTTTCGGATGTGCGCCCATCCAGAGTTCCGCCATCGGCAGCCCCTGTGGATTAGCGATTCCGTAAAGCTCAGTCAACGCAGTTTTGCTGCCCCATGCGTAGTTTTGCAGCGTATTGTTCATTTTTTGCATTGTATAACCCTTTATCACGGGAAATTATTGCCAGTATTAAAGCAGAAACTGCCGGTAAAAATACATCTCCAGCGCAAAAGGACGCTAAGCTCTGATAATGTTAAATTATTGTGTATTACTATCCTGACCGCCCGGCAGTCGATCGTAATGACGTACCGGGCGGTCATTCTTTTAAAAACCAGATGAAGGAGACGTATTCATGGCAGCCAATCGCATTGAGAAAGATTCAATGGGCCCCATCGACGTACCGGCAGACAAACTGTGGGGCGCGCAGACACAGCGCTCACTGGAACACTTCCGCATCTCAACCGAAAAAATGCCGACCGCGCTGGTGCATGCGCTGGCACTGACCAAGCGCGCCGCGGCCAGCGTTAACCGCGATCTGGGACTGCTGCCCGCTGACCGCGCCGAGGCGATTGTCAGCGCGGCCGATGAGGTGCTGGCTGACAAGCATGCGGATGAATTCCCGCTGGCGATCTGGCAGACCGGTTCCGGCACCCAGACCAATATGAACATGAATGAAGTGCTGGCGAACCGCGCCAGTGAAATCCTCGGCGGCGAGCGTGGTATGGCGAGGCTGGTTCATCCCAACGACGATGTGAACAAGAGCCAGAGCTCCAACGATGTCTTCCCGACGGCGATGCACGTTGCCGCCGTTATCGCCCTGCGCGAACAGCTGATCCCTCAGATTCAGGTACTGAAAAAGACGTTGAGCCAGAAGTCCGACGCCTTTAAAGATATCGTCAAGATTGGCCGTACTCACCTGCAGGATGCCACGCCGCTGACCCTGGGCCAGGAGATTTCCGGCTGGGTGGCGATGCTGGAGCATAACCTTAAGCATATTGAGCAGAGCATTCCGCACGTGGCGGAACTGGCGCTGGGCGGCACCGCAGTAGGCACCGGCCTGAATACCCATCCGGAATATGCGGTGCGCGTGGCGAAGGCGCTGGCCGATCTCACGCAGCAGCCGTTTGTCACTGCGCCAAACAAGTTTGAGGCGCTGGCAACCTGTGATGCGCTGGTGCATGCACATGGCGCGCTGAAAGGGCTGGCCGCCTCGCTGATGAAAATCGCGAACGACGTGCGCTGGCTCTCTTCCGGCCCGCGCTGCGGCATCGGCGAAATCGCCATCCCGGAAAATGAGCCAGGCAGCTCCATCATGCCGGGTAAAGTTAACCCGACCCAGTGCGAAGCGATGACCATGCTCTGCTGTCAGGTGATGGGTAACGATGTGGCGATCAACATGGGCGGCGCATCCGGTAACTTTGAGCTTAACGTGTTCCGTCCGATGGTAATCCATAACTTCCTGCAATCGATTCGCCTGCTGGCGGATGGCATGGACAGCTTTAATCATCACTGCGCGGTCGGTATTGAGCCGGTGCGTGAGCGCATCGATCAACTGCTTAACGAATCGCTGATGCTGGTGACGGCGCTGAATACCCATATTGGTTATGACAAAGCGGCAGAAATTGCCAAGAAGGCGCACAAAGAGGGGCTGACGCTGAAAGGCTCGGCGCTGAAGCTGGGTTATCTTACCGAAGAGGAGTTTGATGCCTGGGTACGGCCGGAAGAGATGGTCGGCAGCATGAAGTCGTAGGGTTTGAGTGGGTCAGAGGCCAGCGAATGCTGGCCTTTTTAATTTATATCGGACAATCGACCCACAGATGCAGTCTGGGGATTAAAAGATTCAGCGGTTCTGCAGCAGGTTTATAACGATGGTTAATATTATCGGCATCGTAGTTAAGCAATTCGCCCAGTACCGGAACCTGGCTGCGATCGCGACAGATAACCAGAATCGGTGAAGGACAGGCCAGCTGAGTCTGTTTTTGTTCATCCGCGCGCCAGACGCGTGCAACCGGCTGGACTTTCACCGGGCGCTTGATTTTCAATCGTGCCGAGGCGGGTAGGGCACGCACGCTTGCCAGCTCCTCCTGCACTTTTTCCGCCCACTGTTCACGTGACCACGGCGCTTTTGCACGTCCCGACTTCAGGCTTTTTTCCAGCTGGGCGATCACCTCTTCGCGCTTGAGATTCTTGATAATGTGCTTGTTGGCCCAGCCGAAACGCAGGCTGTCGGGTGCGCTCAGCAGGGTGATAGTGCGATAGGCATTCAGGGTGATCAGCCCGCGCAAATGCTGGTGGACAAACTCAAAACGCGCCTCACTCGGCAGGCCAGAGTCCACCGTAATCAGCTGCTCCAGCCGTGCTTTCAGCTGATTGATGACGTCGACCAGTGCGCCGATCTCCGCTTCCTGCTGCGCGTCGCATTCGATACAGAGCGCGCCAGGTAAGCGCACGGCAGCCTTGGTGCTCAGCTGTTCTGACTGATGCTGCATAAACAGGCGGCAGTAGTGGTCAAGCGCCATCTTTAACGCGCTCTCACCGAGATGCTGCTCGACGGCAATCCGGGTGATCGCTTCATGTTCGCGGCCTTTAACCACCGGCGGCAGGCTGAAGACGCGGGCGATCAGCAGAGGCTGCGCTTCAATCTGCTGACGCAATTCACCCAGCGCCAGTTCCAGGTCATTTACACATTGATGCATATCAGCCACTAAGTCGTAGCGCGTCATGTTGTGCCTCCATAGTTACAACGTCCACAATGTGGCAGAAGCCTGACGAGGATGCAAGCACGCTATAGTTACAACATACTAAAAGTGTTTTACTCAAAACCGTGCGGCCTGCCTGGCTATCCAGTCGAAAGGGCATCACGCATTTTGGCTTATCGCAGAACATGTTATAAAAACGGTTCGCCTGCTAACCAAGAGAACGCTTGTGAATCAGAACAACAAACCCGCTATCGCCGCCATTATTACCCTGGGCTGGGTGCAGATCCTCTCGTGGGGCGGGTCGTTCTACCTGATGGCAGTGATGGCGAATCCGATTGCGGCTGAGACAGGCTGGTCACAGCAGTGGATTTATGGCGCGCTCTCGACCGGGATTCTGGTATCGGGCCTGCTGTCACCGCTGGCTGGCAGAATTATCGCCCGTACCGGTGGCCGCCTGTTGCTGGCGCTGAGTGGCATGGTGATGGCGGTGGGGCTGGTGATCATGGCTTATAGCCACTCTCTGCCGCTGTTTCTGTTTGCCTGGGTAATTATTGGCATCGGTATGGCGATGGGCCTTTATGACGCACTATTTGCCACGCTCGGCACCTGCTATGGCGGTCAGGCGCGTGCAGCGATCACCGGTATCACCCTGATATCTGGCTTCTGCACTACGCTGGTCTGGCCGGGAACGGCGTTGTTAATCCACGGATTCGGCTGGCGAAACGCGTCGCTGATTATTGCGGCACTGATGGTCGTCTGCGTGCTGCCCGCCTATCTGTTTGCTTTACCCGACAGTCATGCTAAGCGGCCGGTGAAACGACTGAGTCCGCAGCCTGGCACGGTGGAGATTGCGCCTGCGCTGTTCTGGCTGCTGTGTGCCATTTTTACCCTGGCGTCAGTGATCATGACGGCTATTTCCGTGCAGCTTATCGCCTTGTTGCAGGCGAGTGGCCATACGCTGACCTCGGCGCTGGCGATCAGCGCCGTACTTGGTCCGTGCCAGGTGGGATCCCGACTCGTCGATATAGCCTTTGAACGCAGCCATCCCATCCGCACCACCTTTTTTTCCGTCGGGCTGGTGGCGCTGGGCTTGCTGTTACTGGCACTGTTTCCGCAGATGGCGTTGCTGAGCATGGTGCTGTATGGCGCAGGAAATGGCTTACGTGCCATCGTGCGCGGAACTTTACCGCTGGCGATGGTCAAACCAGAGTCCTATGCGATCGTGGTGGGTAAAATGGCCCGTCCGGCGTTGATGGGGCAGGCACTGACGCCGCTGATAGGTGGATATGTGTTTGAAAAGATGGGAGCATCGGCGACGCTGTGGTTGCTTTGCGCCCTGGCAATCTTTAACGTGGTACTGGTTATGGCACTGAAGCAGCGATTACCGGCGGCATCGGCCACCACGGCATAACGGAACGGTTCTTCCTGCTCCGCAGGAAGAGGGCAGTTAGCAGGCTAAGCACCTTGTGCTATCGGGCCTCAGCCTTTGGTGAATACGTGCCTTGTCACCGCCGGTTTGCTTCAAAAAAGCAACAGTGTTTGTTATATTTATTGCTCATTGATTGTTCACTTATGCGGCAATAAAACAATAAGATGCACCGCAACTCAGGATAAAGAAATGCTTGATTACCGCTTCCCGACAGCTTTGCAAATGGTTCTGAGCGTAGCGATGGCGGAGCAAATGGGAAAACGCTCTACCAGCGCGATTCTGGCCTACGGGCTGGAAGCGAATCCCAGTTTCATACGAAAATTAATGGTCCCGCTGACCCGTGACGGCATTATCGTCTCCACGCTGGGCCGTACCGGTTCGATTCATCTGGGCCGTCCTGCTGCGGAAATTACCCTGCGGGATATCTATGTCTCCGTGATCGAAGACAAAAAAATCTGGGCCGCGCGTCCTGACGTTGCGCCGCGCTGTCTGGTCAGTGCTAATCTCTGCTGGTACTTCAAGTCGATAGCCGATGAAGCCGAGCAGGCGTCGCTGGATGTGCTGGCAAAACGCACCGTGGCAGACGCACTGAACGAACTGAAGAAACGCGATACCAGCAACTGCACTGCCGTGCCGGAACCGGAACCCGAAGAGATTGATGATCTCTGCAAAAAGAGCCGCTGATTAGCGGCTTTTTTTATGCCTGCTGGTCAGTAACTTCCTGCCTCAAATCTGCCATAAGCCAATAACTCACTTTCCTGGAGTCGGTTATCACGCTGAACCTGATCAATCATTTGAAAATTCAGCATCCATCACAACATAAATGTTGTATTGATTATCACCAATGTTATTCTTGCTGTTATACACAGCGAGGGAACGCGATGAAGTACAGTGAATTCAGACGCTGGCTCATTCAGCAGGGCGCTATTTTGACTAAGCACCGCAGTGGAAGCAGCCATTTCAAGGTCTTCCTGGGCGACAGGCAATCCATTTTTCCGGATCACGGAGCGAAAGAAATGCCTGAAGGTACGCGCAGAAAAATTTTAAAAGATCTGGGCCTGTGAGCCCGATCAGAGAGGTAACTCTATGTTTAATTATGCCGTCAGATTAACTCATGACGCCAAAACCGATACCTATGAGGTCTCGTGTCGTGATTTGCCGTTACTGCATTCCGTCGGCGACACCGTTGAGGAAGCACTTGCAGAAGCCGAAGATGGACTGGTGACGGCAATCTCTCTCGAGATGGATACGCGTCGTCCGATTCCGGTTGCCAGTAAACCGCTGGAAGGAGAGTACATTGTCTCTGTGCCTGTACTGGTGGCAATGAAAGCGGCACTTTACAACGCAATGATTGAAACCGGCACCCGTAAAGTCGATCTGGCACGCCAGCTGGGCGTGAATGGCCCACAGGTTGATCGACTACTGGATGTAGAGCACTCATCGAAAGTCGAAAATGTGGAGCTGGCGCTGGCTCAGCTGGGACGCAAAGCCCGGATTGAAATTCGGACCTGATCATCTGCCCGCAAGCAGAACGCTGGAGGTCAAAGATGAATAATAATTCAGATCTGGCTAATGTCGCCGGGCAACCCGCCGTGATCACCTATGTTCCTGAACTCAACATGTTCCGTGGGCGCTTTACTGGCCTGTCAGGCTACTGTGATTTTGTCTCTGACAGCGTACAGGGGCTGTACAAAGAGGGCGAGATTTCGCTGCGCGAATACCTGGAAGATTGTGCAGACTCCGGCATTAATCCCTATGCTGAGCAGGAAAAAATTAAGACCTTTACGCTGCGCTATCCTGAATCGCTGGGAGAGCGGCTGTCTCAGGCTGCCGCGCAAAATGAAACCTCGCTGAATGCGTTTATCATTGAAACGCTGAATGAAAGATTGAAGCGGCGCTAACCTGCAAGGCAGAATCTGCCGGCATCTGTGAATCACAGGCAAAAAAAGGGGGCGATCGTATGATCGCCCCCTTTTAACTTTTACGGTTTACGCCGTCACGGACGATGCACTACCTGACCGGCGCGTCACCAGCTTGCGCAGGGCGACGTAGAACACCGGCGTCAGGAACAGGCCGAACAGCGTCACGCCGAGCATGCCGGAGAAGACCGTAATACCCGTAACGCCGCGCACCTCTGCACCCGCGCCTTCACCCAGAATCAGCGGTATTGTACCGGCGATAAAGGCGATGGAGGTCATCACAATCGGACGCAGACGCAGGCGACACGCTTCCAGCGCCGCTTCCACAATCCCTTTGCCCTGAATCTCCAGCTCTCGCGCAAACTCGACGATCAGAATCGCGTTCTTACAGGCCAGCCCCATCAGCACCACCAGTCCGACCTGCACGAAGACGTTGTTGTCACCGCCAGTCAGCCAGACGCCAAACAGCGCAGAGAGCATGGTCATCGGCACAATCAGGATTACCGCCAGCGGCAGCGTCCAGCTCTCATACAGCGCGGCCAGCACCAGGAACGCCAGCAACACGGCCATCGGGAAGACAATCAGCGCGGTATTGCCCTGCGTTGACTGCTGATAACTCAGATCGGTCCACTCGATGTTCATGCCGTTTGGCAATAGCTGACCGGACATCGCTTCCAGCTGACTCATCGCCTGCGCCGAGGAGAGCACGCGTGGGTCGGCATCACCAATCAAATCCGCCGCCGGATAGCCGTTATAGCGGATCACCGGGTCGGGACCGTAGGTGGTGGTAATGTTGACCATGCTGCCAATCGGCACCATCTCACCACGATCGTTTCGGGTACGCAGGTTAGCGATATCTTCGATGCTGTCGCGGAAATCCCCGTCAGCCTGCGCCATCACCCGCCAGGTGCGGCCAAAGCGGTTAAAGTCATTCACATAAGACGAGCCGAGATAGGTCTGGAGCGTGCTGAACAGCGCGGTCAGCGATACTCCCTGAGCTTTGGCTTTATCCCGGTCTACCTTCACATCAAGCTGCGGAACGTTGGCCTGATAAGAGGAGATGGGGAAGTGCATCCCTGGCGTCTGCATGATGCTGCCCGACAGCGTATTAATCGCCGTCTGCAGTGCGCCATAACCCAGACCCGCGCGGTCCTGCACATAGAGCGAATAGCCCGAGCCCTGGCCAAGCCCCAGAATCGGCGGTGGCATAATCGAGAAGCCAAAGCCCTGCTGGATTTGCGCGATCTTCGCATTGATCTCAGCGTTGATCTCCGCCGCCGTATGTTTGCGCTCATTAAACGGCTTAAGACCGAAGAACACCGTGCCGCTGTTCGGCGTATTGGTGAACTGCAATGCATTCAGGCCGGGGAACGCTACCGCATAGGCGACGCCTTCGGTCTGCATACCGATTTCGCACATCTTACGAATCACTTCATCCGTGCGCGCCAGAGAGGAACCTTCCGGCATCTTCACGCCACCAATCAGGTAGAGCTTATCCTGCGTCGGAATAAATCCACCCGGCACGGTGTGGAACATAAATCCGGCACCCGCCAGCAGCAGAATATAGACGCCAAACACGGCGCCACGGCGACGCAGCGTACGGCCCACCAGCGATTCATAACCATGGGCACTGCGCTGGAAGAAGCGGTTAAACGGCCGGAACAGCCAGCCAAACAGCGCATCAATGATCCGCGTCAGCCGGTCTTTCGGCGCGTGATGATCTTTCAGCAGCATCGCCGCCAGCGCAGGCGAGAGCGTCAGCGAGTTAATGGCAGAGATCACTGTAGAGATGGCGATGGTAGTGGCGAACTGCTTGTAGAACTGCCCGGTGACGCCAGAGAGAAACGCCATCGGCACAAACACCGCGCACAGCACCAGCGCAATGGCGATGATCGGCCCGGAGACCTCACGCATCGCCTGATGTGCAGCGGCGCGCGGCGACAGCCCCATCTCAATGTTACGTTCGACATTCTCCACCACCACAATGGCGTCATCCACCACGATACCAATCGCCAGCACCAGCCCGAACAGGCTCAGCGTATTCAGCGAGAAGCCAAGCAGATAGAGCACGCTAAAGGTACCGACTATCGAAACCGGCACCGCCAGCAGGGGAATGATCGAGGCGCGCCAGGTCTGCAGGAACAGAATCACCACCAGCACGACCAGAATGACCGCTTCCAGCAGGGTCTGCACCACGGCTTTAATCGAGTCGCGGACAAACACCGTCGGATCGTAAGGCGCGGCCCATTTCACGTCGTTGGGGAAGCGGGTCGCCAGCTCATCCATTTTGGCGCGAACCGCATTGGAGAGGTCGATGGCGTTGGCACCAGGCGCCTGGAAGATACCGATACCGACCGCATCTTTGTTATTCAGCTGCGAGCGCAGGGCATAGCTGCCCGAGCCCATCTCAATCCGCGCCACGTCGCGCAGCCGCACCAGCGAACCATCTTCCGAGGTTTTCAGGATGATATCGCCAAACTGCTGCTCGCTCTCCAGTCGTCCCTGGGTGTTGATTGACAGCAGAAAATCGCTCTGTTTTTTCAGCGGCTCGGCACCCAGCTGACCGGCAGAGACCTGCACGTTCTGCTCCTGCATCGCCGTCACTACGTCAGAGGCGGTCAGACCACGCGCCGCCACTTTATTAGGATCAAGCCAGACGCGCATCGCATACTCGCCTGCGCCGAAAATCTGGATCTGACCGACACCCGGCAGGCGGGCCAGCTCATCTTTCACCTTGAGGGTGGCGTAGTTACGCAGGTAGAGCGAATCGTAGGTATTGTTCGGTGAGAACATGTGGACGACCAGCGTCAGGGTCGGCGACATCTTCTGGGTGGTGATCCCCAGCCGACGCACATCTTCCGGCAGACGGGCTTCCGCCTGCGCTACGCGGTTCTGCACCTGCACCTGCGCCTGGTCAGGATCGGTGCCTGGACGGAAGGTGACGGTAGTTACCAGCACGCCGTCAGAACCGGCCACTGACTTCATGTACATCATGTTTTCGACGCCGTTGATTGCCTCTTCCAGCGGCGTCGCCACGGAATCCGCAATCACTTTCGGGTTAGCGCCTGGATATTCGGCACGCACCTGCACGCTGGGTGGCACAACGTCGGGATATTCACTGACTGGCAGCAGCGGGATGGCAATCACCCCGGTCACAAAAATCAGGATCGACAGCACCGCAGCAAAAATGGGCCGGTCGATAAAAAAGCGGGAAAAGTCCATAGCGGCCTCGGGTTATTGAGCGGCTGCCGCACGCATGGCGACCGGCTGAGCAGTGACCGGCATGCCGGGCATAAATACTTTTTGCAGACCGGCGATGATGACCTTGTCGCCGGATTGCAGACCCGATTTAACGATGCGCAGACCATCCACCATCGCGCCAGGCTGGATATCGCGCCGCTGCGCTTTACCTTCGCCATCCACCACGTAGACATACTTGCGATCCTGGTCGGTCAATACCGCTTTATCATCAATCAGCACCGCCTCGAACTGCGCGCTGCCGGGCAGACGCACGCGGGCAAACAGGCCAGGCGTAAACTGACGCTGTTGATTGTCGAGCAGGGCGCGCATACGAATGGTGCCGGTGCTGGCGGTCAGCTGGTTATCCAGAAAGTCAATTTTGCCCTGGTGCGGGAAACCCTGTTCGCCGACCAGCGCAATCTCAACCGGCAGCGCATGGCGCTGCTGGCCCTGACGCGCCATCGCCTGATAGTTCAGGAAGGTGTTCTCATCGACATCGAAATAGACATACATCTGCTGCTGCGACACCAGCGTGGTTAACACACTGGCGCTGTCGCCGGCGGTCACCAGGTTACCGGCGGTGATCATCGCCCGGCTGGCGCGACCATCAATCGGCGCGGTAACGCGGGTGAAGTCGAGGTTCAGCTGCGCCATATCGACCGCGGCCTCTGCGGCCAGCACATCCGCCTGCGCCTGACTGGCGGCAGAACGACGCTGCTCCCACGCTTCGCGGGAAATCGCCTGCGTGCCGATCAGCTTCTCGCTGCGGCCCGATTCGCTGCGGGCCAGACTCGCCTGACTGCGCGCCCGGGCCAGTTCCGCTTTGGCCTGCTCCAGCGCCGCGCGGTAACTCCGGTCATCAATGGTAAACAGTACCTGACCTTTTCTGACCTCATCGCCTTCACGATAGTTAACGGCATCAATGTAGCCAGAGACGCGCGGACGCAACTGCACGCTCTGCACCGCTTCAACCCGGCCATTGAAATTATCCCACTGACTGACCGGTTTGATCAGCACGGGGGCGGCACTCACTTCAGGCGGCGGGGGAGCGGCGTTTTGCGCCACACCCTTATCGCAGCCGCTCAGTTGCGTGATGAGCAGTACCATCCCTAAGAGGGTTAAACCCTGACGAACCCGGTTCGTAATCATTGTTGTTATTCCGCGATAGATATAAACAGGCGGCCTGCAGGCCAATATTTGCAACTTTTAAGATTGCAATTAATCGCGGTGAGTGTAGGCTTGCGTGGCTGGCAACTGCAAGAATAACAGATACACTTTATGTGCGGTTTAGGGCAGGGCGATGAAAGCCTGAACAACTTAACTAAACCCCCACAAATAGTGCGGCATTTAATGTACTAATAAAACTTGCATTAAATGGCATAGTCAGCCACCCTTAAGTGTAACTGCAACTGATACTAATACTTTTCGCTACGGCGACAGGAGAGACTGGAATGATGAGTGATGCTTTTATTCACGATTTAATCGACTGGATTGATAACAACATCGAAGCACGTCTGGATCTGGATACCGTTTCAGAGCGCGCGGGCTACTCCAAATGGCACCTGCAGCGCATGTTTAAAGAGCACACCGGTTATCCACTGGGTGAATACATCCGGGTTAAGAAGCTGAAGAAATCAGCCGACCGCCTGACCAGCACAGATGAACCGATTCTCAATGTGGCGATCTCGTTAGGTTTCGACTCCCAGCAATCCTTTAACCGCAGCTTCAAACGCCAGTATGGCGTCGCGCCGGGTGCATGGCGTCGGCACAGCGGGGATTCGCACGCAGCATAACCTCGCCAGGGCCAGCTTGTCTGGCCCGCGCTTTTCTCTGCGCGCAAAACTGGTATCATCTGCGTCCTGTCGTCACGGATGCCATCATGTCAAAAAAACTCTGGATTGGACTTTTTCTCGTCCTCGCGGCCTGTTTCTACGGCCTAAAACCCTATCTGAATTCCGTTTCAGCCCCTGCCCAGGCGGATATCGCCACCCTGACTGACGCCCATACCGTGGCGCGCTGGGTGCTGCAGCATCAGCAACTGCCGGACTACTACCTCACCAAAAACGACGCGCGCAAGCGTGGCTGGAATCCGGCCAAAGGCAACCTGTGTGACGTGTTGCCTGGCAAAGCCATCGGCGGCGATCGCTTTACGAATCGTGAGAAGCGTCTGCCCGCGCGTGCAGGCCGTCAGTGGTATGAAGCGGATGTGAATTATCGCTGCGGCCATCGCGATGCCGATCGCCTGGTTTACTCCTCTGACGGGCTGGTGTTTATCTCCACCGATCACTACCGCAGTTTCAGGCAGGTGCCCTGATCATGCTTAATCTGACCTTTGACCTGCGTCAGCTCACCACGCGCGCGGCGTTTTATCAGCAGTTTGCTGAGCAGAGCGGCTGTCCGCAGACCTTCGGACATAATCTGGATGCGTTATGGGACTGGCTGACGGGCGGGATGGCGCTGCCTGCCACAATGTGGTTGCAGCACTATGCCGCGCATCAGGCCGATTTAGCGCCGGTGCTGGCGCTGCTGGAAGAGGCGGCGCAGTCGCTGGAGGGCGAACTGCGCCTGATCATTGATTAAGCGCGAAGCGGCTTAAGCAGCGCAACCAGCGCTTCGCGAGCTGCCAGCGGCAGATCGCCGCCGCCAGTGTAACCATTGTTCTCAATGATGACCTGGTTCAGCCCCACCAGCCAGTCGTAGATATAGTAGGCCGTGTGGTTGGCCGGGGCGGCAGAGAGTTTGGTCAGACGCTGACCGGCACTGAAGCTGACGCTGGGAGCCGGAGGACGCGAGAAAATCACCTGACCCCGGTTAACGCGGCTGGCAGGGCGTTCAGTTTCAGGACGCTGTAAAAAGCCGAGCCAGGCTACAAAATCCCCCAGCACCGTCATCGCCCGCGTCACCTGACGATCCGCGCGTGATTCATGACTGACGCTCTGCGTATCGGGCTCATGCAGCGCCTGCTGCAGCTTTTGCGCGATATCGGTGCGGAATCCGGCCGTGATCAGCTCCTCAACCAGCCACTCCATCGTTGGCTTATCCACGTTCAGCAACGCCAGCAGGCTGCGGTTTTCCGGCAGCTGACGCAGATGATCCAGCCACAGCAGCAGCACCTGACGCGGATACTGCTGAGCGCTCTGCAGACTCTGGCGTGGCTGAACCGGTGCTTCAGCCGGGCTCTCACTGAACAGGTCAAATTCAAATCCGATGCCAAACTGATTTTCCGGTGCCTGAATACTGGCCGGTTTGCTGCCTTGTAAGGCGGACTGATTGAGCCACAGCTGACGCAGCGCCTCACGCGGCGGCTGCAGGCGTTCCAGCAGCTCGCCATGCAGGCCGGTCCGATGCTGTAAACACTTCAGTAGCGTATCGGCGATATTCTGTTTGCGTGCCGCCTGTTCCGGGCTGGCACCCGCTTCGGTCCAGGGCAATAAACGCCGCTCCACCACAGCGTGCTGAATCTGCGCCAGCTGAGCCAGCAGCATGTCGCGGCGCGCTTCCGGCTGCATCTCATCCTGCAACCAGCTCGCCATGCGGTCGACGCCCGCGCGATCCAGTGCCAGCATCGATCCCCAGTGCTGACCGGGCTGTCCCATCTGACGCTGCACCGCTTCATCCACATTGACCTGCTGATGGCGGGCATCGAAAGGGGTAATCGCCCAGATCAGACGCGGTTTCTCTGCAGATTCCTGTGCGGGCTGCTGACGCTGCCATTCGCGCAGCGTTTCGCTGGCGAGGTCGGCATCCTGACGCTGGCTGGCTGCGGTACAGACCAGCAGCAGATCAATTGCCTGACGTGCGGCGTAAAAACCGGGCAGCAGGGCGCGTTTCTGTTCCAGCAGTTGGGCACGCAGCGGATCCTGCTGCTGCAGGCGCTGACGATCTTCCTGGGTTGCCGCGTCACCGGACTGGCCTGGCGCGGGGAGTTCCAGCATATCGGCATCATCATAGAGCGCGGTACGCGGTGTGGAACTCAGCGGCACCAGCACTTCCAGCGTCAGCAGCGCCAGTAATCCCAGCGGCACGTTCTGCGCCTTACCGATGCGGTTACCATTCAGCGGGCAGATTTCCACCAGCTGCTGCTGATCCTGCTCACTGGCTGGCACAATCAGCTGCTCGGCCGGCAGCAGTGATGTGTCGGTCAGCAGGCTCAGTGGAGCAAGCACCCGGCTGCTGTTACGCAGCTGGTGACGCAGATGCAGCAGGGTGCGCAGCATTTCATTCAGTTCAGGCTGACCAGGCCACAGCAGTGAAAAAAGCTGTACCCGGTCGTCAACGCTGAGCCAGGGCGCAAGCTCAACCGCCTGCGGCCAGAAATGACGATCAAGCCGCGCATCGTGGTGCGCACGACGACGGCACCAGGACCAGAGTGTCACCAGCGCATCGCCTTCCAGACCCGCCAGCGGCGTGGCGAGACGATGACGCTGCAGGCGCTGCAGTGCGCTGTCGATCTGTGCGGTGTCGGGCATTGTCGCGCCGGCACAGGCGACCATCAGCCGTACGATCTCCGCTTCACTCAGCAGCGTCAGTTCAACCGGCCACTCGTTTGAAAGCGGCTCGCGCTGATGGCTGAAACGGGTGGCGGTAGCAAAATCGAGGTTGCCGGGATTGATATGCTGAAACCAGTTCAGCAGTTTATCGCCCATGCGGGTCACTAACTGGCCCTGTGCATCGGCCACCATTTCGTTCAGCAGCCAGGCTTTACCCGCCTGCGACTGACCAAACAGCGCCAGCGTCACCGGACGCGCCACCTGCTGCGCCAGCGCCTGAGTCTGCACGCGCGCCTGGCGCAGTTGCAGCGTCAGGGTTTCTGCTTCCAGCGCCAGACGCGGCGACTGCTCACGGCTGCTCTCAATCCAGGCCAGACTGTTATTCAGGGCGTCCTGCAACAGGCCAAGACGTTTTGCCAGCGTTTGCGGCTGACGGGGTTTCAGGGCTTTCATCGTTTACACACGCTCCCGCTGTCAATCCAGTATTGCGCATTGGCATTGCCGGTTGCCGACAGGGTATTCAGCTTAAGACTCAACTGCTCCAGCGGCACACGGGTGCCATCATCCAGGCGGGCATCGCTCAGCACCAGACTTTCCGGGCCGGACGCGTCGGGTCCGGCTTTTACCGCCAGCCGGATGCGCAGCACGCTCTCACCGGCCACTTTACGCGCCAGGGTAGCGTCGTTCAGCGTCAGGCTATAGAGCGGCGAGGCGGGCCAGCGATCGTTATCGAGCTGGCGGAAGCCGAGACAGACGTTGCCGCGAATACGGAAACTGCGCTTTTTATCCAGCACATAGCCGGGATCGTCGAGGTCAATTTCGCTGTAGCAGAGGTTCTCGTCCGTCAGCGCCTGGTTTTCGTCGAGCATGCCAAGATAGCGAATCGTCGAGTAGGGTTCAAAATCGCCTGCGCGGAACCAGAAGCTGCTGAGGCGCAGATCCAGCGCCAGCAGGCAGAGCATCGCGCCAACCGCCGCAGTCGATTTTGGATTGTCGATGCGGCCATGTTTGTTAAACGGATACCAGTCGCTGGTGTGATAGCCTTCCAGCGACAGAATACGGCTGCCCGGCAGCGGTTGCAGATGACGCACCAGCGCCTGAATGCCCGGGAAGCGCGACGGGCGACCGGTCAGCAGCAGCACGTCACACTGGTAGAGCGACACCACTTCACACATTGAACGCAGCGCCGGGATAATCGCCATCCGGTGCTGCATAAATTCCCCGTGCAGCTGTGACAGGCTCACCACCAGCGGCACCTGCAGCAGGTCAAAGCGGCTGTTACCGCCCAGTTCGCGCTGAATCTCGCCGTTGACGAAGGCCAGTACCGCTGCGCCCGGAGGCTGCTCGACCAGCTCGCCAAACAGCGCGTTGATCTCCGCGTGGCTCACCAGCGGATCCCAGTTTTCGTAGCGTTCCAGTACCGCCTGCGCCAGCGGAATAAACAGTTGTAAGGTGACCTGCTGACGCAGCGTGGCCTGGCCGTCCATGCGGCTGTCGTGACCAAACAGCTTGTTCATCAGCGGTTCCGCCAGCGTCAGGCCCGCTTTCTGCAGATGCTGCTGCAGCGCCGGTAAAATCCAGAGCTGAATCACATCCAGCAGGATATCGTCGCCCGCGACTTTAAAGCCCTCGCGGAACAGCAGTCGCGGCGTGATTTTGACGTTGTTGCCCTGACCATCATCCAGGCGATACTGGGTGATGGCGAGGTCAGTAGTGCCGCCGCCGATATCAATCGAGGCGATGCGCAGGCTCTTGCCTGGCAGTTCGTCAGCATCGCGCGGGCGATCCGGACGGGCCATGCTGCTGAAAAAGTCTTCGGCGCGACCGGCAAAGTTGACCTGGGTTTCATTAAACAGCCAGACCATCTGACCACAGGTCGCTTCATCCCACTCCATCTGAACATCCGGCAGCGGTTTCGGATTCTGACGAGGCAGTGATGGTGAAAGGTCATCTTCGTCAGCCAGCCAGCCTTCCGCTTTCCAGACCAGCGCCAGCGCTTCCTGCATCCGGCGGCGGAAAATTTCACGCTCCGGCTTCGGCATCGCTGACGGCAGCGTCAGGATCACATGGCGCAGCTGACGCGGAGCGTGGCTCTGCGGCATCCGCTGACGCTGTGCCGCGCTGTTCATCTGCATCAGCGCCTGAGCCAGCAGCTCACACAGCATAAAGGTCATCAGCGAACTGCGGCTGTAGTGCGGAGAAAAGACCGGCAGACGATCGTCGGGTGCCAGCGTCGAAAGCGGCTGCCCTTCGTCGTTAAGCAGGGTGGTAAAGGGTGCGGCATAGGCCAGCGGTTCAGCCTGCTCGCCGGGCGTGTTAAAACGCCAGCCTGGCTGATAGCGCGCCTCATCCCACAGATAACGGCGCGGGCTGGAGAGGCCGGTACTGCCTTCCAGTCCCACACGCTGCAGGGCCAGACGGCTCGCTTCACGGCCGACGCGCGTCAGAGAAGGCCACATAAAGGCCTGCTCACGACCGCTCTCCAGCGAGAAGTTCGCTTTGCCAAACCGGGTCTCGGCAAACTCCAGACGGCTGTCAAACAGCTCGTTGTAAACCTGATGCGGCTGCGACAGATCGCGCAACTGCAGCTCATAGGTCTGCTTCAGGCCGTTGCTCTCTTCCGGGTGATCTTCCACCAGAATGCCGCAGGTATGGGAGTTACCGACATCCAGAATGATATCGACGTTGACCGCCGGGGTCTGCAGCGTGGCGGCCTGAATATGGATCTCGCTGAGGTCGAGCTGTTCGCCCAGCAGCTCCAGCAGATTGAGGTAGTGCGCCTGATACTCAAACTCGCGCAGCGCCTGATTAATCGCCTGTTCGCGGCGATCGGAGACGCGGTCGGTAAAGGATTCACGCAGCCAGCCGTCAACCCAGGTCAGGTCAAGAAAATCACCCAGCTCGTAGTTGTGCCAGGCGAGCGCAAAAGTCACACCGTTCTGAGCATCAGCCGGGCTGAGGCCGAGCTGTTCACCGCCATCCTGTTCCGCCACGCAGCGGGTATCAAAGGCCAGGCTTACGCGATGGGTATTGCCCGCTGCATCGGGCGCGGGCAGCGCAACCAGACGCATCCGCGCCCAGTTTTCAGGACCGCCGATGAAACGACGTCCGCTGGCACAGCGCAGCATCGGCAGCGGCAGCCAGCAGGCTGACAGCAGGGACAGCGAGTCCGCCAGCGCGATATCAGACTCCGGGCGCACCACTTCTGCAGCGCCGCCATCTTCCGGATAGAGCAGGAACTTACCGCTGTTGCCATCGACGTTCAGGCGCAGCAGCGGGCCGTTGGCGGTCTGGCGCACAAACTGGCGGCGCGCCGGGGTATCTGAGAGTTGCAGGCCGAAATCCAGAAACTGCACGCCGCTGTTTTC
Source organism: Pantoea sp. paga (assembly GCF_007558755.1). Classification (NCBI taxonomy): domain Bacteria; kingdom Pseudomonadati; phylum Pseudomonadota; class Gammaproteobacteria; order Enterobacterales; family Erwiniaceae; genus Pantoea; species Pantoea sp. paga. Next base: position 248,579 of record NZ_VLTF01000001.1, read on the forward strand.
AATCAGCGAAATTTTTTGTTTGTCATCGATCAGGGGAGCCAGCATCGTTATTTACTCTCACGCTTAATCGTCATCGGGAAGACCCGGTCATCAGCATACTGCGCTTCACACACTGCGGCACCGATGCTCGCATGGCAGACCAGCAGTGGCATACGGTAGCGCGAATTGTTCTGGCACTTCGCCGTGTAGCGGCTCTCAATCACCAGGTTACCGGCGCTGGTCATGGCCGCGCTGACATCCGCTTTACAGGTGGTATTGCCCTGGGTGATCTGCACGCTGCCTTTGCCGTTTTTAAACTGGAAGCGCATCACCGGAGGCTTACCGGTTGGCGTCGGCATCTGGTCGATAGTGACACGCCAGCGGCCATCAATCACCCGTACCTGGCCATCGCGCACCGCATCCGGCGTCACGATCAGGTCATCGGGTTTGGCCGGAACCGGCGCCGTTACCGTTGTGGCAAGGGTAGCAGATGAGGTTGCCGGTGCGGTATCGGTGTTGGCGGCCGGTTTCTGCGGCTGCGATTCGGGGAGTTTTTCCGGTGCTGTCTGCTCTGCAGGTGGTGTGACAGACGGTGTTGCCGCAACCGGTGCCGGAGTCGCAGCAGGGGCCGGAGTGGATACCGTCGCCGGGGCTGACGCTGGCTTCGCGGTGGCAACCGGTGTTTTTACGGGTTCTGAACGATGCAGCAACACGGCCACCATCACGGCGGCAGCAATCGCCACCGGCGGTAACAGATACCAGACGCGGAAACGGCGGCGAGCCGCTACAGGCGTCACCGGCTGAGCTTCAACGGGTGCAGCAACCGGCAGCGGTTCAGCCATAGCTTCGGGTTCAGGTTCGGGCTCAGCGATCATCACTGGTTCAGCGATGACCGGTGCAGCAGGCAGCTCAGGCAGCGGTTCAACCAGCGCCACCGGCAGGTTCTCTTCCAGCGTGTCACGCAGGCAGGCCAGCGCGTCATCGCGGCTGCGCGCCTGGGCATCGACAAAGCCCCAGAAGGTGATGACCGGTTTGCCATCAACCAGATAGACATACTGCTGGTCGGGGAATTGCAGGGTTTTGCTCAGCAGCGCACCAAACAGCCGCATCGATGGGTTCTCTGCCGCGCGCGCGCGCGTACTGAGATCCTGCATATCCTGCTGACAGGCGGTGAGCTGTTGCAGCGCCGCGCGACGTTCATGATCGCTGGCACCCAGCCAGGATTTCACCCGGCCGCTAAAAGGGGCATACCAGTCGAGGCGATCGCCCCGTTCATTGGCCTGAGGAATGGCCAGGCAATCTGCCAGTGCGCTCTGACGGCGCAGGCGCAGGGTTTCACGAATTTGCAGTGCTGAAGCGTAGACCGGCTGGCCATTTTCACCTAACGCCAGAACTGCATCTAAATTACCGCTGCGCAGAAAAGTTTTTGCCACCTGTTGGGCCCTTATCGGTCGTTGTCTGAGGCAGAAAATCGCGTGTTATCGACGATTAGGTTGATTTTACGCGGGGCAATGACAAATCAAACGGCAGAAAAAGGGGGTAAATCCACTGTTTTTTTCACCGGCTGACGGAAAAACCACCGCTATTTCAGAGAGTATGACGCAATCAGCCGGATTTGCGCACCAGCAGCAGGTGGGCGATGACGCCGCCCGCCAGTCCCCAGAAGGCCGGACCAATGCCCAGCAGCGAAACGCCGGAAGCGGTGATCAGAAAGGTGATCAGCGCGCTGTCGCGTTCGGCAGGCAGATCCAGTGCGCGGTGGAGGCTGCCACCCAGCGTGGCAAGGAGTGCCAGTCCCGCAAGCGCCTCAATCAGCACCGCAGGCAGGGCGCTGAACAGCACGGCGATCAGCGCACCGGACGCGCCCGCCAGCAGATAGAAGATCCCCGCCAGCGCCGCCGCGCGCCAGCGTTGCTGAGGATTTGGGTCGACCTCATCGCTCATGCAGATGGCCGCCGTAATCGCCGCCACACAGACCGAAAAACCCCCTAATGGCGACAGCAGCAGCGCAATTAATCCTGTCCAGCTCATCAGTGAAGAGACGGGTGGATGGTAGCCGTGCGCCTGCAGCGTGGCGATGCCGGGGGCGTTCTGCGACGCCATCGTCACCAGGAAATAGGGCACGCCGATCCCCAGCAGCGTGGTGAGGGTAAAGTGCGGCATCACGACTTCCGGCATTGCCAGCCTAATCGGCTGCGGCGGAAAGTGGATGGCGTGCTGTGCCAGCGCGACGGCAACACCTACCAGCAGCGTGACCAGAATTGCATAGCGGGCCAGCCAGCGGCGGGCCAGCAGCCAGGCCAGGCACATGCTGCCGCACAGTACAAAGTTACTTTGCAAATCGGCAAAGGTCTGCAGCCCGAAGCGCAGCAGAATACCTGCCAGCATCGCCGCTGCCAGTGAGGCGGGAATGTAGTTCATCAGCCGGGCAAACAGGCCGGTGACGCCGCACAATACGATCAGCACATTGGCGAAAACAAAGACGCCTACCGCCTCATTCAGCGAAATGCCGTGAAAACTGGTCGCCAGCAGTGCAGCGCCGGGCGTTGACCAGGCAGCCAGCACCGGCATGCGGTAGCGCAGTGACAGGCCCAGCGAGGCGATCCCCAGCGCGATGCCCAGCACCGACAGCCAGCCGCCAATCTGCGCGGGCGTGGCGCCCGCCGCCTGAAACATCTGATAGATAATTGCGCCGCTGCTGCTGTATCCCACCAGCACAGCCACGAAGCCGGAGACCAGCATCGGCAGGGTAAAACGGGGATGTTCCGCTCTCGTCATGGTCAGACTCTTTATGAGGTTGTGCGTTATAGCGCACATGGTCGCATGATGCGCTATAACGCACAAGTGTTACACTATTACCATAACGTCACTCACCAGGATGACGAGAAAGCAGGAGAAAAAATGGCGGATTTTCAGCAACACCTGAGCAGCGCGCTCAGACAGTTGCGGCAGGCCAATGGCTGGAGCCTGACGCTGACGGCGGAGCGAACCGGCGTCAGTAAAGCGATGCTGGGCCAGATTGAGCGCGGCGAATCGAGTCCCACCGTGGCAACGCTGTGGAAGATTGCCACCGGTTTCAACGTTCCTTTTTCCTTTTTTATCGACGGCAGCGTACTGCCTTCAGGCGCCGCGCCTGGATTCAGTCAGCCCAATGCTGACATGTCGGTACGGTCGCTGCTGCCTTACGATCCGCAACTGCGTTTTGATCTGCTGGCGGTGGAGCTCGCAGCGGGGGCGCAGAGCCATTCTTCGCCCCATGAAGCGGGCTGTGTGGAGCAGGTGGTGGTAATCGAGGGCGAACTATTGCTGGGCGTCGGGGATCTCTGGCGACGTCTGCTCGCCGGGGAGGCGTTCCAGTTCAGGGCCGACGTGCTGCACAGCTACCGGAACCCGCTCAGCACACCGCTGCGCTTCCACAGTCTGATCCACTATCTGCAGCGCCCGGACGTTACAAATTGATACCTGAGCAAACTACACAGTTTACCTTCGTATCTTTATACTTTCGCTTATCGATGGAGACGGGTAATGAGCGATCCGACTGAATCCGCTGCAATGCTGCGTATGCTGGTGGGCAAGCTGGGCCGCCGGTTGCGCGAGTCAGCACCGCCTGGCGAATTAACCTGGTCGCAGGTCGCGGTGCTGGGTCATCTGGTTCGCGATGGAGCGATGACGGTGACGCAACTGGCGGCGGCCGAGGGCGTACGCACCCAGTCAATGGGCGCGACCGTCGCCGGGTTACTGGCGGCCGAACTGGTGACGGGCGAGCCGGATCCCCATGATGGTCGTAAAACCCGCTATTTGCCCACGACGTCCAGCCTGGCGGTGATTACGTCGAGTCGCGCGATGCGCGATGACTGGCTGGTCCGGACGCTTGAAGCGCGACTGAGTCCGGCAGAACAGCAGCAACTGACCGACGTTCTCCCTCTGCTGCAACGACTCACTGACTATTAAATCTGAGGATTCAACATGGCTGTAACCACACTTGATGCAAAAACTGCGCTGATTGTTATCGACCTGCAACATGGCATTGTGGCTTTGCCGCTGGTTCATGAACCGCAGCCGGTAATCGAACGCTGTGCCGGACTGGCTGAGACGTTTCGCGCGCACGATCTGCCGGTTGTGCTGGTTAACGTGGCCGGTGGGGCGCCGGGCCGCAATGAGCAGGCACGTCACAGCGGCGAACTGCCCGCCGACTGGGCGACGCTGGTTCCGGCGATGACCCCACAGCAGAATGACCTTACGGTCACCAAGAAAACCTGGGGCGCGTTTCACGCCACGGCGCTGCACGATGAGCTGCAAAAGCGCGGCATTACTCAGGTAGTAATTTGCGGTATCGCGACCAGTATCGGCGTGGAATCTACCGCACGACAGGCGTATGAGCTGGGTTACAACGTCACGCTGGCGACCGATGCGATGACCGATCTGAACCTCGATACGCACAACAATAGCGTGAACCTGATCTTCCCGCGCCTGGGTGAAACCGGCAGCTGTGAGGATATTAAGGCGCAGTTAAAATCGCGCGCCTGATTCGCGTGTGACGTTAAGCTTTGGGCCACCGCGACGGTGGCCCGTTGAGGGCAGCCACAGCTCTTATCAAAAAACTGCGCCACGTTTCTCCCCAGGGGGCCGGACGAAACTCTTGACCAGCAATCGCTGACATAATGACATTCAAATCATCATCCTCATTCTGAAGCAGGATGTTTATTTCATTCCGCGCTTCAATAACAGGCATGTCATGATCAATATAGCTCTGGAGCATTTCTTCGAGGGTATTGCCAAAGTCGTCATGGCGGCAGCTTAAAAACACTCTTAACATGCCGGTTAGCGCCGGGTATTGTTTCTCGGGTTTATCACCCCATCCACGGATAAGACGTGAGAACATAATGACGTTACCCGTTATAATTTAGCGGAAGGCGTAACCCAGCGTTAAACCGACGCTGTAATTGCGGCCCGGCGCGGATTCGAAGTAGCGTCCATTACTCTCATTCACAATCACTGAACCCACATAGTGCCGGTCAAACAGGTTATCGACCCGACCAAACAGATCCAGCGTCCAGTTCTCAACCAGCCACTTATAGCCACTGTTAACCGCTGCAACGGTGTAGGACGGGGTGTTCACGCTATTCTGATCTTCAGCGTCGATCTGGCTCAGATAACGCACCTCACTGCCTGCATAAAAGCCCTGTTCAGGCAGGTAACCGAGTCCGGCGTAAGCCATGTTACGGGCGATGCCGGGAATGCGGTTGCCGTCACAGCTGTCACTGCCGCAGGCGTTGCTGCGATAGCGCGCATCCAGCAGGGTGTAGGCCATCTTCAGCCGCCAGTCCCAGGCAAACTGCTGATCCAGGCTTAATTCCAGACCGCGACGGCGGGTCTGACCGGCATTTTTATAGGTAGTGCGTCCGCCACTGCTGGCATCCGCCACAATCTCATCCTGGGTATCGGTCTGGAACAGCGCCGCGCTGATCAGGCCATTGCCGATGCGTTTCTTGCTGCCAATCTCCAGCGTATCGCTGGTGGCCGGTTTCAGCCCCAGATTCAGACCTGTCGCGCCATCTGAACGGTAAGAGAGCTCATTAATGGTCGGGGTTTCAAAGCCGCGACCGGCGGAGATCCACGCGTTCCAGCTCGGGTCAAAGGCATACTTCAGTGCCGCAGCGGGCAGCCATTTGTGATAGCGCGCATCACCGCTGTCGTCGCCGTTACCGGGCTGAATATAGAAGTCATCAGAGTCAAAGTTAACGGTGCTGAACCGCACACCCGCATCCAGCGACAGCTTATCGGTCAGCTCCCAGGCGGTCTGCAGATAGGGATCGAGCGTCCACATCAGGTTGCGCTCGTTGCGGCGCAGATTGCCCTGTTCGCCCAGCTGCGTCACCCCGTTGCTGACCGTGAAATTTTCATAGCCCTTGCGGCGCTCGGACATGGTTTCGTAGTCGAGTCCGCCGGTCAGCGCCACCGGAATTGACAGCAGCGTGTCGCGATGAGTCCAGCGGGTATCGACGCCCTGATAGTGGCGGGTCAGGGCGATCACGCCACCGGGATGAGACGGGTTGCGCTGCACGGCTGCAGGAATCGACTGGAACTGGGTAGTTTCGCGCATGCCCGCGTAGAGCATCACGCTGAGGTCGTCGTTTTCACTCATCTGGCGCTGATAACGCAGGCCGCCCTGAGTCTGATCGACAGTCTTGCGGGTGTTATAAAGCGGGACGTTGCTGACCACCTGACGTGGATTGTCACGCCACTGTGCCTCGGTTAAGCCGCCGGGATCCTGCGCGTCAATGTGAACGCTGTTAAACAGCAGCGTCAGGGCGCTGACATCATCGATCCGCACGCCCAGTCGGGCGTTACCGAGATTCTTCTGCGCAGCGCTGTGATCACGATAACCGTGAGTGGTGAAGCGGGAGGCGGAGACGGTGTAGTTAACATCCCCGGCATGACTGCCGTCGCCGGTCGCGCCGCTGGCTTTGACGCTGTTGCGCCAGCTGCCGTAGCTGCCGTACCAGCTGCTGGCTTCAAGCGTGGTCGGCTGCTGGCCCTGCTGAGTGGTGACATTGATCACGCCACCCGAAGCGTTGCCATACAGCGCAGAAAACGGGCCGCGCAGCACCTCGACATGATCAATCGAGCCGATATCGATATTGGAGGTCTGCGCCTGACCATCCGGCATGGTGGCCGGGATGCCATCCACGTAGATGCGCAGCCCGCGTACGCCGTAGGTTGAGCGGGAGCCGAAGCCACGCATCGACAGCTGCAGGTCCTGAGCATAATTCTGGCGGTTCTGGATCTGCAGACCCGGCACGCTGCTGAGATTTTCCGACAGGTTAACGCGCGGCGCTGCCTGGCGCATATCGTCGCCACCGACCACGCTCAGGGCCGCAGGCGTATCGAGTTCGTTAAGGCCCGTTTCCGGCGGTGCAGCCGTGACGACCAGGGTATTGTCATTATCCGCCGCCAGCAGCGGCAGCGGCAAAATGGCAGGCAACATCAACAGCGTCGCCTGGCGCAGAGAGATTATTTTCATTATATGTGGCCTGAAAAAAGAGAGGATATGAACCAGGTGGAACAATTTCCGCATATGGTAAGGGTTTGATGCGCCGGGGTACATCGTTTCGGGCTGGATTTTTTCTCTGTTTACCGCCAGGCTGGAATCCATCTTTTGCAGTGATAAGGCGTCCGATTCACCCGGATGCAGACAAAAAAACTCACGGGAGTCAGCATGAAACAACCTGAAGTGGCGGTTCTGGGATTAGGCGCAATGGGGCACGCATTTGCTGCCAATCTGCTGAAAAAAGGCTTTCGCGTTCATGGCTGGAACCGCACCCGCGCGCGCGGCGAAGATCTGCTGGATGCGGGTTTGCAGCTGGCTGACTCGCCAGCTGAGGCGGTGCGTGAAGCAGATGTCGTGATCGCCATGCTGTCTGATGGCGACACCACTGAGCAGGTGTTGCATCAGGTCAAAGAGGCGTTTAAGCAGGGCGCGACGCTCTGCCAGATGGGCACCATCGGCGTAGAAAAAACCGACGCGCTGATCGCCTTTTTCGCAGAAAAACGCCCCGATTTGTTACTGATCGATGCGCCGGTCTCCGGCACCAAAGCGCCAGCAGAGAATGCGCAGATTCTGGTGCTGGCCAGCGGCGATCAGAGCCGGGCGCAGGCAGCAGAAGCGGTGTTTGCTGCCATCAGTAAAGGGACAAAGTGGCTGGGTGAGGCGGGCAAAAGCACCCGGATGAAGCTGGTGATCAACAGCTGGCTGATTGGCATGATGCAAAGCCTGGCAGAGAGTACCCGGCTGGCAGAGCAGTTCGGCTTTTCCACCGACGATCTCTGGCAGGTGCTGGAGGGCGGTCCGCTGGCTGCACCGTATGCAAAAATGAAGCTCGGGATGATCGCCAGCGACGACTTCACGCCGCAGATGCATCTGGTCTGGGCGCTGAAAGATGCCCGCCTGGCGCTGGATGCCGCAGAGACGCCGCTGCCGGCGCTGGAGAATATTGCACAGCTCTGGCAGCAGGCGGTGGAGGCCGGACACGGTGAAGAGGACCTGGCGGTGATCTACCGCTACCTGAAGGCGCAATGAGTCAGCAGCATTTTGACTTCAGCACGCGTCCGCTGGTGCCGCTGGCGCACGATTACCTGCACGGTGCCAGCGAACCCTGGCACCAGCACGCCTGTGCCCAGCTAATCCATACCCTGAGCGGCGTGGTGCGGGTGGAGACGGAGTATGGCAGCTGGATTGTGCCGCCGAGTCGCGGCGTCTGGCTGCCTGCGTTTACACGTCATGCGCTGCAGATTACCGGCAGTGTGGCGGCGCGCACGCTGTTTATCGATCCGCTGGCGCGAGCCGATCTGCCCGCCAGTTGTCAGGTGGTGCAAATCTCACCGCTGCTGCGCGAGCTGATTGTCACGGCGCTGAGCCTGCCGGAGCGTTACGCCGCAGGCAGTCGGGCCGAGCGGGTGATGGAGTTGATTCTGGATGAAATCCGCGGCATGGACGTGCTGCCCTTTGCCTTGCCGACGCCCGACAGCCCCCGTTTACAGGCCCTGTGCGAGCTGATTCAGCAGACGCCCGGTGAAAGCTGGACGCTGCTGCGCGCCAGCGCCCACCTGAATGTCTCGGGCCGCACTCTGGCCCGCCATTTTATGCGCGAAACCGGCCTGCAGTTCAGCGACTGGGTGCGGCGCGCCCGCCTGGCTATCGCCCTGACGCGACTGGCGCAGGGCGACTCCGTGCTGCGGGTGGCGCTGGAGCTGGGCTATGAAAGCCCCAGCGCGTTTAGTGCGATGTTTCGTCGTCTGCTGGGCGCCTCTCCGACTGACTACTTTCCGCCTGCAGAAACTGGCCTGCCGCGCTGAGCAGCGCCTGCAGGGCTGCGCGGGCGGTGTCATTGTCGATACTCACTCCCCAGGCTCGCGCGCCACGGGCATCCACGCAGCTGATATAGGCCACCGAGCGGCTGTCACTGCGTCGTCCCAGCGTATGCTCGTGATAGTCCTCAATGGTCAGATGCAGATCAAACGCGCTGCGCAGGGCATTGACCGCCGCCGACAGCCAGCCGTTGCCGCTGCCGGTCAGCATCAGCGATTGCATCTGATAGACCACGCTGGCGCTAATCTGCGTCTGCCCGCCGCTGTCACTCTGGCTGTCAGCCCGCTGTAATGCCACCGCGGGCTGCGTAACGCCATACTGGCGGCAGAAGAGCTGCCACAGCGCGTAGTGCGTCATCTCTCCGCCGTGCCGGTCAGTCTCCTGCTGTACACAGCGGCTGAAATCCTGCTGTAGCGCTCGCGGCATTTGTAACCCGTGATTCTGCTCCAGCAGCCAGGCGGCCCCGCTTTTTCCCGACTGGCTGTTAACGCGGATCACCGCCTCATAGCTGCAGCCAATGTCGGCCGGGTCCAATGGCAGGTAGGGAATCTGCCACTCTGTTTCCTGCTGTTCGGCGCGGATGGCGAACCCTTTTTTAATCGCATCCTGATGAGAACCAGAGAAGGCGGTGAAGACCAGCTCGCCCGCATAAGGATGGCGCGGATGAACCGGCAGCTGGTTGCAGCGGGTTACCACTTCAATCACCTCATGCATCTGGCTGAAATCGAGCTGGGGCGAAACGCCCTGGGTATAGAGATTCAGCGCCAGCGTCACCAGGTCCACATTGCCGGTGCGTTCACCGTTGCCAAACAGACAGCCCTCGACCCGGTCTGCACCCGCCAGCAGCGCCAGTTCTGCGCAGGCAACGCCGGTGCCGCGATCGTTGTGCGGATGCACGCTGATGCAGACGGCATCACGGCGGCTGAAGTGACGGCAGAAAAACTCAATCTGATCGGCATAAACGTTGGGGGTGTTCACCTCTACAGTGGCGGGAAGGTTAATGATCATCGGGCGCTGCGCGTCCGGTTGCCAGACATCGGCCACCGCCTCGCAGATCTCCAGCACAAACTCTGGCTCGGTAAAGCAGAAGGTCTCTGGCGAATATTCAAAGGTCCATTGAGTTTCCGGCTGCGCCTCGCATTCGGCGCGGATCTGCCGTGCACCAGCGGTGGCCAGCGCCACGATTTCCGCTTTGCTCTGCTTAAATACCCGCTCGCGAAACAGCGGCGCGGTGGCGTTATAGAGATGCACGATGGCGCGCGGGACGCCCTGCAGCGCCACAAACGTGCGGGCAATCAGGTCCTCCCGCGCCTGGGTCAGCACCTGTAACGTCACATCCTCCGGGATAAGCTGCTGCTCAATCAGGTCGCGGACGAAATCGAAATCCGTCTGCGACGCCGAGGGAAAGGCGACCTCGATCTCCCGGAACCCGCAGCGCAGCAGCAGATCCCAGAAGGCCATTTTGCGTTCCCGATCCATCGGTTCTGCCAGCGCCTGATTGCCGTCACGCAAATCGGTGGAGAGCCAGCGCGGCGCCTGGGTCAGCTGGCGTGAGGGCCACTGACGATCGGGCAGGGTGATCAGCGGGGAGGGACAATATTTATCAGCGGGTCGGGTCAGCATAGGAGTCTCCTGTGGTTTTTTTATCAGTCTGCCGACACGCCTCCGGGTCCGCGCGCGCAGGGCTGACAACCTGACGCGCAAAAGTGACAATAACCTGCATGACCTGCATGACCTGCATGACCTGCATGACCTGCATGACCTGTATGACCTGCGTGGCCTGCGTGGCCCTGCGTGCGCTCTGGTTTGGTGAATCCGCCGGGCAGGGTTAGCATGGTCACCTGTTTATTCGGGTGGACTCTTATGCTGATTTTTGACGGTCACAACGATCTGTTGCTTAACCTCTGGCTGCATCATCGCGATGCGCCCGCGCAGGCGTTTTATCAGGGGATTGAACGGAGCCACCTCGATTTTCCGCGCATTAAGCAGGGCGGGTTCGGCGGCGGGTTGTTTGCGATCTTTGTGCCTCCGCAGGAGTACATTGCCCGCACCGTTCCGGCACGCGCCGACGAGCCGTTTCAACCGCTTCAGATCATGTGGCAACAGCTTGAGATCCTGCAGCAGCTGGCCGATGCGTCAGGCGGGCGGGCGCAACTCTGCCGCAGCCATGACGAAATTGCCGCCTGCCGCGCCGCAGGCGTACTGGCGATGGTGGCACACATCGAAGGTGCTGATGCGCTGGATGAGGAGGGCGAGCAGCTGCACGCCTTCTGGCAGGCGGGGGTGCGTAGCATCGGGCCATTCTGGAACCTGGCCAGCCGCTTTGGTGAAGGCGTCAGCGGCACCTTTCCCGGCTCGCCCGACACCGGGCCAGGCCTGACCCGCGCCGGAGAGAGGCTGATTCAGCAGGCGAGTGACCTGAAGATGATGATTGACGTGTCGCATATGAACGCAAAAGCCTTTTGGGACACCGCCCGGCTCTCCAGCGCGCCGCTGGTCGCCAGCCACTCCAACGCGCATGCTCTCTGTCCGCAGCCGCGTAATCTGACGGATGAGCAGCTGGTGGCGATCCGCGACAGCGGCGGTCTGGTCGGCATTAATTTCGGCAACGCTTTTCTGCGCGCCGACGGTAAACGCGACGCTGACACGCCATTAACAGAAATTGTTAAGCATTGTGATCACTTGTTGAAGATAATGGGCAGCGACCATGTAGCCTTTGGCTCTGATTTCGACGGGATTACCCCACCGGCTGCACTGGGCGATGTCAGCGGATTGCCGCGATTGCTCGCCGCTTTTCAGGAAGCGGGCTATGATCAGACACTGACAGAGAAACTGGCATGGGGAAACTGGCAGCGGGTTTTACATCTGACCGGGCTGTGATAACAATTTCCTGATGTTCCGGGCTTGATCCCGACGCGCCATTGGCGCAACATCTGCCTGGAAATTGTGACGGCGGTCTCATTCAATGCCGATCACACTGATTTCAGGCAGCTTATTTATTATTAACCAAGAGGAAGTAACTCATGTGGAAAAAACCAACTTTCGTTGATATGCGTCTCGGTCTGGAAGTGACTCTCTACATCTCCAACCGTTAATCGTTCTGCCCGCCCTCTGAGCGGGCATTTTTTTTCAACTTCTGGTTTTCCTCTATGTTTATCAAAATCCTCGGTTCAGCCGCGGGCGGCGGGTTTCCGCAGTGGAACTGTAACTGCGCCAACTGCCACGGCGTGCGTAACGGCACGATCCAGGCCCAGGCACGCACGCAATCGTCGATTATCCTCAGCGATAACGGCGAAGATTGGGTGTTATGCAACGCTTCACCCGACATCAGCCAGCAGATCCTGCACACGCCAGAACTGACCCGCAAAGGGGTGTTACGCGGCACGGCGATCGGCGCGATTATCCTCACCGACAGCCAGATCGATCACACCACCGGGCTGCTGAGCCTGCGTGAGGGCTGCCCGCATCAGGTGTGGTGTACGCCGGAAGTGCATGGTGACCTCAGCACTGGCTTCCCGATCTTTCCAATGCTCACCCACTGGAATGGCGGCTTACAGCACCGTCCCATTGCGCCACTGACGCCGTTCAGCGTCGATGTCTGTGATGATCTTCAGTTCACCGCGATTCCGATTATCAGTAATGCACCGCCTTACTCGCCGTATCGCGACCGGCCGCTACCGGGCCATAACGTGGCGCTGTTTATTGAAAACCGCGCGAATGGCCAGACGCTGCTCTACGCGCCAGGCCTGGGCGAGCCGGATGCGGTGATCCTGCCGTGGCTGCAAAAAGCGGATTGCCTGCTGATTGATGGCACCGTCTGGCAGGATGATGAGCTGTTAACCACCGGCGTGGGCCACAACACCGGCAAGGCGATGGGCCATCTGGCGCTGGCGGAAGAGCAGGGGCTGATGGCGCTGCTGGCATCGCTGCCGGCAAAACGCAAAATTCTGATCCACATTAACAACACCAATCCGATCCTTAACGAGCAGTCACCGCAGCGTCAGTTTCTGACGGAGCAGGGAATAGAGGTGAGCTGGGACGGAATGGCGATCCACCTTCAGGGCTAAAACATGCAGATCACTGACACGCTGTCGCCGCAGGCTTTTGAACAGGCCCTGCGCGACAAAGGCGCTTACTACCATATCCATCACCCGTATCACATCGCGATGCATAACGGTCAGGCCACGCGCGAGCAGATTCAGGGCTGGGTGGCGAATCGCTTCTATTACCAGACCACCATTCCGCTGAAAGATGCGGCGATCATGGCCAACTGCCCCGATCCGGCTACCCGCCGTAAATGGGTGCAGCGCATCCTCGACCACGACGGCAGCAACGGCGAAGAGGGCGGCATTGAAGCCTGGCTGCGGCTGGGCGAGGCGGTCGGGCTGACGCGCGAAGAACTACTTTCAGAGCAGCATGTGCTGCCGGGCGTGCGCTTCGCGGTGGATGCGTATATTAACTTTGCCCGCCGCGCCAACTGGCAGGAGGCGGCCTGCAGCTCACTCACCGAGCTGTTCGCCCCGCAGATCCACCAGTCACGGCTCGACAGCTGGCCGCAGCACTATCCGTGGATCAAAGAAGAGGGCTATTTCTACTTCCGCAGTCGCCTGGGTCAGGCGAACCGCGATGTGGAACATGGCCTGGCGCTGGCGCTGGAATATTTCACCACCGCTGAGACGCAGAACCGCATGCTGGAAATTTTGCAGTTTAAGCTCGATATTTTATGGAGCATGCTGGACGCCATGACCATGGCATACGAGCTGAAACGTCCGCCTTATCACACCGTGACGGATAAAGCGGCGTGGCACACCACCCGACTGGTATAACAGATGAATGAAAACTCGATTGCCGCGTTTCGTCGCGGCTACCGCATGCAGTGGGAAGCCGCCCAGGATACCCATGTGGTGCTCTATCCCGAAGGCATGGCGAAGCTGAACGAAACCGCCGCTGCCATCCTTGAGCTGGTGGATGGCAAGCAGGATATCGCCGCGATTATCGCAACGCTGGATAGCCGTTTTCCGGAAGCGGGCGGCGTGGGTGCAGACGTTTTAGAGTTCCTGCAATCAGCCTATGAACAGAAGTGGATACAGTTCCGTGACCCCGCATAAACCTGACGTGAATCCGCCGCTCTGGCTGCTGGCTGAGCTGACCTATCGCTGTCCGCTGCAGTGTCCCTACTGCTCCAACCCGCTGGATTTCGCCCAGCAGGAGAAGGAGCTGACCACCGAACAGTGGATTGAGGTGTTTCGTCAGGCGCGGGCGATGGGCAGCGTGCAGCTCGGATTCTCCGGCGGCGAGCCGCTGGTCCGTAAAGATCTGCCGGAGCTGATCAAAGCGGCGCGCGATCTCGGCTTCTACACCAACCTGATCACCTCGGGCATCGGCCTGACGGAGAAGAAGCTGGATGCGTTCAGCGAGGCGGGTCTGGATCATATCCAGATCAGCTTCCAGGCAAGTGACGAAACCCTGAATGCGGCGCTGGCCGGTTCGAAAAAAGCGTTTCAGCAGAAGCTGGAGATGGCGAAAGCGGTGAAAGCCCACGGCTATCCGATGGTGCTGAACTTTGTTCTGCATCGCCATAACATCGACCAGATCGACAGGATTATCGATCTCTGCATTGAGCTGGAAGCGGATGACGTGGAACTGGCGACCTGTCAGTTCTACGGCTGGGCGCAGCTTAACCGGGAAGGCCTGCTGCCCACCCGCGAGCAAATCGCCCGCGCAGAGGCGGTGGTGAAAACCTACCGCGAGCGGATGAGCACCACCGGCAATCTGACCAATCTGCTGTTTGTGACGCCAGACTACTACGAAGAGCGCCCTAAACCCTGCATGGGTGGCTGGGGTGCCATCTTCCTTAGCGTTACGCCAGAGGGCACCGCGCTGCCGTGTCACAGTGCGCGTCAGCTCCCGGTAGAATTTCCTTCAGTGCTGACGCAAAGTCTGGACGATATCTGGTATAACTCATTCGGCTTCAACCGTTATCGCGGTTTTGACTGGATGCCAGAGCCATGCCGCTCCTGTGATGAGAAAGAGAAAGATTTTGGCGGCTGTCGCTGTCAGGCCTACATGCTGACCGGCAATGCCGACAACACCGATCCGGTCTGCAGCAAATCACCGCATCACGGCAAAATCCTTGACGCCCGGCGTGAGGCGGATTGCAGTGACATTAAAATTGGTCAGCTGCAGTTCCGTAACCGCAGCAACTCACAACTGATCTATAAAACACGGAACCTCTGATGAAAACGCGTTGCCTGGAGATAAACGGTCTGACGGTTGAACTGGTGCATCAGCCCGATGCCAGCCAGGCCGCCGCCCTGATTCAGGTGGGCGCGGGGAGTCACGACGAGCCAGATCGCTGGCCCGGACTGGCGCATCTGCTGGAACATCTGCTGTTCACCGGCAGCACCGGCTGGCCTGATGAGGGCCGGTTGATGAGCTGGATTCAGACGCAGGGTGGCAGGGTTAACGCCACCACGCTGGCCCGGCGCAGCGCGTTCTTTTTTGAGGTTACGCCGTCGCTGCTGGCTGACGGGCTGGCGCGGCTGCAGGATATGGTCTGCCATCCGCTGCTTGATAATCAGGCGATCGGCCAGGAAGTGGCGGTGATTGATGCGGAATATCAGCTATTGCAGCGTCATCAGCCGTCACGCATTGAAGCGGCACTGCTGCACGCCGCCGCGTCACCTGCGGAATTCCACCGGTTCCATATTGGCAGCCGGGCGAGTTTTGGCGATGAGCTCTCTGCACTGCAGCGGGCGCTGCGCCAGTTCCACCAGCGCTACTACTTCGCCAGCAATATGCGGCTCTGGCTGCAGGGGCCGCACTCACTGGATGAGCTGGAACAGCTGGCGCGTAACGTTGCTGCCGTGCTGCCCACAGGGCAGTGGCGACAGGATCTGCCACCGCCGCAGCTGACCAGCGATATCGGCTGGCAGCTGGCAGAGACCGCACCTGCGGCGCTATGGCGCAGCTGGATACTGGATAATAGTGACGGTGTCACGTTATGGCGTGAATTTCTGCTGGATGAAGCACCCGGATCGCTGCTGGCTACCCTGCGTGAGCAGGGGCTGGCGGAGTCGCTGGAGCTGAAGTGGATCTATCAGGCGGGAGGCGCGCTCTGGCTGGCGCTGGGCGTTGAAACGCATCAACCCGAAACCGTTAATGTTTTGATCGACAGTTATCTGGATGCACTGCGCCAGACGAATGCGCCACAACATCAACACTATCACCAGCTGGCGCAGCAGCGATTCGTGACACTGTCACCGATGGAGCAGTTACGCCAGCGCGCAATCGGCTTTGCACCGGATGAAGCCGTGCCTGCGTTACAGCCGCTGCTGGCGCGTCTCACCGACGCGCCGGGCACGCTGCTGTTCTGCACGTCGCACCCGGCTGAGGAAACCCTTCAGACGCAGGGATTCAGCCTGGCGCTGACCGCCTGGCAACCAGCCCCGTCTGAGGCGCTACCAGCGGCCGATTTCACTTTCTATCCGTTTGACACCGCCTTAACGTCTGAGCCGCTGCCCGCACAGGCGGTGGCATTGCCGCATTTTCAGCCTGACGACCTGCAGGCGACGCTGATCCTGCGACCAGAGTTCTGGTCAACGTTCACCGAAGCGGCAGGCGAAGGGCTGGGGCGGCGGTTACGTCCGCTGTTTGCCGCGTTGCGTCATCAGGGCGGCAACGGCAACTGGCAGGAAGTGGAGGGCGTGTGGCAACTGACGCTACAACTGACGCCGGATGAGGCGGTGGCTGACCGGGCGCTGAGCCAGATTGTCGCCGCACTGACGCTGCCGGTTGAGGCGGCGCAGCCTTCTTCGGGGGAAAGCATCGCGATCCGTGCACTGCTGCGGCAGTTACCCTGGCAGCTGGCCGCCACCATTACGCCACATTGCTGGCGGGCGGCGCTGAAAGGCGGCAACGCGGCACTGCATTCATTAATTGCCCGGCGGCTTAGCGCACTGTCGCTGCCGGTTAACCCTGACACGCCGCCAAAGCGCATGACGACGCAAACCGGTATGACGCGCCTGCCACACGGCAGCGCGGACAATGCTCTGCTGCTGTTTATCCCGCTGCATCGTCCTGAACAGCTGGCGGCGCTTCGCGCGCTGGCGCTGATCTATGAGCCGCGCTTTTTCCAGCGCTATCGCGTTGAGCAGCCTATCGGTTATGTGGTCAGCAGCCGCTATATGCGCTGTGCCGATGAAGATGGGGTGCTGTTTGCGCTGCAGTCGCCCGATTACAGCGCGCTGTCACTGCTGCGCTACTGCCGCAACTTCCTGCGGTCACTGAACGAGACGCTGGCGGGTTACGATCTGGCGGCACTGAAAGCGCGTCTTCTGAGCCGGGAAGTGGATCAGCCACTGGCGTGCTTACGCGCTGACAATGGCCTGGCAGAACCGGATGCGGCGCAGATTGAGGCGCTGACACTTGCGGATCTGCAACAGCTTCACCGCACGCTGATTCAGGATCGCCGCCGCTGGCGGGTGCTGTTCACCGGCGGCGAGAATCTGTAGTACCCAGTATAAAGTTGCTGAATTTATTTGAAAATTACCGACAAATCTCTTCACTGTCTATTCCGGGCGAACTGGACCACACTCAATTCACTTTGTCCGCATAAGGAATTGACCGTGAAAAACTTCAAACGTATTGCACTGCCCCTGTTAGCCGCTGCCACCCTTTACGCCCCGTTGTCTCAGGCTGAGGCGATGCACTACCAGCTGAATCCTGAGCATACGTCGGTGATTGTTGCCTGGAACCACTTCGGCTTCTCAAACCCTACCGCTGATATCCCTGATGCAACCGGTAACCTGGTGTTTGATAAAGATCATCCAGAGGCATCACGCGTTGACGTGACCCTGCCAGTCAGCAAAATCGACAGCCACGTGGCTGCGCTGACCAAAGAATTCAAAGGCGCTGAGTACTTCGACACCGCTAAATATCCGACTGCGACCTTCCACAGCACCAAAGTGGTGGCAAAGGGCGACAACAAATTTGATGTTGAAGGCAACCTGACCCTGAAAGGGATCACCAAACCGGTTACGCTGCACGCGACGCTGAACAAGCAGGGCGAGCATCCGATGGTGAAAAAGCAGGCGATTGGTTTTGATGCCACCGGCACCATCAAGCGTTCGGACTTTAAGCTGGACAAATATGTCCCAGCGGTAAGCGACGAGGTCACCCTGACCCTGTCAACTGAAGCCTACGCGAAGTAAGCTTTTTGGGGCGTAGCAGCTTGCTGCTACGTCTCTTATTCGTTTTTACCGCGCCTTCTTCCCCTCTGAAATCTATTCTGCCCGCCTGTTTATCTGCCATAAAATAATCCGGATAGCTCCTCATCAACTATTTTCTGAACGCTTTATCTGGCCCGGAACCGGGAAAAATGAGGCGAAAGTCACAAATTTGCAACAGCACGGAATAAGCCACTCTGTGCCGCTGTGTGGCGAAATAAAACTCAGATGCCTTCTGAGCTAACTCATTGATTTATATCGTTTCGCTCTAATCGGCTTTCCCGCAAATAGTGTGATTTTGATCTCATAAACCGCCGTTCAGACACCCCTGTCAATAACTCCGCCTAAAAAATACCGCTCGTAACTGTGATCTCCTCTGCAAATAACAACCCCACTTACCGGAAGAATGGCCCTCAGCAGATTAAGTCCGCGAGGTGAGGGAAATGCGAATTGGAATGGTGATCAGTGGCGGTGATGTGACCGGCATTAATAATTTTGTCTTTCAGTTAGGGAGACTGGCGCAGGCGGAGATGGTGATATTTGACGGCGGCATTCCCGGCCTGCTGGCAAATAACCATCGTGACATCAGCCAGCGTGACCTGCTCGACTTTTCCATCGCCCCGATTCCGGTTATGCAATCGGGACGCACGCAAAAGAAACTGGTGCGCAGCGAATATGAATGTATTGCACGCCAGCTGAAAAGCGCCCGGATTGACGTATTAATCATGGCGGGCGGTGACGGGTCGCTGCAATTTCTCCATACCCTGTCGAAGTCTGGCGTGAATTGTTTCGGCGTCGGCATGACTATCGATAATGATGTTTTCGGCAGTGATTACACCCTGGGTTTTTCCACCGCCTGCGAGCAGGTATTAAAAGAGGTCGCGAAACTGCGCAATACCGGACGCGCCTTACCAGGCCGGGTATTTATGCTGGAGTTACTCGGCGGCTACTGCGGCGAATTAACCCTGCAGTCGGCGATTAAATCCAATGCGGACATTGCGCTAATTCCGGAGTGCCAGATCCCGCTGCCACAACTGGCGCAGCGCATCACCCAGCGGCTGGCAGAGCAGAACAGCGTGATCATTCTCTGTTCAGAAGGCTACACCCGCGAATATTCGCCCGGTTTTCAGGGGGCTATCGACACCTTAATAAAACAGCTTGAGCCGCTTATTGGCGTACGCGTCCGTAAAACTATCCTCGGTTACGGGCTGCGGAATGGTGATCCCACCTGCGAAGAGATTTATCAGGGCACCATTATGGCCAGTGAAGTAGTGCGTTGTATTCAGTCAGGTATGCGGAATAAAGCGGTCATTATCAACGGCAGCAATAAACCGATTCCGATTGATTTAATAAGCATGCAAAAACGCCTGGTCGATATTGACGGGCACCATTACAAACTCGCTAAACAACTCAATATATTGTGAGGAGAAAACCATGCTGAAAATATTGTGTGTCTGTGGTTGTGGCTTAGGATCCAGTTTTGCGATTGAGATGAGCGCAAAAGCAGTTTTAAAAAAACTGGAGATTGAGGCCGATATCGATCACACCACCATTTCAGAAGCAAATGCCTTTAAGTCGGACATGATTCTGACGCAAAAAGCCTTTGCCGATGTGTTGAATGCCGACGCCAGTCCGGAACAGATTAAGCGGGTCATTATTCTTAACCGGCTCACCGATAAAGCGGAAATAGAGCAGAAGATCCTGGCCTTTTTAAAAGAACGCAACGAAAAGGTCGCCGCCCATGAATAGTGTGATCGACTTCCTGGTAAAAGATCTGCTGGGGCAGGCGTCGATTCTGATCGCCTTTATTGCCCTGATCGGTCTGCTGCTGCAAAAGAAATCGGCAGGCAAGGTGGTGGAAGGCACCTTTAAAACCCTGCTCGGTTTTTTAATTATGATGGCGGGTATCAATATTATTGTGGGAACGCTGACGTTCCTCAATACCATTTTTACCCACGGCTTTGGCATGCGCGGCTATATCACCGACGTCGCCGCCATTGCCGGGCTGGCTAACCGTGAGCTGGGATCTGAAGTCGCTCTGACGCTGCTGGTGATCTTTATCGTCAATATCATCATCGCGCGACTGACGCCCTTTAAGTACATCTTCCTGACCGGCCAGGCCCTGCTGTGGATGGCGACGATTGGCGCGGTGATTGGCTACAAAGCGGGGCTGACCGGTCTGCCGCTGATCCTGACCGGCGGCATCTTTGGCGGAATCATGGCCGTGGTGATGCCTGCGCTGGCGCAGCCGGTGGTACGACGCATTACCGATTCGGACGACGTTGCCCTGGGTCACTTCTGCACCATTGGTTATCTGGTCACGGCGGCAGTCGCCAAAGTGGTCGGCAAAGGATCGCGATCCACCGAAGATCTGAAGCTGCCCGATAACTTCAAGTTCCTGCAGGATACCTATCTGTCGATGGCGCTGGTGATGGTGCCAATGTACCTGATCCCCGCCGTGGCGGCTGGTCCGGCGTTCATCGCCCAGTACAGCAACGGCATGAACTACCTGATGTACGCCTTTATGCAGTCGATTCAGTTTGTGGCCGGAGTCTTCGTGCTCTACAGCGGCGTCCGCCTGCTGCTTAACGAGCTGGTGCCTGCCTTCCGCGGTATCGCCATGCGTGTTGTGCCGGATGCCAAACCGGCGCTGGACTGCCCGGTAATGTTTCCCTATGCCCCGAACGCGGTGATTGTTGGCTTTCTCGCCACCACGCTCGGTTCAATTGTCGGCATGCTCGTCTTCCCGATGTTTGGTCTGGCGATGATCCTGCCTGGCCTGCTGACCAACTTCTTTGCCGGTGGCACCGCCGGGGTATTTGGTAATGCCATGGGCGGACGGCGCGGCGCGATGATCGGCGGCTTCGTTCACGGCCTCTTTATCACCATTCTGCCCGCCATCCTGGTGCCGATGCTGGAGAGCTATGGCTTCACCGGTGTGACCTTCAGTGACTCAGATGTCATCAGTACCGGCCTGGTGCTCGGCCACGCCTTCCAGAATAACTGGCTGTTCGTTGCCCTGTTTATTGCCTTTGTTACCGCGCTTGCCTGGTTTGTTAATGGCAAATCCACAAAACCTCAAGAGGAAAAAATCCATGAAACTTTATAACTTCGCCGATCTGTTACAGCTGGCTAAACAGCGCGACTTTAAAGCGGTGGGTTCTTTTAATCTTCACTGCCTGGAGATGCTGCCCGCCTATTTTAAAGCGGCAGAGAAAACCAATAGTCCGTTAATGATTCAGATCTCCACCGGCACGGCAAAATATCTCGGTCATAAATTACTGGTCGATGCGATTAAATCGCTGTCAGAGAGTATGAATGTCCCGACCTGTCTGCATCTCGATCACTGTTCCGATTTAGCGGCGATTCAGACAGCGATTGATGCCGGATTCAGTTCCGTGATGTATGACGGGTCACATCTGTCGATAGAAGAGAATATTGCCAATACCCGCCGGGTGATTGATATGGCGCGTCCGCACAATGTTTCGGTAGAAGCGGAGCTGGGCGCGATTGGCGGCTCGGAAGATGGTAAATGCGTGGAAATGGAGGCGATTGCGTTTACGCCGGTAGAAGATGCGCGCCGCTTTGTCGAAGAGACTGGCGTCGATATGCTGGCGATCTCCATTGGCACCGTGCATGGGCTTTACACCGGTAAAGCGCATATTCAGCATCAGCGACTGGCAGATATCACGGCGGCAACCCACACGCCGCTGGTGCTGCACGGCGGCACCGGCGTCAGCGATGAAGATATGCGGCTGGCGGTCAGTAGCGGTATTGAGAAGGTCAATGTTGGCACCGAAATGAATGTTCAGTGGGTAGCGCAGTGCAAATCGACCTTTGAAAAAGGCAAGGTCAATGACAGCGTGCGTAATTTCCTGGTGCCGGCCAATGATGCGGTAACCAGTGTGCTGGTAGAGAAGATGCAATTATTCCGGTAATCGCCCGTTTCGCCATCACCGGCTTATTGCGTCAAACCTTTTATAATTACCTATTAATCTGAGCCACCCCGACATGCTACGGGGCAGGAGAGCCTATGTTTGGATTCTTAAAAAAGTCTCCGGCTGTGGAACAACCCAGCGAGCAGCAGCAGGATCATCTGGCTGAATTAAGTCGCGAGAAAATAACGCAACTGGAGCAGCAGCTGGCTATTAATCCGCGTGATGGCGAAACGCAAAAACAATTAATGCTGGAATATAACCGGGCATTAAGCTTATTTGCGAAAAGCCGTCGCTATCGCAATGAAATTGATGCGCTGTTTGTCAAAATCGATGAATTACGCAATGTGGTTCGCCAGTCGATTTAAGGAGAGCTGATGACGATTAAGCAGTTATTGCAAGAGGCAAACGCTATTCAGATTGGTATCGACGCCACGGACTGGCGTCAGGTTATCGCGCTGGCTGCCGAACCCCTGGTCAGTGGCGGCTATCTCGATGCCTCTTATCCTGATGCGGTAATCGCCAATACGCTGGCCCATGGCGCTTACTACGTGTTTGAGGAGGGGATCGCCATTCCCCATGCGCGACCGGAAGCGGGGGTGATCCGTGACTGTTTCAGTATGATTCTGCTGAATGAACCGATCTCGTTTGAGGGCAGTGATAAAGCGGACATTGTCATCATGTTTGGCGCGCGTGACAGCAATGCCCATATCGAAGAGGGGATCCGCGCGATTGTGTCGCTGCTGGAAGATGAGGAAACGCTGGTCAGATTACGTCAGGCCAGCAGCATCGCGGAGGTCATTGATATTTTATGACGCTAAAAACACCGTTAAAACGCGTGGTGCTGGTGAATGGCATTCCGGCTTCGGGTAAAAGCACCCTGACGCACGCGCTGTCACAACACTTTGGCTGGCCGGTGCTGACGCTCGATAGCCTGAAAGAACCCTTTATGCACGCTTTTGCGCCGGTCGATCGCCAGCGTAACCGGCAACTGGGCTGCGCGGCCTATCAGGCGATCTGGAACATCGTCGCGCAGGCTCCCGCCAGTCAGGTCTGGCTGATCGACGCCTGGTTTGGGTTCCAGCCCCGCACGCTGCTGGAGCAGGGACTGAAACAGGCGGGCGTGGAGGAGGCGCTGGAGCTGTGGCTGAAGATTGAACCGGAAGCGGCGGTGGCGCGCTACCAGGCGCGGCTGTCGCAGCGGCTACCGGGCCATCCGGGGGCTGAATATCTCCCTGAACTGCGCCAGCTGGCGCAACAGGCCACTCCGATGACGCTGGGCCCGGTGTATGAGGTCGATGCCTGCGCCCAGGATCACGCTGCCGTTATTCACTGGCTGCAGCAGCAACTGACCAGAACCCGCTACACTTCAGTTCATCATCAGAGGAGTGAGGAGTTGCAGGATGTCGTCGCCCCCTTATCTGCAAACCGGTGAAAGCGCCGTGCTCTATGACGGTGTCTGTAAGCTGTGCAACGGCTGGGTTCAGTTCCTGCTGCGTCACCATCTGGCGCGGCAGGTCCGTTTTGCCTCGGTGCAGAGCGAGCAGGGTAAAGCGCTGCTGCGCTGGGCCGGACTGCCGGAAGAGAACATCAGCACCATTGTCTACATTGCCG
The DNA here is from genome assembly GCF_007558755.1 of Pantoea sp. paga. Classification (NCBI taxonomy): domain Bacteria; kingdom Pseudomonadati; phylum Pseudomonadota; class Gammaproteobacteria; order Enterobacterales; family Erwiniaceae; genus Pantoea; species Pantoea sp. paga. The sequence goes on from NZ_VLTF01000001.1 coordinate 272,203, forward strand.
ATAATCAGCACTGGCTGCGGGCGCAGGCGGTGTTCCGCGTGATGCAGCACCTGCCAGCCCCGTGGCGCGGGCTGGCGGTGCTGCGCCACTTTCCCGACGCGATCAGTAACTTTGCCTACGATCGCATCGCGTTAAACCGCTATAAGCTGTTTGGGCGTTACAGCGCCCAGCAAGCTATCAAACCCGATTATCCTGGTCGATTTCTGCATCAGGTTGATACAGCTCACTAATCTTTAACAGCCAGTCACAGGTGGCAATGAGATCAATGAGAACAATGATGTTATTGTTATGTCCATCGAATGTTGGATAAATGTGATGCTGACAGGCAGCGGTTAGAGGGATTTATGCCGGTTAATTTCGATCTCAACGATCTCTATGCGTTTCGCGCGCTGGTGGAGTTTGGCAATTTTCGCCTGGCGGCGGAATCGATCTGTCTCTCACAGTCGGCGCTGAGCCGCCGGATAGATAAGCTGGAAACCTCGCTGGGGATCAAACTGTTTGAGCGTACCACGCGCCGCGTCACGCTGACGCTGAAGGGGCATGCGTTTGCTCAGCGCTCGGATAAGTTGCTGGCTGATTTTGAAGAGGTCATGGCCGATCTCAGTGAGGTGAGCTTAGCCCGTACTGGACTGATTACCGTGGCCTGCGTGCCGTCAGCCGCCTACTACTTTATGCCCAACATCATCCGGCTGTTTCAGGCGCGCTATCCCCGCGTACGAGTCAAACTGATCGACAGCAGTGCGGCTAACGTTTATGACGCGGTGATTGGCGGTCAGGCCGACTTCGGCATCAGTTTTTCCAGCCGCTCGCAGCCGGATGTGCATTTCCAGCCGCTGATGGATGATCCCTATGTGGCGGCCTGTCGGCGTGACCATCCGATAGCCGGCAAAAAGAGTCTGAGCTGGCAGGCGTTTTATCAGTATGAGTGGGTCGGGCTGGATAAAACCTCCGGCAATCGCAACCTGCTGGATCAGGCGTTGCAGGCGATCATGCCCGAGAAACCCTGTATCTGTGAAACCCGGCACGTCACCACCATGCTGGGGATGGTTGAGGCGGGGCTGGGCATTGCTGCCGTCCCCGCCATGTCGATGCCTGGCTACGATCATGCCCTGCTGATGGCGGTTCCATTGACCGATCCGCAGGTGAAACGCACCGTGGGTCTGCTACGTAAAAATGGCCGGATGTTGTCGCACATTGCGGGCGAACTGGAGAACCTGATTATTGAACAGTATCAGCGGCTTTAACCGGTTTTGACGCTTTCACGGTGTGCAGTCCGCTGGCGTGCACCGCCTGTTGTGCCTCAGAAGAGGCAAGCCAGCGCAGCAGCTTAGCCGCCTCATCCGGCTGCGCTGACTTGCGCACCACGGCACCGGCGAAGCGGGTGGTGTATTGCAGCTTGTCCGGCAGTTCGCCAATAAAAGTTACGCCCGGTACCGGCAGCAGCTCACTGACCTGCTGAAAGCCGATAGCGTATTTACCGGCCGCGACCTCTGATGCCACCGGGATGCGCTCAACCTTCACCGCTTTCGCCTTAACCTGATCCTCAATGCCCAGGCGGCTGAACAGCTGGCTGCTGACATATTTACCGCTGGCGCTGTCGGAATAGGCGATGGAGCTGGCATTCAGCAGAGCAGTACGCAATGCGCTTTCGCTGCCGATCTTAACCGGTGTGGCACCCTGTTTGATCACCGCGCCGATGCGGGAGTCCGCCAGTTCAACCCGTGAACCCGGCAGCGTCTTGCCCTGTTTTTGCAGATCGCTTAACGCATCGCCGACCATAATCACCACATCGGCCGGTTCACCGCGCGCCAGTCGTGCCGGAATGGCCTGCGGGGTTTTACCCATAGATGGACCGGCGACGGTGTTGATAGTGATCCCCTCACGCTGGGCGAAGCGGGGCGAGAGCGTATCCCACGCTGCTTTAAACCCGCCGGAGATCATCACCGTCAGCTCTTTTGCCTGCGCCGTGACGCTGCCCGCCACGCTGAACAGCAGAGCAGCGTACAGCGACATCGTTTTCAGTTTCATTTTACGTTCCTCAGCTAACGGTTTCATGGACAGGCAATACGGCACTGCGGGTGCGACGATAGAGATAAAGTGTTGCCCCCAGGGCGCAGACTGCGGCAAAACTCATCCAGTAGCCTGGCGAAGCTTTATCGCCGGTCAGCTCTATCAGGCCGGTTGACATCACAGGGGTAAAACCACCAAACAGCGCAGTTGCCAGGCTATAGGCCAGCGAGAAGCCCGCCACACGCACTTCCGCTGGCATGATTTCGGTCAGCGCCGGGATCATCGCGCCGTTGTAGAGACCATAGATCATTGACAGCCACAGCAGCACGCCCAGCATCATCGAGAAGCCCGGTGCTGCGGCCAGCATGCTCAGGGCCGGATAGGTGGTGACAATCGCCAGCAGGGTCATGGCAACCAGCACAGGCTTACGGCCAAAACGATCGGAGATCGCGCCGCCAATCGGCAGCCAGATAAAGTTCGATACCGCTACCAGCAACGTCACCAGCAGGCTGTCAGAGGCGCTGAGCAGCAGGACTTTCTTGCCAAAGGTCGGCGCGTAAACCGTAATCAGGTAAAACGCAGTCGTGGTCATTGCTACCATCAGCATCCCGGCAATCACCACCTGCCAGTTGGCGAGCAGGATGCGGAACACCTGCTTCACATCGGGATGGCTGCGACGGTTGTTGAATTCCTGGGTCTCTTCCAGCTTGCGACGCAGCAGGAAGATAAACGGCACAATCAGGCAGCCAAACAGGAACGGAATGCGCCAGCCCCATTCACGGATGGCGCTCTCTTCCAGCACCGCGTTGAGGATAAAGCCCATCGCCGCCGCCACCATAATCGCGACCTGCTGACTACCCGACTGCCAGCTGGTGTAGAAGCCCTTGCGGCCCGGTGTGGCGATCTCTGCCAGATAGACCGACACGCCGCCCAGCTCTGCACCGGCGGAGAAGCCCTGCAGCAACCGACCGATCAGCACCAGCAGCGGCGCCCACAGACCAATACTCTGGTAAGAGGGGATCAGCACGATCATAAAGGTGCCGGCCGCCATGATGGAGAGCGTAACGATCAGCCCTTTACGACGGCCAACCTTATCGATGTACGCCCCCAGCACTACCGCGCCAATCGGGCGCATCAGGAACCCTGCGCCAAACACGGCAAAGGTCATCATCAGTGAGGCGAACTCACTGCTGGCCGGGAAAAAGGTATGGGCGATATAGGTGGCATAGAAACCGAACAGGAAGAAGTCGAACTGTTCGAGAAAGTTGCCTGAGGTAACACGGAATATTGCGCCAATCCTGGCGCGGTGAGTCATGGGTGAGGTTGTCTGCATCAGTAACTCCAGTAAGGTATGACGCTTTTTGCCGCGCCTGTCACTGAAGAGTGGATCAGCGCCCGGCGCTAAATAAGTGCAAAAAGGGCATCGATTAATGTGCCAGCCGCATGATTGCCAGGCGTTATCACTTAAAGTGTTTCGCATTCAACAGGTTAAGTGGCGAGATGATTTTTTTGTGCCTGTTAGTGGGTCTGAGAGGAGTTTGCGGAAATGTGACAGATTTCATAAGCGTGTTGCAGGTGAACAGGTGGAATCTGGCTTGTCTGAGGCCATCAGCGCAGAGTCTGGCGGCAAAAAGGGTTCAGTACGCAGGCAGCAAGGCGTCAGGGAAAGGTTATGCCAAAAATCTGACGTAAATGTTGGACGCCCGCCACGGTAAACACCACTTCACGGTAGCCAGGCTGCCGGGTTAGCCAGCCTTGCGTTTCAAAGGCACTCAGCAGCGCTGCACCCGCGTAGCCGCCGAGATGGAACCGGCGCTCACTCCAGTCGAGACAGCCACAGCAGGCTCTGCGGCGTCCGGGCTGCGACAGATCAATCTGCAACGCCGCAAACTGCTGCAGACCCAACAGGGTGACAGCGCTGCCTTCCGGCGTGATCCAGCCCTGTTGCGCCATTACGGCATAAATCTGCACCGCAATATCACCGGCCAGATGGTCGTAACAGGTGCGGGCGGTGCGAAGAGATGTTGGGGTGGTGCTCACCGGCGCGGCAATACGTCGCCACGATACGCCCATCATGTTCTCAATCAGCGCAGCGATGTCACTGCCGGTCAGTCGGTAATAACGGTGACGCCCCTGCGCCACGCAGACGATCAAGCCGCTGTTGATCAACCGGTTCAGATGGGCGCTGGCGGTTGAGGGCGCCACGTCGGTGACGGCACTGAGTTCGGTGGCGGTCCAGGCGCGTCCATCCATCAGCGCGGACAGCATCTTCACCCGTGACGCATCGGCCATTGCGGCGGCGACGCCCATAATCGCATTCTCAAGTGCTTCGCTATCGTCAGGTGCGTTATGCGGTTGTGGTGTTGCCATCAGATAAGCGTGCCCATTCTGTGGTCAGCCCGGCGGCTGATCGATTGTTATCGGTGATCAGGATCAGCTGGTTAGCGTGATCGCTGTATTGCACCAGTATGTTGATTCCGGCATCGGCAAGGCGTGCAGTGATCGCCCCCAGCTCGCCGGGACGCTTTTGCGGTAACCTGCGTATAAGCGGGACGTTAACCGCCTCGACGGCGATACCCCCGGCTTCCAGCACGGCCCGCGCCCGTTCGCCTTCCTCGACCAGAAAATGAGCGTGGCTCTGTTCACCAAAGGAGAACAGGCCGCCGCCTTCCAGTCCAATCCCATGACGGCCCAGCAGCGTAGTGAGCCGGGAAAGTGTGCCTGGACTATTTTGCAGGATGACATGAATATCGAACATGTTAATTTACTCCCTGTTGTGAGGCATATTCTCTGACCAGCGTGACGATGCGAAGACGGTAACCGGCAAAAAGGGTCTCGCGGCCTTCACGCTGTGCGGCCTGGTGACAGAGGTTGCGCTTCCAGGCCAGCACCGATTCTTCATCACGCCACCAGGAGAGCGAGAGAATTTTTTTCTCATCGGTCAGGCTTTGAAAGCGCTCAAGAGAGATAAACCCGCTGTTTTGCATCAGCAGCGGTTTAAGGTCGGCAGCCAGTTGCAGGTAACGCATCTGGTGTTCGGGTCGGGCTTCGGCTTCAAATAGTACGGCAATCATCGCTATCCTCCTTTGGGTGATAGCGCAAAAATAGCGGGCGGGGCGAGTTGATGCTTCGGCCGGTAACGAAATATGGCTGCAGGGGCGACCTCAGGCCGGTGCAATCTCGTAATGGAGCAGATGATATGTTCAGCGGACTCAGTGCGTTCCCCCTTACTCCCTTTGCGGCAGGCAAGCCCGATGAGGCGGCTTTTTTGCGGCTGCTGCGCAGGCTGACTGATGCAAAAGTCGATTCCCTTGGCGTGCTGGGGTCCACCGGCAGCTACGCCTATCTCACCCGCGCGCAGCGCAGGCGCATCGCAGAACTGGCGGTGGAACATGCAGAGTCGATTCCGGTGATGATCTGCATTGGTGCGGTGGGCACTGACGAGGTGCTGGCGCTGGCGGAGGACGCGCAGCAGGCGGGCGCGGCTGCCTTACTGCTGCCGCCGCTGGGTTATCAGGCGTTGAATGAAGATGAGGTGTTCACGCTTTTCGAGACCGTGACGCGACACGCCTCGGTGCCAGTCTGTATCTATGACAACCCCGGCACCACCCATTTTACGTTTTCCGATGCGCTGCTGAGCCGGATCGCCACACTTTCCGGTGTCGGGTCAGTGAAAATTCCTGGGGTACCGGCAGATCAATCTGCGGCTAACGATCGCCTCGCTCAACTGCGCGGCACGCTGCCAGATGCCGTGTCGATTGGCGTCAGTGGCGATGCCTCAGCCGCCAACGGGCTGATTGCGGGCTGTGATGGCTGGTATTCGGTGTGCGGCGGGCTGTTTCCGCGCGTCGCAAAAGCGATGACCGAAGCGGCGGCCGCGGGTGACCATCAGAGCGTCAGAGCGCAGTCCGATCGCCTGCAGCCGTTATGGGCGCTGTTCCGCCAGCATGGCGGCAGTTTCCGGGTGATCAGCGCCGCGGCGGGGCTGCTGGGACTGACCGAACGCGACTGTCTGCCGCGCCCGCTGTTACCGCTCTCCGCGGCGGACTTCCAGCAGATTGCTGACGTGCTCGCGGCACTCGACCTCTCCTGAGATCCCACGCCAGAAGGCATTAACCGTGGCGCACCAGGTTAAAGCCTTCTTCCTCCTGCGGTGCTTCGAAATAGCGGGTAATCAGCGCGAACTGCTCGTCCGTTGCGGCAAAGGCGTGTTCGCCGTCCTGATTTCGGGCGTGCAGGCGCGATTTACACAGCGCATCCGGTACGTCCAGATAATGCAGGCGATGGTCGGCAGAGGATGCCTGAATCACCGACATCATCCAGTCGCGATTCGCCCGGGTGTTGGCAGGAAAATCGAGCACCACCGACACGCCTGCGTTAAGCAGCGCGACCAGATGAGGCGTCATCGCCTTTCTGAGTTTTGCTGCATGGCGCACGTAATCGGCCACTGACTGCATCTCGTCCTTATAGAGTGCGGCGAGCCACTGATCCTCGCTGATCACCACGCAGCCGGGGACGGCGCTCAGCTCCGCCGCCAGCGTCGATTTCCCGGAGGCAATTTTTCCACACAGCAGATGCAGCGTGGCGGGGGCAAAGGTCATGGTCATATCACTCCTGTGTCAGCCTGATAGTGAACCGCGCGCATTACGCGAAGGGAAAGTAAAGCAGGTCTCGCCGAAGCGGGATTCAGGCTAACAAAACAGGGGAGAGATAAGCAATGAGAAGCAGGAAGTTGCTGGTGAGTAAAACCCGGATTTACCGCGCGTAACAGTCTCTGCTGCTGCGGGCGTTACTGCATTCAGAAAAAACCGCGGCTTTCGCTGGGCACGTTGACACGCCTGAACGGGGATGTGCGCTCAGGCGTAGCGTGGGATATCAGATACGCTTTCAGAAAGGGGTGAATCTGCGCTGAACAGCTGGCAACTGACTTCATTTTTGTGCCATCAGCAACGTCAGCAGTTCGCGGCAGCATGCCTCTTCTTCTGCACTGTCTGCGGATGCCAGATGGCGCAGCAGTTCCATACAGCTTTTTTCCTTGCCCGCTTCCAGTAACTCTTCGATCAGAAAGTTGAGTTTGTCCTGTTCAGACACGGCAAAGGATGAACTAAACTCATTTTTGACCGGGCCACTGTGATTCACCGGCAACGTGAGGGTGTTTTGCATTGGCATAGTATTGTCCTGTTTCGGGTTAAAAAATGTTCGGCGGTTGCTATTAAACTTATACAACGATTCGGAATTTGTACAGAAATCTGCCCGATTGATTTTCAGGACGAAGCTAAGCGCAGCGCGGTTGCAGCGTAAATGTCAGCTAATCATTAAGTTAGCGGGAGAAGGAATTTCAGAAAAATTCTGCGGGCCTGAAGCAGGATACGGATGCAGGGAAATCAGGTCAGTCATGCGTCAGTTCAACAGGCGGCCCACCGGGCCGCATGCATTATTTAGCGGTCAGGAAATCTTCGCGCTGCGGTGTAAACGTATCCAGTAAGGTGCCCGCCTCAAGACAGACACAGCCATGAACCACATTGGGCGCTTTATAGAGCGTATCTCCTGCGCCCACCTCACGCGTTTCACCATTGATGGTGAAGGCAAAACGTCCGCTCAGCACATAGGTCAGCTGCTCGTGGGTATGGTGATGCAGCGGGCCGACAGCCTCTTTCTCGAAAATCACTTCTACCGCCATCATGGTGCCGCCGTACGCCAGCACGCGGCGGGTCACGCCGTTGCCCAGATCTTCCAGTGGTCGCTCTTTATGGTAGATAAACATCGCAATCCTCCTGCGGTTGCCCCTGCTGCGGTGACCGTTTTGTGATGGATCTCACAGCGCTCGGGTGAATTAGTTTATGCACTTTAGTGGTTTTTCACTAAAATGAAACGGTGTTTCAATTAATTTATAAGGGTAGATCATGAAAATCGCGTTAATGATGGAAAACAGCCAGGCCGCTAAAAACGTTACCGTGCTGAAAGAACTGGAAGGCGTCGCACAGCCACTGGGCCATCAGGTCTTCAACGTCGGTATGAGCGATGAGCAGGATCACCACCTGACCTATATTCACCTCGGCATTCAGGCCAGCGTGTTGCTCAACAGCCAGGCCGTGGATTTCGTGGTCGCGGGCTGCGGCACCGGGCAGGGCGCGCTGATGTCGCTTAACATCCATCCGGGCGTCGTCTGCGGCTACTGTATTGATCCGGCGGATGCCTACCTGTTTGCCCAGATCAACAACGGTAATGCCTTATCTCTGCCGTTCGCCAAAGGCTTTGGCTGGGGCGCTGAACTTAACCTGCGCTTTATCTTTGAAAAAGCCTTCACCGGCGAGAAGGGCAATGGTTATCCCCCAGAGCGTAAAGAGCCGCAGGTGCGTAACGCCGGTCTGCTGAATCAGGTCAAAGCTGCCGTGATTAAAGAGAACTACCTCGACACGCTGCGCGCCATCGATCCTGAACTGGTGCGTACTGCCGTTAGTGGCCCACGCTTCCAGCAGTGTCTGTTTGAGCATGGCAAAAATCAGGAAATCGTCGCTTTTGTGCGTCAGCTGACCCACTAACGCATCCGGGGTCATAAGGCCGGTCTGACCGGCCTTTTTTTATTCTCTCTTTCCCGACGTCAGCTGAACGTCAGCTATGCTGCGCCAGCGCCGGGTTGTAATGACGACTCGCCTCTACCAGCATCCGCGTGTAGGGCATCGCGGCGCGGTCGGCCACCAGCGTCGGCACATCCAGCGTCTCCAGTACCTTGCCCTGTTGCATAACCGCCACGCGATGGCAGAGGTGCGCCACCACGCCGAGATCGTGCGTCACCATCAGATAGGTCAGATTCTCCTGCTGCTGCAGATCGCTGAGCAGATTGAGGATCTCCGCCTGCACCGAAACATCCAGGGCGGAGGTCGGTTCATCCAGCAGCAGCACGCGCGGCTCTAATATCAGCGCCCGGGCAATCGCCACGCGCTGACGCTGACCACCAGAAAGCTGGTGCGGATAACGCGTCTGCCAGGCGCGATTCAGCCCGACCTTATCCAGCATCGCCACGACGCGCTGCTGGCGCTGCCCGATACCCTGAATCTGTAATGGCTCTTCAAGGATATCGCCCAGCGTATGACGCGGATGTAGCGAACCATAAGGGTCCTGAAACACCATCTGCACCTGACGGCAGCGCGCCCGATCGATGCGGTGCGCCAGCGGCTGGCCATCAATGGTCAGTTCTCCCTGCCAGTGATTAAACAGGCCCGCCAGACACTTCAGCACCGTGGTTTTGCCCGAGCCTGACTCACCGACCAGCCCGAAGATTTCACCCTGTTTAACCTGCAGGCTGACGTCGAACAGCACCTGATTACGGCGACCCTCTTCACCAAAACTCAGGTTGAGATTTTTCACCTCAATCATCGTAACTCCTTAGTCAGTTAGCCAGCTGGCGTGACGTTGTAACACTGGCAGGCGCGTGCGCCGCCGATCAAGGTCGGGCAGTGCTGCCAGCAGTCCCTGAGTGTAGGGATGCTGCGCGTGGTCAAGTTCGCTGGCGGCCAGCGACTCCACCACGCGCCCGGCGTACATCACCAGCACCCGATCGCAGAAGCTGCGCACCAGATTGATATCGTGACTGATAAAAATCAGTCCCAGACCGCGCGCTTTCACCAGATCATCCAGCAGCGCCAGCACCTGCAGGCGAACCGAGACATCCAGCGCAGAGGTGGGCTCATCGGCAATCACCAGTTCCGGCTCGGTGATCAGCATCATGGCGATCATCACGCGCTGCCCCTGGCCGCCGGAAATCTCATGGGGATAGAGCTGATATACCCGTTCAGGATCGCGGATCTGCACCTCCTCCAGCATCGCCAGCGCCCGCTGACGTGCCGCCGATTTCTGGCCGCGATGGTGACTGCGCCAGGCTTCGGCAATCTGCTCGCCAACCCGGATCACCGGATTCAGCGAATATTTCGGGTCCTGCATAATCATTGAGATGCGTTTGCCTCGAATGGCGCGCATCTCTGCCGGGGTGGCGTGCAACAGGTCGATATCGCCAAACTGCATCCGGCTCGCCTCAATGCGCGCCTTAGCCGGATGCAGCTGCAGCAGGGCGCGACCCACGGTCGATTTACCGGAGCCGGACTCACCGACAATCGCCAGCTTCTCCTGACCGAGCTGAAAGGAGACGCCACGCACCGCCGGCGTAATCTGGCGTCCGTTAACAAAGTTCACGTGCAAATCGCGCACGTCGAGCAACGGCGAGGCGTTACTCACTGCGGGGATCGAGCAGGTCACGTAGGCCATCTCCTAAAAAGTTAAATGCCAGGCTGTTAATCAGGATCGCCAGCCCGGGCACGGTCACCACCCACCAGCACTCCAGCATGTAGGTGCGGCCACTGGCGATCATCGCGCCCCATTCCGGATCCGGCGGCTGCGCGCCCAGCCCGAGAAACCCCAGCCCGGCGGCGGTGAGGATAATGCCCGCCATGTTCATGGTGATGCGGATAATCACCGACGGCAGGCAGAGCGGAATAATGTGCTTCCAGAGCACCCGCAGCGGCGACGCGCCCTGTAAGCGCACCGCCGAGATAAAGTCCGCCTGACGCAGCGACAGCGTTTCAGCGCGGGCCAGACGGGCAATGGGTGGCCAGGCGGTGAGCGTAATCGCGATCACCACATGCTCCAGTCCTGGCCCCAGCGCGGCAACAAAGGCCAGCGCCAGTACCAGGCTCGGGAAGGAGATAAAGATATCGGTGACACGCATCAGCACGCCGTCGACTTTGCCGCCAAAATAACCGGCGGTGACGCCCAGCAGCAGGCCCAGTGGCCCGACGGTGACCGACACCAGCAGCACGATGTAGAGCGTGATGCGTGCGCCCCACACCAGACGACTGAAGATATCCCGGCCAAACTCGTCGGTGCCGAACCAGTGGGCCGCGCCGGGGGGCGTCAGCGCATTATTCAGATCCTGAACCAGCGGGTGATACGGCGCGATCCAGGGTGCGAAAAGTGCCACGATGCAGAGCAGCAGCACAATGCCACCACCAATTGCGGTCAGGGGATTACAGGCCATGCGCCAGAGGAAATGGCCGCAGCGGGCAGCAAAACGCTGACAGCGCACCAGCCGCTCACGGGAATGACTCACAGACGCAGCGTCAAAAGAGATCGTCATACTTTGGTCCTCGGATCGAACACCTGATAGAGCAGGTCGGAGATCAGGTTAAGCAGCACAAAAATCAGACCCACCACCAGCACACAGCCCATCACCGCATTCATATCGCCCAGCATCAGGCTGCCGGTGAGGTAGGAGCCAAAGCCAGGCCAGGAGAAGACGGTTTCAATCAGCACCGCGCCCTCCAGCAGTGAGCCATAGGCCAGCGCCACCACGGTCAGCAACTGCACCAGGATATTGCGGAAGGCGTGCTGCCAGATCACCTGCCATTCAGTCAGGCCTTTGACCCGCGCGGTCAGAATGAACTCCTGCGACAGCTGCGCGAGCATAAAACTGCGCGTCATGCGGCTGATATAGGCCATGGAGTGAAAGCCAAGCAGCGAGGCGGGCAGCACCAGATGATTCAGCGCATTCCAGAACACCTGGCTGTTGCCCGCCAGCAGGGCGTCAATCAGCATAAAGCCGGTGCGACGCGGCACGATGCCATCCAGGCTGAAGTCCACCCGACCTGCGCCGCCGACCCAGCCAAGATGGGCATAGAACAGCAGCAGGCCAATCATGCCGACCCAGAAGATTGGGGTGGAGTAACCGGCCAGGCTGAGCATCCGCACCACATAGTCGATGACGCTGTTGCGACGTGCCGCCGCCAGCACACCCAGCGGCACGCCCAGTCCTGCGCCAATCACAATCGCCAGCGTGGCCAGCTCTACGGTTGCCGGAAAGACGCGCACAATGTCATGCACCACCGGCTGACCGGTAAGCAGTGCATGGCCGAGATCGCCATGCAGCAGCGCGTTAAGGTAGATGCCAAACTGCACCCACAGCGGTTTATCAAAGCCGAGCTGATGATAAACCTGCTGATAGGTGGCCTGATCGGCGTCGGGGCCGACAATCGCCAGCACCGGATCCAGCGGCATCACCCGGCCAATAAAAAAGGTCAGCAGCAGCAGGCCGAACAGGGTTATCACTACCTGCACCGCGCGATGGCTGATGCGGCGGCACTGAGTTCGGGTCAGGGTCAGGATCATAGGGTGCCTCCCGCTTTGGCTTCAGGGGTTTTCCAGACATCGCGGAGGAAGGTGGTCGCTGAGGGATGCGGCTGATAAGCCTGCACCCGGTCGCTCACCACCACGGAGTCGAGCATTTGTGAAATCGGCATCAGTGCAGGCACCAGCTGGTCATAGCGCTGCTGGATGGCGTAATAGGCCTGCTGCTGGCGGGTTTTGTCGCGCTCCACCAGCGCCTGATCGATCATGCTGTTGAGCTGCGCGTCATAGAAACCGGTGCGCCAGCCCTGGAAGTTGGTCAGCCGGGCGCTGTCAGCATTATTCGGGTTATAGACCAGCGCGCGCAGGCTGGAGTGGGGATGCGGCTCCACGCCGCTGCCACCGCGCCCGACCAGCAGACTGAACTGGCGATCGCGCATCGCGCCATAGATCTGGTTACCGGTGCCGGTGATGATTTTTGCGCGGATCCCGCCCTGGAGCAGCGTGGACTGCACCGCGATGGCGATGTTCAGAAAGGGCTGATCGGCCAGCACCCGCAGCGTGGTGTCGAAGCCGTCCGGATAACCCGCTTCAGCCAGCAGTGCGCGGGCGCGCGGCACATCGAGCCGGTAACCGGGATCGGGCAGCGTGGCGGGCATGCCAGCCTGAATCGGGCGCTGATGCAGCTCGCCATAGCCGGTCATCAGGCTTTTATTGATGCCCTGATAATCGACCAAATAGCGTACCGCTTCCCGCACTTTGATATTGTCGAAGTGCGGATCTTTCATGCTCATCGCCAGGTAGTAGATCGTTCCTTTTCTTACCGCATCAATGGTGAGGTCGGGGTCGTGCCGCAGGGCGCGCACGTCGGGGATCGCCATGTTACTGGCGATATCCAGATCGCCTTTCTCCATCATCAGCCGCAGGGTCTGCGACTCCTGCAGATGGCGGAACACCACCCGCGACATCTTCGCCTCGCCGCGCCAGTAATCAGTCGCACGACTCATGCGCAGCACATCTTTTGCCTGCCATACATCCAGCCTGAACGGGCCGGAGCCCGCTTCATGGGTGGTGAGCCAGCGGTTGCCCCAGTCGCCATCCACCTCATGCTGCTGCACGGTTTTGCTGTCCAGCACCACCATGCTGCCCAGCGCCGCCAGCGAGTAGATCACCAGTTGCGGATCGTTAGGTCTGGGCAGGGTGATCACCAGCGTGTGGTCGTCGGGCGCGGTAATCATCTGGTCAACATTGTCGCGGCTGAAGCCGTAAGATTTCCACACCGACGCCTGCGCCAGGTTCAGATGCAGCACCCGCCGCATCGACCAGACCGCATCGGCGCTGGTGAGCGGATTGCCCGAGTGAAATCTGACGTTGTCGCGCAGGTGAAAAGTCAGGGTGCGGTTATCCGGACTGACTGACCAACGCTCCGCCAGCGCCGGGCGCACCTCGGTGAGTTGCTGCGGGTTTAGCTCCACCAAACCGTCATAGAGATTCACTACAATGCCGACCACCTCGTTGCCGGTCATAGCGGCAGGATCCAGGGTGAGCAGATTATTCATATTCATGCCGACGATCAGCTGGTCATCCGGGGTCTTTGCCTGGATTGACGCGCTGCCCGTCAGCATCAGCAGCGTGATCAGCCACGCGCCACATCGTTGTGTCAGGGTCATAGGTAAAGTCCAGCAGGTCAGAGGTTTTCCCGTTTACGACTCTGCCTGCTGCTGACCACCGGGATGGCAGGCAGCAGGCGGGCGACGGGGTTATTATTGTTTGCCGTTCTTCGGTAGTGCGATTTACCAGCGGTTCAGCGTGTGCGTCTCAATCCAGCTGAAGTTAATATCCTCCCCCAGCCCGCTGCGGGCGGGCAGGGTGACAAATCCCTGATCGTCCATCGGGTCGATCAGGCTGTTGAGGTAGGCGGGCGGTGTTTCATAATCCAGGAAGGGATGCAGCAGGCCGCGCTCATACCAGCGGCAGTTACGGATCGCCCCGACCACCGCCAGGCTGGCCGCACCGTTGCCGTGCACTTCGCAATCCATGCCAAAGGCTTCAGCCAGGTTCGCCACTTTCAGGGTGGGCGAGATGCCGCCTACGCCGTTGGCTCCGGCTCGCAGAATGTCGCAGGCTCCGGCACGCACCCAGTCGGCGCGGCTGTGATGTTTACCGCCCAGGCTCTCCGGACCAAGCACGTCAATAGAGAGGTTTTCCGCCAGCCAGGCATAAGAGGCCATGCTCTCTTCCTCCATCGGCTCCTCGAACCAGGCGAAATTAAGCTTTTCCAGCGCCTTTCCGATGGTCAGCGCGTCACTGCGGCTGTACCAGTGATAGCCGTCCAGCATCAGCGCGATATCGGGTCCCACCGCTTCACGCACCGCCGCGCAGGCTTTGATATCCATCGCCGGGCTGGGTGCGAAGGAGACCGGCGGCATCCAGGTGTGCAGCTTGATCGCCTGATACCCGCGCGCCACCAGCTTTTCCGCGAACTGCGCATACTCATCCGGCGTTGATAATCCACCGCTCAGCTCGTCACCACACATGGTGCTGCCGTAAGCCGGGATCTTCTCGCGATAGCCGCCCAGCAGTTTGTGGACAGGCTGTTTCAGCTTCCGTCCAATCAGATCCCACAATGCCTGCTCCACAGCGGAGAGCGCCCGCTCGGTGAGCTGATGGGCGCTGCCGCGCTGCCAGTGCACCAGATCCTGCCACAGACGCTCCCGGTCAAAGGCGTTCTGACCGATCAGCACTTTGCGGAAAAAGGCATTAACCACATGGGATCGCACCACTTCCGGCGGCGCAAAGGCGTAACCACAGTCGCCTTCCTCGCTGGTCAGGGTCAGTAGCGCCATCTGCGCATCATTTTCCGGGCCAGGGTGGGAGTGTCCGGCGCTGTCGGCGCAGCGTTGGGTGGGATAGGTAAAAAGGGTGACATCAATGGCGCTGATCTTCACGGTTAAGCTCCTGTGGCAGTCTGTCCTGATGAATTATTAAAACGCTGTTTCATTTTCAATCTAGCCTTCACAATTCATTAACGCATTAGCCAAAACGATACGATTAATGGCTAATATGTGTGCAACTGCCCAGGGTGTTGTGAACATATTCACGAAAGCTGACCGTTTTGTGAGCAGCGACACGCTGCGCTTTTTCCTCTTTAGAGGATCGCTATGAGCGCAACTCCGACAGTTAACCCCGCCGCAAAAAACATTTAACCGGATGACTTCCCCTGACCCCTGTTTTAGGTGATAGTAACGTCGCTTTACATTAATAATTCTCATTATCATTTGTGCGGGCTTTTACAATGAAAAAATGGTTTTTAGCGCTGGGGCTGCTCACGCTGGCAGGGACGGCTTCGGCCAAAATGATTACCGATGTCGCAGGCCGTCAGGTCGAGGTGCCGCAGGAGGCAAAACGCATCATTCTGGGTGAGGGCCGTCAGATGTATCTGCTGGCGGCATTTGATACTGATGCCCCATTTAAACGGGTGATTGGCTGGCGTGACGACTTCCCGAAAGCGGACTGGGACGGCTATCAGGCTTACGAAAAACGCTATCCGGAAATTAAAAAATTACCGACCTTTGGCGGTGCGAAAGATGGCACTTTCAACGTCGAGCAGGCGTTAACTCTGAAGCCCGATCTGGTGCTGATGAATCTGGAATCCAAAGCCGCCACCGATGAAGGCAAGCTGATTGAAAAACTGCAGGCAGTAGGCGTGCCGGTGGTGTTTATCGATTTCCGCGAAGCGCCGATGGTGAATGCTGAGAAAAGTATCCGCATCATGGGCGAACTGGTGAACAAACCGGCGCGTGCCCAGGAAATTATCACCTTCCGCCAGCAGCAGATTGACCTTGTCACCTCGCGTCTGAAGAACTTTACCGGCTACCGCCCGAAAGTGATGATTGACCGTGCAGGCGGCTACAGCGACGAGTGCTGCATGTCGTTTGGCAATGAAAACTTTGGCCAGATGGTCGAGATTGCGGGCGGTCGTAACATCGCTAAAGATCTCATCCCTGGCACCTTCGGCACCGTTAACCCGGAACAGATTATCGCCAGCCAGCCGGATGTGGTGGTGGTGACCGGCGCTAACTGGAAGAATTACAACACCGTGGGCAAATGGGTCGGCGTCGGTCCGGGTGCCAATGTCACCGAGGCTACCGCGCGTCTTAAGGGACTGATGATGCGCGATGCCTTTAAAACCCTGCCGGTGGCGCACAACGGCAATGTTCACGCCATCTGGCATCAGTTCTACGACAGCCCTTACCAGTTTGTGGCTATCCAGGCGCTGGCGAAATGGCTGCATCCCGATCTGTTTGCCGATCTGGATCCGGACGCCACCTTCCGCGCGTTCCACGAGAAGTTCCTGCCGCTGCCTTATCAGCCAGGATACTGGGTCACTTTACCCGCTGATAAGCCCTGACTGACCGGCGATGACAGGGACGTCATTCGCCTGATTTGCAATTCCTCCCGAATAAACCCTCTGTTTCTCTTCAGATTTACTAATCTTTTACAGGCGCGGGGTCGGTTGCTCTGAGCAGCGCGACGTCTGACCTGGTCCGCATTCACGTTAAAAATGGAGAGAAACATGCGCAATACCCTGGGAAGATCGGCCTTTGCCGTGACGCTGTACGCTCTGCTGGAGCCGGTGCCGCTGGGCTTTTTTGTCGCGGCCTGGCTGTTCGATATTCTCTATAGCCAGACCTTTGTGCTGTTCTGGACGGATGCCGCAGGCTGGCTGATTGCGCTGGGGCTGATACTGGCGATTGTGCCGCGACTCATCGCGCTGGTTTATCTGTTCCGCGGCAGTGACAGTGCGGAAAAAAGTCATTTCTGGCTCTGGCTGGTGGCAATTGTGATCGCTATCGTCAATGCGTTTATTCACAGCCGTGATGCCGCCGCTGTCATCCCGCTGGGCGTGACGCTTTCGACGCTGGTGGTAGCGCTGCTGCTGCTGGCGAATGTGCAACTTGCGTTACGTCAGCGTAGCGCTTAAGGAGGAGCCACCATGAAGATACCGCATAAAACGTTGCTCGCGCTTACCCTGACAGCACTGCTGGCAGGCTGTGATGATGGTGCGCTGGTCGATCCGCAAAAGCAGATCGGACCGAATCCCGAACTGCCGCAGGCACAGAACTTCTTTATGCCGCCGATGCAGGTGCCGGAAGGCACGCCGTGGAAAGCGGGCGAAATGCCAAAAGTGGCTGACGGGCTGAAAATCGAAAAGATCGCGGACAATCTGCAGCATCCGCGTCAGGTTTATGTGCTGCCGAATAATGATGTGCTGGTGGCAGAATCCAATGGCCCGGCCAAACCCACCACCCGGCCTAAACAGCTGATCATGGGCATTGTGCAGAAAGCGTCAGGTAAGGGCGGCGCTGGCGGCAACCGGATTACGCTGCTGCGCAACGTCAATGGCAAATGGGAGCAGCACCGCTTTATTGAGAATCTGCACTCGCCGTTTGGCATGCAGCTGATTGGCAATACCCTTTATGTCGCGAATGCTGACAGCCTGGTGAAGTTCCCCTATCGCGAAGGGGACACAGAGATCCGCACCGCGCCTGAAGAGGTGACGGAACTGCCGGGCGGGCCGATTAACCATCACTGGACCAAATCGCTGTTAGCCAGCCCCGATGGCAGCAAGCTCTATGTGGGTGTCGGTTCCAACAGTAACGTCACCGAGAACGGCATTGGCGCAGAGTATCGCCGTGCCGCGGTGCTGGAAGTGGACGCGGCCAGCGGTGCCAGCCGGATCTACGCCAGCGGGTTGCGCAATCCGACCGGCTTACAGTGGGAACCGCAGAGCGGAAAACTGTGGGCCATCGTCAATGAGCGTGATGAAATCGGCTCCGATCTGGTGCCTGACTACATGACCTCAGTGCAGGACAAAGGTTTCTACGGCTGGCCCTACAGCTACTTTGGTCAGCATGTGGATACCCGTGCCGAACCGCAGCGTCCCGATCTGGTTGAGAAGGCGATTAAGCCTGATTATGCCCTGAGTTCGCATGTCGCTCCGCTGGGGCTGCTGTTCTACGGCGCAGATAACATGCCGCAATACCAGGGCGGTGCGTTTATCAGTGAACATGGCAGCTGGAACCGTACGCCGCTGAATGGCTACAAAGTGGTGTGGGTGAAATTTGAAAACGGCAAGCCGGTGGGTCAGCCGCAGACGGTGGTCTCGGGCTTCCTGACGGACGACGAAAAGCAGGTGCGTGGATTACCGGTCGGTCTGGCCAGCGACAAACAGGGCGGTGTCCTGATTGCTGATGATGCGGGTAATACCGTCTGGCGAATCAGCGCCGCGAAGTAAGTATTGCGCTGCTTTTTTAAGCAGAAAGCAGGCATAAAAAAAGGATTTGGCATTTCGCCAAATCCTTTATTTTTTGTTCGCTACCCGGCTGGTAACCGCGCTGCGAACGAGGTGCTCAGCACTCTCCACAAACAAGATTGTAAAATGTGCGGCTAAGGATTTCAAGTTTCGCCAAAATGCTGTATGTTTATACAGGTGTTGAGTGTTGAGTATCGCCTCATTGTCGACTGGCCGCTCCCAGGGGCACGGTTTTAAAATCCCGGCAGGCATCAGGTGGTGCTGGCCTGTGGCTTTAACCATGAGTGCCGCTCAGCTCTCTCCACAAAGATGTGCTTAGGCGCCCGGCGGGTAGAGTCAAAGCCCTGGTTGCCGAACAGCGCGCTCCTGTAAAAGGAGAAGGAAAGTGATGGAACTGACTAAGCTGATTCTGGATCTTATCCGGGTCATCTTGCAGATCATCGTTGCCCTTATGCAACTGACCGGTCACGCAGGTTAACCGGAACTTGAAACAAGGCGGAGCTAACCACTCCGCCTTTTTTCTTTGTCAATTCTCTGTCATCGGACGCGGGTAAGGTGGTGCGGCAAAAGCACGCCGCCGGGGCGCTGCTTATCCAGACCGGGAGTATTATGTCCATTGCCGCCGTTATGCCCGCCCGATTAGCGCACACCTGGATTGATGAGAGTGTGAAGATGCGCGAAACCACTGTGGGTCAGCAGTGTGAGATCCTGGCGCACAGCTCGCTGGAGTATAGCGTGCTGGGTGACTTCTCCTATGTCGGCGAACACTGCTGCCTGGCCGATACCCAGGTGGGGCGCTTCTGCGCCATTGCTAATCAGGTGCGCATTGGCGCGCCGAATCATCCTATGGACCGCGCCTCCCAGCATCGTTTTACCTACTGCCCGGAGTATTACCACCCCGACGCCCGACGCGATCAGGGCTTCTTTTCCGCCCGTCGCGCCGATCGGGTGATAATCGGTCACGATGTGTGGATAGGTCACGGCGTGATTGTGCTGCCTGGCGTCACCATTGGTGATGGTGCGGTGCTGGCCGCGGGTGCAGTCGTGACGAAAAACGTCGCGCCCTACAGCGTAGTGGGCGGGGTTCCGGCCAGGCCACTGCGGGTGCGCTTTACTCCGGCTATCGCCGCCCGTCTCCAGCGCATTGCCTGGTGGAACTGGCCGCTGGAGAAACTGCTGGCGAATCTGCCCGATTTTCAGCACGGTGACATCGAAACGTTCTGCCAGCGGCACGGTGCATAGTCACCCCACGGCGCCGTCAGCCGGTTTGTACGCCGAAATAGCGCACAACCCGCTGCCCATAGAGCCCGACGGCCAGTCCGGCGACGATCAGCAGCAGCGCCGCGATTTTCTGAGGTGAAACCGTTTCGCCAAATATCGCCACTGAACCCAGGATGCCGAAAACCGGCACCAGCAGCGACAGTGGCGCGACCGTTGAAACCGGATAGTGTTTCAGCAGCCAGTTCCACACCCAGTAGCCCAGCAGGGTATTGGGATAGACCTGAAACAGTATCGACAACACCGCCTTCACATCCAGCTGGGTGAAGAGTGCGTGATAGCCCGCGCTGCCATTGACCAGTCCATCCAGCAGGAAGAGCGGAATGGGTGCAAAGGCGCTCGACCAGACCAGAAAAGCAAAAACCTGCCGGGTGCCCGCTTTTTTATTGATGATATTGGCAATACTCCATGCGACCGCGCCTGCCAGCACCAGCAGCATGCCGGAAAACGTCACAGAGCCATCGGTAATGAAAAAAATGCTCAGCAGACCGGTGCAGGCCAGCCCACACCCGGCGAGCTGATAGCGGCTGAGGCGCTCTTTAAATACCCAGCCACCGAGCAGCAGCGTGAAGAAGGCGCTGAACTGCAGCAGCAGCGAGGCGATGCCCGCCGACAGTCCGGTTTTAATCCCCAGATTCACCAGACCCCACAGGCCAATCCCGAAGACCAGGCCATAGCTGATCAGGTAGCGCCACGGCACGTCCGGTTTCTTAATAAAGAACAGCGCTGGCAGGGCGCAGAGCGTAAAGCGGATGCCTGCCAGGATAAACGGGTCGACCGCCTGCAGGCCGAGTTTGATAACCGAAAAGTTAACCCCCCAGATGGCGGTGATCATGACGGCGAGCAGCAGATGCGTTAATTTCATGAGTGACGTACTCCGGACCAGCAGAGAAAGGCAGAGGCACTGACCGCTGCACCGGCATAGCAGACAGCCTGCCATCCCCAGTGCGTATAAAGCTGAGTGGCGGCTATAGCCCCCAGCGCACTGCCCAGCGAGTAAAAGCACATATAGGCGCCGACCAGACGACTTGCCGCCTCAGGTCGGGCGGCCACGATCAGGCTCTGATTAATCACATGTACCGTCTGGACGGCGAAATCGAGCAGGATCACCCCGAAAATCAGCAACAGTAACGAGGTCTGAAGCGCGGCTATCGGCAGCCAGGAGAAGGTTAGCAACGCCAGTGCCAGGCCGGTGGCACGCTGCCCCAGGCCCAGGTCAGCCCATGCACCTGCCCTGGAGGCTGCCAGCGCACCGGCAAGGCCGGCCAGGCCGAACATCCCGGTCTGGGTGTGTGACAGTGACAGGGCGGTAAGTGGCAGTACCATCGAAGACCAGAGCATACTGAAGGCCGCAAAAATCAGCAGCGCCAGGATCCCGCGTCTGCGCAGCTGCGGTTCCGTGAGGAAGAGACGGAAAACAGACAATAAGAGGTGAGGATAAGATGTGCGCTGCGTCTGACCGGCTGTGGCGGGCAGCACTTTCGCCAGGATGAGCGAGATCAGAAGTAACAGGCAGGCAGCCGTCAGATAGACCGCCCGCCAGCCCGCCAGGTCAGCAATCATCCCGGAAACAAACCGCGCCAGCAGGATGCCGATCACGATGCCGCTGGTCACGCTGCCCACCACCTGTCCGCGCTGCTCTGGCGATGCCAGCATGGCGGCCCACGCCACCATCAGCTGCGTGACCACCGCCATTAATCCCACCAGCAGCATTGCGCAGAGCAGCGTCATCAGGTCTGGCGCAACCGCAGCAATGATTAACGCCAGCACGGAAAGCAGCAACTGGGTAATTACCAGTTTTTTGCGGTTCACGCAGTCGCCCAGTGGCACCAGAAAGATCAGCCCGAGGGCATAGCCGCTCTGCGTGGCCGTTACCACTGTGCCAATGGTACCAGGGGAAACCTGCAGGCTGGCGGCTATCGACTCCAGCAGAGGCTGTGCCGAGTAAACATTGGCGACCGCCAGCGCAGAGGTGAGTGAGAACAAAAAGATCATCCGGGACGAGAGCACCGGGATCGCGGCTGGGGGCGAATCGGCTTCAGGATCACGCGCCTTGCCAGTCGTACAGGTCATGTTGCTTTCCTTTCTGGTTTTTATTTGAAACTGGATTGGCGATATCTTTAACCGGGCTGGTTTTTTTTTGCAACTTCTTTTCGGAGTGGCTAAACTGCCATCATGAGACAGGTAGCGTGAGAGAAGAGCATGGCTAAGCAGGAATCCCTGAGAAGCAGCGAGTGTCCGGTCGCCAGAACCCTGGAGTCGATAGGTGAGCGCTGGTGCATGATGATCGTGCGTGAAGCCTTTGATGACGTCCGCAGATTCAGTGACTTCCAGCGGAATTTAGGGCTGGCAAAAAATATCCTGGCGTCACGCCTGAAGCAGCTGGTGGAGATAGGGGTGTTTGAGATTGCGCCAGCCTCCGATGGCAGCGCCTACAGCGAATATGTCCTGACCGAAAGAGGCCGTTCGCTGTTTCCGGTTGTGGTCGCGATGCGCCAGTGGGGCGAGCGTTACCTGTTTGAGAAGGGCGAAACCCACTCCGTGCTGCTGGATAATGCGGAAGGAAAGCCGCTGCCGCGCCTGGAGGTTATCTCCTCACAGGGGCAAAAACTGGAACCGGCCGACTGTCATCGTCAGCGGGTAGTGGCTGAAGGGTAACCGTCAGGGTATTTTCTCCTCCGCACACTCTGAGACTGGCAGGCCTGACATCGCACGCGTTACCCGATCATCGCTGCCGCCTGTGGCGGTGATCGAACAAAATGCCTCACTCCCGTTTTACGCCTCCATTATGGCGTTATCCCCGGAAACAGGTCCGCGCGCTCCCTCATCTTTTCCTGCCCCGCATCATGACAGGCCTGTCGATATCATCACATTTTCCAATGACCGGTTGCCTTGTAACTTCCCGATGCGCATGACAATATCGCTGCTTGTATAGACATGTACTCTCAACCATAGATTGAGCAAATCACGCTTTCAGTCAAACACGTCTCTCACTGTTCCAGCGAGGAATCTATGTCGGTCAAATCATCTGTATCAGATTATTCAGGCTCAGAGAAACAGGGCCTGTCAGAAACCCGCTCCATTGATTACATCCCGTTGGGTGAACGTCATGGTCATCCCTTTAACCAGTTCACGCTCTGGTTTGGTGGCAATCTGCAAATCACGGCTATTGTCACGGGTGCGCTGGCCGTGGTGCTCGGTGGAGACGTCGTGTGGTCTCTTATCGGCTTACTGGTGGGGCAGATTCTGGGTGCAGCGATCATGTCTTTGCATGCTATCCAGGGCCCGCGCCTGGGTTTACCGCAGATGATCACCAGCCGTATGCAGTTTGGCGTGTTTGGTGCTGTTATTCCTCTGGTGCTGGTGTGCATTATGTATGTGGGATTTTCAGCCAGCGGGACAGTATTAGCGGGGCAGGCACTGGCTAAACTTATCCATGTCAGCCATTCAACCGGGATGATCCTGTTCAGCACCCTCATCGTGATCATTGCGGTGCTGGGCTATCGCGTGATTCATCAACTGGGCAAGCTGGCGAGCGTGATTGGCGTTTTAGCCTTTGCTTATCTGTTTATCACGCTGTTCTCTGCGCATGACTTATCAGCCGTGTGGCAGAATCAACACTTTACACCGGCAAATTTCCTGCTGGCGGTCTCCCTGTCTTCATCCTGGCAAATTGCCTTCTGTCCTTATGTCTCTGACTATTCACGCTATCTGCCAGCTGATGTCTCCGCGAAGAAACTGTTCAGCTCGGTCTTTTTTGGCACCGTACTTGGCACGCAGGCTTCAATGACGCTGGGGGTGATTGTCGCTGCCATTGCCGGAAGTGCATTTGCAGGCAATGAGGTCGGTTACATCGTGAGCATGGGCAGCACGGCGACTATGGCCATGGTGATTTATTTCGCCATTTGCTTTGGAAAAATCACGTTTACCACGCTGAACGCCTACGGCAGTTTTATGTCACTGACCACCATTGTCTCTGGCTTTCGTCAGCAAACCACGCTGAGTCGGAGCGGGCGCATTCTGTTTGTGGTGCTTATGGTTACGCTGGCCTGCGTCATTGCTCTGCTCAGTGAACCGGCCTTTCTGAAATCCTTCACCCACTTCCTGCTGTTTCTGCTGGCTTTCTTTGTGCCCTGGAGCGCGATCAGCCTGACCGATTTCTATCTGATCACCAGGGGCAGGGTTGATGTCCCGGCACTGTCGCAGCCGGACGGACGCTATGGACGCTGGAACCTGGCCGGTATTACCGTCTATTTTCTGGGCGTGCTGGTGCAACTGCCGTTTATCGATAATCCGCTGCACCATGGATCGCTGACCTGGATTTTTGCCGGTAATGATGTCTCGTGGATCGTCGGCTGGTTTGCGACGGCACTATTATGGCTGATCGCCAGCCGCTGGGATCGCCGGGGCAACCCCGAACAGCCAATCTATCCCGCCCAATGACAAGGTCAGGCCGCCTGAGCGGCTGTCGTTCAGGGGCTGTCACTCTTCGCGGGTGTGTGATCACCCGCGTGTCAGGAAATCCTCTTTTAAGATCAGGCGGCAGAAACGTCCGCTGCGCCGGTCTGCGCCTCGGCCACCAGCGGCTTCTCCGGTTGCAGCAGCGTCATTGCCAGCATACTGCCAAAGGCGATCAGTGCGGTGACGGTAAACATTGCGTTGTAGCCGTAATATTCCGCCAGCCAGCCGCAGAGCATCGGAGAGATAATCGCTGCCAGATTGGCTATCGCCAGCGTCATGCCGCTATAGGTGCCCACTGACGCTTTAGGGGTGACATCAATCACCACCGACCAGTAGACATTGTTCACCAGCGCATTCAGCGCATTGCCCAGCGTCATCAGTGCAATAATCCCGGCAGCCGACTGCACATAGGGGATCGCCATAAAGCAGCAGGCGGTGCCGCACAGCGTGACGGCGGCAAACAGATTGCGCGCCAGACGCAGATTACGGAAGCGGGCCAGCAGCGCGTCGGCAATGCGGCCGCCCAGCAGCACCGTGATACAGGCGCCGCTCCACGGGATCATCGCGACGTACCACAGTGAGTGCAGGTCGTAATGGAAATTATCCTGCAGATATTTCGGCATCCAGGTCACCAGGGTAAAGGTGATGTAGAGGAATGAGAAGTAGCCCAGCGCGTTGCAGACCAGGGTGCGGCTGGTAAAGAAGCACCACCAGGGCAGTGGTACGCTGTCGCCCGCACTGCGGCGCTGACCGGTCTGGATAAGCTGACGTTCTGCGGCGTTGGTATGTGGACTTTTCTCCGGGCTGTCGCTGAAGGTGCGGGCAAACAGCGCCATCGCCAGCAGGGAGAAAACACCGAGCAGGATAAACATCATGCGCCAGTCATGGGTCAGCAGCAGCAGGCCCACCGCAATCGGGGCGGTCAGCAGCGCGCCAACCTGGGTCGAAAGCAGGCCGATGCCCAGCGCAAAGCCGCGCTCATTATCGGGCGCCCAGTGGGCAATCGCCTTGTTCATCAGCGCATAGGCCGGGCCTTCGGAAAAACCAAACATGATGCGCAGGGCAGCAAAGCCCATAATGGCGGATCCGCCAAACAGCGCCATGCCCAGTTCCCCCGCCCAGGCGGTGGCGATCTCCAGCAGTGACCAGAGCCCGCCTGCCAGCAGCCAGACCTTTTTTGTGCCGATACGGTCGGCAAGAAAGCCGCCACACAGTGAACCAAACAGATAGCCAAAGCCAAAGTAGCCCAGCACGGCTCCGAGCTGGACTTTGCTGAAGTGGTATTCCGCCGCAATAGCGTTGGCCGCAAACGACAGGGCACCGCGATCGATATAGTTGATCAGAGCGATCAGGAACAGCAGTGAAAATATGGTGTAACGGTAACGGCTGGTTGTCATCTCACTTCTCCTGATTAAATGTCTCAGGAGAGCAGAAGCAAAATTGATGCCGGAAAGGGCATTTATCCGGCAAACAGGGGACGGGCACAGGATAGGGGCCGCTGATCGCGCCCCTGTAGGGTTAACTGATCCCGCTAATAATTCGCCTGCGCATCAATGCGGTGCAGACGCTGCCTGACGGTGGTGAGGCTCAGGCGGCGTTATGATGATCAGGGCTGACGTGTGGCAGCGGGATAACCACGGCTTCCGTGACTGCTTCTGCATCAGCTCTCACGGCCTGTGGCATTTCGCCAACGTGTTGTAAAATCTGCTGCTGATAAGTTGCATCTGCCACCGTAGTCTGTTCACTCAGCAGCACGCCCGCCTCATTGACGTTTTTTCCGTCCACTTTTATTTTCGTGGTGGCACTGGCCAGCATCCACTCATATTCAATATCGACATGTCCGCTATCAATACAGCGGATACCGTGCTGACTTAAGTCATAAGCCAGCACGGTTGCGGTCGGCCCTAATGAAATCAAGACCAGGTCAAAGTTGACGGCATTCTCTAAAACGGTATCAAACAGACGCTCATAAACGGAAAAGGCATTACGGTTCAGCGTCGTAATACGTTTCACTTCGCTGGCTCCCTCCAGTAAATCATTGCCTAATCCCAGACGCGTTCCACTGCCTTCCACAATTAATACCCGGCGGCCCTGATAGAGCTGTTTGAATTTATCAAATATCGTCCGGGATAATTGCTTGCCTTTATAATCGTGATAGGGACGGGTCACCGAAGTGTTTCCATACTGGTACTGTTTATTCAGCAGAGCCTCATAATATTTAAAATAAAATGATTTATGGAAGAACCAGAACAGGGCCGATCCGCTCCGCATATTATGGGTGGTACGAAAGGCATCCGGCAGACAGATCAGACAGTTCGGGTTGGCTCCTGAATCCTGCTGCAGCAAGGCTTTGAGCCGTGCAGAGAGATTGGGGTCAAATGGCTGAAAGCCGATGTTTTTATACCAGGTCATTTCCAGTTCACCGTCGCCGTAACGGGCCAGGGATAATTGTGGGTTACGTAATAACAGATCGACAGTCTCTTCTATCGACATGACGGAATAACGCTTTACCCGTGCCTGCGCAGCAGGATAGCGAATGGCAGCATTAAGAAACTTAAAAGGGAAACGAAACTTGCGATAAATAGCGTGAAGTGCGGACATAGTTAACCTGCCTGGGTCATTGCTGCCAGAAAAATCCCGCCTGCTGGCCGGATAAAAGAATATAAGAGAGCTGATATATATCACAGATAAAATAAGCGTCATGCTACGGAATATCTGAAATGGTTTTCATCAGCAAAATTCCTTTTTTCATTAATCTATTCCCTGTTTTTTATTTTCCTGAAAATTAATAAAATCGCGACATGCCCGGCACCATTAAATGATTTTAAAATTCATCACACCGCGTCGGCATTGATGATTATCCTGATAGAAACAGCAGGGCAATTACTTTCCTGATTTCAGCATTAAGAGTTATTGCAGGGCAAGGCGAATAAACCATTATGATTATTTGACACTAAAAATCTTTCGTCGTGCACACTTAAGCCGGCGTTACAGAAGCGCGGCTTGTCTGATAATTGATCGCCTTTGAACAAAAGGTGCGGTCGTTAGCAGCCTATGGTTAATTTTTTGTGATGGATATCCCGTATTTAACCCTTCAGAAAGTAAAAAAAGCGGCCTGACCGCCTGAACCGGTGACATTTATAATAAATATTTCTAATGATTAACGCTTATACACGTTTTTACATATTTCGTGTGTAAGTTAAAATCTCGTTGAATTTATGTTTCCAGCTTAACCTTTCACTTGCCGCTAATGACCCGAGGATGGCTCATGATCAATAAAATAACCAGTATAATCATGGTGATATTCGCTATCGCCCTGATTTATATGGGAGGACAACTCCTGCTTGCAGGAGGCAGCGCGTTCTATGCGCTGATGGGCGTGGGCGTCCTGCTCAGCGCGATTCTGCTGTTGATGAACAAACGCAGTGCGCTGACGCTTTATGCGCTGCTGATGTGGATCACTCTGTTCTGGACTATCTGGGAAGTGGGCTTCGACAAATGGCAGTGGATCCCGCGCGGCGACCTGTTTGGTGTGCTGGGTCTCTGGCTGGCACTGCCGTGGGTGGTGCGTCCGCTCTATCAGGGGCAGCGTCGCTTCCATCCTTTCCTCGGGGGTTCCGTCGTCCTGATGGTACTGCTGGTCATCGGTCTCTGCTTCTACGATCCGCTGCCGCAACAGGGCACCATTAATACGCCGCGCAACGCCTCTGCGACCGGCGGTGCCGCTGAAGAGTGGAGCGCCTATGGCGGAACCACAGATGGCCAGCGCTTCTCGGCGCTGAAGCAGATCACCAAAGATAACGTGAAAGATCTGGAAGTGGCCTGGACCTATCACACCGGCGACCTGCGTCAGGGTGATGATGCGACCGAATACACTTTTGAAGCGACACCGCTGAAAGCCAACGGCATGCTCTACTTCTGTACGCCGCACAACGAAGTCCATGCCCTCGACCCGGAAACCGGTGCGGTGAAGTGGAAAACAGCGCCGGATAAAAACCGCTCCTATCTGCAGCAGCACCAGACCTGTCGTGGCGTGAGCTACTTCGATGCCGGTCAGCAGGCGCAGCAGCAGACGGGCGCATCGCCGGCCATCTGCCGCAAGCGTATTTTCAATGCCACCACCGATGCCCGCCTGCTGGCGCTGGATGCCGATACCGGCAAAGCCTGTGCTGACTTTGGTGACAACGGTGTGGTGGATCTGCGCGCCAACATGGGCGAGGTGCGTCCGCACGCGCTGATGCAGACTGCCGCGCCACTGGTGGCGGGCAACCTGGTGATTGTCGGCGGTTCGGTGATGGATAACGGCTTCAACAGCGGTAACCCATCAGGTGTGATCCGTGCCTATGATGCCGTCAGCGGTCGTCTGGTGTGGAACTTCGATCCGGCTAACCCGGATAACACCGCACCGGTCGCTGAAGGGGCAACCTATCCGCAGGATACCCCGGTCGCCTGGGCCACCCTGAGCGCCGATCTGAAAAACGGCCTGGTCTATGTGCCGTTTGGTAACGCCTCGCCGGATGAAGTGGGACTTGAACGCGATCCTGCCAGCAACACTGAAAAATTCCGTGATGCGCTGGTAGCACTGGATCTGAAAACCGGTGCGTTCAAATGGCGTTATCAGAGTTCGAACCACGACCTGTGGGATCGCGATAACCCGTCACAGCCGTCGCTGGTGGACATCAACTATCAGGGCAAACCGCAACCGGCGGTGATCCTGCCGACCAAAACCGGCAACCTGTTTGTGCTGAACCGCCTGACCGGCGAACCGGTTTATCCGGTAGAGCAGGTTAAGGTCTCCACGGATGGCATTAAAGGCGAGCAGTATGCGGCGACCCAGCCGGTCTCCAGCCTGAACTTCATTCCGCAGCCGCTGACAGAGAAGTCAATGTGGGGCATTACGCCGTTTGACCAGATGGCCTGCCGCACCACGTTCCGTGAGCTGCGCTATGACGGTAATCCGTGGACGCCGCCAACGGAGAAAGGCTCGCTGATCTTCCCGGGCAACATCGGGGTGTTTAACTGGGGTTCAGTAGCGGTTGATCCACAGCGTCAGATGCTGATTGCGGCACCGGTGCGCCTGGCTTACAAATACAACCTCATCAGACGCACGCCGGAAACCGAAACCCAGCGTACCTTCACCAAAGATGGTACGCCGTACTGGAATGAGAACTTCCACGGTGACTACGCTATCCACATCCAGCAGATGGCATCGGGTCTGGGTATTCCCTGCATCGCGCCACCGTGGGGACGGATGGTCGGTGTGGATCTGACCACCGGCAAAACCGAATGGCTGCGTCGCGTCGGCACCACCAAAAACCTCAAGACCAGCTTCCTGCCTGGCCGTTTCCCGCTCGGTTTCCCGATGGGCATGGTGGCGCACGGCGGACCGCTGCTGACGGCGGGTGATCTGGTGTTCCACGGCGCAACGGCAGATAACTTCTTCCGTGCTTACGACAGCACCACCGGCGAACTGCTGTGGCAGACTGAACTGAGCGCGGGTGCGCAGGCCACGCCATCCACCTTTATGGGCAAAGATGGTAAGCAGTATGTGGTGATTGCCGCGGGCGGCCACGGCTCACTCGGCACCACGGCGGGTGACAGCGTTGTCGCTTTCCGTCTGAAGTAATTTTTTAAAAAACCGACCCGCTGAGCGCCGCCCTGGCGCTCAGCTTTTTTCACACCTCTGCCTGCCAGATCTCACGCCCGGCTTTGCGCGACAACCTGTTGTATTTCATCTCAATTCTTTCATCTTCGCATTCTCATTATCTGATAACGCATCGAAACCATTTCGTGACAGCGCTCCCGGTTTAATGATTTCTCCTGCCTGACAGACTTGCGCATTAAGCCGCGAGGCGTAGATTAATATATGACTTCACAATTAATCGTGAATACGAAAAGTACTTCACAATACGCACTCTGAAGGATTGATGCTCATGTCGGAACTGAAATTTGCTACCCGTCTTAACTCTTTCGCCTCGGGGGCACACCTCTACTGGCCCGATCAGCAGGGCAAGCCCTCTGTGCTGCAGATGGTTGCCCGTGCAGGCAAGGTCAAAGGCTTAACGCATCTCGACCTCAACTTTCCGCAGCATCTCACCAGCGATATCCCCACACTGCGCCAGGCGATCAGTGATGCGGGTCTGGCCGTCAACGGCATGCAGATGCGCTGGGACGCGCCGCAGTTCAAAATCGGCGCGTTTACCCATCCCGACGCGAAAGTGCGTCGCGAAGCGATTGAGCTGACCAAACGGGGCATTGACGCGGGTCGGGAATTTGGTTCACGGCTGATGACGCTGTGGATGGGGCAGGACGGTTTCGATTACTGCTTCCAGGCGGACTATAAGAAGATCTGGGAGGATGCGGTCAGCGCCGTGCGTGAAGTGGCGGAGTATGCACCGGACGTTGACGTCAGCATCGAATATAAACCCAATGAGCCGCGCGCCTACAGCATCTTTCCCAACGCCACCACCTGTCTGCTGGCCGTGGAAGAGGCGGGCTGCACCAACCTGGGGATCACCCTGGATTTTGCTCATGTACTGTTTGCCAATGAGATCCCGGCTTACGCCGCCGCCATGGTGGCGCGCCGCTCACGGCTGCTGGGGCTGGACCTCAATGACGGCTGGGGCAAGCGTGATGATGGCCTGATGGTTGGCTCAGTTAACCCACGCGCCACGCTGGAGTTTCTCTGGCAGATGCAGCGTGATGGCTACCGCGGTGCCTACTACTTCGATACCTTCCCGGATGCCAGCGGTCTTGACCCGATCCGTGAAGCAGAAAGCAATATTGCGACCGTGACCCGTCTGCTGAGGCTGTGTGACCAGCTGCACGACAACGCGGCGTTACTGGCGGCCATTGAGCGTCAGGATGCGGTGGCTTCTCAGCAGATCGTCAATGACATCATGCTGGCGCGCTGACAGCCGATTAATCATAAAAACATCACACCTCTACCCAACACCCTGAGAATAAAAAATGAAAAAACGCCTGCTTGCTCTTATCGCCTCCTCACTGCTCTGCAGCACGGTTTATGCGGCAGAACTGGCACCGCTGCAATCCGATACTGAACCGGATCGCACCGACTGGACCCAGCTCGACACCAAATATGGCGCACTGCCAAAAGTCGATAAGTCGCTGAAGATTGGCGGAGTATCGAAAACCCTGACCAATGAGTACTGGCGCTCACTCGGCCAGGGCTACCAGAACGCGGCGAAAAAGTATGGTTTCACTGTCGCTTATCAGGCGGCGGCCAATGAAGACGATCAGCTTGGTCAGCTCTCCATTGCGGAAACCCTGATCTCGCAGGGCTTTAACGGCCTGCTGGTTTCGCCGCAGACCGATATCAACCTGGAGCCTGCACTGGAGAGTGCCAACAGTAAAAATATCCCGGTGGTGAACGTTAATGATGCGGTAATGCCGAATGCGCGCTACTACGTCGGCAATGTCCAGAAAGACAATGGCGTGCGGGTGGCGAAATGGTTTATTCAGCACCATCCGCAGGGCGGCAAAGTGGCGGTAATTGAAGGGCAGCCAGGGGTTTATGCCGCCGGACAGCGCACCCGTGGCTTTAAAGAGACGCTGGACAACGCCGGTAAGTTCACCATCGTGGCCAGCGTACCCGCTAACTGGAGTCGTGAGCAGGCCTTTAACGCCGCATCAACCATTCTGCAGCAGCATCCCGATCTGATCGGCTTCTACGCCAACAACGACACCATGGCGCTGGGTGTGGTGGAGGCGGTACGCGCGCAGAACAAAGCATCACAGGTGGCCATCTTTGGCACTGACGGTATTTCCGATGCCTACGCCTCGATTAAGCGCGGCGAGCTGACCGGCACGGTCGACAGTTTCCCGGTGCTGACCGGTGAAGTGGCGATGGACGTCATTATCCGTCTGATCAACGGACAGAAACTGTCGCGCGTTGTCTCGACACCCCAGGCGCTGATCACTAAAGAGAATGTCGAGGCGTTCTCAACCAAAGACAACAACCGGTTGCGTCAGCTGCTGGCTCAACAATAAGTCAGCGGGAGCGGGTATGGAACAGTTTCGCTTAATGATGCGTGGCATCAGCAAAAGTTACGGTAACGCCGCCGCGCTGCAGGATGTCGATTTCTCAGTGCGTCCCGGCGAGGTACACGCGCTGATTGGGGAAAACGGCGCGGGTAAGTCGACGCTGCTGAATATCCTCTCCGGCGTTCGCGGTGCGGACAGCGGGGAGATCAGCGTCAACGGAAACCGGGTGCAGATCCGCAGTCCGCTCAGCGCCCGTCAGGCCGGGATCGCGATGATCCACCAGGAGTTACAGCATGTGCCTGAGCTTTCCGTGGCGCAGAACATGTTTCTGGGTCGCCCGCTGACCCGCGCCGGGGGCTGGTGGGTGGATAAAAAGGCCCAGCTGGCGCGGGCTACCCTGATACTGAAGACGCTGGATCCCACTATCGATCCCGATACGCCGATCAGGAACCTCAAGGTATCGCAGCAGCAGATTGTTGAGATTGCCCGGGCGCTGCTGGACGACGCCAAAATCATCGCCATGGATGAGCCGACCTCCAGCCTGACACCACGCGAATTCGACCGGCTGGCAGAGCTGATTGGCGATCTGAAGTCGACCGGCGTCTCGCTGATCTATGTCTCGCACAAGATGAATGAAATTTTCCGGGTCTGCGACCGCGCCACCATTATGCGTGACGGAAAGCAGGTGGGGGTGGTCAACATCAGTGATGAGGATGAGGAGAGCATCGTCGCCAAAATGGTTGGACGGAAGATCGACAAGCTTGACCATCAGGCATTTGTCACCGATCGCGAAGTACTGCGGGTAGAGGATCTGACGCGTGGCAATGAGGTGGTGGCGGCAAACTTCAGCGTGCGTGCGGGCGAAGTGCTGGGAATTGCCGGGCTGGTCGGCGCGGGACGCACCGAACTGCTGAAGCTGATTGCCGGTATCGACAGGCGCACCCGTGGCACGGTGAGCGTCAACGGTGCCGCGGTGAAGAACCACAACGTGCGTGCGGCGATCAAGGCGGGCATTGGCCTGGTACCAGAAGACCGCAAGAAAGAGGGCATTATCAAAGAGCGGGCGGTGAAGATGAATATGGCGCTGCCGTCGATGCACCGCTTCACGTCGGCGGGGCTGATGAACCAGGCCCGGCTGGACCGCGAGGCGCTGAAGGTCATGGGTGACCTGAAACTGCGCCCGCTCGACATCGAGAAAACCATCGGCACGCTGAGCGGTGGCAATCAGCAAAAAGTGATCATTGGCCGCTGGGTTGCGGCGGATGCCAATGTGTTTCTGTTTGATGAGCCGACGCGCGGTATCGATATTGGTGCCAAGTCTGAAATCTATCACCTGATTGAAAAACTGGCCCAGGCGGGCAAAGCCATTGTGGTGGTGTCGTCAGAAATGACCGAGATCATGCGCATCTCCGATCGGGTGCTGGTGATGCGCGAGGGCCGGATCACCAAAGAGTTGACCGGCAGCGCGATCACCGAAGAGAACATTGCCCGTTATGCCATTAAAGATATCGACCAGACCGCCTGACCGCTTACCTGACACTATTTAAGGTTATAACTATGACAACTCAGACATCTACCGGGCCGGGTACCCGACCTGCGCTGCGGCTTAAATTTAATCTGCGTGATGCCGGTACCTTAATTGGCTTACTGATTATCGTGGTGACATTTTCGTTTCTGTCGCCGGTCTTTTTCACCCTGCCTAATCTGCTGAATATTATGCAGCAGTCCTCAATCAACGCCCTGATCGCACTGGGCATGACGCTGGTGATTATCTCCGGCGGGATTGACCTCTCGGTCGGCCCCACGGCGGCGCTCTCTGCGGTGCTGGGTGCAACCCTGATGGCATCGGGCGTGCCGGTGCCGCTGGCGATCCTCGCGACGCTGGGTGTGGGCGCGATGTGCGGGCTGTTCAGCGGCACGCTGATCGCCTATGCCGGACTGCAGCCGTTTATTGTCACGCTGGGCGGCCTGTCGCTGTTCCGGGCTATTGCGCTGATCTACACCGGTGGCAATCCCATCTTTGGTATTCCGCTGGAATTTCGCAGCCTGATCAACAG
Organism: Pantoea sp. paga; assembly: GCF_007558755.1. Classification (NCBI taxonomy): domain Bacteria; kingdom Pseudomonadati; phylum Pseudomonadota; class Gammaproteobacteria; order Enterobacterales; family Erwiniaceae; genus Pantoea; species Pantoea sp. paga. Next base: position 306,445 of record NZ_VLTF01000001.1, read on the forward strand.
TACGCTTTTCGGTATCCCCACGCCGATTGTGATTGTGGCAGTGATTGCGCTGCTGCTGTGGACGGTGATGAATAAGACCCCGCTGGGGGAATATATTCTGGCGATTGGCGGCAATGAAGAGGCGGCGCGGGTCGCGGGTGTGCCGGTTAAGCGCACCAAGGTCACGGTCTATATCTTCTCCGGCCTACTGGCTTCACTGGCCTCGCTGATTCTGATTGGTCGTCTGGGGGCTGCCGAACCGACCATCGGCAACCTGTGGGAACTGGATGCGATTGCGGCGGCGGCCATTGGCGGTGCGTCGTTAATGGGCGGCAAGGGCAGTATCTTCGGGACGCTGATCGGCGTGGTTATCCTCGGTGCGTTACGTAATGGCTTGACCTTACTGAACATTCAGGCCTTTTACCAATTGCTCGCTACCGGCCTTATTATTATCATAGCGATGTTGATTGACCGGGCGACCCGAGGCAAGTAATGAAGCAAGATCCGCGAGCCATTGGCGCTCAGATTCGTATGCGTTTGCCCCAGCTGACGCCGTTAGAACGTCGGGTAGCTGAGGCGATAATTGCCCGAACCGACATTACCGAGCAATCCTCATTAAAGGAGATTGCGCGGGAGAATAATGTCTCTGAAGCGATGATCGTTAAGATTACCAAAAAACTTAACTTTACCGGCTTCAGGCATTTCAGAAGTGGCCTGATCTATTACAACCAGTCTGAAGTGGCAGGGCTGCATGCGGAAATTGAGCCGGATGATTCGTCGGAGCAGTTGCTGGCCAAAGTTTTCAGAACCTCTATCCAGGCGATTGAAGAGACCTTATCGATTCTGGATGTTTCTGAATTCAATCGTGCGGCGGATATTATCTTTAAAGCGCGTCATATCGATCTCTATGCCGTGGGCGGTTCTGCCGCTGTGGCGCGGGACCTGTCACACAAGATGCTGAAGATTGGCATCAAGTCGACTGCCTATGACGACGCCCACATCATGCTGATGTCAGCCGCCGTGTTATCTGATGACGATGTGGTTATCGCCATCAGCCATTCGGGTGCTACGCGTGCGGTGAACGATCCGGTGAAACTGGCAGGAAGGAATGGTGCGAAGGTTATCGCCATTACCAACTACGCCGAATCCCCGATCGCGCAGAGTGCGCATGTGGTCCTCAATTCAACCTCTCAGGGATCGCATCTGCTGGGTGAAAACGCCGCGTCACGCATCGCCCAGCTCAATATTCTGGATGCGCTGTTTGTCGCTATCGCCAAGAAAGATCTGAAGCGGGCGGAGAAGAACCTGATGAAAACCCAGCATGCGGTTCAGGATCTGCGGGAATTCTAGCTATGAGCAAAATTGCAGTCACCGGCAGTCTTCACTACGACATTATGCTGGATGCACACCATCGCCCGGAAAAAGGCGAAACGGTGATGGGCAGCGCCTGTCACTATAAGTTTGGTGGCAAGGGTGGTAATCAGGCCGTCGCAGCGGCACAAGCGGGCGCTGCCGTGCGCTTTGCCGGTTCAGTGGGGCGCGATCAGCAGGGGCAATTCCTGCTGGATCATCTGCAGCAGGCCGGGGTCGATTGCACCGCCGTCAGCATCATTGATGCACTTCCCTCCGGGATGAGCGTGGCGATTACCGATGCCGAAGGAGATTACGGTGCGGTGGTGGTCTCCAATGCCAATCAGCAGATCCCGCTGGAGACCTTTGAACAGCCTGGCTTCTGGCAGGAGGTGTCGCTGCTGGTGCTGCAAAATGAAGTTCCGGAAGTGGTGAACCTCTGTGCTGCCCGGGCGGCACAGCAGCGGGGGATTAGGGTCTGTGTCAATGCCGCGCCCGCCCGGCCGTTGTCAGCCGCGTTTGAAAACTGTATCGATCTGCTGGTGGTGAACGCCATTGAAGCGCGCGATATGTGCGGGATTAGCGTGCAGGATCTGACATCGGCGCGCTCAGCGGCGGAATCGCTGGCCAGCCGGTTTGCCAGAGTGGTAGTTACCGCTGGTGAACATGGTGTTGCTTACAGCGAGGCGGGAGAGACTCATACACTGGCGGCGCAGAAGGTGACGCTGGTGAGCACCCACGGTGCCGGGGATTGTTTTGTCGGCGTGTTATGTCAGCGGCTGAGTAGCGGGGCAACGCTGGCAGAAGCGGTGAGTGCGGCAAATCGTGCAGCTGCCGAACACGTTTCCCGGCAGCCGCACTGATTAATGGCGTGCCACGTCAGTGACGCGGCACGCTAACGTCATCAGGCGCCGACGTTCACCACGGTTTTACCGAAGTTTTTGCCATTAAGCATATCGATAAACGCCTGTGGCGCGTTCTCTAATCCTTCAATCATGTGCTCGCGATAGTGGATTTTTTTGTTCTCCACCAGCGGACGCATCGCCTCCAGGAACTCAGGGTAACGGTCACCATAATCCTGGAAGATGATAAAGCCCTGCATACGGATACGGCGTTTCAGAATGCCCGCCATGATAAGAGAAGTTCTGTCCGGGCCTTGCGGCAGCTCACGCTGGCTGTAAGCCGAGACCAGACCACAGACCGGCACGCGCGCAGCGGTGTTCAGCAGCGGGAACACGGCATCAAACACTTTGCCACCGACGTTTTCGAAGTAGATATCGATGCCATCCGGGCAGGCATTTTTCAGCTGCTCTTCAAAGTCGGCGCTGTGGTGATCGAGGCAGGCATCAAAACCTAGCGTATCCACCGCGTAACGGCATTTCTCTTCACCGCCCGCCACACCAACGACACGGCAGCCTTTCTGTTTACCCAACTGACCGACCGTTGCGCCCACCGGACCGGTTGCGGCGGCAACGACCAGGGTTTCACCCGCTTTCGGCTGACCGATATCCATCAGACCCATGTAGGCGGTAAAGCCTGGCATACCGAGAATACCCAGCGCCCATGAGGGATGAGGCAGATCGTTGCCCAGCTTCGCAATCTCTTTGCCATCGGAGACGGCATATTCCTGCCAGCCGCTCTGCGCCAGCACCCAGTCACCGGTCTTGAAGTCACTGTTTTTCGATTCGGCGACCTGACAGACGGTGCCGCCCACCATCGGCTGATCCAGCTCTGCCGGCGCGGCGTAGGATTTACCCTCGTCCATCCGCCCACGCATGTAGGGGTCAAGCGAGAGATAGATGGTCTTCAGCAGTACTTCACCCTCTTTAATTTCCGGGACGGGCTGCGCCACATGGCGGAAATTCTCTTTGGTCGGCTCACCGTGTGGGCGTGAAGCCAGTAACCAGGCGTGGTTCTGGGTTGCTTGTTCAGTCATATTGTCATCCTTTTATAGCCGGGCAATGCTCAGGGCATCACCCTATGAATACCAGGAAAGTGTAGATGACCACGGCGGGAATGCGTTTAGCGCTGTGAGCGGTAAGCTGATTTACGGATAACAGGGCATAGGGAGCTAACCACGGGGACATAGCGGATGCAGGACCATTCGCGTCATGGATTCAGGCTGACGGCTGTTCACATCCGCTTGCAAAAAACGGGCAGGCGAGTCATCAGCAGTGCGGCATGACACGCACCCAGGTCAGAGGGTGGCGACTATCATTACGCTTCACCACAAGGCTTACAGGGCCAGGGCATATTTTGCGATTGCAGAAACAGAGAAGCTAAAACGCTTCTATGACCGGGTTTTACAGCATCCGCCCCGTGATGTAATGTATGAAGTGAATACCGCCATAGGCGAAGGAGGAAGAGGTTATGTACTCAACACACGATATTTCAACCCTGAAGAAAATGACAGTTGCAGAGCGTAAAGCGGAAGCAATGCGTCAGCTCAAAGAATCTTTTGATCTTGCGGAGCGCTCAGGCACAGTGCGTTCACGCGAAGCAAAGGCTGGTTGACTGTCAGCTTCCTCCCAAACCCGCTAAGGCGGGTTTTTTTATGCCTTCAATCTGTATCAGGGTTTAACAAAAGCAACACCGAAAGAGTTAATGGCTCCATGGATGACAGAGGATTCCTGCATTGAATCCTTACTGGGACCAACGGGGCGTGACATTTATCGACAGGGATGGTTATCGTGTTGTTATCCAGCATGCAGCCTGGCAATCCGCAATCTGACCTGTACCGGAGTTCACCCTGAACATTCTTTGCTTTCACACCGCGGCCAGTAATATCGCGATATTTGATGATGCCGCCCGCGCACTGGCGCGTGACAATCCACCGCTGAATCATCTGGTGATGCCTGCGCTGCTGGCAGAAGCGGAACGCAGCGGCGGGATGACGACTGCGTTACGCCGCCGTATTGCCCAAATGATTGAAACGCTGCTGCCGCAGTTCGATGCGGTGCTGATCACCTGCTCGACGCTGGGGCCGGTTGCCGGTGATTTCAGCGCGCAGGATCGGGTTATGCGCACCGACGGAATGCTGGCAGAGGCGCTGCAGCGGCAGGCAGGGCGCGCAGTCGCGCTCTGTGCGGCAGAATCAACGCTGGCGGCGACGCGGACACTTTTCTGTCAGCCCGGCAGCCAGGTGGAGGTTGCGCTGGTGGAGGGAGCGTGGGCGGCGTTTAAAGCGGGGGAGACAACACGCTATTTTGCGCTGATTGCAGCAGCAGCAGAGCAGGCTTATCAGCAGGGAGCCGTTGCGGTGGCCCTGGCGCAAAGCTCAATGACGCCAGTAGCACAGCAGTTTCCTGACACACAGCGACCCTTGAGCGGTCCGCATCTTGCGCTGCAGGCCTGCTACGAACTCAGATGATCGTCACACCCTGCTGACTCAGCGCCTGTCGCAGCGCCTCGTCCGGCTGCGTTTCCACGACCAGCGTGCTGGACAGCGACAGGTCGCCAATGGCAAATGCCGAGGCGGAGTTCAGCTTTTCCGCTGACGCCAGCACCACGGTTTCCGCTGCGCGTCCTGCCAGCGCACGCTTGACCGTCGCCTCTTCAAAATTACCGGTGGTCAGGCCCGCAGCCGGATGCACGCCGGTGACGCCCATAAAAAAGAGATCGGCATTGATGCGGTTGATCGACTCCAGCATCGCTGCGCCCACCGTCACCACTGAATGTTTATAGAGCTGCCCGCCAATCAGTATGATCTCCACGAGTGGATGATCGGCTAACGCCAGCGCCACGCTGGGACTGTGCGTCACCGCGGTAAAGCTCAGCGTGGCGGGTAACCGTCGCACCAGTTCCGCGCTGGTGGTCCCGCCATCAATCAGTACGATCTGTCCCGGCTGGATCAGTGAAACCGCTTTTTGCGCAATAACCTGTTTGGAAGCAGTCTGCACGCTTTTGCGTGTTTCAAAGGTTGCCAGCGCAGCGGAAACCGGCAGCGCGCCGCCATGTACCCGCTGCAATAATCCTTCTGCCGCCAGTTCACGCAGATCGCGGCGGATAGAATCTTCGGAGAGGCCAAAACGCTGGCTGAGTTCGCGCGACTGCACCTGTTTTTCCTGGGCGAGAAGGGCAAGAATCGTCTGTTTTCGCTGGCTGGATAGCATAACTGACCTTTGCATGTTTTTTCTTGAAGTTGCACGATTGTGCATGATAGCGTGATGGCTGTCTACCTATCCTGGAGAGCATCATGCAGCAGAACCATCCCCGCGTGCGCATCATCAATGAGCAGTTGCTGTCAGACAACTGGTATACCCTGAAGAAATATACGTTCTCACTGCTGCGCCGTGACGGTCGCTGGCAGGAGCAGAGCCGTGAAGCCTATGACCGCGGTAACGGCGCAGTGATCCTGCTTTACAACCGTGACAAACGAACGGTGGTACTGACCCGTCAGTTTCGCTTTCCGATTTTCCTGAACGGGCATGATGGCTTTCTGATTGAAGCGGCCGCCGGTCTGCTGGATAACGCTTCGCCGGAAGCGCGTATTGTTGCCGAAGCTGAAGAGGAAACCGGTTTTCGCGTCAGCCATGTGCAGAAGGTTTTTGAAGCCTTTATGAGCCCCGGTTCGGTTACTGAAAAACTCTACTTTTTTATTGCCGAGTATGGCGATCAGCAGCGTAGCGGTGAAGGCGGCGGAATAGCGGAAGAGGGTGAAGATATTGAGGTGCTTGAGATCGGTTTCGACCAGGCGTTACAGGCGATTGACCAGGGTGAGATTGTGGATGCCAAGACCATTATGCTGCTGCAGCATCTGCGGCTGAAAGGCATTTTATAAGATAACGGGCAGACCGACGTTAATGCGGCCTGCCCATTAAAGCTTACTGATCCTGCGTCAGGATGCCTTTTACATCGTGCGGTTCGGAACGCAGATATTGTGGCGGAACCTGGACTTTACCATCCAGCGCAGCGGCTGCGTGCCACGGCCAGCGCGGATCGTAGAGAATACCGCGCGCCAGCGCCACCAGGTCAGCTTCACCCTGTTGCAGCAGATCTTCTGCCTGCTGCGGCTCAGTGATTAAGCCGACCGCAATCACCGGAATCGACACCTGCTCACGAATATCGCGGGCGAACGGCACCTGATAATTGGGTCCGACACTGATTTTCTGATCTTCCGACAAACCACCACTTGAGACATGAATATAGGCACTGTTCAGCGCTTCCAGCTCACGCGAGAAGGCGATTGACTGATTGATCTCCCAGCCGCCTTCAACCCAGTCAGTGGCGGAAATGCGCACGCCTACCGGCACGGAAGCGGGTACGGCATCGCGAACGGCTTTGAAGACTTCCAGTGGGAAGCGCATACGGTTTTCCAGCGAGCCGCCATATTCATCACTGCGCTGATTCGACAGCGGCGACAGGAACTGATGCAGCAGGTAGCCGTGTGCGGCATGCACTTCGATAAGCTGAATTCCCAGACGCACCGCACGCAGGGCGCTGTCGACAAAGGCCTGTTTTACCCGCGCCAGATCGTCAGTGTTCATGGCAACCGGTTTCACTTCATCCGCGCTGTAGCTCAGTGCGGACGGAGCCACGGTTTGCCAGCCGCCGGCTTCAGGTGCAATCTGCTTACCGCCTTCCCAGGGTACGACACACGATGCTTTGCGTCCCGCATGGCCCAGCTGAATACCAACCGGAATAGAGGAGTAGCGTCGGACATCTTCCAGAACCGTTTTCAGCGCAGCTTCATTATCATCATTCCACAAACCGAGATCGCCGGGGGAGATGCGACCAATATCCTCTACGGCAGTGGCTTCAATAATCATCAGACCTGCGCCGGAAAAGGCCAGCTGGCCAAGATGGATCCTGTGCCAGGCGGTCGCATTGCCCGCTTCAGCGGAGTACTGGCACATCGGCGCAATCACAATGCGGTTATCCAGCGTAAGTTCGCCCAGCGAGACAGTGGAAAAAAGTTGGCTCATGTTATCTCCATGGTTTTATGACTGATGTGACAGGCAATAACTATAGCCGGGGATTTGCCAGGTGGGTGTTTCTTCAACGTGACATTTTATGACGGCGTGCCGGATTCAGGTTACAGATCAACGTAGCCTGCTGTCTCAGACAGGGATTGATCCGTTAACGGTTCAGCCTGGCGCGCTTTGCTGCACACGCCCGGCGAACCGGGATTCTGCGTAACGGATAATGGCAATCACCCGGGTCTGATATTCAGCTACAGGGTGACTGTCAGACCTGTGCGATTCCGACATCGACAAACAGTTCTGCGGCATTGAGTTTGGTGTGCCCGCCTATCCTGATGAACTGCGCAACGGTCACCGGCTGGTGAGTTATCTCTCGCCGCAAACCAGCAAGCCATTTCCGCTTCGGTTCGAACATCAGAGAGATAAAATTGAGATCACCTGTGCGCATCGCATTGGCGTCAATGAAAGCAACGCGCATCTGGCCGCGGGACTTGCAGGGCCTGGGATCATGCAGACATTTGATTATTCGCTGTCGTCGATTCTGCGGCAGGGAGAAAGGGTTGAGATCCTGCACGAATGGCGTCCTGCGGGTTATCCGTTTCATCTGGTTTATCCGCAAAACCGGCACGTTACGCAACGGTTTCGGGTATTTATCGACTGGCTGGTGGAGTGCTTTCCGGCACGGGTAGCGGGAGAGGGGAAATCCGGCACCTGAGTGCCGGATCGGAATCAGTTGCCGCGATAGGTAGAGTAACCAAACGGGCTCAGCAGCAACGGGATGTGGTAGTGCTCACCGCTGGCTTCCATGTTGAACTCAACCGGGATCTCCGGGAAGAAGGTTTTCTGGTTGTTCTTTTTATAGAAGTCACCGGTTTTAAACACCACGCGGTAGCTTCCCGCGCTGGCCATTTTGTCCTGCGGGAACAGGGCGCTGATGCGACCATTGTTATCGGTGACGCCTGACGCCAGTTTCACCCAGTTTTCCTGCTGCTTCTGATCCAGTTCAACTTCGATGCCTGCTGTTGGCTGGCCGGTTTGCAGGTTAAGAACGTGCACGCTCAGTGGGTTTTTAGCGGTAGCAGGCTGAGCTGCGATAGCGGATGCGCCAGAGGTCATCAGTAATGTTGCGATCAAGGCATATGAAGTTTTCATCAATGTTTCCTTTATTGATTGTCTGAAGTCGGGTGACAGTGCAAAGAGAGTAATGTGCCTGAGGGCAAAGAGATATTTAGCCGCAGGAAATGTGAAATTTCTGAGAAGAAAGAACATTGCGTTATTTAGTTACATCATACAAAAGCACTTTCAACAATAAGTCAGCCTTTGTGCGGCTATTGCTTATCAGCAGGAAAAAAGGCGTCAGCTTCGCCGATACTCAATTCAGTCACAAAAGCAGGGCAGTTACCTGCTTAACTCTGCTTTATATGAATTAAGTCAATAAGTTACAGGATCAGCTAATGAAAATAGCCAGAGCGGCGCTGCATCATAAGCAGCGCTGCGCTTTTTTGTCATCACTGTGGTCCTGCTCTGGCATTGCATTGCAGCGCAGACGATCCCTTACAGGCGCTGCCGGGAAGGAACATCAGGCAGCCAGGCTTCAGAGTGATGACCTCACATTCAGGACGACAAGTAATGAGAATGAATAAACTGGCGCTGGCCATTATGTTACTGGCTGGCGCTAACGGCGTTTCAACTGCAATGGCGGCAGAGTTGTCAGCTTCTGATTCCGCAGACAAAAGCGTCGTAAACACCCAACATGAACCTGCAGCATCCGCTGTTTCACAGCCGGACACGAGCTCGCAACCGCCAGCCAGTTCTGGTTCGCCATCCGCGTCAGAGGCACCAACCGCTCCGGCACTGCAGCAACCCGCTGATTCCGTAGCAACAGCGTCATCCGGACCCACAGCAGCAGAGCAAGAGTCTGTCGCGACTGCGCCAGTCGCTGCATCCGGTTCGGCTCCGGCACCCCAGGAAGCCACGATAGGTGCGCCGGTTCAGTCACAATCTGACAGTAATAAACCTTCACCGGCTGTTAATCCGACAGCTGATGCACCTTCCGCGGCAGAAAAGAGTGAGCCGCATCCGGCGGCAATAGCAGAGCAGCACAAAACGGATGGGGATATCCCGCAGAAACCTGCTGAGACTGCAGCCACCGCCGATGAACCGCTGTTTACACCTGAACAGGAAGCCCGTATTGGCGAAATAGCGAAAGCCTTGCTACTGAAGCACCCGGAATTCCTGATTGAAGTCGATCAGAAACTGCAGAAAATTCAGTATGACGAGCAGATGAAAGCGATGACCACTGCGGCAATTCAACATCAGGATGAATTGCTGAATGATAAAACGGTGCCTGCCATTGGGCCTGAGAACGCTAAAGTCGCGGTTATAGAATTCTTCGATTATCAGTGCAGCGTCTGTGCCCGTCAGGCACCCGTCATTCAGTCATTGATGAAAAATAACCCTCAGGTGCGCTTTATTTTTAAAGAGTGGCCGATTTTTGGCTATCGCTGGAAACCCTCTTTTGAAGCAGCCGAAACAGGTTTAAGAATCTGGCAGCAAAAGGGCGGCGATACCTATATGAATTACCACAATGCACTGTTTGCCAGTGGTCATATTGAAGGGGCGCTGACACACAAAGATGTCACTAAGGCGGTTTCTGCAGCGGGTGCCGGTAAGTTAAAAAACAACGATATGCTCGGCACATTGTCGCGCACGGATATCCTGGCGAAAAATTCAGGCTTTCAGGGCACGCCGGGAATCATTGTGATGCCTGTAGCGGGTGCGACCGCAGAGACCGTAACGGTATTCCCTGGTGGCGCAATGGAATCGATGCTGCAGGATGCGATCGATAAAGCTCAGGGTCAGGCCGGTGACTAACAGCGGCATATACAGAATTATCTCGTCAGTTATCAACTGCCGGACATCTATCGACTCGCAGGCGGGCTGTTTTCCGGCGCGAATGGCGTGAGAAAGTGAATCCGGCACGCCTGATCAGCGAGCCGGATGCGTTCAAAAAATTTACCGCGACAGGTTGTAATAAAACCAGACGGACTCAGCAGCGGCAGCGGGATAGGGTATCGATCACCGTTGGCGTCCATGCTGAACTTAACCAGAAAAGTACCATGCTTTTAACTTTTTTAGTCGTTCAGGCGTCGTGCTTAATTGCTGAAAATCGATACAGATAGCAGCAAAGTAGTTTGTTAATGGCGAAAATAGTCAGAAGGAGTAAAGGCATCACATAAATAGCGTGCTATTTAGTAGTTTACAATAAAGATTTGCCGTGTCATTGTCGCGCCAACCAGATAGCACACTACTTAATAGCAAGTTAATTGGAGTCCTGTGATGAAAATGAAACTGATCGCCAGTGCATTATTGTTAGCCAGCCAGATGAGTACCGCGTTTGCTGCACCCACTGAAAACAGTCCGCAACCGACCGCAGGCGTGGCCGCTTTCCTGAAGGCGCTCAACAGCGGAAGTGGTAAACCGATTGAGCAACTCCCCGTCAAAGATGCCCGAGCAGTGTTGACGGGTGCGCAGAAGGGCGCAGAACTGCCGCCGGCACAGATTTCACAGAAGATCATCACTATACAGGGCAAGCCTCTGACGCTGACCATCGTTAAGCCCGGGCACGCCAGCAGCACCTTGCCGGTGTTTATGTTCTTCCACGGCGGTGGCTGGGTGCTGGGTGATTTTCCGACCCATGAGCGACTGGTACGTGACATGGTGAATGCATCCGGCGCTGCTGCGGTATTTGTCAATTATCAACCATCACCAGAAGCCCATTTCCCGGTGGCAATTACTCAGGCCTATGAAGCCACTAAATGGGTCGCCGAACATGGCGCTGAAATTGGCGTTGACGGAAAACGTCTGGCGCTGGTTGGTAATAGCGTCGGCGGTAACATGGTGGCAGCGGTAGCCTTGCAGGCGAAACAATTTAAAACGCCGGCCATTCGTTATGATGTGATGCTGTGGCCGGTTACCGATGCGCGTTTCGACACCGCGTCGTATGATCAATTTGCTGACGGTCATTTTCTGACGAAAAACATGATGAAGTGGTTCTGGGATAACTACGCCGTTTCGGAAAAAGATCGTAATAACATCCTGGCATCACCGCTGCGCGCCACGACTGAACAGCTGAAGGGGCTGCCGCCAACGCTGATTCAGACTGCGGAGCTGGATGTGTTACGTGATGAAGGTGAAGCGTTCGGTCGTAAGCTGGATGCAGCAGGCGTGCCGGTTACCGTGACGCGTTACAATGGCATGATTCATGATTACGGTTTGCTCAACGCGTTAAGTCAGGAACCCACGGTCAGAACAGCTATTAATCAGGCGGGTGAAGAGTTGCGTTCGCATCTCAAATAACTGACCGGTCATGAAACCAACCCCGGACCGAATCGTCGTCCGGGGTTGGTTTCAGGCAGTAAGTTTGAAGGAATCAGTTCGAAAGCGCAGGGCAGTGCCATTGGTGGAATACCAGGAAAGAACGGAGCAGAATCCATGGCGATAAATGCGCTGTTAATATCTTATTTAACATAATATACATTATGCGCATATTGATTATGATCGGGAGCGTGATGCTCTATTGTATGGTCTGCTCACCATTTTGGGCTGATCCTGACTGTTTTCCTCTGTACAGCAAAATCTGTCAGAAACGATCACAATGTCTGCCTGACCTTGTTACTGTCGCTTACTCTGTTCCGAAACTGAAATAATGTGATGCTACGTTATTCAGCATGGCTTTCCCTGCGGGACATCTTCTTCAGCGACTCTACACGCTATCCTCTCATCAACAAACAGCCGGACGATGCAATGACGATCTCGCCCTTTGCGGCTGGCTGGAATGCACTGCTGCGCATTCTGACCGTTTCTCTAATCACTTAAGCAGTGACGTCGCTACGTGAAAATTAGCGCATTCATCAGGGCTGTCGGCCACAAAAATGCTGTAGAGGCGTCTATGCATCACCGCTTATGTTCATCCTCGTTGTCTGCCGTGCGTACCACTAAATTGTCGTAAACGCGTCCCCGTGTAACTACGCTTTCTTTACTCCGTTCCTTGCCAGGTTAATCCTGTAATGATCAAGAAAGCCTGAGTCAGCTTTCTGCTGGCTGTCTGGTCAGCCGGACTCATACCGGCTATTCGCATTGCGATTGCACGGCTGTCACCGTAACGCAGTGATGCTTTTGCCCTGAGCCCTGAAAATAAGAGTCAGTGACATCCGGTCGTTTTCAGCACTATCAGCGACACACAAAATGAGGTGTAACGTCCCTGCTCTGTCCTGTCATCCATTAACTACCTTGTCTTTTATTATAATCTGACAAAAAAGCAGAACGTAAATTTCGCACAGCAAGAATGATTCTTCGCATACAAAATCTGAATAATAATGCCCGGGAAAGAAATAAATATAGATCTCTTTTCTTTTAATGACACTGCCCAAAATAGTGATGTTCCCATACACTAAATAACTGATTTAGATCAATATTTATAGGAAGAGTGTCAATTAACATCTTTGTTACCAAGATTTTTCTTAATTAAATGTTATATGAACTATAAATATCGTCGCTAATTTTTTATTAAACCTCTTTAAAATACACATCATTTCAATGGAATTAGGGAGTAAGTACTAATAGATTCAGTAAAGAAATAACTTATCAAAGCCATTACAGTGATTCTTAAATACAAGATTTATTGCTGATCAAAATTCACTCATATTTAGCTTTGAGTGCGGAATTTTTATTGATCAAAGTGGCGATATTTGCGAAATATTCCTAACGGACGTAAAAAAATCCTGGTCTCTCAGTGTTGCTGTGGGAGTCATCGTCTTTTTTGTCCCGAATTTTCAACAAATATTACTCCCGCCCGTGGAGGTGGCTCCTTAAGAAAAATCCGAATGAAGGAAATAGCGGATAATTTTCATCGCCTTGAAATGCGGAGATTTTTATCGATAAAATAATCACAACTCTCGCAACAACGCCAAAATATTATGATAAAGATAACCAGAGAGGAAATTCGCTGCGCCAGTTGTAAATATGGCTGTGATCTCACCCATCGCGCATCAGACATTTATAGCAGATGTCCATTGCAAAAAATCACCACATGGCCGGGAGGAAATCATTTTTTCTCTTCATCCATACTCAGCATGGTCGCTGGAAAATATGAGAGTCTCTTTTGCAGAGGTTGTGTATTCGTTGACTTCTCCAGAGAAAATGTCAGGTATTTTACCAATAGCAACTGGATTGAGTATTTAAAACATACGGGATTAATGCTGATAATCGTCAGTGATCGCCATATGGAACCGCTTGCGGCGTACTGGCAAAAAGAGGACCTGCGTATACAAACTGTGATTTATGCCGATTTGTCTCTGGAGGAGATAAACAGACAAATTCAGGGCTGTTATTTCGGTTTGAAAGGCGAGGTCAGGAAGAAAGTGAATGCACTTAAACAGGATGAAGTTCGGTTCCTTGATCTGGCGATGAACGGGCTTTCACTGCCGATAATTGCCAGAGAAATGGGGGTCGAAATCAAGCGTGTATATAACATCAAAGATGCCATTCGCCGGAAAATGGGCATCAGCCTCAATCAGTTATTTTCCGCATAATTATGATAAAGGAGTATTAAATGAACACCAAATTCAGAACGCTTAATCTTGCTGTGTTAATCAGTGCCGGGCTGGTGTCAGCCAGTGTGTTTGCAGCTTCAGATAACACCATCAACTTTCAGGGAGAAGTGACCACTGAAACCTGTTCTGTTTCCGTAAATGGCAACAATGCGTCCCCTGTCGTGCTGCTGCCAACGGTCAGTACTACGGACCTTGCTGCCTCTGGTGCAACTGCGGGTGATACCACCTTCACCGTAGGCGTTAGCGGCTGCGCCGGGGACAGTACCTCTGCCACCAAAATCTCGACGGTGTTTGTGGGGAATAACGTTAGCGCTGCCGGTAATTTATCTAACACCGGAACCGCAAAAAATGTTGAGGTACAAATCCTCGATCCGAAAGATGCGGTGGTTAATCTGACCAGTGGTTATACCGGCAGCGGTGATCTGACACTTAAGACCGGTGAAACTTCTGGCTCTGCCACCTACTCTGCCCGTTATTACGCATCAGGCACGCCAACGGCGGGTACCGTTACCGCATCACTGCAATATGCCGTGACTTACCAGTAATATTTTTCGTGCGTATCTGGATAGCCAGATACGCACGCCACGCTTGAGATATCCGACATGTATTCGCGCATTATGCTGTTCCCATTAAAAATGGTAATACTGATTTTTTTGATGACGTTTATTTCGGATAACGTCCAGGCAAGCGTCACTATTCTTGGCAGCCGAATTATTTATCCGGGTAATGCTCTCTCCGTCGATGTTCAGTTAAAGAACAACGATAATATTCCTTATGTCATTCAGGCCTGGCTTGATAATGGCAATATGGATTCGCAACCTGGCGATAAGAGTGACGTACCTTTCATTATCACGCCACCGCTGTTTCGGATCCAGCCCCTGACCGGCCAGGTTTTAAGAATCCGATTCATACCTAATGTCTCATTACCACAGGATCGCGAGACGATTTACTGGTTCAACTCCCTGCAGATCCCCCCTGGTAATATTCAGGCGGAATCAGGCCGTAACAGTATTGTTTTAATGTTACGTAACCGCATGAAACTCTTTTATCGTCCTAAAGCGATTGGTCAGCCGGTTAATGTTTTCGACGGTGTAAAAGTAACGATGCAAAAAGAGGGAGTTGAAATCAACAACACTCAACCCTGGTATCTCTCACTTACAGAGGTTTCAATAAAAACAGCAGGCAAAAAAATAGCCTGCGAAGCCGAAATGATTGCGCCCTTTGCCAAAAAAGTAGTCAGGTGTAAACCGGCAACGCACTCTTTATCAGCTAATAGCGTGATTTCTCTTTCAGCAATGAATGACCAGGGAGCTAAAGTCAGTGAAGACTATCCGATTGCAGGCAGGTAATATCCGCATCTTTTTTTTGCCTCTCTGTGCATCATTTACTTTTTCAACGTATGGACACGCTGATGAATACTATTTCGATCCTTCGCTTTTTAAAGGTTCCGCCTTTGGCCAGAATATTGATCAGTTTAACCATCAGACTATCGCCCCCGGCAACTATTATGTCGATATCTATGTTAACAATAAGCTGGTTAAAAGCGGCGTCACCCTGAACTTTCTGTCAGCAGAGAAAGGTCAGCCGATAGAACCTTGTCTCCCGCTGAAGGTGGCTGAATCATTAAGCCTTAAGTCACTGAATAAATCCTCAGCCAGCGAGGGCTGTCAGCCCTTGCGTCACTGGTCATCAGCGGCTCGCTGGCAATTTGATCAGGCTTCACTGCGGCTGCAGTTCACCATTCCGGATGCGGAGTTAATTCATCTGCCCAGGGGAAATATTCCCGTCGCCGAATGGGATAAAGGGATCTCCGCCCTTTTCATCCGGCATAACACCAATTATAGCTGGACGGAAAATACCGCTTCCGGTTACAGATACCAGTATCTCTGGAGTGGCATCACGGCGGGCACTAATATTGATAACTGGCAGCTGCGCCATCAGGGCAATCTGCGGTTTATCGACAATAACGTTACCGGCAGCGATGTTCGCTACACAACGGTCAGAACCTGGCTTCAGCGCCCCATTGAACCGCTGAACAGTCTGCTGACACTGGGCGACAGCTATACAGAAAGTTCGCAGTTTGGCAGCCTTTCTTATAATGGTATTAAGCTCACTACCGATGAAAGGATGCGTCCGCAAAGCCGGCGTGGTTATGCGCCCGAAATTCGCGGTGTGGCCTCCTCCAGTGCCCGGGTTATCGTCAGGCAACTGAATCGCGTTATTTATGAGACCAGCGTGGCGCCTGGTCCCTTCGTTATCAACGATTTGTACAATACCCGTAGCCAGGGCGATCTCGATGTTGAGATTATTGAAGCCAATGGCAAAACGTCCTCGTTTACCGTTCCTTATGCCTCCGTTCCTGATTCGGTCAGGCCGGGAAACTGGCATTACTCGGTTGCACTGGGTCGGGTACGGCAATTCTACTCAGTTAATAACACCTTCTTCGAAGGGCTGTTGCAGCGCGGTATCAGTAACCGACTGACGGCTACGGCAGGATCGCGGCTGGCTCAGGACTATCAGGCCTGGCTGCTTGGCGGTGTCTGGACTTCGGCAGTGGGCGCAGTGGGATTAAACACCACCTTTTCTGATGCAAAGGTCGCACAGAACAGAAATGCTTCGGGATGGCGCGCCGAGCTGAGCTACAGCAAAACCTTTGCAACCGGCACCAACCTGGTCCTGGCCGCCTATCGTTACTCAACCAGCGGTTATCGCGACCTGCAGGATGTGCTGGGCGTTCGGCGCCAGCAGGACAATGGCATCAGTTACTATTCAGATACGCTGCATCAGCGTAATAATTTTTCTGTGACCCTGAGTCAGTCAATGGCCGATTATGGCTTAATCAGCCTGAGCGGCAGCACGGCAGATTACTATAATAACCGGTCACGTATTACTCAGCTTCAGTTAGGTTACAGCAACAGCTGGAATAACATCAGTTACAGTCTCAACGTTGCCCGTCAGCGTACTACCTGGAATTATGATCGTTTCGGGCTGAACCTGGACGATGGTGATAACTCATACCGCGAGAAATATACCGAAAATACCGTTTCACTGAATGTCTCGGTTCCGCTGAACTGGGGCAATCACACTACCTCAGTGGCCTATAACTACAACCAGTCTAAAGAAACGCGCAATTCGACTCTCTCACTGACCGGTTCATCTGGCGAGAACAATCAGCGATCCTGGTCCCTGTATGGCGGAACCGAAAATACGCAAAGTAACAGCGGCCACCGTGTCTCGTTCGGCGGAAATATTCAGCAGAATACGCGCGCAGGCGCGGTCAGAGCGAATTATGGTCAGGGGGATAATTATCGCCAGGCTGGATTAGGGCTTTCTGGTACGTTGTTGATTCATCGCGGCGGCATTACCGCCGGACCTTATACCAGCGACACTTTTGCGCTGATCCATGCGGATGGTGCCCAGGGCGCCAGCGTACGCAATGGACAGGGTGCCGTCATTGATCATTTTGGTTACGCTATCCTGCCGTCGCTGACGCCATATCAGGCCAACACCGTCAGCCTTGATACACGCTATATGAATGCTGATGCCGAATTAAGCGGCGGAAGCCAGCGCGTTGTGCCCTATGCCGGTTCCGTTACCCGAATTAATTTTGCCACGCTGCAGGGTAAGGCCGTCTTAATCGCGCTCAAAAATGAAGATCATGAAATCCCGCCAATGGGCACCGAGGTCCGTGATGCTGATAATACCGTGATAGGTATTGTGGGCCAGGGTGGGCAATTATATGCACGTGTACCGCATGACTCTGGAACCTTAAAGGTAAACTGGGAATATAAGGGCAATAAAACATGTTTTGTTGATTATCAAATAACCGGTCGCGTGAATGAGAATATTGTTCGCCTGGATGCTGTCTGCCATAAGGGTTAAACGTGTGAGAATCGAAAAATATTTCCTGTATATCTTATTATTGCTGTTCAATGTACCCGTCTGGGCTAATTGCAGCGTTGTTACCGCCACGTCCTCGTTGTCTCAAAGCGCGATTGCAGCAGGCTATACCGCCGCAAACTGGACCGGCGCCTGCGACACCTGCTCAGGGAATGTGGGCCTGCCATCTGTGATCAGCATCAATAGCGGAAAGACCTTTCAGCCCTCTGGCACACTGCTGGCCAGTTCGGTAGGCAGCTTTCTGTCATCGGCCAGCAATGTTCCCTATTCAGCTAACCAGATTCTGTATCGCTGCGCCGTGGCAGATGCAGACAGTTTGTATGAGATGTATGCCACCAATGGCGACAGCCCCTATGCCGGTCAATATATTACCTCTGAAGTGGACGGCGCCTATTATGATGTCGCTGCAAATGTGGCCGTCAGGCTAACTAACCTTACAACTGGCGAATATTACAGTCGCTACTGGAAAGCCCGACAGCTGACAGCCAGTGACTGGTATTCTGATGGCACCTATATTTATATTCCGGCCAGTGCTTTCAGCAATGTGCTGTATGAAATGTTTAAAATAGACTCTACGCGCTATTACGCCAGCAATAGCAATCGCTATGTGGACAACTGGACACAACCTCGCGGATATATTGCTTTTAAAGGACCAGGCCTGGATACCAATAATCTGAAAGTGGGCCAGGATAGTCTCTCTTACTGGTATGGTTTTTATCGTAACTGGCCCGCCGCCTGGAGCACCTTCTCAAATGTCACCTATGTGCGTGGCGCGCTATGCGAAGTGCAGGATTATCCTTCGGTGGTGCTGCTGCCTACCGTAAGCGTGAATACTCTTGCCGCGGGCGGGAAAAGTCAGGCTCCTTTTAATATCACTATCCAGTGTGAGTCCGGTGCTATCTCCGGCATCAGTACATCGACGATCACGTCAGCAAATGTTGCTATGGGCTTTCTCGTTAACCAGTCAAATGCGGTGACGCAGGCAAGAAATCTGGGGCTGACGACGGCTGGCGGCGGGTTAACCTGGCTGCTGGATAGCCGCTATGGTAGCAGCGCTGCCGCCTCCGGCGTCGGTATAAAAATTTATGACAGTCATAATATGGCGCTCAACTTACTGCCTGACAGAACAGTGACGGGCACGGGCAACAGCCGTGGCTGGTATGCCTATAAAGATTTAACGTCGCAAATCTCCTCAGGAGGCGCTGATATTTACAGCGGTGATTTCACCGCCTCTCTTGAAGCGCTCAGCGGGCAAACTATTACAGCAGGAACAGTCAATGCGCAGTTACAGGTTGTGGTCAGTTTTCAGTAACGTCGTAGTGCTATCTGGCGTCCTGCTCTCATTCAGCGTCTGGGCGGTGGTCAATGTGGATAAAACCCGGATCGTTTTCAATCAATCGGATCTGACTCAGTCGGTTAACGTCGTCAACAGCGGCGAAAACGAAACGTATTTGCAAATCTGGACAGATGACGGTGATCTGACTCTCTCACCCGACGCCAGCATTACGCCTGTCATAGTCATACCGCCGGTTGTAAAAATGTTTCCAGGAGAAATGCGATCGTTGCGTCTGGTACTCACTTCACGTCAGGCGCTGCCCGCGGACAAAGAGAGCCTCTACTGGTTAAATATTTATCAGATCCCTGCGCTGAAAAAAGAGCTTAACGCGGCTGAACGTAAAGTGGTGTTACCGCTGCGAATCCGGCTAAAAATCTTTATACGGCCTGAGGGACTAAACGCCCCGCTGACCACCGATCCGGAAAAGCTCCGTTTCGCGGTAAAGGGGAATAAAATCGCCATAACCAACCCTACTCCCTGGTTCATGAGCATGAATGTCTATTCTGAAGGTCAGCAATCAATAAAAAATCTCACTCTTGCCCCACAATCTGATGCTTACATTGACAGTCACACTCCGCCTAAACCCGGTGAGTCAGTGAATTATGCGGTGATCAATGACCAGGGGGTTCCGGTTAATTACACGACAACCTTGAAGTAACAGGACGTGAGTGCCATCAGCTGACAGGCAGATGGCACTTAAACCGACCTTTTGCGGCAGTCCAGGGCGTCGCTACATGAATTCTGCGCATCTGATGGGGCTGGCAGTACGCAGAATTTACCTACGCATGGCGTTTTGAGAAGCTGAAGAGGCAGTTCCGCAAGACAATCCATTTTTGTCACGTTAAAGTTGCTGGCTTCCACTGTTTCAACGACGAGAAAAAATGAAACGCTTATTTGTCTATGGCACGCTCTGTCCGGGCCGTGAGAATGCCCATATCCTGGAAAATATTGGCGGAGAATGGCTGGCCGGTTCGGTGAACGGCACCTTCTATCAGCGCGGCTGGGGCGCAGCGGCTGATTTTCCGGGCATCGTTCTGGATGAGCATGGCCCCGACGTGCCGGGTTATCTGTTTCTCTCCGACCAGTTGGATGCCCACTGGCCGATGCTGGATGCATTTGAAGATGGCTATGATCGCGTCGAGGTTTGTGTTTCTGCCGAGGATAATCGGCAATACAGTGCGTGGATTTATCAGCTCCAGCCGCAGGAAAACAGCTGAGTTATTACCGTTGAACGTTTCCTGCATGCACCCTGCTTTCGTGCATTGAGATGCGCGTGCCCTGCTCTTATTGCAGACTTCTGGCGCATCGGGACGCGTTTATGACCTGTATCAACCAGGCGTGTCTGGCTAGAGAATTGAAAATGCAACAGTCTGAATTAAAAGCGGTATAATGCCTGCGCTTCACGCTCAGCCCATTGCTGGCCATTTTTACCAACCAGCCTTTCCACTCAGCTGATCTTATTTTCCTGTAAGACAGGATAAACAGGCACATTGTCTGACTTCTTATCTAAATAAGAGTTAATGTATGATGTAACTAAAAAACTGTCATCCGCTTTTGTCCCGCTTTACGCTATCTTATCCCCACCAGCCAGCCCTGTTATACCGGGTTAATCTGGCCAGCGCTGATGTGGAAACAGTGATACCCGAATATTAAACAGATGGATTAAGGGCGCAACAGCCACACTCTCCTGTCGGGCGATCGGCTCCAGTCTTAGCAGCAACAGATCCAGCTCTTCCAGCAGATCCTGATGTGGCGCTAACTGCAGCGACTTCATCTTGCGCTTCAGGTATAGCGCCAGCTCGTGAAACATCTGACCACTATCAATCTGATGACTCTCCAGCACCTCACGATAACGTGCGTAGAAGTCATAACAGTTGGCGCCCAGCCAGGTTTCAGTAATCAGATAGCCCCCCACCACGATATCCGGCACCGGATCGAGCCTTTTACGCGGCAGAATGATATTCACCCGGTCGAGCATCCGCGCAATAAATTGCTGCCGTGACAGTAGCGTAGCGGAATTGCGCTCCACCATTTTAATAAACCCTAACAGATCGCGCAGCCCCCGTTGCACCGCTCTTCTGGCGATCCATGACGGCCGTTTGTTGCGAATCAACGCCGTCAGCACCACCGCAAACATAATCCCCACCATCGAGGAGATGGCCGCATTCAGCGTGACGATCAGATTGGGGACATAGTGATGGCTTAAGCCGATAAAACCGGGGATCTGAATGGCGACACTCAGCCCCACCAGATTGGTCGCCGGATTAGCAATGACCAGGCTCAGCAGCATCAGACCGGGCAGCAGTATGATCATCAGCGCCTGTAAGGTATTGGCCTGCGGGATCAGAAAAGCGATGTAGAACAGGCTGACCACCAGCGCAATCATCACCCCTTTCACGAACAGCTTCATTGGCGTTACCGGGGAATCGACACCAGCAAAAAATGAACTGATGATCGCCGCCATTAGAGGTGCATTCGCCCCATCGGCCCAGCCGCTGCCGATCCAGAACAGGCTGGAGAGGAAGGTCGCCAGAAATGCCGTCAGCGCGGACAGGCGTAACAGTCCCTTATCAATATGCCGGTGTTCCCGGATATTGCGTATCGCCGCCCCATCCCCGTGGCTGTAGAGATCCCCTGCGCGCGCACTGACATTCTCATAAGCATCGGCAATGCGCACAAAGTTAGCCAGCCGCTCCAGCAGCCCGATCAGCAGCAGGCTCTCTTCGGTTGCCAGCAGCCCTGCCCGCCATTCGTGTTCCAGGGTTGCCTGACTGGCAGCAATCGCTTCACGCAGTCCGGCAATATCGTTAATCCGGTCGTGATGCAGCCACAACAGAAACTGCTGAAACACGTCGGTGACGCACGGCGGAAAACGAATATTCAGTTCGGCCAGCACACCCAGCCGTGACTCAATCGCGGTCAGTGTCGGCAGCAGATAAGTCAGATGCTGATACTGTACGCTGACCAGACGGATGACATTACGCGCCGCTTCGCCCTCATAGACGCAGTGGGTCAGCAGCGTTTCAACATTCAACGGATAACCCGCCATCTGAATCAGGATATCTTCCCGCTCCAGCGATTTGTTCTTGGCCATTCCGCTGATGAGTTCATCACAGAGTTTGCGCGCGTTCTGAAACCAGAGATTAACGCTCTGCCCCAGCAGATGATGCATCGAGACCGGAAACACCAGCCGGTGAACCAGCGTGCTGCAAAGGATGCCCAGCGTAATCTCCTCAATACGTGAAACTACGGTGTTGATGATTGCCGACGGTGACTCCACGTCAGGAAAGCCCATAATCGCCGCGCTGTAGCCGGCCAGCATAAAGATATAGCTCTTCGGCGTGCGGTCATGCAGAGAGAGCCAGAGGCAAACCGTTACCCACAGCGATACGCCCAGGCTGAATAACACTGGCGACTGCACCGTTTCGGGGTAGATCAGCAGAATAAAGATGCCGCCCAGCAGCGTGCCCAGCAGGCGAAACAGCGATTTCGAGACGGTCGATGCTGCATAGAGTTGCGAGGTGACAAACACCGTGGTCAGCGCCCAGGCGGGTTTTTCGAAGTTAAGAATGAGCGCCACAGAGAGTGCGATAAACGCGGCAAGGGAGGTTTTGCAGGCAAACAAAACCGCGTTTTTGGTAAACCATTTCATCGAATGAGAGCAACCAGGAACTTTCTGAGGCGCGTATCCTGACAGAAGCGCCTGCGTTTTACTCTCAGTTAAATTTTACAAATTATTACCGGCCGCCTCAGGCCGGTTAATCCCCTGCTGGCGCACCAGCGCACGGCGCTTATCCAGTAAAAAAGGGCGCAGATAGCCTACCGTGTTCGACAGCAAAATCACCTCTTCAGCAAGCTTAATCCTCAGCACGTCTGTCAGGTACGCTTTGCGCTGAGTCATTCGCTGCCAGAGATCGGGAAAACGACACGCCAGCTCATCACGCAATGCCGCATCCGCCAGACCGACCGTATCCTCGATACTGCAGCCGCCATAACCCGGCACCGACGGGATAATATCGATCTGCAGCAACATACCGCTTTTCAGTGTCACGGCTGAATCGGGATAGATGGGCGAGCTTAGCCACTCCTCGTCAGCCACCAGATGCCCCGGATTAAGATGCCAGCCATACTGCGCTTTCGGCAGCACCGTTTCGATAAGCGAATAGAGTTCGCCGCCAGCGATCCCGATCCGCAACTGCTCCAGCCAGCTGACCACCGCGTGATAATAGGGGATTGCCAGCCGGGTCAGCAAGTCAGAGACGTTACACTGTAACTCAGAAGCGTCACTGACCACGTAAGCCGAGCGGCTGGTCAGCCCGCCTTTGTAGCCGGTGGTAAGAGAAAGCTTGTCGCCTGTTGCAATCCGTTTATCAGACGGATAGAGCCGGGCCTGGGCGAAACGATCGCCGGTCGCGGCAATCGTCACCACCGTGTTTGGCTGCCCTTCTGCGTTCAGACGTGCACCTAACGCCTTTTCTGTGACACCCGGCGCTACGCTATCCAGCGCAGCCAGCATCGCGGTTGAAGCAAGATTGGCCCCCGCCTCATAAAACGCCACTTCATCGGCGCAGTTAACGCAGCGTGCACCGTTGTCAGGCGAGATAAACAATCCCGTGGCGTTTACCAGTTGCGCATCGCCGCCCGCTGCCTGCGCCGCCGCGGCATAGATGAACTGCGGCAGATCAAACATCCCTTGCTGCCTGCCGGTAAATAACTTCCAGCCCACCAGCCCGGTGCATTCTCCCGCCACAATTCCCGCCTCTGTTAACAGCTGAGCCAGGGGCTGCTCCCCGCGCATAGGCTGGTTGGGCAGAGAAAAGACCGCCGCATGCAGGCAGCATCCCGGATTGCGGGCAAACGGCACCAGCTTGAGGTTCTCATTACCCATGATATAGGTGAGTTTGCCCTGCTGAGTCACCACCAGCAGCGCCTCCTCGAAGCGCGGAATGAATCCCGCCAGATATTCAAAATTGCTGCCGTGCTCTTTGTCGGCATAGATAATCAGTTGCGCAATCTGCTGCTGCTGCATCCGCTCAATAATGGCGGCCAGACGGCGATGCAGTGTTTCATCAGACATCACAGGGCTGGCAGCACCGGGAAATACTGGCGGTGACGGGATTGTTTCCAGGACATAGCGATTGGCATCCATAACGCACTCCGGTGGCCAGATTGACGGGGTTTGTTTCCGTTCCCAGGGTAAACCTGAGGATTACCCTGTAGGGTGCCACAATCACACAACTTACTCGTTGCGTGTTATCAAAAGATGGACATCCCCCTGTAACGATTTCGCCTGCCTTGTGCAGGCTTTTTTATTTGCGCTTCGTCGCGCGGCGTACAGTGATAGCAGAAACCCGCGACGGAAAATGGCCGAGATACCGAAACCTATATCTTGCCGGCAGGTGAATAATCAGACCCGGTTTGCAGACAATCGGTGAGCAGAGACAAGAAAGCCCGCGCTAAGCGGGCTCTCTATGTTATTTGATGGGCACGCCTGCATTCTCCAGCGCTTCAGCCTTTTCGGGATATAACTCCGACGTTCCGGCATTCATAATCACCGCTCCACAGCGGATGCAGTGATCGCCCTTTACATCTGGCACAACGTCCTCCGGATTACCCGTATTTAGACTGACGTCGCGCGTGGCGTACACAAACGCCTCTCCTTCACATCCCGGACACTTCATACCATCACTCTCCTGTTAAGCCTGTCAGATAAGCATAGCCGACAGGCTTTTAGCCATACACAGAAGGAGAGGTTTTTCAGGATATTGCCAGCTCATAAGCGCCATCACTCTTTGTGCCGCAGCCGCTCCAGCATAATCAGTGAATGACTGAAAATGGCGTCGGCGATGTGCTGCGGGAAATCTGGCGGCAAAGCATCGCGCACCGAGACCACCGCCTGGGGAAAGGCCTTAATAAAGAAGTCGAAGATCTGCTGCAAACTGTCACGATCAAAACTGACGCTTTTTGCCGTGGCGATAAAATGGCGCGGGAAGATTTTGTCGATCTCTGTCTTCTTCCCCTTAGTGGCACGCAGACCCATCGCCAGTTTCAGCGCTCGCTTGTTCAGACCGGTGCCGCCCAGTACCGGGTAAGCGGAGATCACATCATAAAAGGGAGTCAGTCGATAACTGCCGCCGCGCTCAATAAACAGTGAGAAGTTCTTGGCGTGACCGTCGGTTGCGCCAATCAGCCACTGAAACACCTGGAACATCATAAAGCGATAGCGATCTTCGATGGCGTTGCTCGATCCCATCAGTATCTGCATGATCTCCGCAATGCCCGGCCCGCCATCCGACTCATATTTGGTTGAAGATGGCAGTCCCAGCGCCTGACAGAAATCCTCCTGCGGCAGGCGGATCAACCGGGTTTTATCGCGTGACCAGCGGCGGTCGAAACGTTCTACCGCCAGGGCGCGCATCTGTCCGGCACGGATAATCGTTGCCTGCGGCACGTCGATACCGAGTGCACGGGCCAGCGCCAGACAGAGATACTCATTCTCCACACTTTCGCGCATATCCAGCGTCGCGGCCGGCTGTTTAATCTCTCCGATCGGCAGCTTAATGATGTGCGAGGTGGGCGTGGCACCGGCAGGAATGCTCCAGCCTTCATCGGTCAGCAGCAGTGCAGTTTTCTCCTGCGCCCCCGCGACCGAGATGCGGAAATCGGTCTCTTCACGCAGCATCCCCAGCGGGATATCTGACTGATAGGCCGACAGCACGCTTTCAAGCCGGGTTTCATCCAGCACTTCATAGCGGGCCTGCAGTGCGGGCAGTGGCATATCGGGCGGCAGCAGCATGGTTGCCCCGACGCTGTCACGTCCCACTTCCTGCAACAGATCAAACGGCTGACGGGATTTAATCTGGTAACGCGCCACGATTCTGTCGCGAATCAATGGGCTATCCGGCAGCAGGTTATCGAAGAAGTTAATCACGGCGTGTGAGGTGATCGCTTTAACCTGCAACGGCATCGAAAGTGACAGCGGCCTGGAGAGCGGATTACTCAGCCAGGCGGTATCATACTGAAACTCATGAGCGCCGTTTCGCTGGCGGGTGAGTACGCCTACCCGCTCGCCGTTCATCCACGCAATCAGCCTTTGCATTACCACTCATCCTCATCATGCAGCTGAGGCGCACTGGCCTCCTCTTTCTCCTGAACTTCCAGACTCAGCTCCAGCGACTGTAACAGCTTAAACAGCGTTGCCAGCGAGGTGCTGTCAGGGGCATTTTCAAAGTGAGAGATGGTAGCCTGTTTCAGGCCGACCTTTTTCGCCAGCTCACTCTGGGTCCAGCCATTGCGCTGACGAATGAGCTTTAGCCGGTTTGCCAGCTGTAGCGGGCTGTATATCATGGGGTGACTCCTTCTGGATCACAGGCTGTAAGCATAGCGCAGGTATATTATCCTCGATAGGGTATAAAATACCATTTATCCCCTGCAAAGGATAATAACCACTTTATACCCTTTAGCGGATAATTTGGTAATTATCCTTTGAAGGGGATAAACCGGAACCACAATTAAAAGAGGACGAGGATGAGCACATTTACCCTTACCCATCAGGTCAACGACGACGATAGGGAAGAACTGCTGGCAGGACTGGGGGCTTACAACCGGCAATTTATCAGCCGCGATAACTGGGGACCGCTGTCGGTTTCTCACAGGGACGAACAGGGAATGTTGCGCGGGGGAGTGATCGCCGCACGCAAAGGAAACTGGCTCTGTATCGATTATCTCTGGGTGGACGAAACGCTCCGTGGCAGTGGTCTGGGGAGCGCACTGCTGGAAGCCGCAGAGCAGGAGGCGGAAAAGATGGGATGTCTCTATGCGCTGGTGGATACCTTTAGTTTTCAGGCCCTGCCGTTTTATCAGAAACAGGGTTATCAGCCGCAGATGTCCCTGCCCGATTTTCCGCAAACCGGTATGCAGCGTCACTATCTGACCAAAACGCTACGGCCTGAGGCATCACGCTGACCGCAGCGCAATCAGCGTGACAGCGTCACATAATTATAAACCGGCAATGCGCCGCAGATCCGCTTCGGCACCCGGTGCCACGGCCAGTACCTGCGCGCCTTTAGTGATGCGATCGCCTTCGGTGTTAAACGGGTGGTACCAGCCGCCCGCCTCTTTCACCAGGCAGTAACCCGCCAGGCAATCCCAGGCGTGCATATAGGGTTCGTAGTAACCCACAACCCGACCGGCGGCAACCCAGGCCAGCATCAGTGCGCCGGAACCAATACGGATAAAGTTACCGCCTGCCGTCAGCAGCGCTGCCACAATCTCGCCTACCTGCTGCGGGCTGACATAGCTGTTGGCACCAAAACCGGTAACGTGGTTTTGCAGCGTGCGTGTGGGATCGACCTGCAGACGATGACCGTTGAGCGTCGCGCCCTGCCCCAGTGCCGCCATGTAGCACTCCTGATAGGTCGGCGCGAAAATCACCCCGATGACGGGCACATCGCCGCGCAGCACCGCGACGGAAACACACCAGCTCGGCATCCCATTGAGAAACGGGCTGGTGCCATCGATCGGATCAACCACCCAGGTGTAGTCAGACTCTCCTGCCTGCAGGCCTGACTCCTCACCCAGAAAGCCATCATCGGGAAACGCATCCCGTATACGGCTGGCGATCAGCTGCTCCACTTCACGGTCGGCAATCGACACCACATCCTGCAAATCGTACTTGGTCTCCACCACCAGCGTCTCGCGACGGTTGAAGTAAGATAACGCCGTCGCACCACCTTCACGGGCAACGGCTTCCGCTAAAGCCAGACGCGCCATTATTTCATCATGCGATTCCATGCGAACTCCTTGAGTTAGTCAGATTAACGGGCAATCAGGGCAAGGCCCTGCGGCTTGAAGTTGACGCCGACTGTGGCGGCAAGCGGCAGACGTTGTTCCATCTGCGGATCGATAATGAACAGCGCGCCCAGTTCGGTGGCGACTTCATATTCGATATGGTCGCCCAGCCAGGTGCTGTGAATGATCTCCCCCTGCAGCGCCCCCTGACCGTCACCGGACAATGTAATAAACTGCGGTCGTACCGCCAGCTGAGCACTGCCGGTTTTCGCACCGGCACCTCTTACCCGGAAGCGCTGATTACCCAGGCGGACCAGCGCGTCATCCGCATCCGCCTCTTCCACTTCACAGGGCAGAATATTCGCCTCCCCCATAAAGTCCGCGATAAAGACCGAATTGGGTGAATGGTAAAGCGTCTCCGGCGCACCCTGCTGGGCAATATCCCCCTCTTTCATGACAATAATCTTATCGGATACCGCCAGCGCCTCCTCCTGGTCATGAGTCACATAAACCGCCGTAAACCCGAGCCGCTGCTGCAAATCGCGGATGTCGGTGCGCACCCGACGGCGCAGACGCTCATCAAGGTTCGACAGCGGCTCATCGAGTAGCAGCACCTGTGGTTCCAGCACCAGCGCACGGGCGACCGCAATACGCTGCTGCTGTCCGCCAGAGAGCTCCGACGGCAGCCGCTGCCCCTGACTCTCCAGACCCACCAGCCTCAGCCCCTCGCGCGCTCTGTCCTGCGCCTCGCGTTTGTTCATGCCCGAGGAGAGCAGCCCGTAGAGAATATTGTCGATGGCGTTCATATGGGGAAACAGCGCGTAGGACTGAAACACCATCGCCACGTCGCGCTCGTTGGCGGGCAGATGGGTGACATCTTTGCCGCCAATCAGAATCCGCCCCGCGGTGGGATGCTCCAGCCCGGCCAGCAGTCGCAGCGTGGTGGTCTTGCCGCAGCCGGACGGCCCGAGCAGTGTCACCAGCGTACCCGGCTCTACGGTGAGCGACAGATCCGGCACGGCAGTAAAACCGGCAAAACGCTTTGCGACATGTTCAAACACCACCGATCCGGCGTTAATGGTCGTCATACGGCTCTCTCCTGAGTCAGAGTGGATGCAGAGGGTGCGGCAATAATCACTGCCGGTTGTGTTGCACGACGCAGGCGACGTTCGCCCACCAGCAGCTGGAAGAGGCCAATGATCAGCAGCATCACCACTATCAATACCGAGGAGTAGGCAATCGCCACGCCATACTCACCGTTCTCCACCAGCCCGACAATGTACGAGGTCGCCATGTTGTACTGGGCGCTGACCAGAAAAATCACCGCACTGATAGAGGTAATGGCCCGCACAAAGGCGTAAACCAGCGCGGCGCTGATAGCCGGTTTCAGCAGCGGCAGCACCACTTTGCGCAGGGTGCGGAAACTGTTTGCGCCCAGCGTCAGTGAAGCTTCATCCAGGCTTTTATCCAGCTGGCTCATCGCCGCAATACCACCACGCACGCCGACCGGCATATTACGGAAGACAAAGCAGGCGATCAGGATCATCGCGGTACCGGTGATCTCCAGCGGCGGCAGGTTATACGCCATCACATAGCTCACACCAATCACCGTGCCGGGAATGGCAAAGCTCAGCATCAGCATGAATTCAAAGGTCTGACGACCGGCAAACTTCTGTCGCACAATCAGCCAGGCGGTCAGCAGTCCGACAATGGCCGTGAGCGGCGCGGCAATCAGGGCGATCTCCAGCGTGGTCCAGAAAGAGCTCCAGGCGACGCCGCTCCAGACCAGTTGCCCCTGATTAACGCTGACGCTAAAGGCGCGGATGTAGTGATCCAGCGTCAGGTTGTTATTCAGCCCCCAGGACTGCACAAAGCCGCCAATCATGATCATGCCGTAGATCACCAGGGTGAACAGACCCCAGGGTATCACCATGCCATAGACGCTGTAGCGCACCGGACGCGGCAGCATCACATGACGGCCGCCATCGCCTTTGCCGGTGACAGTGGCGAAGCTTTTGCCGGAGAGCCAGACGCGCTGCACCAGAAAAGCGGCCAGGGTGAAGCCCAGCAGAATCATCGCCAGCACCGCCGCGCGACTCGGGTCGTTCTGTGCGCCAACCACGGAGAAGAAGATCTCCGTCGACAGCACGCCGTGACTGCCGCCCAGCACCATCGGGTTACCGAAATCGGCCATGCTTTCGATAAAGCTGATTAAGAAGGCGTTGGCCAGCCCCGGCGCCATCAGCGGCAGCGAGATGCGGGAGAAGGTGCGCCAGCGGCTGGCGCGCAGGGTCTGTGACGCCTCCTCCAGTGACGGACTGACGCCCTCAACCACGCCAATCAGCACCAGAAAGGCGATGGGGGTAAAGGAGAGCACCTGCGCAATCCAGATGCCGGTCATGCCATAGAGCCAGCGGCCCGGCTCGATGCCGAACAGCGTCGCCAGCGATTCGGTGACCACGCCAGAGCGGCCAAACAGCAGGATCAGCGCCAGACCGATGACAAACGGCGGCGTGATAATCGGCAGAATGGTCAGCATCCGCAGCGCTTTTTTACACGGCAGCGAGGTGCGCGTCGCCGCCAGTGCAAACGCCAGTCCCAGCAGCGTAGCGCCACTGGCCGTCATCAGCGCCAGTCCCAGCGTGCGCCAGGCGGTGCCGCAGGTGCCACCGGTAAAACAGCCGAGGCTCCAGATGGCGGGATCCTGCATATTGGCAATCAGTCCGTCCGGTCTGAAGCTGCCATCAATATCCTGCACCGAGGCGACAAACAGACTCAGCACCGGATAGAGCACAAAGGTCGTGACCAGCGCCACCAGCAGTACAATCGATGCCACCACAAAGGCATCGCCTTTCAGCACGCCGCGCTCCGCCAGGGAAAAGGCGAAAATCAGCAAAAATATGGTCAGCAGCAGCAGCGCACCCGCGCCCATCGCCGGTTGTCCCTGCGCCAGCGGGCCGGCGAGGTTCTCCAGCCATAACCAGTTCCAGCCACTGAAACCGATGGCATGCCCTTCCAGCACCAGAAACAGAATGCCGCAGGAGCTGAACAGCAGCAGCAGCGTGCTGCGGGTGCGACCCGGGGGCAGAAAGACGCTGGCAGCAGAGAGCAGCCACAGCGCCACGGCGATGCCCAGCCAGCTGTGTAACGCGAGCTGCCCCAGCGCAGGCGCATTGGTCTCATCACCCCATAAGCTGAACAGCCAGTCACCCGAGAAGAAGCCCTGCTCCAGGCTATACCAGGGCAGCAGCGTCAGCGCGATGGCTCCCGCCAGCAGCGCGCCGGTTAAGCGACGATTGTGCGCATTCATAAATCACCTCGATCAGGAAGCGGACATCAGGCTTACGCCACCGCGGTCTGGCACAGACCCGGCCCAGGTGGCCGGGGTGCACCGCCGTTATTGTGCGCTGGCACCAATCTCTTTATCCCAGCGGCCCAGCAGCGCTTTGCGTTTTGCTGAGTCACCATAGGTTTTAAAGTCATAATCGATCAGCCTGATGTTCTCGAAGCGCGGTGCATATTCAGAGATCTCCGCCTTGCGGTTAGAGGGCAGCTGGAACGATTTCGCCTCTTTCATATGCGACTGAGCTTCAGCGCTGAGCGCCCAGTCATACCAGGCTTTGGCATTGGCCAGGTTTCGTGCCCCTTTGATGATCGACATCGAACCAATTTCATAGCCGGTGCCTTCACAGGGCGCGACGGGCTTAATCGGGAAGCCATCCACTTCCATCGCGACGGCATCATGCATAAAGACAATGCCGATGGTGGTTTCACCGCGCGCGGCGGCTTTGACCGGTGCCGAGCCGGACTTGGTATATTGCGAGATGTTGGCGTTGAGCTTCTTCAGGTAGTCAAAGGCTTTGTCTTCGCCCATGATCTGCACCAGAGTCGCCAGGGTGTTATAGGCCGTGCCGGAAGAGTTGGGATTGGCGATCTGAATCTCGCCTTTAAAGCCAGGGTCGAGCAAATCCGCCCAGCAGGCAGGCACTTTCTGCTTTTTCTCCGCCAGCAGTCTGGTGTTATAGCCCCAGCCCAGCGCACCGGCATAGACCCCCACGGTGCGATAACCGGAGATCTCCGCCACTTTTTGTGACCAGGGCTGTTGCTGATCAAGCAGTGGCGATTTATAGGCCTGGGTCAGCCCCTCTTCGGCGGCCTGCATATGCGGATCGCCGGTACCGGCCCACCAGATATCGGTACGGGGATTGCGTGCCTCGCTGCGGATACGGGCATAGGCTTCACCGGCAGAGAGCCGCACCATGCTGAGTTTAATATCGGGATGGGACTGGCTGAACAGCGTGGTCATCTGTTCGCACACCACCACATCGGCTGAGCAGATCATATTAAGATTGCCCGCCGCCGAGGCAGCAAACGGCACTATAGGGCAGACGATTACAGCAGCGAGCAGAGAGGAATAACGCATGATGTTCTCCTGGGCTGGATGACGCAGGCGCGCCAGCTTTTGCACATGTGTGCAAACATGTGTGCAGATTAGTACGGCGGCCATGCTGCAGTGTCAATTCAGTTGTTAAGCAATTGTCAGTCGCTGTCACAAATTTGAAACCTTTCGCCCGCCCTGTATTTTTTGCACAGCCTTGCAACTTCAGGCAAACTCAGTGCAGACAATGTCAGGCGAGGAGAGAACATGCAGCAGCTTAAGGCGGTGGTGAGTGCACAGGATGTGGCTGACCGGGCGGGCGTCTCCCGCTCAGCGGTCTCCCGCACCTTTACACCAGGGGCCAGCGTGTCAGATGCTACCCGTCAGCGGGTAATGAAAGCGGCGGAGGAACTGGGCTATCACGTCAATCATCTGGCGCGCGGCCTGGTGCGCAACCGCAGCGGCATCGTCTGCTTAATTGCCTCCGAGGTGGACACGCCCTACCGTGCCAGCCTGGTGCGCTGGATGACCCAGTATCTGCAGGAAGCAGGAAAAGTGGCGATGCTGATTAACACTGACCGATCCGATGCGCGCGTTTCCGCCGCGCTGCAGCAGGCGATTAATTTTCGCGCCGACGCTTCGATTATTCTCTCCGGCATGCCGGACAGCGGCATTACCCGGCTCTGCTACAAACATGGTCAGCATCTGGTGCTGATTAACCGCGACGAGTCCCTGCCCGGCACGCTCAGTATCAATCTCGACTCCCGCCCCGCCGCAGAAATGGCGGTTAACGCGTTTGTGCGGGCGGGATGCAGCCGCATCGCCTTTGTCAATTCACTGGCGGGAACGCCGAGTCTGCTGAAGCGCGAAGCGGATTTCCTGGCCGCCGCGCAGAAAGTGGGCGTCACGGTCCAGGTGGAGCAGTTCGGCACCACCTCTTACGAAAGCGGCCAGATTCTGGCCCAGCGTCTGCTGACGCGTAAAGTTCGCCCTGACGCGGTTTACTGTGCCACCGACCTGCTCGCCTGCGGCTTTATGGATGAGGCGCGTCACCGCTTTGCGCTGCGTATTCCGGACGATCTCTGCATCATCGGACACGATAATATCGCGCAGTCGGGCTGGGCCTCTTACAACCTCACGACCTTTGCGCAGCCGGTGGAACAGTTCGCCCGCGACGCCATTGCCTGGCTGGTGGAGACGGAAGCGCAACCG
The DNA here is from genome assembly GCF_007558755.1 of Pantoea sp. paga. Taxonomy (NCBI): domain Bacteria; kingdom Pseudomonadati; phylum Pseudomonadota; class Gammaproteobacteria; order Enterobacterales; family Erwiniaceae; genus Pantoea; species Pantoea sp. paga. The sequence goes on from NZ_VLTF01000001.1 coordinate 339,925, forward strand.
GAGACACTGATGCCCAAAAATGAACAGCAGCAGGAGCGCAGAATATATCCGGTAGATGTGGTCTGGCGCGGTTCGGTACGCGGCGGTTAACCACCCTGCTTTATTTTCTGCCGCTATGTGATTACGCCCTGAAATAATCCACAACCGTTCTTACGCTTCGCTTTAAATATCTCACCCCTGCACTGAAAAATAATCGGACGCTACTGCACAGTGTGCCGATTTTCTGTCTACGCTTTATCTGCATTATTAAGTTCTTCTGGTTTTAACTGCTCAATGAATCAGCAGTCAGATGTGACAAATATCACATTTGTGCCAGGCTTAATGTCTCAGATAACTCTGTTCAAGGAGCATACAATGGCTACACCAACTAACAAGACGCTCGATCTGGATCAATTTCCTAAACCTCCTTTTGAGGACCAGCCACAACAGGCGCCAGGCCTGGCCAGCAAAATGATCCCGGTTCCCGATCACGGTGAAACCAGCTATCGCGGTACGGGCCGACTGACCGGCCGCAAGGCGCTGATCACCGGCGGCGACTCCGGTATTGGCCGCGCGGTGGCTATCGCTTATGCCCGTGAAGGCGCAGATGTGGTGATTAACTACCTGCCGGAAGAACAGCCCGACGCCGATGAAGTGATTAAATTAATCGAAGCGGAAGGCCGTAAAGTTTTTGCTATTCCGGGCGACATTCGTTCTGAAGAATTCTGTCAGCAACTGGTTAAAGAGGCAGCCGATAAATTAGGTGGCCTGGATATTCTGGTTAATAACGCCGGTCGTCAGCAATTTAATGAGTCCATCCGAACCCTGAGTACGGAAGATTTTGACGCGACGTTTAAAACCAACGTTTATGCGATGTTCTGGATCACCAAAGCGGCGCTGGAATATCTGCCACGTGGTGCGTCTATTATTAATACCTCGTCCGTACAGGCGTTTAAACCCAGCGATATTCTGCTCGACTATGCGCAGACCAAAGCGGCCATCGTCGCCTTTACCAAGTCCCTGGCGAAGCAGCTGGGTGGCGACGGCATCCGGGTTAACGCCGTCGCGCCAGGGCCATACTGGACCGTGCTGCAGTCCAGCGGCGGACAGCCGATGGAGAAAGTGAAGCAGTTTGGCGCCGACTCACCGATGGGTCGTCCGGGCCAGCCGGTTGAGATCGCCCCGCTCTACGTTACCCTGGCCTCAACCGAGAGCAGTTACTCCTCCGGGCAGGTCTGGTGTTCTGATGGCGGCACCGGCACGCTGTAATCTCACTCAGGTGGCCGCATAACGCGGCCATTTTTTTGCCCCGCTTAAGAACCCTCGCCACCGTGATATAAGGAAGCAGATTATGGAAAACCCGATCTTTCATTCGCCGGTCAGAAAAGAGGGCTTTGCGGGCCTGGGTGATTATGCCGCCATTGGTGAAGGCCGTTCAGTCGCGCTGATTGCGCCGGACGGTTCAATTGACTGGTGGTGCGCGCCCAATCTCGACGCAAAGCCCCTGTTTGATCGCCTGCTTGATGCAGGACTCGGTGGCTACTTCCAGATTGTCCCGCGTGCGCCTTATCAGGTCTCACGCCGCTACCGCGATAACAGCAACGTGCTGGAGACCCGCTTCGAAACCCGCGACGGCACCGTGCTGCTGACCGAATCGATTAACAGCACGCTGGCGGGCCGTCTGCCCTGGTGCGAACTGGCTCGCCGCATAGAGGGCGTCAGCGGTGAAGTGGAATTAGCGATCACCCTGCGCTTCGGCACCGCCGCCGAAACCCGTTCACCGTGGGTGGCCGATAATGAGAAAGGCAAGGTGTTTCACATCGCGGAGATCATGGCGATGTTGCGCACCAGTGAAGATATTCAGATCACAGAGCTGGATGACGAGCAGGTCTGCGCCACGCTGCGCACCGCTGCCGGTTCCCGCTCGCTCTGCGCGCTGCTGATTACCGAGAAAGAGCCGCTGGCGGTGCCGCCGCTGGAGGCTATCGATCAGCGGATTGAAACCAGCCACACCGGCTGGACCAGCTGGGTGGAGAGCCTGAGTTATGAGGGCAGCTACCCGGCGCTGGTGAAGCGCTCTGCCCTGTCGCTGAAGTTTCTCTGGTACTCCCCGACCGGCGCGCTGGCTGCTGCTGCCACCACCTCGCTGCCGGAGGGGATCGGCGGCGAGAAAAATTATGACTACCGCTACGCCTGGGTGCGCGACGCCTGCCTGATCATTAAAGCCTTCGTCTATCTCGGAGCGCTGGAAGATTGTAAGGCGGCCTTTTCCTGGCTGTCGCAGACCATCATGCGCCACGGCGTCAGGCTGCGCGCCTGCTATGCCCTGAATGGTGATGAGGTCCCCGCCGAGCGTTATCCGCCGCTGAGCGGCTATCAGAACTCTCAGCCGGTGCGGGTCGGCAATAATGCCCGTGACCAGCTGCAGCTCAGTATGTATGGCGACATGCTGGTCACCGCGCAGCATTTTATCGAGGCGGGACACGTGCTGGATATCACCACCTCGCGCATGCTGGGCGAGCTGGCGAACTGCTGCGCCGATCACTGGCGGCAGAAGGATTGTGGCATCTGGGAACTGCCGGAGCTGCAACACTACACCCACTCCAAAATGGCCTGCTGGATGGCGCTGGATCGGGCGGTGGCGCTGGCAGAAAGCCAGCATATCGAACCGACCTGGCTGGGGCGCTGGCAGCGGGAACGTGACCGTATCCGCGACTGGATTGAGTCGCACTGCTGGTCAGAGCAACAGCAGGCTTATCTCTTTTACGCCGGCAGTGACGATCGCCTCGACGCATCGCTGGCGCTGGTTCATGGCTACGGCAATGCGGTCAACCCGCAGCGGATGCTGTCGACCTACCGTGCGATCCGGCAAAAACTGGGTGACGGCAGTGCCATGCTCTATCGCTACAGCGGGGTCAGAGAAGAAGAGAGTACCTTTCTCGCCTGCGCCTTCTGGCTGGTGGAAGCCTGGGCAGAGATGGGTGAGACGGATGAGGCAGAACAGGCGATGCAGGAGATCCTGGCTACGCTGAACGGCCACGGTAACGTCGATATCTTCAATGAGATGTATGACGTCCGCAGCCAGAGCTGGCGCGGCAATATGCCGCAGGGGCTGAGTCATCTGGCGCTGATCTGTGCAGCGCAGGCGCTATCGGAATCGCAGGCACCAGCGTGATGTGAGATGTTGCGGTAAGAAAAGTGGCGAATTCGCGTCCTACTGCAGCCGGAAACGCGGATCGAAGAAAAATGGCTCCACCACCACCTTACTGATGATGCCAGCCGCTGCCGGATGACGGGGATTGAACAGTGCATTCCACTCACCGGTCAGCGTGCTGGGTACCTTCAGCACCAGGCCGTTATCCGGGCTGGCAAGCCAGTCGTCACCAATCTGCCGCGTGGACGATGGTGCAGGATCGGCCTGCCAGTCATCGGGGAGTGCCTCCAGCGAGAGCTCGGTAATCAGCGATTCAGGTACGCTAATCGACAGCATTGAATAGTCGTGTGACAGATCCTGAATGGTGAGATGAACCAGCGCCTCAAGTACACAGAGCGCCCGGCTTGATCCCATATAGACACAGACCGTTCCCACGGAATTCCAGCGCCCCCCGTAAGTACGGGCACCAAAACCATCAAAGGCGCTCATCGCATACTCACTCTTCACCAGGCGAAAGAAACGTACCGCCATCAGGTAATCACGCCATGCTCAAGCTGGCCAATCAGGTTAATTACCGCTTCTGCCCCCGCCACCGTGGTGGTCATCTCCGCCGGTTTCTTACCGCCCAGCGCTTTGGCGGGCGTTTCCAGCCACTGCACCAGACGCTGCCTGTCGTCGCGAAACAGTTTGCTGGCGGCAGAGAGGACGCGGATCAGCATGTAGATTCGTCCGCTCTGATCGGGCGAAAAAGTCTGCTGCGGATCTTTGACTTTGCGGTTGTAGGTGGTGCGATCAATGCCCGCCAGACGGCACAGCCAGCCCTCGTCAAAGGTGGACAGCGACGCCGTGCGTTTCAGCACGCCGCTGCTGAACCCGACCGCAATACGCTGGTGCGCATCCGGCAGTGTTTCCGGCAGATTAAGGGCATGCAGCAGCGAATTGTCGCGACGATGCTGAGCGGGTGTGTAGATGGCGATAGACATAGCAGCCTCCTGTTCATTTGATTTTTATTTTAGCGCAAATGAACAGGCGGTGCCAGCTTTACCCCGTCGCTGAGCAAGCGTGATGCCTGTTACTCAGACCTCTCCTGCTGTAACGCCTGCAGAATCTGCCACGCCGCCTTTATACGCAGCGGATTAGGGTAATTCTTGTTGGCGAGTATCACGACGCCGCTGTTCCTCTCAGGAATAAAGGCGATATAGGCACCAAATCCATTGGTTGCACCGGTTTTATGCACCCAGCTGGCGCTCTGCGACGGCCCGACCGGATTGAGCAGCGTCGCCGGGCGGGGTTGCAGCGCAACACCATTATCGCTGTCGCCCATCAGCGTATCGGCAGTAACCGGCCAGTCGTAGATCTCCCAGCCCAGTCCCTGAAACAGAGTGCCGACTTTGAAGTAGCGCGCCTGCGCGGTGCGAATGGCATTACGCAGCACGGCATTCCCCGAAGAGAGGCGGTTAGGATCCACATTCGCCTGCATAAAGGTGAGCATGTCACGCGCGGTGGATTTAACGCCGTAGGCTTCTGCATCCAGCATGCCGGGTGAAACCCGTACCGGCTGGCCATTTTTATAGCCCCAGGCGTAGTCCAGCATCATTGAGGGCGGCACGGTGATATAGGTGCGCGTCAGACGCAGTGGCTGAAACACATTTCGCTCCATCGCCTGCTCATAATCACCCTTCACCATCAGCGAACCAAACAGACCGATGCTGGCGTTAGAGTACTGCCGGAGCGTGCCGGGCGCTGCTTCTGGCTGCCATTCCTGATAGAAACGCAGCAGCGAAGCCTGATCGGTGACGTCATCCGGCAACTGTAAAGGCAGGCCGCCCGCGGTATAGGTAGCCAGATGCAGCATCCGCACCGGGCGCCACTGCTCACCGGTCAGCTGCGGCCAGTACTTCTGCACCGGATCGTTAAGGCGTATTTCGCCGTTGCGGATCATGACGCCGGCCAGGGTACCGGTAAAGGTTTTGCTCACTGAACCCAGCTCAAACAGCGTGTTTTCCGTGACCCGGCGGCGTGATTCGAGATCTGCCACGCCGAAGTTCACAAACTGCGCCCGGCCTTTGTAAAGCACCGCCACCGACATGCCGGGGATCTCCTGCTGCTCCATCAGCGGTTCGATCGCGGCTTTAACCAGAGAAGTAACCTGCTGTGAAGAGAGATCGGCGGCGACACAGCTGGCAGAAAGTGAGAACAACGCGAGATAAAACAAAGACTTTTTCATTGGCAACTAAGGGATTCTTCACTGAATTAAATTATTTACACTGGTCGGCACAGGCCTGCACGCACATCTGAGCCTGAGAACTGCAGCCTCCGTTGTCCCGGGTGTTGCAGTGCGATTGTTCTGTGTAGCAGTTGGTCTGACAGGCGGAGACATCGCAGCGGGCAGCGACGGGCGTCAGCTGTGCCAGGGGCGCGCGGGCCGGAAAAAGCGGTGCGGGCTGAGCGAAGGCGCTGCTGCCCAGTAATCCGGACAGCAGCAGGCTGATGATCATTTTCATAAGAGTTCTCCAGAGGGACGCTGCACTAAGTATGGCCAGTCTGGCGCGCCCCGTCAGAGAAATCTAATCAAATTGAGACCACAGGGGGATGTTGAGTGACATTAATCACGCCACGGCTGTAGATATCGTTGAGCCGGGCAATGTAACGCTGGGTGTCATGCTGATCTTTGATGCGCAGAATCGCCGCCTCACCTTTCTCCTGCAGCATCTCAGGACGTTCGATAATAGCGAGCAGTATCGATTTCAGCCCCTCCACCAGCGACTGGCGTAGCTGCGTTTTCTGCTCTGGCGAGGTTATACTGTATTCACGGTCAGCGTTAAGCGGACTCGCAATCACCCAGCCTGCGCTGGCAGGATTAATCTCTGGCAACGCGCGCACGTTGCTGGTGATCACCGGACAGCCGTTAGCCTGCATCTCCAGTACCGAGAAACCGTACGTCTCCTGCCAGGTTGGTAGCAGTCCGGCATCGCTCTGGCGGAACAGCTGCATCAGGGCGCCGTTATCCATCTGTGAATGATGCGTGAAGCAGCGATAGCGTTTAATGCGATTCTCAATGCCACTACAGAACGTCTCATCATCCTGGAACTGCCGGTGCGCCACGTTACGACGCTTGGCGAGATCGCCAATCAGCTGCACATCCAGCTGCGACTCTTCCAGTTTACGCTCTTCAATCAGCTCACTGATCGCCAGCACGACTTCAGCCCCGCCTTTGCGGTAAAACTCGTTACCGGCAAAAGTCAGTTTCAGAATACCGGGCTGACGCGGCGCTTTCTGCTGGATAAACAGCTTCTGCGGCGGATGCAGCACCAGGGTTTTACGGCGGATTTGCTGGGCAATATCCGGCCTGAACAGTTTCATCTGAATGTTCAGGGTGGCATCTGAGATGGCAATCAGCCCCAGGCAGTTATCTTTTAACAGATAAGGAATGAGGCGTTTCAGCTCGGGGTTATCCTGCTTGGCGACGCCCGCCACCGGCAACACACGCGGCAGCTCCGTTTCAAACGACGCGACCCACTTCTGAGGGGTTATCGCAACTTCATTGAACAGATGCAGGATGTCAGCCCGCGATGCCCCTGAAAAAGGCACAGGCTGAAAGACAAAGGTTTTATTTTTTTTGAGCAATCGGGTTCGTAGCGGATTAATAAAGTAGAACAGATTGCTCTTTTTCAGATTGATATATTCGTTATCCGGATTAACTAAGATATTACGCTGCTCCGGATACTGGTTATTCGTGATTCCAATTTTCATGTTCGCCTTCCAGAGTCCTTGTGTCCGGAGTGATCTATATCACGTGATCGTGACTGTCGGGTCTGAGCAATATCCTAAAAGCCCGTAATGACGCGGTCTTAACGCTTTTGCTAATGATTGCGCACGGTGCTAAAACAGTCATAGTTGTGTCTGGTTATGAATTTTCATTTTCTATTAACAGGTGTGTTTAACTGTGTCAGGCTAACCCCTTATTGAATATAACGATTATTTTCCGGGAAATATTTGCGCCATTTGTTATGTAAATGTTTAATTAATTGTCAGGAATATTAACCAGGCGGCTGAGGGCTTTAGTTAATAACTTTTAAAGTAATAATAATGACCATGCTGAAAAGTGCCCGGCGCGTTCCACTGGCTGATGATTATCACGGACACAGACGGGCGATAATGAAACAAATGATGCAGCACGGTTATAGCCGCACCCTTTTTGCACGCCCGTTTGCCACAATTCAGTGCATCAGCTTAAGAGGCAGACGGGTGCCAGATGCCCCATCTACGAATTAAACATATGATTTATATTATTATTTAAATCATAAACCCTACAGCCACCTCTCTGGTACAAAAGTTGCAGGAACTGACGTATGCAGACAGGAGAGCAATATGAAAGCAATCGTGATTGGTGGCGGTATTGGCGGCATGAGTAGTGCCATTGCGCTGGAGAAATCCGGAATTGACGTTGAGGTCTTTGAAGCCGTAAAGGAGATGAAGCCCGTCGGCGCGGCGATTTCCATCTGGCCCAACGGTGTTAAATGCCTGAATGCGCTGGGCATGAAAACCGCGCTGCGTGAGCTGGGCGGGAACATGGCCTATATGGCCTATCACGATGGCAACACCGGCGCGCCCCTGACCCGCTTCAGTATGGCGCCGCTGGTGCAGCAGGTTGGCGAATATCCCTGTCCGGTGGCGCGGGCTGAACTGCAGGCGATGCTGATTGATACCTTCGGGCGTGAACGGGTGCAGTTTGGTAAGCGGGTGATCCAGGTCGAGCAGACCGGCAGTGGCGTGATTGCCACCTTTTCCGACAACACTCAGGCCACCGGCGATTTCCTGATTGCCGCCGATGGCACCCATTCGGTGATCCGCGAGTATGTGCTGGAGCAGAAGCTGGAACGACGTTACGCCGGTTACGTTAACTGGAATGGCCTGGTCACTATAGATGAGAGGATTGCGCCCGCCGATCAGTGGACCACCTTTGTCGGTGACGGCAAGCGGGTGTCGCTGATGCCGGTCAGCGGCAATCGATTCTACTTTTTCTTTGATGTGCCGCTGCAGAAGGGACTGCCGCAGGATCGCAGCACGGTGAAAGCGGACTTAACCGGCTATTTCCAGGGCTGGGCGGAGCCGGTACAGCAGCTTATCGCGGCAATCAATCCTGACACCACCAATCGGGTTGAGATCCACGACATCGAACCTTTCAGCCGCTTTGTTAAAGGGCGCGTGGCCCTGCTGGGCGATGCTGCTCATAGCACCACGCCCGATATCGGCCAGGGCGGCTGCGCGGCGATGGAAGATGCCGTGGTACTGGCCTCGACGCTGGCTTCTCATTCACTGGGTATTGAAGATGCACTGTTGCGCTATCAGGCGCGACGCGTTGAACGGGTAAAAGATCTGGTGCTGAAAGCGCGCAAACGCTGTGACGTCACCCATGCGCGCGATCCGGCGATCACGGCAGAATGGTATGACTCTCTGAAAAGCGAAACCGGTGAACGGGTGCTGGCCGGAATGTGCGAAACTATTGAAGGTGGCCCGCTGGGTTAACACGAATAAAGCCGGGCTGTCAGCGCGACCAGCGCGTGACAGCCCGTTGTGCTATGACTCCGCCAGACCGCGATTTTTCAGCATGGGCTCAAGCTGCGGAGGCCCGCCCCGCCAGCTTTCATACAGTGTTTTGAGATCGCTGCTGTTCCCCCGCGACAGAATTTTCTGTCGGAAGAGGTCGCCATTCTCACGCGTCAGTCCGCCCTGTTCCGCAAACCACTGGTAGCCATCGTCGGCGAGCATCTGCGTCCAGATATAGGCGTAATAACCTGCTGCATAGCCACCGCCCCAGATGTGCTGGAAATAGCTGGAACGATAGCGCGGCGGCACCGCCGTCAGCGCCAGATTATCGCTCTGTAACGCCTGCTGCTCGAATCCCTCCACGCTTTGCGGCGCGGAATCACGGTTAAGGCTGTGCCAGTGCAGATCCAGCAGCGCGGCAGCCAGCAGCTCGCTCATCTCATAGCCTTTGTTGAACGTGGCGGCCCGGACGATCTTTTCATGCAGCTCAGCGGGCATCAGCGCCTGAGTCTGATAGTGGCGGGCGTAGTTGCGGAACACCGCTGGCTCACTGGCCCAGTGCTCGTTGATCTGCGAAGGAAACTCAACGAAATCGCGCGGGGTTTCCGTTCCCGACAGGCTCGGATAGCGCTGGCTGGCAAACAGACCGTGCAGCGTGTGACCGAACTCGTGAAACATCGTGATAACGTCGTCCCAGCTCAGCAGCGCCGGTTCACCGGCTGGCGGTTTGGTGTAGTTACAGACGTTGTAGATCACCGGTTTGCTGTCGAGCAGCGTGGACTGGTTGACGAAGTTGCTCATCCAGGCACCGCCGCCTTTGCTGTCGCGCTTAAAGAAGTCGGTGTAAAACAGCGCCAGAGCGGTCTCATCAGCGTCAAAAATCTCATAGACCTGGACGTCGGGATGGTAAACCGGCAGATCCTGTCGCGGCGTGAAACGGATGCCATAAAGCTGCGTCGCTGCCCAGAACACGCCATTCTGCAGCACCGAGTTCAGTTCAAAATAGGGCTTAATCTGGCTCTCATCCAGATCGTAACGGGCACGCCGCACCTGTTCGGCATAAAAACGCCAGTCCCAGGCCTGCAGGGTAAAGTCGCCCTGCTGCTGGTCAATGGTCTGCTGAATAGCCGCCGCTTCACGCTCCGCGCGACCGCGTGCGGCAGGCACGATGTTATGCATAAACGCCAGCGCCGCCTTAGGCGTTTTGGCCATCTGATCCTGTAACTTCCACTCGGCATAGCTGGCAAATCCCAGCAGCCGCGCCTGCTCGGCCCTGACCTGCGCCAGACGTAATACCAGCTCGCGGGTGTCGTTCTCATCGCCTTTTTCAGTGCGCGTGACGCCCGCCTTAAACAGCGCCTCACGGGTTGCGCGATCGGCCAGGCTCTGAAGTGCGGGTTGCTGGGTGGTGTTTTGCAGCACGAGCAGCCAGCGCTTTTCCAGTCCGCGTGCCTGCGCTTCCGCCTGCGCCACCGCCAGATCGGCTGGTGAGAGTCCCGCCAGCTTCTGCAGATCATCGACGACCAGCCCGCCCGCTTTAGTGGCGGCCAGCAATTTATTGGTGAAGCGGGTACCGAGGCGGGCCGCTTCCTGATTCAGTGTCTTAAGCTGCTGTTTCTGCGCTTCCGGCAGATTGGCCCCCGCCAGCTGAAAGCGCTGCCAGATCACCTCGACCAGCCGTTTTGATTCGGCATCCAGTTTAGCGCGCTGCAGATAGACCGCATCGAGCCGCGAAAACAGCGGGCGGTTAAGCATGATGTCATCATTGAGCGCGGTGAGCTGAGGCGCAATCTCCTCATCCACCTGCTGCAGATATGGGCTGGTATGCGCCGAGGTCATGGCACTGAACACCAGATTCACCCGGTTGAGCAGCTGTCCGCTCCTCTCCAGCGCCTCATAAGTGTTGAAAAAGCTGGGCGCGTCGCTGTTCAGTGCGATCGCCTCGATCTCCTGACGCTTCTCCTCAATGCCCGCCTGCAGTGCGGGCAGGAAATCCTGCTCCTCAATCTGATCAAAAGGAGGTGTCTGGTAAGGCAGTGTGCTGACGCTAAAGAAGGGATTCTGACGGGCGTTCATGGTTCGCTCCTGGTGGGCATCGCAAAGTCTTATCCTGACAGGTTGCCGCGCAGGCGACAACTCAGGCGACGTGCTGCTGATAAACGCTGATGATTTCACCGGCAATCGCCACCGCAATCTCGGCGGGCAGCTTGCCTTTGACGTCCGGCAGGCCAATCGGACAGCGCAGGCGCGCCAGCGGTTCGCTCGCCACACCCTTGCCCGCCAGCCTGTAGCGGAAACGCTGGTTTTTCGTTTCAGAACCGATCACCCCGGCATAGCGGAAATCGCCGCGCTTCAGCACCGCCTCGCACAGTTCGAAGTCGAGGGGATGATGATGGGTCATGATGATGAAGTAGCTGCCTGCGGGTGCCTGTGCTACGCAGTCGAGCGGATCGTCCGGCTGCAGTGTCACCACGCCAGCCGGAACGTAGCTGAACTGCGCCGGGCGACTGTCGATCCAGTTTATGTGACAGGGTAACGTTGCCAGCAGATTGACCAGCGCCTGTCCCACATGGCCTGCGCCAAAAAGGTAGATCTCAGGCTGCGCCTGCAGCAGCGGCTCAAACAGCAGCGTGGTTTTGCCGCCGCAGCACTGGCCAAGCCGTGCGCCCAGGCTGAAATCCTCGGTGTGTGGCGCGGTCGCCCCGCTCTGCAACATCGCTCTGGCCTGGGCGATGCACTCAAACTCCAGATGACCGCCACCGATGGTGAGATAACTCTCCTGCTGCGTCACCACCATTTTGCTGCCGCTGTCGCGCGGCACTGAACCGTGCTCACTGAGCACGGTGATTAATACGCAGCTCTGACGTTTTTCACGCAACTGATGCAGCACGCCAATCCAGTCATGATAAATCATCAACCCCTCCCGTCAGGCGCTGCACGCCCCAGAAGATGCGCTCCGGCGTGGCGGGCGCGTCCAGCAGCGGGTGCTGCCGGTAGTCGGAGACGCTGGCGACCGCATCCTGCAGGGCACACCAGGCGGCGATGCCCAGCATAAACGGCGGTTCACCTACGGCCTTGGAGTGGAACACCGTGTCTTTAGGGTTTTTACGGTTCTCTACCAGCGTGACCCGCAGGTCCGCCGGAACGTCGCTGATGGCGGGAATTTTGTAGCTCGCCGGGCCATCGGTCAGCAGCTGGCCTTTATCACTCCACACCAGCTCTTCGCAGGTAAGCCAGCCGACGCCCTGTACAAAGCCTCCTTCAACCTGGCCGATGTCGATGGCCGGATTCAGCGAGGCGCCGACGTCATGCAGAATGTCGGCACGCAGCAGGCGGGATTCGCCGGTCAGAGTATCAATCACCACTTCACAGCAGGCTGCACCGTAAGCGTAGTAATAGAACGGCGTCCCGCGTCCCGCGACCCGGTCGTAATGAATCCCCGGCACGCGGTAGTAGCCGGTGGCGGAGAGCGGCACCTGATTCAGCCACGCCAGCTTCGCCACCTCGGCGAAGGTGTAATGTTTATCCCCGGCGCGCACCACCCCGTTACGGAAGCTCACCGCCGACGCGTCGCACTGGTGTAGCTCGCAGAGCATGGCGGTCATGCGGTCGCGCAGGATCTCAGCACCATTCTGCGCCGCTTTGCCATTGAGGTCAGCCCCGCTGGAGGCCGCGGTTGGCGAGGTGTTGGGCACTTTGCCGGTGTCGGTGGCAGTGATCTGAATTTTATCGATCTCAATCTGCAGCACTTCGGCGACAATCTGAATCACCTTGGTGTTCAGGCCCTGGCCCATCTCGGTGCCGCCGTGGTTAAGCTGCACCGTGCCGTCGGTGTAGATCAGGATCAGCGCCCCCGCCTGATTGAGAAAGCTGGAGGTAAAGGAGATGCCGAATTTCACCGGCGTCAGCGCCAGACCGCGTTTCAGCAGCGGACTGCGGGCATTAAACGCCTTAATCTCTGCGCGGCGAGCCTGGTAGTCGCTGCTCTGCTCCAGCTGTTCGGTAATCTCATCCAGCAGGTTATCCTCTACCTGCTGGTGGTAATGAGTGATGTTGCGATCCTGCTTGCCATAGTAGTTACGCTTGCGCAGAGCCAGCGGATCCAGCCCGCGCTCACGGGCGATGTGATCCATGATCTGTTCAATCGCCACCATGCCCTGTGGCCCGCCAAAACCCCGATAGGCGGTGTTTGAGGCGGTGTTAGTGCGGCAGCGATAGCCGGTTACCCGCGCATCCCCGAGGTAATAGGCGTTATCAGCGTGGAACATGGCACGATCGACAATCGATCCGCTAAGATCCAGCGAATAACCGCAATTTCCGGCCAGATCGATTTTGATGCCGCACAGACGCCCATCCTCTTCAACGCCCGCTTCGTAGCGCACAAAGAACGGATGGCGTTTGCCGGTGACGCGCATATCATCGCGGCGTGAAAGCCGCATCTTCGCCGCCCGGCCGGTCTGGCGCGCTACGATAGCGCAGAGACAGGCGACACCGGCCGCCTGCGTCTCTTTACCACCAAAGCCACCACCCATCCGGCGCATATCTATCGTCACCTGATTCAGGCTAATGCCCATCACTTCCGCCACCAGTTTCTGCACTTCGGTGGGGTTCTGGGTTGAGGAGAAGACCTGCAACTGCTGATCTTCTCCGGGAATGACCATTGCCGTCTGGGTTTCCAGATAGAAATGCTCCTGGCCGCCAATGTGAAACGCCCCGCTGACCCGGTGCGGCGCACGCGCCAGGGCCGCTTCCACATCACCGCGCTGGTGAATGTGAGGTTCCTGCACAAAGCTGCCCTGAGCCAGCGCCTGTTCCACATCCAGCAGCGGTTCCAGCACCTCATATTCAATTACCGCAGCGGCCGCGCCAAGGCGGGCAGCCTCGGGGGAATCCGCCGCCACCGCGATCACGATCTGTCCCAGATACTCCACTTTGTCATGGGCCAGCAGCGGGTCGCCCGGCTCCAGCGGCCCGACATCATTGATGCCCGGCACATCCTGCCAGGTCAGGACGCTGACGACGCCGGGAATGGCATAACAGGGCTGCACATCAATATGCAGGATGCGCGCATGAGCATACTCACTCAGACGCGGACAGAGATGCAGCAGACCCGGCAGCTCTGGCTTGTCATCGATAAAACGCGCCTCGCCGGAGACATGTTTTTCCGCGCTCTCATGGCGGTTACTGCGACCGACGCCGCTCTGTAAATCAGCGGCATACTGCGCCTTAATGACCTCTTCGTTGAGTTCAGGACGGTTATGAGACATAGCGGGCCACCTCGATACAGGTTATTTCGCCGTTGTGGCGATGCCAGTAGCGGCGCAGCAGGTTGCGCGCGACCTGCAGACGATAGTCACTGCTGGCGCGAAAATCGGAGAGCGGCTGGAAGTCCTCTGCCAGCGCTGCGGCTGCACGTGACACCGTCACGGCATTCAGTTGCTGACCAATGAGTGCCTGTTCACAGTGACGGGCACGCTGCGGTGTGGCCGCCATGCCGCCAAAGGCGATGCGGGCACTGCTGACCACGCCCTGTTCAATCTGCAGATTAAAGGCGGCGAACACGGCGGAGATATCATCGTCCAGCCGTTTGGACACTTTCCAGGCTACAAAATCAGGTGACACCGTCACCTTATCGATGCGAATAGCACGAATAAACTCCCCTTTTTCGAGCCGGGTCTGGCGATAGCCGGTAAAGAACTGATCCAGCGGCAGGCTGCGCTGCTGCTCACCGCGCTGTAACAACAGGCTGGCGTTAAGGGCCAGTAGCACCGGCGAGGCGTCGCCAATGGGAGAAGCGTTGCCGATGTTGCCGCCCAATGTGCCCTGCAGACGGATTTGCAGCGAGGCAAAGCGTTGCAGCATCTCGCTGACGCCGGGAATGCGGCTGGCAAGAAATTCGCTGACCTGCTGCAGCGAAGCCCCTGCGCCCAGCAGGTAGTGGTCATCAAATTCGCTGCAGACTTTGAGCGCGGCAACCTGCTCCAGCGCAATCAGCAACGGTATTCTTTTATGCTGCTGGGTAATCTGCAGGCTGAGATCGGTGCCACCGGCAATCAGCCTCGCCTCGGGATGTGCCAGATAGATCGCTGCCAGCTGAGCCGGGGTTTTAGGCAGGAAGCAGCGGCGTCCCTCACTCCCTAATTCCTGCATCTCCGGGGTTGCCAGCGCCTCAAGCCGCTGCACGGTTGCGGCGGCAGCGTGATCGAACTGGTCGGTCACCGGCTGCGAGCAGAGCTGTTCGGCGGCCGCCATAATCGGCCGGTAGCCGGTGCAACGGCAGAGGTTGCCTGCCAGCGCAGTTTCCGCCTGATGGCGATCCCAGCCCGAAGCGGTTTTTTGCAGGCTGAACAGCGACATCACAAAGCCTGGCGTGCAGAATCCGCATTGCGAACCATGGCAGTCTACCATCGCCTGTTGCGCCGGATGCAGTGCGCGGCCGTGACGCAGATCCTCAACCGTGATCAGCTGCTTACCCTGTAACGCGGAGACCAGCGTCAGGCAGCTGTTGACCGTTTCATACTGCATCGTTCCCCCGACGGCTTTGCCCAGGGTCACGCTACAGGCGCCACAGTCGCCAGATGCACAGCCCTCTTTGGTGCCAGGGCGTTGCTGACGGGTGCGCAGGTAGTTGAGCACCGTGAGGTTGGGATCGAGCGTGTCCTCGCTGACCAGCTGGTTGTTTAACAGAAACTGGATCATGCGGCTTGCTCCTGTGCGTCGCGCTGCCAGACCGGACGACCGGCAACCCAGGTCTGGGCAATATTGCGGTCGTCGCCGAGCGTCATTAATACAAACAGTTTTTCCCAGATATCTTTGCTATTGCCGATGCGCAGTTGCTGCAGGGCAGAAACTGCCGGGTCCAGCACCACAAAATCCGCTTCTTTACCAATGTTGAAATTTCCGATGACGTGGTCGAGATCCAGCGCACGCGCCCCGCCCAGCGTGGCGTGATAAAAGGCTTCGGCCGCGCTGAGCCGGTAGTGCTGCAGCTGGCCCACCTTGTAGGCTTCGCCCAGGGTCTGCAGCATATTAAAGGTAGTGCCCGCCCCGACATCGGTGCCGATCCCCACTTTTACCCCCTGCTGCCAGCTGCGTTTCAGGTTAAACAGGCCGCTACCGAGAAACAGGTTTGAGGTGGGACAGAAAGCAATGGACGAATCGGTATCGTGCAGACACTGCCATTCGTTCTCTTCCAGATGCAGACAGTGAGCAAAGACGCTGCGGCGGCCGGTCAGCTGGTGATGATGATAAACATCCAGATAGCCTTCACGCTCCGGGAACAGTTCTTTGACCCAGGCGACCTCCTGCGGGTTTTCGCTGAGATGGGTATGCAGCCAGGTATCCGGAAACTCCTGACGCAGCTGCTGCACTTTTTCCAGCAGCTGTGGGGATGAGGTCGGCGCAAAGCGCGGCGTCAGGGCGTAGCTCAGGCGTCCACGCAGGTGCCAGCGCTCAATCAGCGCCCGGGTCTGCTGGTAGCTTTGTTCCGGCGTTTCGGTCAGGTTGTCGGGCGCATTACGATCCATCATCACTTTCCCGGCAATCAGCCGCATGTTCAGCGCTTCGGCGGCGCTGAACAGTGCCTCCACCGATTGCGGATGGACGGTGCCAAACACCAGCGCGCTGGTGGTGCCGTTGGAAAGCAGCTGATGCAGGAAAAAAGCGGACATCCGCGCAGCATGATCGGGACAGTGATACTGCGCTTCAACCGGGAAGGTGTAGTGATTCAGCCACTCCAGCAGCTGTTCGCCAAATGCGCCAATCATCTCTGTCTGCGGATAGTGAATGTGGGTATCGACAAAGCCCGGCACGATCAGTCTGCCGCGCAGGTCGATGACCGGATGCCCAGCCAGCATCGCCTCGCTATTCTCCCAGCTATCCAGCCCCACTACGCATCCATCACGCAGCAGCAGCACCGCATCCTCAAGATAGCGGGCCTGGCCGGCCAGGTCGTCGGGACGATCCACCACGCCGGTAAAGTCAAAGAAGCTGGCGCGTATCGCCGTGTCGGTTGCTGAAAGCATGGGTAGTCCTTTCTGAAAGCGCGATTTAATATCTGCAGATGATTATCTGAATAATTCTTTGCAACCTGCGTGCCAGAATTGAAATAGAACAAATTCCTTAAATATCAGTTAAATAAGTAAAAAAAGGAGTTTGCGCAACAAAAATAGCCTCAGCTTGCTTAGCAACCGTTTGCGGAACGGATGCAAACGGTTGCTACTCAATATTGCGCACCCTGATCATTTTGAGTATGGCGGGTTACCCGCAAACCTGCCCTTTAACGGTGCAATCCGCCCTGAAAAGGCGCAGCCGGCTACCCGTTAAAATCCGTTTACAGGTCAGGCCGTTTTTCCACGCGCAGAAGCGGAAATGAAATGCTATGGTGAAGCCATCGACTCTGAAAATGGCATAAGGAACAGTGAGATGATTATTTTTGTCACCGGTGCAACCGCCGGTTTTGGTCAAAGCATCACCCGCCGCTTTATTGAGAATGGTCACAAAGTGATTGCCACTGGACGACGGGCTGAACGTTTAAAAGCGCTGAAGGATGAACTGGGCGAGAATATTTATACGGTACAGCTCGATGTGCGTAACCGTGCCGCCATCGAAGAGGCGGTGGCGCAGTTACCGGCGGAATGGCGCAATATCGACGTGCTGGTCAACAACGCCGGTCTGGCGCTGGGCGTCGAACCGGCGCACAAGGCCAACGTCGAAGACTGGGAAAACATGATCGACACCAACACTAAAGGCCTGGTCTATATGACCCGCGCCCTGCTGCCACAGATGGTGGAGCGTGATGTCGGTCATATCATCAATATCGGATCGATTGCCGGCAGCTGGCCCTATGCCGGTGGCAACGTCTATGGCGCCACCAAAGCTTTTGTGCGCCAGTTCAGCCTGAACCTGCGCACCGACTTACACGGCACCGCGCTGCGCGTGACCGACATTGAGCCGGGTCTGGTCGGCGGCACAGAGTTTTCCAACGTGCGCTTTAAGGGCGATGATGACAAAGCGGGTCAGGTCTACGAAGGGGCTACCGCCTTAACGCCGGAAGATGTGACAGAAGCCGTATACTGGGTGGCCACATTGCCTAAGCATGTCAACATCAATAGCCTTGAGATGATGCCGGTCAGCCAGACGCTGGCGGGGCTGAAAGTGCATAAACCTTAAATCCCTGCAGCGCCAGCCCTCACGGCTGGCGTTACCCGCGTCCCCAGCCCATTACGATAATCAGCATGCCGCTGAATGCGATCAGTGCCCCGCTCCAGTCCCACACACTTAACTTCACGCCATCCACCACCCGCAACCAGAGCAGCGCGGTAAGCACATAGACGCCACCGTAGGCGGCATAAACCCGGCCGCTGGCAGCGGGATGCAGCGTCAGCAGCCAGACAAATAGCGCCAGACTTGCTGCCGCAGGGAGTAGCAACCAGGCTGAGCCGCCTTTTTTCAGCCATAACCACGGCAGAAAGCAGCCGGTGATCTCCGCCAGCGCGGTAATAAAAAACAGCACGGCGGTTTTAATCAGCATCCTTACCTCTCCTTAACGTAAACAAACGACTCACTGCTGGTGAGCAAAGAAACGGCGATGATATACTAAGAGCCAGGCCCATCAGGCTGTTTTATTTGTCCGTCTGAACCCTGGCAGTGCTTACCCCTCCTCACGTACACCCTGTACGCGCCGGTTGTTATGCACTGTCTGTGTCCGGACTCTCTGCATCAATGACCCCTGATGAGCCAGGCTCTAAGCATGCCCGCTGCAACCGCTGTCGCGGATGGCGATGTTTGCGTTAACTAAAGGATAGTGTGATGAAAAAAATGATCCCTGCCGTGCTGATGGTTCTCCTCTCCACTGCGGCATTCACTGCCACTGCGAATACTAATCGTCTGATTATCGAAGATGGCAGTTCCGCGCTGAGCAATGAAGCGGCGCGCCAGGATAAAGAGCAATGGAATGACACGCGCATGCTGCGCAATAAAGTGAACACCCGGGTCGAAAAAGAGTTTGATAAAACCGATCGCGCGTTTGATACCCGCGACAAGTGCGAGCAGAGCCTCAATCTCAACGCCTACTGGGAGCCCAACACCCTGCGTTGTCTGGATCGCCGTTCCGGTCGCCCGGTAGCGCCGTAAATTTGAGCTATAGTAATGACGGACGACTAACATAAGGAAGACGTGATGAAGCTACAGAGGGTTTTGTTAAGCGCGGCGTTATTTGCTCTGCCGCTGATGGCGCAGGCATCCTGTGAATCGGTAAAAACCGAAATCAGCCAGAAAATTATTCAGAACGGTGTGCCTGAGTCGGGTTTTAGTCTCGACATCGTCGCCAACGATCAGGTTGATCAGGCGGGTGGTCAGGTCGTCGGACATTGTGAGAACGACACACAAAAAATTGTTTATAAGCGCTCAGGCAGTGACAACGAAGCCAGCGTACCTGCCAGTGCCGGCAGTTCGCAGGACTCACCTGCTCAGTAGTTCTGTTCAAATCAGGGCGACATCCTGTCGCCCTGCCTGTTAGTCCGCCTGTTCCGGCCGCTGACGCGGCATCATCCATGCCACACCCACCGCAAACAACGCAATCACCAGTGCCACCACGAACACCCAGTGCAGTGAGGCGGCAATGGCTGCTGTCATCTGCTGCAGGGTTTCCGGCTGCAACTGCTGACGACTGGGTTCGGACA
This sequence comes from Pantoea sp. paga, assembly GCF_007558755.1. Taxonomy (NCBI): domain Bacteria; kingdom Pseudomonadati; phylum Pseudomonadota; class Gammaproteobacteria; order Enterobacterales; family Erwiniaceae; genus Pantoea; species Pantoea sp. paga. The sequence goes on from NZ_VLTF01000001.1 coordinate 359,290, forward strand.
TAATCTTCTGCACCGGATCCTCGACCTGCGGCAAACGCCACTGCAGATTGAGATTCAGCACTGCGCCCATGATCGCCGTCCCTACCGCCGACCCGATCATCCGACTGAACATAATTGAAGCGGTACAGATGCCGCGAATCTGGTAATCCGCCTGGTTTTGCACTGAAACCAGGAACGTGGTGCTGGTCATCCCCATGCCGGTACCGATCAGAAACGCCGTAAAGCCCGCCTGATAGAGTGAGCTTGCGGGCTGTAAAAACAGCAGCAAGGCACTGCCGGTCACCAGCAACAGCGCCCCGAGCTGGGCGGTGAAGCGGTAGGAGGTGTGCAGCATCAGTCTGCCGCTGAGGGTGCTGGCCAGCGGCCAGCCAATCGACATCATCGCCAGCACACTGCCCGCCTGTAACGGTGAACCGCCGCTTATCCCCTGAATCCAGGTGGGCAGAAAGGCGCTGATGCCCATCATGGCTGCCCCGATGATGAGGTTGCCCGCATTGCCCGCCACGATAAGCCGGCTGCGCCAGATTATCAGCGGAAACAGCGGTGCCGCTGAATGCAGCTCGTGGCGTCTGAGCTGCCAGCCAGCGAACAGTGAGAAGAGCAGAAACGGCACCAGCCAGACGCCCAGCTGTTCCGCCTGCAACAGCGCAATCAGCAATGCCGTCACGCAGAGCATCAGCCAGCCGCTGCCCGCCAGGTTCAGCGGCTGCGATTTCTCCTCCTTCTGGTGCGACGGTAGCCAGCGCCACAGCATCAGCATGCTGATCAGGCCGATGGGCAGATTGACCCAGAAAATCACCGACCAGCTAAAGTGCTGTACCAGCCACGCGCCGGTCAGCGGCCCCACTATCGCCGCTACCCCCCAGACGCTGGAGAGCCAGCCCTGCACGCTGGCGCGTTCGCGCGGCGAATAGATATCCGCCACGATGGTGGAGCTGAGCGGCATGATCGCCCCCGCCCCCAGGCCCTGAAACGCCCGGAACAGGATCAGCCAGATCATGGTATGGGCAAAGCCACACAGCACCGACCCCACCAGAAAAATCGACGTGCCGACAAAAAACATCGTTTTGCGACCCACCATATCCGCCAGCCGCCCATAGAGCGGCACGCTGACCGCCTGGGCCAGCAGATAGATCGAGAAGACCCAGCCAAACTGCGAAAAACCGCCGAGATCAGCAATGATGGTGGGCATTGCGGTGGCCACAATAGTGACTTCAATGGCCGCCATAAACATCGCCAGCATGCAGGCGATTAAGATCCAGTGGCGATGTCCGGTCTGGAGTTGTGCGCTTTCAGTCATAGGGTTCCTTTTTTAATCTGCAAGGCTAGCTGAAAAACAGACCATGCAGTTTCCCGCGCGTGCGCATTTTCCGCGTCCTCTGTGACAGTGTCACCAGAATTCGATGAAAATTTTTTATTGTTGCATTAGCCCAGCGGCTACGCGGCTTTAACACCATTTTAACCTGTTTCTATCTCTCTGATTTGTGGCTTAAAAGCTGGCTTGTGCAATAAAGGGCTGCTATAGCATTACACCATCTTATTCAGTATTCACTGAAAAAGAGTGGGTAAACAGTCATTTTATCTACATTTTATCGCAGTTTCGGTATTGGGCGCGGCGGCAATTTTTGCCGTACCTGTCGGGCTGTTTATGGTTGTTATAACAATTGAGATCGTAATCAGGGAGATTCTCCGATGCAAAATGCTTCACTGGCCCGACGCGCCGGTCTGGCACTGCTTGCAGTGGTCACGGTGATCGCAGTGCTGATCTGGGGCCTTGGCTGGGATCAGCTGGTCGCACGTAAAGTCGATCTGCTCTATCTCGGGCAACAACACCTCTTCTTAGTCTTCTGGTCAATGCTGTTCGCTCTGCTGGTCGGTATCCCCAGCGGCATCCTGCTAAGTCGCCCGTTTGCACGTCGCTGGGCAGAGTACGTGATGCAGATTTTCAATGTCGGTAACACCCTGCCACCGCTGGCGGTACTGGCTCTGGCGATGGTTATTATCGGGATTGGCGACCGTCCGGCGCTGATTGCGCTGTTTCTGGCTTCGCTGCTGCCTATCGTCCGCAATACCTTCTCTGGTCTGAGCGCGGTTCCCCCGTCGCTGATTGAGGCGGCCAACGGCATCGGTATGACCAAATGGCAGCGTCTGCGTCAGGTGGAGCTGCCGAATGCCTTGCCGGTCATCCTCTCTGGCGTGCGCATCGCCACCGCCATCAATGTCGGCACCGCCCCACTGGCGTTCCTGATTGGCGCCAGCAGCTTTGGCGAGCTGATCTTCCCGGGCATCTATCTGAATGACTTTCCGACGCTGATACTCGGCGCCGTCGCCACCGCACTGGTGGCACTGGTACTGGATATGATGCTGGCCGCGCTGGGCCGCTTTCTGAGTCCGCACGCCGCGGCCTGACCACAAGGAGCTTTGCAATGCTAACGCGTTGGATTAAGAAAAGCGTTGTCGCGCTGACCGCGACGCTGCTGTTAAGCCAGACGGCACAGGCTGCTGCACCGCTGGTGATGGCGACCAAAAGTTTTACCGAGCAGCATATCCTGTCAGCAATGACGGTGCTCTGGCTGCAGAAGAAAGGCTTCGAGGTGGTGCCTAAACGCAATATCGCCACCACCATTGGCCGTAATGCGCTGCTGAATAAGCAGATTGATATGGTCTGGGAATATACCGGTACCTCACTGATCATCTTTAACCATATCAACCAGCCGATGTCTTCACAGCAGGCGTATGAGACGGTGAAAAAGCTGGATGCCAGACTGGGGCTGGTCTGGCTTAACCCGGCACCGATGAACAATACCTATGCCTTTGCCATGACCCGTGAACGGGCCGAAAAAGAGGGCATCAGCACCATGTCGCAGCTGGTTGCGAAGATTGAGCAGGTGCGTAAAACCGACCCGGATCATAACTGGCGACTGGGTCTGGACCTGGAGTTCTCGGGTCGTTCAGACGGCATGAAGCCGCTGCAGAAAACCTACAACCTGGCGCTGGATCGCCCGCAGATCCGCCAGATGGACCCGGGCCTCGTCTATAACGCGATTCGCGATGGATTCGTGGATGCCGGTCTGATCTACACCACCGATGGCCGGGTTAAGGGCTTCGACATGAAAGTACTGGAGGATGATAAGCACTTCTTCCCAAGCTACAACGTGACGCCGGTTGTGCGTCAGGATGTGCTGGCGAGTCATCCGGGGCTGGATACCGCGCTTAATCAGCTTTCTGCGCAGATCACCGATGAGGCGATAACGGAGCTGAACAAGCGGGTCGATATCGATCATCAGTCACCGGAAACCGTGGCGCGTGATTTCCTTAAATCCAAAAACATGCTGTAAGGAGGCACTGTGGATACCCTTCACTACATCATGGATAACTGGAGCACCCTGCTCACCCTGAGCTGGCAGCACAGCTGGCTGGTGCTGGTCGCGGTCGGACTGGCAATTGTGATTGGTGTGCCGCTTGGCATTCTGATCGTGCGTGTAAGATGGCTGGCAACGCCGATTCTCGGTATCGCCACCGTGGTGCTGACAATTCCCACCATTGCGCTGTTTGGTCTGATGATCCCGCTGTTTTCACTCATCGGTCAGGGCATTGGCGCGCTGCCGGCGATTACCGCCGTGTTCCTCTACTCGCTGCTGCCGATTGTGCGCAACACCCACACCGCGCTGGAGAATCTGCCGGACGGTCTGCGTGAAGCGGGTCGTGGCATCGGCATGACGTTCTGGCAGCGCCTGCGCTGGGTTGAAATCCCGATGGCGCTGCCGGTGATCTTCGGTGGCATCCGTACCGCCGTGGTGATGAACGTTGGCGTCATGGCAATTGCCGCCGTGATTGGCGCGGGCGGTCTGGGCCAGCTGCTGCTGGATGGTATCAGCGGCAGTGATATTCGTATGTTGATTGCCGGGGCATTGATGATCTGTCTGCTGGCTATTTTTCTTGACTGGCTGCTGCACCGTTTGCAGCAGGCGCTGACTCCAAAGGGGATTCGATAATGATTACGCTGGAAAACCTGACGAAAACCTTTACCCAGAAAAACGGCACGACCAATAAAGCCGTTGATAACGTCAGCCTGCACGTGCCAGCCGGTGAGATGTGCGTGCTGCTGGGCCCCTCGGGCTGCGGGAAAACCACCACGCTGAAGATGATTAACCGTCTGATTCCCGCCACCAGTGGCCGGATCCTGATTAATGGTGAAGATACCAGTACACAGGACACCACCACCCTGCGCCGCAACATTGGCTATGTTATCCAGCAGATTGGTCTGTTTCCCAACATGACCATCGAGGAGAACATTACCGTGGTGCCACGCATGCTGGGCTGGAACAAAAAGCAGTGCCACGAGCGGGCTACCGAGCTGATGAGCATGGTTGCGCTGGATCCCACCAAATTCCTGCATCGCTATCCGCGTGAGATGTCAGGCGGTCAGCAGCAGCGTATCGGGGTGATTCGTGCCCTGGCGGCGGATCCACCGGTGCTGCTGATGGATGAGCCGTTTGGCGCCGTTGACCCGATTAACCGCGAAGTGATCCAGAACGAGTTTCTCGACATGCAGCGTCAGCTGAAAAAAACCGTGATGCTGGTGAGCCACGATATTGACGAGGCACTGAAGCTCGGCGATCGCATTGCGGTATTTGGTCAGGGTAAAATCGTGCAGTGCGCCAGCCCGGATGAACTGCTGGCAACTCCTGCCAATGAGTTCGTCGGCTCGTTTGTGGGTCAGGACCGTACGCTTAAGCGCCTGTTACTGGTGCAGGCGGGCGATGTGACCGACCAGCAGCCGACCATCACCGTCCGCCGCTCTACTCCGCTGGAAGAAGCCTTTGGCACCATGGATGAGAACGATATGCGATCGATTACCGTGGTCGATGAGGATGGCAAACCGCTGGGCTTCGTGAAGCGTCGCGAGGCGCGTAACGTCAGTGGCCGCTGTGAAGAGCGACTGCACACCTTTAAGGTCACCGGTAAAGCGGAAGAGAACCTGCGCGTGGTGCTGTCAAAACTCTATGAGCACAACACGGTCTGGATGCCGATTGTCGATGAAGAGGGTCGCTACAGCGGTGAGATTTCGCAGGATTATATTGCGGATTACCTCAGTTCCGGTCGTACCCGCCGTCGTCTGAATCCATAATTTCGTCACCTAAATGGGTCTTACCGGCCCATTAAAACAGCAGATATAAGCAGATATACCCAAGCCTGGGTAAATCAGACAGCAACAAACAAGCTTAACGCGCAGGGAACCGGGTCAGAGGAGGAAAGCGTCCCGCGCCAGGGATGGCGCGGGCCGAGCAGTCAGGGACGACGGCTTTTGCGTCTTTCCGATCTGACCCGGTTCCCTGAGCAGGCTCGATCTTAAAGCCATTCTGGCTAAAGTTGGTCCACATTCTCAAACAATCGCATCGGCCCCGTACTCTGTCAGTAAAGCAGTCGCTCAGGGAACACCCGCCCTTCGCAAAGACACAAATTCCGCCATTCATGGCATGCTCAGCGCGTGCTATTACGCGCCTCATCCCAGTGGTGCGTCCGTAGCCGGGCCAACGGTTTGCGTTGTTCAAAACACTCCCGCCCTTTTTGTCCACGGCCGCGATGTTTTGCTACAGGCGTATGCTCCCATTGCTTTAAATTTCTGAGCCGTCTGTCAGAACAACTTCAGCCCTTGTGCGTTATTCAGCTTTCAGTCAGCGTTTCCGCCTCAACCTCTTCCACCACAGGCGCCTCGTCCGGCAGCACCATGTTCAGCACAATCGCCAGAATACCGCCGGTCGTCACCGCATGACCAAACAGACTGTTAATCAGCGGCGGGAACTGCTTCAGCACATCCGGCACCGCCTCCACGCCCAGACCAATACCAAAAGCGATCGCCACAATCAGCATCTCGCGGCGACCCAGCGGCGTCTGGGTCATCACCCGGATGCCCGCGGCAACCACGCTGCCAAACATCACGATTGTCGCCCCGCCCAGCACCGGCGGCGGGATCTGCTGCAACAGGGAGCCAATAAAGGGAAACAGCCCCAGCAGCGCCAGCATGATTCCCAGCAGCATACCGACGTAACGGCTGGCGACGCCGGTCATCTGGATAACGCCATTGTTCTGCGCAAACGTGGTGTTGGGAAAGGCGGAGAAAACCGCTGCCAGCACACAGCTCAGGCCGTCGGCGACAATGCCACCCTGCAGCCTCTGCTGAAAAGGTTTGCCGGTGATCGGCTGCTGTGAAATCAGGCAGTTAGCGGTAAGGTCGCCGACGGCTTCAATTACCGCGATCACTGACACCAGCGCGATCGGCAGGAAAATAGTCCAGTCAAAGGCAAAACCAAACCGGAAGAACGCGGGCAGCACCAGCCAGTTGCTCTCCGGCGCAACATTAAGTTGCAGATGTCCGGTCAAGGCCGCGGCAACGCATCCCACCGCGATTCCGGCCACCACCGCCACCAGCCGCGCCCAGCGATTTCGCGAGCGGTTCAGCGCCACGATCACCAGCAACGTCAGCGCCCCCAGCGCCAGATTTCCCGGCGATCCAAAATCTGTGGCGTTGTGCCCGCCCGCCCAGTCGGTAATGCTGACTTTTATCAGGCTGATGCCAATCAGGGTGATCACCGTGCCGGTCACCACCGGCGTCAGCACTTTGCGCAGCGAGCCGACGCAGCGGCTAATCAGAATCGGAATCAACGCCGCCACCAGGTTACAGCCAAACAGCATCGCCATAATCTCTTCCGGCGAACCACCGCGCCCTTTCACCATCAGACCACCTGAGAGGATTACCCCCAGAAATGCGAAGCTGGTGCCCTGCAGACAGATCATGCCCGCCCCGATGCCATAAAAGCGTCTGGCCTGCATAAATGTGCCTAAGCCGGAAACGAACAATGACATGCTGATCAGATAAGGAATATAGGCCTGCAACCCCAGAACGGAGCCAATAATCAGCGGCGGGGTGATGATTCCTACCACGCTGGCCAGCAGATGTTGCAGTGCGGCGAAAAACGCCGGGGCGGGGCCAATGCGGGCTTCAAGCCCATATAACAAACCTTTCTCGTGCGAGTGCGACATGATGGGGCTCCAGCTCAGTGTGATAAGCGGAGTTAATGCATTTTCTGCGCCATGACGCCACGATTTCGCGATATCCGAGCCAGGTCTTTCAATTCTAAATAGAAATAGTTAAAGACAGCCGACAACAAGCCTGAAACTTTAGGCTCACTGCCGACTCAGATGACTTGGTTTGTTTCATAATCAGGCGATCTTTGCACTCACAGCGTGCAGACTGTTCTGCTCCAGCAGAGAAATATCGATGTAAGGCGTCAGATCGCGCTGTTCCGCTCGTGGCAGATAAGGCAGCTCGCCCAGCAGCGGCGCTGTAATTTTTTCACGCAGAATCTCAATAATGTCGCTGTACTGCGCCAGTCCCGGATTAATGCGGTTGGCTACCCAGCCCACCAGTGGCAGTCCATCCTGCGCTATCGCTTCTGCTGTTAACAGGGCGTGACTGATACAACCCGACTGGATACCGACCACCAGCACCACCGGCAGTTGCTGCTCAACGACCCAGCAGGAGAGCGGACGTCCGTCGTTCATCAGGCTGCGCCAGCCGCCAGTGCCCTCCACGACCACGCGATCGGCCTGCTGCGTCAGGCTGCTTAAGCCCTGTGTCAGCAATGCGTAATCAATAATCTGGCTCGGATGGGTGCAGATCTCCTCTTCCTGAAAGGCCAGCGGATTGATCGCCTGATAGGGTAAATCGATGGATGAAGCGCTTTGCAGAACCTGTGCATCTTTGTTACGCAGGCCGTCAGCGGTTTTGACCGCGCAGCGCGCGACGGGCTTGTACCCGACGGCACTGAGCCTGGCCTGGATAAAACTTTGTAACAGGGCGCGTGACACCACCGTTTTGCCCACTGCGGTGTCAGTGCCGGTAACAAATAGTCTGTTCACTCAACTTCTCCTCTCGAACCGTTGCGGTTAATCGGTGATTAACCTTGCTGCGAACCGGCATTTTAAGGAATGGAGGATGAGAACAGATTGCGTTAGCGCAAGATTAGGCCCGCTTAACCTTGCAACAGTTTCACTAACAGGTGTCCGTTATAGAGCGCGTCTTTGATCAGCGCTGCGCCGCCTAACGTTCCCGGCTCGCTAAATTCGGTAGGTGCCAGCTGGATACTCGCGCTATAGGCAGGGAGCGATTGCTGCAGAATGGTGTTGCTCACGGCCGGAAACAGTACATCCGCGGCGGCATTCAGGGGGGAACCGATAAGAATATGTTGAGGATTGAAAATGTTGACCATCATCGCCAGAATCCGGCCAACATGGTGACCCACGCTGGCGATGGTGTCGCGCGCCAGACGGTCGCCAGACTGCGCCGCTGCGCACAGCGACTCCAGCGTCAGCGGCTGATTATTGAGCAGGCTGTCGGGCTGGGCCGGCAGACGCTGCGCCGCCAGCGCCAGCAGACTGCCGGTGCTGGCCACGGTCTCCAGACAGCCATGATTACCGCAGTAGCACTGCTGACCATACGGGTCGATCTGAGTATGCCCGATCTCGACCAGCGCTCTGCCACTTTTATGCAACAGCTGACCGCCACTGATCACCCCGGCTCCCACGGTTTCATCAATCACAATCTGAATTACATCCTGCGCACCACGTGAGGCACCAAACAGCGACTCCGCCAGCGTCCAGGCTGAAATGTCGTGCTGCACAAACACCGGTAAGCCGGTTCGCGCCGCCAGCGCATCGCCCAGCGGCATATCGCGCACCTCATAACCCGGTAGCCGATGCACCACACCTGACGCGGCGTTGATCAGCCCTGGCAATGTAATGGCAATGGCCGTAAGGCGTTCCAGCTTCTTCTGATGACGAATAAAGAAGGCATCAACCTGTTCAATCAGCGCGGTAAGTAACGGCTGAGCAGACTCATCAGGCAGCGGCAGGCTCTCCTCCACCAGTTCCTTGCTGCTGAGGTCGCGCAGCGTAAACGTCATGGCGCCGCGATGCAGGCGAATAGCCAGATAGTGCCAGGCGTCGGTATCCAGTATCAGGCCTATCGCCGGACGTCCACGACTGCCGGGATCCTGAAACTCGGTCTCCTGCACTAAATGTGCGTCCAGCATTTCACGCACAATTTTGGTAATGCTGGCCGGAGCAAGCTGGGCACGGCGGGAAAGTTCGATACGCGAAATGGGACCATAACGGTCAATTAATCGATATACGACACCTGCATTAGTCTGCTTGATCTGGTCAATGTGGCCAGGTTGACTGTCCGGATTCACAACCCTGCTCCCGGTTATTTTCGCGCTTCTAAATAAACATGCGCCATGGTGAGCCAGATCCGGCGACAGCGTCAAATATTTGATTAGAAATGTGATTTATCGCACAGATTGATGCGGTGTTACCCGCGCTTCAGGGCCGGTTTCGCCGCAGCAACGCCATCATGTTTTCCATCTGCGCATTTATTTCGCGTCCGGCTGACCAGACCAGCCACAGCTCTGAAATGGCATCCTCTTCCGTTAATGGCAACCAGACCAGATCGGCCAGCCGCGCCCGACGAAATGAGGCAGGCAGGATGGAGACGCCTAACCCGGTTGCCACCAGCCCCAGTATGGTCATCGCCTCACCCACTTCCTGCGTAATAAAGGGCTTGATATGGTAGCGGTGCAGCAGCGCCAGAATATCGCTATAGAGCGCGGTTCCGCCCTGAGGATCAAAGAAGACAAAAGGTTCCGCCGCCAGGGCGGTGACTGAGATTTTATCAGCGTCAGCCAGCGGATGCGCCTTATGCACCACGGCATAAAGCGGCTCACTCAGCAGCAGCTGATGACGCAGATCGGCGGGCAGCGGCGTGTTGCGCATCACGCCGAGATCGAGCCGTCCATCATGAAGCGGTGCCAGCTGCTGGCGGGTATTAATCTCCTGCATCTGAATATGTACCTGCGGCCAGCGCTGACGAAACCGGAATAGCGCGTCAGAGACCACGGCGGTAAACGGGGCCGAGGAGGTAAAGCCAATCCGCAGCTCCCCCTCTTCACCTCGATGCAGCCGGGCGGCGCGATCGGCCGCCTGCTCAACCTGCAAAAGAATCGCGCGGGCGTCACTCAGCAGTTGCTGTCCGGCAGCGGTAAGCTGCACGCTGCGGTTAGTGCGATTGAACAGCCTTGCGCCCGTTTCTGTTTCCAGCTGAATAATCTGCTGGCTGAGCGGCGGCTGAGAAATGTTCAGACGCTGGGCCGCCCGCCCGAAATGTAACTCTTCCGCCACCGCAACAAAGTAGCGCAGATGACGCAGTTCGATATTCATATCTTAAACGTCTCATTTGAGATTATTAATATATTAGACATCATAATGCCGCTTTCCTAAGCTGACGACAGGTTTTCTAAATTTGAGGAAAATGTGTGAGTCGCTCAATACAGGCTGTCACAGTGGATGAGAATGCGGTCTCTGCGCCGCCAGAGTCTGTTGCCGCTTCAGGTCATATCCGCCGGGATTCGCCACAGTTTATGCGCGTGACGCTGGCGCTTTTCTCCGCCGGGCTGGCGACCTTTGCCCTGCTCTACTGTGTACAGCCGATTCTGCCGGTGCTGTCACAGCAGTTCGGTATCTCTCCGGCAACCAGCAGCCTGTCGCTCTCCATCTCGACCGGCCTGATGGCGCTGGGCCTGCTGGTAACCGGGCCGCTCTCTGATGCTATCGGTCGTAAATCGGTGATGGTCACAGCCCTGATGCTGGCCGCCATCTGCACGCTGATCTCGGCTACCATGAACAGCTGGCACGGCATTCTGATTATGCGGGCGCTGATGGGGTTGTCGCTGAGTGGCGTGGCGGCGGTCGGCATGACCTACCTCAGCGAGGAGATGGATGCACGCGTCGTCGCCTTTTCCATGGGGTTATATATCAGCGGTAACTCGATAGGCGGGATGAGCGGTCGACTGCTGAGCGGTGTACTGACTGACCTCTTCTCATGGCGACTCGCCGTGGCGGTAATCGGCTGTTTTTCGCTGGCCTCGGCGCTGATGTTCTGGAAGATTCTGCCTGCGTCGCGCCATTTCCGGCCCATTACGCTGCGTCCGCGTAATCTGCTGATTAACTTCCGGCTGCACTGGCGCGATCCGGGCCTTCCCTGGCTGTTTGCCGAAGGATTCCTGCTGATGGGAGCCTTTGTCACCCTGTTTAACTATATTGGCTACCGTTTACTGGATGCGCCCTGGCATCTCAGCCAGGCCGTGGTCGGACTGTTATCAGTGGTCTACCTCACCGGCTCCTGGAGTTCGCCTAAAGCGGGCGCGCTGACCAACCGGTTGGGGCGGGGACCGGTGATGCTGGGTGCTACCGCCATCATGCTGCTGGGTTTGCTGATTACCGCCTTCAACTCCCTCTGGCTGATCCTGCCTGGGATGATGCTGTTCACCGCCGGTTTTTTTGCCGCCCATGCGGTTGCCAGCGGCTGGATTGGCCCCCGGGCGCGCCGGGCAAGAGGCCAGGCCTCTTCACTCTATCTGTTCAGCTACTACGTGGGTTCCAGCGTCGCGGGTACGCTGGGAGGCGTGTTCTGGCATAATTTTGGCTGGTTCGGGATTACGCTGTTTATCAGCGTCCTGCTGATCCTGGCGTTACTGGTTGCCTGGCGTCTGCACAGTAAAAAACTCTGAGAATGTCTTCTCTTGCCAGGCCTGACTTCTCCTGCGGGCCTGGCGGTTTATCACAATAAACGCGCTATTCAGAGCCACAGCAAACAAAATGCAGGTTTCCCGCTATAATCGTTTTTATTGTAATAATTCATCTGCTTTGCCTTTTAACACGGCAACAAGGAACGCCTGTGGCTCTCTACTACTACGTCAATAAACAATCAGGATATAACAATAATCATGTGGTTCATGCCGCAGGCTGCCCCCATCTTCCCGACATCGATAACCGGATGTTTCTGGGCAGTTTTTACCATGTGAATGCCGCCATCCTGCAGGCTAAAAAATATTATGCTGGCGCAATCGGCTGTGAAAACTGTTGTCCTCTCAAAAATGTTGACCAGCAGGCCACCCAGCTCAGCGTGGCCCTGAAGCACACCCCGTCTTCGCGTTAATCTGATCCACCTGGTAAGGTAAAAAAATTTTTCCCGCTGCGCTAATTTGTTAAGAATTAGCGCTGTTTTCCGTTATGTTAATCTTCCTGATTCTCTTTAATGGAATGCACAATGCGGGATAAGTTTGCGCGCGCTCAGATAGCCCTTCACTGGCTCACCTTTTTACTGGTGGTGACGGCCTACGCCACCATTGAACTGCGCGGTTTTGCACAGCGCGGATCCTGGCAGGGTTATGCCATGATCATTACCCATTTCAGCGCCGGCGCGACCATTCTGGTATTGATGCTTGTTCGCCTCTTTTTACGCACCCGGCATCGCACACCGCCCATTACTCCCGCTCCGCCGCGCTGGCAAACCGGGCTGGCACATCTGACTCATACCCTGCTCTATGCCCTGTTTATCACTCTGCCGATCCTCGGCCTGACATCGCGTTATCTTAAAGGTCGGGAATGGTGGCTGTTTGGCATCAGCATGCCGGTCGCGCCTGAACCTGACTTTGATATGGCGGATATGCTGATTGGCTGGCATGAAACTCTGGCACCGCTGGGTTACTGGCTGATCGGACTGCATGCTGCTGCCGCACTGTTCCATCACTATCTGCTTAAAGACAATACTCTGCTGCGAATGATGCCCGCCCGTCGTCGCGGTCAATAACCTCAGGCTATCGCCCTGTGATGGGGCGATAAAAAAATTTCAGCATTAAAAGGCGTTTATAAGGTTTCTCTTCCCGCTTTATTCACTACAATGGTCAGTAATTTGTGACGCAGGTCACTTTCGCTGGATGTTTCTGCCACATCCGATTCGCTGTACTGACTGACTTGACTCCTCATGCAACCAACTACTGTTTCACGTAAAACTGCCTGGCTACGCGTGGTATTGCTGGCCATCGCCGCCTTTGTGTTTAATACCACCGAATTTGTGCCGGTTGGCCTGTTATCCGACATCGCTGCTGACTTTTCAATGCAGACGGCTGACGTCGGGATCATGCTGACCATCTATGCCTGGGTGGTCGCACTGCTCTCATTGCCGCTGATGCTGCTGACCCGCAATATTGAGCGTCGACTGCTGCTGGGCGTGCTGTTCCTGATCTTTATCGTCAGCCACGTACTTTCTACCGTTGCCTGGGATTTCCGGTCGCTGATGGTGTCACGGGTGGGTATCGCCCTGTCTCACGCGGTGTTCTGGTCGATCACCGCCTCGCTGGCGATTCGCGTCGCTCCGGCCGGTAAGAAAACTCAGGCGCTGAGTATGCTGGCAACCGGTACCGCGCTGGCGATGGTGCTGGGCGTGCCGATTGGCCGTGTGGTGGGTCAGTATCTTGGCTGGCGTACGACCTTCGGCGCGATTGGCCTTTCGGCGCTGGTGCTGATGATTATGCTGGTACGTATCCTGCCGCGTCTGCCGAGTGAACATACCGGCTCGCTGAGCAGTGTGCCGATGCTGTTTCGCCGTCCGGCGCTGGTCAGCATGTATCTGCTGGTGACGCTGGTCGTTACCGCGCATTACACCGCTTACAGCTATATCGAACCCTTTATGCAAACCGTGGCCCATTCCAGTGGCAACTTCACCACCCTGCTACTGCTGCTGTTTGGCTCTGCGGGCATTGTGGGTAGCGTACTGTTCAGCACACTCGGTAATAAATTTCCCTCCGGATTGCTGATTGCGGCCATCGCGCTGATCACCCTGTGCATGGGCCTGCTGATTTTTGCTGCCGTTCGCCCTGCGGCTATTTCAACGCTATGCGTTGTCTGGGGAATGGCGATGATGATGATCGGACTGGGTATGCAGGTGCGGGTGCTGTCGCTGGCACCGGATGCCACGGATGTGGCGATGTCGCTGATGTCCGGTATCTACAATATCGGTATCGGCGCGGGTGCGCTGCTGGGTAATCAGGTCAGCCTGCATCTGAGCATGGCGGAAGTCGGCAATGTCGGCGGGATGATTGGCCTGGTGGCGTTACTCTGGTGTGTTTATATCTTCCGTCGTTATCCACAGTTACGCAGTAACGGATAATAAAAAAAGGCTTCAGATAAGCGGGTTATCTGAAGCCTGTTCAGGGTTATTTACCGCTCACTTTATCTATAAAGAACGGCTGTGCCATGCAGGTTGTTGCTGCCAGAGGTCGAAGTGATGCGGAAAGACTTTGCTCCTGCATCGCTGGCCTTTTCTGACAGTTGCTGCTCCAGCGAAAGCAGATTAGTACTGCCCGTTGCGCTGATGACACCGATTTTTTGCTGATCCAGCGGTGTGCTGCTGACCTGCTGGGCCGCTACGCTGGCAAATGACAGACCGCTTAGCACCGCCGCCACGACCATCATATTGATACTTTTCATAACGAACCCCTTCTCACTTATTCTGTTGAAAACCAAAATTACTGATAAATCACAGCCGTGCCGTGCAGTTTGTTCTGGCCGCTGGTTGAGGTGATGCGGAACGATTTCGCACCCGCTTCATCCGCTTTAGCACTCAGCTGCGCTTCAACAGAAGACAGATTGGTGCCGCCCAGTACAGAAATGGTGCCAACTGGCTGCTGATTAACAGGTTCGCTGGTCACCAGGTCAGCGGCAGATGCGCCAAAAGTCAGAGTAGTCAGTGCTAGTGCTGCCAGGGTGGTTTTGATGTTTTTCATAATAATCTCTCTATTCAATATTGAAATTCGGTTGGTCTGAATGGGTTGTCACTATTTAATTAATGACCGTTAAACAAATGATAGACCCCGATACGGTTTGTCGTCAACATTTATTTAATGAGCGTTATTTTATTCTCCAAGTGGCGTGATTATGGGCTTCAGCCTCATTTCTGACTTAACCTAAGGGGCTGTAATAATGCGCTGACGCACAAAATGGCAACCCCTGTCGTCGGCATCCACGCCAGGCCTTGCACATTTTTATAATGATCGGTAATTTAATAGGGTGTTTTACTGTCAGTGAGGGTGTATGAGTCAGGTTCAGGATTGCGATGTAAAGAAATGCCGCGGCCGACCAAAAGTGTTCGATCGCGAAGCAGCGCTCGATAAAGCACTGACCCTGTTCTGGACGCACGGTTACGAGGGAACTTCTCTGGCCGATCTGGTGGCCGCAACCGGCGCGAAAGCACCGACCCTCTACGCCGAGTTTGTCAATAAAGAGGGGTTGTTTCGCGCGGCGATGGAGCGCTATGTGGAGAAGTTTAGTGCATGGCGTGAAGCGGCATTGGGCGATGACCAGTTACCGGTGGATCGGGCTATTGAAGCCTATTTCCGCGCCACCGCGGCCTGTTTTACCGAACGTGACTCTCCCGGCGGCTGTTTCTTTATCTGCACCTCGACCGCCCTGTCGGCGGCTTCAGCAGAGATTGCCACCATGCTGCAACAGCAGCATCAGTCGCAGGAGCAAGTGTTAAAAGATTTTCTGCTGGCGCGTCAGCAGCGTGGCGAACTGAGTGCGTCAGTAAATATTCCCGCGCTGTCACGTTATCTGAGTTGTATGCTGCAGGGCATGTCGGTGCGGGCGCGTGAAGGCGTTGAGCGTGACGATCTGGAGAGCATTATTGATACGCTGATGGCGATGTGGCCGACACTGACCGGCTTGTGTCAGGCTAAGCGTTAAAAATATCAGGGCGGCGATGCCGCCCTTTTCATCTTTTATTCCCGATTTTATTCCAGAAAGAAAACCGGTTTTAATGGCTCACTGATCGGGCTGTTATCTGCATTCGACGGCATCAGATCTTTCATTGATGCCCACCAGCGCTGACAGACCTCTGTTTCCGCCACCGCGTTCCAGCGCTCCTCAGATTCAATCTCAACGCTGGCGAACAGCAGATGCCGCTCGGCGTCCAGCCAGATGGCATAGTTGTGCGCGCCGTGCGCTTTCAGGGTTTCGGCCAGTTCAGGCCAGATCGGTGAGTGCCGACGCTCATACTCTGCATGGCAATAAGGATTCACCTGCATCACAAAGGCTTTACGCAGCATTAGCAGGCCCTGCATCCAGCGCCGGTTGCCACGGCGTCACACCAAAGCGCTCACCCAATGCAACCAGCTGTTCTGTGGTGATACTCTGACGAATCCCGCCCATCGACAGCACTTTGACGATCACTTCTGAGGATTTCTCCGCCGTATCAATCAGACCAAAAGTCTCATCGAGTGTCGGGCCCGTGCCAAAGACACCGTGGAATGGCCACATCACCAGGGTATGTGACTGCATCTGCCCGGCGGTCGCGGTGCCGATTTCATCGGTGCCGGGCACCATCCAGGGTAAAACACCCACACCATCCGGGAACACCACCAGACATTCGGTACTCCCTTCCCACAGCAGGCGGGTAAAGCGGGCGGAATCCATCTCAACCACATAGCTTAAGGCCATAAAGTTGGTAGCGTGACAGTGCATGATCACCCGGTCTGCCCCCTTGCTGACCGCTTTACGCACCGCATGAGACTGAAAGTGTGACGCCAGTTCAGAGGTCGGCAAACCGCCATTCGACAGGCCCCAGTGAATATTATAAGAGAGCCCTTTGTCATCGACCTGCAGCAGTGCCAGACAATCCGCCGGATCCAGCTGGACATTACGCATGAATTTTCCTGACCCGGTCACCAGAAACCAGTCATTCGCCAGCGCTGGCGCGGGTTGTGTCAGCTCAATACAGCGCGGTTCATGGCAGAAATCAGCGGCAAAAGGTTTAACCTCCTCTTCCAGCAGACGCAGGCTGACATTACCGCCGTTACGTTCGTCCCAGCCCTTCAGCCACATATCGCTGGTAGCTTTGACCATTCCCTTAACAAACCCTGAAGAAAGAATGCTTTGCATAGTGAAATCCTTAACGTTGGCTCAAAATCTGTTGTTCATAATGGCGGACGTCGCCTAACCAGCTGGCATCAGCCGGGACGTCATGGCGCAGGCACCAGGCTTCCCATACCGCCTGCCACGGCAATGATTTTTGCTCTTCCAGCAGCGTCAGCCGTGCGGTGTAATCGCCCTCGTTTTCGGCCTGGCGCAGACGGTCGGTTGGCTCCAGCAGAGCACGCAGCAGCGCTTTTTTGGTGTTGCGGGTGCCGATAACCCAGGCAGCAATCCGGTTGATAGAGGCGTCGAAGAAATCGAGTCCGATATGCACTTTGTCGAACAGTTGATGGCGGACGATCTCACTGGCGATCGCCTGAGTTTCATCATCCAGCAGCACCACATGGTCGCTGTCCCAGCGCACCGGGCGGCTGACGTGCAGCAGCAGACGCGGCACATAGAGCATCGCGGCGGAAATTTTGTCGGAGATCACTTCGGTGGGATGGAAATGTCCTGCATCCAGGCATAGTGCCGTCTGGCGGCTGGCGGCGTAACCAAGATAAAACTCATTGGAGCCCACGGTGTAGCTCTCTGCGCCAATGCCAAACAGCTTGCTCTCAACCGCGTCGATATGGTGCTGCGGGTTCAGTTTTTCTGAGATGACCTCATCCAGTGCGCTCATCAGACGCTGACGCGGGGCCAGGCGATCCACGGTAATATCTTTCATACCGTCCGGCACCCAGATATTCATCACTGACGGCGTGCCAAGCTGCTCACCAAACGAAGCGGAGATTCGGCGACTCGCTTTGCAGTGATCGATCCAGAACTGACGCACGGTTTTATCACTGTGCGACAGCGTAAAACCGTCGGCACTCATCGGATGCGAGAAGCAGCTGGGGTTAAAATCCAGCCCTACCTTGTGCTCTTTCGCCCAGGCGACCCAATTGGCGAAATGGGCAGGTTCAATGGCATCCCGCTCTACTGGCTTGTCGCTTTCCAGATAGATAGCGTGCAGGTTCAGACGTTTTGCGCCTGGGATCAGAGACATCGCCTTGTCGATATCGCTGCGTAATTCACTGGCATTCCGTGCCCGCCCCGGATAGTTGCCGGTCGCCTGGATACCGCCTGTTAATGCGCCCTGTGGGTTCTCAAACCCCCGGACATCATCCCCCTGCCAGCAGTGCATCGAGACAGGAATGCTGTCCAGCTGGCGAATGGCCTGTTCAACATCAACTCCATTGTCAGCGTAGCGTTGTTTAGCCAGTTCAAAAGCCTGTTCAATCTGCTTAGTCATAAGCGGGTTCCTTAGCGGGTTGACTCAGCGTCGCAAAGCGTGCCTGACTGGCACTGAAGACGCTGTGAGTTTGCGGTTCGAATTTTTCCAGTGGGAAGTTGTTGATGACGCTGCAGCGGAAATCAGCCACATCGATCAGTTCGCCAAGTGCAATCAGCTGGCAACCAACGTTACCCAGCGTAGAGGCTTCAACCGGACCTGCCAGCACCGGAATCTGGCAGGCATCGGCACAGAGCTGGTTAAGAAAACGGTTCTGACTGCCGCCCCCTACCACGTGAAGCTGACTGAAAGGTTTGCCTCGCAGCTCTGCAAGTTCCTGGATCACCTCGCGATAGAGCAGTGCCAGGCTGTCAAATATGCAGCGGGCCAGCGCGGCGGCAGATTGTGGCACCGGCATTCCCTGCTCTGCGCAGGCGTTCTGAATCTCGTTAACCATGCTGTCGGGATTGATGAAGCGCGCATCGTTGGGACTAATCAGTGAAACACAGGCGGGCTGGCGGGCCGTCTGATCAATCAGTGCGCTGAGATCGTCAATCTGCAGTTCGCCGCAGATGCGCTGCAACAGCCATAAGCCCATGATGTTTTTCAGTACGCGGTAGCCTTCTGCGCCGCCCTCATTGGTGATATTGGCGCGTAACGCGGCATCGCAGGCATAAGGCTGCAAACTTTCAAAGCCCATCAGCGACCAGGTTCCGGAACTAAGATAGGCCGCATCGTCCTGCATCAGCGGCGTTGCCAGAACCGCGCTGGCGGTGTCGTGAGTGGCGACAGCAATCACCGGGACCGGCACACCCGCGCTATTGACCCAGTGGCCGACGGTGTTGCCCGGTGCCTGCGGCTGACCGAACCATTCAGGAGCAACCCCCGCCCAGGCGAGCAGATCACGATCCCATTCGCCGCTGTGTATATTGAGCATTTGCGTGGTGGTGGCGTTGGTGTATTCCCAGTTGAGATTGCCGGTCAGCCGATAATGCAGGTAGTCCGGCATCATCAGCGCATGCGCCACGCGGGCCTGCCAGTCGGGCTGCTGCTGATGCAGGGCACGCATCTGATAGAGCGTATTGAATGGCAGAAACTGAATGCCGGTTCGGGCGTAGATGGCACTGCGGCTCAGTTCGTGCTGCGCCTGCTCCATCAGGCCGTGGGTGCGCGCATCGCGGTAGCTGACCGCCTCACCCACCGGCTCGCCCTCTGCATCCAGCAGCACCATATCAACGCCCCAGGTGTCGATACCGATACTGTCTGGCACAATCTTCTCTTCATCTAACTGAGCCAGCCCGGCGCGTATCTCCTGCTCAAGCATCGTCAGATCCCAGCAGTCATAACCGGCACGACGCTGGCGCTTATTTTTAAAGCGCCGGACCTCACGAAGCGCGAGCTGGCGCTGCGCTGCATCCCAGCTTGCGAGCATGACGCGCCCGCTGGATGCTCCGAGATCAATAGCAACAATGTTTCTCCTGGTCATGGCGACTTTTCCCTGTGATTGAGTGGTCACAGAGTAAAAACCTGGCCGGTTAAAGACCTTCCCCGGAGTGCCAGCGGCTGATAAGCCCTGGCAGACTTGCAAAGAACTTCGTGAGAGAGATCACATAGGCGAAAGGCAGGAGGATGTGACCCCTGCCGCAAATCTGTTAACTGCTGAGGATTTCTTGAAAAATCAGCATGATTCCTGCTGAGTCAGGCTGAAAATTCAAGGTAAGGTTAGCGCGTGCTGATTAGACTGCGTTACGGTTTTGTTAAGCAGCGAGAGATGACCATGACCATATTGCACAGTGCGGATTTTTTCCCTGAAGGCGATTACGCCATTGCGATTGAACCCCGCATACCCCAGGCAGCCTTCCCGGAACATCATCATGATTTCCATGAAATTGTGCTGGTTGAGCAAGGCTCTGGCATTCATGTGTTTAATGGTCAGCCACAAACGCTATGCGCCGGTTGCGTCTGCTTTGTGCGCGATCACGATCGTCATCTCTACGAACAGACCGACAACCTTTGCCTGACCAACGTGCTTTATCGCAGCCCCGGCGCGTTTCGCTTTCTCTCCGGGTTACAGGCTTTACTGCCCTGCGATCAGGACGGGCAATATGCTTCCCACTGGCGCATCAATCAAAAGGTGATGACGCAGGCGCTGAGTGTGGCGGCGCAGATGCAGCCGGATGATACCTGGTCGATGGAAAAACAGGCGCGTCAGGAACAGCTCTTTTTACAGTTGCTGGTGCTGTTGCGTGAGGCGTGCATTGATGGACAGAGTCAGGATCAGGAGGCGCGGCTGCATCGTCTGCTCGACTGGCTGGGTGAGCATTACAGTGATGAGATTATCTGGGATGAACTGGCTGATCGCTTCTCCCTGTCGCTGCGTACCCTGCATCGGCAAATGAAGCAGCAAACCGGCAGCACGCCGCAGCGCTACCTGAACCGTGTGCGGCTGTTGCAGGCCCGTCATCTGCTGCGTCACAGTGATATGCGAATTACCGATATCGCCTTCCAGTGTGGATTTGGTGACAGCAACCATTTCTCAACCCTGTTCAGGCGCGAATTTGGCTGCGCACCGCGAGCGGAGCGCCAGCAGATGATGTAAAGGAGCCAATCATGGCGTTGATACTCAGTCGGGATGACTATTTTCCCGCCACTACTCTACCGGTGGCGGTCGCCGAAAGGATGCCACAACCCTCTTTCCCGCCGCACCGACACGAGTTCAGTGAAATCGTGATTGTCTGGCGCGGCAATGGCCTGCACGTACTCAACGATCGGCCCTGGCTGATTACCTGTGGCGACGTTTTTTATATCCGCGACAGTGACTGCCACAGCTACGACAGCGTTAACGATCTGGTGCTGGATAACATCCTCTACTGCCCTGACCGCTTTGGTCTTGCTCTTGACTGGAATCAACTGCTGCCGCAACAGGGGCCGGATTCGCCAGGCGGCTGGCGGCTGACCACGCGAGGGATGGCGCTGGCCCGGGGAGTGATCAGCCAGCTGGAGCGTGAAAGCCGAAAAAGCGATCCCCTGTCAGTTCAGCTCTCAGAGGCGCTGTTTTTACAGCTGGCGCTGATTCTGCGCCGCCACGGCTACGCGGCCGACCGCCCCTGGGCGTTGCCGGAGGGCGAACAGCTCGATCTGCTGATGTCAGCGTTACAGGGTGCGATTGCCCGCCCCTTTGATCTCGCAGAGTTTTGTCAGCTGAACCAGCTCAGCGAACGGGCGCTGAGGCAGCTTTTCCGTCAGCAGACCGGGATGACTATCGGTCATTACCTGCGTCAGCTGCAGCTCTGTCAGGCAAAATATCTGCTGCGCACCCAGGATTGTCTGATTAGCGAGGTTGCCGCCCGCTGCGGCTTTGATGACAGTAACTATTTTTCGGTGGTCTTCACCCGTGACACCGGTTTACCTCCCAGCGCCTGGCGACAGCAATTTATCGCGCCACGCCAGGCGCTGAAAAGTTCCACGTCTTAATAAAACGGGCCTTCATTGAACGCTGTCGAGCAATTTACTGCACAAAAGTAGCAATAAATCAGCTAAAAGGCGCAGGGAACACGCTCAGAAGAGGAAAGCGTCCCACACCATGGATAAAACGCCGGGAGCGTTTTTGAACAACGCAACGCATTGGCCCGGCTACGGGCGCACCTCAGGGAGGAGGTCCGTAATCGTGCGGGCCGGGCATGATATGGATGGCGGCTTTTACGTCTTTCCGATCTGACCGGGTTCCCTGAGCGGGCACGATCTGACCGCCATTCTGCTAACCGCTAAGGGCCTGCATAGCAGGCCCTTTCTGTATTAAGACAGCGTCTCTGTATTCGCAATCAGGCTGCCATACCCAGACCAACAATATTGGCGGCAATGATAATCACCACACAGCCGATTGATAACACGCTGACCGGTCGGCGCCCCGCAGACTTCCACTCCTTCATCAGCAGCCCCACCAGACCACCACACAGGACATAAAGACTCATGTGCAGCATCCAGCTGACATAGTCATACTGCGCCGGGATTCTGGCATGGCCCCAGGCATAGAAGAAGAACTGCAGATACCACATGGTGCCGCCGAGCACCGCAAACGCGGTATTAGCAATCAGCAGCGACTTCCCGACCGAGAAGTCTTTACGCACCGACAGCTCTGGCCGGGTGGCCAGCCGCCAGAAACAGAAGGCCAGATTAACCAGTGCCCCGCCACCCATAATGATCACGTAGCTGGGCAGAGCCACATACAGCGGATCGATGCCAAGATTAGCGGCGGCCTGATGCATGGGTTTAGCCGCATCCATGGCAAAGGACATACCCGCCGAGAAGATGCCGCACATCACCGCCAGCACCAGTCCTTTTCTGAGATTAAACTCTTCTGCGTTAATCCCCAGCGCCCGCTCTTTTAACAGCCCGGCACGCGACACAATTCCGACGCCAATCAGTGCCACCAGTACGCCCAGCAGGGTTAACCGGCCACCCGCCGACGCGAAGAGCTCACCAAAGCGCCCCTGCAGAAGCGGTGTCATCAGCGTGCCGACCACCAGGGTAATGCCAATCGCGATACCGATACCCATCGACATGCCGAGATAACGCATGGTCAGGCCGTAGTTGATATTGCCTATGCCCCACATCGCGCCAAACAGAAATACCGGTGTCAGCTGCGAAAGCGAGAAGCTGCTGTAATAGGCCATAAAATCTGGCAGTAAAATGGCACTTACCGCCCACGGCAGGATCAGCCACGACATCAGGCCACCGATCGACCACATGGTTTCCCATGACCATCTTTTCACCTGTTTAAAAGGCGCGTAGAAACACGCGGCGCTGGCAGCTCCGACAAAATGCCAGAAGATACCCGCAATAATGGCACTGTTCATTGTTATTCCCCGGTTAGGTTGAGGCCTGTCGGAAACCTGTCTGCTTCCGCTCAGCAGGCAGTCTACGTTCAGCAGGAATTCCTCAGCCTTTGGATAAATGCCGGAAGCCACAGTGAAGTGGCAATATTTACCCGTTGTGCCCATCAGGGATCACAATTTCACCGTTGTCAGAAAACCGGACGATCAGTTAAGTAAGTAACTTATTATTCAATGTTTTTTTCATTTTTGCTGTGTGGCGCAGCACAATTCTGATCTGACTGCCATTCATAAGGGAAGGTTGGCAAATGTGCAAAGAAGCCTTTCATTAACGCGGGCAAGGCCGTATAAACTGGGGAAAATTGATCGGATCAGGGAATGGGATGACGACGAAGTGGTTAACACTGTTTCTTTCGCAGTCAGTCAGCCAGGTAATGCTGGATGATCTGCGCGCGATATTACCTGCAGATGCGATAAAGGTGTTTGTGAATGGCCTGGATGAAACCCACTATGCCACCCTTGAGTGTGTGCAGGCGGATCAGCATTGCGCCCTGATCGCCTCAGCGATAGTGGTCTGGCGTCAGCTCGGGCATGTCCACCATATTCTCTATAAAAAAGGTGAGGTGTTGCGGGAGGAAAATGATGCAACGCAGTTCCAGCTGTTCACTCTGCTGAAAACCCACCGCGCCGTATTGCAGATCTCATGATAAGATCGCAGCCCCTGAAATCGCTGTTTGCAGCAGGTAAATTATGAGAATTGGAATTCTGTTTCCGATCGCCATCATTGTGGCGGGCGTGGGCTTTCTGGCGTGGTTTATTGGCAGTGGCCTGGCGATGCCAGGCTCCTGAGGATCAGCGCAACTGACTGTCTTTACTGCCCCGACGGTTATATAAACTGCTGGTCTGCTGTTGCTTGTCGATTTTTTCCTGACACGCCACACAATAATGCACGCCTTTAAGCGCCTGACGACGCGCTTCGGGGATCGGCTCGCCGCAGAGCTCACATTCGGTGGCGCTTTCGCCCTGTCCGATCGACTGTCTTACCCGCTCAATGCCGTCATTGACGGTGCTATCGATCTGTTCCTGTACTGCGCCTTCTGACGCCCATCCATTTGCCATGATTTAACCCCTTTATTACCACTTCACTCCTTTAAATCTACAACATATTGACGTTTTTGCCGCAGAACTCACCGATATCTGTGATTGGCTGCCAGCCGCTCCCGGCAGCTGGCAATCAGCTAAAGGTAGCCCTGAGCAATCTGTTTCACCCTGCCATCACATTACTGCAACGTATCGATAGCGGAGAGCTAAGCGAATGACAACACATCATCAACATTTCATTAATGGCGAATTTGTAGCCCATCAGGGTGACCGTTGGATTGAAGTGATCAATCCGTCCACGGAGGCGTTGCTGTCCCGTATTCCCCAGGGCAGTCGTCAGGATGCCAGCCTTGCCATCAGCGCCGCAGAAGTGGCTCAGCCTGGATGGGAAGCGCTGCCTGCAGTAGAGCGCGGCGTCTGGCTGCACAAAATTGCCACCGCCATCCGCCAGCGTGAGCCTGAACTGACGGCAACCATTGTGGCTGAGGGTGGAAAAACCCAGGGACTGGCGAAGACCGAAGTGATGTTCACTGCCGACTACCTCGACTACATGGCGGAGTGGGCGCGGCGCTATGAAGGTGAGATCATCAACAGTGACCGCCCCAACGAAAACATCTTTCTGTTTAAAAAAGCGATCGGCGTCACTACCGGAATACTGCCGTGGAATTTCCCCTTCTTCCTCATTGCCCGCAAAGCGGCACCGGCCCTGATCACCGGAAACACCATCGTGATCAAACCCAGTGAGCTGACACCGAATAATGCGGCACTTTTTGCCGACATCATACAAACGCTGGGCCTGCCTGCTGGCGTCATTAACTTTGTTTATGGTCTGGGACCGGAAGTAGGACAGGAGCTGGCGGCAAATCCCAGGGTCGGTCTGGTGAGTCTGACCGGAAGCGTCGGTGCGGGCATTGCCACCATGGAAGCCGCGGCTAAAAATGTCACCAAAGTGTCGCTGGAACTGGGTGGCAAAGCCCCCGCCATCGTGATGGATGATGCCGATCTCGAGCTGGCTGTGCGGGCGATCGTCAGCTCGCGGATCATTAACAGCGGTCAGGTCTGCAATTGTGTAGAGCGGCTCTATGTGCAGGAAGGCATTTACGATCGTTTTATCAGCGCGCTGACCGCCGCGTTTCAGCAGGTGACATTTGGCGATCCGGCCGAACGTAATGATATCGATATGGGTCCGCTGATTAATGCCGCAGCACGGGATCGGGTTGAGCAGAAAGTAGCAGAGGCCGTCGCCGCAGGGGCAAAAGTGGCGCTGGGCGGCAAGCGCGCCGGAGATAAAGGCTTCTTCTTTCAACCCACCTTGCTGACTGAGGTGCGCCAGGAGATGGCGATTATGCAGGAGGAGATTTTTGGCCCGGTTCTGCCGGTGATGAGTTTTAAAACGCTGGATGAGGCGATTACGCTGGCCAACGACTGCGAGTATGGGCTGACCTCCTCGATTTATACGCAGAATCTGAATACCACCATGACCGCGCTGCGAAAGCTGAAGTTCGGCGAAACCTATGTTAACCGTGAAAACTTCGAAGCGATGCAGGGTTTTCATGCCGGATGGCGTAAATCGGGTGTCGGCGGTGCCGATGGAAAACATGGTCTGGAGGAGTATCTGCAGACCCATGTTGCCTATTTACAGTTCAGTTAATCACTGGCTCGATCTTACCGCCTCCCGTACCTGACGTTGTCAGTACCAGAGTGGGCCAGTAATCGGCCCACTCTTTTATGCCACCCGCTTACTGCAGCGCAGCAGCGCGATGCCACTCAGCACCGCCACGGCCATCAGGTAGTATCCAGGCGCCAGACTGCTGCCGGTGGCGGCTATCAGCATGCTGCAAATCAGCGGTGCAAACCCGCCAAATACCGTCACGGCCACGTTATAGCTGATCGCCATGCCGCTGGCGCGCGTGGTCGCCGGGAAGAGATCGGCCATCACCGACGGCACCGTGGAGAAATAGACCGACTTGAGTAACGCCATCCACGCCACCAGCAGGATCAGCGTGGTGGGCGTAGTGTGATCGACCATCCATTTGAAGGCGGGATAGATCGTGACCATCAACAGCAGCAGCGATCCCCACATCAGCGGCAATCGGCCTATCCGCTCCGCCCACAATCCCATTATGGGCGTCACCACCGTCAGGATAATCCCTGCGACCAGCGTGGCGGTAAAGGCTACCGACCCCGGCAGATGCAGCGTTTTGGTGGCGTAGGTCGGAATGTAATTGAGCATGTAGTTGACGGCGGTCGAGATCACCATCACCCCAATCGCCAGAGTGATCAGCGCTTTCTGCCGCCCGAACAGCGTTTTCAGCGGTGCGGCTTCCTTCTCCTGCGTCGCAAAGCTGGCGGACTCCTGCACGTGACGGCGAATGTAGATCCCCAGCGGCCCAATGAGTAAGCCGAAGGCAAACGGGATACGCCAGCCCCACGCCTGAATCTCGCTTTCGCTCAGCCAGTGTGTCAGCCCCAGGCCGAACGCCGATGCCATCAGAGTACTGGCGCCCTGGGTGGCGAACTGCCAGCTGGCGATAAAGGCTTTGCGCTCGGGAAAATGCTCTACCAGGAAAGCGGTGGAACTGCCAAACTCGCCCCCGGCAGAGAAGCCCTGTATCAGACGCGCCAGAATAATCAGCAGCGGCGCTGCCAGACCAATAGTGGCGTAACCCGGCATAAAGGTAATGATCGCCCCGCCCAGCATCATCAGATTGATTGAGAGCAGCAGCGCTTTTTTACGGCCATGGCGGTCGGCATAGTTGCCCAGCACGATGGCACCCAGCGGACGGATCAGGAATGAGATGCCGAAGCTGCCGAAGGTCAGCAGTAGCGACACCGACGGATCGCTGACCGGAAAGAAGACGTGCGCGATGTAGCTGGCGAAGAAGCCATACACCGCGATGTCGAACCACTCCAGCGCGTTACCAATGCAGGTAGCGAACAGCGTTTTGTGCAGGCTCGGTTTCACCTGCGGAGTACTCTGCGCGATGCTGCTCATTGTTCACCTCTCCGCCACTGATGGTGGCGTGACATCAGTTGTTCGCCCTCTTCACCCAGTTGCCAGAAAAGGCGGGTCATGATCGCCAGCCCTTCACGTGCAACAGAGGTGAGCATGTGTTCGTTAACGCCGTGCTGGCCGCAGGCCGGATAGGAATGGGGCACCCACAGCGTCGGGAGGCCGAGGATATTGGCAAATACCTCATTGGGCAGTGAACCGCCGAGATTGGGCAACAGCGCCGGTTTTTTACCGCTGCTGCGGGCCAGCGTGTCCAGCGCCCAGGCCACCAGCGGATCCTGCGGATCGAGCCGCGTTGCAGGTGAACCGCGCATAAATTCCACTCTGACGTTATCGAAGCCGTGCTGACGCAGGTGACTTTCGACATGCCGGACCAGATTTTCCCAGTCGGTGCCGACCACAAATCGCAGCTGACACACCGCCGTGGCGCTGCCGGGAATGGCGTTCATCGGACGTGCTGGGTTACCGGTTTCAAACGCCAGCACCTCCAGCGTGTTCCAGCCATAAAGACGCTCCGCAGGCGTCAGGCCCGGTTCTCCCCAGCCGTCGGCCAGCGCCGGATCGCCCGGCATTCCGCCCACCTCGATATCACTGAGGATGGCGCGCACCGCATCGGTAAGGGAGTCCGGTTTCAGCGCGGCGACCTGCAATACACCCTGTGCATTCACCAGGCAGGCGAGCGCATTGGCCAGCTGGGTGCCGGGATTACTCAGCAGTCCGCCCCAGTTGCCGGAGTGATAGGCGTTGTCGCGCGCCCTGATAGTCAGACGAAAGTTCGCCGCGCCACGCGAACCCAGGAACAGTGTCGGCCGCACCGCGTTCAGTCGCGGGCCATCAGAGGCGATGAAGAGGTCTGCCTGTAACAGCGCCCGCTGCTGCTGGCAAATCTCCGCCAGCCCCGGTGAACTGATCTCTTCACCCATTTCAAACAAAATTTTGCAGTTGAAGCCCAGTGCGCCACCGCGTGCCTGCCACACCTGCTCCAGCGCCGCGAGATTGATGCAGTGCTGGCCTTTGTTGTCCGCGCTGCCGCGTCCATACAGGCGGTCATCTTCAGCCATGAGTCGCCACGGTGATAAACCGTCGCGCCAGTTCTCATCGTCGCCGAACACCACATCGCCGTGGCCATAGCAGAGCAGCGTCGGCCTGGAGGGATCTTCAATAAGCGTGGCAATCAGAAACGGCGGGCTGCCGGGCTGCGGATTCTCAAACGGGTGCAGCGTAAAGCCCATCGCCGCCAGTTGCGGGCCAATCTCCTGCTGCAGATAGTTCTCCAGCTCCGCCTGCCTGCTGGCGTGCTGGCTTTCGGTCACGCAGGAAATTCGTCGTGCCAGCTGTTGCTGAAACTCGCCACTGTCGAAATAGTGCATCGCCTGGTCAACGGTCTGTTGCTCTGTCATGTTTGCCCTGTCTGTTCTTTTTATCGTGCTTTATCTTTGACAAACTTCTCTCTTTGCCACAATTATTAATTTATCGAGTGAGCCTTGCTTTTAAAGCAAGCCATGCCTGCCCTTTTATGATGCGTTTTGCCGGAGTGACCATGTTAAGCAGTGAGATCCGCTATTTCCTGGCGGTCGTACAGTGCGGATCGCTCAGCGCCGCCAGCGAGCAACTCTTTGTGGCGGTGTCGGCGATTAGTCGCCAGATTCAGCGCCTGGAGACGCAGGTCGGTGTACCGCTGTTTGAGCGGCATGCACGCGGCATGGTATTGAACGAAGCGGGTGAAATATTCGCGCATCATGTGCGTAAGAGTCAGCTCGATATGGAATATGCGCTGGCGGAGATTAAGGGGCTGAAAGCAATACGGCGCAGCCTGATTCGCATCGCCTGCACCGACGGAATGGCGTTCAGTCTGCTGCCGGGTCTGCTGGCGGAGTTCCGTCAGGCCAATCCCGGCGTGCTGTTTGCGCTTAATGTGACGCACTCGCAGGGCGTGGCGGCATGCGTCAGAGCTGGGGAATGCGATGTTGCGCTGCAGTTCAGTCTGCAGCCGGAGCGCAGCGTTGAGGTGCTCGGCTCGTGGCCGGCGCCGGTGTTACTGGCGATGCATCAGTCGCATCCGCTGGCATCGCGTCAGGTGACGCTGGCCGATCTGCATGGCTGGCCGCTGGCGTTGCCAGGTCAGCATACTACCGTGCGGCAGTTGTTTGACCTCTCCTGTCAGATGAACGACTGCGTGGTCGAGCCGGTGCTGACCTGCGACTATTTCGCTACGCTCTACCACTTTTTGCTGCATACCCCGCAGGCAGTAACCATTTGCAGTGCGTTTACCCTGTTGTTTGAGCGCGACACGCAAAATCTGGTGTTGCGTTCGATGGGGGTGGATCAGCTGAGTCAGCGTACGTTGCAGCTTCAGACGGTGTCCGGCCGCCAGCGGAATGCGGCGCTGACGCTGTTTCTGCAGTTTTTGCAGCAGCGGCTGACGGAGATGGACCAGCAGGTGAGGATGGGATGAGGGGTACAGGCTTAAAGGAGTTTGGTTGTTAAAGTCTGCGCTGGATGGCTGTCAGATAGTGCTGGCTTAGGGAACACGACCCGATCGGAAAGTCGCAAAAGCCGCCCTCCATGGCATGCTCGACCCGCGCGATTACGCACCTCATCCCTGAGGTGCGCCCGTAGCCGGGCCAACGCGTTGCGTTGTTCAAAAACGCTCCCGGCGTTTTTGTCCATGGCGCGGGACGCTTTCCTCTTCGGGTCATGTTCCCTTCGCATTGAGCTTTATCATTGCGGTCATATAAACCCTGACATTAGTACAGCTTTATCATTGCGGTCATATAAACCCTGACATTAGTGCAGCTTTATCGTTGCGGTCATATAAACCCTGACTTTAGTGCATAAGCTTAGCCCCACTCGTAAGTGGGGCTCTGGCTTTAGCGGCAATCACTTACTGCTTAATATCAACCTGATAGAAGATATGTTTGCCGAACGGATCGACCTGATAGCCGCTGACCGATTTGCGCACCGGCTCAAAGATGGTGGAGTGCGCAATCATCACCGCAGGCATCTGGTCATGCATCATCTGCTGTGCCTGCAGATAGAGCGCGGTGCGTTTGCCCTGATCCGGCTCGGCGCGGGCTTCGGTGATTAACTTCTCAAATGGCTGATAGCACCATTTTGAGGAGTTGGAACCGCCCTGTGCCGAGGTACAGCTGTAAAGCGGGCCAAAGAAGTTGTCCGGATCGCCGGTGGCGGTGGTCCAGCCCATCAGTGCCGCCTGATGCTCGCCGCTGCGCACGCGTTTCAGGTATTCGCCCCACTCATAGCTGACGATATTGGCTTTGATGCCGACTTTAGCCCAGTCCGACTGAATCATCTCCGCCATGCGGCGCGCATTCGGATTGTAAGGCCGCTGAACCGGCATCGCCCAGAGCGCAATTTCGGTACCCGGTTTCACACCCGCCTGTTGCAGCAGGGCTTTGGCCTTCTCTGGGTCGTAGTCGTAATCTTTCAGATCTTTGTCGGCGCTCCATACGCCCGGTGGCAGGATATTTTTCGCGACCGTGCCGGTGCCTTTAAATATCGCATCGATGATCGCCGGTTTGTTGATCGCCATCGCCAGCGCCTGGCGCACTTTGACGTTATCGGTTGGCGCTTTGGTGGTGTTAAACGCCAGGAAGCCGGTATTCAGACCCGCCTTCTGTTCCAGGGTGATATCCGGGTTAGCGCGCATCTTTTCAAGATCGGCGGGATTAGGGAATGGCATTACCTGACACTCATTCTTCTCCAGCTTGGCATAGCGCACGGAGGCATCCGGCGTGATGCTGAACACCAGCCGATCGAGCTTCGCCTTGCCCTGCCAGTAGTCCGGGAACGCTTTGTAGAGAATGCGGGAATCTTTCTGATACTGCACCAGCTCAAACGGGCCGGTGCCGATCGGGTTCATATCGACCTTCTCCGGCGTCCCCGCTTTCAGCATCGCGTCTGCATATTCCGCCGCGTGGATCGAGGCGAAGTACCAGGCGAGATCGGCAAGGAACGGCGCTTCCGGATGGGACAGCGTAAAACGTACGGTGTGGTCATCGACCCGGTCGATACTTTTAATCAGCGTGGAGAGCTCCAGGCTTTCGAAGTTGGAATAGGTGCCGCCAGAGACATTGTGGTAGGGATTTTTCGGGTCCATCTGGCGCATAAACGAGAAGATCACATCGTCGGCGTTGAAGTCGCGGCTGGGTTTGAAGGCTTTATTGCTCTGAAACTTCACGTTCTTGCGCAGATAGAAGGTGTAAACCGTGCCATCCGGGCTGATTTCCCAGCGTTCCGCCAGGCTGGGCACCAGATTGGTGGTGCCGGGCGTAAAGTCCACCAGCCGGTTAAAGACCGGCACCGCACTGGCGTCAACGCTGGTCCCGGAGGTATAGAGCTGCGGGTTAAAGTTCTCTGGCGATCCCTCAGAACAGAAGACCAGCGTTTTGGCGTTAACGCTGCCAGCCAGCGCTATCCCAGCCGTAACAAGCGCTAAGGTGGCTATCTTGATTTTCATTATTATCCTC
This sequence comes from Pantoea sp. paga, assembly GCF_007558755.1. Lineage (NCBI taxonomy): Bacteria > Pseudomonadati > Pseudomonadota > Gammaproteobacteria > Enterobacterales > Erwiniaceae > Pantoea > Pantoea sp. paga. The sequence goes on from NZ_VLTF01000001.1 coordinate 390,808, forward strand.
GCTTTGTATTGACTTCCGGTGATCACAATATCTAAATGAATCATTCAGATGCTTCATTGATAGCACGATTCGGCACCATAACGAACCCCGCCGGTGGCTGACTAATAAGGAATAGTGATGACAGACAAACTTGAGTCGCAGCTCACAGAACGTTTTTTCCGTTACCTCGCCATCAGCAGTCAGAGCGATGCCAAATCCACCACCCTGCCCAGCACGCCGAGCCAGCACGCCATGGCGGAACTGCTGGCGGATGAGCTGCGCGCATCAGGGCTGGATAAGGTGGTGATTGATGAACATGCCACGGTGACAGCGGTGAAACGCGGCAACCGTCCTGACGCGCCGCGCATCGGGTTTATTACGCATATCGATACCGTTGATGTCGGTTTGTCGCCCGATATCCACCCGCAGATCCTCACCTGGCAGGGCGAAGATCTCTGTCTGAATGCACAGCAGGATATCTGGCTGCGCCGCGATGAACATCCGGAGATCGCGCCCTACGTCGGTCAGCAGGTGATCTTCAGCGACGGCACCAGCGTGCTGGGCGCGGACAACAAAGCGGCGGTCACCGTGGTGATGACGCTGATGCAGAACCTTAACGGCGACCACGGCGACATCGTGGTGGCCTTTGTGCCTGACGAAGAGATTGGCCTGCGCGGCGCGAAAGCGCTGGATCTGGAAACGCGCTTTAATGTCGATTTCGCCTGGACCATCGACTGCTGCGAACTGGGCGAAGTGGTCTATGAAAACTTCAACGGTGCTGCAGCAGAAATTGTGTTTACCGGCGTACCGGCCCATCCGATGTCGGGCAAAGGGGTGCTTGTCAATCCGCTGCTGATGGCCCATGACTACATCAGCCTGTTTGATCGGCTGCAGACCCCGGAGCACACCGAAGGCCGTGAAGGCTATATCTGGTTCAATGAGATTCAGGCCAACGCCAGCAAGGCGACGCTGAAGGCCTCCATCCGTGATTTTGATCTGACCAGCTTTGCGGCGCGCAAGCAGCAGTTGCAGCAGGCGGCAGAGGATCTCGCGGCGCGTTACCCCACCGGCAAGGTGAGCGTGAGTATCAGCGATACCTACAGCAATATCAGTAACGCACTGGGTGAGGATCGTCGGGCGATTGACCTGATCTTCAGTGCTTTTGCCGCACTGGAGATTGAGCCGAAGGTGATTCCGATGCGTGGCGGTACAGACGGTGCCGCGCTGTCAGCCAAAGGCCTGCTGACGCCGAACTTCTTTACCGGCGCGCACAACTTCCATTCACGCTTCGAATTTCTGCCGGTAACGTCGTTTGTGAAGTCCTATCAGGTGGCGGAAAAACTCTGTTATCTGGCAGCGAAATAAGCGGAGGAATCGGGCGCAGAACGCGCCCGATTGCGATTATGGCTTCGCGCTGACATCAATGCCTGGGAAATATTTTTCAGCCAGCTTTTTGATGGTGCCATCGCCCTGCACTTTAGCAATCGCCGCATCCAGTGACTGCTTCAGCTGCGCGTCATCCTTGCGCAGGCCGTAGCCGATGCCTGAACCAAGAATCGCGTCATCTTCTACTGGCTTGCCAACAAAACCAAAGCCTTTGCCCTGCGGTTTATCGAGGAAGCCAGACTGACCGGCAGCGGACATCACCAGTGTGCCATCCAGGCGGCCCGCGACCATGTCGTTGTAAACCTGGTTCTGATCCTGATACGAGGTCACGGTCACACCCTGCGGCTCCCAATGCTTCTTCGCATAGGTTTCCTGAATGGATCCCTGCAACACCCCGATGTTCTTGCCCTTCAGACCTTCGGCGGTCGGTGCCAGATTTTCACCGGTCTTCGCCACTAACATGGTGGGAATACGGTAGATCGGCTGCGTAAACGCAATGCTTCTGGCGCGCGCTTCGGTGATGTTCATCGCCGAGTTAATGGCGTCGAACTTTTTCGCCTGCAGTGCCGGGATCAGCGCATCAAAACTGCTCTCAACCCAGTGGCAGCTGAAGTTGCCCGCCTTACAGATGGCATTGCCCAGCTCGATATCAAAGCCTTCCAGCTCCCCTTTAGCATTGCGACTTTCAAAAGGCGGATATTGTGACTCCACGCCGTAGCGTAAATCCTGTGCCAGTGCCTGTACCGATGTCATCATGCCCAGAGCGAGAAAAAGCGCGTTCAGTTTCTTCATTATGTTATTTACCCCGAAAAGTCCTGGTTACCTGTTCCCCGAGCTGACTCACGCGGTGGCGTGAATCAGCGAGAAAAAGCACATAGCGCAGCCGCGCCAGCCTCAAGTGTCGCCTCGTCTTTAGCAAAAGAGAGCCGAATCAGTTTGTTATCTGTGCCATCCATATAAAACGCCGACAGCGGTATGGTCGCCACACCATGATCGACGATAAGACGTTTTACCATTTCACTGTCCGGTTCGTCACTGAAATGTCCATAGCTGGCGAGCATAAAGAATGAACCAGCACTCGGCAGCAGCCGGAACGGGGAGTTCTGCATCAGGGCGATCAGCCGATCCCGCTTCTGCTGATAGAAGGCGCTGAGCGACAGATAGTTCTCTGGCGTCTGCAGATAGTGTGCGAAACCGACCTGCATCGGCGTATCGGCGGCGTACATCATAAACTGATGCACTTTCACCAGCTCAGTCATCAGCTCTGCCGGTGCCAGACAGTAGCCTACCCGCCAGCCGGTGACGTGGAAGGTTTTGCCAAACGAAGAGACAATGACGCTGCGGGCTGCCAGCTCCGGATGCGTCGCCATCCCACAATGCGGTCGGCCATCAAACAGAATATGCTCGTAAACCTCATCGGAGAGCACCACGATATCGGTGTTGCGGATTAAGGCTGCCAGCTGATTCAGGTCGTCGGGGGTCAGCACCTGCGCGCTGGGGTTGTGCGGCGTATTAATAATAATCATCCGGGTGCGCGGCGTGATTGCTGCCCGCAACTGATCCCAGTCGATAGCAAATGACGGCACCTGCAACTTCAGGCCAATCGGTTTACCGCCCTGCAACCGCACCACCGGCGCGTAGCTGTCAAACGCCGGTTCAAAGAAGATCACCTCATCGCCCTGATGGACCAGTGCGGTGATCGCCATATAGAGCCCCTGGCTGGCGCTGCCGGTGATCAGCACTTCACTGGCGGCATCATATTGTTGTCCATAGAGCGCCTGAACTTTGCTGGCAAGCGCGTCGCGTAAGGCGGGCAAGCCCATCATGGCGGCATACTGATTATGTCCTTCCTGCATCGCGCGGCTGACTGAGTCGACCAGCGCCGGATCACAGGGGAAATTGGGCGCGCCCTGCGACAGGTTAATCGCCTGATGCTGCGCCGAAAGCTGGCCAATCACGCTGAAAATAGTGGTGCCGACGTCCGGCAATTTTGAGTGGATAGCGACAGGCGTTTTCAGGGACATACTCTCTCCGTCAGGGGCATAACCGATCAGATGCGGTAAATAGCTATTCAACGGGCTGCGACTTGAGTCGGCAAGCGAAATGTCGTCATAATAGCCATGACAAAAATGCATAGCTGAGGTTCACCGTGTCACGCTTATCGCTGCCGCTTAATGGCATTCACGCCTTTCTGGTGACCGCCCGACATCTCAATCTGACCCACGCTGCCCGCGAACTTTGCCTGACGCAGGGCGCCGTCAGTCGTAAAATTGCCGCGCTGGAGCAGTGGCTGGGCGTGACGCTGTTTGACCGCCACGCGCGCGGTCTGCGCCTGACCCCTCAGGGCGCGGCGCTGCTGCCCGACTTACAGCAGGGTTTTGAGCTGATGGTTAAGGCCAGCGAGAAGGTCCGCCGTAGTCAGGTCAGCATTCGCCTGAAAGCGCCAACCTGTGCGATGCGCTGGCTGGTGCCCCGGCTGATGGCGCTGGAGCAGCATCGTCCTGAACTGCATGTGGCCCTGACCACCACGCTGGATCATGCCGCGCAGCTGGAGAACTTCGATGTGGCGATTGTCTATGGTAAGCCGCACCCTGACGGAATTTGCCTGTTCAGTGAGTCGCTGACGCCGGTGATGGCGGGTGATCAACCCCGCCCGGACTCCCTGGCGGCACTGCCCACAATGACCTTCTTGCATCCAACGGCAGATACGCGTGACTGGCAGTGCTGGCTGCAGGCGCAGCAGGTGACGCTGAGCATGAAGCGGAACCAGCATTTTGCCACCATGGACTTAGCGATCAGTGCAGCGATTCAGGGGTTTGGTGTGGCAATTGCCGACAGCAATCTGGTGGAGAGTGATATTGCCAGCGGCAGGCTGATTAAGCCGTTCGCTGGCGAGGTAAAAACCGGTGCGGTTTACAGTTTACTGCAACGGCCCGCGCAGGATGCGCCTCCGTTCCTGGCGGAACTGGTGGCGTGGCTGTGCAGGGATCAGAAGGTAACCCAGTCGCCGTTATCCGCCGGTTTAGCCTGAGCCGCACTCAGCACGGGCGCTTTCGGCGCGGTCGGTTTACTGCTGATGACCGGTGCGATCTGGCTGTTGCTGGAGAGACGGAACTTCGACACAGAAGCCTGTAACGCTTCCGTCTGCAGTGCCAGCGCGCTCGCCGCGGCCGAGACCTCTTCAACCAGTGAGGCGTTCTGCTGGGTCACGCTATCCATTTCAGTCACCGCGGCACCGACCTGAGAGATGCCTTTGCTCTGCTCTTCCGAGGCGGAAGCGATCTGTTTCATGATCGCATCAACATCCTGCACCGATTTCAGAATATTGTTCATGGTGCCGCCGGTGGTGCTGACCAGCTCAGCGCCTTTACCTACACGCTGAACCGAATCTTCAATCAGCGTCGCAATCTCTTTTGCGGCGTTGGCGCTGCGCTGTGCAAGGTTACGCACTTCAGAGGCAACCACTGCAAAACCCCGACCCTGTTCGCCGGCACGTGCCGCTTCGACGGCGGCGTTCAGCGCCAGAATATTGGTCTGGAAAGCGATGCCGTTGATCACGTTAGTGATTTCAGCGATTTTCTTCGAGCTGCCGGAGATGCCATCCATAGTGCTGACGACTTCACTGACCAGCTGACCGCCACGTTGTGCCGTGGTGGTGGCGGTTTCTGCCAGCAGGCTGGCCTGGCGGGCATTATCGGCGTTGAATTTTACCGTGGCCGTCAACTGCTCCATGCTGGCCGCAGTCTGTTCCAGCGCAGCGGCCTGCTCTTCAGTACGTGAAGAGAGGTCATTGTTACCGGCAGAAATCTCTGCGGCACCGCGCGATATATTCTCGGTGCCGCTGCGAATGGCGCTGACCGCTTCACGCAGGCTATCCTGCATGGCGCTCAGCAGTGGCACCAGTTTACCGACGCAGTTGCGACCGAAATCGGATACCGGCTGACTCAGGTCGCCCGTGGCAATGACCGCGAAGTGGGTACGGATACTTTCCAGCGGACGGACCAGCATCGCTACCAGATAGCGGTCGGTAAACAGCAGAATAAACAGGCCGATAATTACCGTGATGGTAATTATCGTTTTGGTCATCGCCGTGAGGTGATCCACTTCAACCCGGGTTGCATCGAGCTTTTCAGCTGCGCCCTGGCTGAATTTCTCTGCGCTGATGCCAAAGGCACGACTGAGTGGGGGCGTGACGTTATTAGCCTGCTGACGATAAGCATCAGGCGACGCCTGACGGGCCAACTGCAATTGTGGCGTGACGCCCGCATCCAGCAGCTTTTGCCAGCTCTGAATCACTCCATCCACGACATCCGGGTTCATCGGGCCAGGTGCCAGTTGTTTAAAGCGCGCCAGTTGCTGGGTCATGCTGTCCAGCGCCTGCTGCACCGGTGCATAAGCCTCATCGTTCAGGGTCTGACCTGCGGCTTTGCTTTCCATCACACGAGATAAGCGCGTGATGACACGAAAATATTGATCGTTGCCTTTGCTCAGCACCGTCATTTGCTCAACCAGATGACGGTCCACATCATTCCCTTCGCTGAGTGCGCCAAGAGAGTGAATGCTATACAGCCCGACGCCGCTCCACAGTAAACAAAACATTCCCAGAATAGAGAGCATCACTGCGCGAATGGTAAAATTTTTGAGCATTCCCATACCAAAATCCTATACACGTTGACCCGCAAGCGTCGGGCATAGGAGATTTATCGGCATGCGATTGTGAAGATGTAACTGTTTTGTTACCTAATATTTTACAGCGTCCCTAAGCCAAATTTCACTTTGTAGCCTTTTTATTCAGCAGGTTAACCTTTAAAAAGCAGAGTAATTCCATTCGCATAATTTAATGGTTAGCACGCTAACCATGGCCCGCCACTTAAAGCCTGACCATACGGGTCATTAATAGCCGGAAAAGCCGCATACGGGCGCGCATAAAGTTCCGCTTCAAAAGCAGCCCGCTCTTCCGATCATCACCAAGTGACATTGTCACATCAGAGCCTGGATGCCAGGCTGGCCACATGACCTCCCCCTCCAGCTGATGCTTATATTCCGTAGCATCACGGGCAAAGGTAAACCAGTACTCGCTGACACGCGCCGCAAATGCCCGATCGGCCTCACTGAAGGGTCGTTCTTCGTTGGGATCCGGCATCTGACTCAGCGTATTCAGCACATAAGGCACTTCGTTGCCGTGCCAGGTGCCGTGCGGATAGAGGTCACGGGCATGTTCAGAGACATAATCAAACCAGTAGCGCCAGCCTGGCATTCCGGCATTGTGCTGCGCCCGCATCACCAGCCACGGCACCAGACTGAAAGCCATATCACGCGCCACGGCACGTCCCAGCCGCTGATCGTCATGAATGTCATACATCCATTTCAGCGTCCGGTAAGTGAGACGATTTTTATCGCGTAACTGATGCAACACCGCGGTGGCATCCACGCCAAAATATTCCAGCACGCTGGCTTCATCGCTGTTACTGCCCGCCATCAGCGGCAGACGGTGCTGTTTTGCAGCCATAAAGGTTTTCAGCATCGGCTCAGGCAGGACAGCATCACCCGCAATCGGCACCGGCGGGATCGCCAGCGGCCCTTCCAGCGACCAGAAGGCATCGGCGGGCAGTGCGCGCAGGTCATCAGCACTGGCATCGGGCGGCAGACCGAAATGGCGGGCCACCGCCATGCCCTGCTGACGCGCTTTTTTCAGCGGCGTGTCAGGCAGGCTGTAGGCGCTCTGCACAATCCCTTTATGAAACAGCCCTTCAGCCAGCGGCGAACAGCAGAGTGACAGCACGCTGCGTGCGCCTGAGGATTCACCGAAAAGTGTCACATTGCGGCGGTCGCCGCCAAAGGCAGGAATGTTGCGCTGCACCCACTGCAGTGCGGCAATCTGATCCAGCAGGCCAAAATTGTTCACCGTGCTGGCAACAGGGTATTCAGCATCCAGGGCCGGATGAGAGAAGAAACCGAGATGGCCGAGCCGGTAGTTGAGCGTCACCACCACCGCGCCGCGTGAAGCCATCGGCTTGCCGTTGTAAGGTGCCAGCCCGCCAGCACCAATGGTGTAGCCACCACCGTGCAGCCATACCATCACCGGCAGGGGTTTCACGGGCGCGACATCGGGCGTCCAGACATTAAGGTAGAGGCAATCTTCACTGAACTCACCCGGATCGCCACCGCCTACGGCCTGGCAGTAGGTGCGGTTTTGCCAGCCGGAAGCCCCAAACGCGGTGGCGTCGCGCACCTGCAGCCAGGGCGTAACCGGCTGTGGCGGGCGCCAGCGCAGCGCGCCAAGTGGTGCCGCCGCATAAGGTATGCCTTTGAATACGAAAAGGTCATCGTCCATGCATCCACGCAACTCCCCCTCAGCAGTCATGATCCTCAGACCTGTTTCGTTTTTCATTCCTGTTTCCCTGTTCAAACGTCCCTCCATTATTTGCAGGCCCGCCAGCATTGTCCAGGTACGGAAGGGATTTGCAGAATATGCCGAAGCGTGAGGGGCAGGCGTGAACATGCTCATCAACAGGTTCAGAGAGTCAATTACCATTGTGATTCAACGTTGTTTATCTTTTCGCAGTGGGTCAATGGCGCTGCCAGCGCCGGAGTGGCGCGTCGTTGCTCTGTTATCAGGTGCGGTTTTGCTGCTGTTAATCAGTCAGCCTGCTAATAGATTAAGATACTCACGCAGGTAAACCTGCGCTGAGCGGTAAAGCGTTGTTTTCCCCCAGTCCTGTCAGCACATTACGCGCGTTGCTCCACTTCAGGTCCATTGGCCTTAACAGGGCGGGTGCGGAGAAAACGTTGCGGGCAATGCGCCTGTTGCCCGCAGAGGCGTCAGTCTGGCCGCAAGCCGCACTGCGCCAGCGAGCGCTGCTGGCGCTCTTTGTATAATGCCATCTCATCCAGCACGACAGCGCCCAGCGCGGCTTCAAATGCCTGGCGGCTCGCCTGTCCCGCCGAACGAACCTGCGTCCGATCGCCGAGGTTGGACTGGAAAATGCCCGCCGCGCTAACGGGCAGAAAATCTTCATAGATGATGGGATCTGCCAGCACACGACCTTCTTCGATGAGGGTCTCCAGCGATTCACCCTGAGCCGGCGGCGTCGCGATGCCCTTTTCACTCAGGCGATAATGGAACCAGGCCAGCTCCTGCTGGCGCAGCGTGGTTTCGTCGTCGGGGAAGTCACGGAAAATCGCCGCCAGATGTTGCTGATGCTGCAGATTATCCTGACCGCTGCCCGCCTCGCTGAGCAGCCGATCGTAGAGCGCACGGCCCTGAGGCGTCAGCGCCACGCCGCGCTGCTCAATTTCACCGAAGCGTGCAGTATGGGTTCCCTGATGCCCATCCTGAAAGATGATCGGCTCTTCCAGCGCTTTAAAGCTGGTCTGACGTAACAGGATCGGTACCTGACGACGCGGTGGTCCCTCGATCAGGGTTTTCGGATCGATACCGCGCGACGGCATCAGTTGCTGTACGCGGTCGATATCCAGCGTGCGCGGTGTGAGATGGTTGATGTGGCAGCCAGGGAAGCAGACCACGTCAGCGATCAGCCGATGCTGCTGGTTCAGCGCCTGATAGGTCTGACTGTCCACGCTGCTATGGGCGTGCCAGCGGAAGGTTTCCAGTGCTTCGGTAACAAACTCAGTGGCCTGCTCGTCAGTTAAACCGCCCTGCTGCTGATGCAGTTCCAAAAGCGCCCGGCAACGGGGGGTGAAAATGTCGCGCGCGGCAAGAATCTCCGCCGCCTTTTCACGCAGTGCGTGGTCGTCGATCAGTTCAGGGCGTAACAGCGAGGTAAAGACCCGAAAGGGATTGCGCCGCAGCGCCGCATCGGTGACCGGCCGGAACGCCGTGGAGTGCACCGGCACACCAGCCTGAGAAAGATCGTAATAGCCAACCGGGTACATTCCCATCACCGCAAACAGCTGCCGCAGTGTGGCTAATTCGTCTGCCGTGCCCACACGGATTGCACCGTGACGTTCCAGGTTGAGTCGGCCGATCTCATCGGCTGCGGTGAGACGATCTTTCAGCGCGATATCCGCTTCCAGCGCGCGGTCGTTGACGGTCGCCACCAGCTGCATCAGCGTGCCATATTGCGGCACTTCCTGCTGATACATAGCTGACATCGCCTGAGAGAAACGGGTGCGGATGAGATCCGCACTGAGAAAGTTGTCCATCTTATCCACCTGACACCGTTAGCGTTGCTGCTAATGTAATGCAACGCGCTGGCCTCAGCGGAAAAAATCACGAATCTGTGATCGGCTTAAAGCCGTAGCGGTTTTTTAACAGCAGCATCAGGGTAGTGATCACAGCTGGTATTGCCAGCAGCAGAAAGATTACGCTGAAAGACCACCCGAGAGACATCATCTCTGCGCCAACGAAGGCGCTTAAAATCGCGCCGATGCGGCCCACACCATGCATCCAGCTGGAACCGGTAGCGCGGGCGTGGGTAGGATAATAACTGGCGGATAAGGCATTCATACCGGTATTAGCCCCGTTAAAACAGAAGCCACTGCAAAAGGCAATCGCACTCATCATCCCCACTTCCGCAGGTGATAAGCCCAGCGCCACAATAAACAGCCCGCCGCAGCCGTAGATCGCCGCCAGCGCCAGGTTAGCGTTGAAGCGGTCCATCATCCAGCCCGCAAACAGGGAGCCCAGCGTCCCGCCCGCCTGATACATCGCGGTGATAATCGCCGCTTCGGTCACTGACATGCCCAGGGTGTTGACCAGCGACGGCAGCCAGCTGCCAATCAGGTAAACCATGAACAGCCCCATAAAGTAGCCGCCCCACAGCATAGTGCTGCCAAACAGATAGCGGCGTGAAAGTACCGTGCCTATCGCGCCGCTCACCGGCACGGTGGCCTCAGGCGCGTGAAACGCACAGTCGGGCGCGGTTTTGCCCGGCATCATCCGGTCGAGGATGGCGTGAATGCGGGCAGCCGGTGCGCCACGGCTGATAAGAAATCGCACCGACTCCGGCAGGCCGCGGATCAGTAATGGCAACACCAGCAGCGGCAGAATGCCGCCCAGCAGCAGCACGGAGTGCCAGTCATAGCGCGGTAGCAGCCAGGAAGCAGCAAATCCCCCGCTGGCGGCACCAAAGGTAAAGCCGCAGAACACCACCGTGATGATAAAAGCCCGTCGCCGCTCAGGTGCATATTCCGCCACCAGCGTGCCGACGTTGGGCATCGCTGCACCCAGTCCCAGCCCGGTCAGGAAACGGAACAGCATCATCTGCTCAATGTTCTGTGACAGCGCCGTTGCCAGCGTCCAGAGACCGAAAAAGAAGACGCTGAGGATAATCATCATGCGACGGCCATAGCGGTCAGCCAGCGGCCCTGCCACCATGGCACCCAGCGCCAGCCCGATTAACGCTGCGCTGATGACGACCCCGAGCTGATGATTGCTCACCCCCCACGCGGCTTTCAGTGTCGGCGCAATAAATCCCATGATCGCAATGTCCATGCCATCGAGTGCCACCACGATAAAACAGAGCGCAATGAGCCGCTTTTGCCAGTGGCTCAGCCCCTGCTGGTTGATAAGCTGGCGGACATCTACCGCCTCGACGCTGGTCAATGAACACTCCTCTGGAGTAACGAAATCTGACATCAGTTTAAGTAAAAAAAACGGCGCTAATGATAGCCGATCGTTAACCTTAAGCGGTCAGATTTTTATATGATATTGAGAATTATTCAACATTAAGCAGTTAAGTTATTGATATACCGTAGACAGAGGATGGCGTATTTCAGCGGTATACCAGGCCGAGCGCTTTTTTATCAGAGAGTTAAAGGGTAACGCGGTCATTTCGACTCGTTTGTTAAAATAAATTTGCAGCAAAGTTAACAGAATTCATTTTAAACAGTTGCCTGAAGCCGGTCATTCTCATTAAGTTTAGGATATGGAAAAAAATATCCTTTTCAATCAGCGCATTCGCTTGCGCCATCTACATACCTTTGTTGCGGTTGCGCAGCAAGGCACGCTGGGCCGGGCGGCAGAGACGCTTAGCCTCAGTCAGCCTGCCCTCTCCAAAACCCTGAATGAGCTGGAGGAGCTGACTGGCGTTCGTCTGTTTGAACGTGGCCGGCTGGGCGCGCAGCTGACCACCATGGGAGAGCAGTTTCTGACCCATGCGGTGCGGGTGCTCGACGCGCTGAACCATGCCGGACAGAGTTTTAATGAGCAGCCGGGGGATGCGCCGGTGATTATCCGGCTGGGAGCATTGACCACTGCCGCGATGGGGATGCTGCCACGCATCCTGGATCGTTTTCATCAGTTACAACCCAATACCACCATTCAGGTGGCGACACTCCACAATAATGTGTTGCTGGCAGGCCTGCGCGGCGGTGAGTTCGATATCGGCATTGGCCGGATGGCGGACAGCGCCATGATGACCGGGCTGACCTATGAATTGCTGTTTCTGGAGTCACTCAAGCTGGTAGTCAGGCCGGAACATCCGCTGTTAAGTGACAATGTCACGCTTTCGCGTGCGATGCAGTGGCCGGTAGTGATTTCGCCCGAGGGCACGGCTCCGCGCCGGATTGCACAGCAGATGCTGGATGAACAGGGCTGCACCCTTCCGCCTCACTGCATTGAGACCTCATCAACTTCACTGGCGCGCCAGCTGGCTCTTCGCTACGACTACATCTGGTTCGTCCCTTCCGGGGCGATTAAAGAGGATCTGAGCCACAATGCCGTTTGCGCACTGCCGATCGCCTCTTCCGGACCGGGCGAACCGGTGGGCATCATTACCCGCACCGGCGCAGAACTGAGCCTGAGTGCCGAGGTGCTGATGTCCACCATCCGTAAGTTTCACAGTTAGCGGCTGCGTTTCGCATGCCGCTCGCGGTTTTCAAGGCGTGCTTTATCGGTTTTGCGCAATCCCACATAAAGCGCCCCGGCCCCGCCATGCCGGGTCTGGGCTACGCAAAAGGTCTGTACGTCATCAAACTGCTTTAGCCAGCGCGCGAGATAGCTGCGCACAATGTTGGCATGCGATTCATCATCACGACCTTTGCCGTGGATGATTAGCAGATTGCGCAATCCCTGTTTGTGCGCCTGCATCATAAAGTTAAAGAGCGCCTGACGACAGGTTTCAACCGGTTGCCGCAACAGGTTGAGGCTGGCATCCAGCTGATACTCTCCTCTGCGCAGTTTATCCAGAATACCCTGCTGAATGCCGTCGGCTTTGTATTCCAGCGGGGTATTGAGTGGAACGATCTCCAGATCGCCCCGGGTCAGGAAGTTCTCCAGCTCAGATTCACCTGGCGGTTTTCGTGGCGCCTTCGTTGAGGGTGCTTTGAGCCACAAGGTTGTGGTGGTGTCTTTTAACGGCGTGACATCGCCCATGGCATCCCGAAAGAGATCATTATCATCAAGGTTCATGGTTTTCTCACACCTGGTTAAAATTGATGGAATGTGCAAATCACGCTTTACCCGTTAGCGTAGCAAAAGCTGGAATCATCGGCCCACCCCACTTTTTCGAATGTCACTGCCAGCACAGAAGCGTGTGACAGATCACATAAGCGGAAACTTTTCGTGACAGTCGACCCTGTCGGGATTCTGAGAAGCCCGTCACATCAGCGTTTGTCGTTGTGTGCTTCGTCCATAATGTTTGTAGGTGTAAAACTGCTCGGATGAGTTCCCTTCAGCACAAAAAATGTTAAAATTGACCCCAGTCAATAATCGTCGAGCAAACCATTATGATCCCTGAAAAACGCAGCATTCGTCGTATTCAGTCGGGCGGTTGTGCCATTCACTGCCAGGATTGCAGCATCAGTCAGCTCTGCATCCCCTTTACGCTAAATGAACATGAGCTGGATCAGCTCGACAATATCATTGAGCGTAAAAAACCGATTCAGAAAGGGCAAACGCTTTTCAAAGCAGGCGATGAACTCAAGTCTCTGTATGCGATTCGCTCCGGTACTATTAAAAGCTACACAATCACTGAACAGGGTGATGAGCAGATCACCGGTTTCCATCTGGCGGGCGATTTAGTCGGCTTTGACGCGATTATGGGCTCCAGCCACCCCAGCTTTGCGCAGGCGCTGGAAACGGCAATGGTATGTGAGATCCCTTTTGAAACGCTGGATGATCTGTCGGGCAAAATGCCGGCCCTGCGTCAGCAGATGATGCGTCTGATGAGCGGTGAAATCAAAGGCGATCAGGACATGATCCTGCTGCTGTCAAAGAAAAATGCTGAAGAGCGCCTGGCGGCGTTTATCTGGAACCTTTCCCGTCGTTTTGGCCAGCGCGGCTTTTCACAGCGCGAATTCCGCCTCACCATGACGCGTGGCGATATCGGTAATTACCTGGGCCTGACGGTTGAAACCATCAGCCGCTTGCTGGGGCGTTTTCAGAAGTCCGGTATGCTGGCGGTGAAAGGCAAATATATCACGATTGAAAATCACGCCCTGCTGGAAGAGCTCGCGGGTCAGAGCCACCAGGCTGCCTGATACTCAGCCGGATTAATAAATCTTATTTTGTTGATCCGGCAGTAACTTTTTCACTTCTTCCGCTGTGCAACATAGGCTATCTTTATTCCAGTCGCTCTGGTTTAAGGAGAACGCCTCATGTCCCAGTACCAAAATGTTCTGGTCGCCATTGATGCCCAGCAAGACGATCAGCCCGCGCTGCGACGTGCGGTCTATCTGAATCAACGTCTTGGCGGAAGAATTAAAGCCTTCCTGCCTATCTATGACTTCTCATATGAGATGACCACCCTGCTTTCGCCGGATGAGCGCGCGTCGATGCGCCAGGGCGTGATCAGCCAGCGTACCGAATGGATCCGCGAGCAGGCCCGCGCTTATCTTGATGCCGGTGTCGAAATTGACATCAAAGTCATCTGGCACAACCGTCCCTATGAAGCCATTATTCAGGAAGTGCTAGCCCATCAGCATGACCTGGTGCTGAAGATGGCGCATCAGCATGATCGCCTTGAGTCAGTGATTTTCACTCCAACTGACTGGCACCTGCTGCGTAAATGCCCGTGTCCGGTGTGGATGGTCAAAGATCAGCCGTGGCCGGAAGGCGGTAAAGCGATTGTCGCGGTCAATCTTGCCAGCGAAGAGCCGCATCACGATGGCCTGAATCAGAAGCTGATTCGTGAAACGGTGATCCTGGCGGAAAAGGTGAATCAGACCGAAGTGCATCTGGTCGGCGCCTACCCGATTACCCCAATCAATATTGCTATCGAACTGCCCGATTTCGATCCCAGCGTCTACAACGACGCGATCCGTGGTCAGCATCTGGTGGCAATGAAAGCGCTACGGCAGAAGTTCTCGATTGGTGAAGAGTTCACCCATGTGGCTAAGGGCCTGCCGGAAGAGGTCATCCCCGATCTGGCGGCGCATCTGGGAGCCGGTGTGGTGGTGCTGGGAACGATTGGACGCACCGGACTGTCGGCGGCATTCCTCGGCAATACGGCGGAACAGGTGATTGATCATCTGCGTTGCGATCTGCTGGCACTTAAGCCTGACGATTTCAAATCGCCGATTGACCTGGATGATGAAGAGGATGAGGAGGATTAATCCTTCTCAGAAACAGAGAGGGCGGCTGATTAGCCGCCCTTTTTTATTACAGCGCTTTGAGAATCGCTTCCACGCTGGCTTTGGCATCGCCAAACAGCATCTGGCTATTCTCTTTGAAGAACAGCGGATTCTGCACCCCGGCATAGCCAGTGTTCATTGAGCGTTTGAACACTATCACGTTGTGCGCCTTCCACACTTCCAGCACCGGCATGCCCGCAATCGGACTGCGGGGATCATCCTGCGCCGCCGGGTTGACCGTGTCGTTAGCACCAATGACCAGCACCGTGTCGGTGTCACTGAAATCGTCGTTGATCTCCTCCATCTCCAGCACCACGTCATAAGGCACTTTCGCCTCTGCCAGCAGCACATTCATGTGACCCGGCAGACGCCCCGCCACCGGATGGATACCGAAACGCACTTTGATACCAAGCGCACGCAGTCGGGCAGTCATTTCCGCGACCGGATACTGCGCCTGCGCTACCGCCATGCCGTAGCCTGGGGTGATAATCACCGAGCTGGAAGCCTTAAGCATCTCAGCGGTCTCTTCAGCCGTAATCTCACGATGCTCGCCCGCTTCCTGACTTTCATCGCCACTGCTGGCTTCAGTACCAAAGCCGCCCGCGATCACGCTGATAAACGAACGGTTCATCGCTTTGCACATGATGTAGGAGAGGATCGCACCGGATGACCCCACCAGCGCACCGGTCACAATCAGCAGATCGTTGCTTAACATGAAACCGGCAGCGGCGGCGGCCCAGCCTGAATAGGAGTTAAGCATCGATACCACGACCGGCATATCCGCGCCGCCGATCGACGCGACCAGATGCCAGCCAAACGCCAGCGCAATCACCGTCATCAGCAAGAGTGCAAACACCTGCACAGCCGTGCTGCTGGTGTTAACAAACCACAGCAGCAGCAGGAACGAAACCACCAGCGCCAGCAGATTCAGCTTGTGACGATGCGGTAACGCTAACGGCCGTGAAGAGATTTTGCCGCACAGTTTGCCAAACGCCACCAGCGAGCCGGTGAAGGTGACGGCACCGATAAAGATACCGATAAACACTTCGCTGAGATGGATATTCTCCATCACCGCTGGCAGGCCAGGCGCATGGTCGATATAGCTGTTGATGCCCACCAGCACCGCGGCCAGGCCAACAAAGCTGTGCAGAATCGCCACCAGTTCCGGCATTTCCGTCATTTCGACTTTCTTCGCCAGACGAATGCCGATAGCGCCGCCAATGACCATCGCCAGCAGGATCCAGACCACATTACCGCTGTCCGGGCCAAATATGGTGGCGATCAGCGCAATCGCCATGCCGCTGATACCGAAAATATTACCCCGCTTAGAGGTCTCATGACGCGAAAGACCAGCAAGGCTACAGATGAACAGAATCGCAGCCACAATATAGGCTGCAGTGACTAATCCGCCAGACATGTATTACCCCTTACGAAACATTTTCAGCATGCGCTGGGTGACGGTGAAGCCACCAAAGATATTGATGCTGGCAATCAGCACGGCAATAAAGGAGATAAAGGTGACCCAGCCACCGTGGCCCATCTGTAAGACCGCACCGATAACGATGATGCCGGAAATAGCATTGGTTACCGACATCAGCGGTGTATGCAGCGCATGACTGACGTTCCAGACCACGTAATACCCCACCACGCAGGCGAGCGCGAACACGGTAAAGTGGGAGAGGAAGTCGGCCGGTGCCACGTTTGCCAGGCAGCCAAACAGCACGATAGCCAGGGCGATCAGCAGATATTTACGCCATGGTGAAACGGGCTTCGCCTCAATTTTTTCTGACGGCTTCGCGGCGGCAGCGGCAGCCTGTGGCGTGGCGGAGACCTGAATCGGCGGGGCCGGCCAGGTCACTTCGCCATCGCGTACCACGGTGACGCCACGCACCACCACATCTTCGAAATCGACCTGGATTTCGCCATTTTTCTCTTTACACAGCAGCTTGATCAGATTGACCAGATTGGTGCCGTAGAGCTGGGAGGATTGTGTCGCCAGACGGCTGGGCAGATCGGTGTAACCGATGATTTTCACACCATTCGGCGTGACGGTAACCTGGTCAGCGACGGTCAGCGCACAGTTGCCGCCGGTCTGCGCCGCCAGATCAACAATGACGCTGCCCGGCTTCATGCTGGCGACCATCTCTTCGGTGATCAGTTTCGGAGCCGGTTTGCCTGGGATCAACGCCGTGGTGACAATGATGTCCACGTCTCTGGCCTGACTGGCAAACAGTGCCATCTCAGCTTTGATGAAAGCCTCGGACATGACTTTGGCATAGCCGTCGCCGCTACCCGCTTCCTCTTCAAAGTCGAGCTCAAGGAATTCGGCGCCCATACTCTGCACCTGCTCTTTGACTTCGGGACGGGTATCAAACGCCCGCACAATCGCGCCCAGGCTGCCCGCTGCGCCAATCGCGGCCAGCCCGGCAACACCGGCCCCAATCACCATCACTTTTGCCGGTGGCACTTTACCGGCTGCCGTGATCTGACCGGTAAAGAAGCGGCCAAATTCATGGGCGGCTTCGACAATGGCGCGATAACCGGCAATGTTCGCCATAGAGCTCAGGGCATCCAGCGACTGCGCCCGTGAGATACGCGGCACTGAATCCATGGCCATTACCGTAACCTGACGTGCGGCCAGCTTTGACAGCAGGTCTGGATTCTGTGCGGGCCAGATAAAACTGACCAGCGTGCTGCCCGCACGCGTCAGCGCAATCTCTTCGTCATCCGGCGCATTCACCTTCAGCACGATATCGGACTGCCAGACCTGCTCTCTGTCGCTGAGTGTGGCACCGGCTGCGATATAGCTTTCATCATCGAAGCTGGCGCGTTTACCGGCGTCATGCTCAAGGGTGACGCTGAAACCCAGCTTGATGAGTTGTTCCACGGTCTTAGGCGTGGCGGCCACGCGCGACTCGTTTGGCAACCTTTCCTTGGGTATTCCAATTAACATAGTGTTTCCTTTCATCGGTTAAAGGATGATGGCCCGAACCTGCACCACAAGAGCGCGACTAAAACGAGGTTTCAGCCGCTTTTGGACGAAACGCAGGTATTTCAAAGTGTTTATAACCTACTGAAAATGTGACGAGCGATCTACAGCGACTACGCAGAGTGATGACATTCACCCAATTATGCAGTGTTCTGTTAAGAAACCTGCGTTATCCCACTGCAAAATAGTCTCACAGGCAGATAATCTGCCAGAGATAATTGTACCAGGACGAATTAATCAACAACAAAAACCTTTATTTAACAATGCATTAACTGTTTTAGCGCTAATAGTTACCGCTTTTAGTGGTAACTGTCACTAAAACTGGCCATAACTGCGTTTGATGACAAACAAATGAAAAAATCATGGTTGAATAACGCGATCTGACACAAAAAATCGCTGCGACAGTCTGTTTATAACATGCAATAATCAGCGGCTATTCTGTTATACATCAAGAGTCCAGCACGTTTTCGTACTCATTTTTGCGTAAGGCGAAGGATTATTTTTATGAAGCTGAAGAACACTATTCTGGCGACTACTCTGTTGTCCCTGCTGGCAGCCAACGCATTCGCTGCGCAGGAACTTACGCCAGAAAAAGCGGCCGCGTTGAAGCCATTCGAACGTATTAATATCACCGGCCGTTTCAACGCAATTGGCGACGCTGCCGATGCGGTATCTAAGCGTGCAGATCAGATGGGCGCTGCCTCTTATTACATTCAGGCGATCAACGACAGCAACGGCAACAGCGGTAACTGGCGCGTTACGGCTGACCTCTATAAAGCCGATGCCCCGGCAGCCACAGAGTCAACGACCTACCGTCGTTTCAACGGCGTAAACGAACTGCCAAAAGCAGAAGCGTATAAACTCGAACCCTTCGATACCGTTTCGGTCAGCGGCTTCTTTGCCAGCCAGCCGGATGTAAACGACGCAATTTCGAAAGCCGCAAAACAGAAAGGCGCAGCCTCCTTCTTTATCGTTCGCCAGATCGATGCCAACAGCGGCGGCAATCAGTATGTCACCGCCTATGTCTATAAAGCGGATGCTAAAGAGCGCGCGGTGCAGACACCAAATGCGATTCCTGCCGATTCAGAAGCGGGTAAAGCCGCACTGGCAACCGGTGGCGCTGCGGCGGCTAACGTAGAGATTCCAGGCGTGGCCTCGTCTGAAACGCCAAGCAACAAAGTGGGCCGTTTCTTCGAAACCCAAAGCTCTACCGGCAAGCGCTATACCGTCAATCTGCCAAACGGCAAATCGGTGCAGGAAGTGAATGCCATTACTGCTGCGCAGATGCAGCCGTTCGATACCGTAACCTTCACCGGTCACTTCGGTACGCCAACTGAGATTTCAGAAGAAGTGGCGAAGCGTGCGGCGGACAAAGGTGCTAAGTTCTACCACGTCACCCGCCAGTGGCAGAACCAGAGTGGCGGTAACCTGACCGTCACGGCTGACCTGTTTAAGTAATCCTCCTCAGGGCGGCGCCTGCCGCCCTGCTGTTTGCATAATTCCTGCGCTGTTTTGCATAGTCACGCATTGCCATCCCCTGCCACACTCCGTAAAATCCCTCGCCTGTTTTACCGGATATTGTCCCTGTATTGTGCCTTTGGTGTGACATAACCCAGCGACAAAATCCGATTTACCCAGCCATATATGTTAGCGGGAAGGTTGTTTTGGAGAAAAAATTAGGTCTCGGTGCGCTGACGGCGCTGGTGCTCAGCTCTATGCTGGGCGCAGGCGTGTTCAGTCTGCCGCAAAATATGGCTGCAGTGGCCGGTCCGGCGGCGCTGCTGCTGGGCTGGCTGATTACCGGTGTCGGCATCATCTTTCTGTCGCTGGCGATGCTGCTGCTGACCCGCCTTAAACCCGAGCTGGATGGCGGCATCTTTACCTATGCCCGTGCCGGTTTCGGCGAGCTGATGGGCTTCTGCTCCGCGTGGGGCTACTGGCTGTGCGCCGTGATCGCCAACGTCTCCTATCTGGTGATTGTCTTCTCTGCCCTGAGCTTCTTCACCGATACGCCGGACCGGATTATCTTTGGAGAGGGCAACACCTGGCAGGCGATGCTGGGTGCCTCCGTGCTGTTGTGGCTGGTTCACTGGCTGGTGCTGCGCGGCGTTCAGACCGCTGCCAGCATTAATCTGATGGCGACGCTCGGCAAGCTGGTGCCGCTGCTGCTGTTTATTGTGCTGGCGGTGATGGCGTTCAACTATGATCGCTTCCGCTTTGACTTTTCCGGCGTCACGCTGGGACAACCGCTATGGGAGCAGGTCAAGCAGACCATGCTGATTACCCTGTGGGTCTTTATCGGCGTCGAGGGAGCGGTGGTGGTCTCTGCACGCGCGCGCCAGAAAAAGGATGTGGGCCGGGCTACATTATTCGCCGTGCTGGCAGCGCTGCTGGTCTATCTGCTGGTGACACTGCTGTCGCTTGGCGTGGTTCCACGCGCTGAACTGGCTGAGATGCGTAACCCTTCCATGGCGGGGTTGATGACCCGACTGATGGGCAACTGGGGCGATGCGGTGATTGCGGTGGGTTTGGTTATCTCTGTGTGCGGTGCCTATCTGAGCTGGACGATTATGGCCGCTGAAGTGCCGCTGATTGCCGCGCAACAGGGTGCATTTCCACGCAGTATCGCCCGGCAAAACCGCCATAACGCGCCAGCCGCCTCACTGTGGCTGACCAACGGCAGTATTCAGCTCTGCCTGATCCTGATTGCCCTGACCGGTGCGAACTACAACAACCTGCTGACTATTGCCTCTGAGATGATTCTGGTGCCCTATCTGCTGGTGGGGTTATATCTGATCAAAGTGGTACGCGGACAGCATAAGCCGCTGGCGATGGCGACCGGTATCGGTGCCAGCCTGTATGGCATCTGGCTGCTTTACGCCTCGGGGCCATTGCACCTGATGATGTCAGTGGTGCTCTATACACCGGGCCTGCTGCTGTTTCTGTTTGCACGACGCGGTGGCCGCGCAGAGTTTGCGCTGACCTCGCTGGAGCGGATTGCAATGGGATTGCTGATTGCCGCGACGCTGCCCGCCGTATGGCAACTGACGACTTAGCGCCTGGCCCGGCAGGCGTAATGGTTGCAGACGGACAGCGCGGAGCAACCAGGCGTACAGATAGTCCGTGAGGATGGTGAGCACTGCCCAGGTTCAGACTGAGAAATCAGATAGCCTGATGGGAAAGGCTCTTAGTGCGACTGCACAGGTATTGAGACACACAGCAGGTCATCCTGCTGTGTCAGATTCAGCGGCCTGGAATATTCATGATGGATCGCGTCCAGTTGCTCCGCCGAAAGCGGATAAGGAAGCTGAATATCGAAGCGACTAATCTGCTGTTGTTCCGCAAGGGTAATCAGGCGCGCGATATTAATTTCGTCGCTGACCTGAGTAGAAATGATTTGTAATGCTAATTCTTTTAACGGGTCGTCACTGCCCTGTAAGCGGTGTGCCGATTTACGTGTCACCATGCCAAATATCGGCATCACACCATAAATAGCATCGACGAAGCTCCAGCGCTTTTTGCAGGAAGCGGAGAGAAAGTCACTGTAATTGAAGCAGATGCGGTCGGGGTATATGGCTGATGCCAGCTCTTTATCAGACACACTAACGCTCCTCATGGTAATCATCAATATCCCAAACCTGGCGCAAAAAGGCCGCGCTAATGATTGCACATTTTGCCGGTTATATACCAGCAAGCCACGGATATTTCGTGCGGTAACGTAGAGCTCAGGACCAGGAAAAGATATGCTTCCGTCCATCCCTGTCTCTGCTTTGTGAACTATGAACAAAATTGTTTATGTAGAAGATGAACCCGAAGTGGGCTCACTGATTGCGGCTTATCTGGGTCGTCATGATATTGAGGTGATTGTCGAGATGCGCGGCGACCGTGCTGAAGCGGTCATTGCCGAACAGCAGCCCGATCTGGTGATGCTGGATATCATGTTACCAGGCAAAGATGGCATGACTATCTGCCGTGACCTGCGGGCCAACTGGCAGGGGCCGATCGTGTTGCTCACCTCACTGGACAGTGACATGAACCATATTCTGGCCCTGGAGATGGGTGCGCAGGATTACATTCTGAAAACCACGCCGCCGGCGGTACTGCTGGCCCGCCTGCGCCTTCATCTGCGTCAGTCGCAGCAGGGACAGCCGGACGATGCGCCCAGCGCACCCGCCGCCAACCGTATGCTGCGTTTTGGCTCGCTGACCATCGATGCGCTGAACCGCCAGGTCACGCTGTTTGACGAGCAGATCGCCCTTTCCACCGCGGATTTCGATCTGCTGTGGGTACTCGCCAGCCATGCGGGCCAGACGCTTAACCGTGATGCGCTGCTGAAAACGTTGCGCGGGGTCAGCTATGACGGCCTTGACCGCAGCATCGACGTGGCCATCTCCCGCTTGCGCAAAAAGCTGCACGACAGCGCCACCGAGCCGTTCCGCATTAAAACCATTCGTAACAAAGGCTATCTGTTTGCGCCCCAGGCCTGGGATACCCGCGGACTATGAGAAAGCTTTTTATTCAGTTTTATCTGCTGCTGTTTGTCTGCTTTCTGGTGATGGCGCTGCTGGTGGGGCTGGTCTACAAGTTCACCGCTGAACGTGCGGGCCGCCAGTCGATGAATGACCTGATGGCCAGTTCGCTCTACCTGATCCGCAGCGAACTGCGCGAGATCCCGCCGCGTGACTGGAATAAAACCATCAAGAGTCTCGATCTCGGCCTGTCGTTCGACCTGCACATCGAGCCGATGAACAAATATCAGCTTGATGAAGGCAATATGCGTCGTTTGCGCGCCGGAGAGATCGTGGCGCTCGACGATCAATACACCTTTTTGCAGCACATTCCGCGCAGCCACTACGTATTGTCAGTCGGGCCGATTCCCTATCTCTTCTATCTGCATCAGATGCGACTGCTGGATATTGCCCTGCTGATCTTTATAGGTATGTCACTGGCGCTGCCGGTGTTTATCTGGCTGCGCCCCCACTGGCAGGAGATGCAGCGACTGGAAAAAGCGGCTCAGCGCTTTGGCCGTGGCGAGCTGGACGTGCGCACCCATTTTGACAGCACCTCCAGCCTGTTCCGGCTCGGCATCGCCTTTAACCAGATGGCCGAGAACATCAATACGCTGGTTGCCAGTAAGAAGCAGCTGATAGACGGTATTGCGCATGAGCTACGCACACCGCTGGTGCGCCTGCGTTACCGGCTGGAGATGAGCGACAACCTCACGGATGGCGAACGGGTGGCGTTGAATCGCGACATCGGCCAGCTCGAAAGCCTGATTGAGGAGCTGCTGACCTATGCGCGTCTTGATCGGCCGCGCGTCGATCTCAATCTGAAATCGCTGGATTTAGCCAACTGGCTGCGCGAGCGGCTTGACGATTTCCGCACCATTAATCCCGACGTGCGGCTCGACCTTGAGCTGCCGCAGCGTGAAAACATCGGCATTTCTGATACCCGCCTGATGGAGCGGGTACTGGATAACCTGGTAAACAATGCGCTGCGTTATGCGCAACAGCGGCTGCGCGTCAGTTTGTGGTTCGACGGTCCGATAGGGTGTCTGCAGGTGGAAGATGACGGTCCCGGCATTCCGCCTGAAGAGCGTGAACGGGTTTTCGAACCCTTTGTCCGGCTGGACCCCAGCCGCGATCGCGCTACAGGCGGCTGCGGACTGGGACTTGCGATTGTTCACTCTATTGCCCAGGCGCTGAGCGGCAATGTGACCATTGAGTCCAGTCCACTGGGCGGCGCCAGCGTTCGCTTTTGCTGGCCGGTTGATCTAACCTTGCGGGAAATTCCGCTGCGTTAAAAAACCACAAGGAGTCTTACGTGACCTCAGCGTATCAACAACTTACCAAGACGTTCCAGCGCCTTTCCCGTTTCAGCCACGTCACGGCCATCGCCGGATGTGACATGCAAACCACCATGCCGCCAGGCGGCAGTCAGGCGCGTGGTGAAGCGCTGGCCGAAATGAGCGTGTTGCAGCACCAGATCCTCACTGCCCCTCAGGTTGGTGAGTGGCTCAGGGCCGCGGAGCAGCAGTCACTGAACGATGTTGAGCGGGCCAATCTCAACGAGATGCAGCGCGCTTACCAGCAGGCCACTCTGCTGCCTGATGATTTTGTTGAAGCCAAATCAATTGCCGGTTCGGTATGTGAACATGCATGGCGCACTCAGCGTCCGGCCAACGACTGGCAGGGCTTCGCCGCCAATCTCAAAGAGGTGGTGCGTCTGAGCCGCGAAGAGGCCCAGCGCCGCGCCGACGCCACTGGCTGCTCGCGTTACGATGCGCTGCTGGATCTTTATGAACCGGGGATGACCCGCGCCCGGCTGGATGAAACTTTTGGCGAACTTAAAACCTGGCTGCCCGATCTGTTACAGCAGGTCGTGGAAAAACAGGCGCAGCAGACTGTTGTCACGCCGCAGGGGCCGTTTGCCCTGCCTGCTCAGCGTCAGCTCGGCCTGAGCATCATGGAAACGCTGGGTTTCGACTTTAACCATGGCCGGCTGGATATCAGTGCGCATCCCTTCTGCGGTGGCGTGCCGGAAGATGTGCGCATTACCACCCGTTACAACGAGAATGAGTTTCTCAGCGCGCTGATGGGCGTGATCCACGAAACCGGCCACGCCCGCTATGAGCAGAATCTGCCGCAGCAGTGGCGCGGGCAGCCGGTGGCGCTGGCGCGCTCCACCGCTATCCACGAATCACAAAGCCTGTTTATGGAGATGCAGCTTGGTCGCAGCCGCGAATTCCTGCAGCGCATTTTGCCGCAGGTGATCGCCACCTTTGGCGACCAGCCTGCCCTGCAGGCGGATAATTTTGTGCGCCTGACCCAGCAGGTTAAGCCTGGCCTGATCCGGGTTGACGCCGATGAGCTCAGCTATCCGGCGCATGTCATTCTGCGTTATGAAATCGAGCAGGCGCTGATTGAAGGCGAGATTGAGGTTGAGGATATTCCGGCGCTGTGGGATGAGAAAATGATGCAGTCGCTGGGTCTGGATACCCGGGGTAACTACCGTGATGGCTGTATGCAGGATATCCACTGGACCGACGGCGCCTTTGGCTACTTCCCGACCTATACGCTGGGCGCGATGTACGCCGCACAGCTGTTCCGCTCGGTACATCTTGCGATTCCTCAGCTCAGCGAGCTGATTCAGCACGGTGAGCTGCAGCCGGTATTCGACTGGCTGCAACAGAACATCTGGCAGCACGGCAGCCGTTTCTCTACCGATCAGCTGCTGATCAACGCCACCGGCGAAGCGCTGAATCCGGCTTTCTTCCGCCAGCACCTTGAACAACGTTACCTGAATAGCTAAGCTCTCGGGCGGTCTGCTGACCGCCCTTTCCCGCCTTTGTACAATCGGTTACACGCCGATACCAAACACCCACGGACACCGTTCATTGATATCCCTATAGTCTCTTCACCGGCCCCGCAGTGGGCTACACATGAAAAAATAGTCTTCGAGGGATTTGCAATGAAAAAATTATTTGCACTGGTTGTCGCCGCTGCTATGGGTATGTCTTCTGTTGCTTTCGCTGCTGACACCACAGCTGCTCCAGCTGCTGCGCCAGCCGCAACAACCACTACTACCGCTGCAGCACCGGCTAAAACCGTTCACAAAACTGCGCACAAGAAACACCATAAAGCGGCTCAGAAAGCCCAGGCCGCTAAGAAACACCACAAAAAAGCTGTGAAAAAAGATGCCGCGCAGAAAGCGCAGGCTGCTAAAAAAGTTCACCATAAAAAAGTAGCTAAACCTGCTGCACAGAAAGCCCAGGCCGCTAAAAAAGTTCACCACAAAAAAGCCACTAAACCAGCTGCTCAGAAAGCCCAGGCCGCTAAAAAAGTTCACCACAAAAAAGCCACTCAGGCAGCCGCTCAGAAAGCCCAGGCTGCTAAAAAAGTTCACCACAAAAAAGTAGCTAAACCAGCTGCACAGAAAGCTCAGGCTGCTAAAAAAGTTCACCACAAAAAAGTTGTGAAACCAGCAGCTAAAAACTAAGGTCGCCTTCAGCGCACGGCCACGAGATGATGATTAAAAACACCCGGTTCTGCCGGGTGTTTCTTTACTGGAGTCGATGATATGGTGCGTCGCTATCGCTTCGAAATTATTCTGCTGGTGATGATCCTGTGTGGCATTGTTGCAGCAAGCTTTTTTGTTTAACCGCTGTAGCGTACTGATTAACCAATAAAACTCCCTTTTTCAACGCTCACCGACTATAGTTACCGTACTTACGTAATAACAATAACGTTAATTTTTTCTCGCCATTGAGATTTCTATGCGCCTGGCTACCCTGTTAATGGTTGGACTCTTCAGCTTTGCCACCACGGTTCATGCCGATGATGACGATGACTCGCCTACTCCTGCTGAAATTAAGATGCTGTTTTTCGGTAAGGATCATCGCCAGGCAATCACCGATATTACCGCTGCCCCCTGGGATGCCATTGGTCAGCTTGAAACCGAAAGCGGCAACCTCTGTACTGCCACACTCATCTCTCCGCATCTGGCGCTGACCGCCGGACACTGTCTGCTTGCTCCGCCGGGTAATTTCGATAAGCCGGTTGCGCTGCGATTTATGGCCAGCGATAAAGGCTGGCGCTACGAGCTTCATGATATTGATGCGCGGGTTGAACCCTCGCTGGCGTCAAAGTTAAAAGCGGACGGTGAAGGCTGGATCGTGCCGAGCAGTGCAGCACCCTATGATTACGGCATCGTGATTTTACGCAATCCGCCCTCAGCGATTACGCCTATTCCGCTGTTCGATGGCTCACGCAGCGATCTCACTGCGGCGCTGAAGCTGACCGGACGCAAAGTGACGCAGGCGGGCTATCCGGCTGATCATCTGGACACGCTTTACTCTCACAGCGATTGCCTGATCACCGGCTGGGCGCAGCGCGCCGTGCTGTCGCATCAGTGTGACACCCTGCCAGGTGACAGTGGTTCGCCACTGCTGCTCAACAGCGATAAAGGCTGGCAGTTAATCGCGGTACAAAGCTCAGCACCGGCAGCGAAAGATCGCTACCTGGCTGATAACCGCGCGATTTCGGTCACCTCGTTTAAAGATAAGCTGGAATCCCTGGCGCAGTAGCCCGCACTCTTACCCTCATTATCGGATGCGCGCCGGTTACGGCGCGCATCCCGGCGTTTAACCCGCTATCTGCTCCATCATCTGCAGAATACGCTTATCTGAAATGGGATAAGGCGTACCCAGCTGCTGAGCAAAGTAACTGATTCGCAGCTCTTCGATCATCCAGCGGATATTTTGCACCTCTTCATCATCCTGACGCTGCGGCGGCAGCTTGTTGCGCCACGCCTGATAAGCCTGTTCCACTGCCTGCACTTTTAACATCCGCGCACGATCGCTGTGCGGATCGGCAGGCAGTTTTTCCAGTCGGCGCTCAATCCCATGCAGATAACGCAGGGTATCGGCCAGTCGCTGCCAGCCGTTGCCGGTGACAAAGCCGCGATAAACCAGACCACTTAACTGCGCTTTGATGTCAGATAACGCCAGCGCCATGGTCATATCGACCCGGCCCTTCAGACGCTTATTAATGTTGAAGACTGCCGTCAGGATCTGCTCGACCTGCTTCGCGATGGTCACCACGGTTTCATTGAGTTCGCCGCGCACTTTGTCACGCAACTGCTCAAAAGAGGTTTGATCCCAGGCCGGTCCGCCCGCTTCCCCCATCAGCTTGTCGATGCCACAGGCGATGCAGTCGTCAATCAGCTCCAGCACTTTGCCATAAGGGTTAAAGTAGAGTCCGAGCTTGGCTTTGTTCGGCAGCTTCTCGTGCAGATACTTAACCGGTGACGGCACATTCAGCAGCAGCAGGCGACGCTGACCGCGCCACATCATTTTTTGCTGCTCCTGCTCGCTGTCAAACAGACGAATGGCGACGCTCTCTTTCTCGTCGACCAGCGCAGGCCAGGCTTTAACCTGGTAGCTGCCGCGCTTCTGTTCATAACTGCGTGGCAGATCGCCAAAACTCCAGATATGCAGCCCGCTCTGCTCCAGCCCGTCATCCGCCACTTTCGACAGCGTTTCCTGCACTTTGTCTTTCAGCTGTGCCTTAAGCGCAGTGAGATCTTTACCTTCCAGCAGTTTACGGTTGTGCTCGTCGACTACCCGGAACGTCATTTTCAGATGATCGGGCACCTGTTCCCACTGCCAGTTTTCCCGCTCCAGCGTGACGCCGGTCATGCGGCGAAATTCCCGCGCCAGCGCATCAGGCAGCGGCATCTCCATCGCTTTCACTCTTCCTAAGAACGCCTCGGCGTAGTTGGGCGCAGGCACCAGGTTGCGTCGCAGCGGCTTTGGCAGCGACTTAATCAGTGCGATGATTAGTTCACGGCGTACACCGGGGATCTGCCACTCAAAACCGCTATCCTCTACCTGGTTCAGCAGCGGCAGCGGAATATGTACCGTCACGCCATCCGCATCTGCGCCCGGCTCAAACTGATAACTCAGCTTCAGTTTGAGGTTGCCCTGATGCCAGAAGTTGGGGTAGTCGAGCTGACTGACTTTATCCGCACCCTCTTTGATCAGCATCTGCTTGTCGAAATTCAGCAGTTCTGCGTTTTCGCGACTGGCCAGTTTCCACCAGCTGTCGAAATGCTTCGCCGAGACCACCTCTTTGCCAATGCGCTGGTCATAAAAAGCAAACAGCGTTTCGTCATCGACCAGAATGTCGCGACGACGGGATTTGTGTTCCAGGTCTTCCACTTCGCTGCGCAGCTTCTGGTTTGCACGGAAGAAGGCGTGTCGGGTCTGCCAGTCGCCCTCCACCAGCGCGTGACGAATAAACAGTTCACGGCTCAGGGTGGGATCGATGCTGCCATAGTTAACTTTACGGGCGGCGACAATCGGCAGGCCATAGAGCGTGACTTTTTCGCTGGCCATCACCGCGCCCTGCGATTTCTCCCAGTGCGGTTCACTGTAGCTGCGCTTGATCAGATGCTGTGCCAGCGGCTCAATCCACTCCGGTTCAATACGGCCTGCCGTGCGGCCCCACAGGCGGCTGGTCTCGACCAGTTCCGCCACCATGGTCCACTTCGGCGGCTTTTTAAACAGCCCGGAGCCAGGGAAGATCGCGAAGCGGGTATTGCGCGCGCCGGTATACTCCTGCTTATCGGTGTCTTTCTGCCCGATATGCGACAGCAGACCACTTAACAGCGCGCAGTGGACAGGCTGCAGCTCAGCCGGTTCACTGTTAACCGGAATGCCGAGTTCACGCACCACCTGCCGCAGCTGGGTGTAGATATCCTGCCATTCCCGCACGCGCAGATAGTTAAGGAAATCGCTTTTGCACTGGCGGCGGAAAACATTACCGGACAGCGCTTTCTGCTGCTCCGCCAGATAGTTCCAGAGGTTCACATAGGCGAGGAAGTCGGAGTCTTTGTCGGCAAAGCGCCGGTGCTTTTCATCGGACGCCTGTTTTTTATCTGCCGGACGCTCACGCGGATCCTGAATCGACAGGCCTGCGGTGATAATCATCACTTCACGCACGCAGCCAAATTTCTGCGCTTCCAGCACCATCCGCGCCAGGCGGGGATCCACCGGCAACTGCGCCAGCTGACGCCCGGAACCGGTGAGCTTATAGTGACCGGTCTCTTCGTTCAGGGTCAGCGCGCCCAGCTCTTCCAGCAGGCGGACGCCATCCTGGATATTGCGCTTATCGGGCGCTTCCACAAACGGGAAGGCAGCGATATCGCCGAGGCCCAGCGAGGTCATCTGCAGGATCACTGACGCCAGGTTGGTGCGCAGGATTTCAGGATCGGTAAAGGCCGGACGACTCAGGAAGTCATCTTCCGCGTAGAGACGGATACAGATACCGTCTGAAACGCGGCCGCAACGCCCTTTACGCTGGTTGGCAGACGCCTGTGATATCGGTTCAATCGGCAGGCGCTGTACTTTGGTACGGAAACTGTAACGACTGATACGCGCCGTACCGGGATCGATCACATATTTAATCCCCGGCACCGTCAGTGAGGTTTCCGCGACGTTGGTCGCCAGCACGATACGGCGGCCACTGTGCGACTGAAACACCCGGTTCTGTTCGGCGTTCGACAGCCGTGCATAGAGCGGCAGCACTTCGGTGTGCGGCAGATCGCGTTTGTTCAGCGCGTCGGCGGTATCACGTATTTCACGCTCACCACTCATGAAGATCAGGATATCGCCCCGGCTTTCGCGGCCCAGCTCATCTACGGCATCAAAAATCGCCTGCAGCTGGTCACGATCGCCATCATCCGCCTCTTCGATCACCGGCCGATAGCGCACTTCAACCGGATAGGTCCGGCCTGAGACTTCAATCACCGGCGCATTATTGAAATGACGCGAGAAACGCTGTGGATCGATGGTGGCTGAAGTGATAATCACTTTCAGATCGGGGCGACGCGGCAACAGCTCTCGCAGATAACCGAGCAGAAAATCGATATTCAGGCTGCGTTCGTGCGCTTCATCAATAATGATGGTGTCATATTGCATCAGCAGACGATCCTGCTGGATCTCCGCCAGCAGAATCCCGTCGGTCATCAGTTTAATCTGCGTCAGGTCGCTGACCTGGTCGTTAAACCGTACTTTATAGCCGACGCAGCCGCCCAGCGAAGTGCTGAGCTCATCGGCAATACGGTTCGCCACGGTACGCGCGGCCAGACGGCGCGGCTGCGTATGGCCAATCAGACCCGTCACACCACGTCCCAGCGCCAGACAGATTTTCGGCAGCTGCGTGGTTTTACCCGAGCCGGTTTCACCGGCGACAATCACTACCTGGTGATCGCGAATCGCCTCAGCAATATCCTGCTGCTTCTGACTGACCGGCAGATTGTCCGGGAAGGTAATGGCTGGCGTGGCCGCACGGCGCTGGGCCACGCGCTGCTCGGCAGCGATAAAGTCCTGCTCAAGCTCGCTGGCAATGCCCTGCTGTGCCTCGGGATTTTTAGCTTTTCTGGCACCCTGTAAACGGCGCTGTAACCGCTGGCGATCGCGCAGCATTACACCGTCGAGGCGTGACCAGAGCGCTGCCAGTGGGGATGTATCGGGAGATGACATAATAGTGACGTACCTTACTCAGACGGTGTCGCTGCGCGAAGCAGCGCCCTGCAAGCCGGGATAACCAGCTGATTCAATAAAAATAATTGCGCGCATCATAGCACATTCTGAACTGTTCCGGCGGCTGGCCCCGGTTACGCTTATTCAATAAATTCGAACATGGGTCTCGAAATATTGCGCTTTCACCGCGCCATCGATAACCGTAGAGTGTAAACCATTGAGCGGAAAGTCTTCCGCGTAACAGACAGGAAACCACCATGAGCAAAGTTTTAGTTCTGAAATCAAGCATTCTTGCAGGCTACTCACAATCAAGCCAGCTCGCTGACTTCTACATCGAACAGGCAAAGGCCCAGGGTAAAGAGGTTACCGTACGTGACCTGGCGGCTAACCCAATTCCGGTACTTGATGGCGAGTTAGTGGGTGCAATGCGTCCATCTGATACCCCGCTGTCACCTCGTCAGCAGGAGGCTCTGGACCTGTCTGATGAACTGATTGCAGAACTGCAGGCTCATGATGAAGTGGTGATTGCCGCGCCAATGTACAACTTCAACATCCCGACGCAGCTGAAAAACTATTTCGACCTGATTGCTCGTGCTGGCGTGACGTTCCGTTACACCGAAGCAGGCCCGGAAGGTCTGGTTAAAGGCAAAACGGCAGTCGTTATCTCCAGCCGTGGCGGCATTCACAAAGATACCCCAACTGACCTGCTGACCCCTTACGTCAAGCTGTTCCTGGGTTTCATCGGCATCACTGATGTTGAGTTCGTGTTTGCTGAAGGCATCGCTTACGGTCCGGAAGTGGCCAGCAAAGCGACCGCTGAAGCGAAAGACGCTATCAAGCAGATTGTGACTGCATAAGTCTCACTCATCTCAGGATGACGCTGTAAAAGACCGGGCCATGCGCCCGGTTTTTTTTCGCCGGTTACTGACTGCTCTCTGCCGCTTTTCTCAGCCACTGACCGTTAATGCCGCGCACATATTCCCCCGCTGCCGCACGGCTCACCAGCTTCTGTCCGGCAATACTGGCGACATCGGCCGTGGAGAGATTATTCTGTTCTGCCAGTCGCTGATACTCCTGCTGACGTCCGGCATTAATACGCTGCACCAGTGCCAGCGTTTCACTATCCTGCGCACGTGCCGCCAGATAGCCGGAGAGCGTTTCACCTGCCCGCCCCGATTGCCGCGCCTGATCCAGCGTCAGTGCCCAGGCAGGCTGCGCCATCGTAAGAGCGAGGAACAGCACCGCGCTTATGCGTTTCATCGTTGCTCTCCTCAGAACAGACCGCTCTGGTTTTTCAATAGCGCTTCCACGTCTTTATCGACTTTGATGTGGATCTCATGTTCGATTTTCACGTTCATGTTGATGGTGATGGGATCTTTAGGTGCCGTGACTTCAATGCGCGGCACGCAGCCGATGCTCAGCAGTCCGGCTGCCAGAACCAGTAGTGCCCTCAGGCTCATGGTGAAGTGTCCTTGTTGGATGGCAAATTCGCATGTTGCTCTAACCAGGATTGCAAATTATCGCCAAAGCGCAGGCTGCGCCAGAGCTGAAACAGGTTTTCCTGATGATGATAGTTGAGATTGACCGTCTGACGACGGTTACTGAACTGGCTGATGCCCTGTACCTGGGCCTCCATGGTGAGGTCGCCAAGATTATCCAGATTGATCGTGGCCCAGCTGCGGGAGACTTCCATATAACGTAACCAGTCCAGCGCGGCGCCCGTCGCCACGTTATTGCGGGTAATCGCATCCGCCATATCTTTATCCAGCCGGAAGGTCAGCGGACCGCTGTTGGCAATCCACCCTTTCTCCACCAGCCAGTGTGGATTATTGAGCCACAGCGGCAGTTCACCGTTGACCTTGCCCGACATGGCAAACTGTTTAGGTTTCAGCGCCGTCACCAGCTCGCTGAGGCTGATATTGCGCAGTGACACCCGGGCTGGATCATGCTGCGGCATGCGCAAAACGGGCAGCGTAATTTGTCCGCCCAGCAGATCAAGGCTGACATCCTGCAACGTCAGTGGCGCCTGTTCGGACCACGGCCAGTTACCCTGCAGGTCAGCGCGAATATTCTGCATCGCAAACTGGTTCTTAACCTCGGCAATGCGCAATGATACCGGGCCATGCTGACCAAACTGCCATTGCTGCTCATGGAATCTGAACGGCAACGAGAAATCGATACCGTTAACCTGGCTGTCAGGCGTCCAGATGCTGCCCTGTTTTACCGTCCAGTGGCCTCCCGCCTGGAAACCCTGCTCACTTGCGGCGGAAAAAGCGACCTGTGCCTGCAAACTGCCGCCCTGGATCTGCATTTTCATGTCGGGGCTGAGCAACGGCTGAAACACCGTCAGCGACTGTGCCGGCCACCAGGCCTGGCCGCGAAGCCGTTCGCCATCCCAGCGGCCATTAACCCGCAGCGGGCCAACCTTGCCCGCTTGTAAAGTGCCTCGCCAGATAAAATAACCGGGATCACGACCTTTCGCCTCAAAGTCGAGCGTGGAGTCTGCCAGATGTCCGCCATAGCTGAAGCGGGTCTCTCCCGCCTGCAGGCGGAAATGCCCATTGAACGCCGGATGCGCCGCATCACGCTGCCAGTTTACTGGTTTAGTCAGTGTCAGACGCGGTTTTGCAACGTTGACACTGCCATACGCCAGCTGATTAAAACCGGTGGACAAGGTATCCAGATGGATCAGGGTGTCGTGCCAGCCGCCCGTGCCTTTAACATCCCAGCGCGCCTGCAGCGGCAGCATCTCGCCATCTCCCCAGTAGCGCCAGTTCCATTCGCCCTTATCGGGCCAGAAATCAGTGGCGCGGCCATCGAGATGCAACCGGAAGCGGCCAAAACTGGCATCGTGCGCATTGAGAATGGCCTGCAGGCGGCCATCAATACCCTGCGAGGAGAGTCGTACGCCCGCCAAAGGCCAGCGCGCTTCGTCCACTTCCAGCGTTGACAGCAACCGGCCCCGCAGGCGGAGCAGCGATTTAGGTTGCAGCACCAGTTGAGGATCGAGCAGCGAGCCGCTGAGCACACCCGGAATCGAGCCATAAAGTTGAAGATCGGCCAGCTTGGTTTCGCCGGTTAGCTGAAACGGCAGGTTGCTGTTGGTCAGGCTGAGGTTGCCGGGACCGACGCCAAGCACCACATTGCCCTTGCCGCCGCGTCCCTGGGTCAGCAGGTTAACGCGACCGCTAATCTGGCTACTTTCAAGGCCCGACTGCCAGTTATCCAGCGTCAGGTTAACAAACCCTGATAGCGGCTGAGCCTCCAGCGGCCAGAAGTATTTGCCCTTTTCAATCCGAATCTGATCGCGGCTGATCTGCCAGGGCAGTCTGAGAAGCGGCCTAGTCACTTCGGCCATCGCCACGCGTAGCTCGCCCTGCTGCTGCTGCCAGTTAAGCGTCAGATGCAGGGGATGCGGCAGTGCGTTCAGCGCCAGCTGTCCGGTCACTTCGCCGTTCACCGGCAGATCAGTGGCAAAGGTGGGTAACGCCAGATGACCACTCAGTGTGACAGGTTCAGGAAGTGCGGGATGGGTGAGCGTCAGGCGACTGATAGCGAGCTGCTGACCGGTCAGCGTTGCCGCCAGTTGCAGATTATCGCCCTGATAACTGAGTTGCTGGCGATCTTTTTCCAGCGTCAGATCCAGCGCGCCCGCATACGTCTGCCACGGCGTAACGATTAATTTGCTCAGATGAACGTCGGCGCCAGGCAGCATTGCCTGCCATTCGGCCAGCGTTTTGGGGGCTGCCGTGCTGTCATCACTGGCCGGTAATTTTTGCAGGCAGGTGCTATCCAGCGTCAGCTCTGACGCATTCAGTTTCCAGCGCGACTGATGCCAGCCCAGCGACACCCCCTTTACCGTTGCCAGGGAGCAATCCCCTGCGAGATAACGAAGTTGTGGCAACCACAGGCCACCCTCCCGCCAGCGCGGTGCGCCCGACAGCTCAATGCGGGTATCTTCAGGTAGCCAGATGCCGACCAGCCGCGGCAGCCATTGCGTTACAGTCAAGATCAGGCCGAGCAGCAGCAGAATCAGCGCCAGAATGGCGGCCAGCCGTCGCCGGAACATCCGTGGCATAAAAGCCATAATCCTTTTCCTTACAGTATCCTGACAACGATGATGGCATGTAATCTGCCAGAGGTGAAGGTCTGCGCCGGACACAAGTCAGCTGTTTCAGCAAAGTCTGTCAGAAAACGTTATCCTTGCTCTATCACCTCTGCAGGAGCACAACGATGAAAATCGCGGTTTACAGCACCAAACATTACGATCAGAAATACCTTGAGCAGGTCAATCAGCAGTTCGGCTTTGAACTGGTGTTTTTTGACTTTTTACTCTCTGAAAGCACCGCCAAAACCGCTGTGGGTTGCGATGCTGTCTGTATCTTTGTAAACGATGACGGCAGTCGCCCGGTGCTGGAAGAGCTGGCCGGGCTGGGTGTGAAATATATCGCGCTGCGCTGTGCCGGTTTCAATAATGTTGATCTGGCTGCTGCAAAAGAGCTGGGTCTGGAGGTGGTGCGCGTGCCCGCCTACTCACCGGAAGCGGTCGCTGAACATACTATCGGCCTGATGATGACCCTGAATCGCCGTATTCATCGCGCTTATCAGCGTACCCGTGACGCAAACTTTTCGCTCGACGGCCTGACCGGTTTCAACATGCATAACAAAACCGCGGGTGTTATCGGTACCGGTAAAATCGGGATCGCGACTATGCGGATTCTGAAAGGTTTTGGTATGCGGCTGCTGGCGTATGATCCCTACCCGAGTGAGCAGGCGCTGGAACTGGGCGCGGAATATGTCGATCTGAAGACGCTGTTTGCTGAATCCCACGTCATTACGCTGCACTGTCCGCTGACGCCGGAGAATCATCATCTGCTCAACGCCGACGCGTTTAAACAGATGCGTGATGGGGTGATGGTTATCAACACCAGTCGTGGTGGTCTGATTGATTCACAGGCGGCGATTGACGCGCTGAAACAGCAGAAAATCGGCGCGCTCGGCATGGATGTTTATGAGAATGAACGTGATCTGTTCTTTGAAGATAAGTCGAATGATGTGATTCAGGACGATGTGTTCCGCCGTCTGTCGGCGTGCCATAACGTGTTGTTCACCGGCCATCAGGCGTTTTTAACCGCCGAAGCGCTGACCGCCATTTCTGAAACGACACTGAATAATCTCAGCCAGCTCGACCGCGGTGAAAACTGCCCGAACCGACTTTCTGCCTGACTGTGCGGGCCGGAGCAATCCGGCCTGATCATCAGCGCGCGCAATTCCCGCCAATTAACGCCTGCTCATCACAGCGACGGCCATTCACTAACTGACACATCCCCACTCTTGAGCCATCCAGCTGATGCGAAAATGCCAGCGTTCCACCCGCATTTGAACAGGTGCTTTCTGCCAGGGAAGACATCACCACCCGTGGCTGGATGTGGGCGGCGGTGGCTTGTTGCGGTGGCTCGTTATCATCACTGTTGCTGCTGCAGGCAGAGAGTAATAACGCGGCACCGGCCAGCAAAAAGGTGGCTGCTTTCATCAGTCGGACTCCGGGAAGTGGGGGAAAAGGCTGGCTCAGCATATGTCAGGCAGCACAACGGGTCGAGAGGTGAAACAGCTTTTTACAAAATTCTTCGGCGTCATTTGCAAGCAGAATTATCTTGTTTACCTGTTATCGCTGAACTGTCACCCTTTTTCAGCCCTTCTTAATTCGGAGTAAAGCCATGTTAATGGATATGTTAATTCGCATAGCGCTGGCCGGTATTCTTGGCGGCCTGATCGGCATGGAGCGCCAGATGCGGGCCAAAGAAGCGGGACTGCGTACCCATATTCTGGTCGGTATCGGTAGTGCGATGTTTATGCTGGTATCGAAATATGGCTTCGCCGATATGCTCAACAGCGAACATGTAGCACTGGATCCCAGCCGTATTGCGGCACAGGTGGTCAGCGGCATGGGTTTCCTTGGCGCGGGCACCATTATGATTCAGAAGCAGGTGGTGAAAGGCTTAACCACGGCGGCGGGATTATGGGTGACTGCGGCGATTGATCTGGTGATTGGTAGCGGCATGTATGAGATAGGCATTTATGGCACGGTGCTGGCGCTGGTGGTGCTGGAGGTCTTCCGCCGCCTGAGCCATTTTCTCATCGGTAAACATCATACGCTGCTGGTTTTCCTTAAGCCCAAAAGTGTGCCGCTGGTGCTGCTGGTCATGCAGCGGGAAGGCATTCGCTACGGCAATGTGACGGTGATTAACCGGGATGAGGAGAGTGGTCTGTGTGAGCTCAGTGTTCAGGTGACGCTGTCCCGCAAATCAAACGATGCTCACCTCTACGATAAGGTCATGGAGATCAAAGGAGTTCAGTCGCTGGAGATGATGTAAATCCCTCTCCATAAAAGCCATTCCTGCTGAACCCAGGCCGGTCAGCGGCAGGACGTTGCAGAAGGGAGTCATCCGAACTCACTGCCTTCTGCCCTCTCCATTAAATTCAACTATTACCAGAATCAGAAAATCATGCAGACTGACCTGAGAGATAGAGCCCGCCGGGAATTAATGTCATAATCCGTGATTGTTTATTAAGGTAACCATTTATCCGGGGAAAAATGCGCCAGAACTCTGACCATCGTGACGATACCCTGTCCGCTTCTGCACGTAAAAGTAGCTGGCCGGTATTGAGCATGTTTATCTTTACGCTGATTGCGGGCGCTGTGGCTATCATGATGATCCTGGATCATCGTAATTCCGTG
Organism: Pantoea sp. paga; assembly: GCF_007558755.1. Classification (NCBI taxonomy): domain Bacteria; kingdom Pseudomonadati; phylum Pseudomonadota; class Gammaproteobacteria; order Enterobacterales; family Erwiniaceae; genus Pantoea; species Pantoea sp. paga. Next base: position 428,482 of record NZ_VLTF01000001.1, read on the forward strand.
AATAATGCGCTTGAGACCGGACAATGTCTGGCGGTGGAAGGCGCTGAAAGTTTGCTGGAAATGCTCAGACACTTTTTACATCATGCCTATCGCTGGATTTTTAAAGCCTGTGGCTAGCAATACTAAATTCAGTGCTGCAGAAAATGCAGTAATCCGTGTCGGTTTACCAGCAACAAAACGCCGCAATACATAACTGCAACATAGCAGAGTAAAAAGAGTATCAGCGTCAATATAAATCGAACACCATAATTTTTTATATCGTGCGTGTTTTCCTGATGCCTCATAGACTTTAAACTTTTCTCCGTCCTTATTCACATATATAGCCAGCAATTTAACGGTTTGTTACGCCGCCTGCATTGCCATGATGTGCGAAACGATAAAGTCACAGCAGGTCTCTCAGGAAAAACGCGTATAAGCGTAAAAATTAAAGCGACTCTCTTTAACTTTCATATTCATTTTAATGGCTTTTATTTTACCAATATTACATTGAAAGCCACGGTTTTGGCCATGGAGATATGGGTAAGTAAAATCGTTTCAGATTTAACGGGACACAAAAAAAGCTGATATTTGTGCAATTCAGGTGTTCTTAATTATAACCCGGCAGTGTCAACGCACATTCAACAGCAAGGTTTTTCAGATTCAGCCGATAATGAAATTAACAGTACATCATGATATTTAACTCCCTGCGAATTTATCGCAACAATTCAAATAGAGTTTTCAGATCAGATAAGCATAAACAGAACTCCGTTTAGGCATGATTGATTAATAGCGGTGCATGCTCTTTTTTTTGCTTAGTGGTCGCTCTGATGAAATCTCTGTTAATTATCTCAATCATTTTTATGACTGCGGGGTGTGCGGCAAATAAAGAGAATGCGCGGGCTGATGCTTACCAGGCATCACCGCCATCCTGTTCTGCGCACAATGATGAAATCGATTGCCAGTGGAAAGATGTGCCAGCCAGCTGACATCGCATAGTTGAACTCTGTTCGTGTTGTTTCATCCCACAGTTTTTGGGCAATGGCCTGGTAAGGCCTGCCCTCTTTGCTTCATTGAGTACCGCCGCATCGATTTACGTCGCTGCCCCCCTTAACGGGCAGCCTCTGCCGGATTCGCCGGGCGGCTATCCGCTGATTACTTCACTCCAGTACTGGCATTCGCGGCAACAATCCGTACCATACGCTGCATATTCGTGACACCGCAGTGAAGTGTCTGGCTGAACGCGCACGGCAATTTGCCCTTTAGCTACGCTTTCTGGATTTTGAGATAGGTAAAAATGCAAGATAATCAAACGGTTGACAAGAAAGAACAGTACAACCTCAATAAACTGCAAAAACGTCTGCGTCGTAACGTCGGCGAAGCCATTGCAGATTTTAATATGATTGAAGAAGGCGACCGCATCATGGTATGCCTGTCGGGCGGCAAAGACAGCTACACCATGCTGGAAATTTTGCGCAGTCTGCAAAAAAGCGCGCCGGTCAACTTCAGTCTGATTGCCGTTAACCTCGACCAGAAACAGCCGGGCTTCCCTGAGCATATCCTGCCGGAATATCTTGAGTCGCAGGGCGTTGAGTATCGGATTATCGAAGAAGATACCTACTCCATCGTCAAAGATAAGATCCCGGAAGGCAAAACCACCTGCTCACTCTGCTCGCGCCTGCGTCGTGGCATCCTCTATCGCGTCGCGACCGAGCTGGGCTGTACTAAAATTGCGCTGGGCCACCATCGCGATGACATTCTGCAGACGCTGTTCCTGAACATGTTTTACGGCGGAAAAATGAAAGGCATGCCGCCAAAGCTGATGAGCGACGATGGCAAGCAGATTGTGATCCGTCCGCTGGCTTACTGCCGTGAGAAAGATATCATCCGCTTCTCAGAAGCGCGTCAGTTCCCGATTATTCCGTGTAACCTCTGCGGTTCTCAGCCTAACCTGCAGCGTCAGGTGGTGGCCGATATGCTGCGAGACTGGGATAAGCGCTATCCTGGCCGTATCGAAACCATGTTTAGCGCGATGCAGAATGTGGTGCCGTCACATATGGCGGATATCAACCTGTTCGATTTTAAAGGCATTAAGCATGGCGATGCGGTGGTTGATGGCGGAGACCTCGCCTTTGACCGGGAAAGCCTGCCGCTACAGCCTGTTGGCTGGCGGGCTGATGAAGAGGATGCCCCGGATACCAGCGCGCGTCTGGATGTGATTCAGATTAAATAAGTGCTGGACAGATTAAGGGCGTGCTGCTGGCAGCACGCCCTTTTTTATATGTTGCGGTGCGGTGGTGGATCCATTATCGGTGGAAACTCCGGATCTGTCGGCGGATCAGGCTGGGGTTGTGGCTGAGGAATCGGCTCAGGAATCGGGGTCGGATCCGTGGGGATCGGCTCGCTGTTAAAAATCGCGCTCATGCCGTACTCCTTTTGTTGCGAATGGATTTTAAGCTTAGGTAAGGAACGGCGTTACAGCCAGGCGGGCAAAAAAAAAGCCGGCACACGGGCCGGCATGTTTCGAATTAAATGTGCTATGCATTAATTCTAAATTAGGAAGTAAGACAATATGGAGCGCAACGCCCATCGCTTGACGTTGCATTCACCTGCGGGAGAGAGTTTGCGTCAGCAGCGACAATGGGTTCTTGATGTCGATCAGCTTTTGCGTCCTTTACGGGATTTTCAGCGCAGATAACCGATACGCTACACATAACGTCAGAGCCAGCGCCGTTTGCGCAGGTACCCCGCTACCCCGACGGCCAGTGCCACCAGCAGCAGACAGAAGATAGAGAAACCGTATCGCCATTCGCCGCCCGGAATACCGCCCAGGTTGACGCCAAACAAGCCGGTCAGGAAGGTAGCTGGCAGAAAAATCATCGCCATCAGTGACATGGTATAGGTACGACGGTTCATCGACTCCGCCATCGCAGAAGCAACCTCATCAGCCAGAATCGCGGTACGCGCCACGCCCGCATCCAGATCATCCAGCCCGCGTCCCAGCCGATCGGCAATTTCCTGCATCCGGCGCCGTTCGCTGTCATCCATCCAGGCCAGTTTTTCACTGGCCAGCCGCGCATAGACATCCCGCTGCGGTGCCATATACCGCCGCATCACAATCAGCTGTTTGCGCAGCAGGCCGAGTTCGCCTCGTGCCGGCATCCGCTGGTCAAGCAGCGCATCTTCCAGCTCAATGATTTTGTCATGTAAATCTTCGATAAATTCGCTGGTGTGATCGGTCAGGGCATCACAGACATCGACCAGCCAGCTGCCGCAGTCAATCGGGCCATTACCATTCTGCAAATCCGTAAGGACTTCATCGACGGCAGAAACTTTACGCCGCCGGGTCGAGACGATGAGTTTATCGTTGATAAACACCCGCATCACCACCAGTTGGTCGCGACGCGCATCGCTGTTGTGGTTGACGCTGCGCAGCACGATCATAAAGCCGTCGCCCAGCCGGCTGACGCGTGGACGCATACTGTCGCCTGCTAAGGCGTCTCGCACGGCATCAGGGATTTGTGGCGTCGACTGCAGCCACTCCGCGCTCTTACGGTGGGTATAGTTCAGATGGAGCCAGCAGGGCTGCTCACACTGGATGACTTCATCTTCAGCAATCGGGATCATCCCGCCCTTGCCATCCAGCTGGCAGGAAATTATGGCATCTGAAACCTGTAACGCTTTTCCTTCAATTACGTCCACACCATCGCCTCACCACTAAAATCAATACGATACAGTCTAGCGTGACGGTGTTGAGTTGCAATCTCCGGGCTGTGTAGAAAGATGTCAGAGGGTGGCCGGTTGACCGGCCACCTGCACTCAGTGCTTTTCAATCCAAAGTTCACGACTATAGGCGACATCTTCAGGGTTAGTGATGGGATAGCCTTTAACCCAGGGCTTAATCAGGCGGCCATTGGTGTACTGATAGATGGGGGCGATCGGAGCCTGCTCAGCCAGGATCTGCTCGGCACGGTTGTAATCGCTGTTACGTACCTGATCGCTGGTCTCCCGGCTGGCTTTGGCGATAACCGCATCATAATCCGCGTTGTTAAAGCGCGCGATGTTGCTGCTGTTGCCCGACGTCAGCAGATTCAGGAAGGTGGAGGGTTCATTGTAGTCACCGACCCACGAGGCGCGTATCACATCGAAGTTTCCGCTGTTACGGCTGTCGATATAGGTTTTCCACTCCTGGTTCTCCAGCGTGACATCCACACCCAGGTTCTTTTTCCACATCGAGGCCACAGCAATCGCAATCTTCTGGTGGCTCTCAGAGGTGTTATAGAGCAGTTTGAGTTTCAGCGGCTTGCCGGGACCGTAACCGGCAGCAGCGAGCAGCGATTTGGCCTGTGCATTCAGGCTGTTCTGATCGTGCTGTTGCATAAATGTGGGCAATGGCTTAAAGCCTGCTGTCACATCTGGCGTAAAGTGCCACGCCGGTTTCTCACCGGTGCCCAGCACTTTTTCAGCAATCACTTTCCGATCGATAGACCAGGAGAGCGCTTTGCGAACCCGCACATCGGCCGTCGGCCCTTTCTGCGTGTTAAACGCGTAGTAGTAGGTGCCTAACTGGTCAGGTGTGTACACCTCTCCGGGCAGGGTTTTCTTCAGTAGCGCATACATGTTTTTAGGGAAGGATTCGGTGATATCAATATCGTTGGATCGATAACGTTTAGTGGCGCTCGACTCTTCATTAATCGGCACGAAAGTCACTTTCGTCAGCACCGAATGCGCATCATCCCAGTAGTGAGGATTACGTGTCAGTACGATTTTTTCGTTTACTACGCGTTCGCTGAGCTGATAAGCCCCGTTGCCCACCAGTTTGCCGGGTGACGTCCAGCTGTCACCCTGTTGCGCAATAATTTTCTGCGGCACCGGAAAAAGCGCCACGTTAGCCACCAGCGCCGGGAACCACGGCACCGGACGATCCAGCGTCACCTTAAGCTGGTTTTTACTCTGTGCGACCACCCCCAGCTTGTCGGGCGTCATTTCGCCTTTGGTAATCGCTGCCGCATTCTGAATACCGCTTAAGCCCGCGAACCAGGCAAAGGCTGAACTGTTTTTCGGATCGACCAGCCGCTGCCAGCTGTAGACAAAATCCTGAGCCGTGACCGGATCACCGTTCGACCAGCGCGCGTTATTACGCAGCGTAAAGACCCAGGTTTTGTTATCGCTGCTGCTCCAGCTCTGCGCCACGCCCGGCACGATTTTGCCCTGTGCATCCTGATTGGTCAGCCCTTCAAACAGATCGCGTATCACCTGAATTTCAGGCAGTCCTACCGCTTTAAGCGGATCGAGCGAAGAGGGTTCATCTTTAATATGGCGAACGATCTGCTGCTGTTCAGCCAGCTGTGCGCCAGCGGGTGGATTCGCCGCGATGGCGGGTGTGATGATGCTGCTCAGGCTGATTGCTGCCAGCGTCATGCGAAAGGTCTTGACCATTATCACTCCTTTACCCCAAAGAAGCGCTGCATCAGTCTGTTGCCGATGCAACTTGTGCAGGGCACTTTAGCGCAAATGGCTGACAGATAAATAGCTATTTTCCGCACACGGCTTTTCCGCTACTTTTAGTAAAACCCTTTGAGGAAATAACTATGTCGCCACTCCATCCACGTCCCCTGCGCGGCAAACTGGACGTCCCCTATCAGCAGTATGGCCGCTCAGTGCTGGGTGCGCCGCTGCTCTGGTTTCCGGCGCCGCTGGGCGATCCCGAGAGCGGGTTGATTCTGGCGGGTACCCACGGTGATGAGAATGCGGCCATCGCCACCCTCTCCGCCGCATTACGGACGCTGCCTGATGGAATGCGGCGGCACCACGTGGTGTTAGCGGTCAATCCTGATGGCTGTCAGCTCGGACTGCGCGCGAACGCAAACGGCGTCGATCTCAACCGCAACTTTCCGGCGGCGAACTGGCAGTCAGGCGAGACGGTGTATCGCTGGAACAGCGCTGCCGATGATCGTGATGTGGCGCTCTCGACCGGCACTCATCCGGCTTCTGAACCGGAAACCCAGGCGCTCTGTGCGCTGATTCATCAGCTGAAACCACGCTGGATCGTCTCATGGCATGAACCGCTGGGCTGTATTGACGACCCGCATCAGGCAGAGATTGGGGGCTGGCTGGCCAGCCACACCGGCCTTCCGCGGGTCAGTAGCGTTGGTTATGACACGCCAGGCTCATTCGGCAGCTGGTGTAAAGATCTCAGTCTGCCCTGCGTGACTGCTGAAATGCCGGTGATTTCAGTGGATGAAGCCACTGAAACCTACCTGGAGATGATGGTTAATCTGCTGCGCTGGCAGCAATGATCAGCTGACCGTTGCGCACTTTAATCGCCGGTTCTGCATCTACCGCCAGCCAGGTCGGCCCGTCGAGATCGGCAAAGCGGGTCTGCGGCACCAGCGGCAGTGCGGCGCGTATCGCCCGCGAGGTGCAGAGCATGCAGCCGAGCATTACCGCAAAACCCTGCTGCTGAGCCGCATCGGCCAGTGCCAGCGCCTCGGTCAGCCCGCCCGCTTTATCCAGCTTGATGTTGATCATCTCATAACGACCTCGCAGCGCCGCCAGACTTTCGCGGGTGTGACAGCTCTCATCGGCGCAGATCGGTAATGGATGGATAAAGTTCTCCAGCGCCGCATCCTCACCCGCTGGCAGGGGCTGTTCCAGCATCGCCACATTGATGTCCGCCAGCAGCTGACAGCGCGCCGCCAGACCTTCGGCGTGCCAGGATTCATTGGCATCCACAATCAGGGTCGCGTCCGGCACGGCGGCGCGAATCGCCATCAGCCGTTCGGTAATGAAATTATTATCCAGCTTAATCTTCAACAGGGTTGCACCATGCTGCCACAGCGCCAGCGCACTGCTGGCCATTGCCTCGGGGGTATCAATGCTGACGGTCTGCGCGGTCACCACATCCTCAGGTGCGGTCACGCCGCTAAGCTGCCAGAGGCTGCTCTGCTGCTGGTGTGCGGCGAGATCCCACAGTGCGCTGTCAATGGCGTTGCGCGCAGCCCCGGCGGGCAGCGCCTGTTGTAACGCCTCGCGCGTCATGCCTTGTTGCAGCGCGGGCAGCAGCGCGGCGATTTGCGCCAGCACCGAGGCCTCGCTTTCACCATAGCGCGCATAAGGCGTCGCTTCGCCAACGCCTTTTACTCCGTCTTCCTCAATTTCCACCACCACCACTTTGACTTCAGTCCGGGTTCCACGGGCAATGACAAACGGCGTATGCAACGGCCAGGCTTCGGGATAACTTTTTACCGTTCTCATTTCCACTCCACAATGTGCGACGCAGTGGCAGACCGCCACGTTAAATTCCACAATTGAACTCGTAAACCCTTAACATTTATGTCATAAACAACGGCTATCTTTAGCCGTTTTGTGTCAGATCTTTTTTATCATTAAAAGGAATCACTATGTCTCAGACTGTTCATTTTCAGGGTAACGCCGTACCGGTTGCGGGTCAGTTTCCTCAGGCTGGCGATAAAGCCAAAGCTTTCACGCTGGTAGCGAAAAACCTGGTCAACGTCGCGCTCTCTGAGTATGCAGGAAAACGCAAAATTCTGAACATTTTCCCGAGCGTAGATACCGGTGTCTGTGCTTCATCGGTGCGCAAATTCAATCAGGCCGCGAGCGAACTGAATAACACCGTGGTGTTATGCATCTCTGCCGATCTGCCGTTTGCCCAGTCGCGATTCTGTGGCGCAGAAAACCTGAACAACGTGGTGACGTTGTCGACCCTGCGCGGCTCAGAGTTTAAATATGATTATGGCGTGGAAATTGCCGATGGTGCGCTGGAAGGTCTGACCGCACGTGCCGTAATTGTGCTGGATGAGAACGATAAAGTGATCTACAGCCAGCTGGTTGATGAAATCACCACTGAGCCAGATTATGACGCTGCGCTGACCGCGCTGAAGTAATAAAAAAAGCGGATAACCAGGTTATCCGCTTCTCATCTTCTGTTTGCCGTTTACTCGCTTTCGGTGCGCTTCTGCCCCAGACCATACTCCCGCAATTTATTAGCAATCGCCGTATGCGACACACCAAGCCGTTTTGCCAGTTTTCGGGTGCTGGGATAGGAGAGATAGAGCCGCGTCAGAATCGACCGTTCGAAACGACTGGTGATCTGATCCAGCGTCCCTTCCAGCGCCTCATCGCCCAGTGACACATCCAGAGCCTGTTCAGGCAACACGATATCCTGCGGACGCAGTTCGTAACCTTCCAGTTGGGTTAACGCCCGATAAAGCGCATTTTTCAGCTGACGCACGTTGCCAGGCCAGGCGTAGCGGGTCAGAAAAGCGTTAAGCTGCGGTGAGAGTCGCGGACGCGCCATCCCCTGCTCATCCGCAAAGCGGGCAACAAACATCTCGGTCAGCGGCAGAATATCCTGCGGGCGATCGCGCAGAGGCGGCAGTTGCAGCGTCAGCACATTGAGCCGGTAAAAGAGATCCTCGCGGAACTCCCCGCGCTGCACCAGTTCAATCAGGTTTTTCTGCGTAGCGCAGATTACCCGCACATTGACATGCACTTCATGCTCTTCACCGACGCGGCGGAAGGTGCCATCATTGAGAAAACGCAGCAGCTTGGTCTGCATTCTCGGCGACATCTCACCAATCTCATCCAGCAGCACAGAGCCGCCATTAGCCTGCTCAAAAAAGCCCTTCTTGCCTTCCAGCGCATTCGGATAGGCTCCGGCGGCATGACCAAACAGCTCGCTTTCGGCGACGTCGTCGGGCAGAGAGGCACAGTTCAGCGCCAGGAAGGGATTCCTGCCACGGGCACTGCGCAGATGGCAGGCGCGTGCCAGCATATCTTTCCCGGTGCCGGTGTCGCCAACAATCAGTAAAGGCGCATCGAGCATCGCCAGTTTACGCGCCTGATCCACCACCTGACGCATCTTCGGCGTGACAGCAATGATATGGTCAAACTCCGATTCATCGGTGACCACCAGATTCTGCAACTGACGACCCATGCGGGCTGTCGACTTCAGCATCACCATCGCTCCCACCGGCCTGTCGTTCTGACCCTCTTCGCCCGGCAGATAAATAGGACGCGCTTCCATCAGAAAATCGCGGCCCTCAATGACCACATGCTGCGCCTGCGCTTCAACCCGATCGCTCTCCAGCCAGCGCATGAAGTTGAAGCCGTTAATCAGATTACCGGCGCTGAAGTTGCGCATCTTCTCTTCATCGAGATTAAACAGGTTCTGTGCGGCCGGATTAGCCAGTTCAACCTTGCTTTTCAGATCGATGGAGAAAACCGGATCCGGCATCGCCACCAGCAGCGCGCTCAGCGCACGATGCTCGCGTTCAGAGGGCATGTACGCTACCGTGCGCACATCTGTTACGCCCGGTGTACGCCGGATTTCAGCCATCAGATTGCTGAAGGCGTCAAATTCCAGTGCAGAAAAGTTCAGGTAGATGCGGCCCAGCGCCGTGATTTCGATACCGCGTAAATCAATGTTGCGTGCCACCAGCAGATCGAGCAGTTCACGCGTCAGACCGAGTCGGTCCTGACAGAACACTTCCAGACGCATTGCGTTCGCCTTAATCAGGTTCAGATAAGACAATAATACGCTAAGTCGCGCACCTGCAGAAAGGGATCTGTCAGGAAAAGTTGACAGCTCCGGCGCGTATGGCGGACTTTTGTACTGCCCTGCTGAATCATACGAGCCGCCACTGATTGTCAGCCTTTGTCAGCACCAGACTGTTGATTGCTGGCGGATTGCTGTATATTTTTCCCAACCGATTAGAAATGATTATAAAATGCTGACTTTCTTCGCAAAATATCTGACTGTGGGTCTGGTAAATACCCTGATTCATTGGGTGACCTTTTTTATCTGCCTCAGTCTGGGGCTGTTCCAGTCGACCGCGAACCTGATTGCTTTTTGCCTGGCCGTTACCTTCTCTTTCTTTGTTAATGCGCGATGGACATTTAAACAGCAGGCGACAGCGTGGCGATATATTCTTTACGTCTTTTTTATGGGCGCGATGGCATTCAGCGTCGGTTATCTGGCTGATCGATTCGGCCTCTATCCGATTATTACGCTGATCACCTCATCGGCTATCAGTCTGGCGTGTGGCTTTCTTTTTTCCCGCTTTATCGTATTTAAAGGAGAATAATGAAAATCTCTCTGGTGGTACCGGTATTTAATGAAGAGGAGGTCATCCCTCTTTTTTATGACGCGGTCAGAAAATATGAAGCGCTGGCAGCATGGCAGGTTGAGATTGTTTTTGTTGATGATGGCAGCACAGATGCAACGCATGCGCTGATTACCCAACTGAGTCAGAGCGATCCGCTGGTACGTAGCCTGTCGTTTATTCGTAATTTCGGCAAGGAACCCGCGCTGTTTGCCGGCCTGGAAGCCGCAACCGGCGATGCCGTTATCCCGATAGATGTGGACTTACAGGACCCCATCACTGTTATCCCTGAGATGATCAGCAAGTGGCTGGCGGGTGCTGATATTGTTCTTGCCAAGCGGATGGACAGAAGTGCCGATGGCCACCTCAAACGCAAAACCGCCCGCTGGTTTTACAAACTGCATAACAGCATCAGCCATCCGCAGATAGAAGAGAATGTCGGTGATTTCCGTCTGATGTCGCGTGAAGTCGTCGAAAATATTAAGCTGCTGCCCGAGAAGAATCTCTTTATGAAGGGGATTCTGAGCTGGGTCGGCGGAAAGACTGATATCGTGGAATATGTGCGTACTGAGCGGATCGCGGGCCATAGTAAATTCGGCGGCTGGAAGCTGTGGAATCTTGCGCTGGAGGGACTGACCTCATTCTCTACGGTTCCACTTCGCATCTGGTCATATCTGGGTTTTCTGGTGGCCTCGCTAGCTTTTCTATATGGACTCTGGATGATCCTGGATAAGCTGCTGTTTGGTAACCCGGTGCCAGGCTATCCCTCTATTCTGGTTTCCGTGCTGTTTCTTGGTGGCGTTCAGCTTATTGGGATTGGCGTGCTGGGTGAATATATCGGTCGCATTTACATGGAAACCAAGAATCGTCCTCGCTATATTTTGCGAAAATCCGCGCCGAAAAAAATTAACTCCCCTCAGAATACCGACTAAATGCCCACTCAGGGGCAGAGAAGATGGACAGATTAATAAGGATGACAGATGATCGCCACTGATACCGGCATAACCCGCCGTCAGGTCTTTTTGCTTTTTGTGACAGTTTTCCTGATTGCTTACAGTCCTGCTTATTTAACCCATTATGCCTACACCGATGACTGGACAAACCTCTACTGGGCTAATTTTGACAAGCTGAGTATTTTAAACTGGGACACGTTATCCGGCAGGCCGGTATATGGCATTATTCAGTACAGCGCCTCTTTTCTGGTGGAAAGCGTAGAACGCCTGGCGCTGCTGCGTTCTGTCGCAATTGTTCTGCTCATCTTTACCGGATACTACATCTATACCCTGTGTCAGAAATATGCGCTGCTGGAGAATCAGGCTCAGCGGATCACCTTTGCGTTATTGCTTAGTCTGCTGCCCTCCTTCCAGGTTTATATTGCATGGGCATCCTGCTTTCCCTATATCGCTGCAATTCTGCTGGCAGGTGCCAGCTACCGCTTCTCGATAAAACCGGGCATCACAGGTCGCATTATAGCGGTCTGCCTGCTGACCATAGCCTTCTGTCTTTATCAACCGGCAGCGATGAGCTTTACCTTCTTTGCCGCACTGGATTTGTGCCTTTCAGAGCGAAAAATCGATAAGAAGCGTGCGGTAATCTCTCTGATGGTGCTGGGCGCAGGAATGTTCGCAGCGCTCATTGCCTCGAAGGTACTGCCTGTCCAGATTTATGGTCATTCGCTGCCGCGTTCCGCATTCAGCTACGACGTCCCGGTTAAACTGAAATGGTTTTTCAGCGAATACCTTAAGAACGTAATCTGCAACTTTGACCTCGGCGCAAAATCCGTGTCGGTGATCATCTCATCGATCATTATTGGCTTTGGGCTTAAGAAAATTAAAGCAGCAGGCAACGACAAATTTTATCTGATGTTTATCTTACTGCTGATTGCCGCTCTGCCTAATCTGATTGTCAGTGAAAGTATGGCGGCCTACCGAACCCTGATTGCCGGTGCGCTGATCACCACCAGCGCGTTTATCCTGGGCCTGTTTGAAATCAGCAAAAAGTTAAAATGGAAAAAAACCTTTTATGCACTGCTGGTGATAGCTGCCGCCTCGCTGTCGATAAGCCACCTGATTAATGGCTACTCGGTGCCCGCCCGCAAAGAATTTGCCCTGCTTGAGCAGGCAATCACTCAGCAGGTACCTAAAGATTTTCAGGGTGCGCTCTATTATCGGCTGACCGGCGAGTATCTGCCGAAAGTTGCGACGTTAAGAAAATATGACGACTTCGGCGGACTGGGGTTAAGCATGTCATGGACATTTGCCGGGATGGCGCATTTTATCAGGGAGAAAAATGGAATGGCCTACACGCTGCCAGCGGATCCGGTGATCACTGATGAGTCGGGCTGTCCGGGTGAGTGTCTGGTCATCGACTCCCGACAGGTGCTGCGTCAGGCACACTAATGAATAAAGGCGGCAATGCCGCCTTTAATTTGTCACGAGCGCGTCAGGCTGACTTATTGCCGCCCTTCTGCAACGCCTCTTTTAACTGGCCCAGCAGCTCACGACGGAAATCGCCGAGCCGTGGTTTATCCTGATCCAGCCACGGCAGTGGACGGCACAGCTCCATCGCTTTGATGCCCAGCCTTGCGGTCAGCAAACCTGCGCCAATGCCCTGCGCGGCGCGCGTGGAAAGCCGGGCGGCGATATCCTGCGACATCCAGTCCATACCCACTTCCCGCACCAGTTCGGAAGCTCCGGCAAAGGCCATATTGAGCAGCACCAGTCGGAACAGCCGGATGCGGCTGAAGTAGCCTAGCTCAATGCCGTAAATAGCCGCGATGCGATTGACCAGCCGCAGATTACGCCAGGCGATAAACGCCATATCCACCAGCGCCAGCGGGCTGACCGCAATCATCAGCGTGGCTTCTGCAGCATGACGGCTGATTTCGCGCCGCGCCTGCCGATCCAGCACCGGCTGCACCAGTTGCGCATATAAGCGGACAATTTCACTGTCATTGTGGGTTTCGTGCAGCGAGGCATGCCAGCGCTGCAGGGCCGGATGCGCCTGATCCAGCTCTGCCTGCTGCGCCAGTTTTTCGCAGAATGCCCGGCCTTTGCCGATACCATGACTGTGCAGCAGCTCACGGCCCACATCCCGCTCCTCGGCGCGCTGACGCAGCTGATAGAGACGACGCCACTCGGTAGTCAGCGCACCCACACCCGCCAGGACGATCAGACCACCCGCCACGCCGCTACCCAGCAAAAACCAGTCGCGGGCCAGCCAGGCGTCATGTGTCCACTGGACACCCTGTGCAATCACGCTGACGCCAAACAGCAGCACGCCAGCGGTCACCAGTTTGCGCCACAGGCTGCGCTTAGGTTTCAGCGCAGCTTCCACCGCCCGTTCACCAGCGCCCTCCTCTTCGACAGCGACTTCTTCATCCTGCACCGCCAGAAACGCCGCCTGCGCTTCCGCTTCAAAAGTCTGCGCCGGGCGCAGCGGCGTGGCGCTGCTCTCATCCAGCGGACGGGCAAAATCGATACGCGGCTTCAGCGGATCACTCATCGCAATTTATCTCCCAATAAAAATTCCAGCGCGGCATCCATGCGGATATGTGGCAGCGGGCGATCGACATCAAGCTGCTGCGGCCGGAACTGTTCAAACTGAAAACCCTGCTGCTGCCAGAAGGCATTACCGGGCAGACGCGGCGGGACTTCGCCCGGATAGACGGTGAGCGGCTCACCATCATCCAGCCGGTTTCCGCGCAGGGCCGGGATCTTCTCGCCGCGGTGATCGACCAGCCCGCTCTGCGTCGCCTGAACTGACGCCAGCCCGATGCAATCCATGCTAATCCCTTCAAACGCCGCATTCTGCCAGGCATCCTGCACCAGTTGCTGCAGCAGTGACACCATATTGCCGTGCTGATCGCTGGTGATGTGATCCGCCTTAGTGGCGGCAAACAGCAATTTGTCGATTACCGGTGAAAAGAGCCGCCGAAACAGGGTTCGCTGACCGTAATGAAAACTCTGCATCAGCTGCGTCAGTGCCAGCCGCATATCGTTAAACGCCTGGGGTCCGCTATTAAGCGGTTGCAGGCAGTCAACCAGCACAATCTGGCGGTCAAAGCGCAGAAAATGATTTTTATAGAAACCTTTCACCACATGCTGACAGTAGTAGTTAAACCGCTGCTGCAGCATGCTGAAGTTACTGCCCTTGTCCGCCTGCGCCAGCTTAGTAAGTTGCGTTTCATCAGCCGTCGGCCAGGGGAAAAACTGCAGCGCGGGGGCGCCTGCCATATCGCCAGGCAGCACGAAGCGACCGGGCTGAATAAAGTGTAAGCCTTCAGATTTGCAGCGATGCAGATAGTCGGTCCAGGCAGCGGCAATCTCTGCCAGCTGGGTTTCATCGGCGGGTGCAAGCGGGTCGAGTTTTTCGCAGAGGGTACGCCAGGGCTTTGCCCACTCAGCCCGATCGCCCTGCAGCAGACCGTTCATCTGCCGGGACCAGGCGAGATAATCCTGCGCCAGCATCGGCAGATCCAGCAGCCATTCGCCGGGATAGTCGACAATCTCCAGATAGAGTGTCGCGGTCTCTTTCAGGTGACGCAGCAGCGAATCATTGGGACGATAACGCAGCGCCAGACGCATTTCGCTGACGCCGCGTGTGGGGGTGGGCCAGGCAGGCGGCGTGCTATAGAGCTGTGCCAGCCCTTCGTCATAGGTGAAACGGGCCGTGCCCATGTCACGCTGGGGCACCCGCTTTACGCCTAACAGGCGCTCATCCCGCACCACGGAAAACAGCGGCAAACGCGCGCCGCTGTGAACGGTTAAAAGCTGATTAACCAGTGAGGTGATGAAGGCGGTTTTGCCGCTGCGGCTTAATCCGGTTACCGCCAGCCGCAGGTGGCGATCAACGCCACGGTTCATCAACGCCATCAATTCAGTTTGCAGTCTTTTCATCTTTCTCCCTGATGAAGCGCGATGCCACCCGGTTCATCACGCGTTTCAGCAATGGCTCAAGCGCCACAGCCAGCAGCAGACGTAACGGGCGTCGCGCTACCGATTTCACTGCCCAGCCAGTGACACCGGCGGGACCGTAGGTAACAGCATTAATAATGATGAATTTAGCGGCCGACTTCAATGCAGGTGCCGCGCGGTGGCGAAAAGCAGTGGATCGCGAAAAAGACATCAACACCTCCATTGAGTGAGCGAACGGGCCTGAGACAGGCCCGGCAATAACAGTAGCAGAATCAAATCTGGCGGAAGCGGCTGCGCACGCTGAAGGTTTCAGACGTCACATAGCGTTCCAGGTCGCGCACGCTGCGCTCATCCCGTTGCAGGGTGCTCTCCAGCTGATCCAGCAGTTCACTGGCGCTGGGCTGGCGCTCAGTCCGGGAGGCAGAGGCGGGTTTCACATCCAGCACAAAACCCAGCACAAAGTAGGCGATCACCGTAAAGAGAAACAGGCCAAAGAACAGTGATAACACCACGATGACACGCAGCAGACGAACCGGAATATCGAGATACTCTGCCAGGCCTGCGCAGACACCCATAAATTTCCCTTCGTCTGGCTTGCGCCACAACTTGCGTCCTTTAATCATGGCTGCCTCCAGTTGGGATGTTCGGCGTCCAGAATCGCTTCCAGCGCGTCAATACGTTCGCGCATCCGCTGCGCGTCCTGGGTCACGCGCTGCAGGCGCTGGATTTCGCTTTGCGACAGTTCCGAACCGCCGTTGCGTTTGTTGTTGTAATGCAGCCATAACCAGATCGGTGCGACAAACAACACGAAGATCGTTAACGGTATGGCGAAAAAAAGTGCGCTCATTGACTCTCCTTAATCACTTATCGCAACGTCGATGATTACTCACTGCGGTTCATTTTGGCTTTCAGCGCATTAAGCTGCTGGCTGATTTCATCGTCCGCTTTCAGGTCAGTAAACTCCTGGTCCAGCGTTTTTGGTTTACCAAAACCGTGGCTTTCTGCTTCCGCTTCCATATGGTCGATACGACGTTCAAAAGATTCAAACCGTGCCATTGCTTCGTCGATCTTACCGCTGTCCAGCTGACGACGAACATCGCGTGATGAAGAGGCCGCCTGATGACGCAGCGTTAACGCCTGCTGACGGGCACGTGTCTCACTCAGTTTTTTCTCCAGCTCGCTGATTTCGCCTTTCATGCGCTCCAGCGTCTCTTCAACATGGCCCACTTCCTGTTTCAGAGAGGCGATAAGATCGGTGAGTTTCTGTTTTTCAATCAGCGCGGAACGGGCCAGATCATCTTTATCTTTGCGCAGCGCCAGCTCCGCTTTTTCCTGCCACTCAGCCTGCTGAATCTCCGCCTGCTCAATACGGCGTGACAACTGTTTCTTTTCAGCCAGTGCTCGTGCAGAGGTGGAGCGCACTTCAACTAAGGTGTCTTCCATTTCCTGAATCATCAGCCGGACCAGTTTCTGCGGATCTTCCGCACGCTCCAGCAGGGAATTAATGTTGGCATTAACGATGTCGGCGAAACGAGAAAAAATACCCATAATGATGTTCCTCTTTTAATGTTTTAAAACGTGAAGTCCTGCTGAGTTAATACAAAATGCGTGCCAATTTTATAATTTATTGATTTTTATAACATTTTAAATTTTACAGCCCTTCCCGCTTGTTTTAAGATAGTCAAAATGATTAAGGGATGGCGAAATTCATCATGACAGGCACTAGCGATAATCTCCTGGGGGAGTCGAACAATTTTCTTGAGGTGCTGGAGCAGGTTTCCAAACTGGCTCCCCTAGAGAAACCGGTACTGGTGATTGGCGAGCGTGGAACGGGCAAAGAGCTGATCGCCAGCCGACTGCACTATCTCTCTGACCGCTGGCAGGGGCCGTTTATCTCGCTGAACTGTGCCGCGCTGAATGAAAATCTGCTCGATTCTGAACTGTTTGGTCATGAGGCTGGCGCCTTTACCGGCGCGCAGAAGCGCCATCTTGGCCGTTTTGAACGTGCTGACGGCGGCACGCTGTTTCTGGATGAGCTGGCAACGGCACCGATGCTGGTTCAGGAAAAGCTGCTCAGGGTTATTGAATATGGACAGCTGGAGCGGGTCGGCGGCAATCACTCCCTGCAGGTAAATGTGCGGCTGGTCTGTGCGACCAACGAAGACCTGCCTTCGCTGGCGGCAGCGGGAAAATTCCGCGCCGATCTGCTGGATCGTCTGGCCTTTGATGTGGTGCAGTTACCGCCACTGCGCGAACGACGCAGCGATATACTGGTGATGGCCGAGCATTTCGCTATCCAGATGTGTCGCGAGCTTGGTCTGTTACTGTTTCCCGGCTTTACCCCACGGGCGCAGCAGGCTCTGCTTGATTACCACTGGCCCGGCAACGTTCGCGAACTTAAAAACGTGGTGGAGCGCTCGGTCTATCGTCATAACAGCAGCGAGCAGCCTCTGGATAATGTCATTATCAACCCGTTTGCTTCACGCCCTGAACCGATTGCTGTCATCCGGACCAGTCATGACGCGGATAGCAGCACGTTGCCTGCCCTGCCGCTGGATCTGCGTCAATGGCAGAATCAGCAGGAGCGGGATCTGGTGGAAGCCAGCCTGCAGCAGGCACGTTATAACCAACGCCGTGCGGCTGGCTTATTAGGTGTCACCTATCATCAGTTGCGCGCAATGATGAAGAAGCACGATATAAAAGCAGAGAGTTAATTAACGCCACCCCAACCTATGATTTTTTCCCGGCCTTATGAATTAACAACCCGGTATAAACCGGGCTGTTTTTCACGTTGAGCCGCCTGTCCATTACGAGTTGGGCGACTTAGTCCCCATTTTTTCAGGTTGCCGGATAGCAGGAACCAGACCGACGCCAGCGGTAGCCATCACCACGGCCAGTGCTGACATCAGCAATACAGCACTCATACCAAAGTGTGTTGCCAGCGGACCCGCGACAAGTTGTCCAAAGGGAATGGCGATAAAGGAACCCATCGCATCATAAGCATACACGCGAGCCAGTTTATCCGGTGGGATATGAGTCTGTAATGAGTGCGCCCAGGTTACGCCGAACAGGCCCAATGACATGCCAGCAATGAAGAACCCCACTATCAGCAGTGCTGCTGGCGCATTCTGGCTCAGCATAAATATTGGGAGTGCGCAAAGACCCGCCAGCATCGCGCCAATCAGAAGGTCACGACGTGGATGCCATTTCATGGCCAGAAATGAACCTGCAATTAAACCTACGCTATGAGCAGCCACAATAATTCCCCATCGCGCCCGCCCGAAAGAGGCGTCGGCAATCATCGGGCCAAATACCTCTACAATTCCATTGAACGCGACGTTGATAATGGCGAACTGAAGGACTATCGACCAAATCCAGCTTCGCCCGGCGAACTCTGCCCATCCCTCTTTGATATCGAGCAGGATATTGCCTTGCGAAGCCGCGGCTTTATTCGATTTCACACGGATCAGGAAATAGAGCGGCGCGGAAACAGCAAAACCCAGCGCATCAATTGCCAGCCCCCAGCCCGGCCCGACAGCGCTGGTGATAATTCCCCCCAGCGATGCCCCCATCACCGTACCGCCATAAATCCCCAGCTGGATTAATGCGTTAGCCTGACGCAAATTCGTTGCTGGAACCACCTGCGGAACCAGCGCAGACGATGCAGGCAGCGCGATGCCTGCCGCCGCACCATTCAGGGCACCCAGCAAAGTCAGGCTAATTACAGTTGCTGAGCCATCGAGTACAGACCAGGCGACGATAGCCTGTGAAACAGCGGCAACCACTGCCGATGAAACTAATACCCGACTGCGTGAGTAGCGATCGGCGACAACACCGCCCACCAGCAGGAAAAGCACGTTACACAGTGAACGGGACGCAACCACTATCCCTAAATCAGAAGCAGACCCGCCAATATCCAGTACCGCAAAAGCCAGCGCAATGGGTGCAATCCCATTGCCCAGCACGGTGAACAGGCGTCCAAAAAAGAGATAGCGAAAGGATGTATGCTGAAAAGCCTGAACGTTTTTTTGGAATTTATTCATTGCCAGGAAGTGGGTGACCAGAAGATGAGCTTATAGTACCTGCGTTTTTGTAATAGTTAAGTGCGGTTTAATTCAGGACCCGCTTAGCTAAACGGGAGGCCAGCAGAGATAACATCATCATTAACTCACTTTTCTCTCCCGTTTTTTCATCGCCACACCGCATTCAAAGCGCCGGCTCTTTCAGCAGCTTTCCCTTCCCCGTCCAGGCAGGCATGCCACTCTGCATAAGCCAAAAAAAGCCCGCCAAAAGGCGGGCAACAATACTGGAAGCAATGTGAGCAATGTCGTGCTCTTCTACGGCAGAGCCACCGTCGAAGCGCAGATGAATAATAATCATTCTTATTATCATCTGTAAACATGTTATTGAGAATTTTTCTCATTACCACACCTTCTGTACGCTCTTTATACCGCCGCGATGATGAAAATCAGTCTGGCAGCGGTTGCAGGTTTTGGGACAATGCCCGCTTTGCGATACACTCTGTTTAATGCCTCAAAATCGTTGAGTTCTATGTCAAAACTATTATGTTCGCTGTTGCTAAGTCTCAGCGTGTTGAGTGCCCCTGCGTGGTCAGCGCCTGCGGGTGATATCCGCCAGACCGGCTTCGTCTATTGCGTCAGCGGCACGCTGAACACCTTTAATCCGCAGATGGCCAGCAGCGGGCTGACTGTCGATACGCTGGCGGCACAACTCTATGACCGCCTGCTGGATGTCGATCCTTACACCTATCGTCTCAAGCCCGATCTGGCGTCCAGCTGGGAAGTGCGCGATAACGGCGCAACGTATCGCTTTCATCTGCGCAGCGGCGTGCAGTTCCAGCAGACGAATCAGTTCCGCCCCACCCGTGCACTGAACGCCGACGATGTCGTGTTCAGCTTCGCCCGAATGTTTGACCGCAATCACCCCTGGCACAACGTCAATGGCGGCAACTATCCCTACTTTGACAGTCTGCAATTCTCCGACTCCGTGCAGAGCGTGAAGAAAATTGATAACAGGACGGTTGAGTTCAGGTTAAACAGCCCGGATGCGTCGTTCCTGTGGCACATGGCGACCCACTATGCGCCAGTGCTGTCGAAAGAGTATGCCGACCAGCTTACCGCGCAGGGTCGGCAGGAAGAGATGGACAGACAACCGGTTGGCACCGGTCCTTATCAGCTCAGCGAATACCGCACCGGTCAGTACATCCGCCTGGCGCGCAATCCTCACTACTGGAAAGGGGTGCCGCGTCTGCAACAGGCGGTGATCGATCTCGGCTCGGGCGGCACCGGGCGGCTTTCCAAGCTTCTGACCGGTGAATGTGACGTGCTTGCCTATCCCGCGGCCAGCCAGCTCACCATCCTGCGCGATGACCCGCGCCTGCGGATGACACTGCGTCCCGGTATGAATATCGCCTATCTGGCCTTTAATACCCGCAAGCCGCCGCTCGACCGCCCTGAGGTACGGCACGCGCTGGCGCTGGCGATCAACAATGAGCGGTTGATGGAGTCCATCTATTACGGCACCGCCGAAACCGCCGCCTCGATATTACCTCGCGCCTCATGGGCATATGATAATGATGCCCGCATTACCAGCTATGATCCGGCGAAGTCCCGTGCCGCGCTGGCGGCTCTGGGCATCAGCGATCTGCATCTGCGGCTGGTGGTGCCTGCTGCGTCGCAGTCGTGGAATCCCAGCCCGCTGAAAACCGCCGAACTGTTGCAGGCGGATCTGGCGCAGGTCGGCGTCCGGCTGACCATAGTGCCGGTAGAGGGCCGTTTTCAGGAGGCGCAGCTGATGGCGATGAATCATGATCTGACACTGTCAGGCTGGGCCACCGACAGTAACGATCCCGACAGTTTCTTCCGGCCGCTGCTCAGTTGTGCAGCGATTCGCTCGCAGACCAATTACGCGCACTGGTGCTCGCCGGCCTTTGACGAAACGCTGCAGAATGCGCTGTTATCACAACAACTCTCTGGCCGCATCGACAGTTATGACAAAGCGCAGCAGATTCTGGCGCAGGAGTTGCCGGTGCTGCCGCTGGCATCCTCTCTGCGACTGCAGGCGTTTCGTCATGATATTAAAGGGCTGGTCCTGAGTCCGTTTGGCAACGCCTCGTTTGCCGGGGTTTATCGTGAACGCGATAAGGAAAAGTAAGTGATTATCTATATTTTGCGGCGCCTGCTGCTACTGATCATTACCCTGTTTCTGCTGTCGCTGGTGAGCTTCAGCCTGAGCTACTTTACGCCTGACGCCCCGCTGGAAGGCGCGGCGCTCTCGGACGCCTGGTGGTTCTGGTTTAAAGGGATGCTGCAGTTTGATTTCGGCGTCTCCAGCACCAACGGTCAGGAGATTGGCCTGCAGCTGCGTGAGGTTTTCCCGGCCACCATGGAGTTGTGCATTCTGGCGTTTCTGTTCGCGCTGCTGGTCGGGATCCCGCTGGGGATCTGTGCCGGCGTGATGCGCAATAAATGGCAGGACAAAACCATCAGTGCACTGGCGCTGATTGGCTTTTCTGCGCCAATTTTCTGGCTGGCGCTGTTGCTTACGCTGTTCTTCTCGCTGACGCTGGGCTGGCTGCCGGTGTCCGGTCGTCACGACCTGCTCTATCCGGTGCAGAGTGTCACTGGCTTTGCGCTGATTGATGCCTGGATGAGTCCTTCGCCCTGGCGACATGAGATGATAATCAGCGTCCTGAACCACCTGATTTTACCTGTGCTGGTGCTGGCGATGGCACCGACGACGGAAGTCATCCGCCTGCTGCGTAATAGCACCAGCGACGTGATGGACAAAAATTATGTCAAAGCGGCGGCTACGCGGGGTCTTTCGCCGTTTACCGTGATCCGCCGCCACGTGCTGCATAATGCGCTGCCGCCGGTGATCCCACGTCTGGGCCTGCAATTTTCCACCATGCTGACGCTGGCGATGATCACCGAGATGGTCTTTAACTGGCCGGGTCTGGGACGCTGGCTGATCAACGCGATTCGCCAGCAGGATTACGCGGCGATCTCCGCTGGCGTGATGGTGATTGGCGGGCTGGTGATTCTGGTCAATGTGATTTCTGACGTGATTGGTGCGGCCATGAATCCGCTGAAACATAAGGAATGGTATGCCCTGCGCTAACGCTCAGGGCACTTAGGCAAAACATAAAATAAACATATGAATTTTCTCTTTCAGAAGTCGTTCTGAAAGCAGGCATTGATGTACACAAATAATTGTCCTGCAGAAACCGATTTAAGTTCGAAGCGAAAAAATTGATGAGGTGATGAACATTTATGGATGAAGTTGATCTGGCACAGGAGCGTGAAGAAGCGCATCTCGCAGCCTCTCTGGCAGCTCGTAAGACCAGACTTAAAAGCCCAAACGGCTTATGCATCTGGTGTAAAGATGAGCCCGTAGTGGCTGAAACTGCTTTCTGTTCAAGCGAGTGTGATGAGGATTATCACAAGCATCGCCGGGAACAGAGCCAGCGGGTTGTCTGAGAGAAAATGAAGTCACCCGGTCAGGCTATTACGCGGGTAACTCAGATAAACTTGATATAAATGTCAGGCAGCCCTCACAAATATAAAGCAATTAAAACGACATCGCTTGATAGATTCTTGATATTTCCTTGCCTTTGCGTTGATAAAAAAAATGCATAATGCCCTGACTACAATGTCACAGCAGAGATATCTGTCCGGAGTTAGTGACAGAAAAAAATAGCCCAGGGCGGCTGACATTCAGGAGCCATCTTTTTAACTCGGTTTATCAGAACAACTATCAGGTTTAACATTTTATATGAGCCACTTCAAAAGAATACTTTACGGCTGGGAAAAATCCGACGCTGACATTTATGAGCACTGTTTTAACCGTTTTGGCGGGAGTGTTAATATGCATCCTGACGTGATCAGGTTTTTCTCATCTCGCACAGGTCATGAGACAACGTATTTTCATAAAGAAAAGCAAGGTGGCTATACTGCCGCGTATGCCCTGCTGGATCACTCACGGATAGGTGTCGATCAATGGAAACAATTCCCGCTATCCTATGATGAGATCATGGTGCCGGCGGCTAAAAATGCCTCGATGCTTTTCCCTGAAAAAACCAATAAAATGTCACATTTCAACAAGCACAACTTCATAAATTTTAACTTTTCTTTTGCCCGAAAAAATAAAGTATGCTTTGTAAAAGAGAGCTATTCAGTTAAAACAGAAAAAAATCGCCGCAACGAATACAACCGGTTCATACGTGCGGGTGGTCGCTGCTGTGATATGAATCAATTCAGCCCTGAAGAGCTGGCAGACTATTATATCTTCCTTTTTAAATCCCGTTTTTCTGACAGCGTAACCTGTTATTCCAGGGAGAACCTGATCACGCTTATCAATGCCATGAAAAGGATGCTCTTCGGCTATATTCTTTTTGTAGGGAACGAGCCCTGCGCGATGGATCTGCTCTTCATGGCTGAGAGTGAACACATCATCTATTTTGATGTGCCAAACGGCGGCGTTAACACGAAATATTCGGACCTTAGTCCGGGTAGTTTACTTATGTGGAAAAACATTGGTGCGGCAAGGGACTACTGTAAGCAGACGGGCAAGGAGATGAGGCTTTCCATCGGCTCACTTGATAAAGAGTGGACGTATAAGCTTCGCTGGGCGGATGCGCACTCCACGGGAAAAACAATTTTTTAATCTTTCAGTAGAGGCTGGCTTATTTTCTGCAACGGAGCGGCTGGAAATAAGCACAAAACCGCCGAATCATGAAATGCCAGGCACCAACGAAGGCTGTTTGAAGATAAAACGTTTAATCTCAGGGCCGATTTTAATTTTTATGCATCACTCTCCTTCCCAGCCGTCCTGTTGATAATACTTCTCTGAGGATGCAATCAGGTAAACCTACGGCATTATGTAAGCTATCAACCGCTGCCTCAAATGGCGTCATCGCTGGGGAAACAGAGAGATTTTTTATCTGATTTTTTTGCAGCATCAGTAATTCGCCAGATGCCAGGAGGCATACCAAAATGTCGTGAGAAGGCGCGAGTGAACGTTTGCTGTGAGTCGTAGTTGAACTGATCAGCCACCTCTGCAATAGTGGCTTCAGTAAACCTTAAGCTCAGCGAGGCCGCCTGCATTCTGGTGTTATTAATATATTTCCCGAGGCTGACTCCGCAATGTTTTGTGAACATTCTGTTGAGGTGCCATTTTGAATATCCACTTTTTTTAGCCACTTTATCCAGGCTTATTTTTTCATCCGCATGATCATCAATCCATTCTGTTAATGCATTAAAGAAGTTTTTATCTGTCATGCCATCCCCCTTTTGCGTTTTTTGCAGTACCTTTTAAAGGTAACTCATTGCCGCACTAAATTTAATTATAAACTGATCGTTTACACGTTTCTTTTCTAAGCTTTTTTACTCTATTCTCGCCACCGATTTATCTCCTTTAGTAAAGAGTTCCCACTCAGGACGCGACTATCCCACCAAGTCATCAATGAACAATCAGGAAATGATGAAGAATCTGTCAATGCTGCACAAAAAGTGATCTCTGTTAAGGCGAACCTCTTAGGTGTTGGATTATCCGTCTTCTGTGGGTGATCTACGGTGTATTACTCATGCAGCATCATGAACAATTTCCTGTGCAGGTTGCGGCAGGGTTTCAGTACTGAGCTAGTCGCGTAGAGCGTCTGCACCTGAAACCGCCAGGCGGGTATGCGTCCGCAGCGGTCTGAACACCGGGACACCTGAAGCCAGCCGGTAATCGCGGATAATATCGGCATGAAGTAATCCACTGAGATGCCTGATATTTTCAGGATAGGCTAAAATTCTTTATGTAAGCGTCAGCAACAAACCTCGCGGTAACGACGCGGTTTATCAGAAAGAGGACGAAAAATGAAATTCGCTGTAATTTTTGAAGATACCGGCGTTGAAGAGGAACATGAGTTTGACACCAAACCCGTTGCCGGAGATTTAGTGACGTTAACGCGCGATGGGATAGGTAAAGATTATATCGTTATCATTGAGCCGGATCCTGACCACACCCATGACGACGGGCCTGATGGACACCCGACAAAGGCCAGGGTCCGGCCAGCATAGCCTCCGCTAAGATCTAATCCGCCGCCCAACAGGGCGGTTTTTATTGCCTGTTATCCGGAGGTGAATATGACTTTTTTCACTCTGTTCAGGACGATGTGCCGACTCGGATCATAACCCTTTGCAATCCAGAGTCGAAATTGCTGACGCCGTTTCCTTGCCTGTAACAGGGATATCGACGGATAATCCCCTGTAGACAGCTGACGGGCTAAGCCTCCCAGCGATAACGGTAGAAAAATGTCACGTTGCCTCAAAGGGAGAGCCTGACATTCAGTCCGGACGAGTCGAAGATAACCTCTGCTTTGTCGCGGCGCTTACCCAGCGCTTTCCTGAGCTTAGTGTCTGTCTGCAATGTGGACATCTTCTTTGCGTCTACGCAGAGAAGCACACAAAACACATAAATTAACGCTACTCAGAGTCAGCCATGATAAAGAAAGATAAAGCATGCCATCAGGATAACCCTCTGATATGAATGATTTTTATAAAGAAACGTTGTCCGAACTCAAGCACAATAAAGTGAAAGCTTATGCCCTCCGATAATATCTACGCCGAAAAACGCCTGCCCAGCGCGTTTCGTCAGAGCTGGCACCATTTTTATGGCAACCCGATTTCGATGGTCGGGCTGTATGGCTTTGGCGCACTGCTGCTGCTCTGCCTGTTTGGCGGGCTGATAGCGCCATACGATATAGATCAGCAGTTCCTGGGTTATCAGTTGCTCCCACCGTCCTGGTCACACTACGGCGATGTCTCCTTCTTTCTCGGCACCGACGATCTGGGTCGGGATGTGCTGAGCCGCCTGCTGAGCGGTGCGGGCCCGACGGTGGGTTCGGCGATTCTGGTGACGCTGTTCGCCACGCTCGGCGCGCTGGTGCTGGGCGTACTGGCGGGCATGACGCATGGCATACGCTCGGCGGTGATGAACCACGTTCTGGACACCCTGCTCTCTATTCCGTCGCTGTTACTGGCGATTATCGTGGTGGCGTTTCTCGGGCCACGACTCGAGCACGCATTGCTGGCGGTCTGGCTGGCGCTGATTCCACGTCTGGTGCGCGAGATTTACAGTGCCGTGCATGATGAGCTGGAAAAAGAGTATGTGGTGGCGGCACGTCTGGACGGTGCCAGAGGCCGCAACATCCTGCGCTACGCCATTTTGCCTAATATTTTACCGTTGCTGATCACCGAAATTACCCGCGCGCTGTCGATGGCGATTCTGGATATTGCCGCCCTCGGATTTCTCGACCTGGGCGCGCAACTGCCTTCGCCCGAATGGGGAGCGATGCTGGGTGATTCGCTGGAGCTGATCTACGTCGCCCCCTGGACCGTTATGCTGCCGGGTGTGGCACTGATGGTCAGCGTATTAATTGTTAACCTGCTCGGTGACGGCATCCGTCGCGCCGTCGAAGCGGGAGTGGAATAAATGCCGTTACTCGATATCCGTAATCTGACCATTGAATTTATGACCGCTGACGGGCCGGTCAAAGCGGTCGATCGCGTCAATCTGACGCTGGGCGAAGGTGAAATCCGTGGTCTGGTCGGTGAGTCCGGCTCCGGTAAGAGCCTGGTTGCTAAGGCGATCTGCGGCGTGACTAACGATAACTGGCGTGTCACCGCCGATCGCATGGTGTTTGATGATGTGGATCTGCTGCGCCTGTCGTCGCGCGAGCGCCGCCGCATTATCGGGCATAACGTCTCGATGATTTTTCAGGAGCCGCAATCCTGTCTGGATCCCTCTGAAAGCATCGGTCGTCAGCTGATGCAGGTGATCCCGCGCTGGACGTATAAAGGTCCGTGGCTCAAACGCTTCTGGTTCTGGCGCAAAACCCGCGCCATCGAACTGCTGCATCGCGTCGGCATTAAAGATCACAAAGATATTATGCGCAGCTTCCCCTATGAGCTGACCGAAGGCGAATGCCAGAAAGTAATGATCGCGATTGCGCTGGCTAATCAGCCGCGTCTGCTGATTGCCGATGAGCCGACGAACGCCATGGAACCCACGACGCAGGCGCAGATTTTCCGCCTGCTGAGCCGTCTCAACCAGAACAACAACACCACCATTCTGCTGATCAGTCATGACCTGCGCACTATGAGCCAGTGGGCGGACCGCATCAACGTGATGTACTGTGGTCAGACGGTAGAAACCGCCCAGAGCGAAGATTTAATGAGTACGCCGCACCATCCTTATACTCAGGCGCTGATTCGGGCGATGCCCGATTTTGGACGATCCCTGCCGCACAAAAGCCGTCTCAATACCCTGTCAGGAGCGATCCCGTCGCTGGAGAGCCTGCCGATTGGCTGTCGTCTGGGGCCACGTTGTCCCTACGCGCAGCGCAAATGTATTGAAACGCCACGGCTCACCGGCAGCAAAACGCATCTCTACGCCTGTCATTTCCCGCTGAATATGGAGGGCCAGTAGCATGGAGACTCTGCTGGAAGTGCGCAACCTGAGTAAAACCTTCCGTTATCGTACGGGCCTGTTCCGCCGTCAGCACGTTGAGGCGGTGAAGTCGGTCAGTTTTACCCTACGCGAGAGGCAGACGCTGGCAATAATCGGCGAAAATGGCTCCGGCAAGTCCACGCTGGCGAAGATGCTCAGCGGCATGGTCGCCCCTACCGAAGGTGAGATTCTGATAGACGATCATCCGCTGACCTTTGGCGATTATGGTTATCGCAGTCAGCGCATCCGCATGATTTTCCAGGATCCCTCAACCTCACTGAATCCGCGTCAGCGTATCAGCCAGATTCTGGAGTTCCCGCTGCGGCTCAATACCGATCTTAGCGCGGAGGAACGCGAAAAGCGCATTATCGCCACCCTGCGTCAGGTGGGATTACTGCGCGATCACGCCGGCTATTATCCGCACATGCTGGCACCGGGTCAGAAGCAGCGACTGGGTCTGGCCCGCGCGTTGATTTTGCAACCCAAAGTGATTGTGGCTGATGAAGCGCTGGCCTCGCTGGATATGACGATGCGTTCCCAGTTGGTGAATCTGATGCTGGAACTGCAGGAGAAGCATGGGATCGCTTACATTTATGTTACCCAGCATCTGGGAATGATGAAGCACATCAGCGACAAAGTGCTGGTGATGCATCAGGGCGAAGTGGTCGAGCGCGGCGGCACCGCTGATGTGCTGGCCTCCCCGCTGCACGATCTGACCCGACGACTGATCAGCAGCCACTTTGGCGAAGCATTGAGTGCCGAAGCCTGGCGACGAGAGCGTTGATTTTTGCTGCATATCGCGGAAATTGCGGGGCGATTTACCTGATTTATGAGAGACGTGCTAGAATCCGCACGTCGATTAACGTCGGTCGCTTACTTTTTAACCATGCGGCCGCCAACTACAATGACCATAAGGATTACAGCTATGGGTTTTCTTTCCGGTAAGCGCATTCTGATTACTGGCGTTGCCAGTAAACTTTCCATCGCCTACGGTATTGCACAGGCGATGCACAAACAGGGCGCAGAACTGGGTTTCACCTACCAGAACGACAAATTAAAAGGTCGTGTGGAAGAGTTTGCCAAAGATTTGGGTTCAGACATCGTGCTGCCATGTGACGTAGCCGAAGATGAGAGCATCAAATCTCTGTTCACTGAACTGGCAAAAACCTGGCCGAAATTTGACGGTTTCGTTCACTCTATCGGTTTCGCCCCTGGCGAGCAGCTGGTTGGCGACTACGTGAACGCCGTTACCCGCGAAGGCTTTAAAATCGCGCATGACATCAGTGCTTACAGCTTCGTCGCGATGGCCAAAGAGTGCCGCGAGATGCTGAATCCACACTCTGCGCTGCTGACCCTCTCTTACCTGGGTGCTGAGCGCGCGATCCCGAACTACAACGTGATGGGTCTGGCGAAAGCGTCGCTGGAAGCCAACGTGCGTTACATGGCAAACGCCATGGGCCCGGAAGGCGTGCGTGTTAACGCCGTTTCTGCCGGTCCAATCCGCACCCTGGCAGCATCAGGCATCAAAGATTTCCGTAAGATGCTGGCACATTGCGAAGCGGTCACCCCGATTCGCCGTACTGTCACCATCGAAGATGTCGGCAACTCAGCAGCATTCCTCTGCTCTGACCTGGCTGGCGGCATCACCGGTGAAGTGGTACACGTTGATGGCGGCTTCAGCATCGCCGCAATGAACGAACTGGAACTGAAATAAGTTCTGTAAGGGCGAGCCTGACTCGCCCTTCTCTTTGCTCCCGCCTCGCCCTTCCTGCCTGATTTCGCTGCCGTTATACCGTAACGCTATTAATTATCACCGATCAATCTTTTGCCCCGGACTGGCCATCAGCGACGATAAGCCTGCCCTTCGGTTTATGCACATTTTCAGATTCTGCCGCCTGCATACCGAACCCGAATTTGCAAAAGGATTGATCATGGAACAACGCCGCTATCCGGGCCATAACCACTGGTTTTACGAGAGCCAGACCAGTCCACGTACCTCACAGGCCGCACCGCTGGTGCCAGAGGCCGCCCATATTGATGACCGCTTTTTGCTGGGATGTTACGCCGATGACAACGTGGTGCAGTCACTGCTGCGCACCAATCAGCCGGCCCTGCTGGCGGCGCGCGATCTGGCACAGCTGCTGTTTCCCGATCGCGTCGTCACCACGCTCACACACACCTTAACGCTTTACGATCGCCTCAGCACGGCGCTGACGGTGGCGCAGGTGGCGGGTGTACAGCGGCTGTGTAATCACTACTCTGCCCGTCTCAATCCGTTGCCCGGGCCCGACTCCTCACGTGAAAGTAATAATCGCCTGACCCAGATTACGCAGTATGCACGCCAGCTGGCGATGCAGCCTGAGCTGATCAGCGCCAGCGCAATCACCGCCCTGGATGCGGTCGGCCTGACAGAGCCTGATATTGTGACGCTGAATCAGGTGATCGGCTTTGTCAGTTATCAGGCGCGGGTGGTCGCCGGTTTACAGGCGCTGCAGGCCCAGCCGGTACGCTGGCTGCCCGGCAGCACTGCACCACCCGATGCTGAGGCCACAGGTTTTGATCAGCCTGCCCGCTGGCAGCCGGTGCTGAAACCACTGGAGTTGCGTTATGCCAGTGCTGAGCAGCTCGCTGCTATTACCCGCTGTCAGTCACTGCCGGGAATGCAGGACGCGGTATGGCTGCTGGCCCACGATCCCTCGGTGCTCTATGGCTGGGCGCAACTGCGTCAGCATCTCACTCAGGACAATACCCTGGCAGAAGCGACGGCCGCCCGGATTCTGGGCAGTCGCTGGGCGTTCCGGCTGCTGGCCGGAAATGAGATGTTAATAGAGGGCGTGGATGATGCGGGGGCAAAAGAGCAGGAGCAGCAGATTATTGCGCTGGCGGCGCAGCTGACCCGTTCGCCAGAGCGTTTCAGCGCGGCCCATCTGCAACCGCTAATGGAGGCGGGCTGGGAGGCTGATGCACTGTTCGCGCTGATGCAGAGTGTTGCCATAGGCAACTGGAACAGCCGCCTGTTTTACGCACTGGGCGAATCGCAGTAGCCGGCTAAACCGGCAGCAGACCGCGCGCTTCGTCGAAAAAGTGCTGTGCCAGCGGTGTGGCACGGCCAGGCTCAGCGATGACCAGCGCCGCCTGGCGCGCCATCGGCGGCAGCGTGATGGCGCGCTGCTGCAGCCCCTGTAATGAAGCGGCCAGCAGATGACCGACCGGCGACACCAGCAGCCCCAGGCCGACCTGCGCGCACTGCATCAGCTGCATGACAGAGGCGCTCTCCACGATCACCCGGGGCACCAGCGCCGCTTCACGAAACGCCATATCGAGATAACGCCGGAAATAACGCGTCGGCTCCGCCAGGCAGAGCGGCTGTTGTGCCACTTCATCAAGCGTTAGCGCGGTTTCCCCCACCAGCTCAGGAAAATGGTCGGGATGGAATATGGCTTCAACGCCCCGATCTGCCAGCATCTCGGTCTGAAAATGGAGTTCACGCAGTGTTGCCATCTCGAAAAAACCGATCCCGACATCCACGGTGTGGCTGTTGAGCGCTTCCAGCAACTGGTCAGCACTGAGTACCGCAATGCGATAGTCGAGCTGAGGATAACGCGCCTGCACCGCTTTCAGCAGCAGCGGCAGTGCCATGCTGCACTGCGGCACCACGCCAACCCGCAGCGTGCCGTTCACCCCATGCTTCAGCGATTCCACTTCCAGCTTCAGCCCCTGATAGACCGAAACGATCTCCCGCGCCCATGCCAGCACACGGTCGCCCTCTGGGGTAAATCCGGCAAAATTATTGCTGCGGTTAATCAGCGGCAGGCCCAGCTCGCGCTCAAGATTCTTCAGGCGCATAGAGAGGGTTGGCTGTGTAACAAAACTGGCTTCCGCGGCCCGCCCGAAATGGCGTTCACGCTCCAGGTTACATAAATAAATCAATTGTTTAATGTCGATGTTAATTATCCATCAGCAGGTTGAAGGCTGTTCGCATTACTGTCTCGTTCGCAGGATCAACCAGAGTATAAGGCTGAATGTTACCCCGCGCAGGCTCGGATGTTTTAACCGCACGGTTCATTTGCACAGGCGGATCGATGAAATCAGGACTCCGCGCCGCCCTGGTTTAAGCATCAGTGAGGGTTGCGCACTTAAATCATCGCGCCCTGTTGTTTTGCTGGCTTAGTAAAGATGGCATTCAGGGCCAGACAGATTAACCCAAACCCTACGGGCAGCAGGAAATCGTAGCTGAGCAGTCGGTAAAGCCCGATTCCGGCTATCCCTCCAGCAAGGAAAGAAAGCAGTGTCAGACAGTGCAGTCGCAGCCGGCTCAGATAGAGCGGCGCCTCTTTCGGTGACGCTTTACGCCGCAGCACCTCAAACAGCATTGCCAGCTCAATCCCGATATCGGTCGCCGTGCCGGAGATATGGGTGGTGCGAACGCGGGCATTGGAGATCCGCGTCACCACCGCATTCTGCAACCCCATTAAAAAACTCAGGCTCATGATTAACACGACACCAGGTGACCGCGGCGGAAAGTGATTTTCAATCACACCCAGTGCAATCAGCGCGCTGCCCTCAATCAGGATGACAAAGGCATAGATGGTGCGGATATTTCTGCGGTGCCCGGCATTAATGATCAGCGTTGAACACATGGAACCCGCAATAAACAGAAGAACGATCGACAGAAAAAACAGGCCAGGCCCCAGATTCGCTTTTGCCAGGTGATCGGACAGCAGCGAGACATTTCCGGTCATGTTGGCTGAAAAAAAACCGACGATCTCAAAGGCTGCGGTATTCAGTGCGCCTGCGGCAGCGGCAAGCGTACAGGCCAGTCGGGTATCCGCGCTGTTGCTGCGGGCACTTTCCGTGCTGATTAGCATGACTACCCCATTTTTACTGGAAAGCCTTATAATCCGCCGATTAGCCCTGCGCCACAAGGCACTGAATCAAACTCTCCCTTCTTTGCCGGGCATTACTCAGCATCGGGACTCAGGCCTCCGCGCTGGATAAACTCAGCGCGGAGTGCCCTGATTAACTGTTTGCCAGACGGAAGGTGGAGACCGACTGCGTCAGATACTGCACCTGCTCTTCCAGCGAGGCAGATGCCGCGGCAGACTCCTGCACCAGCGCCGAGTTCTGCTGTGTGACGCTGTCCATCTCGGTAACGGCCTGCTCAATCTGACCGATACCGCGACTCTGTTCATCAGAAGCGGTTGAGATGTGCTCCATCAGCAGATTCACGCGGCTGACTGAGGAGATAATGGCGCTCATCGCCTCACCGGTCCGGCTGACCTGATCGGAACCGGCATGAATGATCGAAACAGATTCCGCAATCAGCCCCTCAATCTCTTTGGCTGCGGTAGCGCTGCGCTGGGCCAGATTACGGACTTCCCCTGCCACCACAGCAAAACCGCGACCCTGCTCACCCGCCCTGGCGGCTTCGACTGCCGCGTTCAGCGCCAGAATATTGGTCTGGAAGGCGATGCTGTCGATCACGGTGGTGATCTCCTCGATCTTCTTCGAGCTGGCATTAATCAGCGCCATCGATGTCACCACTTCCTGCGAGACTTTTTCGCCACTTTCCGCGTTTTTCACCGCTTCACTGGTCAGGCGGCAGGCTTCAAAGACGTTTTCGGTGTTCTGTTTCACCGTTGCGCCCAGCTGCTCCATGCTGGCAGCGGTTTCCGTCAGCGCGGCAGCCTGCTGTTCGGTACGCGAGGCGAGGTCGATGTTGCCCGCCGCAATCTCCTGAGAGGCGGTGGAGACTGAGCGGGTTGAATCGCGCACCTGGAGAATAATGGCGGTGAGCGCGCTGCGCATCTGCTCCAGCGAGCCCATCAGCAACTGAATCTCACTGCGCGAACCGGCTTTGACCGGCACCGTGGTATCAAGGACGCCCGCTGCAATCAGCTTGCAGTGTTCCTGCGCATCATTGATCGGCGAAAGCACATAGCGCTTCATGAAGATGTAAATGGCGACGATGATGGCGAAAAACAGCACGCCAAACAGCCCCAGCAGAGTAATGCCGGAGGTGAAGTGACTCTGTGCATCGCTGTTAAGCTTTTTGGCGTAGGTTTCATGCTGAGCCAGCACCCGGTCCAGAATGATTTCATACTGACGGTCAAGGCGAACCACGGTGGCGATCTGATTTTTAAAGCGCACCTGATCGTGCGCTTCTGCCGCCTCAATCAACGGCTGTAAACCCTGCTGACGATAGGCCAGATAAGCCTGGCTATAGGCGTCGGCTTCCGCCTCTTCGCCCGGCAGACGCGGCGCGTTCATATAGGCCTGAAATGCAGCATCCGCTTTGCTGGCCACGGTACGAACGCTGTCCAGCGTGGCGGGATTGTTTGCGTCACTGCCCTCAATCTCCTTCATGTACTCCATCAGACGCACACGCAGCGTGCGGCTGTGGTTGATGGGGTCAATCACCGAGAGCACCACACGGATCTCTTTGTTAACCGCATTCAGCGAGTGATTGCTCTGGATCAGCAGCCAGGTACTGATTGCCACGCTGGTGAGAAACAGCGCCAGCAGAAAGGAGAAGATAATCAGGGAGGATTTTTTTAACGACATCGCGGTGTTCCGTAAAGTAAGAGGATTAGTCGCTATATCGGCAGAAAGGTACGGCCCATTAGGGCTGGGCTTTTTTTAGTTACAATAAGCGGGACGGCAGCGGGCGGAGCGCTCCGGGGAACAGGGGCTAACCGCCCACGGACGTCGGGCGGTTAGCGTCATGACTAAGAGTAAAACAGGCTGCCGTTAAGCGACGCCCAGCGCCATTTTTACCTCGTTGGCGATCTTCTCGACCTGCGGGCCGTAGATCACCTGAATGTCGTGCTCGCTGACGCGATTGACCCCATTGGCACCGGTGCTCATCAGCGTCTGATCGACCACCTGATTCATCTCTTTGACCCGTACGCGCAGCCGGGTAAAGCAGCAATCGACATCCTCGATATTGGCCTGCCCGCCCAGCCCGCTGATAATGACCTGAGTCCGTTCATCCGCGGTGACCTGTTGCGGTTTCTCATCCTCCGATTCACGGCCCGGCGTTTCAACATTCATCCGGGTAATCACCAGCCGGAAAGCGTAGTAGTAGATCGGCGCATAGATCACGCCCAGTGCCAGCGTCCACCACCAGTGGGTTTTTGCCCCACCCAGCATGCCGAACACCACCAGGTCGATAACACCGCCCTGCACGTTGCCAATCATCAGATGCAGCATCGACATCAGCATAAACGACAGGCCGGTCAGGAAAGCGTGCAGCAGATAGAGCACCGGAGAGACAAAGATAAAGCAGAACTCCAGCGGTTCGGTGATGCCGGTGGTGAAGGAGGTCAGCGCCCCTGCCATGACCAGTGCTTTGACCCGCTGTTTATGCTCGGGTCGGGCAGTGTGATAGATCGCCAGCGCCGCGGCGGGCAGGCCGAACATCATCACCGGAATCTTACCCTGCGCCAGAAACTGCGTGGCCGTGCGCAGCGTCTCATCGGGGATCGATCCCGGATGAGTCAGCGACGCGTTGAAGATGTTCAGTGCGCCAACCACGGTCTGACCATCGACCACCGCCATGCCGCCAATAGGCGTGAAACGCACGGTTTCGTTAAGGATGTGATGCAGGCCGGTGGGGATCAGGATGCGCTCAAAGGCCCCCAGCAGAAAAGCGCCATACTGCCCGCTTTTGCCAATCATCTGTCCAATCCAGGCGATACCGTCGCCAATGGTCGGCCAGATCAGCGCCAGCAATACTCCGATCAGTGGCAGACAGACCACGGTCACAATCGGCACAAAACGCCGTCCGCCAAAGAAGCTGATCGCGGTAGGCAGTTGCTGGGTATAAAAGCGATTGTGCAGCGCCACCGTTATCAGTCCGGCAATCACCCCGCCCAGTACGCTCATGTTGTAGGTAAAGACGCCCAGCATGTTGATATATTCCGCCGAGGTCATCATGGCGGTGGTCTGATCCATCCCCGCCTGCTGCAGGGCTGCTGGTGTGGTAGTAGCGGCGGTGATCCCTTTGGCCGCCAGCGTCGCGCTGATACCGACGTTCATCACGATATAGCCAATCACCGCGGCAAAGGCGGCGGTAGGTTTTTCCGCTTTCGCCAGTCCGATGGCACTCGCTACCGCAAAGAAGACCGGCAGATTAGCGAATAGCGCTCCGGCAACCTTGCGAATGAAGCCGATAATTAACTGCGGCACCTGCATCTGCGCAAAGGCATCGCCGGTGACCGCCGGGTTCTGCATGGCCGCCGCCAGCCCAAGGAAGATACCGGCGGCAGCGATGACCGAGATTGGCATCATCAACGCTTTGCCAAATGCATGAATCTGGCTGGTCAGCTGTTTCATGGAGTCGCGCCCTTTCTGATTGTGAACAGCAAGTATTAGCCTGTTGTCGGGAGAACTCCCGTTATCAGCAGGTTAAAGGCGGGTAAAATCTGACCAGCATCACATTTCTGGCTTATGCACGATAAACGCCAGCTATCGCACCATTAAGTCAATCAATTAGACAAGGTCTGAGGATAGCTGCAGACTTCCTTTCACCATCAGGCTATAACCTGATAACAAACACCAAACAATAATTCCTACTATAAAAAGCCTGCACTCAATATGAAATTTAAACGCCAAATCAAACCCTATCGCGCGGCAGCGGGCGGCTGGGGTTCACTGGAAGCCACCACGCGTTTCGTTCTTGACAGCAAAGCGGCCCTGAAAAATATGCGCAACCTGATGCGCATGAACAAAGCACGCGGTTTTGACTGTCCGGGCTGTGCCTGGGGTGATGACAATAAAAGTACCTTCAGCTTCTGCGAGAACGGCGCCAAAGCGGTGACCTGGGAAGCGACACGCCGGATGGTCGACACCGACTTTTTCGCCAAACACAGCGTGACCACGCTCTATACCCAGAGTGACTACTTCCTGGAGTATCAGGGACGTCTGACCCATCCGCTGCGCTACAACGCGGAAACCGACCACTACGAGCCCATCAGCTGGGAGGACGCGTTTGCGCTGATCGCGCAGCACATCAAGGCGATGGATCATCCGGATCAGATGGAGCTTTACACCTCCGGTCGCGCCAGCAATGAAGCCTCCTGGCTCTATCAGCTGTTTGGTCGCCTGATGGGGACCAATAACTTCCCTGACTGCTCCAATATGTGCCACGAAGCCAGCGGCACCGGCCTGAAGCGCAGCATTGGCGTCGGTAAAGGCACCATTCGTCTGGATGATTTCGACCACGCAGATGCCATTTTTGTCTTCGGTCAGAATCCCGGCACTAACCATCCGCGTATGCTGCACAGCCTGCGTCACGCTGCCGATCACGGTGCGAAAATCGTCACCTTTAATACCCTGCGTGAACGCGGTCTGGAACGTTTTGCCGATCCGCAGAAACCGCTGGAAGTGGTGACCTCGAAAGCAGGCAACATCAGCTCCTCCTATTACCAGCCGAACCTGGGCGGTGATATGGCGGCGGTGCGCGGCATGGTGAAATCCCTGCTGGAAACTCATCGCGCGCGTCTGGCGGCTGGTGAAAGCGGCCTGTTCGATCAAACCTTTATCAATGCTAAAACCAACGGCATTGAGGCGTATCTCGACGCCGTGGATAACACCAGCTGGATGCAGATTGTGGCGCAGTCGGGCCTGACGCAGGCGCAGATCCGTGAAGCCGCGGCGATCTACCAGAGCGCTGACCGGGTGATCTGTACCTGGGCGATGGGCATCACCCAGCACAAACACTCTGTCGACACGGTGCGCGAGATCACCAACCTGCAGTTGCTGTTTGGCCAGTTGGGTAAAAAAGGTGCAGGCCTCTGCCCGGTTCGCGGTCACAGTAATGTGCAGGGCAACCGCACCATGGGCATTGATGAGAAACCAGCGAAAGCCTTCCTGGATGCGCTGGGGAATCATTTCAATTTCGAGCCCCCGCGTGCGGCAGGCCACAACACCGTGGAAGCGCTGAACGCGATGCTGCGCGATGAAGTGAAAGTGCTGATCGCGCTGGGTGGCAACCTGGCAGCGGCCGCACCCGACTCACCACGCACCGAAGAGGCGATGTCACGCTGTGGTCTGACCGTGCATATCAGCACCAAACTGAACCGCAGCCATCTGGTGCCGGGTCACGAAGGGCTGATTCTGCCGACGCTGGGCCGCACCGAGCGCGATCTGCAGGCCACCGGCAATCAGTTTATTACCGTGGAAGACTCTTTCAGCATGGTGCACGCCTCTGAAGGGATCGGTATTCCGCTGGCGGAAACACAGCGTTCAGAGACCTGGATTGTTGCCGGTATCGCCGAGGCGGTGCTGGGTGATGAAAAAGTGAAATGGCGCGAGCTGGCGGGTGATTACAACCTGATCCGTGAGCACATTGCCGCGACGATCCCGGGCTTTGCCGACTTTAACGCCAAATGCGATATCCCGGGCGGTTTCTATCTGGGCAACGCAGCAGCCGAGTTGCGCTTCAATACCCCGAGCCAGAAAGCGGAGTTCAACGCCTCGGCGCTGCCGACCTCACTGTTCCCGAATCTTGATCAGGACGTGCCTTTTACCCTGCAGACGCTGCGTTCGCACGACCAGTACAACACCACCATTTACGGCCTTGATGACCGTTACCGTGGCGTGTTTGGTCAGCGTGAAGTGGTGTTCATCAACCCGGACGATATGGCAGACCTGGGCTTTACTGAAGGCCAGAATGTCGATATCGAAACGCTGTGGAATGATGGCATTACCCGTCGCGTCAGTGGATTCAAACTGGTTCCCTACAATATTCCGCGCGGTAACCTGGCGGCCTATTATCCGGAAACCAACCCGCTGGTGCCGCTGAACAGCTTTGGTGATGACAGTGGTACACCGACCTCAAAATCGGTGCCGGTGAAGCTGGAACTCTCTGAGGCACTGGCCGATCAGCGCATCGCCTGACAGCCCTTTCACTCCCCCCTAAAAAGCCGGCTCGTCCGGCTTTTTGCCTTGCCGCGCGACGTCGATTCGCGTAAAACTGTCAGCCGCAATCAGCCAACGAAACGTAAAAATTATGTTCCAGGATAACCCGCTGCTCGCGCAGCTGAAAGAGAAGCTCCATTCGCAAACGCCTCGTGCTGAAGGCGTCGTAAAAGGCACTGAAAAAGGCTTCGGCTTTCTGGAAGTCGATGCGCAAAAAAGTTACTTCATTCCGCCACCGCAGATGAAGAAAGTGATGCACGGCGATCGTATCACCGCCGTGATCCACAGCGATAAAGATCGCGAAAGCGCTGAGCCGGAAACCCTGGTTGAGCCGTTCCTGAGCCGCTTTGTTGGCCGGGTACAGAAGAAAGACGATCGCCTGTCGATTGTGCCGGATCATCCCCTGCTGAAGGATGCGATCCAGTGTCGCCCTGCGCGCGATGTCAGCCATGAGTTTGAAAATGGTGACTGGGCCGTGGCGGAGATGCGTCGCCATCCGCTGAAAGGCGATCGCGGCTTTTATGCCGAACTTACCGATTTTATTGTCAAAGCTGATGACCATCTGGCGCCGTGGTGGGTGACGCTGTCGCGTCATAACCTTGAGCGTGAAGCGCCCGATGTCAGTTTTGGCGAGATGCTGGATGAAAATCTGACGCGTGAAGATCTGACCGCGCTGGATTTCGTTACCATCGACAGCGCCAGCACCCAGGATATGGATGATGCGCTCTTTGCGGAAGCCCTGGACGATGGCGCCCTGCGTCTGACTATCGCTATCGCCGACCCTACCGCCTATGTGCCGGAAGGCAGTCAGCTCGATAAGCTGGCGGCGCAGCGTGCGTTTACCAACTACCTGCCGGGCTTTAACATCCCGATGCTGCCGCGCGAACTCTCTGATGATGTCTGCTCGCTGCGTCCGAATGTGCGCCGTCCGGCCCTGGCCTGCCGCGTAACCGTGGCAGCCGATGGCAGCTTAGGTGATGACGTTGAGTTCTTTGCCGCCTGGATCGAATCCAAAGCCAAGCTGGCATATGACGACGTCTCTGACTGGCTGGAAAACAGCGGCGCATGGCAGCCGGAAAGTGAAGCGATTGCTGAACAGATTCGCCTGCTGCATCGCCTCTGCCTGGCGCGCAGCGAATGGCGTCAGACCCACGCGCTGGTGTTTAAAGATCGCCCGGATTACCGCTTCCTGCTGGGTGAAAAAGGTGAAGTGCTGGAGATCGTGGCTGAACCGCGCCGCATCGCTAACCGCATTGTCGAAGAGTCTATGATTCTGGCCAACGTCTGCGCGGCGAAAGTGCTGCGTGACCGTCTCGGTTTTGGTATCTACAACGTCCATGCCGGTTTCGATGCCACCAATGCTGAACAGGCCGCCGCCGTGCTGGCCAACCATGGTATTACCGTGGATGCGCAGGCAATTACCACGCTGGAAGGCTTCCGGGTGCTGCGTCGTGAGCTTGATGCCCAGCCGACCCAGTTCCTCGACAGCCGGATCCGTCGCTTCCAGACCTTCGCTGAGATCAGCACCGAGCCTGGCCCGCACTTTGGCCTGGGACTTGAGGCTTACGCCACCTGGACCTCACCGATTCGTAAGTTCGGCGACATGATCAACCATCGTCTGCTGAAAGCGATTATTCGCGGTGAGCAGATCGCTCGTCCGGATGATGCGCTGACGGTGACAATGAGTGAACGCCGCCGCCTGAACCGCATGGCGGAACGCGATGTGGGCGACTGGCTCTACGCCCGTTATCTGGCGCCGTTTGCAGCCACCGACCGTCGCTTCAGCGCCGAGATTATCGATGTGTCCCGTGGTGGCATGCGTGTTCGCCTGCTGGAGTTTGGCGCGGTC
Organism: Pantoea sp. paga; assembly: GCF_007558755.1. Taxonomy (NCBI): domain Bacteria; kingdom Pseudomonadati; phylum Pseudomonadota; class Gammaproteobacteria; order Enterobacterales; family Erwiniaceae; genus Pantoea; species Pantoea sp. paga. The sequence continues at coordinate 468,789 of NZ_VLTF01000001.1, forward strand.
GCCTTTATCCCGGCTCCGTTCATTCACGCGGTGCGTGATGAGCTGGTTTGCAGCCAGGAAAATGGCAGCGTACAGATCAAAGGCGAAGTGGTTTACCGTGTGACCGATGTGATTGATGTCACCATCGCCGAAGTCCGCATGGAAACCCGCAGCGTCGTGGCACGTCCTGCCGTCTGAGTAGTAATGTCCTGAGCAGTCAATCGGGCGGGATAACTCCGGTTATCCCGCCTGTTTCCGCCCCGCCCGCATTGCAAAAAAGTTAAATTTGTACCCCGCTTCACACTTCTCCACTGATTAACTTTCACTTACATTCCATTACATTAAGTTTGACTCGTTGTTTTCGATCGCTTTCCTCTCGGTCCTCACAAGGAGTTAGTCATGAAAAACGTCAAAACCAGTGCGATCTGGTTAGTGGTGGCGTTAATCGGCGCGGGCGCTTTCGCCATGCTGGCCCTCAGCCGCGGCGAACACGTCAACGCAGTCTGGCTGGTGATAGCCGCTGTCGCCTGTTACAGCATCGCTTATCGCTTCTACAGCCTGTTTATCGCCCGCAATATTTTCGAACTGGACGACCGCCGGATGACGCCTGCCGAGCGGCTGAGCGACGGGCTCGATTATGTCCCGACCAATAAATGGGTGCTGTTTGGCCATCACTTTGCGGCTATCGCTGGTGCCGGCCCGCTGGTGGGTCCGATTCTGGCGGCGCAGATGGGCTTTCTGCCGGGCACCATCTGGATCCTGGTCGGGGTGATGCTGGCGGGTGCAGTACAGGATTTCCTGATCCTGTTTATCTCGACCCGTCGTGATGGCCGTTCACTGGGCGAGATGGCGCGGCAGGAGCTGGGTGCGTTTGCCGGTGTGGTGACCATGCTCGGCGCGCTGGGTGTCATGATCATTATTCTGTCGGCGCTGGCGCTGGTAGTGGTCAAGGCGCTGGCGAACAGTCCGTGGGGACTCTTTACCATCGCGGCCACCATTCCGATTGCGCTGTTTATGGGCGTCTACATGCGCTTTATCCGGCCCGGTAAAATCGCCGAAGTTTCACTGATTGGCTTTGTGCTGATGATGGCGGCGATTATCTATGGCGGTGACGTAGCCCAGCATCCTTACTGGGGGCCCTTCTTTACCCTGAAAGGCACCTCACTGACCTGGGTGCTGGTGATCTACGGCTTTATTGCCTCCGTGCTGCCGGTCTGGCTGCTGCTGGCTCCGCGTGACTACCTTTCGACCTTTCTTAAAATCGGCGTGATTGTCGGGCTGGCGGTGGGGATTGTCTTTGCCATGCCAGAGATGAAAATGCCGGCGGTCACCAAATTTATCGACGGCACCGGCCCGGTCTTCTCCGGCGCGATGTTCCCGTTCCTGTTTATTACTATTGCCTGCGGTGCCATCTCCGGCTTCCATGCGCTGGTCTCCAGCGGCACCACGCCAAAACTGGTGGAGCGGGAAAGTCATATCCGCTTTATTGGCTATGGCGCGATGCTGATGGAATCCTTTGTGGCGATCATGGCGCTGATTTGTGCCTCGGTGCTCGATCCGGGCGTCTACTTTGCCATGAACTCCCCGGCTGCGCTGATTGGTACCACCGTTGAAAGCGCCTCTCAGGTGATCAACGGCTGGGGCTTTGTCGTCACGCCGGAAATGCTGAGCGGCATCGCCCGTGATGTGGGTGAAGGCTCGATCCTGTCCCGCGCAGGCGGCGCGCCAACCTTCGCGGTGGGGATGGCCCACATCATTACCGAGATCTTTAACAGTCGGGCGATGATGGCCTTCTGGTATCACTTCGCCATTCTGTTTGAAGCGCTGTTCATTCTGACGGCGGTCGATGCCGGTACCCGCGCCTGCCGTTTTATGGTGCAGGATCTGGTGGGCACCGTGGTGCCTTCTATGGCGAATAACCGCTCCTGGCTGGGCAATATGGCCGGCACGACCGTGGCGGTCGCGGGCTGGGGCTTCTTTGTCTATCAGGGTGTGGTCGATCCGCTGGGCGGCATTAACACCCTGTGGCCGCTGTTTGGTATCGGCAATCAGATGCTGGCGTCCATGGCGCTGATCCTCGGCACCGTAGTGCTGTTCAAAATGAAAAAGCAGCGTTACGCCTGGGTAACTATCCTGCCAACCGTCTGGCTGTTTATCACCTCGATGACTGCCGGCTGGCAGAAAATCTTCCATGAAAAACCGTCGATCGGCTTCCTGGCACAGGCGAATAAGTTCCGTAAAGGGCTGGATGAAGGGGTGATCATCGCCCCGGCAAAAAGCGTGGCGGATATGCAGACTATCGTCTTCAGCAATCAGATTAATGCAGCCCTGTGCGCCTTCTTTATGCTGGTGGCGGTCACGATGCTCATCTCTGCGTTCTTTGTCATTCGCCGGGCGCTGCGCAGCGATCTTCCTACTACGCATGAGTCCGTTGTGACGCTGCGCAACAAGGAGGTGCGTCATGTCTGATGCTGTTCATCAGTCCCAGCGTCCGCAGGGAGAGTGGCAGATTATCCGCTGCCAGCCTGCCGCCGCCCCACAGCCACAGGCATTCAGCTGGCGGGGATTCTGGCGCGGCCTGCAACAGTGTTTTCGCTTAATGGTCGGGGTGCAGGATTATCAAAAATATCTGCAGCATATGCGACTGCATCATCCCGCTCAGCCGCCGATGAATGAGCGCGATTTCCACCGTTATTGTCTGGATGCCCGCTTCCCCAGCCAGGCAGGCAAACTGGGTAAATGTCCCTGCTGACCGCACTAAACAGCCCCGCATAGTCGGGGCTTTTTTGTGCCATTCTTATCTGGATGGGAAAATATATTCGGTTTGCATCTTGTGCTGGCGTCAGATGATGAATACTGTTGCTAAAATAATGAGATAACGCCTGCAGAGCACTTCCCGGAGGAAGTTTCCATGACCGATGAACAAGGGCAAACGTTGTTGTACACCCTTTTCGGTACAACCAGCCCTCATTGGCGTCTGACCGCGGACAGCGATGCGTTGCATTTTGCCGAAGATGAGTCGTCACAAACTAATATCGCCCTGCCGTTAACCCCCGGCCAGGCAGCCATGATACGCGCGATGCCGGTCATCACTTCAAGCATCAATCTGACTATGACGCTGCAGGGCATTGATGTTCCGATGCATTTTGTCGGACGCAAAGTGAACCAGGCGACATGGGCAGGAACCGCTTCTGCCTGGGGCGATACCTCAGCGGTCGCCCGCGACTTAACCCTGGGTCTTTCATTCGCCGAACAGGTGGTTTCTGAAGCCAACTCGGTGATTGTGATCCTCGATCAGCGCGGCAATATTCAGCGTTTTAACCGTCTTAGTGAAGAATATACCGGTCTGAATGAGCATGAGGTTATTGGCCGTAACGTCTTTCAGCTCTTTATGACTAAACAGGAGGCTTCTCAGTCACGACGCAACATCGCGGGCTTCTTCCGTGACGGCAACTCCTATGAGGTTGAGCGCTGGGTTAAAACCAAAAAAGGTCAGCGACTGTTTCTGTTTCGTAATAAGTTTGTTCACAGCGGCAGTGGCAAAAATGAAATTTTCCTCATCTGTTCTGGCACCGACATAACCGAGGAGCGACGCGCCCAGGAACGCCTCCGGGTGCTGGCAAACACCGATACGGTGACCGGTTTGCCTAATCGCAACGCAATTCATCAACAGATTAGCCTGGCGCTGGAGCGATCTGAGCGCGATGAGACCGGCGTGGTCTACCTCGATCTCGATAATTTCAAAAAAGTGAACGACGCCTACGGTCATATGTTCGGCGATCAGTTACTGCAGGCGGTCTCACTGGCGATTCTTAGCTGTCTGGGTAAAGACCAGACCCTGGGCCGGCTGGGTGGCGATGAGTTTGTGGTGCTGGCTGAGCATACCAGCCAGGCTGCGCTGGAGGCGATGTCCTCCCGCATTCTTGAGCGGCTGCGTCAGCCTTTCCGTATCGGACTGATCGAAGTGTACAGCGGCTGCTCTATCGGGATCGCTTTCGCGCCGCTGCACGGTGAAGATCGCGAGAGCCTTATTCGCAATGCTGACACCGCGATGTATCACGCCAAAGAGAATGGTCGCGGCAAGTTCTGCGTTTTTGCGGCAGAGATGAACCAGCGGGTCTTTGAATACCTGTGGCTGGACACAAATCTGCGTAAGGCGCTGGAGCTGGATCACCTGCTGGTGCATTACCAGCCGAAAATCGACAGTGATGGTGAAGTCCGCAGTGCCGAAGCGCTGGTACGCTGGAACTCACCCGAGCGCGGCCTGGTCTCCCCCGCTGATTTCATTCCCTATGCCGAAGAGTCGGGGCTGATTGTGCCGCTTGGACGCTGGGTCATGCTCAATGTGCTGAAACAGATTATCGTCTGGCGCCAGCAGGGCATTTTTCTGCGCGTCGCCGTCAACGTGTCGGCACGTCAGCTGATTGATCAAAGCATCTATACTGACCTGAAACAGGCGCTGCATGAGGCGAATATCACCGACTGTCCTATCGATATTGAGCTCACAGAAAGCTGCCTGATAGAGAATGAAGCTGAAGCCCTGCGGCTGATGAAGCAGTTTCAGGAGCTGGGCGCACAGGTTCATCTGGATGACTTCGGCACCGGTTACTCGTCGCTTTCTCAGCTCGCACGTGTGCCGATCAATGCCATTAAGCTCGACCAAAGCTTTATCCGCGATATTAATAAACAGCCCGTCTCACAATCGCTGGTACGAGCTATCGTCGCCGTCGCCAAGGCGCTCGATTTGCAGGTGATTGCAGAGGGTATTGAAACCCCGGATGAAGAGAAGTTTGTCCTTAATAGTGGTGTCGATGGGCGTCAGGGCTACTACTACGCAAAACCAATGCCCGCGGAACAGTTTGGGCATTGGCTGGCTAAGCATCCTGCCCGCGTTTAACGCTAATTCAATTAACCCGCTTTACGCAGTGATGCGCTGTGGCGGTTTTGTAGCTGAACCAGGCGTTCCATGTAAGCAATGTCTTTAGGTTCGATGGTAAAGGCGTAATCGACCCAATCTTCGGTAATATCCATCAGCTCAGCGCGTGACAATTGCAGCACGCGCTGACGCGCTTTCAGCATAGCCCGCACGCCGTTGAGTTTAGGACGTAACGTATCGATAAAGGTGCGGGTGGCGCGGTAACTGTCGCCAGGCTGGAAGACTTTATCCACCAGTCCGCGCGTTTCATACCACTCAGCGCTGTGGGACTCCCCTTCACAAATTAACTCCTCTGCCAGTTTCATGCCGGAGCGACGCGCGACCAGTGAGTAGCCGCCCATGCCGGGAAAGAGGTTAAACGCAATTTCCGGAAAGCCCATCCGCGCGTTGTTCTGCGCCAGAATGAAGTGATGCGCCAGCGCCGCTTCGAATCCGCCGCCTAACGCACTGCCCTCAATCATCGCCAGCGTCACCGCGCCGGTATCAAATCCCCGTGCTGCCGAATGGATGCAGTCAACGCAGGCACGGGCATAGGCCCGCAGCGCCTCGCGGCGGTTGTTGCGAATGCACTCGACGAAGAAGCGCAGATCGCCACCGGCGTTGAACATCTGTGGCACCAGAGAGCCGGTAACCCAGAAGTCGATCGGCAGACCGGAACGCTGAGCGGCGTAGCTCAGATTCATGATCTCCTCAATCAGTTCATGGTTGAAGCTCGGACGGGGTTGTGCACGCAACATCATCCACATAGTACGACGCCCTTCTTCGTAATAGGCGACTAACTGCGTGGTGTTGCCGACTTCGGTAAATAATCTGCACGTTGCTTGGTTAATAACTGTCATTGTCTCATCCTCTGTTTATATTTGATGCGTTAAATACGCCACATCAGCGTAATGCAGAGTGAGGCCAGACCAAATGAGAGATTGATTTACAACACAAAATCCAGAGTGATCCCCGACTCGCGCGTCGGGGATTGATTAGGCGGGTTACTTAATAGCGGCACGCTGCTCCACGGCAACATGAAGACGCTTAACACGTTTTGAATAGATGGCCGTGATGATTGGCACCAGCACGGAGGTCACAATAACGGAAGTCGCCACCAGCGCCGTGGCAGCAGGGGCAATCGGTTTAAACTGCGGCAGCATTTCGGCAATCAGCACCGGTGTCGCCACCGCTGCACCTGCCGTACTGGATGCAGCCACGCCAGCCGTGCCATCTCCGCCACCAATCAGCCTATCGGTCAGAATGAGTGGGATACCGGTAATGATGATCACCGACACGCCCAGCATGATGCCCAGCAGCCCGGTTTCCGCAATGACCCCCAGGTTAATGGTGTTACCCAGAGCAAAGGCAAAGAAAGGAATCAGCGTATGGACCGCTTTTCCGAAGAAGTCACGCAGCTCCGGATCAAGATTCCCTAATGCAAATCCCACAATAAACGGCAGGACCGCCCCCACAAACACGTGCGGCTCGAATGAGGCGATGCCGGCAGTGCCCAGGATAACCATGGTCATTAATGGCCCGGACTCCAGAGACATCAGCACAAACGCACCTGCCTCCTCTTTGGAACCATATTGCTGCATGATCGAGGCATAAAGGCCGCCATTGGTCATATCCATGGCAGCCACCAGCGCCAGCGTCGACAACCCGGCAAACATCCCGACTTCTACGCCATTCTCCGGCATCACCCGTGAGGCGATGGCAGCCACAACCCAGGCGACGGCAATCTTGGTAAGCACCAGCGTGCCCGATTTTCGCAGTACCGTCCCGGTGGCGCTGAGTTTAATCGACGCGCCCATACAGAAAAACCAGACGGCCAGAATGGGCACCGTGCCGGTCATCAGGCCATTGGTGAAAGAACCGAAATATTTCCCGGCGCCCGGAGAAAACGTATGACAGAGTGCGCCGATAAAGAGCGGAATGAGCATCATACCGCCCGGAATTTTGTCTATTGCACGTTTGATATGCATATGGATGTCACCTTTGCTATGCCAGAGAGTGGAGCAGGAAGTGCCCGAAGGCGATGCAAGCAAAGTAGTGACTTGAGGTAACCAAAACAGTGATCGCTTCGATAAAATGAAACGCTGTTTTATTTTTAATAATCGGTTGTTTTGATAACTATGATGGAGATCGCCATACCAGTCTCAGATGAGACTGAAAAAAACGGGACGCCGTGGCGTCCCGCTTGCTATTTTTGCCCATACCAGGCGTTCTCGCCATGCTTTCGCAGGTAGTGCAAATCAAGCAGCGTCTGGTTAATCGGCGGCAGATTAGCGGTCAGTTGCTGACTGAACAGGCCCATATATGCCACCTCCTCCAGCACAACCGCGCTGTGTACCGCTGCATGGGCGTCTTTTCCCCAGGCAAACGGGCCATGAGAGTTGACAAGTACCGCCGGGATCGCCGAAGGAGACAACCCGCGTTGCGCAAAAGTCTCGATAATCACCTCACCGGTGTTCCACTCGTAGTCGTGCTGAATCTCTTCATTGCGCATCGACCGGGTACAGGGGATCTCACCATAGAAGTCATCGGCGTGGGTGGTTCCCCAGGCAGGAATCGGTCGTCCCGCCTGTGCCCATATGGTCGCATGCCGCGAATGGGTATGGACAATGCCACCCACCTCCGGCCAGGCGAGATAAAGCGCGCGGTGCGTCGCGGTGTCCGATGAGGGGCGTTTATCCCCTTCCACCACGTCGCCACTCGCCAGATCGACCACGACCATGTCGTCGCGCGTCATCACTTCATAGCGCACGCCGGAAGGTTTAATCACCAGCAAACCCTGTTCGCGATCAACAGCGCTGACATTGCCCCAGGTGAAGGTCACCAGGTTGTATTTGGGTAGATCCAGATTCGCTTCCAGAACCTGTTGTTTCAGGTGTTCCAGCATCTATTTTCTCCTGCTGACAATCGTCCCTGAATTTTGCGGAGTCGGACGCGAAAGAGTTATGGAGCAAATGGCTATAAACGCAGAAGGAATGGCTGTGAATGCAAAAATGTGTCGTGATTTCAGAATTTTCTATCTTCGGAATTTAACCAGAACGCTTAGAATCCTCTCAGGCAATGCGTGGCCCTGTCGGGTTTACATTGCGACTCTCCCGCTACAAACGGTTTGTCCATGGTGATCACATTTCCATGCCGACACGGATGCGGCAATGATGCGACACAAGCGGGCTGAGGAAATATCGGAGCTATACTAAGAGTGTTGCCTCTGTGAGCACATCAAAGGAGAAGTGTATGACAACAACAATGAAACGAATCACTGCCGTTGTACTGGCGACCACGTTAGCTGTTGCACTGAGCGGCTGTTCTAACTGGTCTAAACGTGACCGCAACACCGCTATTGGCGCGGGCGCGGGTGCGATTGGGGGTTCAGTATTGACCAATGGTAGCGCACTCGGCACAGTCGGTGGCGCCGCTGTCGGTGGTATTATCGGTCATCAGGTCCACTAAAGACCTTATTAAAAGAATAATCGGCTACGCTAAGCATCTACACGACAATCGGGCTACTTCGGTAGCCCGATTTTTTTATTCAGCCGCCCGCCAGTTTGACCTTCATGCCTTTGGCTTCCAGCAGGCTTTTCAGTAAATCGCGCTTATCCCCCTGAATCTCGATAACACCCTCTTTCACCGAACCCCCGCAGCCGCACTTTTTTTTGAGTTCGGCCGCCAGCAGCGTCAATGCCGCGTCGTCCAGGTCGATACCGGTAATCAGGCAGACGCCTTTTCCCTTGCGACCACTGGTCTGACGCTGGATGCGCACAATACCATCCCCTTTTGGCCGCTCCTTCGCCGGCTCCGGCTGGGTAATGCGCCCGCTGTCGGTTGAGTAAACCAGTGGATTATCCTTCGCCATTATTGTGTCTCCAGACTGTGCAGGATCGCCTGCAGAGTGGCGGCGGGATCGGCGGATTGGGTGATCGGACGCCCGATAACCATATAATCCACGCCCGCCTGCTTCGCCTGCTCAGGTGTCATGATGCGACGCTGATCGCCTGCATCACTGCCTGCCGGGCGAATCCCCGGCGTAACCAGTGCAAAGTCCTGACCTAAAACCTGTTTGAAGCGGACAGCCTCATGGGCGGAACAGACCACACCATCCAGCCCGCACGACAGGGTCAGCTTCGCCAGTCGCTCTGCCTGTTCGGCAGGCGAAAGCGTAATGCCCAGCCCTTTGAGATCCTCTGAATCCATACTGGTCAGTACAGTCACCGCAATAAGCAGAGGCGCATCCTTACCAAAGGGAAGCAGCGCCTCACGCGCCGCGTTCATCATCCGTGCCCCGCCACTGGCATGGACGTTGACCATCCAGACCCCGAGATCGGCAGCGGCCGCCACGGCATGAGCGGTGGTGTTGGGAATATCGTGGAATTTAAGATCGAGAAAGATTTCAAAGCCGCGCTGCTGCAGAGTGTTAACCAGCGAGGGGCCAAATAGCGTAAACATCTCTTTGCCCACTTTAAGGCGGCAACTGCGGGGATCGATCTGGTCGACAAAACGCAGTGCGCTGTCGAGGTCATGATAATCCAGCGCTACCAGAATCGGCGAAGCGGTCACGTTATGGGGTGAAGGCATGGCATTTCCTCTGCAACAGGCGCCCGCAGGCGCATTAGACAAACGGCAAGCATTCTACCTGCGGTGTCTGACCATCACAATCGCCATTGCCCTCCTGCCTGGCAAATTATGCTCTGTTGCTGAGGGCTGTAAGCTAACTTAACCTATAGTATGTTGTAACTACAATGGACTATTAACAGTGCGGCAGTAACGGCTGGTTTACTGGCCGTCGAGGCCGCGGATAGGCTTAACCGAAGACCAGGTGCGGCAGGATGGGCAATGCCAGTAGAGTGCGTGGGCGGTAAAGCCGCACTTCTGGCAGCGATAGCGCGGCTTGGTGCGGATTTGTTCGCCAACCATGTCGCGCAACACCATCAGGCTCTCTTTCGCGCGGCCATCTTCCGCCTCATGCAGATTCAAATCCATCAGGCGGTGGAACACACGCATGGTAGGATGACGCTGCAGCTGACGGCTGATGTAATTCTGGGCCGCTTCGGGTCCCTGTTGCTGCTCAAGGATGTCAGACAGATAGAGCTCCGCAGCCGCGCCGGTGTTCTCTTCAACACAGCGATGAAGAAACTCTGACCAGGCGTCTGGCTGATTGAGCTGCTGGAAACAGGTCTCCAGCATTCCCAGCGTTTCACTCACCAGCTCTTTATCCTGATCCAGCACCCGCTGCAGATGGCCCACCGCTTTGGCGTAATCCCCTTTTTCCATCAGGATACGGCCCATCATGATCGAGATACGTGCGCTGTTGCGATCGGCCGACTCCCCTTTCTTCAGCAGGTTCATGGCACGATCGAGATCGTCGCTGCTCATCGCCTGCAGAGCCAGCTCGCAGTAGAAGTGGGCTATTTCGCCTTTCTGCTTCTCTTTGCCAAGCTTAACCAGCCGCTCTGCGACCTCAATCGCCTGCTGCCAGTCGCTGGTTGCCTGGTGGATCAGCAGCAGTTGCTGCAGCGCACCCACCCGAAAGTCAGTTTCATCGGTGAGCTGCTTAAACATATCTTCCGCGCGGTCATATAAGCCCGCCGCCATATAGTCGCGGCCCAGTTGCTGTACGGCGAGCAGTCGCTGCTCATAGCTCAGGGAAGCGCTTTCCATTAAAGCCTGATGGATGCGGATAGCGCGGTCGACTTCCCCGCGCGAACGGAACAGATTGCCCAGCGTCAGGTGCGCTTCAACCGTGCCGCTGTCCTCTTTCAGCATATCAAGGAAGAGGTCGACCGCTTTGTCCTGCTGATTGGAGAGCAGGAAGTTTACGCCAGCGACATATTCACGTGACAGTCGGTTGGCTTCCTGTTGCTTATCCTGATGCGCGCTGCGACGGCCCATATACCAGCCGTACGCTGCCGCCACCGGCAGTAACAGAAACAGCAATTCATGCATCAGGGATTATTCCCGGCCAGCCGGAGAAGATGGCGTAGTCGCCAGGGCGGTACTCTGCTCGATTTGGGTCTGCATACGCTTAATTTTCCGGTTGGCATTCGCCAGGGAGACGCGGGTCCGTAACCAGAACAAACCGCAGATAATCCAGCCAAGCACGAAACCTGCGCCAAACAGGGATGCCAGTAAGGTCGAGATGCTGAACTCACCCTGCGCCAGCAGATAGTTAAAAGTAATGACCTGATCGTTATGCGCACCCAGGGTGACGGAAATAATGAAAATGACCAGTACCACTAAAAAAATCAGCAAATATTTCACAGTGCATCCTGTTGTGAGGTTGTCGGGTAGAATTATGCCAAAACTCCAGCAAAAATGCTGCTCCCAGCAGCATCGGGCGGGTCGCTTTTACGCAGACCCGTCTAATAATATGGGGTCTTACGGGTGAATTACAATCAGGGCTCCCGCTGCGCCATCTCTTTTTGCTCTTCCGGCGGCAGCGTCAGCGGGCCACAGAATCGCTGCGCCAGCCAGGTGGCAATGGTGACCAGTAGCCAGGAGAGTATGGTTGCCATCGCCAGATCCCGTGGCCAGTGCATACCCAGCAGCAGACGACTCGCCATCACGCCGGCGGCCCACAGAAAGATCACTACCACGGTTTTATAGTGCCGACGCGGCCAGAGCAGACCCAATGCCAGCAGCGCCCAGCTGGCGGCAAACATAGTATGTCCCGACGGGAAAGCGAAACCGGTTTCAAACGCCCAGTGCCGTTTCAGCCAGCCCGGGATCTGCGTCTCATCGGCAATCAGTGAGGTTACCATCTCGCCACGCTGTTTGCGCTTCAGCTCGTAGAAGGTCTTTTCATCCAGCCCGTGATGCTGTTCCAGCCAGATCACATAGGGACGCGGCTCCTGAATCTGCTCTTTGATATAGGATTTAGTGTATTGCCCGGCCAGAATGGTGGCGTTCATGATCAGCAGCAGCAGGATGGCTGGCTTCAGCCGAAAGCGCAGGCACCAGAGCATCCAGGCACTCAGCACGACGCTGGTAACAATGCCCCAGGGGTTGGTGACGGTCTCGGTCATCCAGAAGAGACCTTTCAGCAGCGCATTGCTTTCATCTGGTTGCCAGCGCCAGCCGCTCAGCCAGACCGCAACCGGCATAATCAGCAGCAGCAGCATTCCAAAGGTGGTACGACGTGAAATCTTAAACATCCTCTTCCCTTATCCCGGCGTCAAAAGACAACAATTGCATAACTTTAGCTTAAAAAAGAATAACATAACCGTTGCCGATTGGATAATTGTGCTTTATCACTGCAATTGGTATCAGAGATTACCAGCCCGCTTGCGGGTTGTGGCACAATATTGCACGTTTGTCGGGCCACACTGGCCTGTGCACTATCATGATGATAGTGCATCCTCTGAAGGTTCTGGAGAGTCACATGCAGCTTAAACGGGTGGCAGAAGCCAAACTGCCCACGCCATGGGGAGATTTCCTGATGGTTGGTTTTGAAGAACTGGCAACCGGACATGACCACGTTGCACTGGTTTTTGGCGATATTAATGATAATGAGCCGGTACTGGCGCGCGTTCACTCTGAATGCCTGACCGGCGATGCACTCTTCAGCCTGCGTTGCGACTGTGGTTTTCAGCTGGAAGCCGCCCTCAATGCCATCGCAGAAGAGGGTCGCGGCGCACTGCTCTATCACCGACAGGAAGGCCGTAACATCGGTCTGCTGAACAAAATCCGTGCCTATGCGTTGCAGGACAAAGGGTATGACACGGTAGAAGCGAACCATCAGCTGGGCTTTGCCGCCGATGAGCGCGACTTCACGCTGTGCGCCGATATGTTCAAACTGCTGGGCGTTAATGAAGTGCGACTGCTGACCAATAACCCGCGTAAAGTGGAGATCCTCAGTGAAGCCGGGATCAACATTGTTGAACGCGTGCCGCTGGTCGTGGGACGTAATCCGAAGAATGCGCACTATCTGGATACGAAAGCGGAAAAGATGGGGCATCTGCTGCCGAAGTCATAATTAAGCTGGGACTCACTGGCATCTGCCCCCTGAAGAAGCCAAATCTGAGAGAATCCTGAAGCAACGGATTAGCTCAACGCGCAGGATGCACAGTCAGAAGAGGAAAGCGTCCCGCCGCCCGGATAAAAACGCCGGGAGCGTTTTTGAACAACGCAAAGCGTTGGCCCGGTACGGGCGCCCCTCCGGGATGAGGTGCGTAATTGCACGGGCCGGGCATGTCATGGATGACGGCTTTTGCGTCTTTCCGCTCTGACCGTGTTCCTGTGCAGCCACGGTCTCACAGCTTCTTATTACAGACTTTGTAAGCTACATAAAAAAGCCGGGTCTCCCCGGCTTTTTTTTCAGTCCAGCATATTGCGGATAACGTAGTGCAGGATGCCGTCATTGCGGTAATAGGTCAGCTCATTACCGGTATCGATGCGACAGCGGGTGTCCAGCTCTTCCTTACTGCCGTCAGCTCGGGTCAGCGTCACTTTAACGCTGCAGCCTGGCGTCAGTGCCTGAAGATTTTCCACGTCAATGCGCTCCTCACCGGTCAGCCCAAGGCTTTTGCGAGTCACGCCCTGCGGAAACTCCAGTGGCAGGATGCCCATCCCAATCAGGTTTGAGCGGTGAATACGCTCAAAAGATTCCGCAATCACTACCCTGACCCCCTGCAGACGTGGTCCTTTCGCCGCCCAGTCGCGGCTTGAACCAGAGCCATACTCAAGACCAGCGATGACCGCCAGCGGCACGCCTTCCGCCTGATATTTCATTGCCGCATCATAGATGGCCAGCTGTTCGCCACTTGGGTAATGTCGGGTATAACCACCCTCCACGCCGGGCACCATTTCATTGCGGATACGGATGTTGGCGAACGTACCGCGCATCATCACTTCATGGTTACCGCGACGCGAACCATAGGAGTTAAAGTCTGTACGCTCCACGCCGTGTGACAGCAGATACCGGCCAGCCGGACTTTCCGCTTTGATGCTGCCCGCCGGTGAAATATGGTCAGTGGTGACCGAGTCGCCCAGCATGGCCAGCACCCGCGCACCGCGAATATCCTGCACCGGCTTAGGCTCTTTCTCCATATCGTCAAAGAAAGGCGACAGACGAATATAAGTCGATCCCTCATCCCAGTCGTAAGTCGCCGCTTCACTGACCTTAATCTCCTGCCACTCTGGCGTACCGTCGAAGACTTCAGCGTACTCTTTATGGAACATGTCGCTGGTGACCTGCTGCACGGCCGTAGCGATCTCTTCCGGCGAAGGCCAGATATCTTTCAGGTAGACCGGCTGGCCCTGACGATCGTGGCCCAGCGGCTCGGTCTGCAGGTTGATCTTCATGTTACCCGCCAGCGCGTAGGCCACCACCAGCGGCGGCGACGCCAGCCAGTTGGTTTTAATCAGCGGATGAATACGGCCTTCAAAGTTGCGGTTGCCGGACAGCACAGCACCTACTGTAAGGTCGCCTGCTTTAATTGCAGACTCGATCTCATCTTTCAGCGGGCCGGAGTTACCGATACAGGTGGTGCAGCCATAACCAACCAGATTAAAGCCCAGCTCGTCGAGATAGGAGGTCAGTTGCGCGACGGCCAGGTAGTCTGAGACAACTTTAGAACCGGGTGCCAGTGAGGCTTTGACCCAGGGCTGACGTTTCAGACCCCGCTCGACCGCTTTCTTCGCCAGTAAACCGGCCGCCATTAAGACGCTGGGATTGGAGGTGTTAGTACAGGAGGTAATCGCACTGATCACCACCGCCCCATCGGTCAGCTTATGCGTCAGCCCGGTATCACTGTCGGTATACTCAACGTTTTTATGGGGTTTCTGCGCCTGATTCACTTCCAGCTCGTTGCTGGCATCAAACGCGGCGGGCACATCGCCCAGTGACACCCGATCCTGCGGACGTTTTGGTCCTGCGAGACTCGATTCCACCTCGTTCATATCCAGCGCCAGAGTGCTGGTAAAACGCGGCTCATCGCCAGGATTGCGCCACAGCCCCTGCGCTTTGGCATAGGCTTCCACTAATGCTACCTGTTCGGCATCACGTCCGGTCAGGGTCATGTAGCTCAGCGTGACGTCATCAACCGGGAAGAATCCGCAGGTGGCGCCATATTCCGGTGCCATGTTGGCGATGGTCGCGCGGTCTGCCAGCGGCAGATCGGCCAGGCCATCACCGTAAAATTCAACGAATTTACCGACAACGCCGTGCTTACGCAGCATCTGGGTAACAGTCAACACGAGGTCGGTTGCCGTAATGCCCGCCCGCAGTTTGCCGGTGAGTTTGAAACCCACCACATCCGGGATAAGCATTGAGACAGGCTGACCGAGCATGGCGGCTTCGGCTTCGATTCCCCCTACTCCCCATCCCAGCACGCCAAGCGCGTTGATCATGGTAGTGTGAGAGTCCGTACCGACCAGGGTATCGGGCCAGGCATACTCTTCACCATTCACGGTTTCATGCCAGATCGCCTTGCCGAGATATTCCAGGTTCACCTGATGGCAAATACCGGTGCCCGGCGGCACCACGCGGAATTTATCAAACGCCTTCTGGCCCCAGCGGAGAAAGACGTAGCGCTCATGGTTTCGCTCCATCTCCAGCCGGACGTTCTCTTCAAAGGCGTCATCATCGCCAAAATGGTCAACCGTGACCGAGTGGTCGATGACCAGATCAACCGGGGACAGCGGATTAACTTTCGCCACATCGCCGCCTAGCCGATTCACTGCTTCTCGCATCGCAGCAAGGTCAACTACCGCAGGCACGCCAGTAAAGTCCTGCATTAATACACGGGCTGGCCGGTAGGCAATTTCACGATCGGCGTGGGCATCTTTTTGCCAGTCAACCAGCGCCTGGATGTCCTCCGTCGTAACAGAGTCACCATCCTGATAGCGCAGTAAATTTTCCAGCAGGACTTTAAGGGATTTTGGCAGGCGATCGATATTGCCAAGGTGTTGAGCAGCATGGGGAAGACTGAAGATGTGATATTTTTTGGTGTCGACCTGCAGTACTTCCTGACTCTGCTCGCGTAGGGTAGACGACATAGCTCCTCCTTTCATTCATGGTCTTTAAACCTCAGAGAGACAAAGGTTTATGTTAAAGATAGACCACAAATTCGTTAACGTTTTGATTACAACACAAATTGCTACAATCGCTCGCAAACGAAAATGCCCCGTGAAGTCACGAGGCATCATAAAAAGGTGTTTTAATTCAAATTACAGGGTTATCCACACCGCCGCAGACCAGAACGCAAAGGAGAATGCATACGCGCTGAGCCAGGACATTTTAATGATATTCATTTGGTTCACTCCTTCGCCGGAATCGGGCGTAAAAGTTTTTGCGGTCACCTTATAGAGGCGACACCCTTTGGTCGTACAGGATGTGGTGAAGGGCATTTAAACGCCCAGCGGAAAATCCGGCTATTAAAGAACAGTGACTATTAAATGGTCTGACAACGTTATTTGTTTTTAGGGTCCAGAAATGACTCAATAAAAAGTCGCTGGTTATCACTCAAATCCCACGAATCGGGGATAGACACTTTTTCGTCCTTTGCAAGGGGTTCTTTTCCTTTACAGGAGACCGTCTTGTGCTGACCCGAGGTCAGGGAACGTTTATGGCTGAGTGTATTTGCCCACATGGCTTTAGCCCCAGATACGCCAAATCATTAACGCGACAACTACCCAAAACAGCGCAGAGGCAGCGAATACGGTTAACCAGGCTTTGCGACGAGTGTTGCCGGTACGCTCAACCTTGGTGCTTTTTGCCGGGAAACCCGGTTGTACAGTCAGTCGTGTATTCATAGTTTTTGATAATCACTCTCAACAAAATGATTGATAACATCGATTAAGATTTAGGAGGAATCCTAAACGCGTTAAGGCCAAAAATCCAGTTATTTTTATTGAGTAAAACGATTAACGGTATTAATCAATGAGCTTAAGTAACGTAAGAAATCATTAATCCCGGAACCAATATTTAATTAAAAGACCCGCTTAAAAATTTGAGTTAATTTAAAAACAGATCCACTTAAAACTATAGAGACAACTTAAGAACCTTATGTTTAGTGGCTTCCCACATCAGCTCTTAACTGGAGTATGGGAATAATCCTGGCAAGCCGCAAAGTAACATAGTTAAAAATGTGTTGTAATTCGCATTTAAGAAAGACCGATGGAGAAACATGTGATCAATGTTTCATTTACAAAAAAATCATAAAAACTTTTGATTCTCATTTGGCGCTAAAGCCTGGAGACAGAAAAGGCTGCACCAGGCAGCCTTATGTTTACGCGGGGAGGTTAAATTCTATTTAAACGGCAGTTTGATATCTTTAAACATCGCCTCAATGTCTTCATTGGAGCGCAGCGCAACCGCGGTATCTACCACATCGCGCGTCAGGTGTGGCGCAAAACGTTGGATAAAATCATACATATAGCTACGCAGGAAGGTGCTGCGACGGAAACCAATCTTAGTGGTGCTATTGGTAAAGATATCGGCGGCTTCAATGCGAATCAGGTCAGGATCGGCTACCGGATCCACCGCCATGCTGGCGATGACGCCAACCCCCAGACCTAAGCGGACATAGGTTTTGATCACGTCGGCGTCGGTCGCGGTAAAGACGATGCGTGGCGTTAATCCTGCACGATTGAAGGCCGTATCCAGTTCTGAACGCCCGGTAAAGCCAAAGGTGTAGGTTACCAGCGGATATTCGGCCAGCTCCTCAATGGTGACCTGACCTTTTCCGGCCAGCGGATGGTCGGCAGTCACGACAATCGCCCGATTCCAGTGGTAGCACGGCAGCATGATTAAATCGTCATAGAGATGCAGGGCTTCGGTGGCGATGGCAAAATCCGCATTACCTTTGGAGACGGCTTCAGCGATCTGGGTCGGAGAGCCCTGATGCATGTGCAAAGAGACGCGAGGATAGCGCTCAATAAATCCTTTGATGACGCCAGGCAGCGCATAGCGAGCCTGGGTGTGCGTGGTTGCGACATAGAGCGAGCCTTTATCAGGCCAGGTGTGTTCACCGGCTACCGATTTTATCGCATCCACTTTGGAGAGAACTTCACGCGCTATACGGATAATCTCTTCCCCTGCAGGCGTGACCTGGGTGAGATGTTTACCGCTGCGGGCAAAGATTTGCACGCCCAGTTCATCTTCCAGCATACGCACCTGTTTACTGATGCCGGGTTGAGAGGTGTAGAGACCTTCCGCCGTCGAAGAGACGTTGAGATTGTGATTGACCACTTCAACGATATAGCGCAACTGCTGTAATTTCATATCTATTCCATCCCGGTAAGTTACAGAGTCGCATCCCCGGTTGACGTATAGTCGCGAGGGTAAAGAGATGCTATGCATCAGGAAAGGTCGGAAATGCTATAACAACTATATCAGTTTAAGTGAGAGAGTAGAACGGATTGATATAAGGCTCAGAAAAAGGCCAGCGAGCGCTGGCCTTCAGGGATTACTTTTTCGCTTCCTGCCATTTGCCATCTATATAGAAGGCGGACCAGCCGGTTGCCTTGCCCTCTTTTTCTGAGGAGACATACTGCTGTTTGGTCTTGCGGCTGAACCGCACCAGCGTTTTGTTGCCTTCCGGATCGGCTGCTGGCGCGTCGGCCAGATATTTCAGCTTCTCAGGCAGACGATCTTTGAAGCGCTGAAGCTCTTCCACCAGTGGCGCACGCGTCTCGCGTGATTTCGGGAAGGTGTTGGCCGCGAGGAAAACGCCCGCCGCACCGTCACGCAACACGAAGTAAGCATCTGACTTCTCACACGCCAGCTCTGGCAGCGGAACCGGATCCTCTTTCGGCGGTGCAACTTCACCACTGCGCAGGATCTTGCGGGTGTTTTTGCACTCTTCATTGGTACACGCCATGTACTTACCAAAGCGTCCCATCTTCAGGTGCATCTCCGAACCACACTTCTCGCACTCCACCACCGGGCCGTCATAGCCTTTGATGCGGAATTCGCCCTTCTCAATCTCGTAACCATCACACTCCGGGTTATTACCACAGACATGCAGCTTACGTTCGTTATCGATCAGGTAGCTGTCCATGGCCGTGCCACACTTCTGGCAGCGACGACGGGCACGCAGGGCGTTGGTTTCAGCATCATCCCCTTCCAGAATATTGAGAACTTCATTTTCCGGGATCAGGTTGATGGTCTGTTTGCAGCGCTCTTTAGGCGGCAGCGCATAGCCGGAACAGCCCAGGAAGACGCCGGTACTGGCAGTTCGAATCCCCATCGGACGGCTACAGGTCGGACAGTCAATCGAGGTCAGCACCATCTGGTTCGGCTGCATCCCGCCCTCTTCAGGATCTTTCTCAGCCAGTTCAAGCTGCTGGGTAAAATCGGTGAAGAAGTGGTCGAGTACCGCTTTCCATTGCGCCTGGTTATTGGCAACCTGGTCAAGGTTGCTTTCCATGCGGGCGGTAAAATCATAATTCATCAGTTCGCGGAAGTTCTCTTCCAGACGATCGGTGACGATTTCACCCATTTTTTCCGCATAAAAACGGCGGTTTTCAACCCGTACGTAGCCACGATCCTGAATCGTCGAGGTAATGGCGGCGTAGGTAGATGGACGACCAATTCCGCGCTTCTCCAGCTCACGCACCAGTGACGCTTCGCTGAAGCGCGCCGGTGGTTTAGTGAAGTGCTGACCGGGCAGCAGTTGTTGCAGGTCCAGAACATCGCCCACGCTTACCGCAGGTAGCGTACGATCTTCATCATTCTTACGCAGCGCAGGCATCACTTTGGTCCAGCCGTCGAAACGCAGAATACGGCCTTTCGCTTTGAGCCGGAAATCACCGGCGGCGGCAGTAATGGTGCTGGAGTCATATTTCGCTGGTGTCATCTGACAGGCAACAAACTGACGCCAGATCAGCTGATAGAGTTTCTGCGCATCCGCTTCCATATCTTTCAGCTTTTCCGCCACCACTTCCACATCAGAAGGACGAATCGCTTCGTGCGCTTCCTGGGAGTTCTCTTTGCTGGCGTAAGTAATGGCGTTTTCAGGCAGATACTTTTTACCGAAATTGCTTTCGATATAGCCACGCGCCATGGCGACCGCATCCTGACTCAGGTTGGTCGAATCGGTACGCATATAAGTAATGTGGCCCGCTTCATACAGCCGCTGGGCCATCATCATGGTCTTCTTAACGCCAAAGCCGAGACGGGTGCTGGCAGCCTGCTGCAGTGTCGAGGTGATATAAGGCGCGCCCGGCTTGCTGCTGGTCGGCTTATCTTCACGATCCACGATCTCATAGCGCGCTTTTTCCAGCAGCGCGACGGCAGCATACGTTTCTTCGCGGTTGACCGGACGGAAGGCTTTATCGCCTTTGTGCGTCACGTCCATCGACAGTTCATCGCCTTTCGGCGTGGTCAGCGCGGCATTAACTTCCCAGTACTCTTCGGGAACAAAAGCTTTAATCTCACGTTCACGTTCCACCACCAGACGAACGGCAACGGATTGCACACGTCCGGCAGAGAGACCACGGGCGATCTTTTTCCACAGCAGTGGCGAGACCATGTAGCCCACCACGCGGTCCATAAAGCGACGCGCCTGCTGAGCATTCACCCGATCAATATTCAGTTCGCCCGGCTTTTCAAACGCCTGACGAATCGCATTCTTGGTTATTTCGTTAAACACGACGCGACTGAAGCGCGAGTCATCACCACCAATCACTTCCCGCAGGTGCCAGGCGATGGCTTCCCCTTCGCGGTCAAGGTCAGTTGCGAGATAGATGTGGTCAGCATTGGCGGCTAACGCCTTCAGTTCGGCAACCACTTTCTCTTTGCCGGGCAGAATCTGATAGTCCGCTTCCCAGCCGTGGTAGGGGTCAACACCCATGCGGCTGACGAGTGCGGCCTTCTCATCTTTTTTAACTTTTTTGACTTTCTTGTCAGTCGAAGCGTCTTTGACTTTTTTATCTGTCGAGGCGTCAGCACTTTTCTTCGCGGTTGAACCACTGGTCGGCAGATCCCGGATATGACCAACGCTGGATTTAACCACGTAATCACTACCCAGGTATTTATTGATTGTTTTAGCCTTTGCCGGGGACTCAACAATAACGAGTGCTTTACCCATATTTACCTTTACCTAATGAAAACATCCTGCTTAACGGGAGAGGATTGGATGCCCAAAAACCCAATGGGTTCAATATTGCTGCGCCTGTTTAACATTTCAAGGCGGAGGGGTCAATCTCAGATCAGATGATGTGGCGTTATGCAACTGCATGATAAAGAGTGCTTTTTCTATCTGAACTCATCGCACATCCTGGTGCAAAATCCCTGAAATCGGAATCGCCCACACTCTACCTGATAAAATCTGTTACGCAACTTAATTAGCACTCAGCCCGGACTTACGCCAGGTTTTCATCGATTACACCGATTTGTCACACCGCGTGACTCGCCAGTAATATAGAAAGGATTAGAGTGCTGTCAAACAGGAGTGAATAAATGCAGAGTTCAACTCAGGCTATTTCCCGCCAGGCGTTGCTGGAAAAGGCCAATGCGCTGATCAAAGAACATGATGATTATTTAGCGGGAATGCAGGCGGATGAGGTGATTCAGCAGGGAGATGTGCTGGTATTTCGCGGACCGTTTTTTCTTGATGCCGATGGACTGCCGACGGCTAAAACCACGGCGGTGTTTAACGTGTTCAAACACCTTGCCGTGGTGCTGTCGCCGCTATACCACCTGGAATAAAAAAAACCCGGCGCAGGCCGGGTTTCGCATCATCAGAGCAGAGGCTTCTCGCCGCGCTGCCAGAGTTTCAGCAGCAGGCGCTCTGCCACCGAGCCGGCGCTCTGCGTAAAGCGATCCATCACCTTACGGCGGCGGGCATAATGCACGCCGAGCACGCTGAACTTGTCCATCTGACAGATGATCAGATCATCGCTGGTGCCGATTTCGTCAATCAGGCCGAGGTCCAGCGCCTGGCGGCCATACCAGTGTTCACCGGTTGCCACCTGATCGATGTCGAGTGACGGGCGCATCTGGTGGACAAACTGCTTGAACAGCAGGTGCGTTTCGTCGAGATCTTCCTGGAACTTCTCACGTCCCTCTTCGGTGTTTTCACCAAACAGCGTCAGCGTGCGCTTGTACTGTCCGGCGGTATGCAGCTCAATATCAATATCGTTCCGTTTCAGCAGGCGGTTGAAATTGGGGATCTGCGCAACCACGCCGATGGAGCCAATAATCGAGAAAGGTGCCGCCACAATGCGATCGGCCACGCAGGCCATCATGTAACCGCCGCTGGCAGCCACTTTATCCACGGCCGCCGTGATGCGCAGACCCTGATCGCGCAGACGCTGCAACTGCGAGGCTGCCAGGCCATAGCCATGAACCACGCCGCCCGGGCTTTCAAGACGCAGCAGCACTTCATCGCCAGGCTGCTTCACGGCCAGCACGGCTGAAATCTCTTCGCGCAGTGAGGTCACCTCATGGGCGTCCATGCTGCCTTTGAAATCGAGCACATAGAGCGTGGGCTTCGCACTGTCTGCCTGCCCCTGCTTCGCCGCCTGCTTTTCCGCTTTGGCTTTCAGTTTTTCACTTTTCTTATGATTTTTCAGCCAGACTTTTTGTGCCTGAGGCTTCATTTTTGCCAGCTGCAAATCCTCTTTCATCTGTTGATAATCATCATCCAGATGAGTCAGCCGAAGCTGACCGTTTTGTGCCCGTTTGCGTAACGCGGCATTCATCACAATCATGACAATCACAGCGACGGCAACCACCAGTGTCACCACTTTCGCTAAAAACAGTCCATACGTTGAAATAAAATCCATAGGTCGCCTTAGTAAACAGAGAATCAAAAACAGTCCGCCAGTTTAGCCGTTTTGCCCCGCTTCGTCGCCTGAAATGCCAGCAGCTGGCACAGAATGCGTGGGTTGGCGATTGCGCCCATTCGTAAATTCAGGCATAAAGCGGAATCATGCTGTTTTCGCTGGAGGACCCCGCTGTGCATTATCAACCGAAAAGCGACCTGCTCAATCATCGCATTATCCTGGTCACTGGCGCTTCAGATGGCATTGGCCGGGAAGCGGCGCTGACTTATGCCCGCTATGGCGCAGAAGTGATCCTGATGGGCCGTAACCCTGAGAAGCTTCAGCAGGTCGAACAGGCGATCAATCAACTCAATCTCTGCTCTGCTCACACTGTGGTGTTCGATCTGGCCGAAGCGACACCAGAACGTTGCCAGCAGGTGGCAGAACAGCTGGCACAGCAGTTCCCGCGTCTTGACGGCGTGCTGCATAACGCCGGTATCCTCGGTGAGATTGTGCCGCTGGCTGAACTTGACCCACAGGTCTGGCAGCAGGTGATGAACATCAACCTGGACGCCACCTTCTTCCTGACGCAGGCGCTGTTGCCGCTGCTGTTAAAATCGGATGCCGGTTCACTGGTGTTTACCACCTCCAGCGTGGGCCGCACCGGTCGCGCGGGCTGGGGGGCTTACGCCGTCTCTAAATTTGCTACCGAAGGCATGATGCAGGTACTGGCTGATGAGTATAAGAACCAGCCGCTGCGGGTGAACTGTATTAATCCAGGGGGGACGCGAACCAAAATGCGTGCCAGCGCGTTCCCGCAGGAAGATGCCAATAAGCTGAAAACCCCTGCCGATTTGATGCCGCTCTACCTTTATCTGATGGGTGATGACAGCCGTCGCAAAACCGGGATCAGCTTTGATGCCCAGCCAGGCAGAAAACCGGGAGCCGCTGAATAATGGCTGACGATCGTCATCAACAGCGTCAGCAGCGATTAAAAGAACAGGTTGACGCGCGTATTGCTGCAGCCACGGAGGTTCGTGGCATCCTGATGGTCTTTACCGGCAATGGCAAAGGCAAAACCACTGCGGCCTTTGGCACGGCACTCCGCGCCACCGGTCATGGCAAACGCGCGGCGGCTATCCAGTTTATTAAAGGTGACTGGCCGAATGGCGAGCGCAACCTGCTGGAACAGCACGGTGTTGAATTTCAGGTGATGGCAACCGGCTTTACCTGGGATACGCAGAACCGCGAAACGGATACCGCCGCCTGTCTTGCGGTATGGCAACATGCAAAACGGATGCTGGCCGATGAGCAGCTGGATCTGGTGGTGCTCGACGAAATCACTTATATGGTCAGCATGGATTATCTGCCACTGGAAGAGCTGATAGTGGCCCTGCAACAGCGCCCGGCGCATCAGAGCGTCATCATTACCGGACGTGGCTGTCATCGCAGCCTGACTGAGATGGCGGATACGGTGACTGAGATGCGGCCGGTTAAGCACGCTTTTGATGCCGGGATACAGGCTCAACAGGGAATTGACTGGTAACAGAAAAAGAAAACGCAGCCCTGGGGCTGCGTTTTTAGCGATCGGGCAACGTGCTTAACCGGAGTTACGTTTGCTGCCCGGATTGCGGCGTGGTGCACGTGGGGTGCTGCTCACTTTACTGTGACGTTTCACGGCACGACGAATCTGGTTCGCTTTGGTGCGACGACGATCTTTCTCGACGACCAGTTTGGTGACCGTTTCATCATCCATTTCCACCAGGTTACGCAGGTAGTTAACCGCAGGCAGATCCAGTTCGGTCCAGCCACCGCGTGGCAGGCCTTTTGGTAAGGTGATATCGCCGTAGCGAACACGCATCAGACGACTGACCTGCACGCCGACCGCTTCCCATAAACGACGCACTTCACGGTTACGTCCTTCGGTCAGGGTCACGTTGTACCACTGGTTGATCCCTTCTCCACCGCCAAATTTCAGGGTTTTAAAGGCAGCCGGGCCATCTTCCAGCTGAACGCCCTTGCTCAGCTGACGAATTTTATCATCGTCGACCTGACCAAAGACGCGCACCGCATATTCACGTTCCACTTCACGGCTCGGATGCATCAGGCGGTTCGCCAGTTCACCGTCAGTGGTGAAGAGCATCAGGCCACAGGTGTTCACATCCAGACGGCCAACGGCAATCCAGCGTGAACCGCGCAGACGAGGCAGGCGGTCAAATACCGTTGGGCGCCCTTCAGGATCGCTGCGGGTACAGAGTTCACCTTCTGGTTTGTAGTAAGCCAGCACGCGGCAAACTTCGGTTGCTGATTCAGCAATCGAGACCAGATGACCATCAATACGGATTTTCAGAGATTTGCTGCTTTCGACGCGGTCGCCCAGGGTGGCGATCTTGCCGTCGACGCTGACACGGCCAGCGGCAATCATTGATTCGATTTCACGACGCGAGCCATGACCGGCACGCGCTAAGACTTTCTGTAACTTTTCGCTCATTGAGCTTCCTCTTTGTCGCCTTCCCAGGCGTCACGGTAGGGTGATAATTCTTTCTGAATCAACAGGTTAACCTATTAATTCGGCCCCATTATACAGACATTTACCCCTGAAGTAACGCGCTTTATGAGTGGGTTAATAGCCAATAAAGAAGAGTTGGCCTCAAATAGTTTTAACTCTATTAATCCTTAATACGCTTCTGAATAATGTGCGATCATCTGACAAGACCTTTGATTAATAAAATGCATCTATTGAAAACTTTATAGCTGATGACAATTAAATTTTCTTACCACTCAGGGGTCATCAAAATGATGTTCTGGTGATGAAAACCATAACACTATCTTACACTTCTATGGATTCATCCTTGCCTTTAATCTTCTTCATAAAACATTAAAATCAGCACAAAAAACTGCCGGATTGATTTTATCCATTACAAATGGTCGGTAAATATAAAAATGTCAGATTATTCTTAAGGCAGATTTATTTAAAACCTTATTTTTCATAACATTTGATTCTTATTAGCTTTAATAAATTGCACGACACTATTAAGCTGATATAATTTATTCCTGTAGCACAATAAAAAGCAGGACTCACGATAGAGGGGTCTTGCAACAATGAAGTCCGGCTTTTGTTATTCGTTTATAAAAATAGTCTTTTTACATTAATCCAATAAACCGGCGCATCCGGAGTTGTTGCGTTAATACGGTTCAGTGATGAACCTTGCTTGCATGTCAAAAATCTTCACCAGGGATTTCCCGACATGCCTGAATAAAGAAACCCATCATGAAAAACCTGTTGCTGTGCCCGGTGCTTGCTGCACTGGTGCTGAGCGGGTGTTCTGTGGGCCACACTGAGTACAGTCGTACGGCGATGCAGCACGTAGATATGAGCGTGACTGGCATTCCGACGATCCTCGGTCTCGGCACACTGGGCACCAGCATTCCTCTGACGCCTGAATATAGCCTGACGGCTGCGCACGTCGCCAAAACTGCCGTGCAGCGCGTCAAGTCTTATCACCCTTATTGCGACCTTGCGATTATTTATCACAAGAATGACGCCAGCACGCTGACTAAGTTCCGCAACAGCGACATCGGCGATCCGGTTAAAATGTATGGCTACAGCTTTATTTCGGCGATGCCGGTTGAATCGACGGGAGTTAATTTAGCCCGCACGGCAATTCGGAATAACTGGAATAAAAGTCCCTGTATAGCCATGGCCTCCAATGCAGGTGTTGTTCAGGGGATGTCGGGCGGCGGCGTTTATAACCGTGATGATACGCTGGGCGGCGTGATTGTTGGCTATTCTGACTCAATTAAAAATGGGCGTAATAACAAAGTGATCCTGAAAGATGTATCACTTTATATTCCTTACGGCCAGTTTAAAAGCTGGTTAGAGTCGAATCTGGCCCAGACACCGACACGCGGTGCCTGAGCCTGAGGGCTTACAGGAACGGGCGGGTATCGCCCACCCCTTCACGCACAATTTCCGGCGCATCGGTGGTCAGATCGACCACCGTGGTCGGCTGCTGGCCCAGCGTGCCGCCGTCGATAATCAGATCGACCAGCTTGCCGATGCTGTGCTGGATCTCTTCCGGATCGGACTCGGTGAAATCGTTGCCCGGCAGAATTAATGAGGTCGACATCATCGGCTGATTCAGTGCTTCCAGCAGCGCCAGCGCCACGGGATTAGAGGGCACGCGCAGACCAATGGTCTTACGTTTTTCATTCATCAGGCGGCGCGGCACCTCTTTGGTCGCCTTGAGAATAAAGGTGTAGTTGCCTGGCGTGTTGTTTTTCAGCAGGCGAAACGCTGAGTTGCCCACCTGCGAGTAGACCGACAGCTCAGAGAGATCGCGGCACATCAGGGTAAAGTTGTGGTGCCCGTCGAGCTGACGGATACGACAGATACGCTCCATCGCGCCCTTCTCCTCCAGCCGACAGCCCAGCGCATAGCCGGAATCGGTTGGATAAACAATGACGCTGCCTTTGTTCAGGTAGTCTACCGCCTGATTAATCAGGCGAGGCTGCGGGTTGTCCGGATGAATATGAAACAATTGACTCATAGAAACCTCGTGTCACCTTTCCGTGATTGCCAGGCCGGGAGCCAGATCAGGGAAGCGTTCCCAGACCGGCTCAACCGCCGCGGGCAGCCAGAGTTTGCGGCCCAGTTCAATCCACGGACAGGGTTGATGAAAATCAGAACCTTGTGATGCGGCCAGTTCATTATCTCTGGCGTATTGCGCCAGCGTCGTGCGCTCATTGGGTGGCTGCTGGCACTGCGCAACTTCCATCGCATCGCCGCCCGCTTCGCGGAAATGGGCGACCAGCCGCTTGAGCCACTTTGCCGATAGACCGTAACGGCCAGGATGCGCCAGCACAGCGCAGCCACCAGAATGATGAATCGCATCAATAGCTTGTTTAATTGTACACCATTGTGGCGGCACGTAACCGGTTTTGCCACGCGCCAGATAATTTTTGAACACCTGCACCATATTCTCTGCTTTACCCTGTTCAATCAGGAAGCGGGCAAAGTGACCGCGGGTAATGATGCCGCCATCAGCCAGTCGCGTGGCTCCCGCCAGCGCATCCGGGATACGTGCCTTCGCCAGTCGCTCACCAATCTCTTCTGCACGTGCCTGCCGACAGGCATGTTGTCCGGCCAGAAACGCCACCATCGCCGGATGGCGGATATCAATGTTGAGTCCCACGATATGAATCTCATGGTTTTCCCACAGGGTGGAGATTTCTGCGCCCGCCAGCACTTTTATCGGTAAATCGTGATCGATTGCCGTTTGCTGCGCTTCATCTACCCCTGCAACGCTGTCGTGATCGGTGATCGCCAGTACGCCGACGCGCATCTCAACCGCTCGCTGCACCAGGGCTGCTGGCGTCAGTAAGCCGTCGGAGGCACGCGTGTGGCTGTGTAAATCATAAACCGGGAAACGGGCGATATCGCTCAAGAGAACTCCTGCAAAAACTAAACCGGCCAGCATGATAACGATTTTCACGGTCAGTGAAAAAGTGTATTGACATTTCCGCCCTGAACCCGTTAACTAGTACACAAGTTCACACGTAACGGGTATTCAATCATGGCTGTTGTAATCACGCATTTAAACGGTTGGCGCGATGTTCCCGAAAACGGGCGACAGGGCCGTGCACACTTTGCGTAAACGCTGTGCTAATACCTGAGCCCGCCACCGAGCGGGCTTTTTTTTGAGCGAAATTCAGAGAAATCATCATGCCAAATGCGAAACCTACAGTGAAGTTGATTACCGGCACCGCACCCTACCGCGAAGATCCGGCCGCAGTGTTTCACCAGCTGTGCGGCGCACGTCCGGCAACCCTGCTGCTTGAATCCGCTGACATCGACAGCAAGCGCAACTTAAAAAGCCTGCTGATTGTCGACAGCGCGCTGCGCGTCAGCGCAATGGGCAACAATGTCACCGTTCAGGCGTTGTCAGAAAATGGCCGCGCCCTGCTGCCGCTGCTGGATGAGGCCCTGCCTGCGTCGGTCAGCAATCAGGTTCGCCCCGATGGACGCGAGCTGACTTTCCCCCAGAGCACCGACCATCAGCAGGATGAAGATTCCCGCCTCAAGGCACTGTCGGTGTTTGATGCACTGCGTCTGATTCCACAACTGGTCAACTCTCCTGCCGATGAACGCGAAGCCGTGCTGCTGGGTGGCCTGTTTGCTTATGATCTGGTTGCCGGTTTTGAAACCCTGCCGGAGCTGGGTAATCAGCAACGCTGCCCCGACTACTGTTTTTACCTGGCAGAAACCTTACTGGTGATCGATCACCAGACCCGCAGTGCGCGTCTGCAGGCCAGCCTGTTCTGCCCGTCCACCAGCGAGTTCCAGCGCCTGCAGCGCCGCATCGAGCAGTTGCACGGCCAGATGCTGCAGCCGGCACCGGCTCTGCCGGTCCAGCCGGTTGAACAGATGACGCTGACCACCAGCCAGAGTGATGAAGAGTATTGCGACGTAGTACGCACCCTGCAGCAGGCAGTTCGCATCGGCGAAATTTTCCAGGTCGTACCGTCACGCCGCTTCTCGTTGCCGTGCCCGTCGCCGCTGGCTGCTTATGAGACACTGAAAAACAGCAATCCCAGCCCCTACATGTTTTTCATGCAGGATCAGGATTTCTCTCTGTTTGGCGCGTCGCCGGAGAGTTCGCTGAAGTATGACGCCACCTCCCGTCAGATTGAGATCTACCCGATTGCCGGTACCCGCCCGCGTGGCCGCCATGCTGATGGCTCACTGGACCGCGATCTCGACAGCCGCATTGAGCTGGAGATGCGTACCGACCATAAAGAGCTGGCTGAACATCTGATGCTGGTGGATCTGGCGCGTAACGATCTGGCGCGAATCTGCGTGCCCGGCAGCCGTTACGTGGCTGACCTGACCAAAGTTGACCGCTACTCATTTGTGATGCATCTGGTTTCCCGCGTGGTGGGCACGCTGCGCGCGGACCTCGATGTGCTGCACGCGTATCGTGCCTGTATGAACATGGGCACGCTGAGCGGAGCACCAAAAGTTCGCGCCATGCAGTTGATTGCCGGGGCTGAACGCACCCGTCGCGGCAGCTACGGCGGCGCGGTGGGCTACTTCACCGCCCAGGGCGATCTCGATACCTGTATCGTTATCCGCTCCGCCTATGTAGAAGATGGCGTCGCCACCGTTCAGGCGGGCGCAGGTGTGGTGCTGGATTCTAATCCGCAGGCTGAAGCTGATGAAAGCCGCAACAAAGCGCGCGCCGTACTGCGCGCTATCGCGACTGCCCATCACTGCAAGGAGATCTTCTGATGGCCGATATTCTGCTGCTCGATAACATCGACTCTTTTACCTATAACCTGGTTGATCAGCTGCGCACCTTTGGTCACAACGTGGTGATCTATCGCAACAACCTGCCTGCCGAACTGTTAATTGAACAGCTGCAGCGGATGGAGAACCCGGTGCTGATGCTCTCTCCTGGTCCCGGCGCGCCAAAAGATGCTGGCTGTATGCCGGAGCTGCTGCGGGTGCTGCGTGGTCGTCTGCCAATTATCGGCATCTGTCTGGGTCACCAGGCGATTGTCGAAGCTTATGGCGGCCATGTGGGCCAGGCAGGCGAGATCCTGCATGGCAAAGCCTCTTCAATCGACCATGACGGCGAGGCGATGTTTACCGGTCTGAGCAATCCGCTGCCGGTGGCGCGCTACCACTCGCTGGTGGGCAGCAACACGCCGGATGAGCTGACGGTAAATGCCAGTTACAACGGGATGGTGATGGCCGTTCGCCATGAAACCGATCGCGTATGCGGATTTCAGTTCCATCCTGAATCGATTTTGACTTCTCAGGGCGCGCGCCTGCTTGAGCAGACGCTGGCCTGGGCGCTGGCGAAGTAACAGGGAGAATAAATATGCAACAGACACTGGAAAAACTTTACCAGGCGCAGACGCTGAATCAGGCTGAGAGTCATCAGCTGTTCAGCGCCATCATTACCGGACAGCTGGAACCAACGCAGCTCGCTGCCGCGCTGATCGCCATGAAAGTGCGCGGTGAAACGCCGGAAGAGATTGCCGGAGCCGCCACCGCGCTGCTGGAAGATGCCAAACCTTTTCCCCGCCCTGATTATGCGTTTGCCGACATTGTGGGCACCGGCGGCGATGGCAGTAACAGCATTAATATCTCGACAGCCAGCGCCTTTGTCGCCGCGACCTGCGGTCTGAAAGTGGCGAAGCACGGCAACCGCAGTGTCTCCAGCAAATCGGGCTCCTCCGATCTGCTGGCCGCCTTTGGCATCAATCTCGATATGCCCGCTGAACGGGCGCGCCAGGCGCTGGACGATCTGAATGTCTGCTTCCTGTTTGCGCCGCAGTATCACACCGGATTTCGCCACGCGATGCCGGTCCGCCAGCAGCTTAAGACCCGTACGCTGTTTAACGTGCTGGGCCCGCTGATCAACCCGGCACGCCCGCCACTGGCAGTGATTGGCGTCTACAGCCCGGAACTGGTAATGCCGATTGCCCAGACGCTGAAAGTGCTGGGTTATCAGCGCGCGGCGGTGGTTCACGGTGGCGGGATGGATGAAGTGGCGCTGCACGATGTAACCCATGTGGCCGAGCTGCGTGAAGGTGAAATTACGCGCTATCAGCTCTCGCCAGAGGACTTTGGTTTTGGCTTCCATCCCAAAGAGGCGCTGGCGGGCGGCACGCCGGAAGAAAATCGTGACATTCTGACCTCTTTACTCCAGGGTAATGGCCAGCAGGCCCATGAGGAGGCCGTCGCCGTCAACGTGGCGATGTTGCTTAAAGTATTCGGTCAGGAAGATCTGCGTGAAAACGCACAGCAGGCGCTTAACGCCATCCGCAGCGGACAGGCTTATGAGCGTGTTGTCGCACTGGCAGCAAGAGGATAATCATGAAAGGCACCGTGTTAGAAAAAATTGTTCAGGACAAAGCGATTTGGGTTGAAGCCCGTCAGCAGCAGCAGCCTCTCTCTACCTTTCAGAACAGCATTGAACCCGCCAGCCGTCATTTCTACGACGCGCTGCAGGGTGCAAGAACCGCGTTTATCCTGGAGTGTAAAAAGGCCTCTCCCTCGAAAGGCATTATTCGCGAGGATTTCGATCCAGCCGCCATTGCCGGGGTCTACCGCCATTACGCTTCCGCGGTGTCTGTGCTGACCGATGAAAAATATTTTCAGGGCGACTTCGCCTTTCTGCCGATTGTCAGCGCGGCCATCACCCAGCCGGTGCTGTGCAAAGATTTTATCATCGACCCTTATCAGATCTATCTGGCACGTTACTACCAGGCTGATGCGATTCTGCTGATGCTGTCAGTGCTGGATGATGAGCAGTATCGTCAGCTGGCCACCGTGGCGCACAGCCTGAAGATGGGCATTCTGACTGAAGTGAGTAATGAAGAGGAACTGGAGCGGGCTATCGCGCTGCAGGCCAAAGTCGTGGGTATCAACAACCGCGATCTGCGTGACCTCTCTATCGATCTTAACCGCACCCGTCAGCTGGCACCGCGCCTGTCGCACGGCGTCACGGTAATCAGCGAATCAGGCATTAACAGCTATGCCGATATTCGCGAGCTGAGCCACTTTGCCAACGGTTTCCTGATTGGTTCTGCACTGATGGAAGAGGCCGACCTGACCGCAGCGGTGCGTCGGGTCACGCTGGGCAGCAATAAAGTGTGCGGCCTGACCCGTGCCGAAGATGCGCGCGCCGCCTATGAAGCCGGGGCAATCTATGGCGGTCTGATCTTCGCGGAAGGTTCTCCGCGCCAGATTGACACCGCTACGGCGCAGACCGTGATCGCTGCGGCGCCGCTACGCTACGTCGGCGTGTTCCGCAATGCCGCTGTAAGTGACGTTGTCACGCAAACCGGTGCGCTTTCACTCGCTGCGGTGCAGTTGCATGGCAACGAGACGCCGGAGTTTGTGGCTGAACTGCGCGCGGCTCTGCCAGCAGAGATTCAAATCTGGAAGGCGCTGCGCATAGAAGGCATCTTACCGGCGCGCGACTGGCCTCATGTTGACCGTTATGTGTTTGATAATGGCGACGGCGGAACCGGACAGCGTTTCGACTGGTCACTGTTGCAGGGACAGACGCTCAACAATGTGCTGCTGGCCGGTGGCCTGAGCGCGGATAACTGTGTTGAAGCCGCACAGCTCGGCTGTGCCGGACTGGACTTCAACTCTGGCGTGGAAAGCGCGACTGGCATCAAAGATGCCCGTAAAATTGCCGCTGTGTTTCAGACACTGCGAGCCTACTGATTTGCCTGGCCTGCTCAACGGCGGGCCCGAGAAAGGAAGATAAAAAATGACGTTACTTAATCCCTACTTTGGCGAATTTGGCGGAATGTATGTTCCGCAAATCCTGATGCCAGCCCTGCGCCAGCTGGAACAGGCGTTTGTCGACGCCCAGAAAGATCCTGAGTTTCAGGCCGAGTTTACCGACCTGCTGAAGAACTATGCGGGTCGCCCTACCGCCCTGACGCTGTGCAAAAACCTGACTAAAGGCACCAAAACCCGCCTCTATCTTAAGCGTGAAGATCTGCTGCACGGTGGCGCGCACAAGACCAACCAGGTGCTGGGTCAGGCGTTGTTAGCCAGACGCATGGGCAAAAACGAAATCATTGCCGAAACCGGTGCGGGTCAGCACGGCGTAGCTTCAGCGCTGGCCTGTGCGCTGCTGGGCATGAAATGCCGCATCTATATGGGCGCAAAAGATGTGGAGCGTCAGTCACCCAACGTCTTCCGTATGCGTCTGATGGGCGCAGAAGTGATCCCGGTGCACAGCGGCTCCGCCACGCTGAAAGATGCCTGTAACGAAGCGCTGCGCGACTGGTCTGGCAGCTACGAGACATCACACTATATGCTCGGCACCGCGGCGGGTCCGCATCCCTTCCCGACGATTGTGCGTGAGTTCCAGCGCATGATTGGCGAAGAGACTAAAAAGCAGATTCTGGAAAGAGAAGGTCGCCTGCCCGATGCGATCCTCGCCTGTGTGGGCGGCGGCTCCAATGCCATCGGCATGTTTGCCGACTTTATCGATGAGACCAGCGTGAAGCTGATCGGCGTAGAGCCTGCGGGCCACGGCATTGAGACCGGCGAGCATGGCGCGCCGCTCAAGCACGGTCGCGTCGGCATCTACTTCGGTATGAAATCGCCGATGATGCAGACCCATGATGGCCAGATTGAGGAGTCTTACTCGATCTCTGCCGGTCTCGACTTCCCGTCGGTAGGCCCGCAGCATGCGCACCTGAACAGCATCGGTCGTGCGGAATATGTCTCCATCACCGATAACGAAGCGCTGGCCGCCTTTAAACAGCTCTGTCGCGATGAAGGTATTATTCCGGCGCTGGAGTCATCCCACGCCCTGGCGCACGCGATGAAGATGATTCAGGCTGAGCCGGAAAAAGAGCAGTTGATTGTGGTCAACCTCTCTGGCCGCGGCGACAAAGATATTTTCACCGTTCATGACATTTTGACAGCGCAGGGAGAAATCTGATGGAACGTTACAATCAACTGTTTACGCGTCTGTCAGCGAATAACGAAGGGGCTTTCGTTCCTTTTGTTACGCTGGGCGATCCGTCACCGGAGCTTTCACTGCGCGTGATTGACGCCCTGGTTGAAGGAGGCGCGGATGCACTGGAGCTGGGTATTCCCTTCTCCGATCCCCTTGCAGATGGCCCGACCATCCAGAACGCGACGTTACGCGCCTTTGCGGCGGGCACTAACACCAGCCAATGCTTTGAAATGCTGGCCACTATCCGCCGTAAGTATCCGGATCTGCCGATTGGATTGCTGATGTACGCCAATCTGGTCTTCACCAACGGTGTGGATGAGTTCTATGCCCGTTGTGCAGAGGCGGGTGTGGATTCGGTGCTGGTGGCGGATGTGCCCGTTGAAGAGTCCGCGCCCTTCCGTCAGGCGGCGCTGCGTCATGGCGTGGCACCCATCTTCATCTGTCCGCCTAACGCCAGCGATGAGCTGCTGCGCGAGATCGCTTCACACGGACGGGGTTACACCTACCTGCTGTCGCGCGCGGGCGTGACCGGTGCTGAAAACCGCGCCAGCCTGCCGTTGCAGCATCTGATCGACAAGCTGCGTGAATACCATGCAGCCCCGCCGCTGCAGGGCTTTGGTATCTCTGAGCCTGAACAGGTGAAGGAAGCGATCGCTGCGGGCGCTGCGGGCGCGATCTCCGGTTCTGCGATTGTCAGAATCATCGAAAATCATCATTCAGAGCCTGAGGTGATGCTGAGCGAGCTGAAGAACTTTGTCAGCCGCCTTAAAGCCGCCAGCCGTTAATCCTGCCAGCATGCCTTATCGCGCGATAAGGCATGATTTGTTTCCTTTTTTTTCATTCCCCCATTTGCCCTTTTTGCAAAATCTGCACCACAATGACAATGCGCCGTTACGGTAACGTCGCATCCATTTTGTGACAGGGAGAGAAAGCAATGAAATTCGTTAAACTGCTGACAGGTGCTGTACTGGCGGGCGTGGTTGCGCTGACACTGAGCGCCTGTGCGCCAACCGCAACCAAAGAGGGAACCGGTGGCTATATTGATGACACCGTGGTGACCACAAAAGTTAAAGGTGAACTGCTGAAAGATGACTCACTGAAATCAACTGAAATCAACGTAGAAACCTTTAAAGGTAAAGTTCAGCTGAGCGGTTTTGTTTCATCACCACAGATGGCTAATCGTGCCGTTCAGGTTACGCGCAGCGTGGCGGGCGTGAAGTCCGTGGTAAACAATATGCAGATCAAATAACGTCTTAACAGACAAAAAAGGCCGCTGATTCAGCGGCCTTTTTATCGTCTTTATCATCAGAAACGGTAACCCGCACCGAAGAAGAAGACCCAGGGATCGATGCGCATATTGATATTCTGCTGCTCGCCACCCGCTTTAAACTTCACTTCCGTATCAATATCCATGTACCACACCGACGCATTCAGCATCCAGTCACGGTTAATCTGATAATCCAGACCGACCTGACCCGCCACACCCCAGGAATCCTTCACGCTGAGATCGGTCAGGCCCGCATCGCGGCCCGTTTGATTGAAATCGGCATCGTAAAAGGTGGTGTAGTTGATACCCACGCCAACGTAAGGACGCGCTTTGCTCTTGCTGTCAAAGAAGTAGTACTGCGCCATCAGCGTAGGCGGTAACTGGCGTACCGTTGCCAGTGTTCCGGTCGGGCCCAGGCCCACTTTGTGACGGAACGGTGTGGCGGCCAGTAATTCGACACCAATGTTGTCTGTTGCCATGTAAGTAAAGGTCAGGCCCAGCTGCGTATCGTTGGATGCGCTGAACTCGCCCATCCCTAACACATTATCGGAACCTTCGGTGGGCCGGACGGTGGCACTGCCGGCACGCATAAAGAAGTCGCCTGCTTCGTGGGCCATTGCCAGCTGGGGTAAAGCCAGAGCCAGCAGCATCGCGCATTTTGCCAGTTTCATCATCACTCCTTTGCTTAATGTTAATGTCGCGAACGTCATCGCTTTTTTGCTGGCAAATATTTAACGTGATTTACAGAAAATTGCACTCTGTACCTTTCAGATAAATTACTTAAAAAACAATGAATTGATTTAGATCAATTTCGGCTCAGGCTGGCGCAGCAAAATTCCCCTTGCTGAATAATTTCGCCGGGCCTATTTTGCTTATCTTCTCTGGTGATTTTGGTTCGATGCCCTGGGAGGGGCGGGTGATCAAATGAGTGAAATAACTAACCCTTGTGTCAGCTGTGGCGCCTGCTGCGCCCATTTCCGCGTCTCATTTTACTGGGCCGAAGCCGATGATGCCGGCGGCCCGGTGCCGACCGCATTAACCGAACCGCTCAGCCTGTTAATGCGCAATATGCGTGGAACGAACGATCGCGCGCCGCGCTGCGTTGCCCTTGAAGGCGACATTGGCGGCTGTGTCTCGTGCGGAATTTACGAACAACGTCCGACGCCCTGTCGGGAATTTTCGATGTCGGGCGAAGCGGGTATCCACAATGAAGCCTGCGATCGCGCCCGCGCCCGGTATGGCCTTCCCGCCCTTTTTTCTCCATCTTTACCTGTCATGACAGAAAGTTATGCCGCAGCGGGTGCCCGCGAGCTGCCAGAACATGTACAATCGCCGGGTTAATTAACCCGGTTCCTCAAAGGAGTGTACATGTCTATCACGGCAAGCTCGTTATACCGTGACACAGGAAATTTCGCGCGCCATCAACTGGCTACGGTGCTGTTGATGTCGCTGCTGGCCGCTTTTATCACCGTCATGCTGGTGCATGTGCTGACGCCGGGTGCCGATCAGATGGCCCTCCTGCAACAGGGTGACGATAGCGCCGGTTCGCTGTTTGAGATGGTGCAGAATATGTCACCGGAACAGCAGCAGGTGCTGCTGCGCGCCTCGGCGGCCAGCACCTTCGCTGCGCTGATGGGGAACACGCTGCTGCTCGGCGGAATGCTCTATCTGATCCCGATGGTCTCTTCCGGCCAGCGTGTCAGTGCGTTGCGGGCGATTGGTGCTTCAGCGCCGCTGCTGCCAAAGCTGCTGCTGCTCACCTTCCTGATGACGCTGGTGGCGCAACTGGGCTTTATGGTGCTGGTAGTGCCAGGCATTCTGCTGACGATTCTGCTGTCGCTGGCTCCGGTGATGGTGGCCAGTGAGAAGATGGGTGTCTTTGCCGCCATGCGGGCCAGCATGCGGATGGCGTGGAAGAATGTGAAGCTGATTGCCCCCGCTATTCTGCTCTGGCTGCTGGCCAAAGTGGTGGTGATGCTGTTCTTCTCTTCGCTGACGGTTTTACCGCTGAATGTCTCGTCGGTGATTTTCACCGCGGCAGGCAATGTGGTTTCGGCGATGTTGATTATCTATCTTTATCGGCTCTATATGCTGTTACGTTGATTGACGATGTGCCTTCGGGCACATTTGCAGCCAACTCTGAATGGAAAAACTATGAAGCAGCTACTCGACTTTCTTCCCCTGGTGGTCTTTTTCATCTTCTACAAGCTGTATGACATTTTTGTCGCCTCGGGCGCGCTGATTGTCGCGACCGGCCTGGCGCTGGTTGTCAGCTGGGTGCTCTATCGCAAGCTGGAAAAGATGACAATTTTCACCTTTGTGCTGGTGGCGGTCTTTGGCACCCTGACGCTGGTATTCCACAACGATGAGTTCATTAAGTGGAAAGTTACGGTTATCTACAGCCTGTTTGCCGCCGCCCTGCTCTACAGTCAGTGGTTTATGGAGCAGACGCTGATTCAGCGCATGCTGGGCAAAGAGTTACAACTGCCCGATGCGGTCTGGCGTCGGCTCAACGTTGCCTGGGCGCTGTTCTTCTTCATCTGCGGCCTGGTAAACATCTATGTCGCCTTTTGGTTATCTCAGGCGTTTTGGGTTAACTTTAAAGTGTTCGGTCTTTCCGGTCTGACCTTACTGTTTACGCTGCTCAGCGGGCTTTACATCTGGCGACAGATGCCGCAGCAGGAACAAAAATAATCATCTGCCCGGTCCGCCGGGCATTTTTTTAGCATTCACCTGCATAGAAGTGGAAGCAATGGGCGAAAAACATACATTGCCGAAAGGCGAAATGGTGCTGCGTACGCTCGCCATGCCAGCAGACACCAACGCCAACGGCGATATTTTTGGTGGCTGGCTGATGTCACAGATGGATATGGGTGGCGCTATCCTGGCGAAAGAGATCGCTGAAGGACGCGTGGTGACGGTTCGCGTTGACGGCATGTCATTTATGAAGCCCGTCGCGGTGGGCGATGTGGTGAGCTGCCATGCGAGCTGTCTTCGTACCGGCAACAGCTCCATGACGATCAATGTTGAAGTGTGGATCAAAAAAGTGTCGTCTGAGCCGATTGGACAAACTTACATTGCGACTGAAGCGGTGTTTATTTATGTGGCGGTCGACAATGAGGGCAATTCCCGTCCTCTGCCAGCCGGTCGCGCTAACCAGCAACCCGGCGAATGAAAAACAGGTCAGGCTGTTTCAGCCTGACCTGACGCATTATTCTATGCTGGCCCCACCATTAATCTTAAACACGATATTCATGGTCAGACCCTGCCCTGGCCGTCCGCTCTGATAGCGCCACTTTTTCATCGCCTGCTTAACTTCACGCTCAAACATATTGCGCGGCTCAGCAGAGAGGATCTGGATGTTATCCACCCGTCCCTCACTATCCACATCAAACTTCACCCGTACCCGCCCCTCTACACGCAGTGCAAATGCGCGTTGTGGATAGCCAGGTTTACTGACGTTCAGTGCTTTTGGGCCGGTTGAGGCCGATGAGGTGGGTGACGGCGTAGATTTTGGCGCCGTGGTCGGTTTGTTCTGCGTCGCCGGGGCTTCCTGCTTAAACGGATCGGCCTGCGGTTTGCTCTCCTGACGCGGCTTCACCTCGCGTTTAGGCTGCTCCCGCTTGTGCTCTGGTTTCGGTCTGGGCTTTGGCTTAGGCTCAGGTTTGGGAATCGGCACCGGCTCCGCTTTCGGCGGTTCGGGCACGGGCTGAGGTTCCGGCACCGGTTCAGGTTCTGGCTTAGGCTCGGGCTGTGGCGCAGGCGGCTCCACGATGGCCGGTGCAGGTTCAGGCTGGACTTCAGGGGCGACCATGGTAACGCTGATAGGCTGCGACGCTTTGGGCACCTCAATCACCTGCTGGAATGAAGCATACAGAATTCCGGCTATCACGGCCCCATGCAAAGCAACAGACAACAACATGGAGACAGGCGTGCGTTTAGGTAATGGCATAGTCAGCGTGGTCATAACAGTCGCAGTGATTGAATGAAGCAGCGATTTTAAATGCAAATAGCAATCAGTTTCAATAACTCCCGCCATCCGGCCTGAAGAAAAGCGCTTTTTAGCCCTTTATGCTGAGCCATTAACCACGCTGAGGTTTCGTTTGCACTCTGATGGGCAATCCCTTAACGTGTTGCGAAATTCTGGTTAATGGGAGTTCCTTAGTGCTTTACGTCATTTATGCAGAAGATACTGCAGATTCACTGGAAAAACGTAATGCCGTGCGCCCTGCCCATCTGGCACGGCTCAAACTGCTGCAGGAAGAGGGACGCCTGATCATTGCAGGCCCGATGCCTGCTGTCGACAGCAACGATCCTGGTGTAGCGGGCTTTACCGGCTCAACCGTGATTGCTGAATTCCCGTCATTAGAAGAAGCACAATCCTGGGCACAGGATGACCCCTACTTCGCGGCGGGCGTCTATAAGCAGGTTTCGGTTAAACCGTTTAAACGCGTCTTCTGATCGTGAGTCAGCAGTGAAAATGGCTTCTGTGCCTGGCACAGAAGCCATTTTTATTTTGATCGTTTAAGAGAGAAAAGATGCAGATAATCATTCTGGGGCTACTGGCCATTATCGCTTTACTGATCGGCAGCGCGGTTTATCTCTGGCGCACTCAGGGCTGGCGTAATAAAAAGCAGTGGATTGTCATGCTGATCGTGCTGGCGGCGGCACTGCAGCTTGTGAACGTGACGCTGGTGATGACGACACAACGTCTCGCTGGTTAATCAGCCTGAGATTTCATTGCGACAGAGCAGCACATAACGCTCTGTCGCAGCGACCGGCCGGTCTGAATATTCTGCCTCGCGAATAAACGCAGCGACCAACTGATCTTATTAAATTAAAGCGTTGTTCTGAACGACATTGATAATAAACCGGCAGTATACCGCCCTGGTCTTTCAGTAATACACGCTCTCTTTATTTTCCCGCCGCAGGCATATTTTCAGCGATGAGTTAACCGCGATCCAGAATCAGGCCAATCAGCGCATGATAGTGCTGTTCTTCTTCCGGACTGGTGACATGCTGTAAACGGCCGATCAATTTTGAGCAGATCGCTTTACGATTCAGACTACGACCCGAACTGATAATTTCCGTCACGACGGAGCCAAGAATGGCCTGTTGTGAGGGCTGCGCGGCGCTGTGTAAATAGGCGGAGATGTCAGAGACTGAAGCGGGAATACGAACGTTAGCCTGCATGGTTGACCCTCATAGAATTCATATAAGATTACTAACCGATGCAATAAAGTTACACAACAACGAGCTATCTGTACAGATATTTAGCTTAAAAAATCAGACTATCATGATTCAATGGCAACAAATTCATAAATAACAGCACATTACAATAATGCAAAGTTGTACAACTTCTTAGCCTGCCGTCTTTATCCTGTTAATACTCCCTCTTTTGTCCGCGCCTGAATGACCTGTTTTACTATTAAAAAATGATCGTTCCACCCTTTTTTTAGCATTTAAGAGGAATTATCTGGCAGAGCTGTCTACATTTATTCCTTGTGAGTTGAACCTCTGAATGGATGCACAGTACAGTCGCGGGCAAATTATGCATAAAACTTATTCTGGCCAGTCCCTTACATTGCTCGACCCGCTGTTATCCCGGCTTCTTTCTATTGTTGACCCCAAAATAGAAGTGATGAGTGGTTACCCTGCTAATTGCTCAGTGTGGCTCACTGTCTATTATCAGCGTAAATCGCGTAAGTGGTCTTACGAATGGTACGATCGTGTGGGTTACCACAGGCCGACTGAGCTGGGCAGCTCAATGGAATGTCTGATGCGCGAAGTCAGCGATCGTGGCGCGTCGCATCAGGAGCACCTGATAGCGCGACGGGCGATGGCAGAATCGGTTTTTTTTGAAGCCTGATTTGAAGTCTGAATAGCCTGCTTTGTCCCGCAGGCTGAATTCACCGGGCTTTCGCTATATTATCTGCGTAATAAACAGAATCGAACGACGCTGCTGTTGTGCCAGCTGATGGCGAATGCAGTGGATACGCTTATACCGCCGCGACTGCCCTTCCAGCCAGCGTGAGCGGCGGCGATGCACCTGCCGTAACATTCTCCAGCGCGCCACTTCATTTCTGCTTCGTTTCATCACTTCCTCTCTGACGTCATACACACGAGATATACGCGAGGGCATTATAGAGATCTCTGCGGTAATGCCAAATCGGATCCTTCATCGAGGATGTCCGGGATAAAGGGTTCCGTTAGCCGTCATCTGCACGTAAACTTGCCGGACGAAAGCGCGAACGGGATGTCCACTTTATGACCACTTTTTATACCCTGATCAGCTGGCTGCTGGTGTTTGGTTACTGGCTGCTGATCGCCGGGGTTACGCTGCGCGTGTTAATGAAGCGACGGGCTGTGACATCCGCGATGGCCTGGCTACTGGTGATCTATATTCTGCCGCTGGTAGGGATTATCGCTTATCTCTCTTTTGGCGAACTGCATCTGGGTAAACGTCGCGCGGAGCGCGCCCGCACCATGTGGCCATCCACTGCCCGCTGGCTTACTGACCTTAAGCAGTGCCGTGAAATTTTTGCCACCGAACACAGCGACGTTGCGCGTTCGCTGTTTGAGCTTTGCTACCATCGTCAGGGCATCGCCGGGGTCAAGGGCAACCAGCTGCAGCTGCTCACCAGCGCCGACGACGTGATGCAGGCGCTGATTCGGGATATCCAGTTGGCCCGCCACAACATTGAGATGGTGTTCTACATATGGCATCCCGGCGGTCTGGCGGATGAAGTGGCGGAATCGCTGATGGCGGCATCACGCCGTGGCGTTCATTGCCGTCTGCTGCTCGACTCTGCGGGCAGTGTTACCTTTTTCCGCAGTCCCTGGGTCGGCATGATGCGCAATGCCGGAATCGATGTGGTGGAAGCGTTGCAGGTCAGCCTGCTGCGCGTCTTCCTGCGACGGATGGATCTGCGTCAGCACCGCAAAATCGTACTCATTGATAACTACATCGCTTATACCGGCAGCATGAACCTGGTCGATCCGCGCTTCTTTAAGCAGAGCGCGGGTGTCGGTCAGTGGATTGACCTGATGGCGCGAATGGAAGGCCCGGTGGCGACGGCGATGGGGATTGTTTTCAGCTGCGACTGGGAGATAGAGACCGGCAAACGCATTTTACCGCCGCCGCCCGATCGCAACATTATGCCGTTTGAACAGGAGAGCGGCCACACCGTGCAGGTGATCGCCTCCGGCCCCGGCTTCCCGGAAGATATGATCCATCAGGCGCTGCTGACTGCGGTCTATTCGGCACGTGAACAGTTGATCATGACCACGCCCTACTTAGTGCCGAGCGACGATCTGCTGCATGCTATCTGTACGGCGGCGCAGCGTGGCGTCAATGTCAGCGTGATTGTGCCTCGTCACAATGACTCGCTGCTGGTTGGCTGGGCCAGCCGCTCCTTCTTCAGTGAGTTGCTGGAAGCGGGCGTGAAAATTTATCAGTTTGAAGATGGCCTGCTGCACACCAAAAGCGTGCTGGTCGACGGACAACTGAGCCTGGTGGGAACCGTGAACCTAGATATGCGCAGTTTATGGCTGAATTTTGAAGTGACGCTGGTGGTTGATGATGCGGGATTTGGCAGCGATCTCGCCTGTGTGCAGGATGACTATATCGCCCGTTCCCGCCTGCTGGATGGCAAGCGCTGGGCAAAACGTGCCTGGTGGCAACGCATCGTCGAACGACTGTTTTACTTCTTCAGTCCTTTACTGTAAAACGAGCCAGATTGTGTAAATGGCCGCAGGCCGACAGGACAGACTATGGATTTAAATAATCGCCTTACCGAAGATGAAACGCTGGAACAAGCCTACGATATTTTTCTCGAACTGGCCGTCGACAATCTTGATCCGGCAGACGTCATTCTCTTCAATCTGCAGTTCGAAGAGCGCGGTGGCGCAGAGCTGTTTGATCCGTCTGAAGACTGGAAAGATCATGTCGATTTCGACCTGAACCCGGACTTCTTCGCCGAGGTGGTGATTGGGCTGGGTGAAGCGGACGGTGAACCGATCACCGACGTCTTTGCTCGCGTGCTGCTGTGCCGCGAGAAAGACCACAAACTCTGTCATATCCTGTGGCGTGAGTAAGCGTCAGATTTGATAAGAAAACGCCGGGCGATTGCCCGGCGTTTTGCATTATAGCGGATCGACTTTCAGACAGGAGACCGCGTGGTTGAAACTGCCTTCCAGCAGCGGTCGGGTTTTCGCACACTCCGGACCGGCAATCGGACAACGGGTGCGGAACACGCAGCCTGATGGCGGCTTGATCGGCGACGGCAGCTCCCCCTCCAGCAGCTGAATCTGCTTGTTCTTCTCCTTGTCCGGATCGGGAATCGGCACCGCGGACATCAGCGCACGGGTGTAAGGATGCTGAGGATTGCTGTAGACCTCTTTGTAGGTACCCAGCTCCACCGCATGCCCCAGATACATTACCAGTACCCGGTCAGAGATATGTTTCACCACCGCCAGATCGTGCGCAATGAAGATCAGCGATAAGCCCATTTCGCGCTGCAGCTGCTGCAGCAGGTTAACCACCTGGGCCTGAATCGAGACGTCCAGTGCGGAGACCGGCTCATCACAGATAATCAGCTTAGGCTCCAGAATCAGCGCGCGGGCGATACCGATACGCTGACACTGACCGCCCGAGAACTCATGCGGATAGCGGTTAATCAGGTTAGGCAGCAGACCCACTTTCATCATCATATTTTTGACGCGGTCTTTCACTTCCTGACGCGCCATTTTTGGATGATAGGTTCGCAGTGGCTCTGCGATAATATCGCCGATGGTCATACGCGGGTTCAGTGATGCCAGCGGATCCTGGAATATCATCTGGATATCGCTTCGTGCCTTGCGCCACTCCTCTTCACTTTGCCCCAGCAGATCACGGCCTAACCAGGCGACCCGACCTTCGGTCGCCTTCACCAGCCCGATAATGGCGCGCGCCAGGGTCGATTTACCACAGCCAGACTCGCCTACCACGCCCAGGGTTTCCCCCTCATACAGACGCAGGCTGACACCATCGACTGCTTTCAGGGTTTTTGATGGCTGCCAGAACCACTGCCTGCCATCTTTGATGTCGAAATGCACCTTGAGGTCGGCGATTTCCAGTAACACTCTTTTTTCAGCTACGGTGCTCATACTAACTCCTCCACCGGCTTAAAGCAGGCGCGCAGACGGCCTTCGCCAAAGGGTTCCAGCGGTGGTGCCTGGGTGCAGATATCCATAGCGTGCGGGCAACGCGGCTGGAACGGGCAGCCCTGCGGCAGACGCAGCAGGTTGGGTGGATTACCCGGAATCGTCGTCAGGCTTT
Source organism: Pantoea sp. paga (assembly GCF_007558755.1). Lineage (NCBI taxonomy): Bacteria > Pseudomonadati > Pseudomonadota > Gammaproteobacteria > Enterobacterales > Erwiniaceae > Pantoea > Pantoea sp. paga. The sequence goes on from NZ_VLTF01000001.1 coordinate 513,497, forward strand.
CCCCTTCCGCATCCAGACGCGGCACCGCATTAAGCAGACCAATCGAGTAAGGATGTGACGGCTGATAAAAGACATCGCGGGCACGGCCATACTCCATGGTGCGTCCGGCATACATCACCAGCACTTTGTCGCAGATCCCCGCCACCACACCCAGATCGTGGGTGATCATGATAATGGCGGTATTGAACTCGCGCTTCAGGTCGTTGAGCAGCGTCATAATCTGCGCCTGGACGGTAACATCCAGCGCGGTGGTCGGCTCGTCGGCAATCAGCAGTTTGGGACGGCACAGCAGCGCCATGGCGATCATGACGCGCTGACGCATACCGCCGGAGAACTCATGCGGGTACATCTTCATCCGCTTGCGCGCTTCCGGCATTTTCACCGCATCGAGCATTCTCACCGACTCTTCAAACGCCTGCGCGTTGTTCATCCCTTTATGCAGCTTAAGCACTTCCATCAGCTGCTCGCCCACCCGCATATAGGGGTTCAGCGAGGTCATCGGGTCCTGGAAGATCATCGCAATCTGTTCGGCGCGCAGTTTATTGAGCTTGTTCTCGGGCAGATTCAGGATCTCTTTGCCATTAAACATTGCCGATCCGCCAATGCGGCCATTTTTCGCCAGCAGCCCCATCAGGGCAAAGGCGGTTTGCGACTTGCCGGAACCGGACTCACCGACAATGCCCAGCGTCTCACCGGCGCGCAGCGAGAAGTTCAGGTCGTTAACGGCGGTAACATCACCATCGTGCGTGCCAAAGGTGACGCGTAAATCTTTGACCGTAAGTAGCTGTTCGCTTCCCGCGCGGGCCGCCATTGCTGGCTGGAATTCATGAATAGTCATCGGGAAACTCCTTAACGATCTTTCGGGTCGAGGGCATCACGCAGGCCATCGCCGATAAAGTTGAAACAGAACAGCGTGACGACCAGGAAGCCTGCCGGATAGAGCAGCAGCCACGGCGACACTTCCATCGAGTTTGCCCCGTCGCTGAGGAGTGCGCCCCAGCTGCTCAGCGGCTCCTGCGTACCCAGTCCCAGGAAGCTCAGGAAGGATTCAAACAGGATCATGCTCGGCACCAGCAGCGAGGCGTAAACCACCACCACGCCCAGCACGTTCGGCACGATGTGGCGCACCACGATTTTCCAGGTCGATACCCCGCCCACATGGGCCGCTTCGATAAACTCTTTGCGCTTCAGGCTCAGCGTCTGGCCACGCACAATACGCGCCATATCGAGCCAAGAAACCATGCCGATAGCAGCAAAAATCAGCAGGATATTGCGACCAAAGAAGGTCACCAGCAGGATCACGAAGAACATAAACGGGAAGGAGTTAAGGATTTCCAGAATACGCATCATCACCGAGTCTGTTTTGCCGCCGAGATAGCCAGCAATCGAGCCATAGAGCGTCCCGACAATCACCGCGATGAGCGCAGAAGCCACGCCCACCATCAGCGAGATGCGGCCACCGATAGCCACACGTACCAGCAGGTCACGACCCGAAGAATCGGTGCCGAACCAGTGACCAGAAGTGGTATCGGGCGGCGAGGACATCATGGCCCAGTCGGTATCGTCGTAGGTAAACTGCGCCAGCATCGGCGCAAAGATCACGAACAGGGTGATCAGGAACAGCACCAGCAGGCTGATGGAGGCAGCGCGGTTATGAATAAAACGACGACGCGCGTCCTGCCAGAGACTACGCCCTTCTACTTCCAGCTTCTCACTGAACGCATCAAGAGCTTCGCTGTTTTTCTTACTTAACATCATGGCGAACTCCGCAATCAGTAACGAATTTTGGGATCGATAACGGCATAGAGCACGTCAACAATCGCGTTGAATACGATGGTCAGCAAACCAACCAGAATGGTCAGGCTCATTACCAGCGAGTAGTCACGGTTCAGCGCGCCGTTCACAAACAGCTGACCGATGCCCGGCAGACCGTAGATCGACTCAATCACCATCGACCCGGTGATGATGCCGACAAACGCCGGTCCCATGTAGGAGATCACCGGCAGCAACGCGGGCTTCAGCGCATGACGCATTACAATGCGGCGCAGCGGTAACCCTTTGGCGCGCGCGGTGCGGATAAAGTTGGAGTGCATCACTTCAATCATCGACCCACGGGTGATACGCGCGATACTGGCGATGTAAGCCAGCGAGAGCGCCACCATCGGCAGCAGCATGTAGTTCCACTGCCCGCCATTCCAGCCGCCGCCCGGCAGCCACTTCAGGGTAATGGCGAACAGCAGAACCAGCAACGGCGCGACCACGAAACTGGGTATCACCACGCCGGTCATTGCCACCCCCATCACCGCAAAATCCCACAAGCTGTTCTGTTTGAGCGCAGCGATAACTCCGGCCGTGACGCCAAGTACCACCGCCAGCAGAAACGCGGCCAGGCCAAGTTTGGCCGAGACCGGGAACGCATGCGCGACCAGGTAGTTGACCGAATAATCTTTGTATTTAAAGGATGGGCCGAAGTCGCCGTGCGCCAGCTGCACCAGGTAATCGACATACTGCTTACCGATAGGATCGTTGAGGTGATATTTCGCCTCAATGTTGGCCATCACTTCCGGTGCCAGGGTGCGCTCGCCAGTAAACGGGCTGCCGGGTGCCAGTCGCATCATAAAGAAGGAGATGGTAATCAGGACGAACAGCGTCGGGAGCGCTTCAAGCAAGCGACGCAGGATGAATTTTAACATTGCCGTACCTACCAGGCTGTTGCTTCACAACATATAAAAAAAATTAAAAGGCGGCGCCAGACGCGCCGCCACTGCTGATAGCCTGAATGCTATTAGTGTTTGATGATGTAGAAGTTTTTATCCAGGGTTTTATCCAGTGGATCTTTACCGGTATAACCGCCGACATAAGGTTTCACCAGACGGGTATTCACGTAGTAGTAAACCGGGACGATGGTGCTGTCTTTATCCATGATCTGCTCAGCCTGCTGATAGTCAGCTGCACGGGCTTTAGCATCCGGGGCCTTAATCGCGTCGCGAATCACTTTGTCAAACGCATCGCTCTTATAGTGCGAGGTGTTACTGCTGCTGTTGGACAGCATGGTGTTCAGGAAGGAAGTCGGTTCATTGTAGTCCGCACACCATGCCGCACGGGAAACATCGTAGTTACCCTGATGACGGGTATCCAGGAAGGTTTTCCACTCCTGGTTTTCCAGCTTGATGTTCACGCCGATATTTTTCTTCCAGATCGAGGAGGCAGCAATCGCCAGCTTTTTGTGCAGATCGGAGGTGTTATAGAGCAGGTTAAAGGTCAGCGGTTTGTCGGCAGTGTAGCCCGCTTCGGCCAGCAGCTTTTTCGCCTCGGCATTACGCTTGTCCTGTGACCATTTGAACCAGTCTGGCGGCAGAATGTCCATGCCGTCGGTCGCTGGTGGCGTGTAGCTATAGGCAGGTTTCTGGCCCTGCGCCAGCACTTTATTCACCATGATGTCACGATCCAGACCCAGCTTCAGGGCAGCGCGCACGCGCGGATCGGTGAATGGCGCTTTCTGGTTGTTGATTTCGTAGTAATAGGTGCAGAGGTAAGGATCGACGTGCAGCTCTTTACCGTTGTCACGCTGCAGCTTTTTAAACAGCTCAATTGGCAGGTTGTTATAGGTCATGTCGCTGCCGTTCTCGGAGAAGTAACGGTTAACGTCGCTGACTTCTGAACTGATCGGCAGGAAGGTGACCTTGTTCAGCACGGTGTGTTCGTTGTCCCAGTAGTTTGGGTTACGCACCAGGGTGATACGCTCGTTAATCACGTGCGCGTCCAGCTTAAAGGCTCCGTTGCCGACCCAGTTCTGTGGCTGCGTCCACTGATCGCCAAACTTCTCAATCGCCGGTTTGTAGACCGGTGACATGACGGAGTTGATCAGCAGCTTATCAAAATAGGGAACCGGCTCACTCAGGGTGACTTCCAGCGTGTGATCATCAATGGCTTTGACGCCCAGATCGGTAATGGGCTTTTTACCGGCGATGATGTCATCGACGTTCAGGATATGACCATATTGCGGATAGCTGGCGTAAGGTGACGCGGTTTTAGGATCGACCAGGCGCTCCCAGCTGTAGACGAAGTCCTGCGCAGTGACCGGCTCGCCATTGGACCATTTCGCATTTTTGCGCAGGTGGAAAGTCCACACTTTGAAATCTTTATTTTCATAGCTTTCCGCTACGGCCGGGATCGGTTTACCGTTGCTGTCATTGACCAGCAGACCTTCGTAAAGATCACGCGCCACGTTATCTTCCGGAACACCTTCGATTTTGTGCGGATCCAGCGACTGGACTTCATCGCCATTGCCGCGAACCAGCTCCTGTTTTGCGGCCAGCTCAACGCCCGCAGGCACCGTTGCTGCGAAAGCCGCATTCCCTGCCAGCGCACTCACTGCGGCGAAAACGCCCGCTGCAATCAGGCTTTTTTTCGTGATGTTGTTCATTATTACACTCCAGTTTTATTATCGTCACCGTGGCGATGCTCTGCCCCGGCGTCCCCCGTCTGCGGGCTCCCTGGCCTGTTACCAGGGAGATTGACCCCAAAAAAAGGTCTGTTTGCTGATGCGCTTTCCGACTGTCTCGCCGAACGGGCGATCAGATCAGTATTTTTTGATGAAATAGTACTTCAGGTCTGTCATGTCCTGCGGGTCTTTGCCCGTGAAGCCGCCAACCCAGGGCTTCACCAGGCGCACACTTACGCGGTAGTAAACTGGCACAATTGGTGAGTCTTTGTCGAGTTGTGTTTCAGCCTGCTGATACAGGCCGGCACGCTGCGCCTCGCTGCCCGCCGTCAGCGTCTCCGCCATCAGACGATCAAAGATCGCGCTGCTGTAAAACGCGGTGTTGATCGAGGCGTTGCTGATCAGCATGTTCAGGAAGGTTGAGGGTTCGTTGTAGTCGGCACACCAGGTGGCGCGCACCACGTCATACTGCGCCTGATGCCGGGTCTCCAGCATGGTTTTCCACTCCTGATTCTGCAGCGTCACCTTAGCACCCAGGTTTTTTTGCCACATCGACGCGGCCGCAATCGCCTGCCGTTTGTTCTGATCGGAAGTGTTATAGAGCAGCGTAAAGGTCAGCGGATTGGCAGCATCAAAGCCGGCCTCTGCCAGCAGCTTTTTCGCGGCTTCATTACGCTGCGCCTGCGTCCAGGTAAACCAGGCAGGTGGAGTGAGTTTGATACCGGCGGTGAAAGGCGGCGTCAGGCTGTAAGCCGGAATCTGCCCCTGGGCCATGATCTTATTGGCTATCACCTCGCGATCGAGGGTCATTTTCAGCGCGGCACGCACCCGTGCATCGGTAAACGGCGGCTTTTTGTTATTAATCTCGTAGTAGAAGGTGCAGAGCAGCGGGCTGACCTTCACTTCATCGCCCAGCTCTTTGCGCAGCTTGCCAAACATCTCTGGTGGCACCGCACTGTTGGTAATATCCGTGCCGCCGCTGCGGTAGCGATTGATATCACTGTTTTCAGAAGCGATCGGCAGGAATGTGCCCTGCTCGATCACCGTGTGCGCATTATCCCAGTAGCGAGGATTGCGCTTCACGACAATTTTTTCATTCACTACCCAGTCGCTCAGCGTGTAGGCGCCGTTACCGATGTAATGACCCGGGCGGGTCCAGGCTTCGCCCCACTGCTTAATGGCAGGCGCATAAACCGGCTTCATCGCCGTATGCGCTAACATCGCCACCAGGTAAGGAACAGGCTCACTCAGGGTAATCTGCAGCCGATGGGCATCCAGCGCCTTCACGCCCAGCTGATCGGGTGACGCTTTACCGGTAAGGATGGCATCAATATTGGCAAAATGGGCGGCCTGCAGATAGCTGGAGTAAGGCGACGCGGTTTTCGGGTCCACCAGACGGCGCCAGCTGTAGACGAAATCAGCGGCGGTAACCGGCTCACCGTTGCTCCACTTCGCATCCTCCCGCAGATTAAAAATCCAGACGGTGGGTTGCGGGTTTTCCCAGCTTTTAGCGACGCCAGGGACGACCTGCCCGCTGTTATCGGTATTGACCAGGCCGTCCAGCAGGTTGTGAATAATATTGGATTCCGGCACGCCTTCGGTTTTATGCGGATCCAGCGAGGAGACTTCACTGCCGTTATTGATCACAATCTGTTGCTGCGCGGCCAGAGTTGTACCCGGCGGCACCGTGGCGGCATAGGCCGGCGAAAAAGCCATTAACAAAACGACTGCGAGTTTTGACCGCTGCTGCTGCAAGTTCTTCATCCCAATCATGCGAAACGCCAACCTTAAATTAAGTATCCCGACAGGCTTAAGCAAAAAGCGTTCTCACTTTGGGCTTTCGGAGAAAAAATTTTACGTTGGGCCAAAAATTATCAGAAGCCGCGAAGGCGCGCCAAAGCAAAATAGCTAAAATGTTAACTAATTCTCTTTTATCATGAGAAGTCAGGCAGCGGAAGTGTTAATTTTCGTCCTGAAAATATCATATCGATATGAAAAATAGACTATTTAGCTGGAAACCCCTCTTAAGAGCAGAAAGCAGCGGCAAACAGCCTCTTTTTTGGCACTTATATTGGGAAATCTGGCTTCAGCGTGATGAAATTTAAGATAGCGTGATTATTCTGGCAGTTTGTGAGGCTTACAAGAAAATAGAGAGCAGAATATCGTGTGAAAATAGTGACATTATTTCGCAGAAAAAAGTCTGTGAGCCAGCGCGCAGTAATGAAATTTATAATTGCCTGATTCTGTTAAGCACAACGAATAATTGCATCGTAATGGTGCATAAAATGCCCCTTCTGCACCATTACGGATCATTATTTCACTTCACTCTCTGAAATAAGTGAGCGTTTAATTGAGTAAGCCGGGAAAAATGGACTTCATGCCGGTGACAACAAATTCGATCCCCAGAGCCATCAGTAACAGACCCATAATACGCGTAATGACATTGATACCGGTCTGGCCAAGAATACGCACCATTAACGGCGCGGCCCGAAAGAGTAACCAGCAGCAGAATGCAAAGATGGCTATCGCCAGAGTGAACCCCAGCAGATTTATCCAGCTGTGGTAGCGGGTGCTCCAGACGATGGTCGAACTGATAGCACCCGGTCCCGCCATCAGAGGCAACGCAAGCGGCACAACCCCCACACTTTCACGAATCGCCGTTTCTGACTTCTCCTGCTTATTCTGCTTATCTTCGCCCAGCTTGCCGCTGATCATCGACATCGCAATGGTGACGACCAGGATCCCACCCGCGATGCGGAAGGAGTCAATCGAGATGCCAAACACATGCAGAATCGCATCACCAAGGAACAGTGACGTCCAGAGAATAATAGCAACCGCCAGATTGGCAGTGAGGTTGGTTTTGTTACGCTCAGCCACCCCCTGATAACGGGTCATGCTGATGAAGACCGGAATAATTCCCACCGGATTGACCAGCGCAAAGAGCCCGACAAAAAATTTTATATAGCCTGATAAATCTAACAGCGCAGGGTTCACGACTTTACTCCGTACCACAGGGGGGGAAAACGCGCCTAATGTATGTGAAAACAGGCACGGACGCCAGATGCTGACTCAGCTATTTATACTGTTGAATGACGGAGCATCCAGCGCTTTACCCCAGAGATTAAAAAGTGACTGGATTTAGCCGCTACCAGGCTGATGACGTGAAGAGGTAACCAATTTGATACACAAAGGGCGTAAAGGGGAGCTGAAAGGTGTCAGCTTGCGGTTAAATTGATCTGCATCAAAATTGCCCTACCCCAAACCAGGTAATCTTTTCGCAACGGAAGTATTAGCGGCAGCGAAGAAAATCTCACTGACTGCAACAGAAGACTAGTTCAGTAAACAGTTGAAAATCCGGGCGTTCTGACCCAGTCCAGCGCCTTATGGCAACGTGACTATACTCAGGGCGCAGGATTGTTTACTAAAAAAGTTTAACTTCCTTCAGGAGAACACCATGGCCGTAACCAATGTCGCCGAACTTAATGCACTGGTTGAACGTGTAAAAAAAGCCCAGCGTGAATATGCCAACTTTTCTCAACAACAGGTCGACGCTATCTTCCGTGCCGCCGCCCTCGCCGCCGCAGACGCCCGAATCCCGCTTGCCAAGATGGCCGTTGCCGAATCCGGTATGGGCATCGTCGAAGACAAAGTAATCAAAAACCATTTTGCTTCAGAATATATCTACAACGCTTATAAAGATGAAAAAACCTGTGGTGTGTTAGCCACGGATGATACTTTCGGCACCATTACCATCGCCGAACCTATTGGCCTGATTTGCGGTATCGTCCCGACGACCAACCCCACTTCAACCGCCATCTTCAAAGCATTAATCAGCCTTAAAACCCGTAACGGCATCATTTTCTCTCCCCATCCACGCGCCAAAGATGCGACCAACAAAGCTGCAGACATCGTATTGCAGGCGGCGGTGGCTGCCGGTGCGCCAAAAGATATTATCGGCTGGATCGACGCACCTTCCGTTGAGCTGTCAAATCAACTGATGCATCACCCTGACATCAACCTGATTCTCGCCACTGGCGGTCCGGGCATGGTGAAAGCGGCTTACAGCTCCGGTAAACCTGCGATTGGTGTCGGTGCGGGTAATACGCCGGTCGTGATTGATGAAACCGCCGATCTGAAACGTGCGGTTGCGTCGATTCTGATGTCGAAAACCTTTGATAACGGGGTTATCTGCGCCTCTGAACAATCGGTGATTGTGGTCGATTCAGTCTATGACGCGGTGCGTGAACGTTTCGCCAGCCACGGCGGTTATATGCTGCAGGGTGCCGAACTGAGTGCGGTGCAGAATATTATTCTGAAAAACGGCGGCCTGAATGCGGCCATCGTAGGCCAGCCAGCGTTCAAAATTGCGGAGATGGCCGGTATCAGCGTGCCACCGAGCACTAAGATTCTGATTGGCGAAGTTAAGCTGGTTGATGAGTCTGAGCCGTTCGCCCATGAGAAACTCTCACCAACCCTTGCGATGTATCGGGCGAAAGATTTCCAGGATGCGGTCGCGAAAGCAGAAAAACTGGTCGCCATGGGCGGTATCGGCCACACCTCCTGTCTCTATACCGATCAGGACAACCAGACCGAACGCGTTCACTACTTCGGCGACAAAATGAAAACCGCGCGTATTCTGATCAACACCCCCGCCTCGCAGGGCGGTATCGGCGACCTCTACAACTTTAAACTGGCACCGTCTCTGACGCTGGGTTGTGGTTCGTGGGGCGGAAACTCTATTTCTGAGAACGTCGGTCCAAAACATCTGATCAATACCAAAACTGTCGCCAAGCGAGCTGAGAATATGTTGTGGCATAAACTTCCTAAATCCATCTACTTCCGTCGGGGTTCACTGCCAATTGCGCTGGAAGAAGTGGCAACGGATGGCGCGAAACGTGCCTTTATCGTCACTGACCGCTTCCTGTTCAATAACGGCTATGCCGACCAGGTGACCCGCGTGCTGAAATCACACGGCATTGAAACGGAAGTGTTCTTCGAAGTTGAAGCTGACCCGACGCTGAGCATCGTGCGTAAAGGTGCTGAGCAGATGAACAGCTTCAAACCGGATGTCATCATCGCGCTGGGCGGTGGCTCACCGATGGATGCCGCGAAAATCATGTGGGTGATGTACGAACATCCGGAAACACACTTCGAAGAGCTGGCGTTACGTTTCATGGATATCCGTAAACGTATCTACAAGTTCCCGAAAATGGGTGTCAAAGCGCGCATGGTTGCCATTACCACCACGTCCGGTACCGGTTCTGAAGTCACGCCGTTTGCTGTAGTGACTGATGATGCGACGGGTCAGAAATATCCGCTCGCTGACTACGCGCTGACGCCTGATATGGCGATTGTCGATGCCAACCTGGTGATGGATATGCCGCGTTCACTCTGCGCCTTCGGCGGTCTGGATGCCGTGACGCATGCGCTGGAAGCTTATGTATCAGTGCTGGCGAATGAATACTCTGACGGACAGGCGCTGCAGGCACTGAAACTGCTGAAAGAGAATCTGCCAGCCAGCTATGCCGAAGGGGCTAAAAATCCGGTGGCGCGTGAGCGCGTACACAATGCCGCCACTATCGCCGGTATTGCGTTTGCCAACGCCTTCCTCGGGGTTTGTCACTCAATGGCGCATAAGCTGGGTTCAGAGTTCCATATCCCACACGGCCTGGCCAACGCCCTGTTAATCTCTAACGTTATTCGCTACAACGCGAATGACAACCCGACTAAACAGACCGCTTTCAGCCAGTACGATCGCCCTCAGGCGCGCCGTCGCTACGCCGAGATTGCTGACCATCTGGGTCTGAGCGCACCGGGCGACCGCACCGCGCAGAAAATTGAGAAGCTGCTCGCCTGGCTGGATGAGATTAAAACTGAACTTGGTATTCCGACCTCTATCCGTGAGGCGGGTGTGCAGGAAGCGGACTTCCTGGCGAAAGTCGATAAACTGGCCGATGATGCGTTTGATGACCAGTGTACCGGTGCTAACCCTCGTTATCCGCTGATTGCTGAACTGAAACAGATTATGCTCGATACCTACTACGGTCGTGAATTTGTCGAACCGTTCTCAAGCGTAGCCGAAGCCATTGCCGAGCAGCCGGTAAAAGGTATTAAGCTTGAGAAGAAAGCCAAAAAAGTCTGATAGTGCCGTTCTGACTGTCTGATAAAAAAACCCGCCCAGGCGGGTTTTTTTATTGCCTGAACAATAGGGTTAATTCAGCGGAGTCTGAGCGCCGTGGATCGCCTGCAACGATCCCTGCTCTATCGCCTGTTTATAATGCTTACGGCAGACTGAGATATAGCGTTCGTTACCGCCAATCACCACCTGCTCACCCTCACTGAAAGGTTTGCCCTCGCTATCCAGTCGCAGAACCATACTGGCCTTGCGCCCACAGTGACAAATAGTTTTGAGTTCAACCAGCTTATCTGCCCACGCCAGCAGATACTGACTGCCAACAAACAGTTCACCGCGAAAATCCGTTCGCAGGCCATAACAGAGCACCGGGATATCAAGGTCGTCTACGACATCTGACAGCGCTTTAACCTGCTCGCGGGTCAGGAACTGACTCTCATCAACCAGAACGCAGTGGACAGGCTGAACGGCATGTTCAGCAGCGATGTCCCTGTAGAGGGATGTCTCTGCGTTGTATAGCAAGGCCGGTGACGACAGTCCGATACGGGAGCTCACCTGCCCGGCACCAAAGCGGTTATCGATTTCAGCGGTGTAAACCAGCGAACGCATGCCGCGCTCATGATAGTTATATGAGGATTGTAGCAGTGCGGTCGATTTCCCTGCATTCATGGCAGAGTAATAGAAATAGAGTTGAGCCATCGGGGCGTATCTTCATCAGGACTGAATGGAATGGCGCGCATATTACCACAAAGCGGCGGCAATACGTTGCGGTTGATGAGTGAATAAAGTGTAACGGCTGGCCGTTTATTCCTCTGCATGCCGTTTCCAGCGCCTGTTATGTGCACTGCCGAACGGGATAAGTTTTGCTTATTTTAACCGCAACAAAAGCAATGACATTTTTGTAGCTGACCTGAATACATTAAATTTATTTGATATCGGACTAAAGGAAAATATTTTTATTCTGCATAACTGTGAAATCTTTTGGTAAAACTTGTTTTTAGTCACCTGTGTAATTAGTGATATACATATTTTTATGATTGCAGTTATTTTATGTCGCCACTACTATTAGCGGGCAACACAACTTTTCCCTTATTCAGAGACCAGGACAATGAGCGAAGCACTAAAAGTTCTTAATAATATCCGTACGCTGCGCGCCCAGGCCAGAGAGTATTCCGTTGAAATACTGGAAGAGATGCTGGAAAAGCTGGACGTAGTAGTAAAAGAGCGCCGCGAAGAAGAGTCACATTTTCAGGCAGAAAATGAAGAACGCACGCGTAAGCTTAACCAGTATCGTGAAATGCTACTGGCTGATGGTATTGACCCGAATGAACTGATTAACGCGCTGACCGACACACGGACTGCGGCAAAAGGTAAACGCTCAGTACGTCCGGCAAAATATGGTTACACCGATGAAAAAGGCGAGTCCAGAACGTGGACCGGTCAGGGCCGCACACCGGCCGTGATTAAAAAAGCGCTGGAAGAACAGGGTAAAAAGCTGGACGATTTTTTACTATAAAGACCCGCAGGGTGACTGCCTTTCTGGCAGCCTGATGCGCAATAAAAAAGGAAGCCGGAGCTTCCTTTTTTTCTTTTAATCAGTTACTCAGACGCGGTAAAAATCGCGGTACCAGTCCACAAAGTTTTTAACGCCCTCTTCGACCCCGGTCTGCGGTTTGAATCCAATTGCCTTAAACAAGGCTTCGGTGTCCGCACTGGTTTCCAGTACATCTCCAGGCTGCATTGGCATCAGATTCTTCCTGGCAGTAATACCCAGGGCTTTTTCAATCGCTTCGATATAGTTCATCAACGTGACAGGCTGACTGTTTCCAATATTATAAACGCGATAAGGCGCTGAACTGGTTGCCGGCGATCCGGTTTCAACCGTCCAGTTGTCGTCCTGTTGTGGAATAACATCCTGCAGGCGAACGATGGCTTCAGCAATATCGTCAATATAGGTAAAGTCGCGTTTCATCTGGCCCTGGTTATAAACGTCAATCGCTTTACCGGCAATCATTGCACGGGTGAATTTGAATAACGCCATATCCGGACGGCCCCACGGGCCATAGACCGTAAAGAAGCGCAATCCTGTGGTCGGCAGCTGATAGAGATGCGAGTAAGTGTGTGACATTAACTCGTTGGCTTTTTTGGTCGCTGCATATAAAGAAACCGGATGATCAACGCTATCTTCGGTTGAGAACGGCATCTTGCGATTCAGACCATAGACTGAACTGGATGAGGCGTAGAGCAGATGTTCAATTTTATGATGACGGCAACCTTCAAGGATATTGAGGTGACCAGTCAGATTGGAGTCTGCGTAGGCATGAGGATTTTCAATGGAATACCGGACACCAGCCTGAGCGCCAAGATGGATAACGCGCTGGAATTTTTGCTGATCGAACAGTGACGCCATTGCGTCACGGTCCGCCAGATCCATCTCAATAAAAGTAAAGCCAGGATCGGCCTTAATTAAATTGAGACGGGCATGCTTGAGATTTACGTCGTAATAATCATTCAGGTTGTCGATACCGACAACCTGGTGACCGGCGGCCAGCAGACGCTGGCTGACATGAAAACCAATAAAACCTGCGGCGCCGGTGACCAGAAAGTTCATAAATCCCTCGTTAATTATGCAGTTTGAATAGACGCTCCGCGGCCGATTGCATAATAAACGAAACCGCGTTTGCTGATACGCTCTGGATCATACAGGTTACGACCATCAAAAATCACGGCTTCTTTCAGTGCATTTTTGATGATGTCGAAGTCAGGCGCACGGAAGTTTTGCCACTCCGTACAGATGACCAGGCCGTCAGCGCCCTGCAGTGCGGCTTCTTTGGTACCCATCAGCTTAAGATCGCTGCGGTGACCGTAGATGCGCTGTGCTTCATCCATCGCTTCCGGGTCAAACGCCTGAACAGATGCGCCGGCTTCCCACAGCGTTTCCATCAGCACACGGCTGGAGGCTTCACGCATGTCGTCAGTGTTCGGCTTAAATGACAGGCCCCAGAGCGCAAACGTTTTACCTTTCAGATCGTCACCAAAATGACGCTTGATAAAGGTTGGCAGTTTGTTTTTCTGGTTGTCATTCACATCTTCCACGGCCTGCAACAGACGTGGCTGATAGCCAATTGACTCAGCGGTACGGATTAACGCCTGCACATCTTTCGGGAAGCAGGAGCCGCCATAACCACAGCCAGGATAGATAAAGTGGTAGCCAATGCGGGGATCGGAACCGATGCCCTGGCGTACTTTTTCAATATCCGCGCCTAAACGTTCAGCCAGGTTAGACATCTCATTCATAAAGCTGATTTTGGTGGCCAGCATGCAGTTTGCTGCATACTTGGTCAGCTCTGCGCTGCGGATATCCATCATGATCATACGATCGTGGTTACGGTTAAACGGCTCATAGAGCTCGCGTAACAGTTCTACCACGTCGTCGTTGTCAGTACCGACAACGATACGTTCTGGACGCATACAGTCATTAACTGCAGCACCTTCTTTGAGGAATTCCGGGTTAGATACCACATCAAAGGTGATGTTGGCGTCACGCGCTTTCAGCGCTTCCGTCATTACCGCACGAACTTTGTCTGCTGTGCCAACCGGAACGGTTGATTTGTCGATAACCACTTTGTGATCGTTCATATGCTGCGCAATGGTGCGCGCTACGGCGGTCACATATTTCAGATCGGCAGAGCCGTCTTCATCTGGTGGAGTACCAACTGCAATAAACTGCATAACACCATGGTTTACGCCCATCTCAGCATCAGTGCTGAACTTCAGACGACCCGCTTCGTAATTGGACATTACCAGCGGCGTTAAACCTGGTTCGAAAATAGGAATGATGCCTTTTTTCAGATTTTCGACTTTGTTTTCGTCGACATCAATGCAGAGAACGTCATGTCCGACTTCGGCTAACACCGCAGCCTGAACCAGACCGACATAGCCGATACCAAATACAGTGACTTTCATCGAGTTATCCTGTGTTTATGAATTACTTTTTGTTGCCAACTGCGCCATCGAGCCATTCAGAAAAATCTTTGCCCAATACCGGATGACGAACACCGTACTCAACGAAAGCCTGCATGTAGCCCAGTTTGTTACCACAGTCATGGCTGACGCCTTTCAGGTGATATGCTTCAACTGTCTCTTTTTCCATCAGCATCGCAATGGAGTCAGTCAGCTGAACTTCGCCGCCTGCACCTGGAGGCGTTTTAGCCAGCAGTGGCCAGATCGCTGAAGAGAGAACATAACGACCTACTACGGCCAGGTTTGATGGGGATTCTGACGCTTTAGGCTTCTCAACCACACCGACCATTGGTGCGCTGTCGCCTGGGTTCAGTTCTGCGCCCTGGCAATCGACAACACCGTAGGCAGTCACATCGGCAACCGGCTCAACCATGATCTGGCTGCGGCCAGACTCTTCATAACGGCTCAGCATCTCTGCCAGGTTATCTTTGGTTGGGTTAGATTCATATTCGTCGATGATGACGTCTGGCAGGATAACCGCAAACGGCTCATCGCCGATCAATGGGTGTGCACACATTACAGCGTGACCCAGACCTTTAGCGATACCCTGACGAACCTGCATGATGGTGACGTGTGGCGGGCAGATTGACTGGATTTCATCCAGCAGCTGACGCTTAACGCGTTTTTCCAGCATTGATTCCAGTTCGAAGCTGGTATCAAAGTGGTTTTCGATGGCATTTTTTGATGAATGCGTTACCAGCACAATTTCGTTGATGCCAGCAGCGATACACTCGTTAACGACATACTGGATTAACGGCTTATCAACCAGCGGTAACATTTCTTTAGGAATCGCTTTGGTAGCCGGGAGCATACGCGTACCCAAACCCGCTACCGGGATTACCGCTTTTTTTACTTTGGTATTATTGGCAGACATTAAGATACCTCTCTTATAGGCCGTTCAAGTTAATACTTGATATGTCGGTTTAAAATCGGAAATGAGTATATCAGTTAGTATCGAACGGATTTATCCTGGAAGGCATCAAACCGTCGAAATTAAGACTATTACCCAACAGTAAAGTTAAACTCTGGCCCTGTCCTCAGCGCCAGAATTCCTCTGTTTTTATGGCTTATTCTTCCGTCGATAGCATCAGCCGAATGCGCCCGCCCGCGCCCCAGACGTGGCATTGCCAGTTTTCTGCGCGCTGACTGATCTGATTAAGGTGGGTGCTGCCCATAGTGCCAAGTGGGACACCATTGCTGAGCTGAATCTGATGGGCATGAACATGGAGTGTGGCATTCAATCCGGCCGAAACCAGGATTAAGTTCTTTAATCCGCGATGATAGTACCCAACCAGTAACGGGAACTGGCCGCTCAGGTTAGCCTGGCGCAGTAACAGATTGACCTGTCTGAGCAGCCCATTGAGTTCCGGCAGACGCTGTTTTTGCCCGGTCAGTTGCTCCTGCAGCAGGCCATTGAACAGTGCCCGCAGCAGCAATGCTGCCAGCACGCCATTATCACCGGCACGGGTCACGTCCAGACAGTAGAACGCCAGATCTTTGTCGGAGAGCGCCGCGATATCAAGCACCAGCCCAGGCTGCTCGGCCATCGTCAGCTGACGATAGTTAACCCGGCAGTTGGCGATAGTCTGTTGCACCGGGGGCTGGAGTTGCTTGAGCAGCTTGGCAGCTGCTTTAGGATCACGAACCAGCGCATCCCAGTCCTGGAACAGTTGTTCATCCTCTTCCACTTTCGAAGTGAACATAGAGGGATAGAGACATTCATAGACCGCTTCACGGAAGCGCTCAAAGTTTTTCAGTGGCTTAAGCAGCACATCCTGCACCCCGAGACGCAATACATGCGCAATATCCGACATGTTCTCGGTGGCTGAGATGATTAAAATCGGCACAATGTTGCCGCGGGTACGAATGTGCTCAACGAACTGGATGCCGCTCATGCGGGGCATTTCCAGATCGCAGATAATCAGGTCGACAGTATGCTGTTGTAGTTGTGCAATTGCTTCCAGACCATCTTCCGCTTGTAACGTCACAGCACCCATCGATAACAAAAATTGGTCCAGCAACGAACGGAAAACAGCCTCATCTTCGACAATGAGTATCTTTTTGCCGAGTAGTGGTTTTTCCATTCTTTCCCCCTGCGTACCAGATATTTCAATAGTGGTTCATAAAACGCAGTTGCGCCTTTAAGAATTGGCTGAAGTCACCGCTTTGAATGAACAACCTGATTATCTGCCACGGACCAGTGGTAATAGTTCATCCATTTTCTTCTCTACGGCGGCCTTGCCTGCTTCAATGGCTTCCTCAGCACGGTGAAAATCCAGCGTCGAAATTTGCGGACAGACCGGCTGAATCAAAACATCGGGCGGATCGCCCGCCATGCGATTCCGCTTCAGGCGATTTTCCAGCACCTGGATAGAGGTGGACATAATCTCCATCGCGCCAGGTGACTGAGACGCACGGCGCTGGCTGAAATTCACCAGACGCTGACGCAGCTTCCCACCCCAGCTCAATGCCGCTGCGGCAGCTTCTTCTTCGCTATTCTGCGGTGTCACGGAAAAGAGATCCTGCTGCATTAAATGCGCGTCATGCTGTAAGTCAACGGCGATAACAATGTCTGCCCCCAGGGCGCGGGTAAGTGAAATCGGCACCGGATTGACCACGGCACCATCCACCAGCCAATACCCATTGTAGCCCACCGGCGGTAATAAACCTGGCATACTGCATGAAGCGCGTACTGCCTGATGCAGATCGCCCTCGGTCAGCCAGAGTTCACGACCGGTACTGAGGTTCGTCGCCACCACGCCAAAGGGTTTATGACAGTGCTCTATCGTGTCATTAGGGATCAGCTGACGAACATGGCTAAAGACCCGCTCACCGCGCAGCAGTCCGCCACGCTGCCAGGAGACATCCATCAGGCGAATAACATCCCAGTAGCGAAATGCACTGACCCATTTTTCCATCAGCGGCAGGCGGTTATTCACATAGGCAGATCCGACTAATGCCCCGACAGAGCAGCCCGCAACGACGTCGATCTCAATACCTGCACGCTCCAGCGCGTTGATCACGCCGATGTGCGCCCATCCTTTGGCCGCTCCAGAACCCAGAGCCAATCCAATTTTTACCTTTCTCATTTCTGTCTGGTCCTGCCGTCAATACGTAGCATCACAACACGGGGTCAGCTAACATAGCGCGCTTGTAAAATCGACCCATCATTCCCGGGAGATAATGTGTCAGAAACCTGCCCATGTTGTAGCGGAGAGCAGTATAGCGTATGTTGCGAGCCCTTTCTTCAGGGTAACCAGATTCCTGTTACCGCTGAACAACTTATGCGATCCCGTTATTGCGCTTATGTTCAGCATAATGCGGACTATCTGGTTGCGACCTGGCATCCTGAGAAGCGTCATCCGGCGCTGTCAGGGCTTTTATCTGAAAGTTTTCCAGGAACCGACTGGCTCAGCCTGAATGTAACCCGTTGTAATCATGGAAGCCATGAGAACGAAGCTTTCGTTACCTTTTTTGCGCGATACCGCGAGAAAACCAACATTCAGGCCATTCATGAATGTTCACGCTTTCTTCGCGAGGATCAACGCTGGTACTATGTTGACGGTACAGCACCGCCCGTGGGGCGTAACGATCGCTGCCCGTGCGGCAGTGAAAAAAAATACAAAAAATGTTGTGGTTAAGCTGACGGCTACCCCAGCGGTTTTACCCCTAATGCTTTGACAGGACTCTGATTGAGATGCAAGCGCAAACCATGCAAAGAAAAGTTTTACGAACCATTTGTCCCGATGCAAAAGGTCTGATCGCCAAAATCACCAATATTTGTTACAAGCACGAACTTAATATCGTGCAGAACAATGAGTTTGTTGATCATCGCACCGGGCGTTTTTTCATGCGTACCGAGCTGGAAGGGATTTTCAACGACAATACCCTGCTCGCCGACCTCGACAGCGCCCTGCCCCAGGGTTCAGTCCGGGAACTGCACAGCGCCGGTCGTCGTCGCGTGGTGATTCTGGTCACTAAAGAGGCGCATTGCCTGGGCGATCTGTTAATGAAGAGCGCGTTTGGCGGCCTGGATATGGAAATTGCGGCGGTAGTGGGTAACCACGATACCCTGCGTTCGCTGGTTGAGCGTTTCGATATTCCCTTTGTGCTGGTGAGCCATGAGGGACTGACGCGGGAAGAGCACGATAACCGCATGGTGGAAGAGATTGACCGCTATCAGCCCGATTACGTGGTGCTGGCGAAATATATGCGCGTCCTGACGCCCGCCTTTGTGCAGCGTTATCCGAACCAGATTATCAATATTCACCACTCCTTCCTGCCCGCCTTTATCGGTGCCCGTCCCTATCATCAGGCTTATGAACGCGGCGTGAAGATCATCGGTGCCACCGCGCACTATGTGAACGACAATCTCGATGAAGGCCCAATCATCATGCAGGATGTGATAAACGTTGATCACAGCTACACCGCCGATGAGATGATGCGCGCCGGTCGCGACGTAGAAAAGAATGTCCTTAGCAACGCACTGTACAAAGTGCTGGGTCAGCGCGTGTTCGTTTACGGCAACCGCACGATTATTCTTTAATCAGCCAGTGCGCTGAATTGTCTGCAGATTCAGCGCTACGCGTAAAAAGTGGGCAAACAGTTGCGGTTTTGCCAGTGGGCGCTTTACACCCTTATCGCATTTGGTATGATGCGCCCCGCTTTAAGAGAGAAAGATTCAGGCCATGGTGGGATTCCCGAGCGGCCAAAGGGAGCAGACTGTAAATCTGCCGTCACAGACTTCGAAGGTTCGAATCCTTCTCCCACCACCATCTGAATCTGAATCATCTTAAGCCACATCACTATCCCAGGTGGGATTCCCGAGCGGCCAAAGGGAGCAGACTGTAAATCTGCCGTCACAGACTTCGAAGGTTCGAATCCTTCTCCCACCACCATCTCGTATGCTGCACAAAATCCCAGACCGATACCTAAGCTTCCTGCTCTGCGGGGAGAGGGATGAGAACCTTCGATTAAGGTTCGGGTCGAGCATCGCGAGACAACGCGCTTCAGCGCGGCCCGCAGGGTGAGGCGCAACGCGCCGAATAATCCTTCTCCCACCACCATCTCGTATGCTGCACAAAATCCCAGACCAATACCCAAGCTTCCTGTTCGCCCCCACGTTCATGCCCGCTTTTGCACAATCTCAGCCTGTTCCGCCATGACTTTTTCAGCAAAAATCGCTACCATCTCCGCCTGACATTTCTGAACAACGGTCGATCTCATGAAATTTGTTTCATTTAACATCAATGGGTTGCGTGCCCGCCCGCATCAGCTTCAGGCACTTGTCGAACAGCATCAGCCCGATGTTATCGGTCTGCAGGAAACCAAGGTCCATGACGACATGTTCCCGCTGGAAGAGGTGTCAAAGCTCGGCTATCACGTCTTCTATCATGGACAGAAAGGTCACTACGGCGTTGCCCTGTTAACCAAAGCTGAGCCAGTGTCAGTGAGCCGGGGTTTCCCGGGTGATGACGAAGAATCCCAGCGCCGCCTGATCATCGCGGAACTTCCCAGCCCGATTGGCAACATCACGGTAATTAACGGCTATTTTCCGCAGGGCGAAAGCCGCGACCATCCCACCAAGTTTCCGGCTAAAGAGAAATTCTATCGCGATCTGCAACGTCTGCTGACCGAGGATCTGCCTTCTGATAAACCAGTTCTGATTATGGGCGACATGAATATCAGCAGCACCGATCGGGATATTGGTATTGGTGAGGAGAGCCGCAAGCGCTGGCTGCGCACCGGCAAATGCTCCTTCCTGCCGGAAGAGCGCGAGTGGATGGACCGCCTGCTGGGCTGGGGACTGGTTGATACCTGGCGTGAGCACAACCCGGAGGTGGCGGATCGCTTTTCCTGGTTCGATTACCGTTCGAAAGGGTTTGATGATAATCGCGGGTTACGCATCGATCTGGTGCTGGCGAGCAAAACCCTGGCGTCGCACTGCGTTGAGACCGGCATTGATTATGAGATCCGGAGTATGGAAAAACCGTCTGACCACGCGCCCATCTGGTCAACCTTCCGCTTTTAACTGACGGTCGCGTGGCAGAGCGCCACGCGACGGCTATTTCACTATTTTCCAGATCAGGTTATTGGTGCCGATGGAGTGTTCATCACGGGTACATTGCAGCAACACCCCCTCTGATTTCACCACCGCCCCTTCCGTGTAGTTACGGTTCTCAAAGATACAGCAGCGGAGACAGTCTGGCTGACGTCTCTCTGCCTGTGTCCATGCTTCGGGTGGCATATCCACCACGACATCGGTATTGCCACCGTTGCTGCCCTGCTGTGGCATCGACTGATAACGACTGTTGGCCTGCGCCACGCTGGTCGCCAGCGACAGGGTCACGAGCAGTAATACTGAATAACGCCTCATTCCGTCTCCTTCACTTTACGCCTGGTTTTGCGCACCGGACGTTTCTGTCCGGTGGACGGTAATCCCCGAAATGCATGCGCCGCAGGCTGCTGTCGCGCCTGCTGAATCAGACCGGTTAAGGTCTGCACCAGCGGCTGCATGAATTCATCATAGCGGCAGGCCTTTTCGCTGATACGCGTCAGTGTCGATTCCCACTGCGCCGTCATATCCGGGCGTGCTGCCAGATCGGGCAGAGAGTGGATCAGGGCGCGTCCGGCATCCGTAGAATTGATATAGCGGCCCTTCTTCACCAGGAAGCCACGACGAAACAGTAATTCGATAATGCCGGCGCGTGTGGCTTCCGTACCTAAACCATCGGTCGCACGCAGTACTTTCTTTAATTCTTTATCCTGAACAAAACGGGCAATGCCGGTCATCGCAGAAAGAATAGTGGCATCGGTAAACGGGCGAGGCGGCTGGGTTTGCTTCGCCAGCACCTCTCCACGCTCACACAGCAGCTCATCCCCTTTCGCCAGCACCGGCAACGGCATGCCGTCGTTCTCTTCATCCCGCTCTTTGTTGCCCAGCAGCGCGCGCCAGCCCGCCTCCGCCAGGAAGCGCGCTTTCGCCACGAATTTTCCGCCGGCAATATCAAGATCGATGACACATTTGCGGAATACCGCATCCGGGCAGAACTGCATCAGATACTGGCGCGCTACCAGTTCATAGATATGCTGCTCGTTTTCACTGAGCTTCACCGCGCTGGAACGGGCCGTTGGAATAATCGCATGGTGTGCATCCACTTTTTTATCATCCCAGCAGCGATTTCTGCGATCGGCATCGAAATCTGCCGGTGGGATCAGCTGTGACTGATGCGCCTGTATCGCCTTTAACACCGCATGACGACCGGCAAAATGCTCTTCAGGCAGATAGCGACTGTCCGAACGGGGATAGGTAATCAGTTTATGGGTTTCATAAAGCCGCTGGCAGGTATCCAGCACCGTCTGCGCACTCAGCCCGTAACGTTTAGCGGCCTCAATCTGCAGGCTGGATAAGGAAAAGGGCAGCGGCGCCACCTCATTTTCGCGCTTATCGCTGTAAGCAGTGACGATCGCTGGCTGGCCCGTAATACGCGCCACCACATGCTCGGCCAGCGCGCGTTTGAGCAGGCGGCCCTCTTCATCCTGCCACGGTTCACAGGCTTCACTGGGGATCCAGCTGGCGATAAATCGGGCGCCATCAGGCGTGAGGATGTGCGCCTTCACTTCGAAGTAATCTTTCGGCACGAAGTTTTCGATCTCTTCATCGCGCCGGACCACCAGCCCAAGCACCGGCGTCTGCACCCGGCCCACCGACAGTACGCCATCATAGCCTGCATTCCGCCCCAGCAGCGTCCAGGCGCGGGTCATGTTAATGCCATAGAGCCAGTCTGCACGGGCGCGGGCCAGCGCCGAAACGCACAATGGAATAAACTCGCGATTTTCACGCAGGCGGTTCACTGCCCGGTCCACCGCCTGAGGATTGAGGTCGTTAATCAGACAGCGCTGCACCTTGCTGCGTTTTTCAGCCGGCAGGTTCAGGTAGTCGAGCACCTCATCCACCAGCAACTGCCCTTCCCGATCCGGGTCACCGGCATGCACCACTTCATTCGCCTGCGCCAGCAAGCCCTCAACCACTTTCAGTTGCTTAGCGACCGAGGGACGCGGCTTTAGCTGCCATTTTTCCGGAATGATGGGTAAATCCGCCAGCGACCAGCGCGCATAACGGCTGTCATAACTGTCGGGTTGCGCCTGCTCCAGAAGATGGCCTACGCACCAGGTGACGATCTGATCGTTGCCGCAGGCAATGAATCCATCACCGCGTCGATGCGGTTTCGGCAGCACATCTGCGATAGCACGCCCCAGGCTCGGTTTTTCCGCAATAAACAAACGCATTGAATCAGGTAATCCTTAACATCAGGGGGAACGCAGTAATAACCGGTTGTCCGCTGTCGGTTTGAATACTGGGGCTATGTTAGCCTGGCAGGCCCGCTGGCGTAAGTGTGATGCGCGGCGTTAGCGATCGTTCGCACAGGAACCGTGCAAAAAGCAGGGCTGAAATGCACCCTGCCGGAACCGGACAAGCATTGTAGTCAGAAGTAACGGACGAAGGGCGCCGTGTCAGGTGGGAGCACCGTAGTGCTGGATTTCAGTTGCGGGGTGCCCAGATAGAGAAAGCCGACGATGGCATCCTGTTCGCGGCAGCCAAACCCCTGGCGTACCTGCTCGTCATCGGTCCAGGGACCACTGCGCCAGATACCGTTGTAACCCTGAGCGACGGCCGCCATCTGCATGGCCATCACTGCACAGCTTGCCGAGGCGATCTGCTCCCAGCGCGGCACTTTGTGGTGCTCTTCACAATGTGCCACCACCGTAATGATCATCGGTGCCCGAAAAGGTGACTGGCTCGCTTTGTTAATCGCCTTTTCATCCAGCTGTTTATCGCGAGCTGCCTGCTCCAGCAGCTGGCTCAGCCGGTCGCGACCTTCATTTTCCACAATGATAAAGCGCCAGGGTTGCAGCGTGCCGTGATCCGGGGCGCGCATGCCGGCCCGCAGGATATTTTCCAGTGCGTCACCCGCAGGTGCCGGCTCAGTCAGGCGTGAGGCCGAACGTCGGTTGACCAGTAATTCCAGTGCGTCCATGTTTCTCTCCCGATCTCTGTAATGTTGCAGTTATCCTGGCACAGGCAGATTTTTTGTAACAGTGCGCAGTGATTTCCTGCTGACTTTTAACACGCTGCTCTTTAGGATGAGCTCGTCGGGGAAGTCTGGTCCGCGCGGCGGCCACTTCCTGCTACATATTTATGGAGAGTCTGATGCGCACATTGTGGCGAATAATTGCAGGTCTGTTCCGCTGGAGCTGGCGGGTACTGAATTTTATCAGGGAATTTATTCTGAATATTTTCCTGATTTTGTTGATTGTGGTGGGTGTAGGGATCTGGCTGCAGGTCAGCGGGTCGGGCGGAAGTTCAGCGCCGATTCAGCAAGGCGCACTGAAAGTGGATCTCAGCGGCGTGCTGGTGGATAAACCGTCGGTAAGCAATCGTCTGAGCAAAATTGGCCGCCAGCTGCTGGGTGCCAGCAGTGATCGCTTACAGGAAAATTCGCTGTTTGATGTGGTCGACGCTATTCGTCAGGCAAAAGATGACAGCAACATTAAAGGCATGGTGCTCGATTTACGCGAATTTGCCGGTGGCGATCAGCCTTCACTGCAATATGTGGGTAAAGCGCTGCGCGAATTCCGCGACAGCGGCAAGCCGATTTATGCACTCGGCGACAGCTACAGCCAGGCGCAGTATTACCTTGCCAGCTACGCCACCAAAATCTATCTGTCGCCACAGGGCACCGTAGATCTGCATGGTTTCGCCACCAACGGACTCTATTACAAAACCCTGCTGGAGAAGCTGAAAGTCACCTCGCACGTCTTCCGTGTCGGAACCTACAAATCAGCGGTTGAGCCGTTCCTGCGTGACGACATGTCCCCTGCCGCACGGGATGCAGACAGCCGCTGGGTCGGTCAGCTGTGGCAGAACTACCTGAACACCGTGGCAGCGAATCGCCAGATTACGCCGGAACAACTCTTCCCCGGTGCTGCTGCGATTATTGCCGGATTAAACGCCGTGAAAGGCGATACCGCACAATATGCGCTGGATAACAAGCTGGTCGATGCCCTGGGTTCACGTGCGGCAGCCGATCAGGAGCTGGTAAAAACCTTTGGTCTGGATAAGCAGAGCAACGATTACCGTAGCGTCAGCATCTATGACTACAGCGTGAAAACCACCTCCACGCAGCAGGATGGCAACATCGCGGTAGTCATGGCCAGCGGTGCCATCATGGACGGTGAAGAGACGCCGGGCAACGTCGGTGGCGACACGACGGCGGCACAGATCCGCGATGCGCGTCTCGATCCGAAAATCAAAGCGATTATTCTGCGGGTGAACAGCCCGGGTGGCAGCGTCACCGCCTCGGAAGCGATTCGTGAAGAGCTGGCGGCAGCGCAGGCGGCCGGTAAGCCGATTGTGGTCTCGATGGGAGGCATGGCGGCGTCCGGCGGTTACTGGATCTCAACGCCTGCCAGCTACATTGTGGCGAACCCCAGCACGCTGACTGGCTCGATTGGCATCTTCGGCGTGATCAATACGCTGGAGAACAGCCTGGACAGTATCGGCGTGCACACCGACGGTGTTGCGACCTCACCGCTGGCGGATATCTCAACCACCAAAGCGCTGCCAACGGAAGTGCAGCAACTGATGCAGCTGACTATCGAAAATGGCTACCGCAACTTTGTCGGTCTGGTGGCGAAGTCACGTCATAAAACGCCAGAGCAGATTGATGCCATTGCACAGGGCCACGTCTGGACCGGCAGCGATGCGAAAGCCAATGGTCTGGTTGATGCACTGGGTGACTTCGATGATGCCGTGAAAAAGGCGGGCGAGCTGGGGAAAGTCAGTAAGCCGCAGCTGAGCTGGTATCAGGATGACCCGAGCTTCCTGGATATGATGCTGAGTCAGATGAACGCGTCGGTGCAGGCTGTCCTGCCTGATACGCTGAAAGCCTGGCTGCCAGCACCGATGCTGGATGTGATGAGTGCCATGAAAGCCCAGCCAGGTCTGTTCGACAAGCAGAACGATCCTCAGAACCGTTATGCATTCTGCCTGAACTGCGGCGAAGTGCGATAAACCTCGCAGCCCGGCCGCTGGTCGGGCTGCTTTTCCCCGCTATTCCCCTTATACTGCGCGTTTTATGGCGAGTCTGAGTTCTCTAATGCAAAAGAAAAACATCTACGTAGCCTACACTGGCGGGACGATCGGTATGCAGCGTTCGGCGCAGGGTTATATTCCCGTCTCCGGACACCTGCAGCAACAGCTGGCTAACATGCCGGAGTTCCACCGCCCTGAGATGCCTGATTTCACCATTCATGAATATCAGCCGCTGATCGACTCTTCCGACATGACCCCGCAGGACTGGCAGTCTATCGCAGAAGATATCCGTCAGAACTACGATCGCTATGATGGTTTTGTGATCCTGCATGGCACCGACACCATGGCATTTACCGCCTCAGCACTCTCCTTTATGCTGGAAAATCTGGCCAAGCCGGTTATCGTCACGGGCTCGCAGATTCCATTAGCGGAATTACGTTCAGATGGTCAGCAGAATCTCTTAAATTCGCTCTATGTGGCAGCCAACTATCCGATCAGCGAAGTGTCGCTGTTTTTCAATAACACGCTCTATCGCGGTAACCGGACCACCAAGGCACATGCAGATGGCTTCAACGCCTTTGCTTCGCCCAACCTCTCTGCGCTGCTGGAAGCGGGCATTCATATTCGTCGTCTCAATACACCGCCTGCCCCAGCCGGTCAGGGCGAACTGAAGGTTCACACCATTACGCCTCAGCCCATTGGCGTGGTCACCATCTATCCCGGGATTTCAGCCGACGTTGTGCGTAACTTTCTGCGTCAACCAGTCAAAGCATTGATCCTGCGCTCCTATGGTGTGGGTAATGCACCGCAGAACAAGGAATTTCTGGCAGAATTGCAGCAGGCCAGCGAGCGTGGCATCGTGGTGGTAAATCTCACCCAGTGTATTTCCGGCAAAGTGAATATGGGCGGATACGCTACCGGCAATGCGCTGGAACATGCTGGTGTCATCAGCGGATTTGACCTCACCGTGGAAGCGGCGCTGACAAAGCTACACTTTTTACTCAGCCAGGATCTTTCGGCCGATCAAATCCGTGCCAGAATGCAGCAGAATTTGCGCGGCGAACTGACTGAAGACTGAAACGGAGCGATATGTAATGAAGCGGGCACTCATCATTATTGATATTCAGAACGATTTTTGCCCCGGCGGCCCGATGGCAGTCCATGAGGGTGACCATACGGTCGAGGTGGCAAATCGTTATGCGCGACTGTTCCGTGAAAACGGGGAATGCGTACTGGCACTGCAGGACTGGCATCCGGCCGATCACGGCAGCTTTGCCTCAATTTCCGGCGAACCGGTCTACACGCTGGGCGAGTTAAATGGTCTGGCCCAGATCTGGTGGCCCGATCACGGCATTCAGGGCTCAGCTGGCGCTGATTTTCATCCGGGTCTGGATCGCTCACTGTTCGATGCGACGTTCCATAAGGGCCAGGATCAGGATGTCGACAGCTATAGCGCCTTTTTTGACAATGGTCATCGCCGTAAGACCGAGCTGGACAGCTGGCTGCGTGAGCGTGGGATCACCCATCTGGTGATGCTGGGGCTGGCGACGGATTACTGCGTAAAATATAGCGTGCTGGATGCGCTGGAGCTGGGTTATCACGTTGAGGTGGTTAAAGAGGGCTGCCGGGGGGTCAATCTGAATCCTGAAGACAGTGAAATTGCCTTTGCCCAGATGACCGCTCAGGGTGCCATTCTGATTTAAAATGGAGCTGGCATGACGCCAGCTCTTTTTAATGCAGATGGATGCGGGTCACGTCAGGGTCAATTCCAAACTCTTCTTTGAGCTCTTTTTTCGACTTCATCACCATTTCGCCACCTTTGCCGATGGTCATGTGCTGCGGCGCGTCGTTGTGCCGCGCCTGCCACATCATGACCAGCTGCAGGCAATTGTCACGCTGCTCCTGAGTCAGTGCCACGCCATCCGGCCACTTACCAATCTCAACCGCCGTGGCAAGACGCTGATAGACTTCAGGCGTCATCGATGCAAGCATTGCTTCAAGCTGTTCCTTCATCGCCTTTACCCTTTGGTCTGTTCGCCCTGCTCGTCGGTGAAATTCAGCGAGGCGGAGTTAACACAATAGCGTTCGCCGGTCGGCTGCGGGCCGTCAGGGAAGACATGTCCCAGGTGCGCATCGCAGCTGCCACAGCGGATCTCAATACGCTGCATACCGTGTGAATCATCTTCAATATAGCGAATCGCATCATCACTGACCGGCTGGTAGAAACTGGGCCAGCCACAGCCCGAGTCATACTTCGTCTCAGAGAGAAAAAGTGGCGCCTCACAGATCAGACAGTGGTAGATCCCTTCCTGCTTGTTGTGCAGCAGTGCGCCGCTGTAAGGCGGTTCCGTTCCGCGTTGCTGAGTGACGTAGCGTTGCATTTCGGTCAACTGTGCAATTTTTGCTTCGGGTGCGGTGTCTTTAGCCATTTTAGGATTCCGGGCAGTGCCATTCTGAAAAATTCGACTATTATTCTAACAAATGATCAACATAACCCGGGTCTTTTTTTGTGCTCACCCTTTCAGCCTGCTCTCTGCTAAGCGGATTTGTGACATCGATCACCTTTTATCCGGAGCATCCCTATATATTCGGCGATTGATTCAACGAAGCGCGATATCATTGGCGGCGCGCAAGCGGTTGCGCATCGAATAATTCCTTTCAGGCGAATTGATTTGTCGCAACAATTGACACGATTCCGCTTGACGCCTGGTAAGGTTTTTGTAATTTTACAGGCAACCTTTTATTCACTAACCAATAGCTGGTGGAATATATGACTATCAAAGTAGGTATCAACGGTTTCGGCCGTATCGGTCGCATCGTTTTCCGTGCTGCTCAAAAGCGTTCTGACATCGAAATCGTTGCTATCAACGACCTGCTGGACGCGGATTACATGGCGTACATGCTGAAGTATGACTCTACTCACGGTCGTTTCGACGGCACCGTAGAAGTTCAGGATGGCGCACTGGTGGTTAACGGTAAAAAAATCCGTGTTACCGCTGAACGTGATCCGGCCAACCTGAAGTGGGATGAAGTAGGCGTTGACGTTGTTGCTGAAGCAACCGGTATCTTCCTGACCGACGAAACCGCGCGTAAACACATCACCGCAGGTGCTAAGAAAGTCGTTCTGACCGGTCCATCTAAAGATGACACCCCAATGTTTGTTCGTGGTGCAAACTTCGACAAATATGATGGCCAGGATATCGTGTCTAACGCATCCTGTACCACTAACTGCCTGGCACCGCTGGCAAAAGTGATCAACGACAAGTTTGGCATCGTTGAAGGTCTGATGACGACCGTTCACGCCACCACTGCTACCCAGAAAACCGTTGATGGCCCGTCTCATAAAGACTGGCGCGGCGGCCGCGGCGCATCGCAGAACATCATTCCTTCATCAACTGGCGCAGCTAAAGCCGTTGGTAAAGTTCTGCCAGAGCTGAACGGCAAACTGACCGGTATGGCTTTCCGCGTACCAACCCCTAACGTTTCCGTTGTTGACCTGACCGTGCGTCTGGAAAAAGCGGCTTCTTACAAAGAAATCTGTGCTGCAATTAAAGCGGCTGCAGAAGGTGAGATGAAAGACGTTCTGGGCTACGTTGAAGATGACGTGGTTTCTACCGACTTCAACGGCGAAATCCTGACTTCAGTGTTTGACGCTAAAGCCGGTATCGCGCTGAACGACAACTTTGTGAAACTGGTTTCCTGGTACGACAACGAAACTGGCTACTCAAACAAAGTTCTCGACCTGATTGCACTGGTTTCTGCTAAATAAGGCAGCCAGACATCATTGAGAATAAGGGCGACTTCGGTCGCCCTTTTTTTGATCCGCTCAGGAAGGAATCGAACATGCAAGATAAACTGTTTTCTCTGCCGGTGGTCACGCAGATCTCCCCTTACCTCACCCAGCGCCAGATTGGCGAACTCCCCGCCATTGTTGTGAGTCACCCTAAAGTGCGGGCAGCCATTACGCTTCAGGGCGCGCACCTGATCGCCTGGCAACCCAGCGGCGAAAAGCCGGTACTCTGGCTGAGCGATAAGAGTCTCTTTGCACCGGGTAAGGCGATTCGAGGCGGCGTTCCGATCTGCTGGCCGTGGTTCGGCCCGGCGGGCGAACCGGCACACGGCTTTGCGCGGGTTCAGCCATGGAAGCTCACGGCGCATGATGAAAATGAAGATGGCGTCATGCTGACGCTGGTGCTGGAGAGCAACCCTCAGACGCTGAAGCTCTGGCCGCATGAGTTCACCCTGATTGCCCGCTTCCGGCTGGGCCAGCATTGTGAGATAGAGCTGGAAGCCTATGGTGACTTTGAAGCGACGGCGGCTCTGCACAGCTACTTTACCGTCAGCGACATCAACGGTGTGGAAGTCTCGGGCCTGGGCAACAGCTTTATCGACAAAGTGAATAACGGCGAGGTGGCCAGCAGCGACGGCAAACAGCGTTATCCTGGGCGTATCGACCGTATCTTTACCGCAGCAGAAGATTGCTCAGTGATTAATGATACTGCGGGCGAGCGGCAGATCGAGGTGTACCACCATCATCATAGTGACGTTGTCACGTGGAATCCGGGTGTGGAACTCTCCTGCAGCATGACGGATATGGCGAATGAGGGCTATAAGACCATGGTCTGTGTGGAGACGGCGCGTATCAGCAAACCGTTACGCAGCGCGGGAGAAAAACCGGCACGACTGGCCACGACGTTCCGCCTCAAAAAGAAAGCCGCAGCCAGCGACAACGTTAACGGCTAAACAATATCCAGCGGCAACTTATGCTGTGGCGCTGGCCAGGCACGATCGATGAGCTGCAAATCCTCATCGGTCAGTTCCACCTCCAGCGCCGCCGCATTTTCCTGAACGTGGGCCACGGAACTGGCTTTAGGAATGGCAATCACCCCTGGCTGACGAATCACCCCTGGCTGACGAATCACCCAGGCCAGCAGTAATTGCGCCACGCTGATGCCCTTCTGCTGTGCAATCTGAGTCAGCTGAGGATCGGTAAAGAGTGAGTCACGTAGCCGTCCGGCCTGGGCCAGCGGACAGTAGGCCATTACCGGTACGCCACGCTGCTGACATGCCGGCAGCAGATCAAATTCAATGCCGCGTGAAGCCAGATGATAGAGCACCTGATTGGTCGCGCAGGCCTCGCCCTTCTCTTCATCCCACAGTTCAGCCATATCGTCGGTATCAAAATTCGATACGCCCCAGTGACGAATTTTGCCCTGCTGCTGCAGGCGTTCCATAGCGCGCAGTGTCTCTTCCAGCGGAATATTGCCGCGCCAGTGCAACAGGTAGAGATCGAGATAATCGGTTTGCAGACGGCGCAGGCTGCGCTCACAGGCTGCAATGGCATCCACTTCGCCCGCATTCCACGGATAAACTTTGGAGACCAGCAGCGCCCGGTCGCGACGGCCCAGCAGTGCCTGCCCGACCACCTCTTCGGCTCCGCCATCTGCATACATTTCAGCGGTATCGATAAGCTGTAATCCGCACTCAAGACCCGCCTGCAGAGCAGCGACTTCATCAGCCCGCTGCGCCGGGTTTTCACCCATATACCAGGTGCCCTGACCGATCACAGGCAGATCGCTAAAACCGGCAAAGTTAATCGTTTTACGCATTCTGCTCTCCCGCCCCATTCTGAGGCCCTGTAAAAGAACAGAGGGCATTAAATGCCCTCTGTTGGTGCGTTATCAGAAGGTATAGCTGATACCCGTCCAGATTAACGCCTGCCCGCTTTTATCAATCATCGGGCTGTCTTTGATTTCGCTGTCGAAGCGGACGTAACGTCCCATGACGCTGGCATTCCACTGCGGCGCAATCTGATAGCTGGCGCTCAGTTCCACATAAGGCGACCAGCTGTCATCCGGGTTGTAACGGCTGATGCCTGTACGGGCGCTTTCATGCCCGGATACCCCATAGTAATAACGGTTTTGATTGGCGCTGTTCCATGTGGCCCCGATGCCCGGCGTCAGGCTGAAGTCACCCATCTGGAAGCGATAGAGGTATGTCAGGTCCCAGATTATCCCGTTGCTGTTATTGAGCACATCACCCAGTAATGAGGTACGGACAATCCCCCAGTCAGCGGTGTGACGATAGGTTGCGCCACCCATCAGCGTCATGCGGCGTTTATCCAGCCCTTTCATGTCGCCCAGGTCGTTGTCGCTGGGTTTGTACTCCTGCGGTGACCCCAGCAGGGTCAGAGACAGCTGGTTCTGGGGATCTTTCCACAGGTAGTAGCCACCCTGCAGGCTGCGGAACCAGAAGTCTTCACCCTCATAATTGATAACCGGAACCGGGATATACCGGTCCTGGCCGCCGCGATAAGGTGATTCGGCATAGATGACCGACGCACCAATGGAAAGCGGTGCGGCATTCACGTGTGTGGCCAGTAAATAACAGGGCAGAAGTGCAACAAGCGTCTTAAATTTGAATTGGTTCACAATTTATTCATTCCATAAATATAACAATCAAACAGGAAGTCTAACGTTTTTTCACGGCTGGATTAACTTATATCGAAATCCTTTAAGTGACTAACCGATGAAAGTGGCATTAAAGGTTAAAAACACGTTAAGTTAAAGCATCACCCATATGAACGCATCTCACAACAGACCCGCTGTACAGTTGATCTTCCCCTCATTAACCCAAACCCGTGGAGGAAATTTCCTAGAAGCCATCTACAGTTAGAAGTAACAGCAGACATTTTGTACGAGCAGAGTAACCACAAAAGTTGTGTATCCCGATAAGAAAGATCAGGTTGGCATAAGGGTTGCTGTACTCAACAGAGAATATCTTCCGGGAGCTGCTATAAGCCTCTAATTACGCTCCTTACCTGTGCTAAAAACGAAAGGACGGGCATCGCTATGAATATATTCGATCACTATCGTCAGCGTTATGAAGCTGCCAAGGACGAAGAGTTCACACTGCAGGAATTTCTTGCTATCTGTAAGCAGGATCGCAGTGCATACGCCAACGCTGCAGAGCGACTGTTAATGGCTATCGGAGAGCCGGTAATGGTCGATACTGCTCAGGAGCCACGCCTTTCCAGAATATTCTCCAACCGTGTGATGGGACGCTATCCGGCGTTCGAGGAGTTTTACGGCATGGAGGAAGCGATTGAACAGATCGTCTCCTATCTGAAACATGCCGCTCAGGGACTGGAAGAGAAGAAACAGATCCTCTATTTACTGGGGCCGGTAGGTGGCGGTAAATCCTCACTGGCGGAACGGCTTAAGTCGCTGATGCAGCGGGTGCCCATCTATGTACTGAGCGCCGACGGGGAACGCAGCCCGGTTAATGACCACCCTCTCTGCCTGTTTAATCCGCAGGAAGATGCGCATATTCTCGAAAAAGAGTATGGCGTGCCGCGCCGTTATCTCGGCACGATCATGTCGCCGTGGGCCGCTAAGCGACTGCACGACTTTGGCGGCGATATCTCGCGTTTCAAAGTGGTGAAAGTCTGGCCGTCAATCCTGGAACAGCTGGCGATTGCCAAAACTGAACCGGGTGATGAGAACAACCAGGATATCTCCGCGCTGGTTGGTAAAGTGGATATCCGTAAACTGGAAAACCACGCGCAGAACGATCCTGATGCTTACGGTTACTCCGGCGCACTCTGCCGTGCGAACCAGGGGATCATGGAATTCGTTGAGATGTTTAAAGCGCCTATCAAGGTGCTGCACCCCTTACTGACGGCGACGCAGGAGGGGAACTACAACGGCACCGAGGGGATTTCGGCGCTGCCGTTTAACGGCATTATTCTGGCGCACTCCAATGAATCAGAGTGGGTGACGTTCCGAAACAACAAGAATAATGAGGCGTTCCTTGACCGTGTTTATATCGTCAAGGTGCCCTACTGCCTGCGGGTCTCGGAAGAGATCAAAATCTACGATAAGTTACTTAATCACAGTGAGCTGGCGACCTCGCCCTGCGCACCGGGTACGCTGAAGACGCTGGCACGCTTCTCAATCCTGTCTCGTCTCAAGGATCCGGATAACTCCAGCATCTATTCCAAAATGCGGGTCTATGATGGTGAAAGCCTGAAAGATACCGACCCTAAGGCGAAGTCCTGGCAGGAGTATCATGATTACGCCGGTGTGGATGAGGGGATGAACGGCCTGTCGACCCGCTTTGCCTTTAAGATTCTGTCGCGGGTGTTTAACTTTGACCACGCCGAAGTGGCAGCCAACCCGGTGCACCTGTTCTATGTACTGGAACAGCAGATTGAGCGCGAACAGTTCCCTCAGGATCAGGCTGAGAAATACCTTGAGCATCTCAAAGGCTATCTGATCCCCAAATATGCTGAGTTTATTGGCAAAGAGATTCAGACCGCCTATCTGGAATCTTACTCTGAGTATGGTCAGAACATCTTTGACCGCTATGTGACCTATGCCGACTTCTGGATTCAGGATCAGGAGTATCGCGATCCTGACACCGGACAGCTGTTTGATCGTGAATCGCTCAACGCAGAACTGGAGAAAATCGAGAAGCCCGCAGGCATCAGTAACCCGAAAGATTTCCGTAACGAGATCGTCAACTTCGTGCTGCGCGCCAGGGCACACAATAACGGTCGCAACCCGAACTGGACCAGTTACGAGAAATTACGCACCGTGATCGAGAAGAAAATGTTCTCGAATACGGAAGAGTTGCTGCCGGTGATCTCGTTTAATACCAAGACCTCTACCGATGAGCAGAAAAAACATGATGATTTTGTCGATCGCATGATGGAAAAAGGCTATACCCGCAAACAGGTTCGCCTGCTGTGTGAATGGTATTTGCGTGTGCGTAAATCGTCCTGATAAGAGTCTGTAAGCTTGCCGGTAAGTGATACCGCTCTGACAAGGTCGGGTTCGCCCGGCCTGCTTACAATGTAGTTTGGGGGAATACCATGGCCTATTTCATCGATCGCCGACTTAACGGCAAAAACAAGAGCGCGGTAAACCGCCAGCGCTTCTTGCGCCGTTATAAGTCGCAAATTAAGCAGTCGATCTCCGAGGCCATCAATAAACGCTCGGTGACCGATGTAAGCAGCGGTGAGTCTGTCTCTATCCCGATTGACGACATCAATGAGCCGATTTTCCATCAGGGACGCGGTGGCAACCGCCATCGGGTCCATCCGGGCAACGACCATTTTGTGCAGAATGACCGGGTCGAGCGCCCGCAGGGTGGTGGCGGCGGCGGCAGTGGCCAGGGCAATGCCAGCCAGGATGGTGAAGGTCAGGATGAGTTTGTCTTCCAGATATCGAAAGATGAGTATCTGGACCTGCTGTTTGAAGATCTCGCCCTGCCTAACCTGCGCCGGAACCAGCATCGCCAGTTGAATGAGTATAAGACCCACCGTGCAGGTTTCACCTCCAACGGTGTACCTGCCAATATCAGCGTCGTACGTTCGCTGCAGAACTCGCTGGCGCGTCGTACGGCGATGACGGCGGGTAAACGCCGGATGCTGCACGAACTGGAAGAAACGCTGCGGGAGATTGAGAACTCAGAACCGGCTCAGCTTCTTGAAGAGGAGCGGCTGCGTAAAGAGATCGCCGAGTTGCGGGCGCGTATCGAACGGGTGCCTTTTATCGACACTTTCGACCTGCGCTACAAAAACTTTGAGAAACGGCCGGAGCCTTCCAGCCAGGCGGTGATGTTCTGTCTGATGGATGTATCCGGATCGATGGATCAGGCCACCAAGGATATGGCGAAACGCTTCTATATCCTGCTTTACCTGTTCCTGAGCCGCACCTACAAGAATGTCGATGTGGTTTATATTCGTCATCACACGCAGGCCAAAGAGGTGGATGAACAGGAGTTCTTCTACTCCCAGGAGACCGGTGGCACCATCGTTTCCAGTGCGCTGAAACTCATGGATGAGGTGGTGAAAGAGCGCTATGACCCGGCGCAGTGGAACATCTATGCTGCACAGGCGTCGGATGGCGATAACTGGGCCGACGATTCACCGCTCTGTCACGAGATCCTTGCGAAGCATATTCTGCCAGTAGTGCGTTATTACAGTTATATCGAGATTACCCGCCGTGCGCATCAGACGCTGTGGCGCGAGTATGAGCATCTGCAGGCGACGTTCGATAACTTTGCTATCGAACATATTCGTGAGCCGGAAGATATCTACCCGGTGTTCCGATCGCTGTTCCATAAACAGGCAACGGAAGCCTGATGCACTAAGCCGGCTCATCGCCGGCTTTTTTTATCTTCCGAATAACCTGCTAAAACAGTCTGTTTTCTTCCGCTTGCCTGCCAACCCCCTCATTCTTCACATTAATCTGATTCCATACGCTGTTAAGCAATTCGTATAATGATCATTTTCACAATGACAACTCCTTGATAAAACATTATCTTTCAGAGATAGCATGGATATTTGTCACCAGTCGCTGCACCGCACTGTCATATCTCAGGAGATCGGGTTTGAACCACACTATTGTCTACAGTCTGTTTATCATCGGTTCCGTGCTGGTCGCATCGAGCATTCTGCTCAGCTCTTTCTCATCCAGACTGGGTATCCCCATTCTGGTGATCTTCCTTGCTCTGGGCATGCTGACCGGGGTTGATGGCATCGGCGGCATCGCCTTTGATAACTATCCGGCGGCTTACTTAATCTCGAACCTGGCGCTGGCGATTATCCTGCTGGATGGCGGCATGCGGACCAAAGCCAGCTCATTTAAAGTCGCCCTGGGGCCAGCGCTGTCGCTGGCGACCGTCGGGGTCATGATTACCGCAGGCTTAACCGGTGTGGTCGCCGCCTGGTTGTTTAACCTGGATATGATGCAGGGCTTCCTGATTGGCGCGATTATCGGCTCCACGGATGCCGCCGCCGTCTTCTCACTGCTGGGTGACAAAGGCCTGAATGAGCGCGTCAGCTCCACGCTGGAGATTGAATCGGGCAGTAACGATCCGATGGCGGTGTTCCTGACTATTACGTTGATTGAGATGATCGAGCAGGGCCGCAGCGGCCTTGACTGGATGTTCCTGGTGCATCTGGTGCAACAGTTTGGTCTGGGTATTGTGCTTGGCCTGGGCGGCGGCTGGGCGCTGCAGCAGCTGATTAACCGTATCAGTCTGGCCGGTGGGCTCTATCCGCTGCTGGCGTTGAGTGGCGGCATTCTGGTGTTCGCCCTGACCACGGTATTAGAGGGCAGCGGCATCCTGGCGGTCTATCTGTGCGGCTTTTTACTGGGCAACAGCCCGATTCGCAACCGTCACGGCATTCTGCAGACCTTTGACGGCATGGCGTGGCTGAGTCAGATTGGCATGTTCATCGTGCTGGGACTGCTGGTAACCCCGTCTGATTTGTGGCATATCGCGGTTCCGGCGATGATCCTCTCACTGTGGCTGATTCTGGTAGCGCGCCCACTGTCGGTCTTTATTGGTCTGCTGCCGTTTCGCAGTTTTACCACCCGCGAACGCGTTTTTATCAGCTGGGTTGGTTTACGCGGCGCGGTACCGATTATCCTTGCGGTCTTCCCGATGATGGCCGGATTAGAAAACGCGTCGCTCTATTTTAATATCGCCTTCTTTGTGGTGCTGGTCTCTCTGATGTTGCAGGGCACCTCGCTGGGCTTTGCAGCGAAAAAAGCCAAAGTGGTGGTGCCGCCTACCGCATCGCCTATCAGCCGTATCGGCCTGGATATTCACCCCGAAAACCCATGGGAGCAGTTCGTCTACCAGCTCAGCGCTGACAAGTGGTGCGTCGGCGCCGCACTGCGTGACCTGAAGATGCCACGTGAGACCCGCATCGCCGCCCTGTTCCGTGACAATGTGCTGATGCATCCGAATGATGGAACGCGGCTCAGGGAGAACGACGTCATCTGCGTGATTGGCCGTGAGCGCGATCTGCCGGCGCTGGGTAAAATGTTCAGCCAGTCACCGCCCGTTTCCCTCGACCAGCGTTTCTTTGGTGACTTTATTCTGGATGCTGAAGCTCGCCTGCGCGATATTGCGCAGATTTACGGACTGGAACTGGATGAGAACACCAACGATCAGCAGTCGCTGGGACAACTGGTGCTGAGTATGCTGGGCGGCGCGCCGGTGGTTGGCGATCAGGTTGAGTGGAATCAGCTAACGTGGACCGTCGCGGAGAAAGAGGATAACCGTATTGTGAAGATTGGTGTCCGTCCGGCTGAAGAGAAGGAATAATCCTAATCATTCAGCCACGTTATTTTCTGTCGATACGCTAAGCTTAAATGTCTATGCCAGCAAAAACGGGAGAAATGAATGGGACACGTGGTTAAAATTGGTCGTTATGAGATTGTTGATGCCGATCTTGACAGTGAGAACCTCGACACCGTCAGCATCCCCTGTCACACCAATCCCGGCTTAATTACCCAACTTGATGGCTGGGATCGCGATACCAGCGTCCCGGCATGGATTGACGGAGAACCGGTGGATCTGCAGATTGGTCATTACGATAAACAGCAGGACCGCTGGATTTTAAAAAAACCTGCCTGAGTCCGTTATCACTACCGCCAGTCGTAAGATTTGGCGGTAATTCCTAAAAAGCGTCTTAAACAGTTTGGTTATAACCAACCCCCGCCTTATTTTATCCAGTAAAAACCAAAACTTAGCCATTTAAAACTTTAATCACTTTTGATGTTTTCAGATTTTTTCCGTATTAACTCTGTCAAATAACTCCTGCATACTCATTCTCAATGCTGCAACATTTCGTGAGTACTATCACGCTTTAGCCGTTATCTTTTTTGCAGCTGCACTGGCTTTACTGACTGCAACAGACTGAAAATTATTTTTTAATTTTTCAGAAGCCCACCCCTGAGCGCGTACATGATTCTGGTCAGGCCATCTTTTACTTGAGAAAGAGAGCAGGTTTTATGGCAAGTACATTGATAATGAATAGCCCGAGCCGCTCGTGGAGCGGCACGCGTAAAAATATCATCGTGAAATTCGCCCTGAGCTTTTCCGATCTGATTGCACTTAACCTCGCACTGTTTTTATCTGCCGCGACGATACAGGGTATTTGGGGCGAGCTGGATACCTTTATTCCACCCCATCAAATTGAATATCGTTTTGTGGCACAGTTTATTATGTCCGTCATGTGTACCGGCTGGTTCTGGGTGCGCCTGCGTCACTACACCTATCGCAAACCCTTCTGGTTTGAGCTGAAAGAGATCATTAAAACATTATTTGTTTTCTCGCTGCTCGACCTTGCGTTGATCGCCTTCTCTAAATGGGATTTCTCCCGCATGGTGTGGGTCTTCAGCTGGACATATGCCCTGCTGCTGCTGCCGCTGATGCGTGCTCTGGTTAAACGCGCCATTCACAAGGCGGGTCAGTGGCAGAAAGAGACCATCATTATTGGCTCCGGCAGAAACGCCACCGAAGCTTACGCGGCGCTGCAGAGTGAAGAGATTCTTGGCTACAACGTACAGGCCTTTATCTCGGTCGATGATGTCCCGGCTCAGCAGAGCGTGAATGGCGTGCCGGTGATCACCTGGAAAGATATCAACTGGCAGACCATTGACCGTGACAACGTGCAGTTTATTGTGGCTATGGAGTATGAGCAGCAGCCGATGCGCGATCGCTGGCTGAAATTCCTGTCGAAAATGAACTGCCGTTCAGTTTCAGTGATCCCGACGCTGCGCGGCGTGCCGCTTTACGGCACGGACATGTCCTTTATCTTCAGCCATGAAGTAATGATTCTGCGTGTCAGCAACAACCTGGCGAAACACTCCTCCCGTTTCATGAAGCGTGCCTTTGATATCGTGGTGGCGTCCATGCTGCTGCTGTTCCTCGGCCCAATCTTCGCCCTGCTCTGCTATATGGTGAAACGTGATGGCGGCAATGCCATTTATGGTCACGAGCGTGTGGGCCAGAATGGCAAAAAATTCAAATGTCTGAAATTCCGTTCCATGGTGACCAATTCCAAAGAGGTGCTGGAGAAATTACTGGCAACCAGCGAAGAGGCCCGGATTGAGTGGGACAAAGATTTTAAACTGAAGAATGACCCGCGCGTGACCCGGATTGGTAGTTTCCTGCGTAAAACCAGCCTCGACGAGTTGCCGCAGCTGTGGAACGTGATTCGTGGCGAGATGAGCCTGGTTGGCCCGCGTCCCGTGATTGAAGCTGAGCTGGAGCGTTATGCCGGTGATGTTGACTACTACCTGATGGCCAAGCCGGGTATGACCGGTCTGTGGCAGGTCAGCGGACGTAACGATATCGACTACGACACCCGCGTCTATTTTGACTCCTGGTATGTCAAAAACTGGGCGCTCTGGACCGATATTGCGATCCTGTTCAAAACCGCAGGCGTGGTGTTACGTCGCGACGGCGCTTACTAATCAGACCTCTGCGATGCCTGTTTACAGCAGGCATCGCACTTTCCGCACGACTTCCTCTATCTTTTTTGCCGCTGAATCATTACCCTCTGCGATCGTTTTTTAACAGAACGCTTACCCTCTGGTTGTTATGCAAAAATTTACTCTGCTGTTATTAAGCCTGGTGCTGCTGGCACCCTTAGGCATCGATCTCTATTTGCCCACGCTGCCCCAAATCGCAGAAGGGCTGGATACGCCGGTTAATCTGGTGCAGACCACCATTCCCCTGTTTCTGCTGGTCATGGGGCTGGGACAACTGGTGACCGGCCCGCTGGTGGACAACTATGGCCGTAAGCCGATTGCCCTGCTGGGCCTGGCGCTTTACATCACGGGGAGTGCCATCGCCGCCACCGCTACCTCATTCCCGCTGTTCGTCCTTGCCCGCCTGGTGCAGGGCTGTGGCGTCTGCTGCAGCGCGGTCGTGGCCTTTAGCGGCGTGCGTGACCGCCTGAGCGGTGATGATGCCGCCCGTGCGTATGGCTTCCTGAACGGCGCATTAAACATCGTTCCGGCTCTGGCTCCGCTGCTGGGCGGTTTGCTGGCCAGCGCCTTTGACTGGCGCGCGCCCTTCTGGTTTCTCTGCGCCTACGGCGTGCTGATTACGCTGCTGGTGATTATCTGGCTGCCAGAGACGCGTCCGGCGGATACCCTGCGGGTGAAAGGATTACCCATTAAACAGTATGCCGCGATCCTGCGTCAGCCGCGCTTTCTGGCGTTCGCGTTCGCCAATGCCGGTGCACTGGGCATGGTGCTGACCTACGTGTCGCTGGCACCGCAGGTATTAATGACCGAAGGCGGGCTGACGCCAATCCAGTTCTCTTTTGCTTTTGGCGCCAACGGTTTCTGGATCATGTTTGTCAGCATGTTCGTCAATAAAGCGATTCGCAAAGCGGGTCGCCCTTTCTGCCTGGCGATGGGATTCTTCACTATGCTGCTGGGCGCGGTGCTGCTGGTAGCGGGGATGCAGATCTTCCCGACGGAGATGCAGACGCACTGGGCGCTTTACATGTTCCCGGTGGCCGTTTCAGTTGCCGGGCTGGCCTTTACGGTGGGACCGGCCACCAGCTATGCGCTGGAACCCTATCAGCAACAGGCGGGCGTGGCGTCCGCCTTGCAGGGATTTATTCAGATGGCCGGTGGCGCGTCAGGCAGTCTTGTCATTGTGGCGCTGCCGGTGGCTGAGAAGCTGTCGCTGAGTCTGATGATGCTGCTGGGTGCAGCGCTGGCCTTTATCGCCTGGCGCTGCAGCAGAAAGATGCGCGGCAGCCTGACCGCGCTTAAATAACCGTGACCGGAACGCGGGGTGCCAGCGCGCACATCAGCTCGTACCCTACCGTTCCGGCCGCTTTTGCCACCTGATCGATTTTCACCTGCTCCCCCCACAGTTCCACGGCTGAGCCAATACCGGCCTGGGGACAGGGGGTTAAATCCACGGTGATCATATCCATCGAAACCGCGCCAACCACCTGAGTCATCACGCCATCGACACAGACGGCCGTACCCGTCGGGGCATGCCGTGGATAGCCATCCGCGTAGCCACAGGCCACCACGCCAATTCGCTGCGCCGTGCTGGCGTGATAGCGGTAGCCGTAGCCCACTCCATCGCCCGGCTGTAGCTGCTGGACCGCAATAATCTCACTGCTTAAGGTCATCACTGGTTTCAGGCCACTGCCTGCAATGTCCTGCCAGTCACCGCTGGGCGACGCGCCATACAGAATGATGCCGGGGCGGACCCAGTCAAAGTGTGCTTCAGGATGCCACAGGGTGCAGGCGGAGTTGGAGAGCGATCGCGGACAGTTCAGCCCCTCAGCCGCCTGCTCTACGCGCTGCAGTGGCGCAATCAGACCCTGCGGATTTTCCGCATCGGCAAAATGGGCCATCAGCGTCATCTCACCTACCGTGCTCAGCGCCCGCAGCTTTTGCCATGCACCGTTGACCTGTTCCGGGCGAAAACCCAGTCGGTTCATCCCGCTGTTCATTTTGAGATAGATATCCACCGGTGCTGCGAGTCTGGCACTGGCCAGCGCGTTGATTTGCCAGTTACTGTGTACGCTGGTGGTGAGACGATAACGGTCAATCAACTGCAGATCCTCTGGCTGGAAGAAACCCTCCAGCAGCAGAATCGGTTTTTTCCAGCCCTGCTCGCGCAGCTGGATCGCCTCTTCCATATTAAGAAGCGCGAAGCCGTCAGTGGCAGATAACGCCTCGCGCACGCGATCAATGCCATGGCCATAAGCATTAGCTTTCACCACTGACCAGACGCGAGAGGCGGGTGCCGCCTGGCGAACAACAGTCAGGTTATGACGTAACGCCTGCTGGTTGATGGTAGCGACAATCGGACGTGACATCCTCTCTCTCCCTGAATACTTAACGAGTTGCGTTGGCGTTACGCAGCGGCGATGAGGTCGCCGCGAAACCGGGTAAGTAGCGGAACACCGCTAAGTCATCCGCCGCAATGGCCGGCTTTTTACCGGAGATGAGATCGGCCAGCAACTGACCAGAACCACACGCCATCGTCCAGCCCAGCGTACCGTGACCGGTATTGAGCCAGAGATTAGAGATGGGTGTGGCACCCACAATCGGCGTACCGTCTGGCGTCATCGGACGCAGACCGGTCCAGAAACTCGCCTGCGCGAGATGACCGCCTTCAGGATAGAGATCACTGACCACCATCTCCAGCGTTTCCCGCCGCGCTTCGGTGAGTTTGGTGTTAAAACCAACTATTTCCGCCATCCCGCCGACACGAATACGATCGTCAAACCGCGTCACCGCCACTTTATAGGTCTCATCCAGGATAGTTGAAACCGGTGCGGCGTCAGGATTTTTAATCGGAATAGTGAGTGAATAGCCTTTCAGTGGATAGACCGGAATATCGATGACATTTTTCAACAGCGCGGTCGAGTAGGAACCAAAGGCCACCACATAGTGGTCTGCCTTTATGATCTCATCGCCGCACTTCACGCCATAGATGCGATTGCCATCGCGCAGCAGGTGGTCGACCGGAGTGTTAAAGCGGAAGACTACGCCCGCCTCTTCGGCCATTTTTGCCAGCCGCTGAGTAAAGAGCTGACAGTCGCCGGTTTCATCATTGGGCAGGCGTAATCCGCCGGTGAGTTTATGCTGAGTTGCCGCCAGTGCCGGTTCAACGCGAGACAGTTCATGCGCCTGCAGCAGCTCATAGGGCACACCCGCGTCGCGCAGCACCGCAATATCTTTGCTGGCGCTGTCGAACTGCTGCTGAGTACGGAACAGTTGTAGCGTACCGCCCTGACGGCCCTCATAGACGATGCCGGTTTCACTGCGCAACGCTTTCAGACAGTCACGACTATATTCGGCAATCCGCACCATGCGGCTTTTGTTCTGCTGATAGTGATTGATGTCGCAGTTGCGCAGCATGTGCCACATCCACTCCAGCTGAAAACTACTGCCATCCAGCCGGATAGCCAGCGGCGCGTGGCGCTGAAACATCCACTTCACCGCTTTCAATGGCACGCCGGGCGCAGCCCAGGGTGCGGCATAACCCGGTGAGATCTGACCGGCATTCCCCGCACTGGTCTCCATCGCTGCGGCGGGCTGACGATCAATGACCGTCACCTGATGTCCGGCACGCGCCAGATACCAGGCACTCGCCACCCCGACCACACCACTTCCAAGAATTACAACGTGCATAGCTCCCCCACCCGACCTGTAAAAGCATAATTCACTGTTCAACTGATGATAGTCAGCGGATTTACATAGCGGACACCACCACAGAATTTCACCATCCATTTCACATCTTTTTTACTTTTCAGGTAACTAAAATCTTGTCGCGCGGCCAATTTCAGCGCTTTATGCGTCTTAATCCTTAAACACAGAAATAAATGACAACGAAGGCAG
Source organism: Pantoea sp. paga (assembly GCF_007558755.1). NCBI lineage: Bacteria > Pseudomonadati > Pseudomonadota > Gammaproteobacteria > Enterobacterales > Erwiniaceae > Pantoea > Pantoea sp. paga. The sequence goes on from NZ_VLTF01000001.1 coordinate 557,386, forward strand.
TTAAATCTGCCTGTTGCAGGAGATTCATTCAACCCCATACATTCCGCTTATAAACAGGATTAGATTTTGATATTTATAATATAGTCAGAATTAAAGGCTGTTAAATCCCCTGCCACACGACTCTTAATGATTTTGTGCCAAAGAATTCGTTTGAGTTCGCATTTCGGATAAGCGACAGTGGGCTATCATTGTTGTGTTCGCTCAGTTTTTTTCGGGTTCCCTTTTTCAGGATGAAGCCTTAAATAACCAGAACGGGTTGTCTTTCGGGTCAGCCGGTTTGCAAAAAAGAGGTGCGCTATGACGACAATCTTTGACGAAGCCATCAGAGACAGCAAACGACTCAATGACGGACCAGACTGGACATTCGAACTGCTTGATGTCTACTTAGCCGAGATCGACCGGGTTGCTAAACTCTACCGGCTTGATACCTACCCGCACCAAATTGAAGTGATTACCTCTGAACAAATGATGGATGCCTACTCCAGCGTCGGCATGCCAATCAACTATTCACACTGGTCATTCGGCAAAAAGTTTATCGAGACCGAGCAGCGCTATAAGCATGGTCAGCAGGGTCTGGCCTATGAGATTGTCATCAACTCTAATCCCTGCATCGCCTACCTGATGGAAGAGAACACCATGACCATGCAGGCGCTGGTGATGGCGCATGCCTGCTATGGCCACAACTCTTTCTTTAAAAATAACTATCTGTTCCGCAGCTGGACGGATGCCGGGTCGATTGTCGATTACCTCTTGTTCGCCAAAAACTATATCAGTGACTGCGAAGAGCGCTATGGCGTCGAAGAGGTAGAGCGGCTGCTCGACTCCTGCCATGCCTTAATGAATTATGGCGTCGATCGCTATAAGCGCCCGCAGAAGATCTCTCTGCAGGAGGAGAAGGCGCGGCAGAAAAGCCGTGAGGAGTATCTGCAAAGTCAGGTGAACACCCTGTGGCGAACGCTGCCACGGCGTGAGAAAGAGACTGTGACCTTTGAAGCCGCGCGCTACCCCTCTGAGCCGCAGGAAAACCTGCTCTATTTTATGGAGAAAAACGCCCCGCTGCTGGAGTCATGGCAGCGTGAGATCCTGCGCATTGTGCGCAAGGTGAGCCAGTATTTCTATCCGCAGAAACAGACCCAGGTGATGAATGAAGGCTGGGCGACGTTCTGGCACTACACCATCCTCAATCACCTCTATGATGAAGGCAAAGTGTCGGAACGCTTTATGATGGAGTTCCTGCACAGCCACACCAACGTCGTGTTTCAGCCGCCCTATAACAGTCAGTGGTATAACGGCATCAACCCCTATGCCTTAGGGTTCGCGATGATGCAGGATATCAAACGTATCTGTCAGTCGCCGACCGAAGAGGATCGCTACTGGTTCCCGGATATCGCCGGTTCCGACTGGCTGGAAACGCTGCATTTTGCGATGCGCGAGTTCAAGGATGAGAGTTTTATCAGCCAGTTCCTGTCGCCGAAGGTCATGCGCGATTTCCGTCTGTTTACCGTACTGGATGATGACCGCAACAACTATCTCGAAATTGCCGCGATCCACGATGAAGCGGGCTACCGGGCGATTCGCCAGCAGCTCTCCGCGCAGTACAACCTGAGTAATCTCGAACCGAATATTCAGGTCTATAACGTCGATCTGCGCGGTGACCGTTCGCTGACCCTGCGCTATGTGCCGCAGAGCCGCACGCCGCTGGATAAGAGCCGTCGCGAGGTGCTGAAGCATGTGCATCGTCTGTGGGGATTTGATGTGATTCTGGAACAGCAGAACGAGGATGGCAGCGTAGAGTTGCTGGATCGTAATCCACCACGCGGTTCGTCACTCTGATGGGTTAAAACAAAAAACCGGACGCGATGTCCGGTTTTTTTAACGCTTACTGCCGAGATCCTCGGGCAAATTCTTCTGCATACTGTGCCAGATTTCACCACTGCGGCGGCCGTAGTTGCGCACCACGTCCACAATCTCATCCTGTCCGGGCTCTTTGTCGCACAGTTCCAGCAGTTTGAGATAGAAATCGCGTGCGACCTGCCGGGCTTCCGGATTAGAGAAGTAGTGGCGGCCAACGCGGGTATAGAGCCCTTTCAGGCCATTCAGGATCAGACCGTAAATCGGGTTACCTGACGCAAACGCCAGACCGCGGAACACCCGGTAGTCGAGTTCGGTATAGGCATCAGCCTGATCGGCAGCCGCACTGACGGTTTCCAGCACTTCGCGTGCTTTGTCCGGATGATGGCGCAGCGCACGGCTGATAAAGATCGATGAAATGTTGCTGCGTACCGACAGCAGGTTGTCGATCAGCACCGGAACGCTGTCGTGATCGAGACGGGCCAGCGTTTCCAGAATATTCAGGCCGGACGTCTCCCAGAAATCGTTCACCCGCGTCGGTTTACCGTGCTGAATAGTCAGCCAGCCATCGCGCGCCAGGCGCTGCAGCACTTCACGCAAGGTGGTGCGCGTCACCCCAATCAATTCAGAAAGCTCACGCTCAGCAGGAAGAATCGACCCTGGCGGAAAGCGACTGTTCCAGATGCTTTCAATAATATACTCTTCAGCAAATCCCGCTGGACTCTGAGCCTTTATAACCATAGCAATGTGTTCTCGTTGCTTTTCTAATCATGATGGGCACTCATCATACCAGACGCCCTATAGCGGATATAGCCTGAGTAACCATTAAAACCGGGCGCAGGCGCATATTTCAGCATGGCTGACCGCAGTATCAGCGGCTTCGTGATCACGGGCGGGCTGAATGGCTTTCTGCGCTGAAATGGCGCGTGCCACAGCACCGCTGAGTGTCAGCGTTCAGGCGCCCTGAAAGCGCAGAACGCTGGCAGCATATAACCCGCGCCTGCCGTTTCGCCTCCTGACCGCATGCGATCGCCTCTGTCGCCGCAGCGGATCTCCCCGCGCTTCACTGACGGTCGTTCTGCAGATAAGGTCCGGCTTATCCTCATTTAACCTGCTCTGGATCAGAATCAGGTCATGTTTGCACACGATTTTTCCCTGCCCCTGGCTGGTTTGCAAACGCTTTTGGTTTACACTGCGTGGCATTAACGTTTACAGGGAATGCAATATGTTGCGATATCTGAATCAATGCTCACGTGGTCGCGGAGCCTGGTTACTACTGGCACTGACTGCACTTGCACTGGAATTAACAGCACTCTTTTTTCAGCACGTAATGGGCCTGAAGCCCTGCGTGATGTGTATTTATGAGCGCAATGCGCTGTTTGGTGTGCTGGGCGCGGGTCTGGTCGGTGCGATTGCGCCGAAATCGCCGTTGCGTCTGGCGGCGCTGGCGTTGTGGATCTACAGTGCCTGGGAAGGTCTGCGTCTCTCTTATGAACATACCATGATTCAGCTGCACCCTAACCCCTTTACCACCTGTGATTTTGCTGCGCGATTCCCCAGCGGCTTACCGCTGGATAAGTGGCTGCCGTCGGTGTTTCTTGCCAGCGGTGACTGTGCAGAACGCAGCTGGACTTTCCTGACGCTCAGCATGCCGCAGTGGATGATTGTGGTGTTCGCCGGTTATCTGCTGGTCGCGGCGCTGGTGCTGATAGCCCAGCCGCTGAAACCTAAACGTCGCGATCTCTTTGGTCGCTGAGATCAAAAAAGGCTGCCAGTGGCATAATGCCAGTCAGTGATAACGCAGTCTGGTGCCGGGCAGGGGCTGGCGGTCCTCGCGCCGCTGCGCGGTTCCTTCACCTCATTCCTCTGCCTGACGGACCGCCGGGGATGGCACATCCTGTGCCGCCCCGCCTTTCGCCCGCGTCCTGCGGGCTCTCCTGGCAGACTCATTCTGTTCAGCGCTGCGGATTGCCTGCCCCTGCCCTGCACCGGCCTGCTCTGAAACTTCAGTGTGTCTTGTCAGAAAGGGCAAGAGAGTGAAGGCCTGTGCGCCTCTGCTGCTGAAAGGGCTATCCGCAGCGCTGAGGCGTGACGGTGGGCCAGAAGTCCACGCCGGGAAGCGTGGACAGTTCGGGGCCGGCCAGGGAGGGCCGATCCCCGAACGGTTCGTCGGCACGCCGTCAAAGCCGAAGGTACCGCGTGAGCGGCGCGAGGACGGCCCGGCAGCAGCAGAGGTGCGCTGGCCCGCACTGCGGCTCGCTCGCCCATAAAAAAAGCTGCCACGTTTGACCGTGACAGCCTTTACAAATCTCATCTTAACTGACTGGCATTATGCCACTGGCAGCCTTTTATCAATTCAGATTGATAGCGCGGCACTCAGCCGTTGCGATCGGGGCGATCAATGATGTGATCTTCCCAGTCCCGCACTTCACTCTCACGCACCGCAATATACCGCACCGAAATACGCTGCGCATGCATCGCTGTTTTCGAACCGGCCCGCAGCGGATGCCATACGGGTAAATCTTTGCCCTCACCCAGCAGCCGGTAAGCGCAGGTGCGCGGCAGCCAGTTGAAGGTCGTCAGATTTTCGCGCGTTAACTTGATGCAATCCTCTTCAAGCTCGAAGCGGCGCTCATAGTTACGGCACTGGCAGGTTTTAATATTGAGCTGATCACAGGCGACATTGGTGAAGTAGATCTCATCGGTGTCGGCGTCCTGCAATTTGTTCAGGCAACACTGTCCACAACCATCACACAAGGATTCCCATTCCTCATCGCTCATTTGTGCCAGGCGTTTTTGTTGCCAGAAAGGGGTGTCAGTCATGATGATTTGTCCGGATTGTGCCTAAACCGCACCTTATAAAGCCTATGCGGCGGTGATGCAAGTTTTTAGAGTACGCGCGTGCTGATGCCATGACCCGCCAGTGAAACTTCCAGCTGGTCACCCGAGCGCATCGGGCCTACCCCTTCTGGCGTACCGGTCAGAATCACATCGCCTGCCCGCAGGGTAAAGTAGTGGCTCATATGGGCAATCAGCGGCAGGATTTTATGAATCATATCCGCGGTGTTGCCCTGCTGACGTACCTCACCGTTCACCAGCAATTTAAGCTCGACGTTTTGCGGATCGCCACTGAATTCCGTCACCGGGATAAAACCGGAGACAGGACAGGCGTTATCAAAGCCTTTGGATTTTTCCCACGGCTGGCCCGCTTTTTTCAGCCCGGCCTGCAGGTCACGCAGTGTCAGATCCAGCGCCACACCATAACCTGCAATCGCCTTAGCCACATGCGCATCGGTCGCCTGCTTCAGTGTCGCGCCGATCAGAACCGCCAGTTCAACTTCATGATGGACCTCGCCGAACGCGTCGGGAATAGAGAGCGGCTGACGTAAATCACACAGCGCCGTTTCCGGCTTGATAAAGATCACCGGCTCGGTAGGGGTTGCGCTGCCCATCTCTTTAATGTGCTTTGCATAATTACTCCCGACGCAAACCACTTTGCTGACCGGAAAATCTAACAGAGCGCCTTGCCAGTTACGATGCTGATACATGCTCATCCCCTGTTCAGGTTAGGTGTGATGCCAGCGCTGCTGGCGGGTTGATGTTTGCTCATGCGTTGATCGAAATGCCAACCTCATAGCGTGATAATAAGATCCTTTTAACGGTCCGGGGTGCGTAATTTGTCAGAAAGCGTAAATGCAGGCGTTGAAGTGCTGAATAATCGTACAAATCAGGAGAAAAAATTGAGCAGGGAATTTAAAAAGGGGTCAAACAGATAAGCTGCGCCGTTAATTTTGCGCAGCATCAGAGCAATATTATCCTGCCTGGATCGCACCGACAGGATTTATATTTACAGAAGAATCCGAGTTAAAGTTTTTTATCGGCCTGTAAATGAATGTTGAGGAGACTTTCAATCGGCGGAGGGAGCTGTAAATAATAGCCCTGCTCGCTCAATCCCTGCTTAACTTTATTGATATCCGCATTAGCCAGCCTGTCCCGCCCCGCCAGCTTAAGCACCATCGCCAGCTGCGGCTTGCCAAAGCCTTTCAGCAATTCTTCCGGAACGCGCGAGAAATCGTCCTTTTTTTCAACATAGAGATAAGTCTGGTCACGTAACGGGCTTCTGTAGATCACACAAAACATATTTTTTACTCGAATTAACCGGCGTTGAGGCTTGTCTGAATATAGCTGTAACTATAACATGCTTGCAGAACTTCGAATATTCACCGTTAGCGCTTCAACGATGATTTTATCATCGCCAGGCTTTCGGTAGTGAAAACAGGACTGAGTCGGGACAGATGTCGCAAACGCCAATCGAATTCAAAGGTAGCAGTTTCACCCTGTCTGTCGTCCATTTGCATCACCATGACCCTGCGGTGATTCGCAAGGCACTCCAGGACAAGATTGACCAGGCTCCAGATTTCCTGAAAAACGCGCCGGTGGTACTTAACGTCTCGACATTAAGTGCCGATGTAAACTGGAAACAGTTGCAACAGGCGGTTCTCGCCACTGGTTTACGCATTGTCGGCGTAAGCGGCTGCAAAGATGAAGCGCTGAAACGTATGATCGCCCGTGCCGGCCTGCCCGTGCTGGCAGAAGGTAAAGAGGCCAGACCGCAAGCCGCCGCGCCGCAGCCGATACCAGAACCGCTGCCGGCTGTAACCGAAACGGTAGCAACGAAAACCCGCATCGTGAACACTCCGGTGCGCTCGGGCCAGCAGATTTATGCGCGTGACGCCGATTTGATCATCACCAGTAGCGTCAGCGCCGGCGCCGAACTGGTCGCCGATGGCAATATTCACATTTACGGCATGATGCGCGGTCGCGCCCTGGCGGGTGCCAGCGGTGACCGCAACTGCCAGATTTTCTGTACCAACCTGGCTGCCGAGCTGGTCTCGATTGCCGGAGAGTACTGGATCATGGATCAGATCCCGCAAGAATTTTTTGGTAAAGCTGCGCGTCTGTGCCTGCAGGATGGCGCGCTGACTATCCAGACACTTAATTAGGCCCCTTTTCTTTTGTTAAGGAAATCAACATTTATGGCACGCATTATTGTAGTTACATCCGGTAAAGGGGGCGTTGGTAAGACCACGTCAAGCGCGGCCATCGCCACCGGTTTAGCGCAGAAAGGCAAAAAGACAGTTGTGATCGATTTTGATATCGGTCTGCGTAACCTGGATTTGATCATGGGCTGTGAGCGCCGTGTGGTCTACGACTTCGTTAATGTGATCCAGGGCGATGCCACACTGAACCAGGCGCTGATTCGCGACAAACGCACAGAGCAGCTCTACATTCTGCCTGCGTCACAGACCCGTGATAAAGATGCGCTGACCCGTGAGGGTGTTGAAAAAGTTCTGAACGATTTGGCTAAGATGGAGTTCGATTTCATCGTCTGTGACTCACCGGCAGGGATTGAAACGGGCGCACTGATGGCGCTCTACTTTGCCGATGAAGCCATTATTACCACCAACCCGGAAGTCTCTTCTGTCCGCGACTCCGACCGCATCCTCGGCATCATCTCATCCAAATCCCGTCGCGCTGAAAACAGTCAGGACCCGGTGAAGGAGCATCTGCTGCTGACCCGCTATAACCCTGGCCGGGTGAACCGTGGCGATATGCTGAGCATGGAAGATGTGCTGGAGATCCTGCGCATTCCTCTGGTCGGCGTGATCCCTGAAGATCAATCGGTGTTACGTGCCTCTAACCAAGGCGAACCGGTGATTCTTGACGGCGAATCTGATGCTGGCAAAGCCTATGCCGATACCGTTGAACGGTTGCTCGGTGAAGTACGCCCCTTCCGCTTTATCGAAGAAGAGAAGAAGGGTTTCCTGAAACGCCTGTTCGGGGGATAAACCATGGCATTACTTGATTTCTTTTTATCCCGGAAGAAGAACACTGCCAACATAGCCAAGGAAAGGCTGCAGATTATCGTGGCAGAACGGAGAAGGGGCGACAGTGAGCCCCACTATCTTCCGCAACTTAAGCGCGACATTCTGGAAGTGATTTGCAGATATGTGAAGATCGATCCAGAAATGGTAACGGTTCAGCTCGACCAGAAAGGTGATGATATCTCGATTCTGGAGCTGAACGTGACGCTGCCGGAAACGGATGAAGTGACTAAATGACGCTGACCGTTTGCTGAATTTCCCCTGCGCTCTGGCAGGGGAAATTTAACCGGTTAACAACCCGCCAGAATTTCCTCAATGCCGGGTTTCAGCAGTTCGCCCCGCCATCCGGTAAGTAACTCCGGCTGACGTCCCTGCGGCTTCAGGCCCCAGTGCTGACTTAATACCTGATTAATCTGACGTCGTGACGCCAGTAGCTCCTGACTGAATCCACTCTGCTCGCTCACCTGCTGCACCAGCGCTTTCATCGCTTTAAACACTGGCTTGTAGTGCGGATGGTCAATCAGATTGCCCAGCGGAGCCGGCAGTTCGCTCTCATCCAGCGCCTCAGCTTCTGCCACCAGCGCCACCAGCGCTTTGCCGTGGAAACGAATCTCGTGGCCTGACAGCCCCAGATGATCCAGCTCGCCCAGTGAGCCTGGCATAAAGCGCGCTACTTTCCACAGGTGCTCTTCGCGCACCACAAAGTTAACGGCCATATCTTTTTCACGCGCCAGCTTCAGACGCCAGGCTGCCAGTCGCTGCAACGCCGCCAGTTGACGCGGACGCAACTGCCAGGCATTGGTAATATCCCGCCAGGCTTCATCCGGCGACAGGCTATCCAGACGACGCTGACACAGGTTATCGCACTCACTGAGGGCCGCCGCCATATTGCCGGCCTCTTCCGTATTGATCATCAGCTGGCGGGCAATCGGCAGCAGATAGTGAACGTCCGCCGCCGCATACTCGCACTGACGCTGGGTCAGAGGGCGCGCCAGCCAGTCCGTGCGTGATTCACTTTTATCGAGTTCGACCTGAGTGAAATGTGCCACCATTGAGGCAAAACCCCAGGAGAGCGGCTGGCCAGAGAATGCCGCCAGAATCTGGGTATCGATCATGGGCGTCGGCAGCACGCCGAAACGGTGCAGGAAGACTTCCAGATCTTCACCACCGGCATGCAGGAATTTGGTGACGCTGGTGTCGGTCAGCAAGGCAATAAAGGGTGACCAGTCACGGATATTCAGCGGGTCAATCAGCACCAGTTGCTGATCGTCGAACAGCTGGATCAGGCCAAGCTGAGGGTAGTAAGTGCGGGTGCGGACAAATTCGGTATCCAGGGCCACCGCCGCGTGCTGGCGCGCTTTCTGACACACGTCTGCCAGTTGATCATCCTGGTCGATAAGGGAATAGTTCACGTCTGATTTCCACCGCAGCCAACAACGCGCGGCGCTCCATGTTAAAAACAATAAAAACGCCGGACATGCCGGCGTTCAACCTCAATTTCTGCCCGGATTCAGCTCGCGCCGGGTTTCGCCTCGTCGCGCAGCTCACGCCGCAGGATCTTGCCGACATTGGTTTTAGGCAACTCATCACGAAACTCAATGATTTTCGGCACCTTGTAACCGGTGAGCTGACGGCGACAGTGATCGAGCACCTCTTCTTTGGTCAGCGACGCATCTTTTTTCACGATGCAGACTTTTACCGCTTCGCCAGAAAGATCGCTGGGAACACCGATAGCCGCGGCTTCACGCACTTTAGGATGCTGCATCAGCACGTCTTCGATTTCATTCGGATAGACATTAAAACCTGATACCAGAATCATATCTTTTTTGCGGTCAACGATGCGAATAAAGCCTTCCTGGTCAACGGTAACAATATCACCGCTGTGGAGCCAGCCATTTTTCAGCACTTCCGCTGTCGCTTCCGGATGCTGCCAGTAGCCCAGCATCACCTGCGGGCCGCTGATGCAAAGTTCGCCCGGTTCACCCGGAGCGACTTCATTGCCGTCATCATCCAGAATAAGCACATCTGTCGAGGGCACCGGCAGACCGATACTGCCGGTATGGCAGCTGATGTCATAGGGATTGACTGACACCAGCGGAGAACACTCTGTCAGGCCATAGCCTTCCAGCAGATAGTGTCCGGTCAGTTTTTCCCAGCGCTCGGCCACCACTTTCTGCACCGCCATTCCGCCACCGGCGGAAAGACGCAGCGTTGAAAAATCGAGTTTATTGAACTGCTCATCGTTGAGTAGCGCGTTAAACAGCGTGTTCACGCCGGTAATGGCGGTAAACGGAAATTTCCCCAGCTCTTTAACAAAGCCGGGGATATCGCGCGGATTGGTGATCAACAGATTCTGACCGCCCAGCTCCAGGAACAGCAGGCCATTCACCGTTAAGGCGAAAATGTGATAAAGCGGCAGCGCGGTAACGACACACTCTTTACCGTCGCGCAGCACTTTGCCGTAGGTTGCGCGGGTCTGTTCAAGATTCGCCTGCATGTTACGATGGGTCAGCATCGCCCCTTTGGCTACGCCAGTGGTGCCACCGGTGTATTGCAGGAAGGCGAGATCGTCATTGGAGACCGTCGGGCGTTGATAATTGAGCGTTTCGCCGACTTCCAGGACGTGGCGAAATGAGATTGCCCCCGGCAGATGGTATTTGGGCACCAGCTTCTTCACATACTTAACGACAAAGTTAACCAGCGTCGCTTTTATCGGCGCCAGCTGATCGCCCATCCGGGTCAGGATGACGTGCCGCACAGCGGTTTTCGCCACCACTTTTTCCAGCGTGTGCGCAAAATTCGAGACAATGACAATCGCACTGGCCCCACTGTCATTGAGCTGATGCTGCAGCTCGCGCGGCGTATAGAGCGGATTGACATTGACCACCACCATACCCGCACGCAGCACACCAAACAGGGCCACCGGATACTGCAGTAAATTAGGCATCATCAACGCCACCCGGTCACCCGCTTTCAGGCCCAGCTGTTGCTGAAGATAGGCGGCAAAAGCGCGGCTCTTCTCTTCCAGCTGACGATAACTCATCTTCTGACCCATGTTCAGGAACGCGGGTTGATCGGCGTAGCGTTTTGCGGCCTGCTCAAACAGATCCACCAGCGAGGTGTAACGATCTGCACTTATTTCGGCAGGCACATCTGCCGGGTAGCGTTTCAGCCAAACCTTATTCAAGGATCCACCCCGATAATTATGTTGTATTTCCATCGCTGCCTCAGCCAATCTGGTTTGTTAACAATATTTTAACTGATTGTACCAGTTTGCCTGTTTTGGCATGTTGAGGTTGCGAAGTGCATCACTAAATTTCGTGCTGATAAAACAGGCAAATAAAAAGCCCGGCAGCGAGCACCGCGACCGGGCTGATAATTAAATGTTTTTTCACTTACTCGGTCAGAATGGTCTGCACCTCTGCCGGCCCACTGTTCATCATTCCCCAGTAGGGATTCGGGCCCCAGTATCCGCCGCGATGGCGGGTCGGACCATACCAGATCCAGGGATCCATCGGCTGGGGTGGTGCTGTCACCTGCTGGGTAAGTCGCCAGCGCTGATAACCGCGCACATCGATGACCGCAAATTTGTAATCCGCTTCGCCAATTTTGCCCTGCTCCGTCCCCTTCAGGGTACCCAGCACCGTCACATACTGATTTCTGACATCCACCGGATCAACAAACCCGCGGATATCGGCATAAATCCGGCCGACCGAGGCCGCACCCAGACGCGGTCTGGCGCTATCATCCAGCGGCTGTGCAGCAATCTCAAGCCGGGTTTTGCCGTTCAGGTTAGTGACATTCACTACCTTGCCGCCAAAGCGCGATTCCTGCCCGACAAAGAGCGAAGGATCGCTCATAACGCGCAACAGATCCTGCTGCGGCTGAGGTGAGCTGCCCTGCAGCGTGTCAGGAATTGAGACACAACCGGTTAACGCCAGCACACAGGTCAGCAGCAGACCTGAAAGCCCTTTACCACACATTGACGACATAGACGTTCTCCCGTTAGGTAAAGAGTTAGACTGGACGCATAACAATAAGTTGCGTGCATTTTACCGGCCAGGTAATTTTTTCCAGGCGACTTCATTACGCAGATAAGTGGGCTCCGCCGTTTCCGGCAGCAGCGTCTTCCCCTGCGCCAGCGCAAGGGTCGCCAGCGGCAGCATATCTTCTGCGGCGGGCAGCGTAACCTCACTGGCATTCAGGGTTAGTTCGTGTCCCTGCTGCAGGGCAGGATAAGCCTGCCAGCCGGTGCCTGCGGTCATCCATTCGCCGGAGAGCGCCTGCATCCGTGCCAGTGCCGCTTCGGGCGACAGCACGCTTTCGCTGGCCTCACCCTGCCAGACACCCTGTTCATCACGTTGATATTCGGCCCAGTAGACCTCGCCCATCCGCGCATCAATAGCGGTTAATACACGGGTAGCACCGTGAAGACGCCATGCGCCTTCCGCCAGCGTTGCCAGCGTGGAAACCGCGATCATTGGCAGTGAAGCGCCCAGTGCCAGGCCCTGCGCAATGCCAATGCCAATCCGCACGCCGGTGAAACTGCCAGGGCCGCGACCAAAGGCGAGCGCGTCCAGATCGGTCAGTTCCAGCTGCTGTGCCAGCAGTAGCTCTTCGATCAGCGGTAAAATACGCTGGGTATGATCGCGCGGGGCAATTTCGAATCGGGCATCAATCTGTTGCTGATTCAGCAAGGCGGCTGAACAGGCTTCTGTCGCCGTATCCAGCGCTAAAATTCGGGCTGACATGACTACCTCAGAAGAAAGAAAACGGCGCGCATCTTAGCATAAAATTACGCGTCTGGTTCGGGTTGCTGGCGGATAAAGGCGATGGCGCGGGCAATGTCCCGGGTGCGCGGCGTCGGCGGCAGGCTATTGAGAAACAGCGCGCCATAAGGACGTGAAACCAGACGCTGATCGCAAATGACCAGTACGCCACGATCGTCGGTATCGCGGATTAAACGTCCCACGCCCTGCTTCAGGGTGATCACCGCATCCGGCAGCTGCACATCCGTAAAGGGATCGCCGCCACGAATCCGGCAATCTTCCATTCTGGCTTTCAACAGCGGATCTTCCGGTGAGGTGAACGGCAGTTTATCGATGATCACCAGCGACAGCGCATCACCCCGCACATCCACGCCTTCCCAGAAACTGCTGGTCGCCACCAGCAGCGCATTGCCCTTGTCGATGAACTGCTTCAGCAACTGACCCTTGCTGGTTTCACCCTGCACCAGCACGGGTAGCGTCATAGAGGCGCGAAATTCCGCGGCCAGCTCACGCATCATCAGGTGCGATGTGCACAGAAAGAAGCAGCGGCCTTTATTAGCATCAATCAGCGGCTTCATCATGGCGGCCAGCTGGCGTGCACCACCCGGACGGTTAGGCTCAGGAAGATTGCGCGGTACACAGAGCAGAGCCTGCTTCGCAAAGTCGAACGGGCTGTTCAGAATCAGGCTTTTTGCTGCATTCACACCCAGCCGTTCGGCGAAGTGTGCCATTTTCTCATCCACCGCCAGGGTGGCTGAGGTGAAGATCCAGGCAGCCTTACGATTGTCCATCACTTCACGGAAGCGTTCTGCCACCGAGAGCGGCGTCAGCGCCAGGATAAAGTGACGTGAGGTACATTCATACCAATAGCTGTAGCCCGGCTCGTTAATCGCCCGCAGCCGTTTTAACCGGCCACGGTAGAGAGCGGCCCGCTCGAAGGCAGCATCCAGCAGGGCTGAACGGCCCAGTGAGAGTTTGATAACGTCGTAACAGAGTTCAAGCGCATCATCCAGCAGCGTAAACATCCGCAGGATGTTGTTATCGCTCAGCAGTTCACGCAGGTTACCGCGATAGCCGGGATCGCCTAATGACAGGCGAAAATCCTGCGCGCACTGCGCCAGGCGGTCAGCGGATTTCTGCAACTGCTGGGCATCACGCACTTCGGTGCGGTAGGCGGTAATAATATCTTTGGCGAGATCGAGTAACTGGCGGCTGGAGAGCTGCTGACCAAAATACTGACTGGCGATATCGGGCAGCTGATGGGCTTCATCGAAGATCATCACATCAGCTTCGGGAATAAGTTCGCCAAAGCCGCCCTCTTTCACCACCAGGTCGGCAAGAAAGAGATGGTGGTTCACGACCACCACATCGGCGTCCATAGCGCGCTTACGCGCCCTGACCACAAAACACTCTTTATAGCGCGGGCAGTCAGTGCCGAGGCAGTTATCGTTGGTGCTGGTGACCAGCGGCCAGACCGGGCTGTCTTCGGTCACGCCCGCACAGCTGCTGATGTCGCCATCTTCCGTCTGCGATGACCAGCTGCGCAGCGTCACCAGATCGGTCAGCCCCTGCGCGGTGAGATCGCCGCCCGCCATCGATTGCTGTTCCATGCGTTCCAGGCAAAGGTAGTTGGAGCGCCCTTTCAGCAAGGCCGTTTTACCTTTGAAATCCAGCGCCTTGATCATCGTGGGCAGATCGCGACCATAGAGCTGATCCTGCAGCGCCTTGGATCCGGTGGAGACAATCACTTTTTTACCGGCCCGCAAAGCGGGAGCCAGGTAGGCATAGGTTTTTCCGGTGCCGGTACCGGCCTCGACCACCAGTTCACCCTGCTGTTTTACGGCTTCAGATACCGCCTGCGCCATCTCACGCTGTGCTTCACGCGGCTTAAAGCCTGCGATCGCCAGCGCCAGCGCGCCATCCACTGCAAAATCGTCTGCCACATACCCTCACTAAGAACGGCAAAAACACTGTAATTATGTCAGTATTGGATCAACAAAGCAAAATTGATAATTATCAATGGCTTGTCTATTTTTTTGCCGTTGGGAGTGTGGCAGCCAGTGGCTCAGGATCGCGTCTGAACGATGAGAAAAAGGCGGCACGGGGCCGCCTGAAGAGAAGCGCTCGCCGCACCGGTATGCCTGATGGAGAGTCGCACCGCGAGAGGAAGCAGAAATCGCTGTAACTACTCTACAATCATGCGCCCATTGAGATGCTGCAACGGACGATTGTTGGTGGTTTTCAACGCCTGTTTAAAGGCGTCGAGCTGCGCCTGAGATAGCGTAACCGGCTGTTTCATCACCAGCCAGCGGATCCCTTCGCTGCAGGGCGGCGTCGTCAGGGAGCCGCTGAAACGATAATAGTGCAGATCTTCCGGGAAGAGATCGCGTAAATTTACCTGGCGATTAATGGTTACCTGCTGGTTTTCCTTTTTCGGCATAGCGTCGATCAAGGGTGCCAGCGCCGGGTTCTCTTTACCGACCTCAAACATCACCGCGACCACGGCCAGATCGCCATCTTCTTTGCTGTGTACAAAGTGGGCTTCAAGGGGAAAGGTGTGCCCATTGATCTGGTTCTCACTCGGCGTATGGAAGTGATACTGACGCAGCGTGAACTTTTCACTATCCAGTACAAAATCATCTTCTTCATCAACGGTCACCTGAATCGTGTGGCCATTGTTGATCACCTTCTCAGCCGACGTATGGTAGGCCAGATCGAGTGCCTGTAAATGTCCCTCAATCGGATCTTTAATATTGATTGGCGACTGGGACTTACCTTCGTGACAGATGTGGAAGTCACTGGTCAGTTCGCTCCAGTGTTCCGGGCCAGCTTTGCCTTCGTACGTCCAGTGCGGTTCCGCCGCACCGGCTACGTTAAGGGTAGAAAGCGCCACAACCAGACTTAACATTTTTGGTAATTTCATTTTTATCCCTGCTTAATAAGCTTATTTGCGGCAGGGATACTATTCCGCTCACTGCGGGGTCAGCAAGGTGACTAAATGCGTTAAATCAAAATCAGAACGAATAAAGAGTTTATAATTTTTATTGATGTTAATTTAATTAACATCGTTGATTAAATTACTTTATCTAAGCGGATTATTTTCCAGGATTATCTGAATAAATCAAACTTTCTACGGGAACTTACCATGTCGCCATTTTTAGCGAGGGATTTATTAGCAGGCGTAAGCCTGAAACAGCACGGAGAGAGGCGACACGAAGAACCTGAGAAACCGCAAAACTGCACTTGCGGTTTTGCGGTATAAGCCAGCATTCAGAAGACCAGAACGTCGTCAGACAACCTTGTCAGACGGCTAAACATCCTTTTCTGACAGATCGTCTTCCTCATCCTCTTCTTCGTCTTCCGGATAGATCTCAGCATCATCTGGCAGCGGTTCATCGTAATCAGGACGTTCAGACATAATTACCTCCGGTGATAAATAGCAGTTCTGCTATTTCAACTGAGCATAGTTAACCGTCATACCGGTCGCATATTTTTCGCCTGAAGTGTGAGCCAAACGTAAAATTGCTGTAAGAGACTGAAAATGACCTCACCGCCCAGTGCTAATGGTGTATGTAAAGTGCGCCTGCCAGCATGATGATGAACAGCACCGCAAAGGTGATCACTCCCTGCTTAGTGCCTTTGGATAAACCCACAAAGGCCCCGATAACAATAAACAGCAGCGTCAGCGCGCCAGCCATAACCCAAAACAGATACTGCGTATTCGCCATTCTCTAATCCTCATCCTGTGGCGCGATTTCACGGCTGATTTATAACATTTTTAAGCCGGTTGCGCGCCCTGATTCGTTCTGGTGCCAGGCCGTTAACGTCAATTGCAGGCACGATCAATAACACTCACTCCACTCCAGAAGCGGCAAGCGTAACAGTGTGATGCAGTTAGCAAATGCAGAGGAACGCAGCGAGGAAATAAACGCGCGGATTATAATGATTAAATCAGCTTACCGTTGGGATGTGGCACCCGTAGGCTGACGTGCTGAGACTGGTTTAACATTGTCGTTCAGGCGGTGTTAAACAGATGGCCTTAACCCGACTGCCTGACTCAGGCGGAGGAATGTATGAACTATTTCCGCATCGGCTCTCTGGCTGGCGTGCTGCTGCTCTGCGGCTGCCAGGCACCCACGCCTGATCAGGCTCGTCAGCAGCAGCCTGTTTTTCAGGGTCAAAGCACCCGCACCGTCCCTCAGCTCAGCGACTGTATTTATCGCGGCTGGTCCACCACCAGCGTCATTGCCAGAGATAACACCACTCACACCCAGCCCAACGGCAGCGAGATCAGCGTTTTCACCTGGGAAGATTCGATTTTTGCGGATGTGTCGCCCCGCCGAAAAGGGTCTGATGTGAAATATTTCACGACTTTCCGGATGGCGCCACAGGTGATGGCGGACAGACAGGCGATTGTTGAGCGCTGCCTGTAAGGCGTAAGGGGTGACAGCGATGTCAGGAGTGTGCCAGGCTAATGCGCAATTAACCAGGGAGAAACCGATGAGTATTACCCGCATTGACCCGGAACACCGTATGTCCGAAGCCGTGATCCACAACGACACGATCTATTACACCAGTGTGCCTGAGAATCTGGATGCCGACGCAGAAGCGCAGACAGCCAATGCGCTGGCAGTGATTGATGCGATTCTGACACGGCTCGGTAGCGATAAAAGCAAAATCCTTGATGCGACGCTGTTTCTGGTAGATAAGGCCGATTTCCCTGCGATGAACCGCGCATGGGACGCATGGGTCTCTCCAGGTAATGCGCCGGTGCGCTGCACGGTACAGGCCGGGCTGTTGAATCCGAAGTACAAAATCGAAATTAAAATTATCGCTGCACGTTAAAAACGCCGGGCGTTATTCCTCTTCGTTTTCTTCATCTTCGTCTTCGAATAGCGCCCGAATCCGTTCGCCCTTGAAATTTTGACGGATCTCCTGCGCCACCTGGGTTATCGCTTCACCGCTCGACAAACCTCCCGCCATCAATTCCTGAATACGTTCGACGGCCTGCTGCTGCTGCTCATGAGAGAGAGCCGGTATTCCTATAAACATGTTTCACTCCTGCGTTGGGGCAGACAGTATCCCACGCGGAACTAACAGGTGCCAGTCAGGAAAAAATATGGCAGTCTGACCGCCTCTTTGCTCTCTGATTTCTCTGCCCGATGATTGTTGAAACCCTCAGTCTTGATTATACCCCGGATGCGCTGACTCAGCGTTTTGCCCCGATTGCCCATCTGCCCTGGGCGATGCTGCTCTCCTCCGCGCAGGCGAACCACAGTGATAACCGCTTTGATATTCTGACCGCCGATCCCCGCGCCACCCTGGTGACCCGCGGTACGATGACTACGCTCAGCGATCCGACCGGCACGACCGAATCGACCGCCGATCCCCTGCTGCTGGTGCAGCAGCAGTGTGATGCGCTGGGCGTGACGCCGGCTGCCTGTGATGCCCTGCCGTTTCAGGGCGGTGCGCTGGGCCTGTTTGGTTATGATCTGGGCCGCCGGTTTGAGTCGCTGCCTCAGCAGGCCGCAGCCGATCTCACCACGCCTGACATGGCGGTGGGTATCTATGACTGGGCATTGATTGCCGATCATCATCAGCAGACCCTGACGCTGGTGACGTTAAAGAGCGCGGAAGAACGCGCCGCCTGGCTGGCGCAATGGCCTGCGCGCGAAGCCGTGCCCTTTTCACTGACCAGCCGCTGGCGCTCCAACCTGAGCTATGCAGATTACGCTGCGCGTTTTGCGGCGGTTCAGGCCTATATTCAGGCGGGTGACTGTTATCAGGTTAATCTGGCGCAGCGTTTTCAGGCCAGTTACCAGGGTGATGAGTGGCAGGCGTTCAGTATACTCAATGCAGCTAACCGCGCGCCATTCAGCGCTTTTCTGCGTCTGCCGGAGAGCGCAATCCTCAGCCTGTCACCGGAGCGCTTTCTGTCGCTAAATAATAAACAGATCGAAACCCGACCGATTAAAGGTACCCGGCCACGCTGTGACGATCCGATTGCTGATGCGCAACAGGCTGAGTCGCTGCGCCATGCGGAAAAAGATCGGGCCGAAAACCTGATGATTGTCGATTTGCTGCGCAACGATATTGGCCGCGTGGCGGTACCCGGCTCGGTCACTGTGCCGCAACTGTTTGTGGTTGAACCCTTCCCCGCCGTGCACCACCTGGTGAGCACGGTGCGGGCGCAGCTGCCTGATACCCTGCAGGCCACCGATCTGCTGCGCGCCTGTTTTCCGGGCGGCTCGATTACCGGTGCACCCAAGATTCGGGCGATGGAGATTATTGATGAACTGGAGCCGCAGCGGCGCAATGCCTGGTGCGGCAGCATCGGTTATCTCAGCCTGTGTGGCCGGATGGATACCAGCATCACCATTCGCACGCTGATCGCTGAAGGTCAGCAGCTCTACTGTGCGGCGGGCGGCGGGCTTGTCGCAGACAGCGATCCCGAAGCGGAGTATCAGGAAACACTCGACAAAGTCAGCCGGATCTTACCGGCACTGGAACAAACCGGAGGTTCAGTTGGCCCTGACGCTTGATGATTTCCGCAGCCGTTTTCTGTTGCAGCAGCCTG
The DNA here is from genome assembly GCF_007558755.1 of Pantoea sp. paga. Taxonomy (NCBI): domain Bacteria; kingdom Pseudomonadati; phylum Pseudomonadota; class Gammaproteobacteria; order Enterobacterales; family Erwiniaceae; genus Pantoea; species Pantoea sp. paga. The sequence continues at coordinate 576,468 of NZ_VLTF01000001.1, forward strand.
CCCGCAGCACACAATTGCTATCCGGGCGCCATGCGGCGGTGCTGGTGCCGATTGTTGCACGGCCTGAACCCGGCCTGTTGCTGACGCAGCGCTCACATGCCCTGCGCAAACATGCCGGACAGGTCGCCTTTCCCGGCGGGATGCAGGATGATACTGACGCATCGCTCATCGCCACAGCACTGCGTGAAGCACAGGAAGAGGTTGGCATTGAGCCGCATCAGGTCGAGGTATTAGGCGCACTGCCCGCCGTGACCAGCAGCACCGGTTTTCAGGTGACGCCGGTACTGGGGATCATTCCTGCCGATCTGCGGTTAACGATTAATCCGGATGAGGTGAGCAGCGCCTTTGAGATGCCGCTGGCCGAGGCTTTGCAGCTCAGCCGCTACAGTGCGCTGGAAGTGCATCGGGCTGGCGTTCGCCATCCGGTCTGGCTGTCGCGCTATCAGGATTATCTGGTGTGGGGCATGACCGCGGGAATTATCCGATCACTGAGTGCTCAGATCGCATTCTGAGACCTTTCTCGTTTTTTCCTCTCTCCGGCCCGTCAGGTTACTGGCGCGCTGCGCTATAATTTTTTCTATCCGTTTTGATAAGTTTATTTCATGCGAAAAGCTGCTCTTTCCTGGTGCATGACCATTACTATGGGCGCCATAAACTGCCCCGGCAGACTGAGAATAATTGTGAGGAGTGTCACCTGTGATTAGTGTTTTCGACATGTTCAAAGTGGGCATCGGCCCCTCAAGTTCGCATACTGTCGGCCCGATGAAAGCAGGTAAACAGTTTGTGGATTTGCTGTGCGAACAGGAAAAGCTGCAGGAGGTCACCCGGATCGCCGTGGATGTTTACGGTTCTCTCTCTCTGACCGGCAAAGGCCATCACACTGATATCGCCATTATTATGGGTCTGGCGGGCGAATCGCCGGATACGGTGGATATCGATGCGATCCCCGCCTTTATTAAAGATGTTGAGCAGCGTGAGCGACTGCTGCTGGCGAAAGGCGCACACGAAGTGGATTTCCCGCGCGAAGGCGGCATGGTATTTCGCAGTGAGAACCTCTCGCTGCATGAAAATGGCCTGCGCCTGCTCGCGTTTGCGGGCGACCTGCTGATCCTGTCAAAAACCTATTACTCCGTTGGAGGCGGCTTCATTGTTGATGAAGAGCACTTCGGGCAGTCGGCACTGGATGAAGTCTCTGTGCCCTGGCCGTTCCACTCGGCCAAAGATCTGCTGGCTCACTGTCGTGAAACCGGCCTGTCACTCTCAGGTCTGGTGATGAAAAATGAGCTGGCGCTGCACAGCAGCGATGAGATCCATGCCTATTTCACAAACATCTGGCAGACGATGCAGGCCTGTATCGACCGCGGTCTCAATACCGAAGGCGTGTTGCCAGGGCCACTGCGCGTGCCGCGCCGTGCTGCCTCCCTGCGTCGCCTGCTGACCTCCTCTGACAAGCACTCCAGCGATCCAATGATAGTTATCGACTGGATCAATATGTATGCGCTGGCCGTCAACGAAGAGAACGCCGCGGGAGGCCGCGTGGTGACCGCGCCCACTAACGGTGCCTGCGGTATCGTGCCTGCGGTGCTGGCTTACTACGATCACTTCATTGAGCCGGTTACACCCGACATTTTCCTGCGCTATTTCCTCGCCTCTGGCGCTATCGGCGTGCTGTATAAAATGAACGCCTCTATTTCAGGCGCGGAAGTGGGCTGCCAGGGTGAAGTGGGTGTCGCCTGTTCTATGGCCGCGGCCGGTCTGGCTGAACTGCTGGGCGGCAGTCCGGAGCAGGTCTGCGTGGCGGCTGAAATCGGTATGGAACATAACCTTGGACTGACCTGTGACCCGGTAGCCGGTCAGGTTCAGGTGCCCTGCATTGAGCGCAATGCTATCGCCTCGGTTAAAGCAATTAACGCGGCGCGCATGGCACTTCGGCGCACCAGCGAGCCCCGCGTCTCGCTGGATAAGGTTATCGAGACAATGTATGAAACCGGCAAAGATATGAACGCCAAATACCGTGAAACTTCACGTGGCGGTCTGGCGATTAAAGTTCAGTGTGATTAAGCGAAACGATTAACTGAATAAAAAACGTGCAAACGTAATAAAATCCGCATCCTGCGCTATCTCAGCGCAGGTTTAACCGGTAGAGTGATTTCCGCGCAGCTGTCCGGCATACGCAACTTTCCAGACCCGCTTTTCTGCATTCCGGCCTCAATGTTGATCTGACCGTGCCGATACTCACCCCGTTGTGTTTTGCTTTTTACTGGCTTTTTGGGAAGGTGGATACAGATGTTTATGGCCCAGCAAAATGTTGGACAATTCAGACGCAAGCGTGTGCTGATAGCGCTGTCGATCGCCACCGTGGTGCTGATATTAACCCTGGCCTTTCGCTATATTGAAGAGAAGTCACGAATCGAGCAGCAGGCGATGGATTTCGCCGATAAAGCGATTATGCGGTTTGACCGGATGTTTTCACCGCTGGAGGTTTCAGCCAATAATACGCTGGGTCTGGTCGGCGTTCCCTGTCCGGATGTTCGCTTTCCACTCATCGAAAAAATTTCTTCCCTGCAGACGGTCCGGGCGATTCTGCTGGTGGATAACGACGTGCTCTACTGCTCCAGTATTTATGGGCCGCGCACCATCCCCTTTAGCCAGACTTACCCTGACTTAGCCTTTAACAGTCAGCGCATGACGCTGGCAACCGATGATTATCTGCTGAAAGGCTCGCCCATTTTACTGCTGTGGACGCCAAAGAGCCTGGATAACCGCTCCGGGATTTTGCAGGTGATCAACATCGAAATGATGAGCAATTATCTGCTGGAGCCGCAGTTGCCCTGGGTGGAGCGCGCCGTCTTTAATGTCAACGGGGAGAGCCTGGAGTATGGCAATCCGCTGATCGAGCCCACGGTGCCGTCAGAAGACGAAGTGAGCTATGAGCAGGGCTCGCTGCGCTATCCGTTTACGCTTACCCTTTATGGCCCCTCTCCGACCCGCCTGGCGCTGGCGACGCTTCCCTCACAGCTCCCGCTGGCGCTGCTGCTGAGCCTGCTTATGGGTTACATCGTCTGGCTGGCGACCGCAAATCGCATGAGCCTGAGCTGGCAAATCAGTTATGGCATTACGGCCCGTGAGTTTATGGTTTATTGCCAGCCGCTGATCAACACCAAAAGTGGTGAGTGCGACGGTATTGAGTTACTGCTGCGCTGGCATAATCCTCGTCAGGGCTGGATTGCACCTGACGTTTTTATTCCTCTGGCCGAGCGACAGAACCTGATCAAACCGCTGACGCGCTTTGTACTGAATGAAGTGGTGAGACAGTTACCGCAGCTGCCCGACGATCCCGCTTTCCATATCGCCATTAACGTTGCCGCCAGCCACTTCCGCGACCACGCCATTCTGGAAGATCTGCACAACCTGTGGTGGCCTGCCAATCCGGTGCCGAAACTGGTGGTGGAACTCACCGAACGCGATGCCCTGCCGGTTGTGGACCAGTCGGTGATTGCGCAACTGCACGACATCGGTGTCCTGCTGGCGATTGATGATTTTGGCACCGGTCACAGCTCGCTCTCCTATCTGAAAGATCTGCAGCCAGATGTGCTGAAAATCGACAAGATTTTCACCGCAGCCATCGGCACTGACGCGATTAATGCCACGGTGACGGATATGGTGATTTCGCTGGCCCAGCGCCTGAATATCAGTCTGGTGGCCGAAGGCGTGGAGACGGCTGAGCAGGCGGCCTATCTGCGCGAACGCGGTGTGGATCATCTGCAGGGCTACTATTTTGCCCGCCCGATGCCGCTACAGGACTTCCCGGCGTGGCTGGCGCAGCATCAGGCTGATGCCCGCAGGTGATAATAGCCTGAGCCTCGTTTCGCCCTGCATGATGACCTTACGCCACAGACAAAAAAACAGCCGCGGCAATGAGCCAGCGGCTGTCGGAGAATTCAGCGTGGCCGGTAAGCCCGGCAGCGCCTCTGCATCAACGAGAACGATTAGCCCTCTTCATCCTCGTCATGCGGTTTATCTTTAGTGACACGCACCAGATCGATACGGTAGTCGGTCGCTTCGATAATCTGGAAGTGCAGCGGAGTAATATCAATCACATCACCAGGAAGCGGTAACTGCCCTTTCTGCTCAATCAGCAGGCCCGCCAGCGAGGCGTGGTCTTCTGTCGGGTCGACCAGCTCATGGAAGTCGAGCAACTGCTGCAGCGAGTGCAGATCGGTCCCCCCTTTCACTAACCAGCCATCACCATCCGCAATGATATCGGGCGTTTCATCTTCATCCGGGAATTCACCCGCAATCGCTTCCAGCACGTCCAGCGGCGTAATCAGACCCTGAACCACACCAAACTCATTGGTGACAATCACGAAGCTGCCCTTGGCACGACGCAGCACGCCAAGCAGGTTGATCGGATCCAGCGTCTCCGGCACCACGATAGTCGGTGTATTGGCCGCAAAGGTCGCCACATCCACACCATGTTCCAGCGCCACCAGCAGCTCTTTGGCTCGCACTACGCCGACAATTTCATCCAGTTCACCCCGACAGACCGGGAACAGGCTGTGTGGCGTATCAAGCAGCTGACCGCGAATCTCATCAACCGGACGATTCGCATCGACCCAGGAGATTTCACCGCGCGGCGTCATGATGCTGCGAATCGAGCGGGAAGCCAGCGTCAGCACACCATTAATCATATAGCGCTCTTCATCTTTAAACGCTTCCTGCGGCATCGCTTCCGCCAGCGCAGCCTCTTCGCTGCTGCTGGTGTTGCCATTGCTGGCGCTCTGGGCACGGTTGCGGCCCCCCATCAGGCGTAAAATCGCTTCGGCGGTGCGTTCACGCATCGGGCGATTTGACTGATGGCGGATAAAGTTACGACGTGCAACCTGGTTGAACAGCTCAATCAGAATCGAGAAGCCAATCGCCGCATAGAGGTAGCCTTTAGGAATATGGAAACCAAAGCCTTCTGCCACCAGCGACAGACCGATCATCAGCAGGAAACTCAGGCAGAGCACCACTACCGTCGGATGCGCATTAACAAAGTTGGTTAACGGCTTAGATGCCAGCAGCATCACACCCATCGCAATCACCACGGCGGTCATCATCACCGGCAGGTGGTTCACCATACCCACGGCGGTAATCACAGCATCCAGCGAGAAGACCGCGTCCAGTACCACGATCTGCGTCACGACAGCCCAGAAACTGGCATATCCCCGATTACCGGATCCGTCGAGCTGCCGGTTCTCCAGCCGCTCGTGCAGCTCCATGGTCGCCTTAAACAACAGGAACAGACCACCCGCCAGCAGAATTAAATCACGACCGGCAAAGCTGAAACCGCCTACGCTAAAGAGAGGCGTCGTCAGCGTCACCATCCAGGAGATCAGCGACAGCAGACCCAGACGCATGACCAGCGCCAGTGACAGGCCAATCAGGCGAGCTTTATCACGCTGCTTCGGCGGCAGTTTGTCGGCCAGAATGGCAATAAACACCAGGTTATCAATGCCGAGTACGATTTCCAGCACCACGAGCGTCAGTAAACCCGCCCAGATTGAGGGGTCGAATAAAAATTCCATTATTTATGACTCCAGAACAGGGAACAGATCGCGGTGCTGCTTATCAGCGCAGCAAAGCGTGACATGCAGGTAGTCGGGAAAGCGGTGGAAACGCCGTGAGGCGAAGGGTGACGCGCCAGCAGGCGCAAAGAACAGATTAAGCGACGTCGGTGACGATCCATAAAGGTGGGCTGAAGCCCGTTACTCCTGAGTAATAAACAGAACGTTAATGTATCAGGTCGGCGAATTGCGTCAAAAAATTTTCTTATTTTTACAATCTGCCTGACGGATGATCAGGCGCATAAAAAGAGTTACTGGCCGCTTCACAGGATGAATAGCTGACAGACATCACATAATTTATTTTTTCGATCACTAAAATAAATCGCGACTTTACCGCCTTGACGTAGTTAACCCATGTTTTTTCGAGGCTATACCGATAATTCGAATCATCCGGTTAAACAGATCATCAAAGCAATTCAATACAGTTCATTGACTCAGATGAGCATCTCTAGCGAACGGAGGTAGCACGTGACCATTGCGATAGTAATTGGTACACACGGCTGGGCAGCGGAACAACTGCTGAAAACAGCAGAAATGCTGTTGGGCGAGCAGGACAATGTCGGCTGGATAGATTTTGTCCCCGGTGAAAATGCAGAAACGCTGATTGAAAAATATCAGGCACGACTGGCAGAACTTGATACGACGCAGGGAGTCCTGTTTTTAGTTGATACCTGGGGTGGCAGTCCGTTTAATGCGGCCAGTCGCATCGTGGTCGACAAACCGCAGTATGAGGTCATCGCCGGGGTCAATATCCCGATGCTGGTCGAAACGCTGATGGCGCGCGATGACAATCCCGGTTTTGACGAGCTGGTCGCCGTGGCGGTGGAGACCGGCCGTGAAGGGGTCAAAGCCCTGAAAGACAAAGAAGAAGCGCCGGCGCCAGCCGCGGCAAAACCGGCCGCTGTGGTGCAACCGGCTAAGCCGATGGCGCCCGGTGACCACATGAAAATCGGGCTGACACGCATTGATGACCGTCTGATTCATGGGCAGGTGGCGACGCGCTGGACAAAAGAGACCAACGTTCAGCGCATTATCGTCGTCAGCGATGAAGTGGCCAATGATCATGTGCGCAAAACCCTGCTGACACAGGTCGCTCCGCCCGGCGTCACGGCTCATGTGGTGGATGTCGATAAGATGGTGCGGGTGTGGAACAACCCGAAGTATGGTCAGGATCGCGTGATGCTGCTGTTTACCAACCCCACCGATGTACTGCGCGTGGTGGAACAGGGTGTTGATATTAAAACCGTCAACATCGGCGGTATGGCGTTCCGCCAGGGGAAAACCCAGGTCAATAATGCGGTCTCGGTCGATGAAAAAGATATTGCCGCATTCCGCAAACTCCATGAACGCAATATTGAACTGGAAGTGCGTAAAGTTTCCAGTGACCAGAAACTGAAAATGATGGATCTGATCGCGAAAGTTAACGCGTAACAGAAGCACTTATGCGCCTGTGTTTCCGGGCTCCTGGTTATCCTGCTGAGGACAAGAAGTATGATGGAAATAACCTCGCTACAAATTATTTTGATTTTTATTGTCGCCTGTATTGCCGGTATGGGGTCGATTCTGGATGAATTCCAGTTTCACCGCCCGCTGGTGGCCTGTACCCTGATTGGTATGGTGCTGGGTGACATGAAAACCGGCATTATTATCGGCGGTACGCTGGAGATGATTGCGCTGGGCTGGATGAACATCGGTGCCGCCGTTGCTCCTGATGCCGCCCTCGCCTCCATTATCTCGACCATCCTGGTTATCGCTGGCGGCCAAAGTGTGGGTGCCGGTATTGCGCTGGCGATTCCGCTGGCCGCCGCCGGACAGGTACTGACCATTATCGTGCGTACGCTGACCGTCGCCTTCCAGCATGCGGCTGACAAAGCCGCAGAGAAAGGTAACCTCACGGCCATCTCCTGGATCCACGTCTCTGCCCTGCTGTTACAGGCGATGCGTATCGCCATCCCGGCGCTGATTGTGGCGATTTCGGTCGGTACCAGTGCGGTCCACGCCTTGCTCAGCTCTATTCCGGACGTGGTTACCAACGGCCTGAATATCGCCGGTGGCATGATTGTGGTGGTCGGTTATGCGATGGTCATCAACATGATGCGCGCAGGCTACCTGATGCCGTTCTTTTACCTGGGCTTCGTCACCGCAGCCTTCACCAACTTTAACCTGGTGGCGCTGGGCGTCATTGGCGTGGTCATGGCGGTGCTCTACATTCAGCTCAGCCCGAAATACAACCGTGTGGCGGGAGCACCAACAGGTGCTGCGACCGCAAACGATCTTGATAACGAACTCGATTAAGGAACAGGTGAGCACATGGTTGATATTACGAAAGTCGAAAAGAAACTGACACCCGGTGATGTTCGCGCCGTCTTTCTGCGCTCTAACCTGTTCCAGGGTTCATGGAACTTTGAACGCATGCAGGCGCTGGGCTTCTGCTTCTCAATGGTGCCGGTGATCCGCCGTCTCTATCCTGAGAACAATGATGAGCGTAAGCAGGCGATCAAGCGTCATCTGGAGTTCTTTAATACCCATCCTTATGTGGCCGCGCCGGTTCTGGGCGTGACTATGGCGATGGAAGAGCAGCGTGCTAACGGCGCACCGATCGACGATGGCGCGATTAACGGCCTTAAAGTCGGCCTGATGGGACCGCTGGCCGGTGTCGGCGACCCGATCTTCTGGGGTACGGTGCGCCCGGTGTTTGCCGCGCTGGGAGCCGGTATCGCCATGAGTGGCAGTCTGCTGGGTCCGCTGCTCTTCTTTGTGCTGTTTAACCTGGCACGCCTGCTGACCCGCTACTACGGCGTGGCCTATGGCTATCGCAAAGGGATCGATATCGTCAGTGATATGGGCGGCGGTTTTCTGCAGAAACTCACGGAGGGCGCGTCGATTCTCGGCCTGTTTGTCATGGGGGCGCTGGTCAACAAGTGGACACACGTTAACATCCCGCTGGTGGTGTCACGTATTACCGACTCGACCGGCAAAACTACCGTCACCACCGTACAGTCGATCCTCGATCAGCTTATGCCGGGCGTGGTGCCGCTGCTGCTGACCTTTGGCTGTATGTGGCTGTTACGCCGTAAAGTGAACGCGCTGTGGATTATCGTTGGCTTCTTTGCTATCGGTATCTTTGGTTACTGGATCGGCCTGCTCGGTCTGTAATTTCACCCGGCCGGGAGCCTGTGCTCCCGGCTTTTAAGCGTGGTGAGCTGAGCCACAACCGGCTGAGCTCACCCTGTTTGAGGTAGATGTGATGTCATTAACCAACGCGCTGATTGCGTGTTGTATTGCCGCCCTGATGGGGTTTGCCATTTATCATGAGGCGATTCTGCCGCGTCGCCACGGCCCGACCCGCTTACGGGTTGCGCTGCGCAGGCAGCACAAGCTGGATAGCCTGATTTTCATCGGCCTGCTGCTGATCCTGCTGTGGAATAACGTCAGCCATCACGGCCCGCAGCTCACCACCTCACTGCTGATGGTGCTGAGTTTTCTGGCGTTCTGGCTATTCTGGCTGCGAAAGCCAACGCTGCTGATGAAAAGTGAGGGGTTGTTTTACGCCGGTGTCTGGATCGATTACCGGCGAATTCAGGGTATGAATCTCTCTGAGGATGGCATTCTGGTGATTCAGCTGGAACAGCGTCGGCTGCTGATCGCGGTGCAGCAACTCGACGATCTGGAGCGCATCTATAACACCCTGGTCGAGGCGCGCTAGTCGCGCTGCCACACAGTCAGGGTAAAGTCTGCGTCGCAGCTGAACTGCTCGCTCTGCTGCAGGGTCTGCCAGACCTCTTCACGCGCCCGCCAGGCGAACGGCGTCATCTGAAGCAGGGTCGTCGCGGCTGCGCCGGTTAATGCCATCGGGTAACGCAGCGCATGCTGCGCCACCTGCCGGAATCCGGGATACGCTTTCTGCTCCGGCACATGCAACTGCACTTCGCGGTAAATCAGCGCCTTGAACTGCTGCAGATGATGCGGGCCCGGTGTCACGGTCAGTACCAGGCCACCCGGCTTCAGCACGCGGGCCAGTTCCGCTTCATTGCAGGGTGCGTAAATTCGGACAACCGCATCCAGGACGTGATCGGCAAAGGGTAAGCGCTGGCTGGAGGCGACGCAGAAGCGTACGGCCGGATAGCGCTTTGCTGCCAGCCGGATCGCCATTCTGGCGACATCCAGTCCATAGACCTGCCCGGCCTCGCCTGCTGCGTCAGCCAGTGCGGCGGTGTAGTAACCTTCTCCACAGCCGATATCCAGGATTTTACACTCTGGCTGGCTCAGCGCGGGCGCAAGCAGGCTGACGACCCGATCACGCAGCGGCTGGTAGTAGCCTGCCTCAAGAAATTCGCGTCGTGCCTGCATCATCTCTGCACTGTCACCCGGCTCACGTGACCGTTTATGCTGAACGGGCAGCAGATTGACATACCCTTCTTTCGCCTGGTCAAACTGATGGCGATTCTCGCAGCACCAGCTGCGCGCAGTAAAGGCGAGAGGAGAGTGACAAAGAGGGCAAATCAGGGACATAGGGTGCTCCGGCATCAGATAACGCGGCGCAGTGTAACCTTAACGTTTACGCATCGGAAGCATAAAGAAAGCCCCGGCTGAGAAGCCAGGGCTTTGAGATTTCATGTCAGGGTGCAATGCACCGAGGCGGAGTTGAATCAGATAGCCGTAACGTTAACGGCTGCCGGGCCTTTCTGGCCGTCCTGAATTTCGAACTCAACGCTCTGGCCTTCAGCCAGGGTTTTGAAACCATTGCCCTGAATAGCTGAGAAGTGTACGAACACATCTTTGCTACCGTCAGCAGGGGTGATAAAACCAAAACCTTTAGACTCGTTGAACCACTTAACCTGACCTTTAATCTTTGCCATTTTGCAAATTCCTTTAGATGTTTATTTAGCCCGAAGGCTGTCGTACAGAAAAACCAGAGACATTACTGCATGAGGCACTAATTAAGGTTCGGCAAGGAAGCGGTATTCAACGTCAACGTCTTTACTCGTCCTTCTTTACAGAAGATGCCATGCATAAACAGAACTGTACCTCGTTTAACTCAGGATTTGTTATCACATATCCTAAAAATAATGGCAAGCCATTTTTAAGGGCCTCAGCCAGCCTGCGCACATAATTGCCAGAAGGCTCACATTGCCTGTTCTGTGGCGTTTACAAATGCCGATGCAAATTAAGCACGCTCTCTGGCTATCCCCCTCTCCGGCCTCTGTTGCCGGGTCTAACCCAATGGATACCATAAGAAATTAATATTTCACAAATATGGCAATAACAGAATGAATAAGCGAAGCGCGAAAAGTTGAAAATATCAATAATCCGGCTTCAATCCTGTACAGCGCCTTTTATTTCGTACAGATAACACTTTTCTTGCACCAAAAGCAGGAGCCAGACAGTCGTCCTGCTCCAAATAAAAGCATTGAGCCCGATTTTACTTATTAAGAATTTAACTTTTGATTTGAAAAATTGATATCAGATAATAAAAATCGGGCTTTTGTTTATCTTTGATGTTTTAGGATAATTCCTGGTTATCCTTATTCAGCCCGCGGCTTTCGCCTATTCGCCACGGTGCGAAACCACCCTTTTGCTCGTTTGCCCGCAGCAGCGCATCCGCCAGTTCTTTGGGTGGCGCATCCAGCGACTCATCGGCCAGTTCGAACACGCCCCAGTGGATGGGCAGCGTCAGCGGCCTGCCTGCTGCCTGCCACAGCGCCACCGCCTGATCGGGATTCATATGCTGTCCCGCCATGAACCATTCAGGTGCATAAGCGCCAATCGGCAAAGCCGCCAGGCTGAACGGGCCAAGTCGGGCCGCAATCTCCGGCAGGCTATCGCTATAGCCGCTGTCGCCCGAGAACCAGAAACGCACGGAGGCAGAACGCACGACCCAGCCACACCAGAGCGAACGGTTTCGATCGCGCGGCGTTCGCATACTCCAGTGACGTGCCGGCACCGCATCAAAACAGAGGTCGCTGACAGTAAACGGTTGCCACCAGTCGAGCTGATGGACCTGTTTCACGCCCTGCGCCCTGCACCATTTAGCCAGGCCCAGCGGCACGATAAAGGTCGCCTGCGGAAAACGCCGGACGATCGCTTTAACCGTCGGCCGATCAAGATGATCGTAATGGTTATGTGAAATCAGCACGACATCCAGACGCGGCAGATCAGCGATGCCAAGCGGTGCTGGCGTTTTTCGCTGCGGCCCGGCAAAAGAGAGTGGCGAGGCGCGTGACGAAAGTGCGGGATCGATCAGAATATATTGCTGGTTCAGTCGCAGTAGCACGGCTGCATGTCCCAGCCACCAGATGCGATCGTCACTGCCGCTGATATCGGCGGGCTGCCACCACTGTTCGGTGAAAGCCCCGTAGCCCTGCTGCGGTGGCAGCGGCAGCCCCTGTGCTTTGCGCTCCCTGCGCCAGCGCTGCAGATCGCCCGGCTTGCGCCGTTCCGGTTCAGGATTGCAGAATCCTTCTGGCGTGTGATGCGCTTTGCTGCTGTCATACCACGGATTTTTCCAGACCATCCCGTCTCTCTGCTGTGATTATCGTTCCGGAATCAACCGGATAAAGTCGCGTTTCTCGCGATCGTCATCGGTTTTTTTACTCTCTGCCCCTGGCTGCATCTCAATCAGACGGCGCAGCAGCTGATTCTGTTTCTTCTGCTCTTCCAGCAAAGATTCCAGTAAGCGGATTTGCTCACCGGCGCGCACGCTGGCGCGGTTAACAAAGAACCAGGCGATAAACGCCACAATCAAAATAATGACCAGCAGGCCATAGCTGACCAGTGGGCCCGAATTTGCGGCTAACTCATTCATAACTGCCTCGTAAAACTCAGTGGAAACGCCAGAACATGGCAACCGCCTATTCTACCTGTAGCCATCGCAAAAGATAATGGGGTTAACATCAATGCAGAATTTGCCGTTTCAGTTATCTCTGATCGATCCCACCAGAAAAGCGAGGCATGCTGATATCATCATAACCGGCGGCACCAGGTGGAGCGCTGAGTTATCTTTCACAAGGAGACATAATGAAACTGTTTATTCGTACGGTAGGCTTGCTGGCAGTGATCTGGCTGGCGATGCTGTTTACCGGCTATGGCGTATTAACCGGCAGTACTAAAAATGCAGCCGGCCTTGGCCTGCAGTGCAGCTATCTGACCGCTCGCGGTGTGATCAGTGCGCAGTATCTGCATACTGACAGTGGCGTGGTGGGTGTGACTGATTGTCCGTTGCTGAAGAAAAGCGGAGAAGTGATCGATAATTAACAAAACAGCGGGCCGCATGGCCCGCTGTTTTCAGAACGGGTAGTCGTGATAGCCCATCTCTGAGGAGAGCGTGCGCGCCGCCCGATGCAGCATAGCCACGTAATCCTGGCGGGCATCTTCTGAAAAGCGAATAGTGGGAAAAGAGATACTCAGTCCCGCAATCACCACGCCAAAACGGTCAAATACCGGCACGGCAAGGCAGCGTAAGCCCTCTTCCTGCTCTTCGTTATCTTCACCATAGCCCTGCGTTCTCACCTGATCCAGCGCCGTAATCAACGCCTCCGCGCTTAACAGCGTATTGGCCGTGCTCCGTTTGAATTCGACATCCCGCAGGATCTCCTCAACTTCGCTGCGATCGCGCCAGGCGAGCAGAACTTTTCCAATCGCGGTGGTATGCAGCGGATTACGGCGGCCAATGCGCGAATACATACGCAGGTTGTAGAGGGAGTCGATTTTGTGGATGTAGACAATACTGTCCTCTTCCAGCGCCCCCAGGTGAATGGTCTCTTTAGTCAGACGCGAAAGCTCACGCATCTGCACATCCGCACTGCGGATTAAATCGACATTCTGCAGCGCTTTAGCGCCCAGTTCAAACAGCTTCAGTGTCAGTGAGTACTTCTCGCTCTCACCTTCCTGCGTGACATAACCCAGCGACTTCATGGTCTGCAGGAAACGGTAAACGGTACTTTTTGACATCATCACGCGCTGCGCGAGCTCAGTAATACCGTGATCGCGCTCTTCACCCAGCGCCTGCAGAATGCCGAACACTTTAAGTACCGAAGAGACGGAATCGGGCTGTTTATCATTTTCAGCAGAGGACATCGCGCACCTTGTTAAACCTGTTTCAAAAAAAATGGAACGGACTGTCAGTATAGAGTGAGGCACACGAAGGCAGCAATGCTTTAACCATGACGTCATATTTAAAGACAGTTTTTATCCGTCCGATCGCTGTATTTCAGCGTTAATTTCATTAGCATGATGATATTCACCCTCTTTAGTAATTAATTTATGACACTCTCCCCTCCTCAGGATGGATTACCCGCGCGTCAGCGCTATATGGCAATCGTCACCATCGCGCTGGGTCTGACCATGGCGGTGCTGGATGGCGCGATAGCCAATGTCGCCCTGCCCACTATCTCGCGTGAACTGAATGCCAGCCCGGCGCAGTCGATCTGGATAGTGAACGCCTATCAGATTGCGATTATCGTCTCGCTGCTGTCGCTCTCCTTTCTGGGCGACATGCTGGGTTATCGCCGCGTCTATCAGGCGGGCCTGGCGCTGTTTATTGCCACTTCGCTGTTCTGCGCCTTCTCCACCACCCTGACCATGCTGACTTTCGCCCGCGTGCTGCAGGGGTTAGGGGGTGCAGCGCTGATGAGTGTGAATACCGCGCTGATACGCATTATCTATCCGCAGCGTCATCTGGGACGCGGCATGGCGATCAATTCGCTGGTCGTGGCGGTTTCAACCGCGGCAGGCCCGACGGTCGCAGCAGCGATTCTTTCGGTGGCAAGCTGGAAGTGGCTGTTTCTGATTAACGTCCCGCTGGGTGCCATTGCGCTCTGGCTGGCGCTGCGCACGCTGCCTGATAATCCGCAGAAAGCGACAGCGCAGAAATTTGATGTTCCCAGCGCGATCATGAACGCCCTGTTCTTTGGTCTGATCATCTCTGCGCTGAGCGGATTCGCACAGGGACAGAGTCATCTGCTGGTGCTGTCGGAGGTCATTGCTCTGCTGGTTGTGGGCTGGTTCTTTATTCGTCGTCAGTTAAACATGGCGGTGCCGCTGCTGCCGGTTGATCTGTTGCGTATCCCGATATTCAGCCTGTCGATGGGAACGTCGGTCTGTTCGTTCTGCGCGCAGATGCTGGCGATGGTGTCGCTGCCCTTCTTTCTGCAAAACGTCCTGCAGCGTGATGAGGTGGCAACCGGTTTACTGCTGACGCCCTGGCCGCTGGCAACCATGGTGTTTGCGCCGATTGCCGGTCGGCTGATTGAACGGGTGCATGCCGGGCTGCTGGGCGGCATCGGGCTGGCCATGTTCGCCCTGGGGCTGTTTCTGCTCGCCTGGCTTCCGGCCAACCCGGGTGATGGCGATATTATCTGGCGCATGATGCTGTGCGGTGCCGGTTTTGGGCTGTTTCAGTCACCCAACAACCACACTATCGTCACTTCCGCTCCGCGTCATCGCAGCGGCGGTGCCAGCGGTATGCTGGGCACCGCGCGCCTGCTGGGCCAGAGTATGGGTGCCGCGCTGGTCGCGCTGATGTTTAATCTGTTTGATGAACGCGGGACGCACGCTTCGCTGCTGCTGGCGGGCAGCTTTGCCGCCGTGGCCGCACTGGTCAGTGTGTCGAGGATGACGCAGACCCGCGCCTGATGGCAGAAACAGAAAAGGCGACCACCTGACAGAGTATGACCCGATTCGCTGTAAGGCCGAGCCTTCACAGGGAACCCGTTCAGATCGGAAAGACTTCTGTCATCCATGACGGTCGGCCCGCACCATCCATGGCGCGGGACGCTTTCCTCCTCTGCCCGGGTTCCCTGCATGTTGAGCTAAGATATTGCTGTCAGATTCAGTCTGATTATGGTTTCTAAACAGAAAAGGCGACCCAGGGTCGCCTTTTTTACTCTGCTGAACGCTACTTCAGATACTGGCCGCTGCGCAGTGCTTCAATACGCTTATCTAACGGCGGATGCGACATAAACAGCTCGCTGAATGATTTGCCTTTACCGTTGATACAGAACGCCATCATGCTGCTCGGCTCCTGCGGTTCGTAGCTGGTTTTCAGGCGCTGTAACGCCGCAATCATCTTCTCACGACCCACCAGCTTCGCTGAACCGGCATCGGCATGAAACTCACGGTGACGCGAGAACCACATGGTGATGATGCTGGCGAGAATACCAAACACCAGTTCCAGCACCATCGACACCGCAAAGTAGACCAGCGGGTTGCCGTTGCTGCTCTCCTCACCATCACGGTTGCCGGACATAAAGCCCGCCGCGATCTGCGCCAGAATACGTGAAACGAAAATCACAAAGGTGTTCACCACACCCTGGATCAGCGTCATGGTGATCATGTCGCCGTTGGCGATATGTGACACTTCGTGTGCCAGTACCGCTTCCGCTTCATCACGGCTCATGTTCTGCAGCAGACCGGTTGAGACAGCAACCAGTGAGGCGTTACGCCGTGCGCCAGTCGCAAAGGCGTTGATGTCAGGTGCGTGATAGATCGCCACCTGTGGCATCGCAATACCCGCCTGTTGTGCCTGACGGCCAATTGTATCCACCAGCCAGCGCTCGGTTTCGTTGCGTGGCTGTTCAATCACTTCACCGCCAACCGATCGCAGTGCCATCCACTTCGACATCAGCAGTGAAACAAACGCACCGCCGAAGCCAAACAGGCCTGCCATGATCATCAGGCCCTGAACACTGCTTGACTGGATCCCTGTCAGGCTGAGAATCAGCCCGAATACCAACATCACAGCCAGGTTGGTCATCAGGAAAAGAGCAATACGCATCATTTTTGTTAATCTTCCTCAGTAGTTCACGCGCCTATACGCGGATCCATATCCTATGGGCATTGGGCTGCTTTTCAAGCAACCTTAACGTTTAAGTGCCTAAAAAGACATAACTTTACATTCTGACACGCCTGATGAGGAGCCCAGCCTTCAGGCTCCTTCACCAGCGCTAATCATTGCTTACTGGAAACTTTTCTGAGTACAAAAAAAAGCACCGCTGAGCGGTGCTTTTTCTGGCAATAGCGGATTATTTAGCCGCTGGCGCCTCTGGCTGGGATTTCTCCAGTTGCGCAAGATCGTTAGCGATCTTCACCGTCTCATCAAGATAGGGATCCGGCTCTTTATAATCTTTCGGTAACTCATCCAGGTTTTTCAGCGGTTTTTTGCCTTCGGCCTGATAGCGCGCGTTGATCCGCTCCAGTCGAGACGCATCATCTTCGTGGTTCTCTTTCTCGCGCTGAGCGAGATTAAGCGACACGATGTTGCGCTTATCTTTCAGGGCATTGTAACGGGCAATGTCCTTCATGATGTACTGGAACTCGCGATCCTGAGCGATGCGGTCAGCATGCTGCTTAGTCAGCTGCACCACCAGCGGTTTCACATCACCGGTTTTGACATAGGTCGCCGCTTTGATGCTGTCCCACGGCAGTGCGTTATCTTCAAATTTCTCACCGGTTTCAGCCGCTTCAACGCCGGTTGGCATCAGCAGATCCGGCGTGACGCCTTTACGCTGTGTACTGCCGCCGTTAATGCGATAGAACTTCTGAATAGTGTAAGAAACGGAGCCTAACGCAGGCCACTCCGGACGCAGCATCTGATCGTAGATGCGGTTCAGTGAGCGATACTGCTGAACGGTGCCTTTACCAAAGGTTGGCTCGCCAACAATCACCGCGCGACCGTAATCCTGCATCGCGGCAGCAAAGATCTCAGAGGCTGAGGCGCTGAAGCGATCGACCAGCACCACCAGCGGTCCTTTGTAGTAGACAACGCCGTCATTATCGCTGTCTTCACGAATCCGACCATTGTTGTCGCGTACCTGAACCACCGGACCACTCGGAATAAACAGACCGGAAAGCGAGACAGCTTCGGTCAGCGCGCCGCCACCGTTGGTACGCAGATCGATCACCACACTGTCGACGTTCTGTTTCTGCAGTTTCTGCAGCTGTACTTTCACGTCGTCGGTGAGGCCGACATAGAAACCAGGAATATCGAGCACGCCCACTTTCTGCTTGCCGACATTTTTGATGGTCAATTTAACCGCGCGATCTTCCAGACGGATTTTCTCACGCGTCAGCGTCACGGTACGGGTTTTGGTGCCCTTACCGGCTGGCAGAACTTCCAGGCGCACTTTGCTGCCCTTTGGTCCTTTAATTTTTGCCACGACATCATCCAGACGCCAGCCGATCACATCTTCCATCGGCTTGCCTGGCTGACCAACGCCGACGATGCGATCGCCAACGGTAATGGCTTTGCTTTTCGCGGCCGGGCCGCCTGCGACCATCGAGTTAATCACCGTATAGTCGTCATCCATCTGCAGAACCGCACCGATGCCTTCCAGGGAAAGGCTCATCTCGGTGTTGAACTGCTCGGTGTTACGCGGCGACAGATAGCTGGTGTGCGGATCGATTTCGCGGGCAAAAGCGTTCATCACCAGCTGGAAAACATCTTCACCGTTGCTCTGGGCCAGACGACGGATAGCAAAGTTGTAACGCTTGGTCAGAACGTCGCGGATCTCGTTATCATCTTTGCCCGCCAGCTTCAGACTCAGCTGATCGTATTTGACCTTGGCATCCCACAGCGCATTCAGTTCAGACTGATCTTTCGGCCAGGGTGCTTTCGCGCGGTCAATGTCGATAGTGTCATTGCCGCTGAAATTCATCGGACGAGCCAGCACCGTCAGCGCATATTGATAGCGCTCAAAACGGCGTTTCTGCGCCAGATTATAAATATCGTAAAAGAGATCCAGCTTGCCACTGCGCAGCTCATCGCCGACGGTGGTTTTTTTGCTGGCAAACTGCGCCACATCTGACGCCAGCAGCACATTGTGGCTGTAGTCGAGCATGTTCAGATAGCGATCAAAAATTTTCGCTGAAAAGTTCTGATCCAGGTCGAACTGGCGATAGTGGGAACGGGTAAAGCGCGAGGTTACGCGCTCACTGACCGTCGGATCCTGCGGATCTTCGTGAAGCTGGGGAATCTGATCGGCGCGTGTAATGTTCTCCGCGCCGAAGGTTGGGCCTGCTAATAGCAGGCCCGCAATAAGTCCAACTTTAAAAAGGGTGTTCATGCCGGGGTTAGCCTCCGTTTCAGAACTGCAAGTGTTCTGCGCGCACAATCATTGCCATGCCGGAAGCGAGCTGGACCCGAACGCCGTCTTTTGATACTTCAAGAACGGTAGCGTCCATCGCACTTTTGCCTGCTTTAACTTTAATACTCTGGCCGGGTTGCAAAGTTGAGGTATCAGTGATGGGTCGGGCTTCCTGCTCCGGACGTGGGGCTGGCTTGCGATGCTGTGAGGCGGTCGCACGCGGTGCAGTGGTCTGCGGACGCGGTTTACGCGCGGCTTCGCCTTCTGCAGGCTTACGTGCCGCTGGCTTGCGTGGACGACGCGGTGCCGCGCCCTCTTCGCTTTCGCCTGCTTCACGACGCGCGGCGCGCTGCTGGTCACGCTGCGCCTGGACGCGTGCTTTCGCTTCTTCCAGTTGCTTGCGTGCATGCTCAACGTGTTGCTCATCCAGCACGCCACAGGCGTTACCGTCGAGATCGACACGGATAGCACCGGCTTTGATGCCGTACAGATAACGCCAGCTTGACGTATAGAGACGCAGCGCGGAACGCAGCTGTGTTTTGCTCAGACCCATTTCGCCCTGAACACGCTCGACCAGATCCTGAAAGATACCGATTTTGAGCGGACGCGCTTCACCTTCAGCGCTAAAGCAGTGCGGAAAGCGCTCCGCCAGAAAAGTGATGACTTCTTTACTGCTATTCAACTTAGGTTGATTTTCCATGAAATTTCCTGATTACAACGGGTTTGCCGACCAGCGCAGGCATGAACAGGCGACATTATAATGACAACATCGCTAAATGCCATGTGATCCAGTCGATTAGCTGCGCGTCAGCTGCAGATATTTTTCTAAGTCGCTGTTCGCAAGCACTTCACAAAGCCCATCAGTCAGTGTGACCAGCCCCGATTCGTCGTCGCTGTCAAAGCGATTGTACGCCACGCTGTCGATGTCCAGCACCCCAACCACAGTGCCGTTCACTTTCAGAGGAATCACAATCTCAGCATTGCTGGCAGCGTCACAGGCGATGTGACCCGGGAAGGCATGCACATCATCTACGCGTTGCACTTTTTCTTCTGCCAGCGCCGTGCCACACACACCTTTACCAACCGGAATGCGCACACAGGCGATTTTGCCCTGGAACGGGCCCAGCACCAGCGTATCCGCTTCCGTCAGCAGGTAGAAACCTGCCCAGTTCACGCCATCGAGACGTTCGTACAGCAGCGCGCTAAAGTTTCCCATCGCGGCGAGGAACGCCGTTTCTCCCGCCAGTAAGGCGCGCATATCGCGATTCAAATCGGCGTAAAAGGCAGTTTTGTTCATTATTCAACCGTTACCAATGACATCTGAACGGGCATTAGAGACCGTTCGTTAAAAATAAGTTTTAAATATCCAGAGCCACAAGGTGAATCATAGCGTTAGTTGCTATACCCTTAGCATTCTGTGGATCGAAGCGTGATGCCCGAGACAGGCACACAGACAATGTCTTTATGACCGATATCTGTTACTTCTGAAGAGCGAAGATTGCATCACCCTATGAAAATTCACGCTATCAGCCAGACATTGCCTCACGCACGTTATCAGCGTTGCCCGCAATGCGATACCCTTTTTTCCTTACCGGATGTGAAATCTCATCAGTCGGCACATTGCCCACGCTGTAACGCCGAAATTCTCAGTGGTCGCGACTGGCCGATGACCCGTCTTATGGCGATGGCCGCCACCATGATTGTGTTAATGCCCTTTGCTTTCTCCCTGCCGCTGGTAGATATCCGGCTGCTTGGCATGCGCATCAATGCCAGCGTACTGGAAGGCATCATCCAGATGACCCAGCAGGGTGATGTACTGACGGCCTCAATGGTGGCGTTCTGCACCATCGGCGCGCCGGTGACGCTGGTGGCGGGTATCTGTTATCTCGGTATCGGCCACCGGCTGGGCATGAACCTGCGTCCCGTGCTGCTGATGCTGGAGAAGCTGAAAGAGTGGGTGATGCTCGATATCTATCTGATCGGCATCGCCGTGGCGTCGATTAAAGTGCAGGACTATGCTTCGCTGGAGATTGGCTACGGGCTGGCGGCTTACATCTCCCTGACGGTGCTGAGCGTGCTGACACTGATCCATCTGAATATGGAGCAGCTGTGGGAACATTTCTACCCGCAGACGCCTGGCAATATGGCCCGTGACGATATGCAGGTCTGTCTGAACTGTCACAACACCAGCATACCCGATGAACGGGGCCGCTGCCCGCGCTGCCACACGCCGCTCGACTTCCGACGCCGCCACAGCCTGCAGAAATCCTGGGCCGCGCTCATCGCATCGATTGTGCTGTTAATCCCCGCGAATCTGATGCCGATCTCCGTGGTCTACCTTAATGGCTCACGGCGTGAGGACACCATCTTCTCCGGCATCCTGGGGCTGGGCGAAGGCAATATTCCGGTGGCGGCGATTGTTTTTATCGCCAGTATTCTGGTGCCGTTTATCAAGGTGCTGGTGATGCTGACTCTGCTGCTCAGCATTCATTTTCGCTGTGAACAGGGGCTGAGAACCCGCATCCGCTTGCTGCGGTTTGTCACCTGGGTTGGCCGCTGGTCAATGCTCGATCTGTTTGTCATTTCGTTAACCATGTCGCTGGTCAACCGTGATCAGCTGCTGGCTTTTACCATGGGACCGGCGGCGCTGTTTTTTGGCGCGGCCGTCATCCTGACCATTATGTCTGTTGAGTGGCTGGACAGCCGCCTGCTCTGGGATGCACATGCAACAGGAAACGCCGACTACACCGACTAACGCAACGCTGCGCAATAAGCGCAAAATTTCGCCCTTCTGGCTGCTGCCGATTATTGCGATGCTGATCGCCTGCTGGCTGCTCTGGACCAATTATCAGGAGCGCGGCACCACCATCACCATCAATTTCCAGACGGCGGATGGTATCGTGCCGGGTCGCACCCCGATCCGCTATCAGGGCGTGGAAGTGGGCACCGTGCAGGGCATTAATCTCAGTGATGATTATCGCAGTATTCAGATTAAAGCCAGCATCAAGAGCGACATGCGCGATGCGCTGCGTGAAGATACGCAGTTCTGGCTGGTGACGCCTAAAGCCTCGCTGGCGGGTGTGTCTGGGCTGGATGCGCTGGTCGGCGGTAACTACATCGGGATGATGCCGGGTAAAGGTAAACCCAGCGAGTCGTTTACCGCGCTGGATACGCAGCCCAAATATCGGGTAAATACCGGCGAATTGATGATCCATCTGCATGCGCCCGATCTCGGCTCGCTCAACACCGGCTCGCTGGTCTATTACCGCAAAATTCCGGTTGGTCGGGTCTATGACTACAGCATTAACAGCAAATCCGATGGCGTGTCGATTGATGTGCTGATTGACCGTCGCTTTATCAATCTGGTGAAAACCAACAGCCGTTTCTGGAACGTGTCAGGCATGAATGCTGACGTCAGTCTGAGCGGGGCTAAAGTGCAGCTGGAGAGTCTGGCGGCGCTGGTCAATGGTGCGATCGCGTTTGACTCACCACAGGGTGCGGAAACGGCCAAAGCTGAGCAGAATTACCGGCTCTACCCCGATCTGGCGCATAGTCAGCGCGGCGTGCAGATCACGCTGGATCTGCCCAACGGCAACAATCTCAAGGCGGGCAGCACCC
The DNA here is from genome assembly GCF_007558755.1 of Pantoea sp. paga. Lineage (NCBI taxonomy): Bacteria > Pseudomonadati > Pseudomonadota > Gammaproteobacteria > Enterobacterales > Erwiniaceae > Pantoea > Pantoea sp. paga. Next base: position 598,777 of record NZ_VLTF01000001.1, read on the forward strand.
CGCTGATGTATCAGGGACTGGAGGTCGGCACGCTGACCAAACTGAACCTGCAGGATGGCGGCAAGGTCACCGGCGAGCTGACCATCGATCCCTCTGTTGTCGGTCTGATGCGCAGCGGCACCCGCATTGAGATGCACAGTCCGAAAATCAGCCTGACGGATACCAGCCTCAGCGCGCTGCTGACCGGCAACACGCTGGAACTGGTGCCGGGCGAAGGCGAGCCGCAGCAGCACTACACCGTGCTGGCGTCCAATGAGACTCTGCTGCAGAAGCCCAATGTACTGACGGTAAAACTCAGCGCGCCAGAGAGCTATGGTATCGATCAGGGCCAGCCGCTGATGCTGCACGGCATGCAGATTGGTCAGGTGATGTCGCGTACGCTGGATGAAAATGGCGTGAATTTCGTGGTGGCAGTCAATCCTGAAAATCGCAATCTGGTGCACGGCGACAGCAAGTTTATCGTCAACAGTCGGCTGGATGTGAAGTTCGGCCTTGATGGCATGCAGGTATTAGGTGCCAGCGCCCGTGAATGGGTGGATGGCGGTATCCGGCTGGATCCGGGCAAAAAGGGTGAGCCAAAAAGTGCCTATCCGCTGTTTGCCGATGCTGAAAAAGCGGAAGAAGGCATCACCGGCGATGGCCCTTCTACCACGCTGATGCTGACCGCCACCAGTCTGCCTGATGTGCAGGCCGGCTCTGTCGTGCTTTACCGCAAATATCAGGTGGGTGAGATCGTCAAAGTCACGCCGCGCGCTGACGCCTTTGATATTGCGGTACATATTCAGCCGGAGTATCGCAAGCTGCTGACCAGCGAAAGCGTTTTCTGGGCTGAGGGTGGCGCACGCGTCAGCCTTAACGGCAGCGGCCTGACGGTGCAGGCTTCGCCGCTTAACCGCGCGCTGAAAGGCGCGATCAGTTTCGACAATATGAGTGGTGCGCAGTCGGCCAAAGGGGCCAAACGCGTCCTCTATCCGTCTGAAACCGCCGCCCGCGCGGTGGGTAGCCAGATTACACTGCACACCTATGACGCCAGCAAGCTCTCTGCCGGAATGCCGATTCGTTACCTGGGTATTAATGTCGGCCAGGTGGAGTCACTGTCGTTAAGCAAAGATAACAATCAGGTGGTAGCGAAAGCGGTACTCTATCCGGAGTATGTGAACGATTTCGCCCGTCTCGGCAGCCGTTTCTCGGTGGTTTCACCGGAGATTTCCGCTACCGGCGTGAATCATCTGGAAACCCTGTTGCAGCCTTACGTCAACGTGGATTCAGGTAAAGGTGGCGCCGCGCGCACGTTTGAGCTGCAGGAGAGCACCATTACCGATTCCCGCTACCTTAATGGCCTGAACATTTATGTTGATGCCACTGAGGCCGGTTCACTGTCGCTGGGTACGCCGGTGCTGTTCCGTGGTGTGGAAGTGGGTACCGTGACCGGCACCTCACTGGGTAATATGGCGGATCGTGTGCAGATTGCCCTGCGCATCAGTAAGAAGTACCAGCATCTGGTGCGTAATAACTCGGTGTTCTGGCTGGCATCCGGCTATAACCTGGACTTCGGTCTGGTGGGTGGCGTAGTGAAAACCGGGACATTCCAGCAGTTTATTCGCGGTGGCATTCAGTTTGCGACGCCGCCGACGGTGCCGCTGGCGCCACAGGCGAATCCGGATAAACACTTCCTGCTGCAGGATGAAGCGCCGAAAGATTGGCGTAACTGGGGAACGGCGATCCCGTCTCCGCGCTAAAGGCTATCTCAAACGGGCAGCCTGGCTGCCCGTTTCCTTTCCTCATGGTACACTGCCGCCTTTGTCTTAACTGGAATGTGCCCGTGTCAGATGCTTCTTCGCTTTTCCCCGCCGATTTTCTCTCATTAATGCGCCAGAGCCTGCCCGATGAGGCGAGCCTCGCGCAATTTATTGCGTACAGTCAGCAACCCCTGCGCCGCAGTATTCGCGTCAATACCCTGAAGATCAGCGTGGCTGACTTTCTGGGTCAGACCGCGGGTTACGGCTGGCAGCTGACGCCGGTGCCGTGGTGCGAAGAGGGATTCTGGATCAGTCGGGAAGATGAGAGCCTGCCACTGGGCAGCGTAGCTGAGCATCTCAGCGGCCTGTTCTACATTCAGGAGGCCAGCTCCATGCTGCCGGTGACCGCGCTATTTGATGCTCAGTCAGAGGTCAGCGCCGTGATAGATATGGCGGCGGCACCGGGTTCTAAAACGACCCAGATTGCTGCGCGGATGGGCAATCAGGGGGTTATCCTGGCTAACGAATTCTCCTCCAGCCGGGTAAAAGTATTGCACGCCAATATCAGCCGCTGCGGCGTCAGCAACAGTGCCTTAACGCACTTTGACGCACGGGTCTTCGGGCCAGCCCTGCCGGAACAGTTCGACGCCATCCTGCTCGACGCCCCCTGCTCCGGCGAAGGGGTGATTCGTAAAGATGCTGATGCGCTGAAAAACTGGTCGCTGGCAAGTACGCATGAGATCGCCGCGACCCAGCGCGATCTGCTCGACAGTGCCTTCCACGCACTCAAACCCGGCGGCACGCTGGTTTACTCCACCTGCACCCTGAATCAGATTGAGAATCAGCAGGTTATCGCCTGGCTGCTGGAGCGCTATCCGGACGCTGTTGAGGTTGTAGCGCTCGATGGGCTGTTTGAGGGTGCCGGACAGGCCGCGACGCCCGAGGGCTATCTGCATGTCTTCCCGCAGATGTTCGACAGCGAAGGCTTTTTCGTTGCCCGGCTGCGTAAAACCGCGTCGGTCGAGCCCTTACCGCTGCCGGGCTACAAAGTGGGTAAACTGCCCTTCTCCCACCTCAGCCGCAAGCTGGAAAGTGAGATAGCCCAGGCCGCCGCCGCTGTCTCTCTTAAATGGGATGCGTCGCTGGAGCTGTGGCAGCGTGACAAAGAGATCTGGCTTTTCCCGAAGGCCGTCACCCCGCTGCTGGGCAAAGTACGTTTCTCGCGCATCGGCCTGAAGCTGGCAGAAACCTTTGCTAAAGGTTATCGCTGGCAGCATGAAGCGGTGATTGCGCTGGCAAAACCCGATGCGGCGCAGACTTTTGAGCTCACCGCAGCAGAGGCGGAAGAGTGGTATCGCGGGCGGGATATCTACCCGGAAACGGAACCCACCCGTAATGAGATGATTGTCACTTATCAGCAGCAGCCGCTGGGGCTGGCTAAAAAAGTCGGCAGCCGTATCAAGAACAGCTATCCGCGGGAGCTGGTGCGCGACGGACGCCTGTTCCGCTGAGTCACTTTATTTGCAGCATCGTCAGATGATTGCCAAACACTGCGCCGGTATCGATGTAGTGCAGATTGGCAATCGTCAGCGACTGTTTCAGCGGCGTGTGTCCGAAGTAAAAGGCGTCAGCGCCACGGATGCCCGTCCGTTCGCCTGACTCCATCGCCTCCAGCCGCTGACGGCTCCAGACCACCTGCTGCCAGTCGAGTGGCTTATTCAACGCATATTCCCGGGCCGGATAATCAGCATGAGCAATCACAACAGTTCGCTCATCGAGTTGCAGATGGAGAATCAGCGGCAGCTCACGGCAACGCTGCAACGCGTGACGCGCCGCAATCAACGCTGCACCACGCAGCCGAAAGAACCAGTCTCCACCGTTCATCTGCCAGAGCGCCATTTCCTGCCCCTGTAATGCTGAAAGCGCCATCTCCTCATGATTCCCCCGCACGCAGTGAAACCAGGGCTCCTCCAGCAGTGTCAGACAGCCCAGGCTGTCGGGACCGCGATCGATGATGTCACCCACCGAAATCAGTAAGTCTTGCTGCGGGTCAAACTGATGCTGCTGCAACAGCGCATCCAGTTCGCGGCGGCAGCCATGCAGATCGCCGACCACCCAGATCCGTCGCCACGCTGCGCCATTCAGGGATTGGTAAAACATCGCTGCACCCGGCCTTTGTCTGCTGAAAACATCTTCAGAGTATAGTCAGGGCTGACCCTGTACTGGCATGACGAGCTGGAAAGCAGAATGCAAAGGAGGCTGGCAACAAGGGAGCAAGGAAGCAAGGAAGCAAGGAAGCAAGGAAGCAAGGAAGCAAGGAAGCAAGGAGGCCGGACAAAGCGATTAAAGAGAGGTGAAAGGAGCGTCCCTCCCGGCGCTTATCTCCGGCACTCAGTTAAGGTGGTAGCTCTGTCAGGGACGAAATACATCATAAAGCGATCAGGCGCGCCAGGCTATTCTGCCCCCATCATATCTGTAGTCATTTGGGATCAGCTACGCATTTTAGCCGGATATTTCTGCAGTTTCTCTGCCGGACGCACCGGACGGCGCACCAGCTCACCGCCGCAGTTGGGGCAAAGATGAGTGAGATGCTCAGCACAGTCAGCGCAGAAAGTGCATTCAAACGAGCAGATGCGTGCCGCCAGAGAAGATGGCGGCAGATCAACGTCGCAGCGTTCACAATTGGGGCGCAGTTCCAGCATGGTGTGACTCCTTAAAAAAAAACGGTATGCGCCAGCTTCGCGGTTGCTGACACGAATGTCGAGTCAGCAACCGGACAAGAGTGTGTCAGATCCGGACATCCTGCTTTAACGGTACAGTCAGCGGCGAACGGCATCCTGCTGTGCCGCTGTTATTTATGCCGCTGATCCTCAGGAAGGTCATCGGGCAAATCCTCTTCGTCAGCTGTGCCATCGAACTCAGCACTCTCCTCTTCCGGCTCCTGACCGCCCATCGACGCATGAATCACCTCCTCTTCCAGCGTCGGGATCAGCGCGGCACCCAGTGGCGAGGTCGCCAGACTGTCAGGCATCACCACATGCGGCAACGGCACTTCGGTCGTCGGAAGCGGACCCGGCGCACGCACATAACTCAGTCCGCCAATCACCAGCGCACAGAGCATAAAGAAGAGATAGAGCATATTGCTGCCCAGCGGCTGCATCAGCGCACCGACCACCAGCGGGCCGATACTGGCGCCAATACCAAACGCCATCAGCAGACAGGCAGTTAACGAGACACGACGATCGGCGGCGACCTGATCGTTGGCCAGCGCCACCTGCAACGGATAGAGCGCAAACTGCATCATGCTGGCGGCAAAGGCGATGCCAATCATCCAGTGGAAGGTGAGATGCGGCAGTACCACCAGCGGCACGCAGGCCACGGCAAAGAGCATGGCAATGATGAATAACAGCCGCTGGCGGTCATAGCGGTCAGAGAGCCAGCTCAGCGGAAACTGCGACACCAGTCCGGCAAAAATCGTGAGACTCATAAAATAACCGGTCTGGCTGGTGGTGAAGCCTTTGCTGCTGCCATAAACCGGTGCCAGGCCATAGAACGCGCCAATCGCCATGCCGGTCACCAGGGTGGTGCCGAGCAGTTTGGGAATAGTGCGGATAAAATAGCCCAGCTCCATCGGCGCCGGCGTCATGGGCCGGACATGAGTGCGGGTGGTCAGTGCAATCGGCACCAGACAGAGCGCGAAACAGAGCGCCACAATCAGCAGCGTGCTCACCCCAAACCCCGATTGCAGGCTCAGGATCACCTGTCCGCCACTGAGTCCAAGGTAGGTGGCGACCATATAGAGGCCGAAAATCATGCCGCGCTGGGAAGATTCCGCCTGATCGTTGAGCCAGCTCTCCAGCACCATGTACTGGCACATCATGCAGAGCCCGATAATCAGACGCAGAAAGACCCACAGCGGAATAAAGTCCGTCAGCCCGTGACCCACCACCGAGGCGGTAATAATTCCGGCACAGGCCACGTAGGCACGGATATGGCCGACGCGGGCAATCAGGTTGTGCCCCACCTTGCCGCCAATCACCAGCCCGATGTAGTTGGCCGCAATAATCGCGCCGATCAGCGCACCATTAACCTGCTCACTGGCCAGTCGTAACGAGACGTAGGTAGTCAGTAAACCGGAACCCAGCAGCATCAGAAGCGTAGTGGTATAGAGCGGCAGAAACGTACTGAATATTTTTCCCATATGACTCCCTGTCTACGCTTTTCAGGCATCAGGCCAGCAAAGCCCTAAAGATAGTCGATTTCGGCAGGTGAAGCGGTATTGTTGATGACGACGGTAGCGAAAAAAAAGCCCGCCAGCAATTGCTCACTGACGGGCCCTGAGTTAAGCGCTTGGGAAGCTGATGTTGCTGCCCGGCGCTTCACGGTTGAGATGGATGAAGTTCAGGTGTCGCTCATACTGATCCAGTATGTCGATGATCACCTGCTCTTTGCTGTAATCCATTAAGTCGTTACCCTGGCTGCCCTCCATCAGGAAGGTTTCCAGCCGGTAGTAGGTCGACTTACCGCTGCGGGCGCGATAGGTGAAGCCCGGAATCGAATATTGCTGCGGCCAGACCTGATAGATAAAGTCCTGCTCCTCGCCCAGATGGACGCGCAGATCCAGATAGCCAATCGGGTTGCTTTCATCCGGCTCAACGCTCTCCAGCGTGACCCGGCCATCCCGCAGCTCCAGCTCTTTCGCCACTTCCTGCATCGCCGGATAGATGGTTTTTTCCATCATCTGCTGGGTATAACGCGAGCCAGGGTAGTTCATCAGGCGCGAAAGACGCTTCTTCCAGGTCAGGCGATCGGTCGCATGAGCCAGATAGGGCGCGGTGTCGCGCGTGGCGCTGGCCCGACGGTGATCTTCAATCTTCAGCGATTTAAACAGCCCCGCCATCACAAAGAAGATAACAAAGCTGAACGGCAGCCCCATGATCACCGTAGTGTTCTGCAAGGCAGTGATACCGTTGGTCATCAGCATGCTCATGGTCAGTACCCCAATCGCCACAGACCAGAAGATACGCAGCCAGTTCGGTGCATCACTGTTGATGTCTTTCAGTCGCGAGGTGAAGTTACCCAGCACCAGCGAGCCGGAATCCGCCGAGGTGACGTAGAACAGCATACCGGTGATCGTCGCGACCGAGGCGCTGAGTTTAAACGCCGGATACTGCGCCAGCAGGCTATAGAAGCCGCGCTCCGCATGATTCATTACTTCCTGCGCAAACTCCGTATTGCCGTGGATGATCTGATACAGCGCGGCATTACCGAACACTGACAGCCACAACAGCGTAAAGGTAAACGGAATAATCAGCGTGCCCAGCACGAACTCACGGATGGTACGACCACGTGAGATACGCGCCAGGAACAGGCCGACGAATGGCGACCAGGCCACCCACCACGCCCAGAAGAAGAGCGTCCAGCTGTTCATCCACTGTGTCGGGCGATCAAATGCAAAGGTATTGAGCGTCATGCCCATAAAGCGGTTGATATAATCCCCGACGTTCAGCACCAGCGCATTCAGCAGGAACTCGGTGTTGCCGAAGAACAGCACAAACAGAATCAGTCCCAGCGCCATCACCACGTTCAGCTCAGAGAGAATACGGATCCCTTTATCGACGCCCGACGTGACAGAAATGGTGGCGATCACCACGGAGAGGACAATCAGCGCGGCCTGCGCGGTCAGGCCTTCCGGGATATCAAACAGCACTTTGAGGCCATAGTTCAGCTGCACGACCCCGATGCCGAGTGTGGTGGCGATACCAAAGATGGTGCCCACCACGGCCGCAATATCTACGGTGTGGCCAATCGGGCCATAGATGCGTTTACCAAAGATGGGATAGAGCGCGGAACGGATGGTCAGCGGCAGGTTATAGCGATAGCTGAAGTAGCCCAGCGCAATGCCCATCAACGCATACATTGACCAGCCGGTCAGTCCGTAGTGGAACAGCGTCCAGACCATCGCCTGGCGGGCCGCTTCCATCGTCTGCCCTGCCCCCTCCGGCGGCTGCATATACTGCGTCACCGGCTCGGCGACCGAGAAGAACATCAGGTCAATGCCGATCCCTGCGGCGAACAGCATGGCGGACCAGCTGAGCACGCTGAACTCGGGTTTGGAGTGCTCCGGCCCGAGCTTGATCGAACCAAAGCGTGAGCAGGCCATATAGAGCACAAAAACAATATAGAGCGTGGCAGCCAGCATGTAGTACCAGCCGAAGGTGGCGGAAACCCAGTTTACCGCCTTGAGGATCCAGCTCGCGGCCAGTTCACTGTAGAGAATCGTCACAAGTGAAAACGTCAGAATCAATCCGGCAGAGGTATAAAATACAACGGGATTGAGTCTGTCTTTTTCACCGGCAGGTGGATTATTCATCGGTTACCTCTGGTTAATGTCCTGAAAATACGCAATGGATAAGTCTTGCCGTCCACGGCTTTCCGGCCTTGCGGCCCTGTTTCGTTCTGTCACTTCCTGTTAATCACTCAGGCAAACCAGCCTATTTTAGCACTCATTGCCGTTTCGCTTTCGCTACATTTAAAGAACAGCATCCTAACAAAGTTTCTTTTTATATTGAACGTGCAATCAAAAAAAGTTTAAATAGGGGCTCGATTTGAGGGTGGAGCTGGAGCTATGCCAAAGGTAGGGATGCAGCCGATACGTCGTCGGCAACTGATTGATGCGACCCTGAGCACGATTAATGAAGTGGGGATTAATGATGCCACTATCGCCCAGATCGCCCGTCGGGCGGGGGTATCCACCGGCATCATCAGTCACTACTTCAAGGATAAGAACGGCTTACTGGAAGCCACGATGCGTGATGTAACGCGTCAACTGCGGGAGGCGGTATTGTCGCGGTTAGAACCGCTGGCCGGTGCCTCTGCAGAACAGCGGTTGTGTGCCATCGTTGAGGGTAATTTTGATGATACCCAAGTGCACACGGCAGTGATGAAAGCCTGGCTCGACTTCTGGTCGAGCAGCATGCATCAGCCCCAGCTTAATCGCCTGGAGCGGGTCAGCAGCCGGCGGCTCTACTCAACGCTGGTGGTCGAATTCCGGCGTGAACTGCCGCTGGAGAAGGCAAGGCTGGCCGCACACGGTCTGGCTGCCCTGATAGATGGTCTGTGGCTGCGCGCCGCGCTGAGCGGTAAGCCATTTAACCCGGTCATCGCCCTCACACTGACCACCCAATTCATCCGTCAGCAACTGGCTGGCGAGCACGAATAACGGAAGGAGAAAACATGTCCCGATTCACCGAGCAGAAACTCTACATCGATGGCGCTTATGTTGCCGCAGCGTCTGGCGAAACGTTCCAGACGATTAACCCGGTCAACGGCGAAGTGCTGGCAGAGGTTCATGCCGCCGGCCAGGAAGATGTCAATCGCGCCGTTGCTGCCGCCAGAAAAGGCCAGAAAGTCTGGGCCACGATGACCGCCATGGCGCGCTCACGTATCCTGCGTCGTGCCGTCGATATTCTGCGTGAGCGTAATGATGAGCTGGCAGAGCTGGAAATGCTCGATACCGGTAAGCCTTACAGCGAAACCTCAGCGGTCGATATTGTCACCGGCGCAGACGTGCTGGAGTATTACGCCGGTCTGGTTCCGGCGCTGGAAGGTCAGCAGATCCCACTGCGCGAAACCTCCTTTGTTTACACCCGCCGCGAACCGCTGGGCGTGGTAGCCGGTATCGGTGCCTGGAACTACCCGATTCAGATCGCCCTGTGGAAATCCGCGCCCGCGCTGGCGGCGGGTAACGCGATGATTTTCAAACCGAGTGAAATGACCCCGCTCACTGCCCTGAAGCTGGCGGAAATTTACACCGAAGCGGGCCTGCCGGATGGCGTGTTCAACGTGCTGCCGGGCATCGGTTCGGTTACCGGTCAGTTGCTCACTGAGCATCCTGGCATCGACAAAGTCTCCTTCACCGGTGGCGTCGTCAGCGGCAAAAAAGTGATGGCCAATGCAGCAGGTTCAACGCTGAAAGAGGTCACCATGGAACTGGGCGGTAAATCACCGCTGATCATCTTTGATGATGCCGATCTCGATCTGGCCGCCGACATCGCCATGATGGCGAACTTCTACAGCTCCGGTCAGGTCTGCACCAACGGCACCCGCGTCTTTATTCCTGCAAAACTGCAGGCCGCATTCGAGGCGAAAATCAGCGAGCGCGTTGCCCGCATTCAGGCAGGCGATCTGCGTGACCCGGCGACCAACTTTGGTCCGCTGGTCAGCTTCAGCCATCGCGACAATGTGATGCGTTATATCGAATCCGGCATCGCTGAAGGCGCACGCGTTCTGTGCGGCGGCAAACGTCTGACCGGTGGCGATTTCGACCAGGGTGCCTGGGTTGCACCCACCGTGTTCACCGACTGCCGTGATGAGATGAAGATTGTGCGTGAAGAGATCTTCGGACCGGTCATGTCGATCCTGAGCTATGAAAGTGAAGAAGAAGTGATTCGCCGCGCCAATGACACCGACTTTGGTCTGGCCGCCGGACTGGTGACGCAGGATCTCAATAAGGCGCACCGCGTGATTCATCAGATCGAAGCAGGTATCTGCTGGATTAATACCTGGGGCGAATCTGCCGCAGAGATGCCAGTGGGGGGTTACAAGCACTCCGGCATTGGCCGTGAGAATGGCCTGATGACGCTGCAGAGCTACACCCAGGTGAAGTCCGTGCAGGTTGAGCTGACGCGTTTTCAGTCAGTCTTTTAATCACTTAACCTGAGGAACGATGAATGGAATTTGATTACATTATTATTGGAGCCGGATCCGCAGGAAACGTTCTGGCTACCCGTCTGACCGAAGAGAGCAACGTGAGCGTCCTGTTGCTGGAAGCGGGCGGCCCGGATTACCGCTTTGATTTTCGCACCCAGATGCCTGCGGCCCTCGCTTTCCCGTTACAGGGCAAACGCTATAACTGGGCTTATGAAACTGAGCCAGAGCCTTACATGAACAATCGCCGCATGGAGTGTGGTCGCGGCAAAGGTCTGGGCGGTTCATCACTGATTAACGGCATGTGTTATATCCGCGGTAACGCGATGGATCTCGATAACTGGGCCAGCGAACCTGGACTGGAGAACTGGAGCTATCTGGACTGCCTGCCCTACTACCGTAAAGCGGAAACCCGCGATATCGGCCCGAACGATTTCCACGGCGGCGACGGCCCGGTGTGTGTTGCAACGCCTAAAGCGGGCAACAACGTGCTGTTTGAAGCGATGATTGAGGCGGGCGTACAGGCGGGTTATCCACGCACTGACGACCTTAATGGTTATCAGCAGGAAGGTTTCGGTCCAATGGATCGTACCGTGACGCCAAACGGTCGTCGTTCCAGCACTGCGCGTGGCTATCTCGATATGGCTAAAGGCCGCGCTAACCTGAAGATCATCACGCACGCCACTACCGATCGCATCATCTTCGATGGCAAGCGCGCGGTCGGTGTGGAGTATCTGCAGGGCGACAGCAACACCATCAACAAAGTAACCGCGCGTCGTGAAGTGCTGCTGTGTGCCGGCGCTATCGCTTCGCCACAGATCCTGCAGCGTTCTGGCGTGGGTTCTCCTGAGCTGCTGAAGCAGTTTGATATCCCGGTGGTTCACGACCTGCCGGGCGTGGGTGAAAACCTGCAGGACCATCTGGAGATGTATCTTCAGTATGAGTGTAAGGAACCGGTCTCAATCTATCCGGCTCTGAAGTGGTGGAATCAGCCGAAAATCGGTGCAGAGTGGATGTTTAACGGCACCGGTATCGGCGCCAGCAACCAGTTTGAAGCGGGTGGCTTTATCCGCAGCCGCGAAGAGTTCAGCTGGCCGAACATTCAGTATCACTTCCTGCCGGTGGCGATTAACTACAACGGTTCCAACGCGGTTGATGCCCACGGCTTCCAGTGTCACGTCGGCTCAATGCGTTCTCCAAGCCGCGGTCATGTACGCCTGAAGTCACGCGATCCGCGTCGTCATCCGGCCATTCTGTTTAACTACATGTCGCATGAGCAGGACTGGCATGAGTTCCGCGATGCGATTCGCATCACGCGCCAGATCATTAATCAGCCGGCGCTGGACAAGTACCGTGGCCGTGAAATCAGTCCGGGACTGGATTGCCAGACAGATGAGCAACTGGATGAGTTCGTGCGTAACCACGGCGAAACCGCCTATCACCCGTGCGGCACCTGTAAGATGGGTAACGACCCGATGTCCGTCGTTGATGGCGAAGGTCGTGTGCATGGACTGGAGGGCTTACGCGTGGTTGATGCGTCGATTATGCCGCTGATCATCACCGGTAACCTGAACGCCACCACTATCATGATTGGCGAGAAGATTGCCGATAAGATTCGTGGTCGCGATCCATTGCCGCGCAGCACCGCCGCTTATTATGTCGCGGGTGATGCACCCGTTCGCACGGTTCCGCAGCGCACTGAATAATACGTGACATCGTCACTTAATAGTAGTCGGGCACTTTTATTGCCCGGCTATTTTTTCATTACGGTTTACCACACATCCTTTTCCACATTTCACCATTTTCAAATCATCAAACCTTAACCGACATCAAACAAAGCAGCATCTGCTGTTGATTTGGTGATGTGCAGAATGCTATAAATCCAGCGTCTATTTAACCGGAGGCACTATCCGTCCACTGATGAGAAGCAACAATGTGGATGTGTTGTAAATTTTATGAGCAGAATGTTCATGTCAACCCCCCTGTTTTCCCCCATTTGCCTTTCTGGCTGGAATGCCGCCGATCAGCACTGGCGTAACGCCCTGTAGTCCCCTCACCACTTCGACACTGTTCTGAGTCTGCCCGCACGTTGTGCGTTGTTGCAGGTCGTCATTTATCGTTGCTGGAGAGCACCCATGCGCGCCTGGCTTTTATTATCACTCGCTATTGTTACTGAGATTATTGGTACCCTTTTTATGAAATGGTCCAGCCTCAATGGCAGCCATTCCGGCTACCTGATGATGCTGGGCATGATTGCCTGTTCTTATATTCTGCTGAGTTTCGCCATTAAACGTATCGCCCTGGGCGTGGCTTATGCCCTGTGGGAAGGTATCGGCATCATGCTGATTACGTTATTCAGCGTGCAACTGTTTGGTGAAACGTTGTCAGCGCTGAAAATCTGTGGGCTGGTGACGCTGATTGTCGGAATTGTGTTGATCAAAACCGGCACCCAATCATCAGCGGAGGTTAATCATGCTCATCGCTGATCTTGTTCATGCGTCCTGGCTGGCGCTGGCTATCGTGCTGGAGATTGCCGCCAACATATTCCTTAAATATTCTGATGGGTTTAAGAAACCGCTGTACGGTCTGCTTTCACTTTGTTGTGTCCTGCTCGCGTTCAGCGCACTCGCTCAGGCGGTCAAAGGTATCGATCTCTCGATCGCCTATGCGGTCTGGGGCGGTTTTGGGATTATCGCCACTGTCGCGGCCGGATGGGTGTTGTTTGGCCAGCGGCTGAACCGCAAAGGCTGGGCCGGCCTGACCCTGCTGCTGGCCGGTATGATCCTGTTAAAACTGGCCTGATCGGCCCTCTCATTCAGTGATATTGATTAAGGGTGTGCCACTGCACGCCCTTAACTTCCTGTGCTTTCCCGCCCTGTTTCGGTTGATTTTTCCCTCCTGCCTGTGCTCGGAATCTTCTTACTTTTGTAAAGGCCCGTTTACATATCTCTTGCCTTGAGGCTTAGTGAGCGCCGAAGGTCGGATAAAAACGAGGAATAGTTATGTCTGCAACACGAGGTTGGTCTACGGAGCTGGAGGGATTACGCGGCATCGCTTCTCTCTGGGTATTAGTTGGCCATATAAGCTTACTGGTTCATTGCCATATCACGCTTATTTCATCCCCTGGCATCGGGGTCGATCTGTTTATTCTGTTATCGGGTTATCTGATGGCGAAAAACTACGTCGAGCGTCAGCAGAAAGAGCCGTGGCAGAGCACAGAGACCATTAAGAAGTTCTGGATCCGGCGCTTCTTCCGCATCGCCCCGCTCTACTATCTGCTGCTAATCATCGCTCTGATTTATGGCCCGTGGTTTGGCGAGATGCGTGACACCATTGCTCATTTCTATTCCGGCACCGCCACTGAATCATCGCGTTACACCGACCAGTCGCTGGCAAACATCCTGACCCACTTCAGTTTCCTGTTCGGCCTGCTGCCCGAATATGGTTTTAATACCGTGCTGCCTGACTGGAGTATCGGGCTGGAGATGCAGTTCTATCTGCTGTTCCCGTTCATCATGCTGGTGACGCTGCGCTTTGGTTATGCCGCATCGCTGATTGGCATCATGGCGCTCTGCTGCGCTGGCCGGTATGTGCTGGCAGATTATTATGAGGCGTTTGAGATGCCTTCAATGATCCTGATAAAGCTGAATATGTTCCTGTCGGGCATGTTGCTGGCCGAGGCGATTCGCCGTAAATCCCTGCTCTACGTCGCCTTTGCGCTGCTCGGCCCGGTCGCCAGCGTGGCGATGGGCCTAGGCGCGATTAAGCTGCAGGTGATTATGGAGGCGCTGATGATCGTCGGTATGACAGCGATTCTGTGGCAATACCCGCAGGGCAGCCTGATGGCAACGCTGATTGCTCTGCCGCGTAAGCTGCTGAACAACCGTCTCAGCACCTGGCTGGGCGACGTGTCGTTCTCGGTCTACCTGCTGCATCTGCTGATTGTGCTCCCGATGATCGCACTGCTGCTCAATCACACCGACATTGAGTTTAAGAGCGACATGATGCGCTTCCTGATTGTCTGCGTCTCTGCCATCCCGGTGACCTATGCGCTGGCCTCTTTACTCTATAAGTATGTTGAGAAGCCCGGCATTCAGATTGGTAAGCGCGTGCTGAAGCCGAAGCTGGCCGATCAGACCAGTTAAGTTTTTAACGCAGCCCATCCCTTTCCTAAAAGCCCCTGACGGGGCTTTTTTATTGCCGCTTCACATGGCTTCTCCTGAGCGGAAGTCAGCACACCCGCCGAGGTGAACTACACTTTCCCGGTTAACAATCTGACGCAGAGGAGAGAACATGAGCATTCAGCATCTGCTGCTATCCAGTGACGGTGGCGCAGTGATCATTGAAGCAGAACAACTCGAAAGTGAGCTGGTTATCCCGCCCCACCTGCAGACCCTGACCGGCGGTGAAGCTGACAGCGATACCGGCCATCGGGTGGCGGTAACAAAGCACTACTGTAAGGGACGCTACTATGCGGTTGCCCTTGATCGCCATGCGGCCAGCAATGAAATTGATGACGTAATCGACCTGCTGCATCCGACCCCGCTTGATTAGTCTTTGTCGGACAGAACCAGTTATGTTCAGCTGAACTGCTGGCGGAAAAACTCAGTATTGCCGGTGCGCGGCATTTACCTATTCAGAAGAGGATAAGCATCATGCAAAAGAAGAAGTGGTTTGTTTCTTACGTGATTAAGCCTGAAGGTGAAAATCATGTCACGACTCACGCCTTTATCGAGGGTGACGATGTCGAGGAGGCGCTGGAAGCCTTTATGTTCGAAACCAAGAAAAGCCTGTCGCTGGAAACCGGAGAGCTGATTCTGCTTTCGGTGAGCCTGGTGTAACCTCTGATTAACCTCGCGATTGCGGGGTTTTTTATGTCCTGTATCAGGATCGGTTATCTATTTATATTATTTATAATTTCCCTGGTGCGGCACTCAGTTACTTACTGGGATAAGGCCAGGCGTGATCCACGCCAGTTGATGACAGCAGACCGGTAACAGCCAGATACGCCAGTATCAGGACAAATAGCACAATCGCTGCAATTTCAATGGATTTGAGTAAGTGATGCTTAGCCATAAATAACCCTCCTTCAGATGTGTGTAATCAGACTTCACCCCATAAACTATAATGTTACCGGTAAAGTTCAAGTGAAAATCACATCATGAAACATAAAGCTGCGCTTATTAATGCTTTAACCGAATGTGCTCTTACGCATTCAGAGGGAGAGAACTGGCCTTACAGGCATAAAAAAGCCCGCACGGCGCGGGCTTGTGCGATTATTGGCACGGATTATTCAGCAGGCTGACCGGTAAAGTCGATCACCATCCTGCCGCGGATCTTGCCCTGAATCATCTCATCGAAGATGGCATTGACCTCACCGATCTTCCTTTTGGTCACCTTCGGCACCACCTTCCCTTCTGCCGCAAACTGGAAAGCTTCCGCCAGATCGTTACGCGTTCCGACCAGCGATCCCACCACCTGTATGCCATCGAGCACCAGACGTGGAATATTCAGACTCATCGCTTCTGGCGGCAGTCCGACAGCCACTACCCGACCACCGGCCCTGACCGCATCGACAGCAGAGTTAAACGCCGCTTTAGCAACCGCTGTTACCACAGCCGCATGCGCCCCACCGGTTTGCTCCTGAATAAAGCGAGCCGCATCTTCGCTGGCAGAGTTTACGACCAGGTCGGCGCCCATCTCTTTCGCCAGTGCCAGTTGCCCATCACTCACGTCAACTGCGATCACTTTGGCGTTAAAGACATTTTTTGCATACTGCAGGGCGAGATTTCCCAGCCCGCCAAGACCGTAAATCGCCAGCCACTGACCCGGTTTTACCTCGGACACTTTCACCGCTTTATAGGTGGTGACACCAGCGCAGGTGACACTACTGGCGGCGTATGGGTCAAGCCCATCGGGGACTTTGACCGAGTAGTCTGCAACGACGATACACTCTTCAGCCATGCCGCCATCGACGGTATAACCGGCATTGACGACCTCTCTGCAGAGCGTTTCGTTACCGGAGTTACAGTATTGACAGTGCCCGCAGCCCTTAAAGAACCATGCCACGCTGGCACGATCGCCTGGCTTGAGTGAGGTGACATCTGGCGCGACTTCCTCAACAATACCGATACCTTCGTGGCCCAGCGTCACGCCGGTTTTATCACCGAAATCACCGTTCTTCACATGCAGATCGGTATGGCATACGCCACAGCATTCCATCCTGAGCCGTGCTTCGCCCGTTTTGAGAGGACGCAACGTCTTCTCAACCACTTCAACCTTGTGTTCACTGTTAGCAATTGCCGCTTTCATAAACGTTACTCCTTTTGATTGAAGACTTAAGGATAAGCCAAACCGCGGTGATGACAAGATGACAGGTAAGCTTTGGGTGCGAGGTTGCCGGGTTGTTTCTGCTTTTGCGAGTGGGGTGGGTTTTTGGGGTGAAGGCGTAGCGCGGGCGCTTAAGTGCGGCAAATTTAAGTTATTCGTGAAGGGATTTATTGGATAAGAGTGAAGCGCTTTTAACCGGAGGTTTAATTCAGTTTCTGCTTCGTAGGTGAACTTGTTGTTTCTCGCGTTTTCCAGGAATGATAATTTCTGTGTTGGTAAATGATTAGCATGACATTACGGAGAGCAAGTTACCCAGGTTTTCACTGGTATTGCGAGGGAGGTGAGATTGATAAAGAGCAACACAACTTTTGCAGCAGCATTTCTTCTGCCAGGTAAGGGCCAGCGCTCTGCTTCATGTACACATTTATCAGGAGGCGTGATTACGAAAATTTTCCGCACTACCCGTACTGCTTTACTGATTGCGGTCTGAGTCGGATAAACACAGATTACATCCGCGGCCTTCGACTGTCCTTTCTTCTTACGTAATCAACCCGGGTTAACTTATCTATTGGTTTTCTCAGAGTGACCCACAATAAAAAATACCGAAAGTATTGAAAATATAAATACATTCGGTACTTCTTTTTTAAGAACTTGAGTATTAGAATTCGGAGATGGAAAAGAAAAAAGAACTTACTCCAGAGCAGATGGCCGATGCTACTCGCCTGAAAGCTTTGTATGAGTCAAAGAAAAAGTCGCTGGGCATTACGCAGCAGCTTATAGCCGATGCTTTGGGTATAACCCAAGGCGGTGTTGGGCATTACCTGAACGGAAGAAACTCACTGAACGTGTCAGTGGCGTCTGTGTTTGCGAAGATGCTTCAATGCTCAATTGCTGATTTCAGCCCCACTCTTGCCAGAGAGGCAAGCAGTTACGCTTCAGCGGCTGATGCTAACGTATCAAACCCCAGAGACTACAACTCGACTGCACGCTACCCGGTACTAAGCAAGGTTCAGGCTGGCGCATGGGCAGAAGCCTGTGAACCCTATACCATTAAGGATGTCGATATGTGGCTTGAATCTGACGCACATATACAGGGAGATGCTTTCTGGTTACAGGTGGAAGGCGATTCGATGACAGCACCGATCGGACTAAGCATCCCGGCAGGAACGTATGTATTGTTCGATACAGGCCGCGAAGCGGTAAATGGGAGCCTGATCGTGGCAAAACTCACTGATGATAACGAAGCTACGTTTAAGAAGCTCATCATTGATGGCAGCCAGAAATATCTGAAGGGTTTAAACCCTCAGTGGCCTATGGTACCAGTGAACGGCAACTGCAGAGTATTGGGCGTGGCGATCGAGACGAAGATGAAGTTGGTGTAAAGCTCATTGGAAGGAAGAGGCTTTTGCTCAACTGGTACCCGACCCTTTCAGCCTTTACCAAAGCTTTAAAAACCGCTTACCCCGTAAGCCCGAAATTTGCGAAATACAAAAAGCCCGCCACTGAGCGGGCTTTTTTGTGTCGGTTCCCCTCTCCTGAAAAATAAATTCCCTTCTGAATCAAACAAATAATACCGTTGATATTATATTTAATACCAGGGGTATTGCCAATCACCAGTACCGCAAGTATTGTTTACACATCAGCAGGACGAACTCCTCACCAGGACGGTGATGCTCTTTAATAATATGACCTTTTGAATACACAAGCAGAGAAGAGCTTTTCAGGCTGATGCAATGAAGATGCTTGCTGATGTGGTAGTTCCCCAAAGCGAATAATCCTGAGTGGAAAGCTCCACACTTCAATACCCAGCAACCAGCGTCGCATGACAGCTGTTAACCCAGGAGAACATCAGAGGCCAGGTTTTCTGAAAGAGCGTAGTAAAGTTAATAATGGCACTACACTAAATTAATAACTTAAAAGCTGCATATACATACAGTAAATAACTGTCCACGGCAAAAATGAGATTAAGGTGTCTGAATAAATTCAGAGCCTAACTCACTCAACTAAAAGAGGATTGACCATGTCTTATACAGACCAGGAATTTGAAGATCTGCAAGACCTTAACACCTTGTATCGCTCCGCGATTCTGGATACCACCGAAGCTCTCGGCTGGGGTATCGAAATTCTCACCAAAGTGGTAGCGGCAAGTAATGCTGGCACGCTGGGTTCGTTCTCTGCGACCGATCAATACCAGGCTAAGCAGACCCTGATGTATCTGAAAAGCCGCAAAGACGATAACGCCCAGTTCCGTAAACCCGGCGACCCGTCACCTCGTTCGTTTGCGCAGTTCGACAAAGGCTAACTCAATTAATTGAGTATTACATAGGCCGATCTCAAATCGGCCTGCTCAACCTAATTGAATTATCTGTATTAATCCTTGTTTAAAGGACTCTAAATTATGACTACTGCTACAGACCTTGCACAACAGGCAATAGAGAACATCAACGCTCTCAAAGCGCTGGCTGAAAGAACAGGTGAAGTCCCGACTGATGTTCAGGCTCAACTGGACGCTTATGCCAATCAGGTCGATAAACTAACCAGGCAGTTAGGCAGCGAGCAAGAGACCCGTGAGGGTTATCGCGTTAATATTTTGATGGATGCTGAGCAAATTGGCCTGGCTCTCGAAATCATGAATAAAATCGAGGATGGACTCGGCGATAAAAGCATTCCTCAAATGCCTGTTACTTTGCGACGTCAGCTTACTGAAACACTAATGTATGTTACGAATCGGCAGAGTGATCTCCTTGTTTATCGCAAAGAGGGTGACTCTGAACCTCGTTCGTACGAAGAGTACCGCATGGGAATTTAACTTGTAGTAAACAGCCGCCTGCGGGCGGTTTTTTTTTACCTGGCTTTGTTCGCAGCAGCAATGAGCACGAACGCAGCAAAAAATAAATTTTGAAAAGTGCTATAAAGTGCGTATGAAACCGAATAATCTTATAATTATTCTTTAATGCTCACAGTATGGATTCTGCATGCTTAGATCTGGGATTTTATTCGCTGCTTTTATTATTTCTGGGGCCGCCATCGCAGAGCCTGGAAGTTTTACCTTTGACATTAATGACAGTCAAGAGCCGTACCAGCAGCATCATAGAATCAATCTATTATGTAGCCAGGGATGAAGTTGAGTCTGAGAATGTAATCTTCAACCTAACCAACGTGTGTGGTAAAAGGTTATATAAAGTTACGAGGCAAAATATTGGCAAGAGCCTTTCTATCTATTACAAAGGCAATCTGCTTTCCAGCGCTATGATAGCCTCTGCGCTCAACAACAATTTCAGCCTATCAAGTAAAGAGATGCCTCGTGTGATCCTAATGCAGCTTCTTAATAATTACGGGCTAAGCATGGTTAGCGAAAAACCTGGCGGCGCACAGTAGAGATGAGCGCGATAGGGCTAACGTGGATTTTACCACATCAGGAGTCGCTTACAGGAATGTTGCGCTGCAGAATCCGTGTGGCACTGACCCGGCTTACCAGAAGGATGAGAAGTGACTATCGTTTTCATTCCCTCACTTATCAGCTTACTTGTTTTTAAAGCCGAGGAGAAAGGCTCTCCTTTGACTGAAGAGGAAGTATTAGATATTCGTGATAATGCTACCGCCATTAGCCTGCATACTGAAGGGGTCTTAAGCATGATTGAGAGTCGTGGATGTCAGGATATAGATTCGGAAAGTTGCTGGGACGAATGGCTGAATTACAATAAGTAGAGCTCAAGTTTTACCACGAAGAGTCGATGAAGTTTCCACGGGGATAAGACCCGATTTATCAAAAGGAGGAGAAGCTTTGAGGTGGATTTTTTTATCTGGAATGTTGCTTTCTATGACAGCAATAGCGGATGACAGGTCATTCGAAACGCCAGAGGTTAAATGCCTGAATCACCACACTATCCCGTTCATAAAGTCCGATATTCAGCCAAAAAAAATCGTTGATGAGGCTTATGTCATTTGCAAGCCTGAACTGGAGGAGTGGAAGAAAACGCAGGAACCGTTGCCTGCTGAAATGAAGCAGCGCATGCACAAAGAGCTTTATGACTTCTACATCAGGATGATTGAAAAACGACGAGATTATGAGACCAGTAAATCCGCAGAAGTCACCCACTGAGGCGGTTTTTTTAAAATGCAGCCGCTTACTGCACGGGCTATACCCTGACAGTGGCGGCATCGCTTACGGTATGGATGAACTGCATGCAGGCAGTACAGGTATTGATACTGATACTGCCGCATCGAATAGTACATAGACGGAAAGGACTGAATTAAAATCCATTCTATGCCCGAATTTTTCAATTAAAAACTTTCAATTAAAAAATCTTTAATTCTGCCATTGAATCATTTCATCCAGCCTCTTCAGAATGTCGGGGAAATAGCTTTCATTAAGGCCAAAGCTGCCTTTAACCTGAACGCTGTCGGCATGAGGCTCCGGTCGAAGGATAAAATCAATAGTTACGCTATCAATAGTATTTTCATTTGTCAGTATCATATCAAGCTGATGAATATCGCTCTGATATTTAAACGACTTTAACTTTTTCTGAGCAATTATCGCCTGATGAAAAGCTGAAAATTCTTTCTTCAACATTTTCAACTCTCCAACAGTGAACTTAGTCTTAAACGCCACCTTCAGGCCGCTTACCGAGAATTCGATCCAGGACTGTATCCAATCCCAGTGATGATTAACCGGATCGACTTCGTTATCGACAACCCGTTCAAAAGGCGATACCGCAAAAACGAATTCTTCATCTCTGATATCAAACATATGTACGTTCCTGTCGGTTAATCAAAAATACTTAAAATGAGTTATCGTCCAATCTGATACCCTTACCACAACCTCAAGAGTGTACTTCTTATACTCAGTGATATTTTTCTTACGGTGTAATTTATACATTTCCGTTTCATAACGATACATACCCTCTCCGTTGCGAGGATCGGCCATGCGTCTGCCATAGCGGATAGCTCTTTCCTGAATATGTAACGGAACATAGCGACCCGGCTCATACATGTGCCTCGCCGCTGTTTCGGTCATTTTCAGGTTACACGCCGATAAACCCGTTTTTAACCTGGCACGCAGGAACATTATTGTTGCCTGGCTGAGTCTGGCACTTATAGCAGCTCGTGTACCAGCCTCCAATAATGCGCGGCCAGCGCGGAAAATTCGAAATACACCAAACGCAAGAAGCGCTATGTCTGTAGGATCAATCAGTGGCGTTTCGAGAGGTGTCTCTTCAAGTCGAACAAAATGCCCCTGCACATCGTATATCTGCCACAGACCGGGAGCCTGAGCCACAGAATAACCAATGCACATGCCGCTGGACTCATCCAGCACCGGCTGTGCGTTTCGTGGCAGCACACGTGGTCTCAATTCAAAAAATACGTTGCCCGATAATGGTGACTGAAATGTGTAATATCTGCCAGGTTCTGTGATTGCATTCCCTGCATTCATTATCGTTCCCTCATTTTCATGTGACTTAATAGAGTGCCACAGGATAGTAGAGCGGTCATTACCGAGTACTGCAACGCCGTTCACTCAGCAAACTTCTCTCGCACGGGCTGTACAGCCTATACCTGATGCTCCTGACAGAGCTTCAACCATGAGTAAAACAGCTGGCAGATTATCGCCACGGTGTCCCTTTCATAAAGAGGTAGTAAAGCAGGGTTGTAACTTATATGAATAGGAAAAATGGCAATGACATAATGGAATGGCGTCTTGCAGAAGAACACAACGGAAAAGACTAAGTTATTGATTGAAAATCATTAACTGATGGGCGGCATCTGACAAAAAAAGACCGAATACGATTCCTATATTCGGTCCAGGGAAATGGCTCTCAAGGAGCCGTGCGCTAAAAGTTGGCATTTATGAAGGCGATGTCGCCTTGCCATTTAACATTAGAACAGCGCGGTGGAATTGCCAGCAAACGTGAGGCGCAGGACCATAAACCGGATCAGTTTGTGATCGCAACGGCAAAAAAGAGGGGTTGGGCGCAGCGCGGTGCTGCACCCGACAGGTTTATTTACCGCACAACGCCTGGGTGCGCTCAACAATCGGCTGCAGACTCATCATCTGGCCCGGATGCGCTTTATCTTCGGCCTGGATCACGCTGATCGGCTGCGCTTTCACCTGTTTGTTTTTGAACAGTGTGTCGGCGATATCGTTCAGGGGGTATGTCATCAGCGTGCTCGGGTTGATGGCAAACATCGCACCATCTTTCTCACAGGTCAGCATCACCTCTTCACGGTTAAACGGCCACTTCTCTTTACCGATCTCAAAGCGGCTGACGGTAATGATTTGTGCCGCCAGCGCCTGGCCGCATACGGATAACAACAGGATTGCGGGGATCACTTTCTTCAGCAACATAACTACCCTTTTCTCTCTTAAACCACATTCAGGCTGGCGACAGCGTGGCAAATACGCTGACCAGCCCAACCACTCCGCACGCCAGCAGCAGTTCAAGCTGCGTCATGCGAATAAATTTTTGCTGCGTCCCGCTGCCCGCCAGGCGGAATCGCGGCACCAGCCAGTATCGGTTAATCAGCGCCACCAGCACCATCAGGGCAACCAGCAGCACTTTGCACAACAACAATACAATGTAGCGTGAATCGTGCCACGTGAGCGGCCAGCCCACGATCATCACGCTGTTTATCAGGCCACTCAGCAGCGTTAACGCCACCGCCAGATGACCATAGCGCGAAAAGCGCATCATGGTGCGGATAGCGTCGGTACGGCGATCGATCTGGCGCGCCTCCCGCATCAACAGCAACAGAGGCAGTAATCCGCCCGTCCAGAACGCCGCGGCAATCAGATGCAGTGCATGATTGAGCTGCTGAAGCAATCCCGGCCAGCCATCGCGCATCGCGGCATGACCTATCAGAGCCATGCAGGCCAGTTGCAGTACGCCTGCCAGCAGTAACACGGGCTGACGCAGCCGCCCGGTCAGTAACAAACCGGCAACAGCCAGCAGGCTAAACAGGATTTCCCACAGCCACACGCCACCGAAGTGCGTGCCAATCACCGCCAGCCAGACATCAACATCGGCCAGATTGGTGCTGTCGCCGCTCATCAACACATTCTGGCAGGCCAGCATCGCCAGTGCACTCAGCAGCGCCAGCCAGGCGCTCCCTTTCACCAGCGGGTTTAATCGTCGCGCCAGTAGGGGTCGATAGCGTTTGGGTGCCAGCAGCGCACTGTAACAGGCGCTGCCGGTCAGCAGCATCACGGCGGCAAAATGCAGCGCGCGTAACAGGATCCAGAGGGTGGTCACCGGCGTTACTTCACGCTAAAGCGATAGCTTCCTGCGGTTTTGTGTCCATCCACCGACAGCACATGCCAGTTAACCTGATAGCTGCCCGCTTGCAGCGGCTGAGACAGGCCCACAATCAGCCGGTTTTTCTGGCCAGATTCAACGCGGGCTTTAGCGGTGGCGACAGGCTTCTGTGCACTATCCAGCAGCGTGACGCCGCTGAATGCCGCTTCAATATCTTCACTGAAGTTCAGCGTCAGCGCATCGGTGGATGTCGTTACCTGCGCTTTGGCCGCCGGGATAGAAGACTGGAGATGCGCATGCGCCGCTGCCAGCGAACTGAATGTCATCAGTCCGGCTGCCGCCAGCGCAATAAATATGCGGGAAATCAGTTTTTTATGCATAAGATCATCCTTTTAACCGCCGCAAGGGCGATAAACGTGGAAAAAGGATACGCTGCTGTATTTGCACTGTCGAGGCCAGCGATGCGATCCTTTATCCTTGATTCAGACCGCCGAAAACATTACTTTTGCCCGCTATCGTCAGGAGAATATTATGAGCCATAACCTTGCCCTGCTGTCCCAGGAAGAGAAAGACAAGATTAATGTCGATTTGGCGGCAGCGGGTGTGGCGTTTAAAGAGCGCTATAACATGCCTATCGTCGCCGAAATGGTGGCGCAGGAGCAGCCCGAAGCGCTGCGTGACTGGTTTCGTCAGCGTCTGATGCACTATCGCCAGGCGTCGCTCAGCCTGTCGCGCCTTCCTTATGAACCGAAGATGAAACAATGATATTTCGCGTTATTGATACCGAAACCTGCGGTCTGCAGGGTGGCGTAGTCGAAGTGGCGTCCGTGGATGTGGTCAACGGCCAGATTGTGAATCCGATGAGCGATCTCACCCTGCCCGACCGCCCTATCAGCCGTCAGGCGATGGCCGTGCATCGCATCACCGAAGCGATGGTCGCCGGTAAGCCGACCATTGAAGAGGCGATCCCGCGCTATCACGGCAGTGCTTTTTATGTGGCGCACAACGCCAGTTTTGATCGCCGGATGCTGCCGG
Organism: Pantoea sp. paga; assembly: GCF_007558755.1. Taxonomy (NCBI): domain Bacteria; kingdom Pseudomonadati; phylum Pseudomonadota; class Gammaproteobacteria; order Enterobacterales; family Erwiniaceae; genus Pantoea; species Pantoea sp. paga. The sequence continues at coordinate 623,843 of NZ_VLTF01000001.1, forward strand.
AGATGTACGGAGAGTGGATCTGCACCATGCAGCTGGCGCGTCAGCTCTGGCCGGGCATTAAATATGGCAACCAGGCACTGCGTCATTCGCTGAAGCTGGATGTTATACCGCCCGCCGACCTGCATGCCCACCGCGCGCTCTATGACTGCTATGTTACGGCGGCACTGCTGATCCGTATTATGGAGACCTCCGGCTGGAGTGCCTCCGAGATGATTGTGCGGTCACAACCGGCGGCCCAGCGCGACGACGTTCTGCCGTTTGGCAAATACCGCGGTCAGGCGATTGCGGTGGTTGCGCGTAAGGATCCGGGCTATCTGAAGTGGATGCTGGATAACGTCAGCGATCTGCGCCCGCCATTGCGGCAGGCGCTGCGTAAGTACCTGACCGAGTCTCAGTAATCCTGGGCTGGCGGTAAGGTGCCCTGCGCCAGCCCCAGCAGGAAGCTGTATTCCATCGCGATCCCTTCATAGGCTTTATAGCGCCCCGACTTGCCGCCGTGGCCCGCATCCATGTCGGTGCAGAGCAGCAGCAGGTTATTGTCGGTTTTCATCGATCTCAGCTTCGCCACCCACTTGGCCGGTTCCCAGTACTGCACCTGCGAATCGTGCAGGCCGGTGGTGACCAGCAGGTGGGGATAGGCTTTCGCCTCGATATTGTCATAAGGGCTGTACTGCCGGATATAACGGTAGTACTCCGGATCATTGGGGTTGCCCCACTCGTCATACTCGCCGGTGGTCAGCGGAATCGACTCATCCAGCATTGTGGTAACCACATCCACAAACGGCACCTGGGCAACCACGCCGTGGAACCGCTGCGGTGCCAGGTTAATCACCCCGCCCATGAGCAAGCCACCCGCGCTGCCACCCATAGCATAGAGTCGTTCCGGGTGTCCGATGCCACGCGCCACCAGCGCGTTAGTAACATCGATAAAATCAGTGAAGCTGTTCATTTTGTTCAGCAGGCGACCGCCGTCATACCATTGCTGCCCCAGCTCACCGCCGCCGCGCACCTGTATCAGCGCATAGACAAAGCCGCGATCCAGCAGGCTCAGGCGGCTGACGCTGAAATCGGCATCCATACTGCTGCCGTAGGCACCGTAGCCATACACCAGCATCGGATTCTGCCTGGGCTGATAATGTTTGCGGTGATAGACCAGCGATACCGGCACTTCGGTGCCATCGCTGACTTTGATCCAGTGATGTTCGCTTCTGTAATCTTCCGCGTTAAAGCCTTTCACCGCGCTCTGCTTCAGGATGCGGCGTTCGCCGGTATCCATATCCAGTTCAAACAGCGTGGTCGGCGTGGTCATCGACGAATAGCCATAGCGCAGTTTGCTGGTGCGCGGCGTCGGATTGTAGGCCAGCCAGGTCACATAGGTCGGGTCGTCAAAGGCGATGCCGCTGGTTTCACCGCTGGCCCAGTTTATCTGCCGCAGGCTGGTTAAGCCGCGCTGGCGCTCCTCGACCACCAGCCAGTCCCGAAACAGCTGAAAATCTTCCATCACTACCTGTTCCCGTGCCGGGATCAGGGTTTCCCAGCGTGACTCGTCCAGATAGCGGCTGCGGTACAGCCCGAAGTTTTCGCCCTCCCGGTTGGATCGAATGAAGAACTGATGATCGTAGTGGTCGATGCTGTACTCATGATCGCGGCGGCGTGGCAGAAACACATGGGGCTGCGCGTCGGGGAAGTTCGCATCAATCAGCTGAATTTCGCTGGTGTTGGTGCTGTAGAGCGCAATCATGATGAACTGCTTGGAGGTAGTCTTATGCACGCTGAGATGATAAGTATCATCCTGCTCTTCATATACCAGCTGATCATCAGACTGAGGTGAACCGAGTTCGTGTCGCCATACCTGATAGGAGAGCAGCGTCTGCGGGTGTTTTCGTACATAGTAGAGGGTGCGCGAGTCGTTACCCCATGCGAAGCTGGAAGAGGCATTGCTCAGCACTTCAGGGTACCAGCTGCCACTCTCCAGGTTACGGAAGCGGATGCCATATTGCCGGCGAGACAGGAAATCTTCAGCCAGCGCCATGACAAGGTTATCCGGACTGATATGCAGCGCGCCCATGGTGTAGAAATCGCTGTGCGAGGCGCGCTGGTTGGCATCCAGTAGCAGGCTCCACTCGCCAGACTCATCGCTCGCGGCGGGCTGGCGGTAATAGGCCGGATATTCGTTACCGCTCTGGTAGCGGCTCTGATAACGGTAGCCATTTTTCACATAGGGCACCGAGTGATCTTCAGGCGGCAGCCGATCGATAATCTCTTTTAATACCCGGTCCTGCAGTGGCTGCTGTGACGACATGATTTTTTTGCCGTAGTTGTTTTCGGCACGCAGGTAATCAAGAACCTCGCTGTTTTCGCGCTTGTCGTCGCGCAGCCAGTAGTAGTCGTCAACGCGCGTCTCGCCGTGCAACGTCATCTCATGGGGTATTTTTTTTGCGATGGGTGCTTTCATCCATCCGTCTCCGTGAACGTAATGATCTGTAAGCGTAACACTTCAGCAGCGGGAAGCCAGGTATAGGTTGAGAAGCAGCCGCTGGCGGATCACATCCTGTGTCCCGCCAGCGGAAGATCAGAGGAATTAACTGGCGGGTAAACGGGCTTTTTCAGCCTCAAGATCCTGCTGGATGCCGTCGCGAACATCCTGAGGGATTTTCAGCGCGTCGCCCAGCGCGGAGAGGTAGCTGCGCTCCATGAAGTGATCAACGTCGATAGCGGCACAGCTCAGGAAGTAGAGCTCCAGCGCCTCTTCCTCGTTTTTCACATCGGCGGCCAGCCACTGCGGATCCAGCGGGCGGTTCATCGCTTTCTGGATCAGCTGTTCCGCTTCCTGACCGTAGCCGGACTGATGAATATTCTGCTCAATGGCTGCCCGTTCCTGATCGTCAATGTGCCCGTCGCTTTTGGCGGCAAACACCAGCGCCGTCACCAGACGTTCGGCCCGCAGGTTAACCGGCGTCTGCGCCACGCCAAAGTCAGGTTCATTCTGGTGCGCTTCGCTGACCCGCTGCTTGTATTTGTTCCATAACACCGCGCCCGCAGCCGCACCGCCACCGATAATCAGCGCCTTGCCGCCATATTTAGTCAGCAGTTTGCGCGACGATTTACTGGCAATCAGCATACCGGCCAGCCCGCCCAGCGCACCCGGCGCCAGCATGTCGCTTAAGCCGCCGCCCGATTTGCCCTCACCGCCCTTCTTCGTGAGTACCGACTGAATTTGTTGCAACCAGTTATTCATCATCCACTCCTTTTAAGATGTCAGTCCGCTATCCTGACGTAAGGGGTGTCAGGAAACGTCAGAGCGGGAAAAGTAAGGCAAAAGGTTGTGTCAGATGGACGAAAGATGAGAACGCAAACGTTTTCGTTTATACTTGCGCGCGAATTTTGACTGCTTAGGTGAAGAAATGACGACTCTCGGAACAGCGCTGCGTCCGGCAGCAACGCGTGTGATGCTATTGGGTTCAGGTGAACTGGGTAAAGAGGTGGCGCTGGAGTGTCAGCGTCTGGGTGTGGAAGTGATCGCGGTCGATCGTTACGCCGATGCCCCGGCGATGCACGTCGCCCATCGCAGCCATGTGATTAACATGCTGGATGGCGCGGCACTGGCAGCGTTAATCGCTGAAGAGAAGCCTGATTTTGTCGTACCGGAAATCGAAGCCATCGCCACGGAGACCCTCGTTGAGCTGGAGCAGCAAGGCCAGCGCGTGGTGCCGACTGCCCGTGCCGCGCGGCTGACCATGAACCGCGAAGGCATTCGGCGGCTGGCGGCTGAAGAGCTCTCTCTGCCGACCTCCCGCTATCGCTTTGCCGACAGCAAGGCGCGCTTTGATGAAGCGGCTACCGAAATCGGCTTTCCCTGCATTGTGAAGCCGGTGATGAGTTCATCCGGCAAAGGCCAGAGCTTTATCCGCGATGCCAGCCAGCTCGATAACGCCTGGGACTATGCGCAACAGGGTGGCCGCGCGGGTGCCGGACGCGTCATTGTCGAAGGCGTTGTCGACTTCGATTTCGAGATCACCCTGCTGACCATCAGCGCAGTCGATGGCATTCACTTCTGTGCGCCGATTGGTCACCGCCAGGAGGATGGCGATTACCGTGAATCCTGGCAGCCGCAGCAGATGAGTGATGTGGCGCTGCAGCGGGCGCAGGAGGTTGCCGCGCAGGTGGTTAAGGCGCTGGGCGGCTATGGCTTGTTTGGCGTTGAGCTGTTTGTCTGCGGTGATGAGGTGATATTCAGCGAAGTTTCGCCGCGTCCTCACGACACCGGCATGGTGACGCTGATTTCGCAGGATCTGTCAGAGTTTGCGCTGCACGTGCGGGCGTTTCTCGGTCTGCCGATTGGCGCGATTCGCCAGTATGGTCCGTCAGCGTCCGCCGTTATTCTGCCGCAACTGACCAGCCAGAATGTGCAGTTTGTGAATGTCGAAGCGGCGCTGGGTGCCGGTCTGCAACTGCGTCTGTTCGGCAAGCCGGAAATCAGCGGTCAGCGTCGCCTGGGCGTGGCGCTCGCCAGCGGTGACAGCACCGATCAGGCGATTACGCGTGCCGTTGCCAGCGCAGCAGCGGTCACGGTTCAGGGATAAAGGTGTGCGGTGAGCAGACGCTCACCGCCATAACTTACTTCGCGCCTTCAACAGCTTCGCGTGCCAGGCGGGTGATGCGATCCCAGTCGCCCGCTTCCAGCGCGTCGTTGGGCACCAGCCAGGAACCGCCGATGCACAGCACGCTTTTCAGCGCCAGATAGTCACGGTAGTTCGCCGGAGAGATGCCGCCGGTCGGGCAGAATCGCACCTGAGGGAAGGGTCCGCCAATCGCCTGCAGCGCTTTAACGCCGCCGTTCGCTTCTGCCGGGAAAAACTTGAACTCACGCAGACCGTAGTCCATACCGGTCATTAACTCAGAAACGGTGCTGATGCCGGGAATCAACGGTACCGGCCCTTCAACCGCCGCTTTCAGCAGCGACTCGGTGACGCCAGGGCTGATCACAAACTGCGCACCGGCATCGGTCACTTCCTGTAACTGCTGCGGGTTGATCACCGTTCCCGCACCGACGATCGCATCCGGCACTTCTTTAATCATCGCACGTAAAGCGTCCATCGCCACTGGCGTGCGCAGCGTTACTTCCAGCACTCTGACACCGCCTGCCACCAGCGCTTTTGCCATCGGCACGGCGTGTTCCAGTTTATTCACAACGATGACCGGCACCACAGGTCCGGTGGTCAGAATCTGTTCTGCACTCGTTTTCCAGTTTTTCATCAGTTCCCCTTGCTTGATAACACCGGGATTGCGACCCGGTCATGGAGCATCGGCTCCTGCCCTGTAAATTGCGTCACTACCATACATGATCAGCTTCCTGAGCGTCTATCATCCTGCGACCATTTTGAAACGGCAGTTCAATTTTATTCGTGTCGGCTGGCCCGGTTTAAGGGCGAAAAAAAAGCCCGCGTTGCGGGCTTCATCATCACTTTCGTTATTCGAACTCGTTCCACGAGCGGCCATCGCGGGTAATCATCGCCACTGAGGCCACCGGGCCCCAGGTGCCCGCCTGATACGGCTTGGAAGAGTCACCATCCGCAGCCCAGGCGTCGATAATGGAATCGACATAGGTCCACGCGGCTTCAACTTCATCGCGGCGCACAAACAGCGCCTGGATACCACGCATGCTCTCCAGCAGCAGACGCTCGTAAGCATCGGCAAGGTGCGACTGGTTAAAGGTCTCGGAGTAGCTCAGATCCAGCTTGGTGGTCTGCAGTTTGTGCTTGTGATCGAGGCCTGGCACTTTGTTCAGGATCTCGATATCCACCCCTTCGTCCGGCTGCAGACGAATCGTCAGCTTGTTCTGCGGCAGCTCTGAGTAGGAGTCTTTAAACAGGTTCATTTCCGGGTTTTTGAAGTAGACCACGACTTCTGAACACTTGGTCGGCAAACGCTTACCGGTACGCAGGTAGAACGGCACGCCCGCCCAGCGCCAGTTGTCGATATCGACACGAATTGCCACGAAGGTCTCTGTGGCGCTCGACTTATTGGCACCCTCTTCTTCCAGGTAGCCCGGCACTTTTTTGCCCTGCACAAAGCCAGCGGTGTACTGGCCGCGAACGGTTTTCTCACGCACGTTGGTCTGATCGATGCGGCGCAGCGAGCGCAGCACTTTAACTTTTTCGTCACGGATGCTGTCGGCGCTGAGGTCTGACGGCGGCGACATGGCGATCATGGTCAGAATCTGCAGCAGGTGGTTCTGGATCATGTCGCGCATCTGGCCCGCTTTATCGAAGTAACCCCAGCGGCCTTCGATACCCACCTCTTCGGCCACGGTAATCTGGACGTGATCGATGGTACGGTTATCCCAGTTATTCACGAAGATAGAGTTAGCAAAGCGCAGCGCCAGCAGGTTAAGCACGGTCTCTTTACCAAGGTAGTGGTCAATACGGAACACCTGGCTTTCATCAAAGTACTCACCAACGCTGTCGTTGATCTCCTGTGAGGTTTCCAGTGAGGTGCCCAGCGGCTTCTCCATCACTACGCGCGCCGGTTTAGCATTCAGCTTCGCGGTGCCCAGCCCCTGGCAGATGGCGCCAAAGGTGCTGGGTGGCATGGCGAAGTAGTTGATGGTGGTGCGATTTTTCTGGTCCAGCATCTTGCCCAGTTTCGGGAAGTGCGTGGTGTCGTTGACATCGAGGTTGCAGAAGTCGAGACGATTGCTGAGTTTGTCCCACAGCGCTTCGTCAATCTTCTCCTTCATGAAGGTTTCCAGCGCTTCACGTACCACTTTGGTGTATTCCGCTTTATCCCACTCGGCACGGCCGACACCAATAATGCGGGTTTCCTCGTGGATCTGCCCCGCTTTCTCTAACTGGTACAGTGAAGGCAACAGTTTACGGCGTGCAAGATCGCCTTTGGCACCGAAAATCACCAGATCGCATGCCTGGGCTGTTTGTGTTACCGCCATTTTCCTCTCCTCGTTGCAGGATAGTCCGGTGGTGATGCATCCTCTGCCACCGGGTCCAGGTTATTATTTTCTTTGAGCACAATGTACTTTTTTCCCCGCGCCAGGTAAACCGACTCGCCGGGTTAACCGCATTAACTCTGTACCGGATGTGCTAAGCGCGTGTGATGACACGTGCGGATTGCCGGTTTTTTCTGTGTCTGTTGGTGTCAGGAAAATCAGGCACCGGTCAAAGTATCCCAAAAAAAAGGGCAATCGACTTGTCCGCCGTTGCGCCTGGCAGGTGCTGACACGATATAGTCTCTGTTAATCGGCTCTGACGACAGGGATAATTGAAATTGGTAAAAGTGATTATGGTCATCGGCTTATGAATATGCTGGAAAAAATTGAGGTGCAGTTCGCCGCGCTCAGCAATGCGGAACAGAAAGTCGCCCGGCAGATTCTGGCTGCGCCACAGGCGGCGATGCACTCCAGCATCGCGACCCTGGCGCGCGAAGCCTGCGTCAGTGAACCCACGGTGAATCGCTTCTGTCATCGACTGGGCGCGCGCGGTTTTCCCGACTTTAAGCTGCAACTGGCCCAGAGCCTGGTGAAAAGCAGCAACTGGGTCAGCCGGGGCGTGGAGGACGATGACAGTGTGGAGAACTACAGCCACAAAATCTTTGACTCGGCGCTGGCAGGGCTGCAGCGGGTACGGGATCAACTGGATAGCACCCAACTGCAGCAGGCCGTCACCCTGCTCACTCAGGCTGACAAACTCGCCTTTTTCGGGCTGGGTGCTTCCGCTGTGGTGGCGCATGACGCCTTTACCAAATTTCTGCGCTTTAATCTGCCGGTCATCTGGTCAGACGATATTGTGATCCAGCGCATGAGTTGCATAAATAGTCGAGCCGGTGACGTTTTTGTTCTCATTTCGCATACTGGACGCACAAAAAATATGGTAGAACTGGCTCGCCTGGCCCGTGTAAACGGTTCCACCGTTATAGCCATCACCTCTGCCGATTCTCCCCTTGCCCATGAAGCAGCGATAGCTTTAGTGCTTGATGTACCGGAAGATACGGATATCTATTTGCCGATGGTATCGCGCCTGGCGCAGTTGACCGTGATCGATGTGTTGGCGACCGGTTTCACCCTGGAACGGGGTGCGCCCTTCCGGGAAAACCTGAAACGCGTGAAAGAGGCGTTGAAAGCGTCGCGTTACGAAAAGCACACCATTCGGGAAAAGGATGATCAGTAAAAAATTAACATCACATTTACAATGTGAGTCGTATCACAACCCGTCGATCATATAGAATAGATAACCATGCTGTGTCCACAGTCCAGGGCACGCTTAAATGTTTACGGAGTCCTCGATGTCAAGACGTCTCAGAAGAACCAAAATCGTTACAACCCTCGGCCCCGCCACCGATCGTGATAATAATTTAGAAAAAATCATCGCTGCCGGCGCGAACGTTGTACGACTCAACTTCTCTCACGGCACGCCAGAAGATCACCAGATCCGTGCCGATAAAGTGCGTGAGATTGCCGCAAAACTGGGTCGCCACGTGGCCATCCTCGGTGACCTCCAGGGTCCAAAAATTCGTGTTTCAACCTTCAAAGAAGGCAAAGTTTTCCTGAATATCGGTGACCGTTTCCTGCTGGATGCCAATCTGGGTAAAGGCGAAGGCGATAAAGAGCGCGTCGGTATCGACTACAAAGGCCTGCCGGCAGATGTGGTGCCGGGCGATATCCTGCTGCTGGATGATGGCCGCGTGCAGCTGAAAGTGCTGGAAGTTCAGGAGATGAAAGTGTTCACCGAAGTCACCGTGGGTGGCCCGCTGTCGAACAACAAAGGCATTAACAAACTGGGCGGCGGACTCTCAGCTGAAGCGCTGACCGAAAAAGATAAAGCGGATATCATCACTGCCGCCAAAATCCGGGTCGACTATCTGGCCGTCTCTTTCCCACGCTGTGGTGAAGATATGAATCTGGCACGTCGTCTGGCGCGCGAAGCGGGTTGTGACGCCAAACTGGTCGCAAAAGTGGAACGTGCCGAAGCGGTCGCCAGCCAGGAAGCGATGGATGACATCATTCTGGCCTCTGATGTGGTGATGGTGGCGCGTGGCGATCTGGGCGTTGAGATTGGCGATCCGGAACTGGTCGGCATTCAGAAAGCATTGATTCGTCGTGCCCGCCAGCTTAACCGCACCATCATTACCGCGACGCAGATGATGGAGTCGATGATCACTAACCCGATGCCGACCCGCGCAGAAGTGATGGACGTGGCGAACGCCGTGCTGGATGGTACCGATGCTGTGATGCTCTCTGCGGAAACCGCAGCGGGTCAGTATCCGGCTGAAACTGTCTCAGCGATGGCGAAGGTCTGTCTGGGCGCGGAGAAGATCCCGAGCGTCAACGTCTCCAAGCATCGTCTGGACGTGCAGTTCGACAATGTCGAAGAAGCGATTGCTATGTCATCCATGTACGCCGCGAACCACCTGCAGGGCGTCACCGCGATCATCACCATGACCGAGTCGGGCCGTACCCCGCTGATGACCTCACGTATCACCTCGGGCCTGCCGATTTTTGCCATGTCACGCCATGAACGCACGCTGAATCTCACCGCGCTCTATCGCGGCGTAACGCCAGTGTTCTTCGACAGCAATAACGACGGTGTGGCTGCTGCGCACGATGCCGTTAACCTGCTGCGCGACAAAGGCTTCCTGGTCTCTGGCGATCTGGTCATTGTGACGCAGGGCGATGTGATGGGCGCCACCGGCACCACCAATACCACACGTGTGCTGCGCGTGGATTAATTGAGTCCGGGTTTACAATGTCGGTGTAGAATAAACAACGCGACTGCCTGGCAGTCGCGTTTTCTTTTCTGACAAGGAGGCCAGATGGCCCGTTTCCACCCCATCAGCCAGCTTACCGGCCGAATTTTACTCTTTCCTCTGGCGTTAGTGCTGTTCGAGTTTGCCACCTATATTGCTCATGACATGATCCAGCCTGGCATGCTGATCGTCACCAGCGAATTTTCCGTCGGCCCTGAATGGGTCTCCACCTCCCTGACCGCCTACCTGATTGGCGGCGTGGTGCTGCAATGGCTGCTGGGTCCTCTTTCTGATAAGTTTGGCCGGCGACCGGTGATGCTCTTCGGCATCCTGTTTTTTGCCGTCGCCTGCATGCTGATGCACTGGGTCAGCTCAATTGAAGAATTTGTCAGCCTGCGCTTTATTCAGGGCATCAGCCTCTGCTTTATCGGCGCGGTCGGCTATGCCGCAATTCAGGAAGCCTTTGATGAGGCGCTGGCGGTGCGCATGATGGCGCTGATGGCCAACGTGGCGCTGCTGGCTCCGCTGGCGGGTCCGCTTGCCGGTGCAGCCTGGCTCACCATTGGCAGCTGGCGCAGCATGTTCTGGCTGTTTGCCGCCTGCAGCCTGGTCGCCTTTGTGGTGCTGTGGCGTGTGATGCCCGAAACCGCAGGTGACCGCAGTCACTCCATCGCCCTGCCCAATCTGGCACGCAACTATGGCCGGCTGATGAAAGACCGGCTGGTAATGTTTGGTTCCTTCGCTATCGGGCTGGTGTTTATCCCGATCCTCACCTGGGTTGCCCTTTCGCCGGTGATCCTGATGCACGACGAAGGTCTGTCGCGTATGCAGTACGCCCTGCTGCAGCTGCCGGTGTTTCTGGCGATGATCGCCGGTAACCTGACGCTGAGTAAGCTGGCGGGACGCGTGCCGATTGAACAACCGGTGAAGTTCGCCGCCTGGCCGATTCTGATTGGTCTGAGCCTGGCGCTGGTGGCGAGCCTGATGAACAGCCACGGTTATCTGCTGATAACCGCTGGTCTGAGCCTCTACGCCTTTGGCGCTGGCATGGTCAATGCCGGACTGTATCGCCTGACGCTCTACGCCAGCAACGAAGGCAAAGGCAGCGTGGCTGCGATGCTGGGAATGATCAGTATTATGACGCTGGCGGTGGGAATTGAGCTGGCGAAAAGCGGCTACTTCAGCGGCGGCACGCTGTGGTTCTGCCTGGTCAACTTTATCAGCGGCGTGCTCTGGTTTGGCCTGGTGATCCTGTTTATGCGCGAGCGTAAACGTCGCAGCAGGCTGGAAGCGTTATAAACAGGCAGCGCAGCCACAGGTTTGCCCTGAGCAGGCAGCTCAGAAGCTCAAAGCGATGGAAGTATATGCCTGTAGCCAAACAGCGCGGGCCAGGGAGGGCCAGGGAGGGCCAGGGAGGGCGTATTATACGTCTTTGCGAAAGGCGACTGCGACCTGAGCCAGCTCTTTTCCCCTCATCATAAAAAGGCCGCTTTCGCGGCCTTTTTGCTATTTGCGCGGATAAAGCTCTTTGCGCGAATAGGGCTCGATGTCACCCTCTTTGCGGGTCTTCAGCAGCTTGAGGATCCAGGTGTACTGCTCGGGATGCGGGCGGACAAACACTTCCACCTCTTCATTCATACGGCGAGCCAGTTGGTGATCGTCGGCTTCCAGCAGATCGTCCATCGGCGGACGCACATAAATTTCAAGCTTGTGCGATTTGCTGTTATAAACCGGGAACAGCGGCACCACACGCGCGCGGCAGACTTTCATCAGTCGCCCTACCGCAGGCAGCGTCGCTTTATAGGTGGCAAAGAAATCGACGAACTCACTCTGCTCCGGGCCATGATCCTGATCGGGCAGGTAGTAGCCCCAGTAGCCCTGGCGGATTGAGCTGATAAAGGGTTTGATACCGTCGTTGCGCGCATGCAGCCGTCCGCCATAACCCCGGCGTGCGGTATTCCAGGCATAGTCCATCAGCGGATCGCTCTGGTTATGGAACATCGCCGCCATCTTTTGACCTTCTGACGCCAGCAGCATAGCGGGAATATCCACCGCCCAGCCGTGCGGCACCAGAAAAATCACATTCTGCTGCTCCGCTTTCATCTGATCGATAATTTCACGACCATGCCACTCTACACGTTCACGGATACGTGCCGGATCGCGCAGCACCAGCTCGGTCATCATTGCCATCGCCTGCGGTGCCGTCGCAAACATCTCATCGACCAGCGTGGCACGCTGCGCCTCGCTGAGTTCCGGCAGACAGTAATAGAGGTTAATCAGCGCACGGCGACGTGCGCCCTTTGCCAGCTTACCGGCAAATTTGCCTAACCGACCCAGCAGCGGATCACGCACTTTTGGCGGTAACATCGCCATCGCGGCCAGACCACCAATCGCCAGCCAGCTGCCCCAGTATTTAGGTTTGAGAAAAGAACGTTCAAAAACGGGAATAAATTCAGTGTTATTTTTTTTACGGGTTTCCATGCACTCGCCTCAAGCAATGACCGGCTAATGATAGTGACGACCTGAAAATTTGCAATCATCCTGCGCCAGATAGCAAAAAACCGACGGGAAAACCGTCGGTTTTTGCGCGATTTGACGAAATTCGCTTACTTCAGACCCAGCTGAGGCAGCCAGGATTTAACCTGTGCCATGTAATCGCTGCGATCTTTACCCGTCAGGCCTTCCATGCGCGGCAGTTTCGCCGTTAATGGGTTGACCGCCTGATTATTGATCCAGATTTCGAAATGCAGATGCGGCCCGGTAGATCGTCCGGTGTTACCTGACAGTCCAATACGGTCGCCACGTTTCACTTTCTGACCTGGCTTCACCAGCACTTTCTTCATGTGCATATAGCGCGTCATATACTGGCGGCCATGACGAATGGCGACGTAGTTACCCGCCGCACCGCCGTTCTTCGCCACGACGATCTCACCATCACCCACTGCCAGCACCGGCGTACCGATCGGCAGCGCAAAGTCGACGCCTTTATGAGGCGCAATGCGGCCGGTAACCGGGTTGAGACGACGCGGATTAAAGTTAGAGGAGACACGATACTGCTTAACCGTCGGGAAGCGCATAAAGCCGCGCGCCAGACCGGAGCCGCTGCGATCGTAGAACTTGCCATCTTCGGCGCGGAAAGCGTAATAGTCTTTACCCCCGCTACGCAGGCGCACACCCAGCAACTGACTTTGCGCACTCTTGCCATCCAGCATTTCGCGTGACATCAGTACGCTGAACTGGTCACCCGCACGCAGCTTACGGAAATCCATCTGCCACTGCAGCGCTTTGATCACGGCGCTGGATTCGGCACTGCTCAACCCGGCACGCTGGGCACTGGCGGCGAAACTGCCGCGCACTTCGCCCTGCATCACGCTGTTGCGCCATTCACCCTTCTGCATCTCCGCATCCATCTTAAAGCCGCCTTTAGGGGTGCGCTCATAGGTGCGGGTTTCACGGCGGGAAATTTCCCAGCTCAGGGTTTTCAGGCCGCCATCATCATCCAGCGTCCAGCTCAGCTGCTGACCAACCTGCAGATTACGCAGGTCGCGATCGCTCATCACCAGCGCATTAATGTCACTGATGTCGATGCCATACTGATTCAGGGCACTGCTCAGGGTATCGCCGGATGAAACGGTGTAGTCGTGAACCCCGGCCGTTTCGGGCACGTCGGTGTCCACATCGTCCGCAGGCAGTTCTTCGTCAGGTTCCGGTGTGCTCTGATCGATAGGCTCACTGGCTTCCGGCAACAGCGTGCGGAACGTGTTCTTATCCAGTTCGATGTTTTTGACGATGGGCGTCACATCATCCGAAGGATGATAAACGTAAGGCCGCCAGACAGCGACGGCCAGAGTGACTACAGTTAAAGAACCCAGCATTACGCGGTGGGGGCGCGGCAAATTATTAAATGCGAGGGCGACAGAGCGGGCTATCTGCTGCACTTTTACCTATTCCTCATGCTCCATTCAGGCAGCTTTCATACTGGCTCGACAGTTGTGAGAGGAATTTCACATAGCTGTCTTTGGCTAAGCTGATGTCTGTTCCCAGGGGATCGAGCGTGCCTTTACGCACCTGCGTTCCGCGGGCGACAGCATCGATGACTGCTGGCCTGAATTGTGGCTCAGCAAAGACGCAGACCGCCTTTTGCTCAACCAACTGTGTTCGTATCTGATGTAAACGCTGAGCGCCCGGTTGAATTTCAGGATTGACGGTAAAGTGCCCGGTGGGCGAGAGACCGTATTGTTTTTCAAAGTACGTGTAAGCGTCGTGAAAAACGAAATATCCTTTATTTCTGACCGGAGCGAGTTGTGCGCTAACGCGTTTGTCCGTGTCCGCCAAAGCTACCTCAAACTGCTGGAGGTTGGCGTCAAGTTTGGCTTTATCTTGCGGCATAAGTTCCAATAATTTTCCATGGATTGCAACCGCGGTCTTGCGCGCAATCTCTGGCGACAACCACAGGTGCATATTAAACTCGCCGTGATGATGGTGATGAGCATCGGCGTCCTGTTCTTCGGATTTTTCCGCTGTGTGTTCATCTTCATCTTCACCACCGCTAATCAATAACGGTTTTACCCCGTCGATGTTCACCATCGCGAGGTTTTTCTGAGCCGGAAGTTCAGCCGCAGACTTCGCCATAAAGGCTTCCATTTCAGGCCCGACCCAGACGACTAAGTCCGCGTTTTTTAAGCGTTTTGCATCAGAGGGCCGCAGGGAATAATCGTGCTCAGAGGCACCGTCCGGTAGCAGAACGTCAACCGGTGTGACACCATCTGCAATGGCCGCAGCGATAAACCCTACCGGTTTGAGTGAAGCCACGACATTCGCCTGAGCTGGAAGGGTTAACGAAGCTGTAACGGAGAAGGTAGTTAAGGCGAAAATTGCGCCCTTTTTATTATGTAACATATTGCGTCATTCCATCGTGACCATGAGGTGGAATGTGATATTATAACATTCGAAATTCTGTGCAACCTGTAAATACTATGACCTCACTTGTCACACTCGATAATGTTTCGATAAAGTTCAGCCAGCGCAATGTGTTATCCGGTGTCAGCCTGGCACTGCAGCCTGGCCGCATCCTCACCCTGCTGGGTCCTAACGGTGCCGGAAAATCAACGCTGGTGCGTGTGGTGCTGGGGCTGCTCGCCCCCACCACCGGTTCCGTTCAGCGTGATCCCGGTCTGCGAATTGGCTATGTGCCACAGAAGCTGCACATCGATCCGACCCTGCCGGTGACGGTTGAACGCTTTATGCGTCTGACCCGTGGTAGCAAAAACGCCGAGATCCTGCCGGCACTGAAACGCGTGCAGGCGGGTCACCTGCTCAACGCCCCGCTGCAAAAGCTTTCCGGTGGTGAAACCCAGCGTGTGCTGCTGGCGCGCGCCCTGCTGAATCAGCCTCAGTTGCTGGTGCTCGATGAGCCTACGCAGGGGGTGGATGTGAATGGTCAGGTGTCACTCTATGACCTTATCAATCAGTTACGCGTTGAACTGAACTGCGGCGTACTGATGGTCTCCCACGATCTGCATCTGGTGATGGCCAAAACCGACGAAGTGCTGTGCCTTAACCATCACATCTGTTGTTCCGGCACCCCGGAAGCGGTATCGCAGCATCCGGAATTTATCGCCATGTTTGGTCCGCGCGGCGCGGAGGAGCTGGCAATTTATCGTCATCATCATAATCACCGTCACGACCTTCAGGGACGTATCGTTTTACGCAAAGGACAGGGTCCATCATGATTGAGTTGTTATTACCGGGCTGGATAGGCGGTGTGATGTTAGCGCTGGCTGCCGGTCCGCTGGGATCGTTTGTTGTCTGGCGCAAGATGTCCTATTTCGGCGATACCCTGGCGCATGCCTCCCTGCTGGGCGTGGCATTTGGCCTGCTGTTTAATGTGAATCCTTACTACGCGGTGATTCTGGTTACGGTCTGCCTGGCGCTGGGACTGGTCTGGCTGGAGCGTCGTCCACATCTGGCTATCGATACCCTGCTGGGGATTATGGCACACAGCGCGCTGTCGCTGGGCCTGGTGGTGGTCAGCCTGATGAAGAACGTTCGCGTCGATCTGATGGCTTATCTGTTTGGCGATCTGCTGGCGGTGACGCCAGACGACCTCTGGATGATGGGTGGCGGCGTGGTGATCGTGCTGCTGGTGATGGCGTGGCAGTGGCGGTCGCTGCTGTCGATGACCATCAGCCCGGAACTGGCACAGGTGGATGGCGTCAATATCCAGCGTACCCGACTGATTCTGATGCTGGTCACGGCCCTGACGATTGGGGTGGCGATGAAGTTCGTGGGTGCGCTGATCATCACCTCACTGCTGATTATCCCCGCTGCAACCGCTCGTCGCTTTGTGCGTTCACCGGAAGGCATGGCGGCCGTGGCCGTGGTCATCGGAGTGATTGCCGTCACCGGCGGCCTGACCTTCTCCGCCTTCTACGACACCCCTGCCGGGCCGTCAGTGGTGCTCTGCGCCGCTATCCTGTTTATTTTCAGTATGGTCCGGAAACCAGCAGTCTAGTTACTCTTCACGCGTAATGCCGAAGTGACGATAAGCGTGCTGCGTGGCCATCCGGCCACGCGGTGTGCGCTGAATGAAGCCCTGCTGAATCAGGAAGGGTTCAATCACATCTTCGATGGTTTCGCGCTCTTCACCAATAGCCGCAGCCAGGTTATCCAGCCCCACCGGCCCACCCATAAATTTGTCGATGATTGCCAGCAGCAGTTTACGGTCCATATAATCGAACCCTTCGCTGTCTACGTTAAGCATATCCAGCGCGCTGCAGGAGACTTCACCGCTCAAATCACCATTTGCCCGCACTTCGGCGAAGTCACGAACGCGGCGCAGCAGGCGGTTGGCGATACGCGGTGTGCCGCGTGCGCGACGGGCGATCTCTAACGCCCCTTCGTCACTCAGCGCCAGACCCAGACAGGCGGCGCTGCGGCCTACGATGTGCTGCAAATCTTTAACCTGGTAGAACTCAAGCCGCTGAACAATGCCGAAACGATCGCGCAGCGGCGAGGTCAGCGAGCCAGCACGCGTGGTGGCGCCAATCAGGGTAAACGGCGGCAGATCGAGCTTGATTGAGCGCGCAGCCGGGCCTTCGCCGATCATGATATCCAGCTGATAATCTTCCATCGCCGGGTAGAGTATCTCTTCCACCACCGGTGAGAGACGATGGATTTCATCGATAAACAGGACGTCATGCGGTTCAAGGTTGGTCAGCATCGCTGCCAGGTCGCCCGCCTTTTCCAGCACCGGACCTGAAGTAGTGCGAAGATTAACGCCCATCTCGTTGGCCACGATGTTCGCCAGGGTGGTTTTACCCAGTCCCGGCGGACCGAAGATCAGCAGATGATCGAGCGCATCGCCGCGCAGTTGCGCTGCCTTGATGAAAATCTCCATCTGCTCTCGCACCTGCGGCTGACCGACATACTCGGTCAGCATCTTCGGGCGAATAGCGCGGTCAATAACCTCTTCTTCGCTGATACTGGCAGCGGAGATCAGGCGGTCGGCTTCTATCATGAATTACCTCAAATGGCGGCGCGTAGCGCTTCGCGGATCAGGGTTTCGCAATCCGCATCCGGTCGACCGACTTTACTGATCATACGGCTCGCTTCCTGCGGTTTATAACCCAGTGATACCAGCGCTGCAACCGCTTCGGCTTCCGCATCATTGGTTTCCGGCTCGGCGCTCGGCGTGGTCAGCGTAAAGGCAGAATCGCCGCCAAACAGGTCGCCGTGCATTCCTTTGAAGCGGTCCTTCATTTCGACCACCAGACGCTCAGCCGTTTTTTTGCCCACGCCTGGCAGTTTCACCAGTGACGCGATCTCCTCTTTCTCAACAGCGGTCACAAACTGCTGCGCCGACATGCCGGAGAGGATCGCCAGCGCCAGCTTAGGTCCGACGCCATTCACTTTAATCAGTTCGCGAAACAGCGCGCGCTCCTGCTTGCTGTTAAAACCAAACAGCAGCTGCGCATCTTCACGCACCACAAAGTGGGTAAAAATCACCGCTTCGTGCTGAAGTTCAGGCAACTCATAAAAACAGGTCATGGGCATATAAATTTCATAGCCGACGCCGTGTGCCTCAAGCAGCACCAGTGGCGGCTGCTTTTCCAGAATATTGCCCCGTAAACGACCTATCACCTGAACGCTTCCTTAACTAACGAATGTGGCGGATTTTATAACATAAAAAAGGCTGGATGAATATCCAGCCTGTGAGTGCGACCTGAGCGATGACGGCTAACCTGAGCGTAACCGTCCGCGCGTCAGCACCAGCTTGCTGTCACTCATGCGAGCCGCATTCTGAGCCACATGACAGTGCGTAATGGCAATCGCCAGCGCATCGGCGGCATCTGCCTGTGGGTTCGCCGGCAGCTTCAGCAGGGTTCGCACCATGTGCTGCACCTGACTTTTCTCGGCGCTGCCGATGCCAACGACGGTCTGTTTTACCTGACGGGCGGCATACTCAAACACCGGCAGATCGTGGTTAACCGCGGCAACAATCGCGGCACCGCGTGCCTGGCCGAGCTTCAGCGCGGAGTCTGCATTCTTCGCCATAAACACCTGTTCAATGGCGAAGAAGTCGGGTGAAAACTGCGTAATGATTTCACAGACGCCCGCATAAATCAGCTTCAGACGGGCGGGCAACTCGGTGGTATTAGTGCGGATACAGCCGCTGCCCAGATATGTGAGCTGGCGACCAGTCTGACGAATAACACCATAACCGGTGATGCGTGAGCCGGGATCGATACCCAGGATAATCGACATTACGCCTCTTTGGTTAAAGTGATTACGGTAGACGCCATTACAGCGTTTCCGCTACCTCGTCGGAGATTTCACCGTTGTGATAGACCTCCTGCACATCGTCGCAATCTTCCAGCATGTCGATCAGACGCAGCAGTTTAGGTGCGGTTTCCGCATCCATCTCTGCTTTGGTGGTCGGGATCATTGCCACTTCTGCAGTGTCCGCTTTCAGGCCGAGCGCTTCCAGTGCATCACGCACCGTGCCCATCTCTTCCCATGCGGTGAAGACATCAATCGCGCCGTCGTCATAGCTGACCACATCTTCTGCGCCCGCTTCCAGAGCCGCTTCCATCACCGCATCTTCATCCTGACCCGGCGCATAGGAGATCACGCCTTTTTTGTTGAACAGGTAAGCCACGGAGCCGTCGGTGCCCAGATTCCCGCCGGTTTTGGTGAAGGCGTGACGCACTTCGCCCACGGTACGGTTACGGTTGTCACTCAGGCATTCAATCATGATGGCCGAGCCGCCAGGACCGTAGCCTTCATAGATGATGGTTTCCATGTTGGCATTGTCATCGCCGCCTACACCGCGCGCGATAGCGCGATCCATGGTGTCACGCGTCATATTGTTCGCCAGCGCTTTATCCATCGCTGCACGCAGGCGCGGGTTTGAGCCCGGATCGCCGCCGCCCAGCTTGGCCGCTGTCACCAGTTCACGAATGATTTTGGTGAAGATTTTGCCGCGCTTGGCATCCTGCGCCGCCTTACGGTGTTTGGTATTTGCCCACTTACTGTGTCCTGCCATTTTAAATTTTCTCCGATCTTTTACAGGGTGCAGGCTATCCTGCCTGCGAGCCTGTTTACCGTCCGTACGCATACAGGTGACTGACAACCTGAATGCCCCGAGGGCGAGCTTCGCGAAGCATCCTCACGTACAAGCGTACGCTGACGACGTCGCGCGGGCGGTGAACAACCTCACGGTGCCGATTACGCCTGACTGTTCAATATGTTGGTGAAGTCCTGTTAAAACTCACCAGATTCATAAAATTAATCTATCCGCCGCCGGAATACCGGGCGATGGCGAGCATTCAGATAAATTCTTCAATTGCCTGGCGGTTACTCCATGATCGGGTTAATGCTGCAGCGTCAGCGGGTGCCAGCCAGCGAAACGCCAGATGCTCGGTGAGCATCACATTGCGCTCCGTCGGCAGTTGCAGGCGAAACCAGTGCTCGTGATTATGGGTGACATCAGGGGCGTAGCGATGGCGGAAATGGGGAAAGATTTCAAAGTCGATCTGACGCTGACAATCCTCCACCTCCAGCCGCTCGGCCAGCACGTCGATGCCGATTTCCTCATTCACTTCACGACACGCGGTCGCCAGCGGTGACTCTCCCGCCTCCAGGCTGCCGGTGACCGACTGCCAGAACGTGGGATCGTCACGCCGCTGCAGCATCAACACCCGGCCAGTATCGCGCGCCGAAATGACGACCAGCACTGAAACCGGGTGTTTATAGCCCATTATTTATTCTCAGGCTTTTCTTTTTTAACGACCTGAATGCCGAGCTCCAGCAGTGAAGCCGGATTGGCTTCGCTTGGCGCTTCGGTCATCATGCAGGCGGCCGCCGTGGTTTTCGGGAACGCAATAACGTCACGAATATTATCAGTGCCGGTCAGCAGCATGGTCAGGCGATCCAGACCAAAGGCCAGGCCCGCATGCGGTGGCGTACCGAACTTCAGCGCATCCAGCAGGAAGCCAAACTTCTCACGCTGCTCATGCTCTTCGATACCCAGAATGCTGAACACCGTCTGCTGCATTTTGCCGTTGTGGATACGCACTGAACCGCCGCCCACTTCGTAACCGTTGATCACCATGTCGTAGGCATTCGCCACGGCACGGGTTGGATCGGCGGCCAGCTCTTCTGCGCTCATCTCTTTTGGCGCCGTGAAAGGATGGTGCATCGCAGCCAGACCGCCCTCTTCATCCTCTTCGAACATCGGGAAGTCGATCACCCACAGCGGTGCCCAGGCTTTCTCATCAGTGATGTTCAGCTCGCGACCCACTTTCAGACGCAGCGCACCCAGTGCATCAGCGACTACTTTGGCGCGATCGGCACCAAAGAAGATAATGTCGCCATCCTGTGCGCCGGTGCGGCTCAGAATGCCTTCTACGATCTCTGCATTCAGGAATTTGGCAACCGGGCTCTGCACGCCTTCCAGGCCGTCAGCACGGACGTTAACCTTCATCCACGCCAGACCTTTGGCACCGTAAATTTCCACGAACTTGCCATATTCATCAATCTGCTTACGGCTCAGCTGTGCGCCGGTCGGCACGCGCAGCGCGGCAACACGGCCCTTTTCATCGTTAGCCGGGCCAGAGAAGACCTGGAACTCCACGTTTTTAAGCAGGTCGCCGACGTCCACCAGCTCCATCGGGTTACGCAGATCCGGTTTATCAGAACCGTAGCGATGCATCGCTTCCGCAAAGGTCATCTGCGGGAACTCACCGAGATCAACGCCCTGCACGTCCTGCCACAGATTGCGGATTAAACGCTCCATGATTTCACGCACCTGTGGCGCGGTCATAAAGGAGGTTTCCACGTCGATCTGGGTAAATTCTGGCTGACGATCGGCACGTAAATCTTCGTCGCGGAAGCATTTAACGATCTGATAGTAGCGGTCAAAACCGGACATCATCAGCAGCTGTTTGAACAGCTGAGGTGACTGCGGCAGCGCATAGAATTTGCCTTTATGTACCCGGCTTGGCACCAGATAGTCACGCGCGCCTTCCGGCGTCGCTTTGGTCAGCATCGGGGTTTCGATATCCAGGAAACCTTCGTCATCCATAAAGCGACGAACAAAGCTGGTGATTTTTGCGCGGGTTTTCAGACGCGTCACCATCTCAGGGCGACGCAGATCCAGATAGCGGTACTTCAGGCGCGCTTCTTCGCTGTTGGTCTGATTCGAGTCCAGCGGCAGTGGCTCAGAGCGGTTAATGATGGTCAGTGCCTGGGCAAACACCTCCACTTCGCCGGTCGCCATGTCGCTGTTTTTGTTCTTCTCATCACGCGCACGCACGGTACCGGTGATCTGGATACAGAATTCGTTACGCAGTTCAGAAGCCAGCTTAAATGCGTCCTGGCGATCGGGATCAAAAAACACCTGCACGATGCCTTCACGGTCGCGCATATCGATAAAAATCAAACTGCCCAGATCGCGACGGCGGTTTACCCAGCCGCAAAGCGTGACTTGCTGACCCACATGAGACAGATTGAGCTGTCCGCAATATTCTGTACGCATAACACTATCCTTTTAACTTCGCCGCTGCATCTGACAGCATCCGGCCGCGTTACCTGTTGCGATGCTGTCGCAAAAATGGCGGTCATTATAATGGAAAAAGCCAGACAGGATAAGCAGATCCGCGCCAAAGCGCCGATTTCCTGTGTGCATTTGCCCCCCAGCCTGACCATAGCGGATAATGGGGTATCTTAATCTGCAGCCAGGAGCGCGCGTGACACTTCGTATTGGTCTGCCCCAGTGGCAGCATTCACACTGGAAACGCTGGGGCATCGAAAGCCTGGCGGACTATGCCCGCTATTTCCATTGTGTAGAGGGAAATACCACGCTCTATGCGCTGCCGAATCCGGAAACGGTGATGCGCTGGCGCGATATGACGCACGATGCGTTTCGCTTCTGCTTTAAGTTTCCCAATACCATCAGCCATCAGGCGGCGCTGCAGCACAGCGATGACCTGCTGACCGATTTCCTGCGGCTGATGGAGCCGCTGGCCGATCGCATCGGCCAGTACTGGCTGCAACTGCCTGCCAGCTTCTCCCCGACGCAGCTCGACGACCTGTGGCGCTTTCTCGACAGTCTGCCGCGCCGTTTTCACTATGGCGTCGAAGTCCGCCATCCCGCTTTCTTCGCTAAAGGGGATGCCGAACGGGCGCTGAATCGCGGCCTGCTGGCGCGCGGCATTAATCGCGTGATGCTCGACAGCCGTCCGGTTCACGCCTCCACCTCGCAAAGTCCGGCCGCGCTGGTGGCCCGCGCGCAGAAGCCCCGGGTGCCGCCTCATGCATTGCGAACCGGCTCGCAGCCGATGGTGCGATTTATCGGCAGCGACAGTGTGGAAGAGAGCGTACCGCTGTTTCAGATCTGGCGAGACAAGCTGACGGCGTGGCAGCAACAGGGCGACGCCATGCTGTTTCTGCACACGCCCGATATGGGCCAGGTCTTTCCGCTGGTGCAGGCGCTCTGGCCGCAGCTGCAGCAGATCGATCCGGCTATTGGCAGTGGACCGGACTGGCCGCAGCAGACGTCACTGTTTTGATTCCTGCCCAGGACAGCGGGCTGTGCGCCCGTTAGAATAGAAGCATTATGGACAGTCGCAGGGGTGGCAATGGTTAGCGCGTTATATGTGGTGATGGGTGCATTACTGGTGATGAAATTCACGCTGGACGTGGTTCGCTACCGCCGTTTCTATCGCGTGGCGTATGGTGATGGCGGCTACCACGACCTGAAAATGGCGATTCGCATTCACGGCAACGCCATCGAAACCATTCCGCTGGCGCTGTTTCTGCTGGTGATGATGGAGATGAACGGCGCCGATATCTGGATGGTGCATCTCACGGGTCTGCTGTTCTTTATCAGTCGCCTGCTGCACGCCTGGGGTTTGCGCAGCAGCGCAATGGCAGGCCGCAAATATGGCATGCTGCTGACGCTGTTTTCCCTGTGCGGCATGGTGATTTTTAACCTGATCTATATGCCGTGGGAACTGGTGCTGACGCTGCATTAAGCTGACCTGGGTTAAGGGGTGCAGCCCGCCCCACTTTCTGCGAGAATAGCGCCCTTTCCGTCGTCTCTTCGGATTTTCGATATGTCTGACCGCGATCAACTCTTCTCAGCGCCCATTGCAAAACTGGGCGACTGGACTTTTGACGAGCGTGTAGCTGAAGTCTTTCCTGACATGATTCAGCGCTCGGTGCCGGGCTACTCCAACATCATTTCGATGATTGGCATGCTGGCAGAACGTTTTGTTACCCCGGACAGCAAGGTTTATGACCTGGGCTGCTCGCTGGGCGCGGCCACCCTGTCGGTGCGCCGCAATATTCAGGTGCCGGGTTGCCAGATCATCGCAGTGGATAACTCCCCGGCGATGGTGGAGCGCTGCCGTCGCCATCTTGATGCGTTTCGCGCGGACACACCGGTAACGGTGCTGGAAGCGGATATCCGCGACATTGAGATTGAGAACGCCTCTCTGGTGGTACTCAACTTTACGCTGCAGTTTCTGGAACCGCCTGCGCGTCTGGCGCTGCTGGAAAAGATCTGGCACGGACTGAAACCGGGCGGTGCGCTGGTACTGTCAGAGAAGTTCAGTTTTGAAGATGCCGAAGTCGGTGAGCTGCTGTTTAACATGCATCACGACTTCAAGCGCGCCAACGGCTACAGCGAACTGGAAATCAGCCAGAAACGCAGCATGCTGGAAAATGTGATGCTGACTGACAGCGTTGAAGCTCATAAAGCCCGTCTGAAACAGGCCGGTTTCTCGCACGCCGAACTCTGGTTCCAGTGCTTTAATTTTGGATCTCTGGTGGCGTTGAAATGATCGACTTTGGCCGTTTTTATCAGCAAATTGCGGTGGGACCACTGGCGAAGTGGCTGGAAGTGTTACCGGCGCAAATCAGCGAGTGGCAGCGTGAAAACCTGCATGGGCACTTCCGCGACTGGTACAAGTCGCTGGAGTATCTGCCGCTGCTGGAGCCTCAAAAGCTTGACCTGCTGCACAGCGTTACCGCTGACCGCGATGACATCAGCGATCGCCATCGTCAGGGTATTGAGAAATTACTGCGCAACCTGATGCCGTGGCGCAAGGGGCCCTATTTCCTTTATGGCACCCACATCAACACCGAATGGCGTTCGGACTGGAAGTGGGAGCGCGTACTACCGCACATCTCTCCGCTGGCCGGCCGCACAGTGCTCGATGTGGGCTGTGGCAGCGGCTATCACATGTGGCGGATGATTGGCGCGGGTGCCCATCTGGTGGTCGGTATCGATCCAATGCAGCTGTTCCTGGTGCAGTTCGAAGCGGTGCGTAAGCTGCTGAACGACGATCGCCGGGCGCATATGCTGCCGCTGGGCATTGAGCAGTTACCGGTGTTGCAGGCGTTCGATACCGTGTTCTCGATGGGCGTGCTCTATCATCGCCGTTCGCCACTGGATCACCTGTTACAGCTTAAGAATCAGCTGGTCAGCGGTGGCGAACTGGTGCTGGAGACGCTGGTGATTGAGGGCGATGTGAATCAGGTGCTTGTGCCTGGTGAGCGATATGCGCAGATGCGCAATGTCTTCTTCATTCCGTCAGCTGAAGCGTTGAAAAGCTGGCTGGAAAAAAGCGGCTTTGTCGATGTCCGGATTGTCGATTTCGCCCTCACTACCACTGAAGAGCAACGCCGTACTGACTGGATGACCAGCGAGTCTCTGGCTGAATTCCTCGATCCCGATGACCCCAGCAAAACGGTCGAGGGCTATCCGGCGCCTCTGCGCGCCGTACTGGTCGCCACCAAACCGTAATGCCCTAGCGGCGAGACAACGCCAGTTTCGCCGCAAATCCAATAAACACGCAGCCAGTCAGGCGATCCATCACCTTCAGCACTCGCGGTTTGCGCAAATGACCGGCGAAATAGTGGCTGCCGCCAATCAGTACCGCATTCCAGATCAGCCCCAGCAGCATGTGTGCCAGCGCCATCAGACTACACCAGAGCGCCACCGACGCCCCCGCCGGGATAAACTGTGGCAAAAAACTCACATAGAAGATCCCCACTTTGGGGTTTAGCAGATTGCCCAGCAGCCCACGGCTGAAGCAGGCAAGATAGCCCTGCTGCAGCGCCGGTTGTTGCGTGTCGACTGCTGTCTGGCGGGGTTTCAGCAACAATTTCAGCCCCAGCCAGAGTAACCAGGCGGCACCCAGCCACTTAAGCAGGTTATAGGCCATTTCGGAGGCCAGCAGCAGCGCGCCTAAACCGAATCCCACCGCGACACCCCAGACCAGACAGCCGAGCGTGATACCCAGTGCCGTCACGCTGGCGCGCTTTGCGCCCTGAGCGACTGCTGAGCGCAGTACCAGCGCAGTATCAAATCCCGGCGTCAGCGTCAGTATGGTGATGGCAAACAGAAATGAAAACAGCGTGGTGGTCATGGCGTTCTCCCTGGAGGTAACAGCCGGTCAGCAGCGTATGGGTGTCCTGCCAGCGTAACAGGCCCGTCGAATTATCTCACCCTGAACACTCTCCCTGTTCGTCAGCGTGTGCCAGGCTAAGGGCGGTTTAACTTCATATTAAGGAGCTGTGATTATGAGTAAATTTATCTTCTCTTCACCCCGTAAATATGTGCAGGGCGCGGGCGTGCTGGATGAGCTGGGTCCCTATGTGGCCGAACTGGGTGATAACGCTTTCCTGGTTGCGGATGATGTCGTCTGGAAATTGATCGGCGAACGCGCCCAACAGGCGCTGCAAAAGGCGGGCGTTACCTTCAACTGGCACCAGTTCAACGGCGAGGCGTCGAGCAATGAGATCACCCGTCTGAGCCAGCTGGCGAAAAGTCAGGGCTGTAATGTAGTTGTCGGGCTGGGCGGTGGCAAAACGCTGGATACGGTTAAAGCGGTGGCGGATGAGCTGAAGCAGCCGGTAGCCATCGTGCCTACGATCGCCTCCACCGACGCCCCCTGTAGCGCGCTGTCGGTCATCTATTCTGATAGCGGCGTATTTGAGAGCTATCGCTTCTACAGTAAAAATCCTGATTTGGTGCTGGTGGACACCGCCGTCTGCGCCAGTGCGCCAGCACGACTCTTTGCCTCCGGCATTGCAGATGGCCTGGCGACCTGGGTTGAAGCGCAGGCGGTGGCGC
This sequence comes from Pantoea sp. paga, assembly GCF_007558755.1. NCBI lineage: Bacteria > Pseudomonadati > Pseudomonadota > Gammaproteobacteria > Enterobacterales > Erwiniaceae > Pantoea > Pantoea sp. paga. Next base: position 650,244 of record NZ_VLTF01000001.1, read on the forward strand.
GTTCGCATTCAAAATCGATGGTTAATGGTGATCCGACAATTGCCGGACTGGCGATTGCCCGCGCCTGCGAAGAAACGCTGCTTACCTGGGGTTACAGCGCCTACGTTGCCGTCACCCAAAAACGAGTGACACCCGCAGTGGAAGCGGTGGTTGAGGCGAATACGCTGTTATCGGGGCTGGGCTTTGAAAACGGAGGGCTGGCAGCTGCGCATGCTATTCATAATGGGTTCACCGCGATTGATGGTGATATCCACCATCTGACCCATGGCGAGAAAGTCGCCTACGGCACACTGACGCAGATGGTCCTTGAGAAGCGTCCGGATGAGGAAATTGCGCGCTATATCCGCTTCTATCGCTCGATCAACATGCCGACCACGCTCCGGGAGCTGCATCTGGAAAATGAGAGCTGGGAGAATCTGGTCAAAGTGGGTGCACTGGCGAACAGTGAGGGCGACACGCTGAAAAACCTTAATCCAAACCTTTCACCGGAAGATATTGCAAACGCACTGCTGGCGCTGGATGCCTTTAGTCAGACGGTTAAATAACCACCCGACAGGCGATCATCCGATCGCCTTTTACTCCGCCGCCGCCGGCTGGTCCCAGTACTCATATTTGTAGGCGGAACTGAGATGGCGCTCAATAGTGCCGCGCGTGAAGATTTCGGTCTCGTGAAGATAGCTCAGGGTACAGTTACCCACCTGATCCCAGGACTGACACTCATCTACTGACCGGATGGTGCTCAGCGGTGTGGTCGCCGTGCCGTTCAGCCGCACTTCACGCCATTGGGGATCGTAGGTATAACTGTCGGTGCTGCGGGCCGATGTGGTGCGGGTCACCAGACCCTGCGGGTTCCAGTGGTAATGATTTTCACCGTTGGTCAGGGGATCGCTGCCGCGTGCCACGCTCTTCTCCAGCCGGAACTGCCGATCATAGCGATAAGTCGTGTCGGTAAAGCCGCTTTTACCCATGCTGGTAAACCTGTCTGAGGCGCTGGTGATGTTGCCATGCTGACCTTTCTGCCAGTTAATCGTCCCCTGTCGGTTATCGACCACCACCTCTTTGCCCTCTTTCAGCACTTTTACCATATAGGCATATTCCGCCACCCAGCCGCCCTGCACCCGGGCAATGTGTTGCTCCATGCTGAGAATAACGTTGCGCTCACTTTTGTCATAGCTGACGTCGGCAACCGTCAGATCGCCACAGGCGTCAAACTGCCCCAGCACCCGCTTTTGCGAGTTCACATCTTTGCCAAACTCACCCGCAACCACCTGCTTCACCGCGCCTTTCGCATTCCCGCCCAGCAAAATCAGGTTATTGCTGTTAGCCACAGCAACGTTGTTCGGGCTGCATGCGCTGGCGGCAGCGCTGCCACTGCAGAGAGCAGTCAGGATCAGAGTCAGGACAGCAATCGGATTGGGTTTCATAGGATCTTTTCCAGGCGACGTTGCTTTCAGTGTAAACGCTACGGTGATGAACAGCGGCAATCTGTGAAGATTTCAGCCTGCATCGCCTTTTAGGACCGAAGAGGCGACACGGCATCAGCATAACGAATAAAGCGAGTGATTACGTTGCTGCCGCGCCTGAAAGTCCTGGATGACATGTAATGATTAATATGGGGCAGGTGATTTTTATCGAGCCAGGCGAAAGAGTGATAACTTCGCTGCAGCCAGATTTCAGATCTCTCTGACATCAATAGCTTGCCAGAGAAGCGCAAAACAATTTAGCCGGTAAGGAGTGTGCTTTGCACAAAAAGAACCCCAGCAAGAATACTGGGGTTTGGTACTTGCAAACACCACGTCAATGATCGGCGTGCTGCGCGGCAAAATCTGTTGTGGTTCAGGCGACCCGAACGGTGCTCATCTGCATCACGCTTTTCATCGCCTCAACCACATCGCCGTCTACACAGTAGCGGCTGAACTCGTCAGTCTCGGCTTCTGAACACATGGAGACCCCCGCTTTGCGGTAGCGCATCGGCGACGCGACAAGGCGGCTGGCCGAGCTGTGAACTTCATCAATCCCCATGTCGAGAAACTTTTGCAGGTTGCTGAGACGTACCCCGGCACCCGCCATAATGATAGGACCGGTGCTGGCCTCATTTAGTTCCCTGAGTAATGCAATTCCGTTTTCAGCGCTCTGCTGCTGACCGGATGTCAGAATACGCGCCACTCCCAAATCCGTCAGCTCTTCCAGCGCACGCTTTGGGCTGTGACAGAGATCGAAGGCGCGATGAAAGGTTACGGCCAGCCCGTCACACAGCGCCATAATCTGCCGCATCTGACCATGATGAATGTGAGCATCTTCATCCAGCATCCCAATCACCAGACCAGGAAAACCAAGTTCACGGATTAACGCCACATCCGATTTCATCGCTTCAAATTCGCGTGCGGTGTAACAAAAATCTCCACCACGTGGCCGGACAATAGGATGAACCGGAATCGAAACTTCTTGCCGGGCGGCATTCAGCATCCCCGCTGACGGGGTCAGCCCGCCTTCACGCGGTGCGGCACAGAGTTCAACCCGATCGGCGCCCGCCTGTTGTGCGGTCACAGCGCAATCCACGCCATAGCAGCAAATTTCCAGTGTGGTCATTCTCTTCTCCTTTACATGACTCTGGTTCAAGGCAGATTCATCAGTTAGTCTGGCTGCTGGAATGAGTTTACCGGGAAAGTTAACTATGGCATTCAATTTCGACCAACGGATAGACCGTCGTCACAGCGATAGCCTTAAATGGAACAAATATGCGGACCAGGACATTCTGCCGTTGTGGGTGGCAGACACCGATTTCCGATCGCCTGACTGCGTCATCAATGCGATTAAAACCCGTGCCGAACATGGGATTTTTGGCTATGGCGACACGCCTGTTGAATTTATCGATAGCGCGATAGCCTGGCTCGCCTCACGCTATCAGTGGCACGTTAATCCGGAATGGATTGTGGTTTTGCCGGGTGTCGTGAGCGGTCTGAATCTGGCAGTGCGCGCTTTTACCGCGCCTGACGAGCTGACGATTACGCCAACACCCATCTATCCGCCGTTTCGCGGTGCAGCAAAACTGGCAGAGCGCGGTCAGATCACGCTGCCGCTGACGCTGCAAGAGGGACGCTGGCTGCTGGATCTGGATGCGCCGGAAGGTCAGCTGGACGATAAAGCGCGGCTGTTAATGCTGTGCAACCCGCAGAATCCGGGCGGCACCGTCTATCGCCGCGAGGAACTGCAGGCGCAGCTGGCATTTGCGCAGAAGCACGATTTGATTGTCTGTTCCGACGAGATCCACAGCGATCTGCTGCTGGAACCCGACGTTAAGCACATACCCTTTGCTTCACTGAGCGAAGATGCAGCCCAGCGTAGCGTGACGCTGATGTCGCCCTCAAAGTCCTTTAATATTGCCGGTCTGGGAGCTTCCATCGCCATCATTCCCAACGCCGGGCTGCGCGCGCGCTTTAACCGGGTACGACGCGGCATTGTGCCGGATGTTGATATTCTGGCACTTACGGCAGCAGCAGCGGCATGGCGCGAGGGTGAGCCCTGGCTGAATGCGCAGAATGCCTATCTGCGCAGTAACCGTGACTGGCTGGTGTCGCAGGTCAATAAGATGGCCGGCCTGTCACTCGCCTCGCCCGAAGCGACCTACCTGGCCTGGATCGACGCCAGCGCGCTGGGTGTAGCCAGCCCGGCGCTCTATTTTGAAAAGCACGGGCTGGGCTTAACCGCCGGACGTGAGTTTGGCAATGACCAGTTTGTCCGGCTCAATTTCGGCTGTACCCGCGCGCTGCTCGACGAAGCCGTTGCGCGCCTGAAGCGTGCGTTAGCCGCCCGCCTTTAGTTCTGTTCGCTGGCGACAATCTCCTCCAGTCGCCACGGATGGAACTTGATTGTCGTCTGCCCATCCGTTACCGCCAGGGTCGGATTGGGCAGGCGCTCATTCTCCCCCTGCGGTGAACTGGTTTTAAATGAAATACCCGGCTGCGTCAGCGCTTCATCTGACAGCAAGGCCATCGCGCGCACGCCCAGCGTCTGATGGTCGCCCCGTAACACCACCTCAATATGCTCCCAGCCTTCATGGCGATAACGCTTTTCACCCGGCCATGGCAGTTCAACCACATCAATCTGCCTGCCTGCGACAAACAGCGGGTCATGGAGTTTAAACAGGCAAATCTGCCTGCCGTTGATCATCGCCGATGAAAACTGCGTGCCAATCTGCTGCAAACCTTGCTGCCAGCGCATCGCCGTCGTGTCCTGGTGGCAACGCACCGCGATATGGTCCATCTCCAGATCGGTAAGACGCAAACCGAGCCGCTGCGCAAAACTTTGCAACGATTCTTCAAAACGTTCTAAATCTGTCTTTAAATCATCCAATTCTGCCGGAAAAGATCTCTTCACTACCCCAGTTCCTCTCAATTTGTTTAGCATTTATAACCCGCATGGCTTTTGGCGCGCCGCGTGCTGAGCATCACATAATGATAAGATTCATCTTATTTGGCCCGAAATTTAACGCTAATCCTTATAATAACATCTTTCATTTCGGATTTATCTCCTGTTTAGGACCATGAGTTCCTTGATGAAAGCATGTTAAACATATGATTATTATAAACTTCTTTAATACAATAAGATAACTCTCATTTACCTGGCAAACAATTGCAGCCCACCCCGCCTTCCTATAAATTTGACCTAACACAACCAAAAGGAATGGCTCTATGTCTATGCTCATCGTTGTCGCTGTCCTGATCGCACTGATGGGATTTGCAATCTCCCGCCATTGGAAGGTGCGTGAAGATAAAAGCGTAAAGAACCCACGCCGTCATCTGCGACGTCGTTAATGCCTCAGGGAAACATCTTATTCAGCTCTGTTTCCCCGCTTCATCCAACTGCTGACGCCCACTGACATTTCACGTATACTTTTCCCCTCATTTTTTTCCGTTTTGTCTGCCCCATCCGTTTCTGCCTCTCCGTGACGCGATGCGCTCAGGCAAGATGATGACAGCCCGGCTTTCTGGTCCGGGCGTTGCTCAGCACATGAAGGTAACTCGGTGAATATTCAGGCACTTCTTTCCGCAAAAGTCAGTCAGGCAATGGTTTTAGCCGGCGCACCCGCCGATTGCGAACCCCAGGTTCGTCAATCCGCCCGGGTTCAGTTTGGAGACTATCAGGCCAACGGCATTATGGCCGTGGCGAAAAAGCTGGGACAGGCACCGCGACAATTAGCGGAAACGGTGATTCAGCACCTCGACCTGACCGGTATCGCCAGCAAAGTCGAAATTGCCGGGCCGGGCTTCATCAATATCTTCCTTGACCACAACTGGCTGGCCAGCCATGCCCGGGAAGCGCTGCGTCTGCCGCGCCTTGGCGTGCAGCTGGCCGAACCCCAGACTATCGTTGTCGACTACTCTGCGCCTAACGTTGCGAAAGAGATGCATGTGGGCCACGTCCGCTCCACCATCATTGGTGATGCGGCGGTGCGTACGCTGGAGTTTCTCGGCCATAAAGTGATCCGAGCGAACCACGTTGGCGACTGGGGAACGCAATTCGGTATGCTGATCGCGTTCCTGGAAAAACAGCAGAATGAAGATCATGCAGAGATGGCGCTGGCCGATCTCGAAGGCTTCTACCGTGAAGCCAAACGCACCTATGATGAAGATCCTGAGTTTGCCGAGCGCGCGCGCAGTTATGTGGTGAAATTGCAGGGCGGCGATGCCTATTGCCGCCAGATGTGGAAGAAGCTGGTCGACATCACCATGAGTCAGAACCAGAAAATCTATGACCGCATGAACGTCACCCTGACGCGCAACGATGTTATGGGTGAAAGTCTCTATAACGATATGCTGCCTGGCATCGTCTCCGATCTGAAACAGAAAGGCTTAGCGGTAGAGAGTGAAGGGGCGACCGTGGTGTTCCTGGATGAATTCCAGAACAAAGAGGGTGAACCGATGGGCGTCATCATCCAGAAAAAGGATGGCGGCTACCTCTACACCACCACCGATATCGCCTGTGCGAAATATCGTTACGAAACGCTGAAAGCCGATCGCGTACTCTATTACATCGACTCACGTCAGCATCAGCATCTGGTTCAGGCCTGGACTATCGTCCGTAAAGCGGGTTATGTGCCGGAATCAGTGCCGCTGGAGCACCATGCGTTCGGCATGATGCTGGGCAAAGATGGCCGTCCGTTCAAAACCCGCAGCGGCGGCACCATCAAGCTCTCCGATCTGCTGGATGAAGCCTATCAGCGTGCCTACACGCTGGTGCGTGAGAAGAACCCTGAGATGAGCGAAGCGGAAGTGAAAACGCTGGCGGAAGTGGTTGGCATCAGCGCGGTAAAATACGCCGATTTGTCAAAAAGCCGTACCACCGATTACATTTTCGACTGGGACAACATGCTGGCGTTCGAAGGCAACACCGCGCCTTACATGCAGTATGCCTATACCCGCGTACTCTCCGTGTTCCGCAAGGCGGGCATTGATGTTGATTCGCTGGATGCGGAGATTGTGATCAGCGAAGAGCGTGAAGCGCAGCTGGCCACCCGTCTGCTGCAGTTCGAAGAGGTCATTACGCAGGTCGCTCGTGACGGCACGCCACACGTGATGTGTGCCTATCTCTACGATCTGGCCGGTCTGTTCTCCGGATTCTACGAACACTGCCCGATTCTCACCGCAGAATCAGACACAACCCGTCTGAGTCGACTGCAACTGGCCGCGCTGACCGCGAAGACGCTGAAGCAGGGCCTGGATACGCTGGGCATCGACACCGTCGAGCGCATGTAATCTCTGAAACGGAGAGGGGTTTCCCTCTCCGTTGCTGAATTCGTATATCCGCTCTGATCCCCCAAATCTTTGCAGCAGGATGGTGTTATGTCTGTAGCCGCGCACCTCATCAGCAGCCACCTTCCCACGATAAAACAGTTACAGTGCTTTCTGGCTGTTGCGCACGAGCTTAATTTTCGCCGGGCCGCAGAACGTCTCAGCATGACGCAACCGCCGCTTACCCGTCAGATTCAGAGTCTGGAAGATCTGCTGGGCCACTCGCTGTTCAGCCGCACGACCCATGAGGTAACGCTCACCAATTCTGGCCGTGCGCTGGTCGCGAAGGCGGAAGCGATCCTGACTGCGCTGAATGCCCTGAAGCAGGATGCGCAGCCCGCCGCGGCCCGGCTACGCATCGGGCTGACCCGCACGCTGAACTTTGAACTGATTTCGCCACTTAACCGGCAGCTCGCCGCTTTTCATGCCAGCGATGAGATGGAGATGCCCCGCCTGACCTCCCCTCAGCTTTTGCAAAGCCTGGCCAAAAACAGCCTGGATTTAATACTCACCGGAGAAAAGGGGTCGGATGCGGAAGACACCGTTCAGTACGCCTGGGTTTACCGTGAGCCGCTGCTGATTGCCATACCGTCGTCGCATCCTGCCAGTGTGGCGGAGCAGGTCTCGCTTGAAGCGCTGGCCGATCTGCCGCTGTTCTGGTTTGCGCGCAGCGCCAATCCGCTGTTTTACGATAAATGCGAGCGCTACTTCGCCACACTCAGCGTCACGCTGAACCGGGTGAGAGAGCCGGACGATTCCCTGCTGATGCTGTCGCACATCGCCAGAGGAAAAGGATTCGCCCTGATGCCGCAGTCAAAATGCACCTTTAATCAGGCAGGTCTCTGTTACCGTCCGCTGACAGAAGATGCGGCACAGTCGCTGGTGATAGATGTTTACGCGGCGATTCGCGCCGATGAAAAAAATGAGGCGGTTCTCAATGCGCTGAGAGAACTCTCTGATCCCGGGGATGCGATAAAGTCCGCATGATGCTGCATCGCTGAAACGCAGTGAAGCATCCCCCTCTTCTGACTTCTTAATCCCCGCTCAGCCTGTTGCTGAGAGCTTACTGAGTAGGCATGCCGGATGTATGTCTTAAGCCCTTTCATTCGCCTGATACCTTTTTTGCATGACGGAAAGAGCAATTCATTGCTTTCACGCGGAGTGAAACAATCGCGTCTCACATACGAGGAGCGACAATGAAAAAGCGAACGTTAACTCAGGGTCTGGACGTCAGCGCAATCGGCTATGGTGCGATGGGGCTCAGCGAATTTTATGGTCAGACCGATGACCGTCATTCCCTGCAACTGCTCAGCCAGCTGCGCAATCTGGATATCACCTTTATCGATACCGCCGATCTTTACGGTCGCGGTCACAACGAGCAGTTGATAGGTCAGTTTCTTGCCGGGCTCAATCGGGCCGAACGGCTGAAGTTCACCGTTGCCACCAAATGTGGCATTGAACGTCCGGCGGATGCGGCCTATGCCCGCACCATCAACAATCAGCCGGACTACATTACCCGCTGCTGCCATGAATCACTGAAACGGCTGGGCGTTGAGCGTATCGATCTCTTTTATCTGCACCGGATCAGTCCGGCGACACCGATTGAGGAGAGCATGCAGTGTCTCAGCCGTCTGGTGCAGGAGGGAAAGATCGCCCGGATTGGGTTGTGTGAAGCGTCGGCTTCGACGCTGAATCGGGCGCAGGCGATCCATCCGCTGGCCGCGCTGCAGACGGAGTATTCACTCTGGACGCGTGACATCGAAGAGGAGATTCTCCCTATGGTGAAAAAGCTCGGTATCGGACTGGTGCCCTATTCGCCGCTGGGCAGAGGATTCCTGACGGGTAAATACCGTAAAAACAGCGATTTTGCCGAGGGTGATTTCCGCAAAAATAATGACCGTTTCCAGCAGGAAAATATCGATCACAATCTCCAGCTTCTTAACGCGGTGACACCACTGGCTGAGAAATATCACGCCACCACCGGGCAGATTGCGCTGGCCTGGCTACTGGCACAGTATGAAAAAATTGTGCCGATACCAGGCACCAAACAGATCGCTTACCTTACTGAAAACGCGCAGGCCGCGGATATCGAGCTGGAAGAGGAAGATATCGGGATGCTGAACGCTGTTCATCAGCAGATTGAAGTTAAAGGCGGTCGCTACTCTGAGGAGGGAATGAAGGGGGTTAACGCCTGAACACAAACTATGCACTTGCGCACTGTGCATTGGTGCGCTAAACTGTTTTCAGTGTGATACAGGGAGGTAATGAGGTGGCGACGCTAAGGAATATTGAAAGTTTCAGGGATGACTGGCTTAAGGATTATTTTTTATATGGCAAATTTTCTAAAAGAATACCGTCAAGCCTCTCATCAGCGCTGGCGCGTAAGCTCGACATCATCAATGCGGCGATTAACTATAAGGATTTAAGGTCGCCGCCTGGCAATCGTTATGAGGAGCTAAACCCGCCTCTCGAGGGATATGCTTCAATCAGGGTCAATGAGCAATATCGGCTGATCTTTAAATGGATAGAAGGTAAGGCCGTTGACCTTTATCTGGATGCTCATAGCTATAAAATGCACAAGCGATGAAAACTGAGCCTGGCTGCATCAGGCGTAGTAAGACAGCATAAAACACATCAACCTCTGTCAGTAATAAAGAGAGCAAGACTATGAACCAGGCGACCCGCAAACCGACCACTGTCGGTGACGTATTACTTTACGAATATCTGGAGCCAACCGGCCTGAAGATTCTCGACTTAGCGGAGATGCTCAAAGTGCACCGCAACACGGTCAGCGCCCTGGTCAACAATAACCGGAAGCTGACGCCGGATATGGCTTTCAGGCTGGCTGCAGCCTTCGAAACCAGCGTTGAGTTCTGGCTTAATCTGCAAAACAGTGTCGATATCTGGGAAGTGATGCATGATGCCAGGGCACAGGAGGAGATCAGTCGCGTAACACCGTTGAAGGATTTTCTGGCGCAGAAAGAGAATCAGCTGGCGTGAAAAGCTTTATAACGCACTGGTCATGACGGGATTTGAAACGGGCCGATTATCTGTCAGCGGCTGGGTCAGGGTTAGCATCGGTTTACAGCCAGGGTCATCACGTAACAAAGGAGCCAGGAGGCGATCTCTGGCTCGCCTTCAGTCAATTCAGCAACAATACCCTTACTCGTAATTGACCATCACTTCACTGCTCACCACCCGCAATCCAGGTGGCAGCGCCCCGCTTCCGGCAAAACCAAACACCATGTGCAAAGTCTCACCGGCGCTCAGATGTGCCAGCCCGCGCGTGGTGCCGCTGGCCCCCTCCAGGGAAGTGCAGCGCTGTTCGCCGCACAGCCGCACCTGCAGGCCGGACGGAGCCGGTCTGCTCAGCTGATAACGCCAGTTAACGACGCTGACCTCCCCGCCAATGTCGGCGGGCGGCGTCAGCGGCTGCGCCCGTTGCCAGCTGCCGCGGTTAGCCAGCAGCGGCCCATTGGCCGAAGCACTCCAGGCACCACCGGCCGCCTGCGCCATCAGTGGCAGTATCACGAATGCCATCACCAGCCAGCGCATTATTTGCCTCCGATGGTGGCAGTCATGCGGATCTGACGGTTGTCGCTCAGCTCCAGGTTAGAGAGCACCACCAGCTGTGGCAGATTGCGGCGCAGGAAGCGCGCCAGCAGCGCACGCAGCGGATGATTGACCAGCAGTACCGGCGGCGCGCCCAGCATCTCCTGACGTTGCAATGCTGCCTGTGCCTGACTTAACAGCCGATCGGCCAGACCCGGCTCCAGTCCGCCACCGCCCTGCAACGCCTGTAACAGCAGGCGCTCCAGCGTGGAATCGAGCCCGATAACCTGCACTTCGTCATTACCGGGGAACCACTGCTGAGTAATCGCACGGCCCAGCGCCACACGCACCACACTGGTCAGCTCCTGCGGATCGCTCTGCACCGGCGCATGTTCCGCCAGCGTTTCGATAATAGTGCGCATATCGCGAATCGACACCCGCTCCACCAGCAGGTTCTGCAGTACCTTGTGCAGGGTGGTCAGCGAGATCACACCCGGCACCAGATCTTCGGTCAGCTTCGGCATCTCCTGAGTCACACGATCCAGCAGCTGCTGCGCTTCCTGACGGCCAAACAGCTCGCTGGCGAACTGGCCAATCAGATGGTTCAGGTGGGTTGCCACTACGGTACTGGCTTCAACTACGGTAAAGCCCTGAATCTGCGCCTGCTCTTTCAGCGCGCTATCAATCCAGACCGCCGCCAGTCCAAAGGCGGGATCAACGGTCGCTTCGCCTGGCAGACTTCCGGCAGCCGTGCCCGGGTTAATCGCCATCCAGCGGCCAGGATAGGCATCACCGCTGCCAATCTCCACTCCTTTCATCAGGATGCGATAGCGTGCCGGTGGCAGCTCCATGTTGTCGCGGATATGCACTACTGGCGGCAGGAAACCGACATCCTGGGCGACTTTCTTACGGATACTGCGGATACGTCCCAGCAGCTCACCGTTTTGCTGATGATCGACCATCGGAATCAGGCGATAGCCCACTTCCATGCCCAGCGTATCTTCCAGCTGCACATCGGTCCACGACGCTTCGGTGGCGGCTGGCGTGTCCGCCGTTTTGGCGATGCCGCCCGTGACTTCCACTTTCTTCTTCGGCTGCATTTCGCGGCCGCGCAGCCACCAGGCCAGACCCAGTAAGGCGGCGGTGAACAGCAGGAAGACGAAGTTCGGCATGCCAGGCACCAGACCGAGCAGACCAATCACGCCGGCACTCAGCATCAGCACGCGCGGATCTTTGAACAGCTGGGTGACCATCTGCTCGCCGACATCCTGATCGGTGGCAACGCGCGTCACGATAACACCGGCTGCGGTAGAGATAACCAGCGCCGGGATCTGCGCGACCAGACCATCACCGATGGTCAGCAGCGTATAGGTCTCTGCGGCATGACCCACATCCATACCGTGCTGCACCACGCCCACCAGCAGGCCGCCGATGACGTTGATCACCATGATCATAATACCGGCGACGGCATCACCACGAACGAACTTACTGGCACCGTCCATCGAACCGTAGAAGTCCGCTTCCTGGGTCACTTCGGCACGGCGGCGTTTGGCGTCATCTTCACCGATCAGACCGGCGTTGAGGTCGGCATCGATCGCCATCTGCTTACCGGGCATCCCGTCCAGCACAAAGCGCGCACCCACTTCGGCGATACGGCCGGCACCTTTGGTGATAACCATAAAGTTGATGATGACGAGGATGATAAACACCACGATACCGATGGCGAAGTTACCGCCCACCAGGAAGTGACCGAACGCTTCAACCACCTGTCCTGCCGCGGCGGCACCCGTATGCCCTTCCATCAGGATGATACGGGTTGAGGCCACGTTCAGCGCCAGACGCAGCAAGGTAGAGAACAGCAGAATGGTCGGGAACGCCGCAAACTCCAGGGTTCGCTGGGTGAACATTGCCACCAGCAGGACCATGATTGACAGCGCAATGTTAAAGGTGAACAGCAGATCAAGGATGAACGGCGGTAATGGCAGAACCATCATCGACAGGATCATCAGGATCAGTACCGGCCCGGCCAGCACCTGCCACTGCATATCTTTAAAGTTGCCCGGTAAACGTAGTTTTGCGGCCAGGTTATTAGCCATCGTTTTTGCTCTCTCCTGCAAAGTCCATCTCTGCCGGAACCGGCAGGTCTTTTGGTTTGGTTGGGATCAGGCCGCCTTCGCGCTTCCAGCGACGCGACTGCCAGACCCACGCCAGCACCTCGGCCACAGCGGCATAGAGCGCGCCGGGAATGTGCTGACCAATTTCAGTATGTCGGTATAACGCACGCGCCAGCGGCGGTGCTTCCAGAACCGGGATGCGGTGTTCAGCAGCCAGTTCACGAATTCTCAGGGCGATCTCACCTGCGCCTTTCGCCACGACTTTCGGCGCACTCATCTTCTTCTCGTTGTACTGCAGTGCCACCGAGTAGTGCGTCGGGTTGGTGACGATGACATCGGCTTTCGGCACATCCGCCATCATTCGGCGTCGTGCTGCGGCACGCATCTGCTGGCGGATGCGCCCTTTAACGTGCGGGTCACCTTCCTGCTGCTTATGCTCGTCGCGGATCTCCTGCATCGACATCTTCAGCTTTTTGAAGTGGCTGTGTAGCTGCCAGAAGACGTCATACCCGACCATCGGGATCAGCCCCAGCATCACCAGTGAACAGCAGACCGCGATCATCTCCATGCCGTGAATCAGCGCGGTGACGGGCGCTTCGCTGATCAACCGCAGCATCTCGGGCCAGTGGCTCCAGATGTACCACCAGCCCACCGATCCTACTAAGATGGTCTTGAGGATGCCTTTAAACAGTTCGGTCCAGGCCTGCGCCGCAAACATTCGCTTGAACCCAGCCATCGGGCTCATCTTCTTCAGGTCGAACTTGATCGATTTACCGCTGAAAACGATACCGCCCAGCAGCATGGGCGCGGCGATTGCCACCAGCACCAGACCGCCCATCAATGGCAGCAGCGCCATCAGTGCCTGCGTGATCAGGCTGCCGATGTGGCTGACGATAATTTTGTCATCTCTGACCATGCCGTGATCAAAACGGAGTCCGGTGGCGACCATCGCCGCCAGCCGGTGCGCCATCATGTTGCCGCCCATCCACAGGATCATGATGCCGGCCAGCAGCATCAGTACGGATGTGAGTTCGCGCGAACGCGGAATCTGGCCCTCTTCACGCGCTTTCTCAAGTCGGTGGGCCGTGGGCGATTCTGTTTTGTCTTCGTCGCTATCTTCAGCCACGACAAACCTCGGTTGGCAGGAATTCTGAGCATAGGATGCCAAATCTGGCTTAAGTTAAAGCGGAGATAAGATGAAGAAAACAGGCGTTCTTTCGGGGATGGGTCTGACAATGCGGAACGGGGCCACCCGAAGGTGACCCTGTTTATTATAACCTGCAGCTGTTTTGCCCGCCCGCAGGCGGACGAAACCTAGAACCCTAAGCTGTCCAGCAGGTCATCAACCTGATCCTGGTTCGCCACCACGCCCGGTGCATCGGCGTGAATCTGCGGCCCGTTCAGCAGGCTGGTGCCTTCCTGACGCTTCTCAGCGCTGACTTCTGGCATATTCTCCAGCAGCACCATTAACAGCTGGCGCTCAATTTCCTGGATCACATCCATCATGCGCTTGATCACCTGACCGGTCAGGTCCTGGAAATCCTGCGCCATCATGATTTCAAGCAGCTGCTTGTTGGTAAAGGCGGTATGCTCTGGCACAGCGGTGAGGAATGCGCGCGTATCCGTCACCAACTCCCGCGCATCACCCAGTTCAATCGGGTTCTCAAACCACTCATCCCAACGCCCTTTCAGCTGGGTTGCCCCGGCTTCCATCTTATCCTGATGGGGTTGTGCTGCTTCAACACAGTTCAACGCACGGTCGGCGGCCTGCGCCGTCATCTGCACAACATAATCCAGACGGTCGCGGGCATCAGGAATGGCTTCAGCCGCATCGGCTATGGCTTTATCCAGCCCCAGCTCGCGCAGGCTGTCGCGCAGCATGCGCGTCAGAGAGCCAATACGTGAAATGATGTCGTGTGCCGCGGCATCCTCAGTTGGTTTCGGAAAGTCGCTCATCACATCCCCTTACATGCCCAGTTTTTCGAAAATTTTACCCAGCTTTTCTTCCAGGGTTGCCGCAGTGAATGGCTTCACGACATATCCGCTGGCACCGGCCTGGGCGGCGGCGATAATGTTCTCTTTCTTCGCTTCCGCGGTCACCATCAACACCGGCAGCGAACTCATTGCCGCGTCGGCACGAATGGTCTGCAGCAGCTGCAGGCCATCCATGTTTGGCATGTTCCAGTCGGAAATCACGAAGTCGAAACCACCCGCTTTCAGTTTGCCGAGGGCATCCACACCATCTTCCGCTTCTTCTACGTTATTGAAGCCCAGCTCTTTCAGCAGGTTACGCACAATACGACGCATCGTATTGAAGTCGTCTACTACCAAAAAGCGCATGTTTTTATCAGCCATATCTACTCCTGAGTTGTCTCGCCCGGCGGGACGGGCCTGTTAAATACGCAATGCCTGTCCGGCGCTAATTTTCGCCAGCATATGCTGGCTGATGTTGCTTAAATCCACGACTTCGCTCACGCCGCCTGTGGCAATGGCCTCACGCGGCATGCCAAATACCACACAGCTGGCTTCGTTCTGGGCGATAGTCCAGGCGCCTGCCCGATGCATTTCCAGCATCCCGGCGGCACCGTCGTTGCCCATGCCGGTGAGGATCACCCCCACCGCATTTCGTCCGGCGTAAGTTGCCACCGATTTAAACAGCACATCCACGGAGGGTTTGTGCCGTTTAACCGGTGGCCCTTCATTCAGTTTCACCACATAGTTGGCGCCACTTCGGGCCAGCTCCATGTGCATTGCGCCTGGCGCGATGTAAGCATGGCCCGGCAGAATACGCTCACCATCTTCAGCTTCCTTCACCGTGATCTGACACAGCTTGTTCAGACGCTCGGCAAAAGAGCGGGTAAAGCCTGGCGGCATATGCTGGGTAATCAGCAGTGCCGGGCTGGTCGCCGGTAACGGCTGCAGCACATGGCGAATCGCCTCGGTGCCGCCGGTTGAGGAGCCAATCGCAATCAGCTTCTCACTACTCAGCAGCGGACCCGCTTTCAGCGTCGCCGGCACCGGCATCGCTGCACGGTTGTGCAGTCGGGCCCGGGAGGCTGCACGAATTTTGTCGCCAATCATCTGGCTGTAAGACAGCATCCCTTCACGGATACCGAGCTGTGGTTTGGTGACGAAATCCACCGCTCCCAGCTCCAGCGCGCGCAGGGTAATTTCAGAGCCTTTACCGGTCAGCGATGAAACCATCACCACCGGCATTGGCCGTAACCGCATCAGTTTTTCCAGGAAATCGAGGCCATCCATGCGCGGCATTTCCACATCCAGCGTCAGCACCTGCGGATTGAACTGCTTAATCAAATCGCGGGCGACCAGCGGATCGGGCGCCGTAGCGACCATCTCCATATCCGGATGGCTGTTGATGATTTCAGTCATCAACTGCCGCATCAGCGCAGAGTCATCTACGCACATCACGGTGATTTTGCTCATCATCTTTCCTTCGTCAGTCCATAGACGGTTTGCCCGCGCAGCCAGAACTCTTTACTGATCTGACTGAAGTTTTCTGAGTGACCGGCGAACAGAATGCCGCCCGGCTTCAGAAGCGGGACAAACCGACGCAGAATCTTCTCCTGCGTCTCTTTATCGAAATAGATCATCACGTTGCGACAGAAAATAGCGTCGAACTGACCCGGCAGTGCCCAGTCATTGGCCAGCAGGTTAAGCTGCGCGTAAGTGACCATATTGGTCAGCTCGGGACGCGCCCGCACCATACCGGCATGAGGACCGGTGCCGCGCAGGAAGTAGCGCTGCATTTGCGCGGGTGACAGCGTGCGCAGCTCCTCCTGGCGATAAACACCCGCCACCGCTTTTTCCAGCACCTGGGTGTCGATATCGCTGGCATGAACCTGGAACTTGCCCGGTCCGGTACCCAGCGCTTCCGCCAGCGTCATGGCGATGGAGTAAGGCTCTTCGCCGGTTGACGCTGCGGTACTCCAGACGCTGAAGTTGCCCTGTCGCTTACGTGCATGCTCCGCCAGAATCGGGAAGTGATGCGCTTCGCGGAAGAACGCGGTCAGGTTAGTGGTCAGGGCATTGATAAACGCCTGCCACTCGGCACTGTTCGGATCGGATTCCAGCAGCGCCAGGTAGCGACCGAAATCATCGATGTTCAGCGTACGCAGGCGACGAACCAGACGGTTGTAAACCATCTCACGCTTGTGATCGGCCAGTACGATACCGGCACGCTGATAGATCAGCTGGCTGATACGACGAAAATGCGTATCGGAGAGCGGTAAACGCTGCACCATCTGCGACAGCAGCGTTGTCGTCTCATTTTGATCTAAAATTGTCGATTTTTTCATCTCTGCACCTGGCCCGAACTCAATACATTATTTGTCTGCTGCGATGCCCGGCGGCTCAATGGCGGCCGGGCCACGGGCGTTTAAAAGGTTTCCCAGTTGTCGTCACTGCGGGTAGCAGGCGAACGACCAACGGCTAACGGTGCATCTGACTGGAGAGTTTTCATCGCCGTTGTCTTGTTAACGGCCTGAGCGACAAATTCTTTACCAATATTGAACACTGATACCGCTTGTTTTAAGTGACTTGCCTGATCTTCGAGCGCTGCAGCCGCTGCCGCTGACTCTTCGACCAGTGAGGCGTTCTGCTGGGTGACGCGATCCATCTCGGTCACGGCAAGGCCCACCTGGTCAATGCCACGGCTCTGCTCGTCTGACGCTGAGGCGATCTCACCCATGATGTCGGTGACGCGGGTGACCGCGCTGACGATGTTGCTCATGGTGTCACCGGCGCTCTCTACCAGCACCGAGCCGGTATTAACGCGGCTAACCGAATCTTCAATCAGACCTTTAATCTCTTTGGCGGCCTGGGCGCTGCGCTGCGCCAGGCTGCGCACTTCACCGGCAACGACCGCAAAGCCGCGACCCTGTTCACCGGCACGCGCCGCTTCAACGGCCGCATTCAGCGCCAGGATGTTGGTCTGGAAGGCGATGCCATCAATCACACTGGTGATATCGGCAATCTTCTTGGAACTGCCCGCAATTTCTTTCATGGTGGTGACCACGCCATCCACCACTTTGCCGCCCTGCTGCGCGGTTTCAGAGGCGGTCAGCGCCAGCTTGGACGCCTGACGGGCGTTTTCGGCATTCTGCTTCACGGTCGCGGTGAGCTGCTCCATGCTGGCAGCGGTCTGCTCCAGCGAAGCGGCCTGCTGTTCGGTACGCGAAGAGAGATCGTTATTGCCGATGGAGATTTCGCTGGCACCGGTATAGATGGCATCAGAGCCGTCTCGTACGGTACGCACGGTACGGACCAGCTCCTGCTGCATGTGCTGCAGCGAAGTCAGTAACTCACCGATTTCGTTACGCACGCTAATCTCAACCGGCTGGGTCAGATCGCCCCGTGCGATGTGCTGGATATGCTCAATGCTCTGACGCAGCGGACGGATCAGCACCGAGCGCATCACGTTCCACACCAGGATAATCATCAGCAAGGTCACTGCCAGCGTGGTGATAACGATAGTGATGGAGCGGGTATACGCATGCTGGTTAGCTTCCACACCCTGCTGAGACAGCGCTTTATTGTGCTCAAGCCACTCGCTGTAATCTTTCTGGAACTTGTCCTGATAGCTCTGGGTCGGCTGATCCACAAAACCTTTGAAGTTGCCGGCGGTGAAGAAGACCATCAGTTCCGCCAGCGCATCGTGATAGGCCTTGTAGTTCGCCTGTAACGCCCGGACGTTTTCGGCCGTTTTGCCTTGTTCTGACAGGTTATCGTTGAATATCTGATAGCTGACTTCAGCCTGCTTCAGCTCCTCACCCGCCAGGGCGACCAGCTCTTTCACGCTGGCACCCGATCCCGACATCTGTGCATCCTGCAGAAAACGGATACCGGCGCGGTTAAGGGTGTTGCGCGCCTGAACCAGCGAAACCCATGAGGTGCCCATCGCCTGTTGCAGAGTATTCAGGCGTTGGTTGTAGGCAAAATTCTCTTTATCTGAACTGACAGTTTTGAAAAACATTCCGCCGGAAAACAGCTGCAGCAGCGCAAACAGCGCCAGCACACACAGCAGGCCGGAAACGACTCGTACTCGACTAAACATAAACACCTCATTGGTTGGCGATTCGTGTGTATTTATCGGCGGAGACGGGGGGAACTTTATGCATGGCGACGGCTTTACGCCGCCGCCATGTTGAAAGAGGAAAAAATCAGGCGCGGGAAATTTTGAAAACGGAGACAGCCTGGGTCAGGACGCTGGCCTGCTGCTCCAGTGCGGCCGCCGCGGCGGCAGACTCCTCAACCAGCGAGGCGTTCTGCTGAGTTACGCGATCCATTTCGGTGACGGCCAGACCGACCTGCTCAATACCACGGCTCTGCTCATCGGAAGCCGAGGCGATCTCACCCATGATGTCGGTAACGCGGGTCACGGCACCCACAATCTCATTCATGGTGCTGCCGGCGCTTTCAACCTGCAGTGAACCGCTGTTGACTCGTGACACTGAGTCTTCAATCAGGCCTTTAATCTCTTTCGCGGCCTGGGCGCTGCGCTGGGCCAGACTGCGCACTTCACCGGCCACTACCGCAAAACCGCGACCCTGTTCACCGGCACGCGCCGCTTCAACCGCCGCATTCAGCGCCAGGATATTAGTCTGGAAGGCGATGCCGTCGATCACGCTGATAATGTCCGCGATCTTCTTCGAGCTGCCGGCGATCTCTTTCATGGTTGTGACCACGCCATTCACCACTTTACCGCCCTGCTGCGCGGTTTCGGAGGCGGTCAGCGCCAGCTGGGATGCCTGACGGGCGTTGTCAGCATTCTGCTTCACCGTGGCGGTGAGCTGTTCCATGCTGGCGGCGGTCTGCTCCAGCGAAGCGGCCTGCTCTTCAGTGCGGGCCGACAGGTCGTTGTTTCCGGCGGCGATTTCGCTGGCACCGGTAAAGATGGCATCAGAGCCGTCACGCACATTCCCCACCGTCATTACCAGCGACTGCTGCATCTCATGGATGCCTGCTGCCAGCTGGCTCATCTCATTACGCCCCTCAACCACAATCGGCTGGGTCAAATCGCCGGAGGCGATAGATCGGATATGCGCCAGCAGCTGTTGCAGCGGCTGAATTAACACCTGCCGCAGGCCAAACCAGCAGGTAATAATCACCGCAAGCACCGCAACACCAATCGCGGCCAGCAGCCACATCATCTGTTTAAAGGCTTTCTGGTTCTGCGCCATTCCCTGATCGGAAAGCTCGGTCTGACGCGCACGCCATTTGTTGTAACTCTCCTGCATCGCGACCTGTTTCTGCTCAATGTTCTGTTTGAACATCCCTTCCAGGTCACGCGCCTGCAGACTTTTTACCATCGCCTTCAGGCCGTTTTCGTAATTAGCGTAATCGGCTTCAAGCGTATCGCCCATCGTTTCGTCAAGACCTGCCGTGGTTGGCAGATGGTAATAGATTTTAAAGTGGCGCTCGGCTTCCACTAACTGCTTATTGGCTTTGTTGATCAGCTCATCAAGCTGACCGCCGTTCATCTGCGAAGCCATGCTGGTCTGTAAGCGCAGCATGCCGCGGTTCAGCGTGGTACGGCTGTTGTTCAGTGAAATATAGGCGTCAGTCATCTCGGTGACATTGCGATTAGAGACCTGCGACAGCGCAAAGGACTCTTTGTCTTTGTTGAGGGCTGACCAGAAAAGGCTGCCAGCGACTAACTGGAGCGCGCCAAAGATGACCAGGACTGCGATTAAACTGGTCACCACTTTTATTTTTTTTAACATCTTGTTCCCCTGCAGGTTAATTTAGGTGCAGCGGCTATATCGGCGATGTAACAGGATTAATTAACGCTATTCAGCGCTTTCAGGAGAGAAGTGGCTTTTGTAATTATTTTTATCAGCATGAGCTGCTGAGTTTGGCTTTACGCAGAGGAATCGCGAGGGGTTGCTGCGCATCCCGCAGGATGCGCAGCGTGACATCAGAAGGTTTCCCAGTGAGTATCACTGACTGGCGCCGTCAGGGCTTTGCGTGGTGCCAGCGCCGCCGTGGCGGGTGCGGCAATCGGCAGATGCTTTGTCAGCGTCTGCTGCAACGCGCCGCGTTGAATTTTAAAAACCGACACTGACTGACTTAACCGGCTGGCCTGATCTTCCAGCGAGGCGGCTGCCGCAGCGGACTCTTCCACCAGCGAGGCGTTCTGCTGGGTAACGCGATCCATCTCGGTGACCGCCTGCCCGACCTGATCGATTCCGCGACTCTGCTCGTCCGACGCCGAGGCAATTTCGCCCATGATGTCAGTGACGCGCGTGACCGCACTGACGATATCGCTCATGGTTTCCCCGGCGGTACCGACCAGTTGCGAACCAACATTGACCCGGTTCACTGAATCATCGATCAACCCTTTGATCTCTTTTGCCGCCTGGGCGCTGCGCTGTGCCAGATTACGCACCTCGCCCGCGACCACGGCAAAGCCGCGACCCTGCTCGCCGGCACGCGCCGCTTCAACGGCGGCGTTAAGCGCCAGAATATTAGTCTGGAAAGCAATGCCATCAATCACGCTGGTGATATCGGCAATCTTCTTCGAGCTGCCGGCGATTTCGCTCATGGTTTTCACGACACCCGCCACCACGTTGCCGCCTTTTTCTGCGGTTTCTGAGGCGCTGAGTGCCAGCTGTGACGCCTGGCGGGCGTTTTCGGCGTTCTGTTTCACCGTGGCAGTGAGCTGCTCCATGCTGGCCGCCGTCTGCTCCAGTGACGCCGCCTGCTGTTCTGTGCGGGCAGAAAGATCATTGTTTCCGGCGGAGATCTCGCTGGCACCGGTGAAAATCGCATCCGATCCGTCACGCACATTGGTCACCGTGCGCACCAGTGACTGCTGCATGTCATGCAGACTGGCCGCGAGCTGAGTCATCTCGTTGCGCCCTTCCACCACGATCGGCTGGGTTAAATCGCCCTGGGCGATATGCTGGATGTGATTAATGCTGCTGTTGAGGGGTGTCATCACGATTTTGCGCAGGCCAAACCAGCAGAGCACGATCACGGCGACTACGACGGCCATGATGGTGGAGAGGATCCACATCATACGGCTGTAAGCAGAACTGTTCTCTTCAACACCAAGCGTAGTCAGGCGATTCAGATCGGCTCGCCATTCGCGGTAAAGTGTCAGAAACGCACTCTGGCTTGGCGCCACCGGGGCTTTACCGGCCGCAATCAGATCGTTTGCCTGTAGCGCGGTCTGCAACTGATCCAGCGCAGCGCCATAGTCGCTGTAGCGCTGCTCCAGCTGGTTGTTTAACTCACGATTCTGTCCCGGCGTATCGGGTGTCTCTTTAAAGATTTTGAAAAAACCGGCGGCCGCCTGCTGGAAGTTTTTGCTGTCGTCAAACAGCGTGGCGACATCGGCCGTTTTGCCTTCCAGCTTACTGGTGGCGAAACGCAGCTGAATACGGGTCAGCAGCACCCGGCTCTGGTTAAGACTCATATAAGCGTCGTTGAGCGCCTGTGTATTTTGCATCGCCAGCTGCGCCACAGCGAAGCTTTGCTTATCGTGGCTTAATGCGGAGTAGAAAACAGAACCGGAGAAGGCCTGTAACAGCCCAAACACCAGCAACACCAGTAACAGGCTGGTGACAACACGGATTTTCGTTAACATGAGTAACCCTGAAGAAAGTAGGTAATTAAAGTGACTGAGGGATTATCGGCAGGTGACAGCGGGAAATTAGAGTGCAATGCGGCTTTATTCTATGAATAGAAAGGAATTATCGCTCAGTGAAACTATCACGGGCCAGCCATAACCGGCCCGTGATGATTCAATTACGCGCTACGCAGGTTATCCACCAGCGCCATCTCGTCGCTGCTCAGCAGCTTCTCAATGTCGACCAGAATCAGCATGCGATCGCCCAGCGCACCCAGACCGGTCAGGTACTCGGTGGACATGGTCACAGCGAACTCTGGTGAAGGACGGATCTGATCCTGGGTCAGTGACAGCACATCAGAGACGCCGTCAACCACGATACCGACCACGCGATTTTCCAGATTCAGCACGATAACCACGGTGTTTTCATTGTACTCAACATCGGGCTGCGCAAACTTCACGCGCAGATCGATAATTGGCACGATAACGCCGCGCAGGTTAGTGACGCCGCGAATAAATTCAGGGGTATTTGCGATACGCGTTACCTGATCGTAACCGCGAATTTCCTGAACTTTGAGGATATCGATGCCGTACTCTTCGTCACCCAGCGTGAAGACCAGAAACTCCTGACCCACGGTTTCGCCAGCGATTTTTGTCACGGTTGCCATTCCATTCATGTTATTTACCCTTTCGTTATCAATCAGGCGGCAGCGCCAGCCACACGTTTTTCACGGTTAAGTGATTGCAGAGCTGAAACATCAACAATCAGCGCCACGCTACCATCGCCAAGAATGGTGGCGGCGGAGATGCCCGGCACTTTGCGATAGTTACTTTCCAGGTTCTTCACCACCACCTGATGCTGGCCAATCAGTTGATCGACCAGTAGCGCGTAACGTTTGCCTGCGCTTTGCAGGATCACCACGATGCCCTGAGTGGCCTCGGTTTTGGCATCCTGCACATCAAAGACGTTCCACAGCTCGACCAGTGGCAGATATTCGCCACGCACTTCCAGCACGCACTCGCCACCGGCCAGCGGTTTCAGCTCTTCGGCGCGCGGTTGCAGCGACTCCATCACCGCATTCAGCGGCAGAATAAACACTTCATCGGCCACACGAACGGACATCCCATCAAGAATGGCCAGGGTCAGCGGCAGCAGGATACGAATGGTGGTGCCTTTGCCCTGCTTAGAGGCGATTTCAACGTGACCGCCCATCTCCTGAATATTCCGTTTCACCACGTCCATACCGACGCCGCGTCCTGAAACATCCGTCACCTGCTCTGCGGTGGAGAAGCCCGGTGCGAAGATCAGCATGCCGACCTCTTCGTCGCTCATGTTCTCGTGAACCGGCAGGCCCGATGAGAGGGCTTTAGCCAGAATACGTTCACGGTTCAGACCGGCACCATCATCTGAAACTTCAATGCAGATGTTGCCGCCCTGATGTTCCGCTGAAAGCGTCAGGTTACCGGTTGCCACTTTACCGGCCACCAGACGTTTTTCTGGCGTTTCGATACCGTGGTCAAGACTGTTACGCACCAGGTGCGTTAATGGATCGATGATGCGTTCAATCAGGCTCTTATCGAGTTCGGTTGAGCTGCCCAGCAGCGTCAGTTCGACCTCTTTGCCGAGTTTGCTGGCCAGGTCACGCACCAGACGCGGGAAGCGGCTGAAGACATATTCCATTGGCATCATACGAATCGACATCACCGATTCCTGCAGATCGCGGGCGTTACGCTCCAGCTGACCCATGCTGTTCAGCAGGTCACCGTGCGCGACCGGATCGAGTTCGCCGGAACGCTGAGCGAGCATTGACTGGGTAATCACCAGTTCGCCCACCAGGTTGATCAGCTGATCGACTTTCTCCACCGCAACACGGATGCTGGTGGATTCGCTCGATTTGGCAGGTGCCGCGACGCGCTTACTTTCACGCTTCACTGCGGCCACCGGCAGTTCGGTGACGGTGGCGGTGTGAACGTCTTCCACCACCGGTTCGGCCTCGGCTGCAACAGCAGCTGGCGCGGCAACGGCTTCGTCTGCTGCCGGGAAGCGGATCTGTGCTTCGTCGATGACGAAGCAGAGCACCGCCACGATGTCATCTTTACCGACGCCATCAATGCAGACATCCAGCGTGGTGCTGCCTTTCTGTACGTTGGTCAGGGTGCCGAGATTACTCATCTCTTCCAGCATCAGATCGACCTCTTTCTCTTTGAGATCGATCAGCTGTACACGCAGGCCGCTGGTGCTGGCCGGTTCTGCGCTGGCAGTGGCAACACTGGCCGGAACATCAACCGGCAGACCTTTGGCCTCTAGCGCCAGCTGGCGCAGCGCTTCACAGATATATTTGAAGCTCTCCGCGTTAGGCTCCTGCGCGGTTTTATAAGCATCGAGCTGTTCCTGCATAATATCTTTGGTTTCCAAAAACAGGTTGATGATGTCGGTGCTGAGCTGCATCTCGCCGCGACGAGCACCATCCAGAATGTTTTCCAGGATATGAGTCGTTTCCTGTAATACCGTAAAACCAAAGGTTCCGGCCCCACCCTTAATGGAGTGAGCGGCACGGAAGATGGCGTTAAGCTGTTCCGAATCTGGCTCCTGCGGGTCTAAGCCCAACAGGTGTTGTTCCATATCCGCTAATAGCTCATCGGCTTCATCAAAAAACGTCTGGTAAAAATCGCTGATGTCCATACTCACGGGAATCACCTCGGCTGTGAGGGGGCTGCTGTATTCACCGCGCCGCCTGGTGTTGCAGGTGCGGTAATCTGTTCAATGGCCGCCGGATCGCTGATCTGGACGGCATCACTTTCTGCGTTCTCTTTTTCTATTGCCGCTTCGGTGTCGTGGTTCAACACCAGCAGGCTGATGCGGCGGTTAACGGCGTCATTACCGCCACGATTTTTCAGGCGCATGGTGTCGGCCATACCCAACACCCGTAAAATTTTTCCGCTGTCTAAGCCGCCCATCACCAGTTCACGGCGTGAGGCGTTAGCACGGTCTGTCGACAGTTCCCAGTTGCTGTAGCCTTTGTCACCGCTGGCATACTGAAAATCATCGGTATGTCCGGCCAGGCTGATGCGGTTCGGAATGTCGTTAAGGACTGGCGCTATCGCACGCAGAATATCGCGCATATAGGGCTCAACCTCGGCCCGACCGGTCTTAAACATCGGGCGATTCTGGCTGTCGATAATCTGAATACGCAGCCCCTCTTCCACCATGTTGATGATCAGATGCGGGCGCAGCGCTTTCAGACGCGGATCCGCTTCAATCAGCTGGTCGAGCTTTTCACGCAGCCGGTTAAGACGAATCTCATCCAGCTTGCGTTTCTGGGCGTCCATATCGACGACTTTGTTCACTTCGCCTATCTTTTTAGTCGGATCATCACCGCCGCCGGGGATCGGGCTCTCGCTGTCGCTGCTGCGCGCCCCGCCGGTAATCGCTACCTTCAGCGGTGTTTTGAAGTAGTCTGCTATCTGCACCAGCTCCTGCGGGTTGGCGATTGAGAGCAGCCACATCACCATAAAAAAGGCCATCATCGCCGTCATAAAGTCGGCGTAGGCAATCTTCCACGATCCGTGGCTGCCTTCATGGCCTTTATGTTTGCGCTTTTTGATCAGCACAATTGGGCGATTGCCGTGTTTCATGAAGCCTCGTCTGAAGTCTGTTTAGCCGGGTTCTTGGCGTTACGTACGTGCTCTTCCAGTTCGCTGAACGACGGACGCTCGGCGGAATAGAGCGTCTTACGACCAAATTCCACCGCAATCTGCGGCGCGTAACCATTCAGGCTCGACAGCAATGTGACCTTAATGCACTGCATCATCTTGGTGGTTTCCGCACATTTCTGACGCAGTACTGACGAGAGTGGAGAGACAAACCCGTACGCCAGCAAGATGCCCAGGAAGGTGCCCACCATCGCATGTGCGACCAGCGCACCGAGTTCAGCGGCCGGACGATCGGCCGAAGCCAGTGCATGGACCACGCCCATTACCGCGGCGACGATACCGAATGCCGGAAGACCATCACCCACTGCAGCAATACTTTGCGCTGGTACGTCACATTCGTGTTCGTAGGTCTCAATCTCTTCATCCATCAACGCTTCGATTTCAAAGGCGTTCATGTTGCCGCTCACCATCAGGCGCAAATAGTCAGTAATAAAATCCACTAACTGTTTATCGGCAAGAATGCGGGGATAATTAGCAAAAATTTCACTCTGGCTCGGATCTTCAATATCGCTTTCCAGCGATAACATGCCCTGCTGACGCGACTTCGCCATCAGGCGATAAAGCAGCGCCATTAAATCCATGTAAATGGCTTTATTGTATTTGGAGCCGCGAAATAACTTAGGCAGCGCCTTAAGCGTTTTTTTAATCGATTTACCGTTGTTGCCGACTAAAAAAGCACCGGCACCGGCACCGCCGATCATTAATAATTCGGCTGGCTGATAAAGCGCGCCCAGATGGCCACCTACCAGCGCATATCCGCCCAACACGGAGCCTAAAACAATCAGGTAACCTATAATTATCAGCACAAAAAAATCCTTACGTCCGTAACGTGTTGGTGGAAGTTAAGCCAGAGAGCCGCAGATGTTATTCCTGAACCGCAAGCAAAAAAAAAGCAGCGGTATTAACCGCTGCTGGATGGCTTCCACAGTGCGAACAAACTTAAACGGCGTGTTTAACCTGTTCATCCAGCAGTTGTGGAAACATATCGGCAGGTTCTGCAGAAAGTTTACGTCTTTTTACTGCCCGTGATGGTGGCTGGCACAGGCTGCAGGTAAAGCTGCCAACCGGCTGATGCGCATGATTAATAAAGCTGCCGTTGCAGCTTTTACAATCTGCCAGTTCCAGCATACCGCTATCAACGAATCGGACCAGGGTCCAGGCACGAGTCAGCGCCAACAGCGGGCCCTCGTCCGATTGAGGACACTGTTCAAGATACAGGCGGTAAGCTTTAATCACGGCATCGACGCCGCTGCACAACCCGGTTTTCAGTAAAAACTTCCAGGCGTTACAGAACATAGAAGCATGAATGTTCTGCTCCCACGTCATAAACCAGTCCGTAGAGAACGGCAGCATGCCTTTCGGTGGCGGACTGCCACGTAATTCTTTATAGAGCTTGATCAGACGACCGCGGCTCAGCTGGGTTTCGCTCTCAAGCATCTGTAAGCGGGCACCTAATGTGATGAGCTCCATCGCGAGATGAATATCACGTGCTTCCTGAACAATACTTTTCTCACTCATGACATTGCTCTCTTTTTAGCAGGTGCATCATCTTTAGACGCATTACGCAGTAAACGGCTCGATAATAAAATGCCGGTGTGGATTTGTTGTAAATCATCCACGCGTGATTCCTGCGTCAGGCGATTAATGGTGCTGCTATCGGTAAAACGAAACTGGCAAACCAGTTGATTGGTTTCCGCCATTTTTACCATCTCAGGCAATGTTAATTCAGATAATGCGTTCGCCATTTTCTCGTCAATTCCGAGGCGAAACATTGCAGAAGCTTTATCCTGGTTAATTAAACGCTGCGCAAGCAGTAAATAAGACAAGTTGAGATCGTAGATATGTTTCAGTACTTCAGAGGTGCCCATTATTTTTCCATCCTGAGAGATGCGACGTAACTGTATCGCAGAATAAATCTGCGGTTCGAGCTGCTGTTTGTTAAATCAAAAGATGGCAAAAAAAACTTCATGTAACTTTAATGTCACCGTTTTCGCCTTCCATTTTTGTGTGGGTTTCAGACCCACCGAAGGTCGAAAATCCATGCCATTTTATTTTCGAGTTCTGGACATCTTCCGTGACGTCTTCTTACATTTTTTAGGACTATTCCGAAAACAACGCAAATCTATATCGTCTGATTTCCACATACAACGACAGTAATGTGAAATTTTAGATAAAGTGTGACGCAGATCACACTTTTAACGCAAATTTCTTCAGCAACCCTTTACCATTACTTACCGACTGGTCATTTTTTGATCAAAAAAGCCCGGTTTTAAGTCCAATTGGTCCTGAGAAAGGTTTAATAGGGGGTAAAAGCATCTCTATTCGACGCTTTGCGCGGTCCGGAATGAATATCGGGTGTTAATCGTTTTAACACCCTATTTAGAACCACCCAAAGAAAGGTTATCAGCATATTATGCTGCCGCACCGTG
Organism: Pantoea sp. paga; assembly: GCF_007558755.1. NCBI lineage: Bacteria > Pseudomonadati > Pseudomonadota > Gammaproteobacteria > Enterobacterales > Erwiniaceae > Pantoea > Pantoea sp. paga. The sequence goes on from NZ_VLTF01000001.1 coordinate 678,436, forward strand.
CGGGTATTTGCTGTGAAATTAGTTACTTAAGGGGAGTATCGCAGAGGGTGAGTAATGAAACCGTTAAGGTTTATACGGCAGCAGGGAAGATTTCTGACAACCTGGCGTTAACAGTGTTGGCGGGGTGTACAGCCTATGATACCCAATGTAACAAGGGGTTATATAAGAAAGTCGAATGAATTAACGAGGGGTTATACGTTGGCACTATTACTATCGGCAGCCTGAAGAGAAACTTGAGTAAAGAAGGTAAAGAAAGCGGCAGAGGCTGATTTGACGGGGCTTTCGGGCTTCCCTGCATTTATCGGGCCACTCCGGGCAGCCACTGACGTCATCAGCGTAGAATCGTAGCAAAGGGTCATTAACAGATAGCGGGCGAGTTTTCTGTGAGCTGGGCCGAAAAAAAGCAGCGACGCCGTAAAGGCGCCGCTGCTTTCATAACCTGAGTCAGAACAGATATCAGGCGAGTTTTGGGAAGGTCGCGACCTTGTTAACCGTGTTGTGGTCAACGCTGCGCGGTTCAATGCGTTCCAGGTCTTTCAGGAAGCCTTCACGCCAGGCGGTAATATCATTTTTACGCAATACCGCCATCATGTCGTTGTAGCGTGAAATCCTTTCGGTACGCGGCATAGTAATCGCCTTATCCAGCGCGGCGGCCACTTCATCACGGTCATACGGATTTACAATCAGCGCGGAGGTGAGCTCGTTGGCCGCACCCGCAAAGCGCGACAGCACCAGTACACCAGGATCATCCGGGTCCTGCGCAGCCACATATTCTTTCGCCACCAGGTTCATACCATCACGCAGCGGCGTGACCAGACCGACATCGGTCAGGCGGAAAATTTTCATCAGCAGGCGACGGTCAAAATGCTGGTTAAGATAGTAGAGCGGGGTCCAGCCCAGCGTACCGTATTTACCGTTGATGCGCCCTGCTTCGGTCTCCAGCTGATGACGGATATCCTGATACGCCTGCACATCGCCGCGCGAGGTCGGTGCAATCTGCGAGTAGCGGATTTTGCCGCGATGCTGCGGGAAGTTCTCCAGCAGCGCTTCATAAGCAAGAAAACGCTCAGGCAGACCTTTGGAATAGTCGAGACGTTCACAGGCAATAATATTGCGTGCATCGCCCAGCTCTTTCTTCATAGCGGCCATTTTCGGTGGCAGCGGCCCTTCGGCCATCTCTTTAATACTGTCTGGCTCAATCCCGATGGGATACACCTCAGTCATAAAGGTGTTGCCAAAGGCGCGATGTTTTTTGTCGCCCTTATTATGCAGCTGCGTGAGCTGGCTGACGCTGTCGAGGAAGGCCACCCGATCCGATTCGGTCTGGAAACCCAGCAGGTCATATTCACACAGCATTTCCAGCAACTCTTTGTGCGGCGGCAGCGCATTAAATATTTCAGGCGTCGGGAAGGGAATATGCAGGAAGAAGCCGATGCGGTTATTAATGCCCGCCCGACGCAGCGCGGCTGCAAACGGTAAAAAGTGATAATCGTGGATCCAGACAATATCATCCGGCTTAATCAGCGGTTTTAAACGCTGTGCCACCGCATCGTTAACGTCGCAATACCCTTCCCACGCTTCCCGCTGGAACTGTACCAGGTCAAGGCGATAATGGAATGCGGGCCAGATGACAGTGTTTGAGAACTGGCAATAGTAGAGATCGTAATCGTTCTGGCTCAGCGGGAACGAGGCATACTCAATACCTTCATATTCCTGAACCGTGACATCTTCTACCTCTTCGCCTGTGTACTCGCTGATTTCACCGTTCCAGCCAAACCACAGTCCACCGGTGCTTTTCAGTGCATCGAGAATACCGACGGCCAAACCGCCAGCGCTGGTTTTTGACCCATCGGGCATGGCGACACGGTTAGATACAACCACTAAACGACTCATAACCTAAACTCCTTACCGACGTTGTCTTGATCTGATAGTAATAATGTTCTTTCCAGCCAGCCGTAAACCGCATCGACATCATGAAGCCGATAATGGGCCTGGGTGGAACCTTCTCCGACTTTGATCGAGACGCCCTGCCGTGCGTTCACGGCCAGAAAGCCCTTCTCATCCGTCAGATCGTCGCCAATAAAGACCGGCGTACGTCCGGCAAAAGGGGGCTGCTCCATAAAATCGCTAATCGCGGCGCCTTTATCGATACCCGCCGGTTTAATCTCAACCACACATTTCCCCGGCTGAAGCGCCAGTCCGGGAAAACGTTTCACTGATTGTTCAGCCAGTCGCATCACATCCTGCTCATGCTGCATCGCCTGGCGATAGTGAAGTGCGAAAGCCATGCCTTTTACCTCCAGCTGGGTGCCCGGCCAGGATGCCATGGCATCCTGCAACTCCGTCCTGAGCGATTGCTCCACCTCGACCGGCAGGCTGATGCGTTGCAGATTACCCTCTGCATCACGGCGCTCTGCACCATGTACGCCCGCAGCCGGACCGTACCAGGGAGCGGCCAGCGCATCGAGTTGTTCTATGGATCTGCCGGAGACCAGCGCCAGCGCGCCCTGCGAGAGTGCAGAGAGCCGCTGCAGTTGCGCGATGACCTGCTCAGGAATAAATACCGCTTCGGGACGGGACTGAATCGCTGCCAGCGTGCCGTCGACATCAAAAAAGAAGGCGTACTGCCCGCTGCTTAATGTCGGGTACCTGGCATGGGTGTCTGCCGCTTGGGTCACGTTACTTCTCCTGAAAATCGAATTTTAATAAAACATTGAGTTAAAACAAGAATGTCCTGACGCAGTCAGGTCAGCAAGCGGGAAATTCTGATAAAGCGGTGATTGAGGCATAAAACGCGGTAACTGGATAGGTCACTCTCCTCAAACTTGCAAGCGCATTGCTGACAATACTGGCTAACTGAGAACATCTTCACAGTAAGTGTAGTCATTAACAGGGGTTATGCCAGAAAGATGCAGGTTTCATGCCAGCCGCTGCGGTTAAGTCAGCATAAAAGCACCATCCCATTCTGCTGCGCTTCCGATGATCGGGCCGGACGCGATCCACTGCTGACTGGAGTCACACACGTATTCCACCCGGCTGAGTCGGCACTCCCCAAAGCTTAAGCTTCTTAAGGTATTCCTAATATTGAAAGCGCATTCTCGTGACACTTTTATTACTCTGGTTCCTGCTCACATGGCGTTTAACCTGAAGAGGCCGCTGATTAGCCGCCTTACGTTGCTGATTCTGGCTGCGATTTACATCGCGGTTTTCCTTAACGTTGCCTATTACCGTCAGGTGCTGGCAGTGATGCCACTGAACGACCTGCACACCACGCTGGTCTTTTTATCGATGCCGCTGGTCGCCTTTAGCGTGATCAATATCGTGATTACGCTGGCCTCGTTTATCTGGCTGGATCGGCTGCTGGCCGCGCTGTTTATTCTGCTCTCCGCCTCGGCACAGTTCTTTATTCACACCTATAACATCGTGGTCGATCGCTCAATGATCACCAACATGATGGATACCACCGCCTCGGAATCCTTTGCGCTGATTACGCCACAGCTGCTCGTAACCCTGCTCACCTCCGGCGTACTGATGGCGTTGCTGCTGTTCTGGCCGCGAATCAAAAAGCAGCAGTGGCGCGGCGTGCTGGCGCGACTGCTCAGCGTATTGCTGTCAGCAGCGCTGATTGTGCTGATCGCCCTGCTCTTCTATAAAGATTACGCTTCGCTGTTCCGTAACAACCGCGAACTGGTAAAAGCGCTGAGCCCCTCTAACAGCATCGCGGCGACGCTCTCCTGGTATAAGCATGAGCAGTTACAGAACGCGCCGCTGATTCGTATCGGTGAAGATGCGCACCTGCAGCCCAGCCGCAGCAGTGGCAAGCCGAATCTGACGATTCTGGTGCTGGGCGAAACCTCACGCGCGCAAAATTTCTCGCTGGGCGGTTACGGTCGCCTGACCAACCCCTTACTGGCGAAAGATAATGTGATCTATTTCCCGCACACCACCTCATGCGGAACGGCGACGGCGGTCTCCGTGCCCTGCATGTTCTCCAACATGCCGCGCGCCCACTATGATGATGTGCTGGCTGCCCATCAGGAGGGATTGCTGGATATTATTCAGCGCGCCGGGATCAGCGTGTTGTGGAATGAGAACGATGGGGGTTGTAAAGGGGCCTGCGATCGCGTTCCGCATCAGGACATGACCAGCCTGAACCTGCCCGGCATGTGTATTGATGGTGAGTGTTACGACGACGTGCTGTTCCACGGTCTGGATGATTACATCAGCCAGTTAAAAGGCAACGCGGTGATTGTGTTGCACACCATTGGCAGTCATGGCCCGACTTACAGCCATCGCTATCCGCCACAGTTTCGTCAGTTTGAACCGACCTGCGACACCAACCAGATCCAGGACTGTTCGCAACAACAGTTGATCGACACCTATGACAACACGCTGGTCAATGTGGATCACATCGTCGATAAAGCCATTAACGTACTGCGTGCGCATCAGGACCGCTTCACCACCAGCCTGGTCTATCTGTCTGACCATGGCGAATCCCTGGGTGAAAATGGTGCTTACCTGCATGGCCTGCCCTATGCTATCGCGCCAGACACCCAGAAACATGTGCCGTTGCTGATCTGGCTTTCCGATGATTATCAGAAACGTTATGCGGTTAATCGCGGCTGCCTGAATAAACTGGCGGCGACAGACGATTTTTCACAGGATAATCTGTTTTCAACCATGCTGGGATTAACCGGCACCGCGACCCACGAATATGTGCCTGCGGATGATATTTTGACGTCGTGTCGGAGCCAACCTTAATGAAGATACTGATTGTTGAAGATGACGCCCTGCTGCTGCAGGGGCTGATGCTGGCGCTGGAAGGTGAAGGCTACGTCTGTGATGGCGTTACGCGGGTGCGGGATGCTGAAGCGCATTTCGCCAGCGGCCTGTATAGTCTGGTGGTGCTGGATCTTGGCCTGCCGGATGAAGATGGACTGCATTTTCTGATACGACTGCGGCGGCAGAAGAAGATGACACCCGTGCTGATCCTGACCGCACGCGACACCATCAGCGAACGCATTGCCGGACTCGACGCAGGCGCGGACGACTATCTGATCAAACCGTTCTCGCTGGATGAGTTGCTGGCGCGTATCCGCGCGCTGATCCGCCGCCACGTCAATCAGGGCGACAGTCATGTCAGAGTAGGTGCGCTGGCGCTGGATATGACCCATCGCCAGATTACGCTCAGCGACGTACTGCTGGATCTGACACCCAAAGAGTTTGCGATTCTGTCACGGCTGATGCTCAAGGCCGGGAATCCGGTTCACCGTGAGATTCTCTACCAGGATATCTATAACTGGGAGACCGAGCCTTCTACTAATACCCTGGAAGTGCATATCCATAATCTGCGCGACAAAATCGGCAAAAGCGCTATCCGCACCGTGCGCGGTTTTGGCTATGCGCTGGTGACGCAGGATGGCGTTCGTGAGGCAACATGATAAGACGTTTCGATCATCGCAGTATGCGCTTTCGCCTCATCCTGACCATCGGTCTGATCCTGCTGGTTTTCCAGGTGATCAGCGTGGTCTGGCTTTGGCATGAGAGCAAAGAGCAGATTCAGTTTCTGGTGGAAGCGCAGTTGCAGAAGCGCAACATGGACAGTCACGTTAAGCGTGAAGTGCATGAAGCGGTAGCCAGCCTGGCAGTGCCAAGTCTGGTGATGATTACCCTGACGCTGCTGCTCTGCTATCAGGCGGTGAAATGGATTACCCGGCCGCTTTATCAGCTGCAGCGCGAACTGGAGAGTCGCAGCGAAGAGAATCTTGATCCCGTCGCCTGCCACAGCCAGGTTCAGGAGATCGATGCGGTGACGCAGGCGATAAACCAGCTGGTCGCGCGTCTGAACAGCAGTCTGGAGCGCGAACGGTTGTTCACCGCCGACGTGGCACATGAGCTGCGCACGCCGCTGGCGGGATTGCGGCTGCATCTGGAGCTAATCGAACGTAACAGTGATGTCAAAGTTCAGCCGCTGGTGCAGCGCCTGGATCAGATGACGCACAGTGTGTCGCAACTGCTGAATCTGGCGCGCGCCGGACAGTCCTTTACCTCTGGCACCTATCAGAACGTGGGGCTGATTGAAGATGTGATCCTGCCAATGGAGTCGGAGCTGAGTATCATGCTGGAAGCGCATCAACAGAGGCTGATCCTCGATCTGCCGCAGGAGCAGTTTGTGCGCGGTGATGCCACGCTGCTGAAGATGTTGCTGCGTAACCTGGTTGAGAACGCCCATCGCTACAGCCCGGATAACAGCACCATCAGTGTGCAGCTGGTGTTAACTCCTCAGCTGATGCTGGTGGTGGAAGATCAGGGTCCGGGAATTGATGAGAGTAAAAGTGGCGAGCTGAGTAAAGCGTTTATCCGGATGGACAGTCGCTATGGCGGTATCGGACTCGGGCTGAGCATTGTCAGCCGCATCGTCCAGTTACACCGGTTTCAGTTTTTCTTAGAGAACCTCCGCGACCGAAGCGGTTGTCGTGCCGTGGTGAAGTTTTAAGCGCTGAACCAGGCGGAGAGGAACATAACGACCGTGGCTGCGGCAATCAGCAGTGCAGCATATTCACTCATCGGACGCGGAGCAGTCACAGGCAGAGCAACAGGAGCAGTTTTCATAGCATCATCCTCAGTTAAAGCAGGCAGTATCGCGATTGCATATTAAGGAAACCTTAAGCTCGCGATACTGCCGCTAAAAATGTCCGCGCTGCCGCACGCCGCCATCAACCTCGCATTTCTGCCCGCTGTCACCCCTGCTGCATCCGCCCGGTGCTCTACACTTAATGGCTACGTTCCGTTACAGGAGTTACGCCATGAGCCAACGCATGCACAAATATGCTTTTCCGGTCAGCAAAGCCCGCAAATACCTTGAACCCGGACCGGTGCTGCTGCTCAGTTCGCAGTACGGAGATCAACATGACATCATGACGCTCGGCTGGCACACGGTGCTGGAGTTTTCTCCGTCACTGGTCGGCTGTATGATTGCCGGTATGAACCACAGCCATGAGCTGATCCGCAACAGCGGTCAGTGCGTGCTGAACATTCCTTCTGCCTCGCTGATTGATGAAGTTGTGGCAATCGGCAACAGCCACGGCGACAGCATTGATAAGTTTGAGGCATTTGGCCTGACGCCGGAACCCGCTCAGGTGGTTGGCGCGCCGATGATTGCCGAATGTTTTGCCAGCTTTGAGTGTCAGCTTTATGACGATTCGATGGTCGCCAACTACAACCTGTTTATTTTTGAGATTGTTAAAGCGCACGTTGCCGAGCAGCCGGAATATCCCACTACCCTGCACTACACTGGCGAAGGCCGGTTCAGCGTGATGAGCGACAAAATACTGGATAAGAGCGGCGATTTTAAACCGGAGATGCTGATCTAGTTGAAAGCGGTCTGCCGCGCCCCCATTCACCTCTTTCGACCTGACAGGAGTAAATTATTATGGCAATCGAATACGCAGTTATCGCTGGCGGCTGTTTCTGGTGTACCGAAGCGGTATTTAAGGATGTGATCGGCGTTGAGTCGGTGGAAAGCGGTTATACCGGTGGTGCCCGTCCTAATCCGACTTATGAGCAGGTCTGCAGCGGTGCGACCGGTCATGCAGAAGCGATCCGCATTGGCTTCGACCCGGAGAAAGTCAGCTTTGGCGATCTGCTGGATATCAGCTTTGTGACGCATGATCCGACCCAGCTTAACCGTCAGGGTAATGATATTGGCACCCAGTATCGTTCCGCCATTTTCCCGGCCAATACAGAGCAGGAAGCGGAGGCACGCGCCGCCATTGCCCGCGCTCAGGCTGACCATGATGTGCCGGTGGTGACCACCATTGAGCCGCTGAAAGAGTGGTATCCCGCTGAAGCTTATCATCAGGATTACTGGGAAGGCGCGGGCCAGCGCAACGGCTACTGCATGGCGGTCATTCCACCGAAACTGCAGAAGCTGCGGAAAAGTTTCGCTAACAGAGTGAAGAGCTGATTCCGGCATCAGTCGGGGTAGCGTCTGACCAGTAACAAGGTTGAGAACGCCGCCCCGGTTTATTTGCTGCCATAAAACTCACCTGACCGGGCTCATCAGTATGGCGGGATGTGGCCGGTAAAACGGCGGGTTTTATGCCGCAGTAAATCGATTCGTTCAGAGCTTAAGCGAATAGATCAAAAGAGAAAAATAGTACTTGACCGTTTTCAACCGACTCCCTATAGTACCGCCCCGTTGACCCATCGCGGTCAGCGAAGTAAATCTGGTGAGGTGTCCGAGTGGCTGAAGGAGCACGCCTGGAAAGTGTGTATACGGCAACGTATCGAGGGTTCGAACCCCTCTCTCACCGCCATCTTCAAAGAAGAGCCTGAACTTTTGTTCAGGCTCTTTTTTTTGCATATTGCACTCTGAGAGGGGTGTGAGAAACCCCCGCCGGGGAACGACCACGGGCGCAGCCCTGCCCCACAATAAGAAAACCCGGCCGGAGCCGGGTTTGGGCGCTACACTTCTACTCAATCAAACGCTAGCTATACGCGTGCAGGGTGCGCTGACACAGCGCAGAACGCACACAATCTTCTTTGCCGAAGCGTACAATGCCAACCATCTCGTCCTCTTCGAAACGCGCCAGCGCGTCTGCGAGACCGGAAGGCACCCCAGCGGGCAAGTCGCACTGGGTAATATCGCCGTTAACAATGACCGTGACGTTTTCGCCCAGTCGGGTCAGGAACATTTTCATCTGCGCGGCGGTGACGTTCTGCGCCTCGTCCAGAATTACCACAGCATTTTCGAAGGTGCGACCACGCATATAGGCGAACGGTGCAATCTCTACCTTGGCAATTTCAGGACGCAGACAATATTGCATAAAGGATGCGCCAAGACGTTTAACCAGAATGTCATAAACCGGGCGGAAATAAGGCGCGAATTTCTCAGAAATATCGCCGGGAAGGAATCCCAGATCCTCATCTGCCTGCAGTACCGGGCGCGTAACGATAATCCTGTCGATATCCTTATTAATCAGGGCCTCAGCCGCTTTTGCGGCACTGATCCAGGTTTTACCGCAGCCGGCTTCACCGGTTGCGAAGATCAGCTGTTTTCTCTCTATGGCGTTAAGATAGTGCGACTGAGCTTCATTACGGGCTTCAATCGGCAAGCGGTCACGCGTATCGCGCGCCATGCCAATGGCATCCAGTCCACTCATATGCACCAGCGAAGTGACCGACTCTTCTTCACGCTGACGATGACTTCTTGAGTCACTACGAAGCACTCTTCTTGCTTCACGACGCGCTTTGATCACTGCTTTCTGTCTTCCCATAGTGGCACCTTTCAGTTGGTTTCATTTCCTGCGTCAGGCCGGTGGCCCGTTGCGATAACGTGAACGCTTTAGAGGTTTCAGTTGGCTTCCTTTTGAGCCATGACAGGACAGGATAGTGGGTATGCAGCAGCGCAATAGCGTAGCTGAACACCGGATAAAACAGGATGCGATAAGACAAAAGAGATGGTTGAAGGAAGGAAGAAATAACGAGGCAGAATTGCCCTCGCGGTCAGGCGCAATTTATTTACTGACAGTGACTTTCCATTAAAGACTCGACCCATGCGCGAACTCCAGTGTGATACATCAACACATCCGATTACGCCTGTTTAATAAAGTGCACCATTTTGTTGGGCCTTTGCAATAGTAATTTTACCTGCTGGCAAAAGAATTGCTAATCACCTGTATGCATTTCTTTTAAGGCAAAATGTAAAAGCTTTTAATTTCAGTTAATTAGCTTATTTGATATACATCAAACAACCGCTAAAACTCAGTTTAACCTCAGCCAGCAAAGCACGAAAACCGTAAAACGTGGGCGACCAGAACAGGTTCGCCCACAGTGGTTGAAATTTAATCAGGCCTCCAGCAACGACTGCCCTAAATAATGGCTGGCGTCTGGTACACCGGGCAAAACAAAAAAGTAACCGCCGCCAAAAGGCCGGATATATTCTTCCAGCGCTTCGCCGTTCAGGCGCCGCTGCACCGTAAGAAAGCCGCGTTCCAGATCGTGCTGATAGCAGACGAACAGCAATCCCATCTCCAGCTGTCCCGATGCAGAGATACCCGCGGAGTAACTGTAGCCGCGCCGCAGCATCAGGCTGCTTGCCGTCTCTGGTGTGCGGGGATTGGCAAGACGTATATGCGCATCCAGCGCAATCACTTCCCCGTCCGGATCACGGGCGTAATCCGGAACGTCGCGTTCATGCTGCATCCCCAGCGGGGCGCCACTTAATTTCTCGCGACCAAAGATAGTCTGTTGCTCGCCCAGCGGCGTGCGATCCCACATTTCGACGTGAAAGCGGATTAACCGTACAGCCTGATAGCTGCCATTGCGCGCCCAGACCGGTTCGTCCTGATCGTCTGTCACCCACAGCAGCTGATTCATCAGAGCAGGATTGTGGGTATCGGGATTGGCGGTGCCATCTTTGAAACCCAGCAGGTTGATCGGGGTCTCCTGCCCCTGACTGCGCGCGGCATGATCGGAGATAAAGCCTTCACGCCGCCAGCGTACGCCAAGCAGGTCAGGCGTATGCTTGATGATATCCCGCAGGGCATGAATCACCGTATCCTGAGTGTTGGCACAGAGCTGCAACAGCAGATCGCCATGACACTGACTGGCATCCAGCGAATCATTGGGAAAGCGAGTCATCGGCTGCAATTTTTTCGGCTTGTGCGGCGCCAGACCAAAGCGTTCATCAAACAGTGAATTGCCGACCGACACAGTAATCGTCAGATTATCAGGCGCGATAGTCGCCCCAAGAATGCCGGAATCCATCGGCGGCAGCTGCGGATTGGTAACTACCGGTGCCGGACCGCCCGTGGTCAGGAAGGCGATACGCTGGGTCAGCAACCGGAACAGACGCACCAGCTCCGCTTTATCGCTGCTGAGCAGATCAAACGCCACCAGCATCATCGATGCCTGCTGTGGGGTCGTGATACCCGCCTGATGCTGACCATAAAACGGCTGCATCTGCTGTCGGGCCTGCGGCGTAACCGTCCCCGGCGAAAAGCTGTCGGCGGCGGCGGCATGGAACGGACAGCCGCCGCCCAGCGTTGCCGCGCCACCCAGCAGCCCCAGTCCTTTCAGTAAACGACGACGCGCAGGCTGCGCGTCATCTTCCTTACGACTCATGATTAATCCAGACCCAGGGTGCCACGAAGTAATGAAAGATCTTCCGCCAGTGCGGTGATCGGTCCTTTCAGCGCGTTACGGTCGGCGCTGGTCAGTTTCTCATAGGATTCAAAACCGGTTTTGGTGCGGTATTTACTCAGGATCGCATCCACTTTTTTGAAGTTGGCGTCAACTTTAGCCAGCAACTGCGGATTGGCTTTGCTTACCATGGGTCGCAGCAGCTCAACGATTTTCTGCGCGCCATCAATGTTCGCCTGGAAGTCCCACAGGTCAGTCCGGCTGTAGCGATCTTCTTCACCGGAAATTTTGCTGGAAGCGACCTCTTCAATCAGACCGGCTGCGCCGCCGACCACTTTAGCTGGCGGGAAGGCCAGTTCGCTGATGCGCACCTGCAAATCTTTCACATCTTTATTCAGCTGCTCAGCGTAGTCCGCCATGCCTTTCGTGCTGTTATCAGCAAACAGCGCTTTCTCCAGACGGTGGAAACCGGTGAACTTAGGATCGGCCGCTTTCTTCTCATAGTCATCTTCACGGGCGTCAATGCTGCCGTCGAGATCGGAGAAGAGCTCCGCAATCGGCTCAATGCGCTCATAATACTGACGGGTCGGAGCAAACAGCGCTTTGGCTTTTTCAACATCACCCGCTTTGACGGCATCAGTAAAGGCCTGGGTGTTGCTCACCAGCTGTTTCACCTGGTCGGTCACATAGGCTTTATATTCGGTGATCGGGCCTTCCAGCTGCAGGCGTGCTGAGGTGCCACTTTTCTCTGCGCCCTCACCGGCCTGCACGATCAGCTTGCCTTTTGGATTGCTCAGCAGGCCACAGGTCATCTCATATTCGCCCGCCTCCAGATTGGCGGTCAGTTTCTGACTAAAGCCCGGCGCGATATTCTCACGCTCTTCAACCACCAGCACCCCTTTGAGGATCTCCCACTCCAGCGCTTTCTGGCTGTTGTTTTTAATCAGGAACTGGGTCTTACCGGCCTTGACCGTTAAGCTCATCGGCTCGCACTGCTTGTCGGTGACGCTTACGGTAACCTGAGGAACCGCCGCGGCCGCCGTTGCGGAGATCGCCAGCAGAGGAAGCAGCAGTGCCTTGCGGCGGAAACGCATTGTCATCTCTCTTTCCCTATCATGTTGCAGGCGTAAGATGCGCCCGTTAAATGTCAAATTACACAGTGGCCGACGCAGCAGAACGTGCAGGCATAAAGAACAGAATCAGCGCCGGGATCAGGTAGGCGAAGTAAACGGTCACTTCACTGACGCTTGGGGTCTCCTGATAACCCAGCACCCCTTCCAGCAGGGTGCCGAACAGCGAGTGGGTCGATAAGGTATTGCTGAGATCGAAGGCAACGTCCTGAAAGCGATTCCACAAACCCGCTTCGTGGAAGGCGCGGATGGCGCCCGCTGCCAGACCTGCGGCGACAAACAGGATGAATACGCTGGTCCAGCGGAAGAAATGGGCCATGTTAAGACGGATTCCGCCCCAGTAGAGCAGCATGCCCAGCACGACCGCGGTTGCCAGACCCAGCACCGCGCCAATCGGCGGTGCGTAACCGACATCCTGGGTAAACGCCGCCAGCAGGAAGAACACCGACTCCAGCCCTTCGCGCGCCACGGCAAGAAACACCATCAGCACCAGCGCCAGACCGCCACGACCTGAGCGTTGCAGCGCCTGATCGACCGCCTGTTCAAGCTCGACCCTGATGTTACGGGCGACTTTGCGCATCCAGAAGACCATTGAGGTGAGGATCACCACCGCAATCAGCGCCACGATGCCCTCAAACAGCTCCTGCTCTTTCTGCGGAAACTCACCGGTGGTGGCATTGATGAACAGACCCAGGCCCAGACAGAGCCCGGCGGCAATAAACACGCCTGCCCACATCGCGGGAAACCATTGGGTGCGCTGGGTGCGTTTGAGATAGCTGGCTATCAGGCTGACTATCAGCGCGGCTTCAAGCCCTTCGCGCAGCATGATGAGAAAAGGAACAAACATCGCCAACCTCTTGAATGTTAAGCAGCGTCAATAAACAGTAAAATCAGGTAAAATGTAAACGATACCGATTATCATTATCGCTGAGAAAAAAACAAGTTGCCGGTGGAGATAATTTCATCTTTGAGTGGTTTATCTTTGTAACAAAAAAGCCCGCCCCTTTCGGGACGGGCCAGGCGATTAACGCCTCGCTTATTTTGTCCGGAACTCCGCCTCTGCAGCGGCAAAGCGCTGCTGCGCTTCCGCTGAAGGCTCACGTCCCATCAGCGTGAACACCACAATGGCGATGCTGGCGAAAATGAAGCCCGGGATGATTTCATACAGTCCCAGCCAGCCATACTGTTTCCACACCAGCACGGTCAGCGCACCGACGATCATGCCCGCCAGCGCACCGTTGCGGTTCATCCGCTTCCAGCAGACACCAAACAGCACAACCGGACCAAATGCTGCACCGAAGCCCGCCCAGGCGTAGCTCACCAGGCCCAGCACGCGGTTTTCCGGATTAGCCGCCAGCGCAATCGCAATCAGCGCCACCAGCAGCACCATCAGACGCCCTACCCATACCAGCTCTTTCTGGCTGGCATTTTTACGCAGGAGGCCTTTGTAGAGATCTTCGGTCAGGGCGCTGGAGCAGACCAGCAGCTGACAGCTCAGCGTTGACATCACGGCTGCCAGGATCGCTGACAGCAGAATACCGGCAATCCATGGGTTGAACAGGATACGCGCCAGCTCAATAAAGACCCGCTCCGCATTGGCGTTAACGCCAACCGCCAGCGTCGGGTTGTTCTGGAAGTAGGCGATACCGAAGAAGCCCACCGCCACGGCACCGGCCAGACAGAGCACCATCCAGGTCATACCGATACGGCGAGCGGTACGGATTGAACGATGCGAATCTGCCGCCATAAAGCGCGCCAGAATATGGGGCTGCCCGAAGTAGCCCAGGCCCCAGCCGAGCAGGGAGATCACCGCGACAAAGTTCAGTCCCTTCAGCATGTCGAGGTTTTCCAGGCTCTTCGCTTCAATCACCGCCAGCGAATCAGACCAGCCGCCGACCGCGATAATCACAAACACCGGCGTCAGAATCAGCGCAAAAAACATCAGGCTCGCCTGAACGGTATCGGTCCAGCTCACCGCCAGGAAACCACCCACCAGCGTATAGAGAATGGTCGCCGCTGCGCCCGCCCACAGAGCGGTCTGGTAACTCATACCAAAGGTGCTTTCAAACAGACGCGCACCGGCCACCACGCCCGAGGCGCAATAGATGGTAAAGAACACCAGGATGACAATGGCGGAGATCACGCGCAGGATTTTACTGTGATCTTCAAAACGGCTGGTGAAGAAGTCCGGCAGCGTCAGCGCGTTGTTGTGATGCTCGGTCTGAACCCGCAGGCGACCGGCCACGATTTTCCAGTTCAGCCAGGCACCAATAATCAGGCCAATCGCAATCCAGCTTTCAGAGATACCGGAGATGAAGATCGCACCCGGTAAGCCCATCAGCAGCCAGCCGCTCATATCGGATGCACCGGCAGAGAGTGCCGTAACCACGCTACCCAGACTGCGGCCACCGAGGATATAATCATCAAAGTTTTTGGTTGAGCGATAAGCCACAAACCCGATTAATACCATCCCAAGAATATAAACCAAAAAGGTCACCAGCAAAGGTGTACTTACACTCATCTGTCTCTCCACTTATTATTTGATATCCCAGAGAAATCGCCAGCTACCCGCCTGCCGGAACGGGGCAAAGCGGGCCGATTTTCTTCGTCAGGGCGTCACTCATTTCCCAGCGGCGCGGTATCCTGCCGGAAAGGCGTTGTGCGCACAATGGATTTAACACAGGCGTTACAGTGATTTCACTAACCGTTTGTGAAAACGTGCTCATAGGTTGCACTCGCTCACAGTTATCCGGTTGCACCATCGTATTACCTGCCTGAAACCCGCTTTTCATCGGGTCTGCCAGACTGGCGAGGATCTTGCAGCAATATCCGTGCCGCATTGCGGGATTTAACAATCGTCGACGTTAAAAGGGTGTTAACTGGCTCACATTTAACACGGTTGCACAAAGTTGCAACTTAAGTGATAGTGCAGCCAACGCCGTATCGAACCACTATCAAGGAGCTCTGGAGTCATGGCTACAACCACCATGGGTGTAAAACTGGATGACGCGACACGCGAGCGCATCAAACTGGCTGCGCAGCGCATCGATCGCACGCCGCACTGGCTGATTAAACAGGCGATCTTTAACTACCTGGGCCAGCTGGAAACCGGCAATACCGTGCCGGAGATCCCGCTTTCTACCCAGGCGGCCGCGGAGTCCGACGACACCCAGCCAGAGGAGACGCACCAGCCGTTCCTTGATTTTGCAGAGCAGATTTTACCTCAGTCCGTGACCCGTTCAGCGGTGACCGCCGCATGGCGTCGTCCGGAGACCGATGCGGTGCCAATGATGCTGGAACAGGCACGTTTACCGGCGGCGCTGGCAGAGAAAACCCATCAGCTGGCTTACCAGCTCGCCGACAAGCTACGGCACCAGAAAGGGGCAACCGGACGCGCTGGCATGGTGCAGAGCCTGCTGCAGGAGTTCTCTCTCTCCTCCCATGAAGGTGTGGCGCTGATGTGTCTGGCTGAAGCGCTACTGCGTATTCCCGATAAGCCAACGCGCGATGCGCTGATCCGCGACAAGATCAGCAACGGCAACTGGCAGTCACATCTGGGACGCAGCCCGTCACTGTTTGTCAACGCGGCGACCTGGGGCCTGCTGTTTACCGGCCGTCTGGTCTCGACCCATAACGAGTCGAATCTCTCAAGCTCGCTTAACCGCATTATCGGCAAGGGTGGCGAACCGCTGATCCGCAAAGGCGTGGATATGGCGATGCGTCTGATGGGCGAGCAGTTCGTCACCGGTGAAACCATTGCCGAAGCGCTGGCTAACGCCCGCAAGCTGGAAGAGAAAGGCTTCCGCTACTCCTATGACATGCTGGGCGAAGCGGCCCTGACGGCAGGCGATGCCAAAGCCTATCTGCTCTCTTATCAGCAGGCGATCCATGCCATTGGTAAAGCGTCGAATGGTCGCGGCATCTATGAAGGTCCCGGCATCTCTATCAAGCTCTCAGCACTGCATCCCCGCTACAGCCGCGCGCAGTATGAGCGCGTGATGGAAGAGCTCTACCCTATTCTGAAATCGCTGACGCTGCTGGCCCGCTCCTATGACATCGGCATCAACATCGATGCGGAAGAGGCGGACCGGCTGGAACTGTCGCTGGATTTACTGGAGAAACTCTGTTTCGAGCCAGAGCTGGAAGGCTGGAACGGCATCGGTTTCGTTATTCAGGCCTACATGAAACGCTGTCCGTTTGTGATTGATGAGCTGATCGATCTGGCGCAGCGCAGCCGCCGTCGCCTGATGATTCGTCTGGTGAAAGGCGCGTACTGGGACAGCGAAATCAAGCGCGCCCAGATGGAAGGACTGGAAGGCTATCCGGTCTACACCCGCAAGGTTTACACCGATATCTCTTATCTGGCCTGTGCCCGCAAACTGCTGGCCGTGCCAAGCCTGATCTATCCGCAGTTCGCCACCCACAACGCCCACACCCTGGCGGCGATTTATCAGCTGGCGGGCAACAACTACTATCCGGGTCAGTATGAGTTCCAGTGCCTGCACGGCATGGGCGAACCGCTGTATGAGCAGGTGGTCGGCAAAGTAGCGGACGGCAAGCTTAACCGTCCCTGCCGTATCTATGCGCCGGTCGGTACCCATGAAACCCTGCTGGCCTATCTGGTGCGCCGCCTGCTGGAAAACGGGGCCAACACCTCCTTTGTTAACCGCATTGCCGATACCTCGCTGCCGATTGATGAACTGGTGGCCGATCCGGTGAGCGCGGTGGAGAAGCTGGGTGCCAGCGAAGGTGCCATTGGTCTGCCGCATCCGAAAATCCCCCTGCCGCGCGAGCTGTATGGCGATAACCGCATCAACTCTGCGGGTCTGGATATGGCCAACGAACACCGTCTTGCCTCACTCTCCAGCGCCCTGCTGAGCAGCGCCGTACAGCCCTGCCTGGCCGAGCCGATGATCGACGGTGAAGCGGGTGCGGGCGAGTTGAGCGACATTCTGAACCCGGCAGCGCCTGGCGACCGTGTAGGTCAGGTCCGTGAAGCCACAGAGCAGGAAGTTTCTGTGGCGCTGGATGCCGCGGTGAACAGTGGGCCGATCTGGTTTGCAACACCGCCGCAGGAGCGTGCCGCCATTCTGGAACGCGCCGCACAGATCATGGAAGGCCAGATGCAGCAGCTGCTCGGCATCCTGGTGCGTGAAGCGGGCAAAACCTACAACAACGCTATCGCGGAAGTGCGCGAAGCGGTTGATTTCCTCTATTACTACGCCGGAATGGTGCGTGACGATTTCGACAACGAAACTCATCGTCCGCTGGGCCCGGTGGTCTGCATCAGTCCATGGAACTTCCCGCTGGCAATCTTTACCGGTCAGATTGCGGCTGCACTGGCAGCGGGCAATAGCGTGCTGGCCAAACCGGCCGAGCAGACACCGCTGATTGCCGCACAGGCGGTTCAGATCCTGCTGGATGCGGGTGTGCCGCCTGGCGTGCTGCAACTGCTGCCTGGTCAGGGTGAAACCGTTGGTGCACAGCTGACCGGTGACGTTCGGGTACGTGGCGTGATGTTTACCGGTTCAACTGCGGTGGCGACACTGCTGCAGCGTAATCTGGCGGGTCGCCTTGACCAGCACGGTCGTCCTGTACCGCTGATTGCTGAGACCGGCGGGATGAATGCGATGATCGTCGACTCTTCTGCGCTGACTGAGCAGGTGGTGATCGATATCGTCGCCTCTGCCTTCGACAGTGCCGGACAGCGCTGTTCTGCCCTGCGCCTGCTCTGCATTCAGGAGGATGTCGCCGACCATACCCTGAAGATGCTGCGTGGCGCGATGGCGGAGTGCCGCATGGGCAATCCGGAACGCTTCTCGACCGACATCGGCCCGGTCATTGATGCCGAAGCGAAAGCCAATATCGATCGCCATATTCAGGCGATGCGTAATAAAGGCTTCACGGTCTATCAGGCGGTGCAGGATAACCCGCAGGACAGCAAAGAGTGGAATAGCGGCACCTTTGTTAAACCGACACTGATTGAGCTGGGTCAGGTCAGCGATCTGGATAAAGAGATCTTTGGGCCGGTACTGCATGTGGTGCGTTTCACCCGTACTAACCTGCCGCAGCTGGTTGAGCAGATCAATGCATCCGGCTATGGCCTGACGCTGGGCGTACATACCCGCATCGACGAAACGATTGCACAGGTTACGGCGAACGCCCGAGTCGGCAATCTTTATGTCAACCGCAATATGGTGGGCGCGGTGGTCGGCGTACAGCCGTTTGGTGGCGAGGGCTTATCCGGCACCGGTCCGAAAGCGGGCGGTCCGCTCTATCTTTACCGCTTGCTGGCGCATCGTCCGGATAGTGCGCTGCGTCTGACTTTTGATCGTCAGGATGCAGAACGCCCGGCGGACAGCACGCTGCGTCAGTCACTGCTGGCACCGCATCTGGCGCTCAGCAACTGGGCTAAGGATAAGCCTGAACTGGCTGAACTCTGCCAGCACTATGGCGATCTGGCCCAGGCGGGCGTGGTCCGTCTGCTGCCAGGCCCGACAGGCGAGCGCAATACCTTCTCACTGTTACCACGTGATCAGGTGCTCTGTCTGGCTGATAACGAGCAGGATGCGTTAATCCAGCTGGCCGCGGTGACCAGCGTCGGCAGTAAAGCACTGTGGCAGGATGATGAGCTGCATCGCGCCCTGCTGGCTTCGCTACCTGAGGCAGTGAAAGCGCGCATCACGCTGGCGCGTGATCCGTTAGCGGCAGAGTTTGATGCGGTGATATATCACGGTGATGCCGATCAGCTGCGTACCCTGTGTGAACAGATTGCCGCACGTGAAGGCGCGATTGTCTCGGTGCAGGGCTTTGCCCGCGGCGAGACCAATCTGCTGCTGGAGCGTCTGCTGATTGAGCGTTCGCTGAGTGTGAATACCGCTGCGGCAGGCGGTAATGCGAGCCTGATGACCATAGGGTAAGGGCGTTCGCAGGGATTGTTCGCTGCGCGAACGGGCTGGGGTGCAGCGCTGAAGCTGGGATTGTTCGCTGCGCGAACCGGCTGGGGTGCTGCGCTAAGGCTGGAGTTGTTCGCTGCGCGAACGGGGCTGGGGTGCTGCGCTAAGGCTGGGGTTGTTCGCTGCGCGAACGGGCTATGAGAAGGTTTCGTTCGCCTGGTAAGCCAGGCAGTTTCAGATTCGCCGCTGCAGGCGACCGACAAGGGGGCGCCAGTCGCCGCGCCCCCTTGACCCCGGGCTCCGGCCTGCTTCACCGCCGCTTCGCGGTTCCTTCGCTACTTCAGGATTTCTCACGGACCAGCGGGACGCGCCATCCCTGGCGCGAACCCGCCTCTTCGCGACATCCCTGTCGCTCGTCCTGAAATCCCTCATCCGCTCAGCGGTTCTGACGGCCTCCCCACCCCCTCGCTGTTATCTCTTCTCTTAATGTTGAGTACTTAACTGCTGTGAGTTTCAAAGATTGTCTTTGGCTATCAAACCAGAAGACAACACTATATCTGCGAAAAACAAAGATATTAAAGGCGGGGGTTGGTGAGAGGCGTCCGAAGCGCTGAGGAACAACCGGAGGCCAGGATGAACCGACAGGACGTCGGCGAAAGGACGGCACGAGCCAGGGATGGCGAGTCCGGACGGTCCGTCGGCCGCAGGGCGTGACGAAGGCACCCCGCACAGCGGGGCGCGCAGGCAGCCGGACGCCGGGATTGTTAAGGGGCGGGCGTCCGCCCCTTGACGCGTCCGCCTGCACAGGCAATCTGAAACTCCCCATCGCCTGGCGGGCGTAACCCGCTCAGCGTCAGCCCGCTGCAAAGCGAAACCTTATGAATCTTTCCCCCCTTCAGCGGCCTGAGCCCTGCCCGTCCGGGTAACAAACCCACCGGCAGGGGTTTGCCAGAGGCGTCCGAAGCGCTGAGGAACAACCGCAGGCCAGGATGAGCCGACAGGACGTCGGCGAAAGGACGGCACGAGCCAGGGATGGCGAGTCCGGACGGTCCGTCGGCCGCAGGGCGTGACGAAGGCACCCCGCACAGCGGGGCGCGCAGGCAGCCGGACGCCGGGATTGTTAAGGGGCGGGCGTCCGCCCCTTGACGCGTCCGCCTGCACAGGCAATCTGAAACTCCCCATCGCCTGGCGGGCGTAATCCGCTCAGTGCTAACGCGCGGCTAAGTGACCTGAAACTCCCCATCGCCTGGCGGGCGAAACCCGCTCAGTGCTAACGCGCGGCTAAGTAACCTGAAACTCCCCATCGCCTTGCAGGCGTAACCCGCTCAGTGCAAGCCCGCTGCAAAGCGTAACTTCCCCGCTGCCAGGCGTAACTTACCCACTGCTCGCGCCGCCAGGCGCCCTTTTCATTAACGTCGGGAACACAAACAGCGACTGCCCCACCCCGCGATTGGTCAGCGACCAGATTGCCACTGAACAGAGCGAGCAAAGCCCCACGATAGCCACCGGATAGAAACAGGCCCAGAGAAACGAAAACCACGTCTGCCCGAACAGATGATGCCGCTGCGCGAACAGAATCGCAGACATACCAAAAAACTCGATAAAGATACGGTGGATAACGTAAATCTGCAGCGTATTGCGGCCAACCCAGTTCAGATAACGCATGCTGAAGTGCTGATTCAGCCAGCGACAGGCCGCGATACTGAATAACACCGCCAGTACACACAGGAACAGACTCTTATCCAGACCGAATAGCACATGAATCCCGGCGGCTGCCGCCAGAAGCGCCCAGGGCATCAGATTCTCCCGCCGCCATTCACTCAGGCGCAGCATCGTCTGGCTCCAGAATGCCCCTAACAGGAAGAACACAAAATATTGGGCCAGGCTCTGTGGTCCCCAGAACGGGATCACTTTTTCTGCCGCCAGATAATTCAGCAGGATCGCCACCGCCACCAGGGCCAGCTTATATTGACGGAAAACTTTGGCACAGAGGAAATAGAGTCCCAGCCCATACAGATACCACGAGGTACTCATGGCCATAAAGGTCAGCTTGAGAAACTCGACTAGCGAACCCGCATAGGCGGCATTCAGATTCTGCGAAATACGCTGGCCGGTAATTTCAGTGGAAATACCGATAATTGACCACCACTGAATAAACCCCCACAGAATATAGAGATAAAAAAGATTGGTGATGCGACTGGTAAATACCTGCTTCCATGGCCGGTTCAGAATGCCATTGGTCGCCAGTAATCCCGAGACAAAGAAGAAGGCGGGCATACGCAGCGGCGACAGTACCGTATTAAACTGTATCCATATTTCGGCGGGGATCCATCCGGCAGAGAGATATTTCATCGTCCCTTCAAAGCCGGGTAAAACCGTGTGGTACAGGACCACCAGTAATATGCAGGCGCCCTTCAGGGTATCTACCCACAATATCTGATCTGACTTAGTCTGGTTCATTCAATGACTCCTGCTGTGTAGGTCAGAATGCTGGAAAGTAAAAGCGAGGAAATCAGTATTGCTTTTATGATTATCCGGCAATTATTCGCCATTGAACCGGTGATGAATGTAGCGAAACTCTTAAAAGCCGCTGCGTGGCCCTGTTACCACAGTTATTTACTTAGCAGAACGTTTCCTTACACTTATTAATATCGACGCAATACGCTAATTAGCAGTGCCGCAGCCTGCTTAAAGGATAATATTGCTTCATAATTCAGAAAATATAATTAAGAGAAAGTGGCAACGGGAAAAGCCAATATATCCCCGATGAAAAGAAAAGATTTGTCAGATGTGCCAAAAGGTTTAACTGCGGCAGAGTTATTTATGATATTGCGCCTGCTAATAGCGTGACCATAGCCAGTGGCAGCTTAAAAAATGAGGGTTTTAAACGGGTTAAAACTGCCTTCCGGGGAAGGCAGTGTGGATTACTGATTCAGAAATTTATCAAGGAACTGACGGGTACGCGGCTGCTGAGGGTTACTGAACAACGCTTTCGCTTCGCCCTGCTCCACAATCCGTCCCTGATCCATAAAAATGGCGCGGTCAGCCACATCACGGGCAAAGCTCATCTCATGCGTGACGATGACCATGGTGCGTTTCTCTTCGGCCAGCGCGCGAATGGTGCTGAGCACCTCACCCACCAGCTCCGGATCCAGCGCCGAGGTCGGTTCATCGAACAGGATCACTTCCGGCCGCATCGCCAGCGCACGCGCAATCGCCACGCGCTGTTGCTGCCCGCCAGACAGACGGCGCGGATAGCTCTCTTCTTTGCCGTGCAGCCCGACCTTCTCCAGCAGCGTGCGGGCGCGGGCTACCGCATCCGCTTTCGCTTCGCCTTTAACGATAACCGGCCCTTCAATAATGTTCTCCATCACTGAACGATGCGGAAACAGATTGAAGTTCTGAAAGACAAACCCGACCTGCTGACGCAGACGACGCACCTGCTCTTTCTGCTTACTCTGTGCCAGCGCCGCATCAACGGTAATCTCCCCGACCCGGATGGTGCCGCTATCCGGCACTTCCAGCAGATTGATACTGCGCAGCAGCGTGGTTTTACCTGATCCGCTGGGGCCGATAATGGCCACCACTTCACCGGCGGCCACATCAAGGTCGATGTCGTGCAGCACCGTCTGGCCGTTAAAAGACTTCACCAGCTTTCTGACTTCGATGGCACTCATTTCGACTCCGAATCCTGACGATTAACATGCTGTTCCAGCCGGTTCTGCAACGCAGATAACACCGTTGCCATCACCCAGTAGATCAGCGACGCTGCCAGATACATAGTAAAGACTTCCAGCGTGCGTGAGGTGATCAACTGTGCCTGACGGAACAGCTCCGGCACCTGAATGGTCGCCGCCAGCGAGGTATCTTTCACCAGGCTGATAAAGCTGTTGCCCAGCGGGGGCAGCGCGGTGCGGGCTGCCTGGGGCAGGATCACCCGGCGCAGGGTTTGCCAGCGCGTCATGCCGATACTTGCCGCCGCTTCCCACTGCCCGCGCTCAATTGATGAAATCGCGCCGCGCAGTGACTCTGAGGCATAAGCCGCCGTATTCAGGGAAAGACCAATCATCGCGGAGGGGATCGGATCCAGCTCAATGCCAAACTGCGGCAGGCCGTAATAGATCATAAACAGCTGGGCGATCAGCGGCGTGCCACGAAAGATCGAGACATAGATCCGCGCCAGCCAGCGAACCGGCCAGAAGCGCGACAGACGCATCAGCGCCAGAATAAAGCCCAGCAGCAGGCCAAAGAACATGCCGCCGATGCTGAGCTGCAGCGTAAACAGCGCGCCTTTTAATAAAAAAGGTGCTGAATCCAGCACCAGTTGAAGACTTTCCTGCATTATTTCGTCACGTCCGCGCCAAACCATTTCTGAGACAGCTTGCTCAGCGAGCCATCTTTCTGCATGTCAGCAATAGCCTGGTCGATCGCTTTCAGCAGGTCGTCGTTGCCTTTACGTACCGCCACGCCCGATTCCTGACGGGAGAACGCATCACCCGCGACCGCCATGGTATTGCCCGTTTTCTTCACCAGATCCAGCGCAGCCAGACGGTCAACCAGAATGGCATTCAGACGGCCAGAGCGCAGATCCTGATATTTCGTCGGGTCATCATCATAGGTACGGATGTCCACGCCCTTCACATTCTCACGCAGCCACTGCTCGTAGTTAGTGCCCAGACCGACGCCCACCTTTTTACCGGCAAGATCAGCAGGTTTGGTGATGGTGTTCGCATTGGCTTTCATGGTCAGCGCCTGAATACCGGAGACCGTGTATGGCGTGGAGAAGTCATACTTCTTCTTACGCTCATCAGAGATGGTGACCTGGTTGATGACCACATCGATGCGCTTCGCGTCGAGTGAGGCCAGCATGCCGTCCCATTTGGTCGGTTTCAGGCTCGCCTTGACGCCCATGTGCTGTGCCAGTTGTTCCGCGAATTCCACTTCAAAGCCGGTCAGCTTGCCCTTTTCATCCTGGAAACTGAATGGCGGATAGGTGCCTTCCAGACCCACCAGCAGCGTGCCGCGCTCTTTAATTTTGTTCAGCAGATTTTCCGCAGCAAAGGTTTTAACGTTGACGCCAGCAATCAGCGCCACGGCCATGACGCCCATCACCATCTGACGACCTGCACGAGAAAAGGACATATTCACCCCATTATTGACAGTATTGTGTGTGTGTTTTTATAAGGGCAGCACGGCTTGTCGCTGCCAGTCCGGAAGGATAACCCACGGAGTATAAACTGTTTTATTCGCTTGTCTCAGACCGAAGAATGATAAGCAAATAACGCCGGTGCGCCGCCCGTATGAATAAACAGCAACGGACCTTCACGGCGGAAACGATTCTGGCCCACGCCATCCAGCAGTCCGGCCATCGCCTTACCGGTGTAGACCGGGTCCAGCAGGATCCCTTCCAGCCGCGCCAGCAGTTTCACCGCAGCCATGCCTTCATCATTAGGTTCACCGTAGCGTGGCGCAAAGTAATCATCCCACAGGGTAATCGGTGCCTTAGCCTGCACTTCCAGTGTTTCCGCCAGCGACTGACGCAGCCGCTCCACCAGCGGCAACTGCGCCTCAACCTGCCGTGAAACG
This sequence comes from Pantoea sp. paga, assembly GCF_007558755.1. NCBI lineage: Bacteria > Pseudomonadati > Pseudomonadota > Gammaproteobacteria > Enterobacterales > Erwiniaceae > Pantoea > Pantoea sp. paga. Next base: position 703,193 of record NZ_VLTF01000001.1, read on the forward strand.
GTGACGCCCACCAGCTCGGTCTCCGGCAGCAGATGCTCCAGACCCACCGCCAGTCCGGCATGGGTGCCGGCACTGCCCGAGGCCACGACCACGGCGGCGAAATCGACCACACCTTCGCTCTGATGAGCAATCTCCTGCGCGCACTCTACATAGCCTAGTGCACCCAGCGCATTTGAGCCGCCGACCGGCACGATGTAAGGGCGGAAACCCTGAGCTTCCAGACGCGCGGCCTGTTCAGCCAGCTGTTCCGCAGGGTTAGTCAGCGCATCCACCATGACCACTTCAGCGTCCATCAGATCCAGTAACAGTCGGTTGCCGTTGCTCAGGTAGTTTTCTGCGTGGGTGCCAATCGGGTTTTCCAGCAATGCCACGCACTTCAGGCCAAGCCGGGCCGCGACTGCCGCCGTCTGACGCACATGATTAGACTGGATTGCGCCCGCGGTCAGCAGCACATCGGCGCCTTCACGCAGCGCGTCCGCCGCCAGAAATTCCAGCTTGCGCAGCTTATTACCGCCCATCGCCACAGGCGTGAAATCATCGCGTTTGATGAAAATATCGCGACCCAGATAGTCAGAGAGCCGTGGCAGATGTTCTAACGGTGTGGGTGCGCCCAGCAGTTCAAGACGCGGGAATTGGTGTAACAGATGTAAAGACAATGCTGCCTCCGTTCGGGCATTCAATTTATCCTTACAGTGTTGCAGAAGATGCGAAAAGGATCACCCTGATTCAGGTGTCAGCAGATGCGATGAGACAGATGTGTAGTGAAAGTTGCAGGAGAAAGAAGCGCCGTGCTCCCCCTTCCCTTTTACCCGGCTGGCGGGCAAAAGGGGAACGTGCCGCAGGCACGCGGGGGAGCAATCGGTGCAGATCAGGGTTAACCCTGCTGCCAGCCTAAGAACTGATCGTACTTGCGCAGCGCGATGCGGTAATTGTTATTACCGGCATCGGGCAGATCGCTTTCCAGACACTGATGCCAGCTATTTCCCTGAAGCCTGTCGGCCGGGAAATTTCTGGCTTTCAGCATCTCATCCAGACGACGCAGCCGCACCACATATTCACGAATCGTGCTGGGGCTCATCTCTGTCTGTTCAAACAGATACTGTTTAAACGCCATTATGTCGAAGTAATTAGGATGGGTATTACAAAAAATATCACTGCAAAAACGACAAAGCGCGGTCAGTTCGGGCTGAAGTTTCAGCCACAGCTGCTCATCAATCATCTGGTCCATCCGAGCGATGGCCTCTTTATTGATGATCTGGCCACGAAAAACGAGCGCCATTCGATCTAATACCTTGCCACAGTGTGAACAGTTGCTCTGGCTGTGTTTATAGTCTTTAAGATAACGACTTAACGGTCTGGCCTTGGTCTTGGCTCCCATTACTGAGTCCCCGGTTTTTTATAATTTTGAATCGCCAGGAACTGATACTGCTAGCGCGCTCCCGCAAGTCGGGCACGCAGGCGTTTAATCGCCTGACTGTGCAGCTGGCTGACACGGGATTCACCCACGTCAAGCACCGCCCCAATCTCTTTCAGGTTCAGTTCTTCCTGGTAGTACAGTGTCAGCACCATCTTTTCACGATCGGGTAACGCTTCGATCGCTTCAATGACGCGCTCACGCAGACTCCCTTCAAGCAACTGATGAAGCGGATTAGCCTCTTCATGGCCTTCCGTCACCAGCTCCGCGCTGTCGCCGTGCTCTTCCCGATACTCGTCGTAGGAGAAAAGTTGACTGTTGTTGGTGTCCAGCAGGATCTGCCGGTACTCCTCCATGGAAACATTCAGCTGCTGCGCCACTTCCTGCTCAGAGGCAGAACGCCCCAGCGACTGTTCCACTCTGTGCATTGCTCCGGCCACCTCGCGTGCATTACGACGCACACTGCGCGGTGCCCAGTCCCGACTACGAAGCTCGTCGAGCATGGCGCCACGAATACGCTGCACGGCATAGGTGGTAAAGGCTGTACCCTGGAGCGCGTCATAACGCTCTACGGCATTTAACAGCCCTATCCCACCCGCCTGCAGCAAGTCGTCAAGCTCAACACTGGCCGGCAGGCGAACCTGCAGACGCAACGCTTCATGGCGCACCAGCGGCACGTAGCGCTGCCAGAGCGAATGCTTGTCCATCACGCCTTCGGCGGTATAGAAATCGTTCACGTTGACTACCCTGCGTTAATGAAGTTATCGGCATGATTATCCAATTCTGTAGCGTTTTCGATTGGCTGAATAGGCGGGGTAAAACGAGGCTATTTCATTTTTGTTACGTCAGAGTGCAGATCCTTCTGCACCCTTCAGCAGGGATTAACGACGGGCGCGCAGACGTTGCCGGGTGGCGGGCGGCACTGCAGCCCACAGGCTGCAGACGCGACCTTCCAGTTCCTGATACCAGGGCGCAAGATGCTGCTGCGCCTCCTCGCCAGGATGCACCAGAATCTCGCCCGATTCACCATCAATGCTAATCAGTCGATTAATAAACAGCCGCTGCAAATCACTGCGTAAAAACAGGCCGTTATCGATGCTGTTATCTGCCAGTACACCGTCATCCCCTTCCTGCGTGTCGATATGACAGGCTTCCACCCACGGCCAGTTATGCCGTTCGGTCAGCTCGGTGCCGGTCATCACACAGGCGCCGTAGCGGGCTTTGACACCGGCGCTGAATTCCGCCTGGCTGGCGCGCTGCAGCACCCGGGCTTTGACACGACGCCCGACCTCAGTTCCCGGCATCACTGCCGCCGGGACTTTATGCTGCGGCGTACTCAGCACCACGATGAACTGAATGCGCTGCGACTGCGGAAAACAGGGATCCGCCTGTGGATTGAAAAGCTGCCAGTAAGCGTCTTCATCATCCTGATGCATCAGGACCAGTTTATAGCCGCGACTGTTCAGCAGATTCTGTGCCGTGGCGGATTGCGGATCGATCATCGCGAAGACCTGGCTGCTGCCCATCACTTTCCACAGGTTGTCGCGCTTCTCGCTATCGCTGCGACGGAAATAGAGGAAGGAGAGATTCTGCTTAAGGTAGTGCTCAAAGCGACGCAGGTAATTTTTACGTTCGTTGTCATGGGAGATGAACAGCAGATCCTCCAGCGGACTGTTGCTCTCTTCCTGCGCGAACACCGCGCGGATTTTCAGCGTGCGCAGTCCGGTTGACGGACTCAGCAAGGCGCGCGCCGTCAGCTCTTTATCATCAGGGTATTGCAGAGCATAACGCCGGGCGATCTCTTCAAAGGTCAGCCGCTCACCCGGTAACAGGTCATAATTGAAGCGCATAGACACTCCACAAAGTGAAAATCATTAATGATGTTGTTCTGTAGAGGGTTATCGGCAGGCTGAGGGGGAACTGTAACGGGTCAGGGGATCATCATTACCTGGCTAATATAAGCCATGAGCTGCGAAAAATCATGAGCAGGATGAATACGCTAACGTACCCACCCTCCTCTTTTAATGAACTTTGCGGGTCAGCCATGCGGGCAGTTCACCTGGCTGATAAATCCACTCTGCATTAACTTCATGATAGATATTTTCACCCAGGCTGCGTAACAAAAGGGGATTACTGATCATTTTGTTGATCATAAATCGCCACTGCGACGTTTTATTTTTAATGCGCTCAACGCTCATTATCTCTTTATAAGCATCATGATCGCTGGCAAGCACCGGGTAACCACAGGCACCTAACTGTGCAATAACCCGATGCCCTTCCGCCTGATTCAGTAAAGAATCTGAAAGGGGGGCAAGTGCAAGATTTAACCTGAGCGACTGAAACATCTCCGGCAATCTGTTTTGCGGCACTTTACGATGATATTCATGAATAGCCGTTTTCCATGCGTCAGGACAGGCACCGTAAATAATCCAGCAGATATCTTCACTCATCTCTTTGATAAGCACCTCAATATGTCGCCAGTCTTCCGGTAGCAGATCCGACAGCACGATACCCACTCTGGGCTTATCGTGATTTTCGGGCGGAACCGGGCGGGCCCGGATTAAATGCTGCCAGTCTGTACCGAGTTTGTCAGCCTGAAGGACTACATTTTTGTGGCTGAACAATTTCAGCGCAGCGGTGTTTCTCACTACCAGTAGGTCAGTGTTCCGCAGGATCTCATCACGACCATACGCAGGACGGTTCACGCTGAACCTCAACAATAAAACGGGTGTCAGGGAAAAGATGTCTGTTTCTGAACAGCCGCCCGTTTTTATGGGCAATGACATCGCTCAGAACAACACAAGCAGGCTTCATTCTGTAAAGCTCAGCAACAGATAAATGCTGACACATTAAGTTATGTATGCCATTACCGGCTTGCGAAACTGACAGCGAGCGTTCTTTAACGCGCTGCACTTCCGTAGAGTCTTCGGCATTAAATAAAAATAACACATCAGGTTTTAAACCCTGCCGTGCTGCTATCAGCGAACGATTATTCTCCCGGACTAAATGCTCACCTTTCCAGGAGAGGTTAGGATTAACAACAGGATCGCGGGATAAGCGGTCGATCCATTTTTCATAAAAGAGAGAATCAACAGGGATGCGTTCTGCGTCAGAAACGATGTCATCGCAGCATATCCGCGACTGAGGCACCGCTAATATTACCGTTTCTTTGTCAGACGCCCTCAGCAGCAGATCGCTGATCGCCTCATTTATCGTCGGGAAGTGTTCATCCAGTCCTCCCGCCTCATGGCACGCCGCGGTTCTTAGCATGATACATTCACTGCTGAGTAGTAAATGTTGTCGGGGAACGCTCAGTTCCGGTGCGTACATCCCGTTCAGCGGGTCCGCTGTGCAGGACGGACTGTAGCAGCAGCGCATATCTCCTTCCAGCACGCCTGGGGAATAGAGATAGCTGCGTTTATCTGTTAAAAAGGGTGCGCAGGCTAAAAGTTCAGGTCGGCTGCAGTGATTCAATAAGGCGTTAAGCCACAATTTATTGTTAAAATAAATCCCGCATGAAAGATAAAGCGTAAAATCGCCTCTTGCCTCTGATAGAGCATAATTCAGCGCACTAACGATATTGATTTTTTCCTGAACAAAATAGACTCTGAAGACATCCTCATTGATATCAGACAGTGAGGATAGCCATGATCTGACGTTCTCGCCCGCTGAATAGTTATCAATGAAAATAATTTCGTAGTCAATATCGGCGACAGTATCCACAAAGGTCGACAGAAGCCGCTTAACATTAAGAATTTCATCTTCTACGACAATGATGACGGTAAGCTTTTTAATGTCTGACGCATTAAAATCTATATTAAAAGCATTATTCTTTCTTTCAATCAGCGCATTGCTGCATCCTCTAAGGGTCAGATGCTCTGCCAGCAAAGATTGCTTCAACAGGTGATTGTCATTTTCTGTTAATGATAACGCCAGTAAAGGTAGCGGGACATGCTGAATATCAGCGCTAAGCCCTGCATTAACCAACTGCAACATAAAATCCATCTCTACAGTCTGGTGTGAGATGTCGCGCGATTTAATGACCTCTATGCATAATTCACGTCTGAAGAAAGCCCCCCTGGTAAAGCGTTCCGGTAGCGCTAAAAAGTAATCCAGATCGAAATCAGGCAGAAAATGTGACTCAATGATTTCTTCCTTATGCAAGACGATCCTGTCTGAATAAAATGCCAAGGATGTACATATTTTTTCCCTGAAAACAGAGAGTCCAGAGAATATATCCGGGTAAATCCGATCACCGGCACGCAGGAAAAGTATCCATTCATTCTGGTCTTCAACAAGCAGGTGACTCAGCCAGCGGCTGAAATTTTCCGGTTTAAGGCTCTCATCGCCTGTTGCCACAACCGAGTAGATCTGAATATCCACGCCCAGCGTATGAAGCAAGGAGAGTGTTGTGTCGAGTGCCTGCGGTGATTTTTTGTCATCCACAACCACAACGCTGAGAGATAAAGCGCCATTCGTTCCGGCCAGAGATCGTTCAGGCACGGGATAGCGGACCAGCCAGTTTTCCGTTGCTACGAACTTCTCTTCACTTTTCTTCTGTGCAGCCTTCTGCGTTTTACTGAAAAAATGCATAAGTTGCTGTGAGAAATTTGCTTCAAACGTTCTCATATGGTCACGGACTTTATAAAGCCCGGAACGCGTGCGCTGCAATTCTGCAGGGTCGTCACTAAAGCAAACGCCCGCCCCGCCCATATCGCGAATCGACGCGTCAGAGATTGCGAGTTTTTCATAACCCCGGGCGACCAAAGAAACTACAGGCACCCCGCACAGCGCGGCCAGGTTGCAGGTACCGGACCATTCGAAGGTATACATCACGGTGGCTGACTTTAAAATCTCTGCCAGTTCCGCCAGAGGACGAGGATTTCTAACAGAAATAATAGTGATATCGTCCGGAAAGGCAGAAAAATCAACTTTCTCTTCGGGTACCCGATTGAGATAAAGCAATTTTGTCGTTTTTTCTCTGCCGTCATCCGAGAACATCTCTAAATCCGGGCCTACCATCGTTAAAAAATCAACGTGGGGCTCTTTGACAATCAGCTGAGAGCTATACCAGAAAAAGAGATCTTCTTCTGTTTCATTGAGACGATTACCATTGAGCAGTGCTTCATGATTTAACATGTAACGTACGCAGACTTCGGCGTTAATTGGATTGCCTGAATAGATTTCGGAATAAACCGCGACGGGGATCAGCTCTGCTTTTTTATGCTCATTATAAATTCCCACATCCAGTATGGGCGTATTCCAGGAAGGATTGATGATATCGCAGCTTACCATCCACGCGTGGCCGCCATGCAGATTGATCTGGTGGCAAAGTTTGTGCAAAGCCTGAATACCCCCGGATGACTCCCGATAGTCAGGTGAATAAATATAATAAGGGTGCTTCAATTCAGACATTGCCACTCCGGCCTGCTACATTAGTGAAATTACTCAACCGATATGCGCTATCTATTCGCAGGTTATTGACAAGTCAGACCCGATAGCCTGAAAAGTTAATCCTGGGAAAGGGATCAAGGCTGCCACGCTTTTGCCCATAAGCGCAGGTTTTCACCTGTCAGCATCCAGTTGCGTCGGATCTCAGCCTGCAATTCCATACCCATTTTTTCGCTCGCATCTTGATCAGCGAGGTGCATCCGAATAGCATCCCGCCAGTCAATGAACCGGTTATTAACTCGGGTAACCGGAAGATTGTCATCCCGATAACATGCAACGTTACTGCAAATAACCGGTACACCACAGGCACCATATTCCAGTAATCTCAGATTACTTTTACAGGCGTTAAAGATATTGTCTTCAACCGGTGCCAGTGCCAGATCGAGATTTAACGACGCAAGCGCGGCAGGATAAAGGCTCAGGTCAACGCCAGTGTGGATTTCATGCACATAAGGCCGGAGTTTATCCGGACACATCCCCATAAAGACCCATTCCACGTCATTCGAGAATTCCCGAACGATATCGAAAATCATTTCAAGATCACCGCGATGGCTTACTCCACCGGCCCAGCCAACACGTGGTTTTTTCCCCTGCTGACGCAGTGATCGAAGGCTGCCCCATGCCTCTGAAGGAAGGCGATTTTTCATCACAACGATATCCGGATGCATATCACGCATCGCGTCGGCCAGTGGTGCGGTAGAAACCACAAAGCGGTCAAAAAAGCTCAGGCTTTTACGTATTAATTTTGCCGTCTCCTGCTTATAAACGTGACGGCCATGATGTTTCATGGGCAGATTGATGATGTAATCGTCCAGCTCAAACACTTTAAATACGTTGTGAAGTTTACTGACCCGCTCCATCCAGTTATGAAATGCCGGCGCATACCGGCGCTGGATAATCAGACTATCGGGTCTGTACTGCCCCATTTCACTGAATGTCAGCAGTGTCATGCCGCTTTTTCCCTGAGCAACGCCTTCCGATATCATCGCCTCAAGCGGTTGAGTAATACGGTAATGTCCGCAACCGTAAATATCGGCATTATGCGCAAGGAAAGTGGGCAGATTTTCTGCTCTGACCGGCAGCCAGTTAACATCGTCATTTCGTAGTTCGAAGTGACGACTTCGCATTGAAAGGTTTTGGTTATATGCAGGATCACTGGCGACAACCGGCATCCATTCAGCATAAATTTTGTCTTCTTCCAGCTGTTTTAATTTACTGGACGTGTGCACGGTTTCATCCGGGAACGGGCTGGTGCGAGCTGCGGGACGATGCAGGCGGGCATAAGGTGTCCAGACCGTCAGATAGCCCTGCTCCCGTGCCTTCAGGCACAGATCAACATCAGCATATAAGCGCTTGTCCTGATCAAATCCACCCAGCTCGTCGAATACCGATTTGCGCATCAGCACCAGATCACCCGAAACGGCACTGTAGTTCTGATCGACATTCATGCGCCCCAGATAGTTGGCGTCTTTGTCATCATTACCCCTGAAGACTTCCCCCACTGCACCGTTTACACCCAGGACGTAACCCGCATGCCTGATCTTATTGTCAGATGAGAGATGCTTTCCACCCACAGCAAAAACTTCGGGTCGTAGTCCATGATTCAGGAGATTATCGAGCCATTCACCGTCGGTGACCGCCATTTCACAATGCATGAAAAGCAGATAGTCTCCTGTGGCCTGTTCAGCGGCGAGATTAGCCATAGCACTGTGGCTGAATGCGCCGTTAAAGCTTGCCGTTTTAATGCGGACAGGATCAACTATTGCGATATCTGACAACCATTTGTCCCGCTCAGGCGTACCCTGGTTATCAGAGATGATTATCATTTCGTACTGGTGCCAGGTGGTTTTTTCCAGCACGGTCGTGACGCAACTAATCAGCGAGGCGAGATCCCAGTTAGCCAGAATGATGATTGAGACAACCGGCTTATCGGGATGGTTGTATCGTAAACGGTAATTGAAGAATTTATCTAATGCCGCCCGTCCATCCGGGTAGCCGCGGTTATGCAAATGCCGCTCAATGATCGCCACATCTTCAAGGATATCTCTGCTTTGCAGGTGGCCTGTTAACAACGGCTCAGCGAGGTGTCCGATACTCTCAAACCCCTGAGATTCAATCAGCTTAACAATGAGATCAAACTCTGCTGAATTGGGATAATCGGCATCCAGTCCTTCCGCCGCTAACAGCAACTCTCGTCGGAATAACCAGTGTTGCGCCATCGTTTTGGGCGAACTGAGCAGTAAATCAAGATTAAAATCGGGCCTGAAAGCGGCACCGAGTGGTGCATTATCGATATAAAAAAATTCATCCGCATAGAGTGCTAAATAATGGTTTTGAACGAGTAACAGTTTGCTCAATGCGATCATACCGGAGGCGTGTAGAATAGTGGTCGCCTCAAGAAACATGGCCCAATGGTCTTCACGTTCATGGATGATTTGATTGATGACACTGATTCGGCTCTGCTCTGTTGCGGCATAGCATTCAGCGTCCGTGTCAGGCGCTACGTCGATGGTAACGATAACCGGTTCAAACCGAATGCCCACTGTCGCTGTCTGGCCGATCGATTTTAAAAGTGTATCCAGACCGGTGACGGTCTCTTCTGTAACAGTAATCACGATCAGCACGCTGACGGGATGCGTGTGCGTCGCGGCAAGATCCACCAACATATTATGCTGCAACGGATTCAGGGTGCGTAAAGCTCTCCACGTCGCGAGCGTGTCTAAGGTAAAGTTCTTTTGCTGCTCTTCAGAAAGATTTTTAAGGCCAAACAGATCAGGTCGATCCGTGGAAGCTACGCGCGCCCGATGTGGCTCATAGTCGACATCATTAAACCAGCTTTCGTTACGTATCTTTTTATATAACACCTCTCGCCCGTCTCTGAAAATATCGTTACCTTCACGCTGATGAGGCTGAAATTCCACATCTGAAGCACGAATGCTACACAGCGGCGTGGCAAACCAGAGAAGGTGACTGTGCCTCAATAAATCGTGAAAAATAACCAGCGCCGGAACCGCCTGCAATGCCGGATCTCCGGTGGTGAGCAGTGAGTGATCGATAAGGCTGCTGGTAAGATCTTCGCGGTAAAACAGCGCGGCGGTCATTTCTCCCGGCAGACTGTACGCTTTCAGTGTCTGATTACGCAGAAAATCCTGGCCGTTGATAATGCTGTTTTCACTGTTCAGTGCCGATGTTGAGATAAGCTCAGGCAGCACTTCATCCTGTGGACCTACCCGCTCCCGACGGGAGACCGCCACACGGCACTCAGGATGTGCAATCAGGCCGGAGACTAAAGTAGAGACGCAGACAGGTTTCAGGAGATCGGCATCTGACAGGAATTTAATATATTTTCCGCGCGCTGCGCTGACGGCAGCCTGATAAGCCGGTACCGTCCCGTCATCGATTTTTAAATAGCGGAGAAGATGGCCGTATCGGACAAGATAACCCTGTAGCTTCTTATGAACAAAAAAAGCGTCACTGTAATCAGCCACAATGATTTCAATATGTGGGTAATCCTGACTGAGCGCGCTGTCGAGTGCGTTTGTAAACCAGGTTGAAGCGCCGGCGGTAATGATGATGCTGACAAGATCATGTTGATGCATTTTACTCTCTCTCACTGACTCCTCTGAGTCATGACAGACTGAGAGCAGCGCACATTTTGCTTTAGCATAATCTTTGTGTCTGGGTTCAATCGGAGAAGTAAAACAGCAAAGAGGGCCTAATCTGCCAGAACGATAGCCAGGTCCTGTTTTTAAGCCATAAAAAAACCCCGCCGAGGCGGGGTTTTTGCGTGGATTCCGAGGGAACCGATTAGCCCTGCAGCAGAGACAGAACCTGCTGTGGAACCTGGTTAGCTTTCGCCAACACTGAGTTACCAGCCTGCTGTACGATCTGCGCTTTAGACATGTTTGAAACTTCAGTTGCGTAATCAGCATCCTGAATACGAGACTGTGCAGCTGACAGGTTTGTGGTGGTGTTGCTCAGGTTAGTCACGGCTGAGTTCAGACGGTTCTGAATCGCACCCAGTGAAGAACGAAACTTATCCACGCTTGCAATCGCTTCATCCAGTTTAGCCAGTGGGCTAGCTGATGCGCCAGTGGTCAGGCTCGACAGGCTCATGTTAGAGGTGTCAAGTTTGAATGCTGCGGTACCCGCAGTTGTTGCTGTATCAGCTGACTGTGGATCAACAGCTACGAAGAAGCTTTTCGCACCTGCTGCGCCGCTGGCGATATCAAAGCCATTAGCTTTCAGGTTGTTAGTTTCAGCATCGCTGCCTGAAGTCACGGTGACTTTAGCAAACATCTTGCCGTTGTCATCTTTGTATACGGTACCGCTGTCTACAGCAACGCCAGATGTAGCCACACCCAGACGGGTAGACAGTGCATCAGCAGTTGTTTCGGCAACAGTTGCGCCAGTTACGTTGGTAGTTGAACCGTAAGCGGCTTTGAATTCAGTTGCGCCAGCTGCAGTTGGGGTGCCAGCAGGACCGTTAACGTTGAAGCTATCCAGACCCAGGGTCTTAGAGTCGATTTTTTTCAGGTCGATAGTGATGGTTTCGCCATCGTTTGCACCAACCTGGATGTTCATTTTGCCATCTTTAGCCAGCACGTTCACGCCGTTGAACTGAGTCTGACCAGATACGCGGTCAATCTCGTCCAGACGTGATTTAATTTCGTCCTGGATTGAAGATTTGTCAGAATCAGAGTTAGTACCGCTTGAAGCCTGTACAGTCAACTCACGGATACGCTGTAAGTTGTTGTTGATTTCTGACAGCGCGCCTTCAGTAGTCTGCGCAGCAGAGATACCGTCGTTAGCGTTACGAGCAGCCTGAGTCAGGCCCTTGATGTTAGAGGTGAAACGGTTGGCAATTGCCTGACCAGCAGCGTCATCTTTCGCGCTGTTGATACGTAAACCAGAAGACAGACGCTCCATTGAAGTAGACAGAGCTGACTGGTTCTTGTTGATGTTGTTCTGAGTGATCAGCGAGAGGCTGTTGGTATTAATGACTTGGGCCATGATGAATTTTCCTGTTAATCAAGTCTTTCGGTTAAGGTGTGGGCTTCAACCCGCCGGCTTCAGCGCCGTCAAAGTTGTTATCGTCTGCCGTTTAACAACCTTTAGAATTTTTTTAGTACCAGGCGAATTTTTCTGCTTCAACCTGTCACGTTTTAAGTTATCGCCACCCGCCCGAACTTCTTTAGACTTAATTCATTAATTTTCTAGCCGCTGAATTACCCTTCTCTATAGTGCTTATTTACCTCATTACCCTAAGGCAAATAACCTTAAACTTTCCTTATTCAAGGCCGATAACCCAGGTATCAATTTCTCTGTCGACCTTATAAAGGAATTAACATGGCTAGTATAAGCAACCTCGGTGTGGGCTCCGGCCTGCCACTCAGTACCATGCTTGACAGTTTGACCACCGCTGAAAAAGCGTCACTCACACCAATTTCAAAACAGCAGTCGGCTTACACGTCCAAGCTCAGTGCCTATGCCACCCTGAAAAGCTCACTGACGACTTTCCAGACCGCAAACACCAAGCTGAACAGTGCAGACCTGTTTACCTCTACCACCGCGGCCAGCAGTTCGACGGCATTCAGCGCCACTACCTCTGGCAGCACCGTGGCCGGTAAATATGCGATTAATGTGACTCAGCTGGCACAGGCGCAGGTCCTGACCTCATCGGTGCAGAGCAGCAACACTGCCGCACTGGGCGACAGCTCTGTGGCCAGCCGCAGCATTGCGATTACCTTAAAAGATGGATCAAGCAAAAGCGTAACGCTTTCCAGCGATCAGACCTCGCTGACCGGTATGCGTGACGCCATCAACGGCGCCAATGCCGGCGTCACCGCCACCATTATTAAGGTGTCAGACGGCAGCTTCCGTCTCTCTATGAGCGCCAACAAAACCGGCAGCGACAATGCCGTGGCAACCATTGCCGTCACCGGCGACAGCACGTTGCAGGGCGTTGTGGGCTTTGACGCCAGCGCCAGCAGCAATGTGATGACAGAAAGCGTGAAAGCGCAGAATGCCCAGCTCACGGTTAACAACGTTGCGATTGAGAACAGCAGCAACCAGATCAGTGATGCGCTGGAAGGCATTACCTTAAATCTGACCGCGCAGACAACTGGCGCTCAGACGCTGACGATTACCAAAGACACCTCAAAAGCCTCCAGCGCGATCAGCGGCTGGGTGGATGCCTACAATTCGTTGCTGGATCAGTTCAATACCCTGACCAAATTCACCAAAGTCGATACCAACAGCGACGCGCAGGACTCCAGTAATGGTGCCCTGCTGGGTGACAGTACGTTACGCACGATTGAGACGCAGCTGAAGAGCATGCTCACCAATGCACAGAGCACTTCTACCTTTAAATCACTGAGTCAGATTGGTGTTACCACCGATCCCACGACCGGTTCATTAAAACTGGATTCGACCAAGCTGAGCACCGCACTGGATAAAGATGCTGCGGGCGTGAAAGCGATGATCGTAGGTGACGGTAAAACCGGTATCGCCGCTAAAATCGACAGCAAGCTGACTGACTGGCTGGCTACTAAAGGGATTATTCAGTCTGCCACCGATGGCGTGAGTAAAACACTGAATACACTGACCGCCCTCTACAACACCACCAGCGATCGCATTGATGCGGATATCGCACGCTATAAAACGCAATTTACTCAGCTGGATATGGCCATCAGTAAACTCAACTCGACCAGCACCTATCTGACGCAGCAGTTCGACACGTCCGATTCGTCTAAAAAATAACAGGAGTGTCCATGTACAGCGCTACAGGCACCAAAGCCTATGCAAAAATTGGCGTAGAAAGCGCCGTGATGAGCGCCAGCCAGCAGCAGCTGGTGGTGATGCTGTTCGACGGTGCACTGAGTGCGTTAATCCGCGCCCGTCTGTTTATGCAGGATAGCAATATTGAAGGCAAAGGCAGCTCCATCTCCAAAGCCATCAATATTATCGAAGCGGGCCTGAAAGAGGGCCTGACTGAAAACCGTGGTGATGAGCTGGCCGATAATCTGCTGGATCTTTACAACTACATGACGCGTCGCCTGTTGCATGCCAACCTGAACAATGATGTTGCAGCGGTTGAGGAGGTCGAAGGCCTGCTGCGCAACATTGCTGACGCGTGGAAAGAAGTGGTTCAACCTAACCTGATTCAGGACGCCGTTTAATGACTACTGCACCGCATCTGATTACCGTTTACCAACAGTTACTCGATCTCAGCCAGGGAATGCTGCGTCATGCAGCACAAGGCGAATGGGATGAATTGATCAGCAGGGAGATGGAGTATGTCAGTGCGGTGCAGAACTTAGCCCAATCGACAGAAGCCGTGTCGCCGTCGGCACAGACTCAGGAGCAGTTACGTCCGGTGCTGCGCCGTATTCTCGATAACGAATGTGAAGTGAAACGTCTGCTGCAGGAGCGGATGGATGAGCTGGCCTCACTGGTGGGTCAGAACAGCCGCCAGAAATCGGTGATGTCCGCTTATAGCAATCAAGGCGGCGTTGTTATGGTGCCGCACGAAACCCTCTCCTGATCCCCTGCTCTGTCACGCCGCCAGATTTATTTTTCTGCGCGGCGTCTCTTTTTTGCCGCTTACTCCATACTTGATTTTCATCATCCCCTGGAGTGTGGTACATGCAAAACCCAACGTTATTACAGTTTTTCCATTGGTATTACCCGGATGGCAGCAAACTGTGGCCGGAAGTCGCCGATCGTGCGGCCTGGCTCAGCGAAATCGGTATCACCATGGCGTGGTTGCCACCGTGCTACAAAGGGGATTCGGGGGGCTATTCTGTCGGTTACGACAGCTACGATCTGTTTGACCTGGGTGAATTTGATCAGAAAGGTAGTGTTGCCACCAAATATGGCGACAAACAGCAGTTACTGGCGGCAACAGAAGCCCTGCGCAGTCACAACGTTGGGGTGCTGCTGGATGTGGTGCTCAACCACAAAATGGGTGCCGACGAGAAAGAGGCGATCAGCGTTAACCGCGTCAATCCCGATAACCGCGATGAAATCTACGACGAGGTGGTCGGGTGCGAGGCCTGGACGAAATTTACGTTTCCGGCGCGCGCCGGGGAGTTTTCGAAATTTGTCTGGGATCACAAATGCTTTAGCGGCGTAGACCACATCGAAAATCCGGACGAAAACGGCGTATTCAAAATCATCAATGACTACACCGCTGAAGGCTGGAACGACCAGGTTGATAACGAACTGGGTAATTTCGACTATCTGATGGGTGCCAACATCGATTTTCGCAACAACGCGGTCAGGGAAGAGCTCAAATACTGGGCGCGCTGGGTGATGGAACAGGTGCCCTGCACCGGCTTTCGTCTCGATGCGGTAAAACATATCCCGGCCTGGTTCTACAAAGAGTGGATCGATCATATTCAGGAAGTTGCTGAAGAGCCGATGTTTATCGTCGCGGAATACTGGTCGTTTGAAACGGAGAAGCTGCAGGAGTATGTGCATCAGGTGGAAGGCAAAACCATGCTGTTTGATGCGCCACTGCACATGAACTTTCACCAGGCCTCAACCGCGGGCAGCGCCTACGATATGAGCCAGATCTTTGCTAACTCGCTGGTGGTCGCTGATCCGTGGCATGCCGTGACGATCGTGGCAAACCACGACACCCAGCCGCTGCAGTCGCTGGAAGCACCGGTAGAAGCCTGGTTCAAACCGCTGGCCTATGCGCTGATCCTGTTGCGTGAACAGGGTGTGCCCACCATCTTCTATCCCGACCTGTTCGGGGCGACCTATGAAGATGAAGGCGGCGACGGCGAGAAGCACAAAATTGAGATGCCGGTGATCCCTGAACTGGAAGGATTGATCCGGGCGCGCCAGCAGTATGGCTGGGGCGTGCAGACCGACTATTTTGATCACCCAAATTGCGTGGCCTTCAGCCGCAGCGGCACCGAAACACAGCCAGGCTGTGTGGTGATCATGTCGAACGGCGATGCCGGTGAGAAAAGCGTGCCGATGGGAGAAGGTTTTGCCGGTAAGGTCTGGCGCGATCATCTGGGTAACCGTGAAGAGACCATTACTGCCGACGAGCACGGCACGGCGGTCTTTGTCTGTAACGGTGGCAGTGTCAGCGTCTGGGTGGTTGCAGAATAAGCTCGTTGCAGAAGAAATGACTCAAAACTAAAACCGCCCCGGCAGACAGAAGCGTAAAGTGCGCTCTGCCCGTCGGGGCGGTTTTGTTATGGGTCGGCTGTTACGACTTCGCGTTATTTTCTGTAATCGGTGTGCGCAGCAGTTGCGGTTCGATGTTCTGAATCACCGCGGCTTTCGGCTGCTTCGCCACCTCGTCAAGTGCCTGCTGACACTCAACGGTCGGACGCGCCACTTTACGCAGGGTCATCCTGTCATAGCTCAGCTCGCCATTCTCCACGACCAGCGGCATCACCCGCACCTGACGCGTTACGTTGACATAATCGCCGCTTAACCGGGTCAGTTTGCCCGGCTTCGCAATCACTCGCATCCACTGACGGCAGTCCAGCGTGCTGCCATCCGCATTGATGATCACACTGGCTATCGCCTTATCGCTGATCAGGCTGCTCTGTGGGCCGACGGTTTGCCAGGTTCCCTGCAGTTCAGCGGGCGCCGGTGTTTGCACCGCATTCTCATAATCGTTGATTTGTGCACAGCCACTCAGTGCCAGCGCGGCAATCAGCATCCACTTTTTCATGTTTAATCCCTAAGATCCCATCAATGGCGGCTACGTTATAATTTTTCCACCGCGTTGCGCAAGGTATCTGGGTGTTCAAACACCACGCAGACCCTGATTGCGCCAGAATTTAACCCGCAGCGAGGCTCACGGTCAGGTTTTTGACCGGAAGTTCAGAGGCTGAACTGATGCAAAGCCCCGCCTTTGTCACGCCTGACAAGCGGAAGACAACCCGCTACACTGACGCGCTGCAACAGACTTTCAGGAATATGAATATGAAAACGCCAGAAGCCTACTATGCCCAGGCGCGCGAGATGTTTTTTACCGCGCATCCCGACTTTCAGTCTGCACTTGATGAATTAACAGAGAGCGACGCCCGTGCAGCTAATCTGTCACTGCGACAGCTGCGCGAATGGCATGCCGAGCGCATCTATGCGGCCTTTTTGCGGCAGAAGAATCTGGATGGAATGATCTTTTCTATTCAGCTCGCTGAGCCGGATAAAGCGGTGGCGGCTGAGGCTATCGAGACTTATCTCAAATCTCATGCTGAGTCACTGGGGATGAGCTGGGAAGAGTTTTGCATCAAAAACGAGCTGTAATCAGGGCCGCGTTGAAGTTGCATTTGTCAAACACCTCCAACCAGTTCAGGCACTGCAGATAAAGTTGTACTAACCGGGGGAAAGTGTATAACTTCGGCGTGCGACTAAGGTCGTGATTGTCCTTTAACGAATAGTGCTTATGCACTGCCTCTGCAGGTGTTGTCTCAATTCCACCTCCAGAGGCGAATTTTTTATCCGCCCCTACCCCTCACCTTCCGTCGCCTTACCCTTTACTTCAACATAACTTGCTACCGCCAGCAGACGATTAATATGCGTCAGCAGCAGATCCACATCAGACTGCAGAAAATCGGTCGAAGATTTCGACGCGGTAATAATGGCATCCTGCACCGTTTCTGAAATGGTCAGCGAGTTGTCCTGTTTCGCCTGCACCAGCAGCGCTGCAACCAGCAGAGACTGCGCTTCAAGTTGCGCCGTCAACTCTTTTGCATCGACGTCCATCTTTGCCAGTTTTAGCAGAATATCAATTACCAGTTGTCGCATCGCGGACCTCCTAAAAGTAAGCCGCCATTATGTCGCGATGCGTGCGCATTTTGCTAGTCGAAGATTGAGGTTTATGCGAGATAAAAATTTACGCGAAATCGGGCACGCCGCCTTGCCACTGTTTTTATTTACAGTATTATATGTCAGCGATTTTGCCCTGAATGGATTGCCATCATGTTTGTTGAGTTGATTTATGACAAGCGCAACGTTGCCGGTTTACCGGGTGCCCGCGAGATGATTCGTGAGGAGCTGGAAAAGCGGGTGCATCGGGTGTTTCCTGACATTGAAGTTAAGGTCAAGCCGATGGAACGTAATGCGATTGATACTGATTTGAGTAAGAACGATAAAGCGACGGTTGCGCGGATTGTTGAAGAGATGTTCGACGAAGCGGAAATGTGGCTGGTGGCCGATTAATCCCTTAACGGCCACCACATCAGTTAGCGGGAGATGACTTAGCTCTCCTGCTCGCTGTGATTAATTTCAATCTCGATGTCCTGAATCGCGACATCCAGATCTTCCAGCAGTTTACCCTGCTTATTGAGCAGCGCATCGATTCGGTCGGCGTTGGTCTTGTCTTTATACTCACCGGCATCAAACGCTAACCATTGGCTGGAAAGGGTTTCGGTGTTGGTCTGAGCATAGTGACGCATCTCTTTTAGCTGAGAAGTCACGTCACGCAGATATTCAGTTTTGGTCTTGGTTTCTGTTGAATCGCTCATGCTAAATTTCCTTCTGGTCATTTATCCAAAGTGAGTAGGCTTAGCGGTTCATCAACCGGCCAATCAGCGGGCCTGCATTCAGGTACAAAATGTTGCCCGGATATTTAAAACTAGTCGATAATAGCGAAACCGCATTAAGAATAATCGGAAGTTATGGTTTCTGACCGGATTTCCCGGTTGGTACCTCACTCTCAGTGACGACTTCTTTGACTTTGATGACCGTTTTGTCGGCTATGCGATCCGGTATTGCATCCAGCTTATGCTGTATTACTGCAACCTGATCGGTCAGCAACTCCACTCTGTCATCACGCCGCGCCGCAATTAAGCGATAATCCGCCCGAATCTCCTCGACCCGCTTGTTTGCCGTGTTACTGACGTAGAGAAAAATGATCGTCATCAGGATGCAAATCATCGAACAGCTCAGCAATACGCAGCCGAGGATAACTTTGCGCCGGTAAGACATAGGTGCCTTAGTGCTATTAATCATGGCCATCACTGCGATCCTCCAGAGTTGAGATAAGCCGATCAATCTCATTACGAAATTTATCGTTCTGATCGGTTTCGGTCATTGCCAGTAAAATCCCTACCGCATTCTTGATTAACCGAAGATCCGTTTCGAGTGTCGAGATACGCCGCAGATTCCTGTCGTGCCGTTCGCGTAATTCATCGTTCTCCTCCCGTATCAGCACGTTGCTCTCTTTCAGCAACACCACCTGCTCTTTGTAGCTGGTAATAATTTCGCCGCCGGCTCGATTACTGGTTACGATTGACGCTATTCCCGCCAATAACGGTTTCCAGAACAGTGCTGCTGCCCCCCCACCCAGAACTAACGCACCCATACTGGTAATCAGACTACTTTCCATGCCACACCCCTTTGTACGGTAAGGTCTCTGGAACTTACTGCGTGCTGCTTAGCCACGTCCCCCGCATGAAATTTAAGATTGCTTAAATACCAGGCTTAAGTATACTTAAGTCACTCTCAACCAAAAAGTCAAGCTTATGAAAAACGAAACGCTGGGTGACCGCATCCGACTCCGACGAAAATCACTGCAGTTAACGCAGAAGCAATTGGCGCAACAGGTAAAAGTGTCCCATGTGGCGATTTCGCAATGGGAAAAAGAAGAGACGCTGCCGCGCGGTGAGAACCTGCTGCGGCTCGCTGAAGCGCTGGGCTGCGCACCGGCTTTTCTGATAGATGGGGATGGACCTGTTTTCAGCGAAAGCGCCTGGAGTGGTCTGCACCAGATCCCACTGCTTGCACAGCGCGACGTGCCGCAATGGCTGAACGAGGCCGGTTCCGTCCGGCATGAATTGCTGATGCACAACGACATGGCGCTTTCGCAGCAGAGCTTTGCCTTCCGGGTGGAAGAACAGGCGATGACGCCCGCGATTCTGCGGAATGATGTGGTGATCATCGATCCCAGGCAGTCACCTCAGCCCAGCGACTGCGTGTTGGTATTGCAGCAACAGGCGGCGCTGCTACGCACCTGGCGTCAGCGCGGCAGTGAAAATGGCGTCATGCAGTTTGAACTGGCACCAGTCAATATCAACTTCCCTGAGCTGCATTCCAGCCGGGACAGCGTGAAGCTGATTGGTACGCTGGTGGAACTGCGGCGCTACCGCCAGCTATAAAAAAAACCCGCCGGGCGCGGGTTCACTTTTCATTGTACAACGGTGGCTGAGATTATCGCCGGGCAACTACAGGGCATCGGTCAGTTGATCTACCACCACATTGCCCTGCAGATCGGTCTGCATAATGCGGTAATTGACGGGCCATGAGCGGCGGGTACTGAGTTTATCGAACAGGGTTACGCCGCCTTTTTTAACACCCTGGCGGTTGACAATAATCCATTCGGTGACCTCTTCCTGGCCACGATTTTTCAGGCTCAGCGAGCGTTGTTCGATTAACTGATCTTCAGCTTCAATCTTTAAATAGTCTCTTAACATAATTTCTATCTCCTGGTAACGCAGGACACTATATGCCTTTTGTTAATCCGTTCAATCGAATATATTTATCGATCTGTTTATCGACGGGAATGTGACCTGCCGCAAGCGACATGACAGATTTGTCCATTACTGCATCAGGGATTCCCGGTTAGCATGAACCTGCTGTACACACCCAAACATCGAAAAATGACGTGTTCAGTATGAGAGAAACTCCGATTAGCCCGCCTCTGGCGGGCTTTTTTTTCTTCTTTAATCCACCGCGCATGCGGGATGTCAGTGCTGGTCTAAACTTAAGAGACTGGAATAAAAGGAGAGAGTTATGTTTAAACACAATACGAATGAAGAACGTAAGAAAGAAGGTGATGTCAGCAAAAGCCTGCCGGAAGCCGCGCCAAACGCTGGTAATGCATACGAGGAAGATGATCATCCCGCTACTGATGCGCCGAAAGATCATGGCGAAGTGCCGCGCAAAAATGATGACAGCCAGGATGACAAAAAAGATCCTTACAAAGCAAGCTGATGTGCGAGATGCGCGCCCGATGGGCGCGCTGGTCAGCGTTATGATTTAATGAGATCGGCAAGCTGATGCTGATTTTCAACCAGCCAGGCTGGAAAATGTTCGGATGTCACCGGCACTATCTCCATCCTTCGCGGACGGTTCCAGATATCAATATTGTTCTCAACGCAGCGCCGTATATGATCCGGATTGTTAAATTCGGGGCAGTTACGTTCGGTATGAGAAATCGAAGACATTTTTTCACTGATGCGCTCATCGCTCATTACCCAGGAAAAATGCCACCCTGCGTTCTTAACGGTTTTTGTCCGGATATTTAGCCACTTCCAGCGCAACCAGTTCTCGCGTATCGGTGTACCACGACGCTTAACATTGCGAAGCAATTCCGGTTGCCCCATAAAAAAGTCTCGCAGCGTTTTACAGGTCACCATTTTCGCCAGTGTGGCACAGCGCGGTGTGCCGTCGTCATTTAAAACCCGGACATTAAATTTAAAATTGAAATATTGCTGATGTAGCGTCGTGCAAAGATGTTGATGACTGAATGCTTTTATCGCCTCGGGTCGGGGAATTTCATCAACGTCTGACACAATAACAATATCATCATCCTGCGCACCGGCCAGCCCTTGCATAATCTGATTACGTGCAGTGGCTTCATTTTCCCAGGGATCTGTCTCTCCCGCATTAACCAGAGAACTATTCGATTTAAAGGCTTGCTGATAAAATCTGGGCGCAATATCGTTAACAATATAAATAATTTTATCGCGGAAACGATCGAACTTCTCAATATCAAAATGAAGCTTTTCCCTGCGTTTACCGGTAAAGGTATAGCGTGATTCCACAATGACAAACCGATCAACAACATGCTCAAGCGTGTTCAGACGCATCTCAAGCAAGATATCTTCATCGTAGTATAAAAAACAGTCATAAATCATAGTATTCAGAGGCACTTAAGTAGTAAGTATTTCATCAGGACACCTCAACATGCGTAACACAACCGAGGTATAACGCCTTTTATTGGGCCGGTTTAAAGTGAACCTGATGTGTGTGTAATATACTGCGTAAAACTTTCCGTGTTTATAATAAGCTGGCTAACAAACGCTTCAGGCAATGAGTTTCGGGCATCCGTCTCAAAGCAGACTAAAGATATAATGAGCAACGGTTTTGAATGATAATTTACCTGCCATTCATCTGACAACGGTTAACACCAGCAGGCAGCATGAGTCACCTGATGCGGGCTACTAAGTTCCTGTCCGTTGCTAACATCATAATGCGTTGCGAAGAATGTTACATTTAGTCCGTAACGCCAGCAATATTAAGCGCAGATTTTTGATTAAAATGAGCGATACGATCAATATCCGGATATTATTGGTCTACAAAATAACCATGATGGTTTCGTTCATGAAGAAGATCATTATTGCCCTGAGCATAAGTCTGTTGGGCGGATGCGTAGATATGGGACGGCTAGGATTACACCCGACAACAAAAACCGCTTATTTCGACGGTCATCCTTTTCAGGTTGAATCCTGCCTTAGCGTAGCGGCACAGGATCAAAGACTCTATCTGGAGCAGGATGAACCTCTGCCGGATGGCACAAGGCGATATAACCTTGAGCAGGATGATGAAACCGTGGCCTGGGTTGAAATTGCTAAGTTCAGCCATCATCAGACCAGTGCGACATTTTACTATGATCCAAAAGCATCAGATATCAGCACAGAAGTTTCAGGGATGATCGCGCGGTGCAAAACATCACGTTAAATGCAGCGTCGGCATGTGCGTGATGCAGGATGGATGATGAGGAGACGGCATACGTTGTCAGGCCAGCCAGAGCTCAAGCGCTTGCCTGACAATCTTTCGCACTCTTCTCAAAAGCTTTTATCAGGCCCGCTTCCGGGCTGTGACATACACACGAGTGGGCAGTCGAAGTTCAGCCTATTTTGCCGGTTCGCAATCATAGGCACCTCGTATGCGGATCTGACTCTGGCTGGTACGGACGATTTCAGCTCTTAACAGCCCTTTGCCCTCACGGTTCGTCAACTCCATATCCACCATCCCTGGCGCTTTGCTGTTTTTCACCAGCAGTTTGACCGTCGCGTTGTCGTAGTCGCCCTTCTCTTTCGCAAAGGTGACTTTCTGCGTTTTTGCGCGTTCTCCATTCACCGAGAACCAGCCGCTCTTATCAGGTTTAAGAGAGAACGGCCCGCACTGCGTGGCAGCAAAGGCTGGGAGAGATATGCTGATTAACGATGCGATAAGGATAAGTTTTTTTAGCATTGGGCTGGCGTCCTGCTGATGGGTGATGAGGTGTCGGGTCGCCTGCACCGAAGAGTGAGTTCCCTGCTGCACGGCTCGTCATAAAGAGCAGTATAGTCAATGACACCTGCATTATCGCCAGTACAGGGTCATAGACTCAGCAAAGTGATCCGCCTTGATGCGGGCATCCCACTCCCCTCATCGCCTCCACGCAGGCGTGCCTTGTTCAGCGGAATCAGCTCACTAAACCTGCATATTCATAATTTCACTTTGAATATTTAGCCAGTCAGGTTGATGTGCGTTGAAGCGTGGTTTTACAGAGACATACCGCAAGTCACAAACTGCCGTAGTGGTGGTTTTGAGGTGATTTGCGGTATTTTTTTGTGCTACATGTGTGCTACGGCTAAATCGTAGGCCGGAGAGGCTCGTACACAGACGCGACCTCGGACGTTACCTTCCCCAGCACGATAATCCCTTCCATTCCCTCTCCGTCGATCGTCTCGCCGTCTGAGGTGATAATCCCTGTACTGAACAATCTACCCAGTTGCGGGAACTCGCCTATCTGGAATGCTATCTTGTCGCCTGGCGCGGGCTTGAGTGATTTGTCCGCCAGCACGAACCCGTCAGGCGTCTCAATCAGGATCATGTTGTTGCGGTGAGGCATCAGCACATCGTTCAGATCGATGCGCCGCTCGATGTAATCGGACGCCGGTGATGGAAATCCCATAATTACCTCACGTATCCCATATTGCGTAACGACCAGGTCTTATTCTCGCTTTCCTCTGTGACCAGCTCGAAGAAGAAGTTCTGGTAGTAGCGTATCCACCGATTGCACTCTGCCAGCGTCCAGACGTGATTCAGGTCATCCAGCCGCTTCTGGAACGCCGCAGTGGTGACAATCTGACGCCCCCTGCCGTCCTTCGTTATTGCGCCAGTGAACGCCGCGTGTATGTCACTCTCTCTCGCCATGATAAATCCTCCTTTGATAAATACTGTATGGATAAACAGTAATATCGATCGGTGCTTTTGATCAAGGCGGAGCGGTGGACAGATTTGTAAAGGGTTTGAGGTGAAAGGGTTTTTAGTTGGCGCTGGCGGTGATGGGTGACTAATCTCAAATGACCCACCCCGCAGCCTGCTCAGACAGGAGCGGCTGAGTCATTGCCCGGTCGCCGGGCTTTTTTATGAAGGCCATCAATGGACGCACTAAAGATGGCTTAGGGCGTTTAGGATAATGGAATTCAGGTATTTTTAATGTATTGAAGATAAGAATTCATGACATAGATATTGAGATTGATGATCCACTGGCTTACCATTCACTCAGTACATAATATATCCGTTGGAACAATAATGAATCGCATTTTTACTGATTATAAAAGAGAAATATACATTTTCTGCCTATCTTACTTATCATGCCTGATAATGTATGGCCAGGAACTTGCAAATTTCTCTCTTTCGATTGATGAAGAGTTAAGCGACAACTTCCTTAAAACAATAGCTTTTAGCCGGTGGGGGCATGCCTACTTAAAAGAGTACTTACTTCCTGAGCCATACACCCCATTTTTCACCACGCTTATGTCTATATTATTTCTATCACTAACAGTGGTGGTAATTTCTAGAATAATTAAAGCAAAAGGCTTAACATGCTTTATATTGCCAATATCGTTTATTGGGTTCCCTCAGTACGCATATCAAATTGAGTTTTCCAACCAATCAGATACTATGTCTATCGGATTGCTGCTATCCTCTCTTTCAGTGCTATTTTTTCAAAAAGCAACCAACGGCAGATTATGGGTTAATTTAATAGCCGGAGTATTGCTCTCAACGGCATCACTTTCAATATATCAATCTGCAATCATTTTCACACTGTCATTATTTTTGATGCAGATGTGTTGTGTTCTTTTTAATGGTAATCATGCTGAGCGTAGATTTTACAATGTATTAAATTTTGGCGCAGGTATTACTTTATCCGTTTTAATATACTTTTCTTTATCTGCGTTGATAAGAGAACATTATCAAGTAGACAACTCTGGATACTTATTGAACCAGGTTGGCTGGTTAGTCAATGGCTCATCCTCTATGATTCCCATGATAGAGTCCATAACAAATTATTTCACATTTAAATCATATTATGGTTTGAATATATACTTTTTGACTCTGCCTTTGTATTTGCTATGCATGCTGAAGATTTTTTTAGGGAACTTAAGTAACAGAAAGGAGTTGGCATTATGGCTAACATTGTTCATGCTTTCTCCTTTTGCTCTTACAGTACTGTTTGGTAGCGACCTTGCCCCGCGTACCATGCTAGCACTTCCTGTCACGTTTGCTGGCATGATTGTCATTGCGTTTCTGCTGATGAATCGCGCTTTACCTTTTGCCGCCCTATCTGTTGTATCGCTACTGATTTCGTCTAATGCAGCAAGTCAGCTTTCATATTCTGACCATATGGCTAGAGAGCAAGATAGTAAAATAGCTAACCGAATGATTTCCATCATATACGAAAAATACCCATCTTTTGATGAGTCGAAAACACCTGTTTATTTTTATGGCGCGTATCAACCAGATAACTTCTGGCGAAAAAACAACTCCGATGTATTTGGAAGTTCATACTTTGCTTGGGACGGCGGCAGCAATAAGAGACTATTTTATTTCTTTAAAACAACAAATACCGCAAATTTCGTTAGGCCTGATGTTGCTTGCGTAAAAAAAATGCAGGAGAGAGCCGCAGAGATTAATCCATGGCCTTCTCCAGAAAGCATTGAAATGGTGGATGGATGTTTGATAATCAAACTAGGGTCTACTCCTAGTCCATATATTTTCTAAATTTTGATATATGCCCCATCCCGGGGCATTTCTAGCCGTCCAAACCGTCGATATCTTTAAGCCTTACGCCCATAGCTTTGATAATCTCAGACTGTTCGTCGATCAGCTTTTGCTGGGCCTGTAGTGCCTGAGCCAACTTGGCAATCATCGGGATTTGGTTAAGATAGTATGCTGAGTCGTTGTTAGGATCAGCCTCAATATCATAATCATCCGGCAACCCTTTTCCGCTGACACATTCAGGAGATACCTTAACCAGGTCATTAGCAATGAACCCCAACTGCTCTGCTGTCTCCGGAATAATGCCACGAGCCTTCATTTTAAAATCAGCTGGTCGCCACTTAAGAACTTCCGCAAGAGCCTTGCTCGCGTCTTCACGGTAGGTGATGTCTTTCTTCAGTCCTTTATCTGATGTGCTCGATACCGTTACGTTACCTATTTTTACGTTATCAACCCAAGTCTCTAATTGTGCGGATGAGTTCCAGTAGAACTGCCATGAATTAGCCTGATACGCCCCGCCAGAACCCTGCTTACCCCTCACCCCTCTCACTTGATCAAGAAGAGAGTCGCCGAGTGCCATTAAACTACCTGCTGCAGAACCTCTAACAATATTCAAGTTTCCGTCGCTACAGTTAAACCCCCACAGAGCATTAGCATCACCATTCCCTCGGTACAGATTAATTCCACCGCTGTAGTTGGCACCACCGACGCGCATACCACCGTTAATGCGGAATGAAATGCTTCCTGTTCCAGCACTGACCTCAATTGCCTGCGCCTCTGTGTGAATAATCCTTGCTGTATAGTCAGCTGAAGAATTGTTGTGATGAAAGTCGATAAAAGGCGTAGCTGCAGATATCTCGATGGCTGGCAGGAATAAAGGGCCGGTCATTGTTCCACCGGTCTTGTCGAGTTTTCCTCCTACAGAGTTAACAACTGAGTTCCATGACGGACCAGTGTAGGTGGATCCATCTGGAAGAGTTACAGTGATATTGCCGCTTGCACTATAAACCTGCTGCCAGTTGGCCTTGTCGAGATTGAGCCCACGTATTGCCTTAGCAACATCCGCGGCTACCTGAGCAGTAATCCCAACCAGTGCCGCATTAGGCACGGCTGTCCACGCCACACCTGTCGCTGTAGGTCCATTGTAAGCAGTGATCAGCGTGAGGCCTGTGGCCGAATTAACTGACTGCACGCCAAGCGTATAAGTCACGCCGCCAACAATTGCCACCAGGAAATCATTAGCCTTCAGCTCGGATGAAAAATTAGTTCCTGAGCCGGTTACTGCTGTTGAGTTGTTTGTTAGTGCAATAGTGCCCGCTGGCATAGCTTTCTCCTGGCAATAAAAAACCCGGCGCAAGGCCGGGTTCATTGGGTTGTGGGTTTATTTAGAAGTAATAACTGGCGTCGATACATGGCAACTGGCAGGACGCCTGAATTGCCTTGGGATATTGGTATACCGCAATCTCCCGGCCTGTTGATTTTGCTCTGGCAGTCGTAACAGCGTTGCCGTTCATCTTCAGCCCGGACTCAAGGCATATGCGGAAGGTGTAGTTATTGTTGTTCCGACTGTAATCGCCTCTCTGGGTGCCGAGACTGCATAAAGGCACCATCGGCTGCGACACCGAGCCAGTCGGATTCACCCAGGATTGAACCTCGCCGGTAGACCCATCAAAGTTCTCATACCCTCCGATATCGTAATAAGCATCAGTCCACATGACAGGAGGATATTTGCTGGAGTAAGTGACCTGATTCGATGCGTTGCGAATAACCATTCCATAACCGGAAACAGGCAGCGATGGAGAAAAGCCGCATGACACAACGACGACCTGAACGCTGTTTACTGTTCCGCCTTCCTTTGAGCCTTCTGTGCTGCCAAAAGCTGTATATGTCTTTATTGAGTTTGTTCCCCTGTCTAGATAAAGGGGGTTATCCGTATTGGACCACCTGGCAAACACAATATAATTTCCGAGATTCACAACATCTGATGGGATACTCCACGACCCGTTTATATTTATCACTGCCCTGTATGTTACAAATCCAAGATACGATACGTCGCCGACCTCCATAAAATTTGAGCCGTTTGTAATTCTAACTCCGTATTCAACAGCAGGGTTGGCGGCATAAGAGACTGAAAACACGTCTGCAAAACCAGCCTCTACAGCAGGTGGGTTATTGCCATCCGGACTCCTATATTTAGCATTATAAATAAGTGAGCTTCCGTTGAATGAAAGGCTGCTGATATATGCCATCGGCGGCCCTGCAGGGTTGGTTCCGAGGTATACTTTCACCAGATTTCGGGGAACTATGAGGGCCTTGCTGTTTGCTGGCTGGGCTTTAAATCCGCCAACAGAACCAGAATTTGCCATCATTGAAGCATTTCCAAGGTAAGATGCGTAGCGCATTGATGCATCCAGTATGATGGGCTTCCCCCCATCATCTGGCACTATGCGGACGCCATAAATATCAGCCATCAGTTAAGTTTCCCCGCCTTAAACCTCTCCACCCCATTGGCATCGTAAACAGCCATTCCCGTTTCGTTGAACACGCTTCCGCCAGACCGACCGGATCCGCCGTACAATTCGAAAGAGCCATCATTTCTCATGATTGTTCCCGAACGACCCGCGACATAGTTTGCTGAGTACCATGAGCCAACCTTGGCAAGCGTAATCGAGGCATAGTTAATGAACGCGTCACGCATAAAGACCTGACCGTTTACGGCCGTAAATGCGAGTTGATATGTGCCGTTTGTGGTGTTGTAGATGCCAAAGTTATCGGCACTGAACAGGGCAAATGACTGAGTTGTGCCACCATTCCCTTCAATGCCCAGCTGCATGCCAGCAACGAATTTGTTGCCGTTATTGTCTATCTGTACCTTCACGCCCCATTGGGCCGAAAGTTTGCCGCTTAGGTCAGAATAGGCGCTGGAAACCTGTTGCACAGATGCTGTGTTCTGGTCTGACTGCGCCTGAATTTGCTCAAACTTCTGAGCGTAGGCGCTGTTGTTGTCGGCAACCGTCTGGCGTACAGAGATGATATCAGCGCGGTTGAGCCCATACGCTTCGAACTGGTGATCGACAGATGCATCAAGGTTCAGGGCGTTCTGCAGTATCCCCTCAATGTTAGTATCGATATTGGACGTAAGCCTATCGAAAGCCTCCGACTCTCTTATAGCTTTATCGATGTAATCAATCATTCCCGGGATGTCGGAAGATGCTTGGCCTGATACCTGCACAAAGGACGACACGCCAAAAGCATTTTTTGTCCTGACGTACATGTAGTAGGTGTGGTCAGCCTTCAGGCCATGAAGAGTCCACTGTGAAGCCCTGCCGAGAAACTGCGCCTCCGTCTCCACGGCACCGATTGAGCTGGCCGGCACCTCCCCTGTGTACCAGAACTCAAATGTCGTATCTGTTGTTGCGCTGACATTCATCACCGGCACGATATCGGCCGAGAAGATGCCTGGTGTCCACTGTATGAACGAAGGTGCAGAAGGCGCGCCAATCACCAGGCTGACCTGAGTTTCGGCACCCTTCATGCCGTTTTCATTGCGGCCACGCACGCCCAGCGTATAGATACCGGCATCCAGACCATAGAAGTCATATCGGAACTGGTCTGTTTCGTACTGAGCAACAACCTTCCCGTCTGCGTTATAAACGTAGAGTTCGAACACGATCTTCTTGGTCAGCGTCGCCGTCTGCCAGGTTGCCGTGACCTGTATAGTCTCGCTGTTGACGTTGATGATCCGCAGGTTTTCGATGTTCGGGACACGATATCCATTGAGGGTATCGTTAGGCGTTTCGAATACCGCGCCATCATCCACGATAGCCTGCTTGTTAGGGTCGAATAGCGTTGCTGAAATGCTATAGACAGAGTTATTTTCGTCTTCAGATATCCCCATGACGCGAAACAGGCGTGTAGCAACGTCACCCGTTGAAATGACGAATATCGTTCCGTCTTTAACCCAGTTCGGAGAAGTTCGCAGTGTGATGATTCGACCCGAAACTGATGCGATCGGATAGCGTGTGAACTTACCATTCGAGCCCATAAGCGACATCGTATCGCCGCCACCGGCCATAGATGAAACATCGGCATCCACAGTTATCACGGCGCCGCTGTGAGAAATGATGCGGCCGCCAAGTCTTGTGGCAGCGTAATCATTATCCATGACCTCAATGACATCGCCTGGCATGAAAGCGATAGCATCGCGCGCCATCTTGAAGGTGACTTTCTTTGTTTCCCGCTTGCAGGTTTCAAGCAGCCATTTACCGGCGCGGAAAGCCTGCCCGCGGGAGGTGCATCCGAAGGCCTCCAGCGTCGTTTCGTTGTAGCCGTACCGGTCAATCATCTGGTCATCAGAGACGTATTCTTTGACCTGTTCCCATCCATTGTTTGGGTCAGTCCAGGACACCACAACAGCGTTGAAGCGCTCTGAGCGTTTCATGGAGCTGTAAGTAAACAGCCCGTCTACAACGCTGGCATTGGTAACGGCTGCAACAGGGTCCTGCGGGTTGTCCAGCATGATTGAGAATCGCATGCCGTCCCACAGCGCAATGCCGCGGAACATGCCTGCAATCTTGTCGAGAATATCGCGGGCGCTGGATTGCTCAGTGATATAAGCATTCAGGGTGAAGCGTGGTTCTTTGCCGCCATAACCATCATCAACAAGCTGATCGCAGAACTGAGACAGGATATACAGGCTGCCATCATCAACGTCGATGTAGCCTGCCCGACGCGCCAGTCCATAGCGCGTATTTTTCACTAAAGCGCGAAACAGCCATGCGGGGTTATTGGTCCATGCTGACTTGAACCCGCCAGTCCAGATTCCAGTGTATGTTCTGGCTATCGGGTCATAGTTATCTGGCACATCGACAATGAGTCCTCGCAGATGATAGGTGCGAGTAGGCGTGTCGGTGTACTGGTCTCGGTCAATCACTGCGCCTGCCACAGCCGCATAAGGGTATGAAAGGCGGTCATCAGTGATTTCAGTAAAGCTGTTCCAGATGGTGCCATTAGTCATCAGGTCGCTTGAGCTGTCCGGAGTAACGCGGCGCAGGCGGATATCAAACGGCTTCTGCAGGGGCGCATCAATGATATGAGCCTCAAGGTACTCGCCTGATATTTTGCCGCTTATTGTGACGGTCTTCTGAATATTCCATGAGCCGGACGTTCCATTGCGCGTCTCAATGACCATGGTTACCGCTGTTTCGTGCTGGTTGCCCTTGGTATCCTGCTCCACCAGGCCAGTTACGCCGATGTTCATTCGCACCCGGGTCACATCAGTGTCGGTTACCGTGCGCACCAGAGGGGTGCTCTGGGTTACGTCTGTATTGACGACCGTGGTCGCTTCAATCGCGTCAAAGCCGGTGATCGGTGACTGATTTGAAGAGCCGGGACGCCATGCCACGCTGACGCCGTTAATCGTAACGTTACCGCCTGCATCAGTGACTGGCGTTTTATTCAGCATGAATGAGGAAAGGTGGTTCTGGTCTACCGGGCCGTAAATCGGACCTTCTGAAATGAGATCGAGGACTTTCAGATACTGCTTTGATTTGAGGTTGTCGTCGATAAGTTTGGGAGTGCTTCCGCCACCGCCGCCTGAGCTCATGCTTTCACCTTAACTGATGGAAATATCCCAGTCCTGATTGTTGCTGGTATCAATACCGAGAGAGATAACGTTGCTGCCAACCACCATTTCGCCAATCAGTAACGGAACCGGCCTGCCCTGCCCGATTCGGTTCTCTGCACTGGTGAATGAGTTGTTGGTAATGGAATTTGTGTCCTGGTCTGCTGCACTCCGCGTCTTCATGTGTGAGGACATATAGAGCGAGTAAGCAACCGAGGCGACCGTGACGGCCACCATGATCCAGACCGCAGCAACGGCGCTGATTGCCCCTTCAACAATCGGCACGAAGAGGACTGTTGCGCCGTCTTTCAGGTGCCTGTTCATGTGGAATTCGAGGTTATCCTCTGACACGTCACCGCCATCAATGCGAAGGCGCAAGCGGGTTTTATAGAAATCGCGTTTGAATTCGGGGCATTGAGCAAGGAGAAGGCGCAGGCCTTGCGAAGGTGTATCGACGTTCAGAGTGATTTGGC
Organism: Pantoea sp. paga; assembly: GCF_007558755.1. Lineage (NCBI taxonomy): Bacteria > Pseudomonadati > Pseudomonadota > Gammaproteobacteria > Enterobacterales > Erwiniaceae > Pantoea > Pantoea sp. paga. The sequence goes on from NZ_VLTF01000001.1 coordinate 735,186, forward strand.
GGAAATGTCGTCGGAGATTCCCCGCAAATCTAAAGATGAGCATTGTTCATGCCTCCATATAGAGTGCGTCAGGCTTACATAGGATTGCCGGTAGGGCTCGCGGCGGCTGAGGCGCCCGCCCAGTTCGTGATGAAGCACTGTGTTGTCTCCTAGCCATAACATTGCGTGGCAAGGGTCTGATTCAGGGAAGGCGCGCCGGATAATCACATCCCCCGGCAGAATGTCGGCCGGAGTAACTTCGTAAAATCCGTTGGCAGCCATATTCTTCAGGTAGAGGTTTTCACCCCTCACCCACCATCCGTTAGTGCGCTCGAAGTCTGGCAGGTCGATACCGCACAGGTGGTAGGCGTCCCGAAAAAGCGTGTAGCAATCCATCACACCATGTTCGAAACGGCGGCCCAGCAAATGCGGCACCGGTCGGAACTTTCGAAGCCTGCCAGCGCTCGCCAGCCACCAATCAATTCCGGTAGAAATCTGCGCAACCCTGTCGGCAGCCGAAAGAGCGAGTTTTGGCTCAGGATGGGAATGAAAAACGGCGGTGATTTCTCCCGCCGCTTCCGCTCTCATCCAGTCTGTATCGCTTATGCGAAAGTTCCGCCCCGGGTCGGGGTGATGGTTGTCACAGCGCATGAACCGATCGCCATCAACAATCAGGCCACATACTTCATCACGGGATAAAGCCGCATATGCCAGGCATTCATCTTCAATCATCAGGACACCTTTGAAGAGCCGGGATAGCCACCATAGGGAAGCGGTTCAGGTTTAGGGAATCTCATCCGGCAACCGGTGAGGTGCTTTGAGCACTTATCCCGTGACATGTCCGTGGTTGGGTTATCTTTCTCATCAGCAACCGGCCCGCCCGAATAACCACAGCCGTCGCCGCGGTACACCCATTGGCAAACATCCGCCAGGATGGTTCGCGCCGGTATGATGGCGTTATCGCAGTCAACCGGTGTCGCCAGGTTATAGGTCACGGTCTCGAATGTCTCTTCAACCATCTCCTCGATAACGTAACGAGATACAGCTTCCATGGTCGGGTCTGCATCTGCATTACCATTCGGGAAATTGACCGCGTCGAGGTGTTTTACCAGTACCTGCCGGCGCGTCACCACAGCCCCTAATGCATCATCGAAATCATGGTTGATGCCAGTGATAAGGCCGGTGATGTTAGCCACCTTCATCGTCGGGCGAGAATAGGTACCCTCTGACTTGGTTTCAAAACCCTCAACCGCGATCGGATAGGCTGAGTACTGTCGGCCCTGCCAGATTACGTCACCGTAATAGCCGTTCGTGCCTGCATGGAAGCGGATGACATCGCCGCCGAATGATTGCAGATCCACTTCGAACAGGTCGAGCATCGCGCCAACGCCGGAATCAGTGCTTTCGATGATCAGTTCTGCTGGTATATCTCTCATCTCGGCACCTGCTCAAACGTGGCGGTCAGCTCATGCTGATTGCCTGTCTTCTTCAGTGACCATGACCGGCACACATAGAGACTCTGCACGCCGGTATCCGATGGCGTCCAGTAGAACGCTTCAACAGCCATCCTTCCTTTCAGGAACGCATCGGCGGCTTTAGCCGCGTTAGGTCGTGAGCATTTGGCATCGTCGAAGCCAACGAAAGTCAGCTGGTACCGCCCCATTAACGGGTTGATACCCTTAACCTGCCGCTGCTCATAACCATCGCCCAGCTTAACTACGGCTACATCAGGCGTACGGTCGCCCGTGAAGCCCTTTTGAGGGCTCCATGTGAAAGTTTCTGGCATGGGTTATCTACCTTTACTGAGTAAACCTGAAGGCCGCTGCTGGTCTTTGATAGTGCGAAGGGCCACGGTCTGCATCATTTGCGCCATCTGCTTCTGCGTGGCTTCGTCAACGCCGCCAGTGGTTTGAATGTCGAAGTTGAAATTCATCACAAGCCCACCACCGGCACCGCCCCCACCGCTAATATCCCGGTTGCTGATTACCGATCCATTGTCGCCGGGAATCATGTACTGGCTGCCATTGCTGGCTTTGAAGATTTCAGGCTTACCGCCTTCACCTACCCGATACATGCTGCTGGCGTTGACGGGCCCGCCGTGCTCGCGTGCGCCAGCGATTGCCAGTCCCTTTGATGCCGCCAATGCTGTGGTATAGGCTGTAGTCCCTACTGCTGAAGCGCTGCCAAGTGTTGCTATTGATGCGCTCATGGCTGCAGGAGCCCATGCGGCGGTTGCTGCCGTTGCCTGAGCTGCCGTTGATGCCAGAGCGGCTGTTGCGGCCGCCTGTCCCATGATCATGTTCTTGACGTACTGCAGGCCCATTTCAACAAGGCCACTCACGACGCTATTCAGGATGGTCGTCCCAATGTTAGCGAACGATTCAGCCAGGCTTTGTGTCCCATTAAGAAGGCCGGTGATCGCATTTGTTGCTCCACCCTGAAGTGAGTCGATTGCATCGCCCAGCATCTGATTTGCCTGGCTCTGGTTTTCCCATATCTTCCACGCAGCATCGATTCGGGCCTGCTCGTACTCGGTATTGGCTGCGTTTATAAGCGCCAGTCCGTTAGCTGTAATGGCGCCTTTCTCAGTTTCGAACTCCTGAATCAGCGCCAGTTTGCGGGCGTTCTCGTTTGCCAGCGCCTGAACGGGATCGATAGCTCCTTGCGCGTCCTGAGTGGGCGAAACCCTTGCAGCTGTCTCAGCACGGATTTTTGCGAGGTTGACCTGATGTTGCGCTTCAAGCTGTTCAGATGTTGCGTTGTACTGCTGCTGACTAATCTTTTTTGCGGAAAGGGCCGTTTGCAGGTCGCTTACATCTTGCTTATAACTTGCATTCTCTTTTGCTTCGGGCAGAAGCTTCTCGGCAGCGGCTTGGGCTTTAATGGCGTTAGCCTTATCCCATGCTGTTGCCGCGTCTTTCTCGACTTGAGCAATTTGCGCTGGCGTAGGGTTCGTTAGCTTTTGGCGAGCCTGCAACAAATAATTAGCACGTGAAAGATCACTGGTGGAATCAGCGGCCATCTCTGATTTTTGTCTGTATTGATCAAGCACCTGTGAATTATGCTCAGCTTGAGTTTCGGCCTTTTTACCGGCAGCTATGCCCGCCCGAGTTTCTTTATTTCGCTTCTCTTCCGCCTGCTGCAAGTCATATTGCGCTCCAGCAAGTTCTCCTGCTGCGATTACCTGATTCGGGTTGCCACCTTTATCGCCGGCTTCCATTTGGGCTTTAGTGACCGCCCGAAGGCGCTTATCGGTGATAGCCAGCAACTTGTTTTCATCTGCCAGATCTTTGTTATAGGCATCTGCCTTGTCGCTGCGAAGGATTTGCAGGCTTGTAGAGTTAAACTTGTCCTTTGCGCGGCTGGCGAAGTCGATTGCATGACCGAACTGATTCATCAGACCGCTAGCCACGCCAGCAGCGTCGCCGTCACGTTTTAGCAAATCGATCCCTTGAGCAAATGTGCCATTCATCTGTGCGCGAAGAATGCCGGTTTTACTGACGGTCTGACTGAGCTTTTCTTGCGCAGTTTCGTTCTGCGCAAGCAGCTGGGTATGTTCGCTCTGTGCATCTGCAAGTTCAGAAAGGGCCACCTTATAAAGCAGGCTTCCTTCCTGAAGCGAGCTAAGGGTGCGGCGCAGGCGAGCCTGCTGGAGTTCATTTGCCTCAATTGTGGATTGATTATCTTTTAAAGCGTCAACCTGAGCGCGGATTGACTTGCTGGCATTATCAATTTCAGCAGCAAGCTGAACCTGGCTCATGCTCTTCATTTTGGCGATCACGCCATCAAGCTTGTCGGCGAAGTCGATACTCTCCTGCCGGGCCTGTTGCATCTTCTGGTAAAAGTAAAAAATACCCGCTGCAGCGATAACAGCCGCACCAACAGGGCCGCCGATAAGAGCGAGCGCGCCACTGGCAAGTGATTTTATCGTTGTTGTTGCCGTCACTGCTGCCGCAGTAGCTGTTCGCGTTGCGGCAGCCTGCGCAATCTGGGCCTCTGCATATGAGGCAGAGCGCTGGATAGCCACTGACTTTGCAGCATTGAGGTTCTGCAGAGCAAATGCCTCTGCCGAAGAACCTTTGGCAACGTTATACTCAGCCTGCGCAAGTGCCAGCGACGACAGAGCAGCTTCTTTATCCAGCAACGCCTTTCTGGCGACAACGGTAGCTGAAGTGGCAGTGGCTGCAGTGGATTGCGCGGTAGCTACCGCTTGCGCTCTGGCTGCCAGAGCGTCATCTACTCTCGCTTTCGTTGCCATAGCCAGAGCGCCAGTAAATCTCCCGCCAAAGATTACTGCGGCAGCTGCAACTACGTTAGCGACAATATCTAAATTCTCGCTGAGAGAGATAACACCCTGATTGAAGATTTTTATAGATGTGCTGACGCTTGAGCTCTCACCTACAAATTTGGTGATATTGTTTGTTGCAACAGTAAATGCTTGCCCCATGGTTAGCGCAGTGTTAGCGAACTCTTTTGCGATCGCATCGCTTTGCTTTAGCAGACCATTAACCACAACCTCTGTGGTGAGCTTTCCCTGCGCTGCCATCGATCTCAGTTGGCCGATTGTTACACCAAGGGAATCAGCCAGCGCAACAGCAAGGCGGCTTCCGTTTTCAGAGATAGAGTTAAACTCTTCGCCACGCAGAACGCCGGAGGCGAGAGCCTGAGAAAGCTGGGTCATTGTCGAGCTAGCTTCTTCAGTTGTTGCGCCAGATACAGCAAGGCCTTTATTGATGGTTGTTGTTAGCTTAATGAGGTCGGCAGTGCTGGTGCCGGCGCTTCTCGTAGAACGCTCCAGCCGACCATACAATGTGGCGGTAGCCTCAATACTTGACCGGGTGTTCTGTGAGATATCGAAAACGCGCTGGGTTACATCAGCAAGCTGCTCATTAGCCCGGACGGAGTTCGCCAGTTTATTGCTAACCGTTACCCAGGCATTTCCATACTCTGCAACCTGCTGCACCGAGATAGCTGCTGAAAGCGCGGTTGCCACCCTAGTTAATGATGAAAAAGACTTTTCAGCATTCCCAGCCGATTTAGCTGTGCTATTGAAGCCTTGGTCTAATTTGTTTAGACGATCATTTACCTGCCGCTGCCCTTCGATAAGCCTGGCGACATTCATTTCAATCTCATAAACGATGTTGCCAACCTGCTGCTCGCCTGCCATTCGCTTTTCTCCGGGCATAAAAAAACCCCGCCGGGGCGAGGTATATTTGGGTGGTAAAGAATTACTTGTACTGCGTCTTTCCTGGGTTTGTTAGTGCGTAGTTGACAACAACACCATTTCGCACAAGTACCTCAAGTGTTTTTTTGGTAACGTCCACTTTAGGCTTAAAACTGAAAACTCTGACGGCCGCGTTAGAGGTGACATACTCATAAATCCATTTAACGTCAGTTTCACTTACCACTTCTTTTTTCATTGGCTCACCAAGCAGGCCAACAAGGTCGTTCTGAGTCGTTTTCCCGGAAACTATTTGAGTCGATTTGTTCTCATCAAAATCCCGTCCACTATGAGCTGTACTTCTGTAAACGCAGCCTGATGTAATGCAGGCAATTATTAAAACCAATGCAATTTTTTTCATATCACCACCACCATTCATAAGTATGGCGATAATCCTAAAGGGAAGCTGATGCAATGGGAAGCAAGAAAGCTTCGCGTGATTTTTATGCTGCCTTAGCCAGCCTTTTCGCCTTTTTAGCAAGGTAATCATCTGCAACCTGATCGTACTCTTCCCGAGTGAATCCCTTCTGGTCAGGGTATTTGGCTGCAAGCATGTGCTGAAACTCGGTCATCGTTAATTGCTCGGCTTCTGAGCGCGTCATATTGAAATGATTGCGGGCCGCGCTGACGTAATCAAAGGCATTAAACTCTGTCGTTGCCTTGCCGCTTTCGTGGCGCTGTAACTGGCGAACCTTTGCCTTACCGATGATGCCATGAGTTATCAGGGACTGAGCAATTAGCAGCATCTCAAAGTCACCCATCAGACCCATCCGCCGCTTAAATGCCCTGCCTTTCGCTCTGGCCGGGCGGAGCTCGCCGATAAGATCAGACAAATCATCCTCACAGCAGGCCTGCATCACAGTCATGGCAGCCATAAGCGCCCGCTTGCCATAACTGCAGCTGCGGATGTGCTCGATTATCTGAATCCGTTCTAATGACTATCACCGGCATGAAGAAAAACACCATCAAAACTGCCCGCGAAGTGTCATGGATGGAGGGGCGTGAATATAAGCACGTATCGCCCGATGGCGCGCCGCGTGATAACAGCATGTGCTTTTACGACTGGAAGGCGATCGAGAAGTGGATTGATAACCAGCCAGCAGCGATTGCCAGGAAGAAATCTGCTTAAATACAGATCCATTTCATCAGGAGAAGGCGTATGTCTGGATATCCGACAGGAGTGGCTCCCAATAAGAACCACCTTCGAATCTGGTTCATGTATGAGGGGCAAAGACGGTGGGAGGCGATCGGCGTTCCCGATACACCCAAAAACAGGAAGATGGCTGGCGAGCTGCGTAGCAACATCGTTTACCGCATTAAGACAGGGACGTTTGATTACAGGAGTGAGTTTCCGGATTCACCACTATTTAAGAACCAGGCTGGCTCATCAAAGGCGGTGCCTATCAGGGAAGTTGCGGATTTATGGCTGAAGCTCAAAAAGCCTGACTGGGCCAATAGCTCTTACATCACGACAGAACGCCGCGTCAGGGTGACTCTGGATATCATCGGCAACGGAAAGGACATCCGGTCAGTCATGCAGAAAGATATTCTCAACCTTCGAATTGAGCTTCTGAATGGCAGTTACTTTACCGGCAGGAAGATGAATATAGAAAAGAAAGGCAGGACGGCGGCCACGGTTAACTCCAGCATGGCAGACCTGAAAGCCATTTTCGCCTTTGCTCATGGCAATGGGTATATAGAAGCAAACCCGATGACGGGCATCAAGCCTTTGAAGAAGTCCAATAAGCGGCCGGATCCGATAACGCGCGAGGAGTACCCTCGCCTCATCACAGCATGCTCAACACGTCAGACGGCAAACATGTGGTCTCTTGCCATCCTGACGGGATTGCGTCACGGAGAGATATGCGCTCTGGCATGGGAGGATATTGACCTCGAAGCGAAGAAGCTGAAAGTCAGCCGTAACCTCACACCACAGGGCTTATTCACGCCGCCGAAGACTGAAGCGGGAAACCGTGTCATATGCCTGATGGATGCAGCGGTCGATATCCTGCGTGACCAGCGAGAGCTGACAAGAATGTATCCTCAGACCTCATTCACTTTTCATACCAGGGAGTATGGCGAGCGAATTGAGGAGCAGAAGACGTTCGTGTTCAACCCCAGCGTGAACGCTGTCAATGGCCGATCGGGAGCATATTACTCAACAGAGTCACTCGGACAGATATGGACCGGCGCACTGAGGCGTGCAGGCCTGCGTCACCGGAAAGCATATCAGTCACGTCATACGTTCGCATGCTGGGCTCTTTCAGCAGGCGCAAACCCGAACTACGTCGCTTCGCAAATGGGTCACTCCGATGCGCAGATGGTGTACCGGGTTTATGGCGCCTGGATGTCAGAGAACAATAACGACCAGCTATCACTCATCAACACGAAAATGAGCGATCTTGTGCTACATACGTGCTCCACTAAAGTGGCAGTATGATAAACCTAAACAACTTCAGACAGTTACCCGCCTAAACCTGCATATTCATAATTTCGCTATACGCCGACACCAGCTTGTTCCTGACCTGAATACCCATCTGCATTGAGATTGATGATTTCTGCAGATCGACCATCACATCATTAAGCGCGATACCGGGTTTACCCATCTCAAAATCCTGCGCCTGGGTGCGGGCGGTGGTCTGCGTCTCGCTGATCTTATCCAGCGCCGCTTTCATAGTTGCACCGAAATCGATCTGATTAGGGGCTTCACTGCTGCGGTTGCTGGCCTGCAGTGAGGTCGCCTGAAGCTGCTGCAGTACGCCGTCAATTGCCTGAATGGACATGAACGATACCTTATAAAGGAGGATGATATTTTTTCTGTGGGGAAAAGTTAGCACGTTGTCAATGAGACAAAGCCGCTAAATGACAGCAAAAAACCTACCTTATCCAGCCATCGAATTTTCCTTATCACCTAATAATGCCTGGCATTGAAGTGGAAATTTTATCTACGCAGGTCAGGGAGTCTGTTTTGCCATCTCAACTTACCCGGTCAATTACGTCAGGCAGGAATCGGTCATGAATGCGAGTACAGCCGCCACAACAGAACAAGAAAAGAAAGGCTTCGGTGACCTGCTCGCTCGCCTGCGCGCAAATCCGCGTATTCCTTTAATCGTCGCTGCCGCCGCCGTTGTGGCGATAGTGATCGCAATGGTGCTCTGGGCGAAGCAGCCCAGCTATAGCGTCCTTTATAACAACCTTACAGATGAAGATGGCGGTGCCATCGTCACGCAGCTGACGCAGATGAACATCCCTTATAGCTTCGCCGAAAATGGCGGCGCGCTGATGGTGCCGGAAGCGAACGTGCATGAGCTGCGTCTGCGTCTGGCTCAGCAGGGTCTGCCGAAAGGCGGCTCGGTGGGTTTTGAGCTGCTGGATAAAGAGAAGTTCGGTATCAGCCAGTTCAGCGAGCAGGTTAACTACCAGCGCGCGCTGGAAGGCGAACTGGCTCGTACCATCGAATCACTCGGCCCGGTTAAAAGCGCCCGCGTTCATCTGGCGATGCCAAAACCAACCTTATTTGTGCGTGAGCAGAAAGCGCCATCCGCTTCTGTCACCTTAACCCTGCAGCCTGGCCGTGCGCTGGATGAAGGCCAGATTCAGGCCATCGCCCACATGGTCTCAAGCAGCGTCGCCGGTTTACCGCCGGGCAACGTCACCGTGGTCGATCAGACCGGTCGCCTGCTGACCCGCTCTGATTCCGCCGGTCGCGACCTGAATGATGCGCAACTCAAGTATGCCTCTGAAGTTGAAGCACGCTACCAGCAACGTATTGAAGCGATCCTGAATCCGATTCTCGGTCAGGGCAATGTGCATGCGCAGGTTACCGCGCAGATTAACTTCGACACCGCCGAGCAGACCGACGAGAAATATCAGCCTAACGCTAATCCGTCGAACTCAGCGATTCGTTCGCGTCAGACCAGCACCAGCGACCAGTCAGGCAGCCCTTATCCGGGCGGCGTGCCGGGCGCGCTCTCTAACCAGCCTGCGCCAGCTAACACTGCGCCGGTGACGACGCCGAACAACAATGCCGCCAATGGCCAGAACGCCAATGGTCAGAATGCTAACGGTCAGAACAACGCGGCGAATAACGCTAACCAGACCACCAGTACCGCAGCGGCCAGTGCCGGACCGACCAACTCGCGTCGTGACGACACGGTGAACTACGAGCTGGATCGCACCATTCGTCATACCAAGGTCAACGTTGGCGATGTACAGCGTCTGTCGGTTGCGGTCGTGGTGAACTTCCGTGCAGATGATAAAGGCAAAGCGGTTGCGCTGAACGAACAGCAGCTGAAGCAGATTGAAGATCTGACCCGCGAAGCGATGGGTTACTCCCAGAACCGTGGCGACAGCATCAACGTGGTGAACTCGCAGTTCAACACCACTGAACCGGTGACCACCGATCTGCCCTTCTGGCAACAGCAGTCGTTCTTTGATCAGCTGATGAACGCCGGTAAGTGGCTGTTGATTGCTCTGGTAGCCTTCATCCTCTACCGCAAACTGGTTCGTCCGCATCTGGTTCGCAAGCAGGCCGCAGAGAAAGCCGCCGCGGAAGCCGTTGCTGCCCGAGCGACTGAGCAGCCGGCAGAAGAAGCCTTTAATGTGCAGCTCAGTAAAGATGAGCTGGATCAGGAACGTAAGTCTAACAACCGCATGAGCGCAGAAGTGATGAGTCAACGCATCCGCGACATGTCAGAAAACGATCCGCGCGTTGTAGCGCTGGTAATTCGCGAATGGATGAGTAAAGAGCTATGAGTCTGACCGGAACCGAAAAAAGCGCCATCCTGATGATGACCATTGGCGAAGAGCGCGCTGCGGAAGTTTTCAAACACCTGAACCAGCGTGAGGTCCAGCACCTGAGCGGCGCGATGGCCAATATGCGTCAGGTGTCGCATAAGCAGCTGACTGAAGTGCTGCGTGAGTTCGAAGCGGATGCTGAGCAGTTCGCGGCGCTGAGCCTGAACTCCAACGAATACCTGCGTTCTGTGCTGACCCGTGCGCTGGGCGAAGAGCGCGCCTCCAGCCTGCTGGAGGACATTCTCGAAACGCGCGATACCACCAGCGGCATGGAAACGCTCAACTTTATGGAGCCGCAGGCTGCTGCCGACCTTATTCGCGACGAGCATCCACAGATCATCGCCACCATCCTGGTCCACCTCAAGCGTGCCCAGGCCGCCGATATTGTGGCGCTGTTCGACGAGCGTCTGCGTCACGACGTGATGTTGCGTATCGCCACTTTCGGTGGTGTCCAGCCAGCCGCGCTGGCCGAACTGACCGAAGTACTGAACGGACTGCTGGATGGCACCAACCTCAAGCGTGCGAAGATGGGCGGCGTGAGAACCGCAGCCGAAATTATCAACCTGATGAAAACGCAGCAGGAAGAGGCGGTTATCGAAGCCGTACGCGACTTCGATGGCGAACTGGCGCAGAAAATTATCGACGAGATGTTCCTGTTCGAAAACCTGGTGGCAGTGGACGACCGCAGCATCCAGCGTCTGTTGCAGGAAGTGGAGTCCGAGCAGCTGCTGGTTGCACTGAAAGGTGCCGAACAGCCACTGCGCGAGAAGTTCCTCAAAAACATGTCAGCCCGTGCGGCCGACATCCTGCGCGACGATCTGGCCAACCGTGGTCCGGTGCGTATGTCCGCAGTGGAAAACGAACAGAAAGCGATCCTGCTGGTGGTACGCCGCCTGGCCGAGTCAGGCGAGATGGTGATTGGTGGTGGCGAGGAAACTTATGTCTGATGCATTTTCTGCGCGCCCCTGGCAGCTGTGGCAGCCCACTGATTTAGGCCGTTTCGATGAGCCTGCTGAACCGGAGCTGCAGCCAGAAATTTACGAAGCTGAAGATGGCGTTGATGAGCAGCAACAGCAGCTCGAACGCCTGCAGCAGCAGATGCGCAAAGAGGCACAGGGCCAGGGTTACAACGAAGGCTATCAGCAGGGTGTGACCGAAGGCCAGAAAGCCGGTTACGACGCCGGTTTTCAGCAGGGTCTGGCCGATGCCCAGCAGCAGCAGGCGCCACTTCAGGCGCGTATGCAGCAGCTGGTAACCGAGTTCCAGAACACGCTGGAATCCCTGGACAGCGTGATTGCGGCTCGTCTGATGCAACTGGCGCTGGAAGCGGCACGTTCGGTGATTGGTCAGGCAACCACGGTGGATGGCACTGCCCTGCTGCGTCAGATTCAGGGTTTACTGCAGCAGGAACCGATGTTCAGCGGCAAACCGCAACTGCGCGTTCACCCGGATGACTTACAACGCATTGAGCAGACCCTGGGTCCGACGCTGGATCTGCACGGCTGGCGGCTGATCGCTGACAGCACCCTGCATCCTGGCGGCTGTAAACTCAGCGCGGAAGATGGCGACCTGGATGCCAGCGTCGCGACGCGCTGGCAGGAACTCTGCCGCCTTGCCGCACCGGGAGAACTGTAATGACCACTCGTCTGAATCGCTGGCTCGGCTCGCTCGACGCCTTTGAGAAACGCATCGCTCAGGTGCAGCCGGTGCGCCGTTATGGCCGCCTGACCCGCGCCACCGGCCTGGTGCTGGAAGCGACCGGCTTACAGCTACCGCTGGGTGCGACCTGCGTAATCGAACGCAACGATGGCAAAACCATCAGTGAAATCGAAAGCGAAGTGGTGGGATTCAACGGTCAGAAGCTGCTGATGATGCCACTGGAAGAAGTGGACGGCATTTTACCAGGAGCGCGGGTCTATGCGCGCCAGAACGGAGAGAACCCGCAGGCAGGCAAACAGATGATGCTGGGCCCGGAACTGCTGGGCCGCGTACTCGATGGCAGCGGGCGACCGCTGGACGGCCTGCCGTCTCCGGATACCGGCTATCGCGCGCCGCTGAACACCCCGCCGTTTAACCCGCTGCAGCGTACGCCGATCACCGACGTACTGGATACCGGCGTGCGGGCGATCAACGCCCTGCTGACGGTCGGTCGCGGACAGCGTATGGGCCTGTTCGCCGGTTCGGGCGTGGGTAAAAGCGTGCTGCTTGGCATGATGGCGCGCTACACCAAAGCGGACGTCATTGTGGTCGGTCTGATTGGCGAACGTGGCCGCGAAGTAAAAGATTTTATCGAGAACATTCTCGGCGCTGAAGGCCGCGCCCGTTCGGTGGTGATCGCCGCCCCGGCCGACGTTTCGCCGCTGCTGCGTATGCAGGGTGCCGCTTACGCCACTCGTATCGCAGAAGATTTTCGCGACCGCGGCAAGCATGTGTTGCTGATTATGGATTCCCTGACCCGCTACGCCATGGCGCAGCGTGAGATCGCGCTGGCGATTGGTGAGCCGCCGGCCACCAAAGGCTATCCGCCTTCCGTATTCGCCAAACTGCCTGCGCTGGTTGAGCGTGCCGGTAACGGCATCGACGGCGGCGGCTCGATCACCGCCTTCTATACCGTCCTGACCGAAGGCGACGATCAGCAGGACCCGATCGCCGACTCCGCGCGCGCCATTCTCGACGGCCACATTGTGCTGTCGCGTCGGCTGGGCGAAGCGGGTCACTATCCGGCCATTGATATAGAAGCCTCGATCAGCCGAGCGATGACCTCGCTGATCGATGAGAACCACTATGCGCGGGTGCGCCAGTTTAAGCAGCTGCTCTCCAGCTTCCAGCGTAACCGCGATCTGGTCAGCGTCGGCGCTTATGCCGCAGGCAGTGATCCGATGCTTGATAAAGCGATCACGCTCTATCCGCAAATGGAAGCCTTCCTGCAACAGGGCATCTTTGAGCGCAGTGATTACGACGACGCCAGCCTGCATCTGCATGCGCTGTTTGGCTAGTCATACGAATTAACGCGAGGTAACGGCAATGAAAACTGCAAATGCCATCGATACGCTGCGCGACTTAGCGGAGCAGGATCTCGAACGCGCTGCCATCTATTTAGGCGATATGCGTCGCGGCCAGCACGCCGCGAACGAGCAGCTGACGATGCTGCTCGACTATCAGGACGAATATCGTAACAAGCTCAACGATGACATGTCGTCGGGCATCGCCAGCACCCGCTGGACTAACTATCACCAGTTTATTCAGACGCTGGAAAAAGCGATTGAGCAGCACCGTAACCAGCTTAATAACTGGAATCAGCGGCTGGAACAGGCGCTGATCAACTGGCGTGACAAACAGCAACGGCTGAACGCCTATCAGACGCTGATTACGCGCGCAGCGGAAAATGCATTACGACAGGAAAACCGTCTCGATCAGAAACGGATGGACGAATTTGCCCAACGGGCCGCATCGAGGAGAGGTGAATGATTACGCTGCCAAACATTGCTATGAAAGCGACGGTAAAAACCGACGCAGAACCCTCAGTCTCAACTGACCTTGCTGCGGGTGATGATGCCCTGCCGCAGGACTTTCTGACCGCACTGGGAAATCAGTTACTCGGCCTGGCTAAACAGCAGGGAAAAGCGGCGCAATCCGCTGACGTCAAAGCAGAAACTGCCGATGACGCCCGCCCGAAGGCCCCGCTGAATGCACTGATGGCAGCACTGGAAAATCCTGCTGCGCTGACCGCTCTGTTTAAGCCGGAAAATATTAAAGGTGGGTCAAAATCAGCCGATGATAAAGACAAGCCGGACGTTGCACCCTTAAGCGCCAGCGATATGCAGAATATGCAGGCGCTGTTCGCCATGTTACCGGGTGTGGCGGCTGTCACAGCCACCACGTCGACCCCGGTCAGCAGTGAAGCGGGCGACATGATTGCCCAGACCGATACCGGCCGGAAAAGCCAGACCTCGCTGACGCAACTGCTGAACAGCGCGCAGCAGAGCCACGCACCGGGCGAAGATGAGAAGTCTGACGCAAGAAGCGACGCACAGAGCAAACCTGCCGTCACAACTGCCGCCAGCCAGAGCAACAACGCCGCGCAGAGTGCGACCAGCAGCGGCCTGACGCTCGACAGCAGTTTCCAGCAGGCGCTGAGCAACATGGTTAAGCAGGATGATCAGGCTGCAATTAAAGCCAGCGCCAGCGATAACGCGATCAGCGCTACGCCAATCGCCACCGCCAGCAGCCTGCCCGCGCAGGTGACCGCCTCCGCGACCACCAGCACGCCGTCAACGCCGATGCTGAACTCACAGCTGGGTAGCGACGAGTGGCAGCAGGCGCTGAGTCAGCAGATTGTGATGTTCAGCCGCAACGGCCAGCAGAACGCGGAGTTGCGTTTACATCCGGAAGACCTTGGCGCTATCCAGATCAGCCTGAAACTGGATAACGACCAGGCACAAATTAATCTGGTTTCCAGCCATAGCCACGTCAGAGCAGCACTGGAAGCCGCGATACCGCAGCTGCGCAACGCGCTGGCAGAGAGCGGTATCAACCTGGGCGAGAGTCAGGTGAGCAGTGACAGTTCCGCGCAGGGCCAGCAATTCCAGCAGCAGCAGGAGGCGCGCCGCGATGGACAACATGGCCGCTTCTCCCTCACCCAGGACAGTGACACCGACATTACGCCGATCGCCGTTCCCGCCGCCCTTCAGGCTCGCGTTAGCGGTAACAGCGCCGTCGACACTTTCGCCTGACAGCGGCAAACGCTGAAGGTAAGCGTAAAACCCGCGTCTTTTCTACCCATTGGTTTGACTTAAGACGCGGATAATCTGTCTCGTGAGCCGAGAGGCTTGCCCATAATTCACAGGAAGTAACTGCACCATGTCTGATAACGCGAAAGCAAAAAAAGGCAGCAAACGTAAACTCTTAATACCAGTGCTGCTCATTTTGACGCTGGCCGCTTGCAGCGTGGCAGGCTATGCAGTCTGGCGAATGATGAACAAACATGAGGGCGATAAGCCTGAGGTGGCGAAAGTTGAACCGCCTCCCGCTCCGGTCTTTTTTGCACTTGATACATTTACGGTTAACCTGGTCAATCCCGACAACGATCCTGACCGCGTGCTTTACGTAGGCTTTACCCTGCGTCTGCCCGATGAGGATACCCGGCGTCGGATGAACGACTATCTGCCTGAGGTGCGCAGCCGTTTGCTGCTGCTGCTCTCGCGTCAGAGCGCTGCGGCGCTGGCGACAGAGCAAGGAAAGCAGGCGCTTGTTGAACAAATCAAACAGGCGCTGACACCCCCGCTGGTAAAAGGTCAACCTCCGCAGGCTGTAAACGATGTGCTGTTTACTGCCTTCATTTTGAGGTGAATCAATGGGCGATAGCATTCTCTCCCAGGCTGAAATTGACGCCCTTTTAAACGGCGACAGCGGCAGTGCGGAAGAAGAAAAGAAACAAAACGGACCGGAAGGCGATATTCGTCCTTACGATCCGAATACCCAGCGTCGTGTGGTTCGCGAGCGTCTGCAGGCGCTGGAGATTATTAATGAGCGTTTTGCCCGTAGTTTCCGTATGGCGCTGTTTAACCTGCTGCGCCGTAGCCCGGATATCAGCGTCGGGGCGATCAAGATTCAGCCGTATCACGAGTTTGCCCGCAATCTGCCGGTGCCAACCAACCTGAACCTGATCCACCTGAAGCCGCTGCGCGGCACTGCGCTGGTGGTGTTCTCACCGAGCCTGGTGTTTATCGCTGTCGACAACCTGTTTGGTGGCGACGGACGTTTTCCGACTAAAGTCGAAGGCCGTGAGTTTACCCATACCGAGCAGCGCGTTATTCGCCGCATGCTGAAGCTGGCGCTGGATGGTTACAGCGACGCATGGAAGGCCATTTATCCACTGGACGTCGAGTATGTACGTTCAGAGATGCAGGTAAAGTTCACCAACATCACCACTTCACCGAACGACATCGTGGTTAACACGCCGTTCCAGGTGGAGATTGGTAACCTGGTGGGTGAGTTTAATATCTGTATCCCGTTTTCAATGATTGAACCGCTGCGCGAGCTGCTGGTGAATCCACCGCTCGAAAACTCACGTCAGGAAGATAACCACTGGCGCGATAACCTGGTCAAACAGGTGCAGCACTCTGAGCTGGAACTGATCGCTCACTTTGCCGAAACCTCACTGCGTCTGTCACGGATTTTGCAGCTGAAACCCGGTGATGTGCTGCCGATTGAGAAGCCGGAACGCATTATCGCCCATGTCGATAGCGTCCCGGTCTTAACCAGCCAATATGGCACGATGAATGGTCAGTACGCGCTCCGTGTCGAACACCTGATTAACCCGATTTTGAATTCGCTGAACGAGGAACAGCCCCATGACTGACAGTAATAAACCGTCTGACGATATCTCTGCGGACGATCTGTGGGCTGAAGCGATGAATGAGCAGGTCGGCAGCGGCAGTGCGCCGCAGACCGACGAAGTCTTTAAATCATTCGACAGCGGCAACGTCGCTGGATCGCTGCAGGATATCGATCTGATTATGGATATCCCGGTGAAACTCACCGTGGAACTGGGTCGCACCAAAATGACCATCAAAGAGCTGCTGCGTCTGGCGCAGGGTTCAGTGGTGGCACTGGATGGCCTGGCGGGTGAGCCGCTGGATATCCTGATCAACGGTTACCTGATTGCTCAGGGTGAAGTGGTGGTGGTGAACGACAAATATGGCGTGCGCATTACTGACATCATCACCCCATCTGAACGTATGCGTCGCCTGAGTCGCTAAAGAGTTACATTATGAATAGCCAGAATCAAACGCTGCAACCGGCCGCACCGCACGCTCAGGCGATCTCGACCGGCTCCATGCTGGCCCAGGTCAGCAGCGTGTTAGCCGTGATTATCTTATTGATTCTGGCCTGCGCCTGGCTGGCACGCCGTGTCGGCTTCGCGCCGAAAAAGGTCAGCGGCCAGGAGCTTAAACTCACAGCCAGCGTCTCAGTGGGCCAGCGTGAGCGGGTGGTGATTGTCGATACCGCTGATGCCCGTCTGGTACTGGGCGTCACCGCACAGCAGATTACTCATCTGCACACTCTGCCGCCGGGTGAACCGGTCTCTGTGACGCCGGTTAACAGTGCGCCACAGGATTTTCGTCAGCTTTTACAGAACCTGGTTAAACGTCCCGGAAAACCACAATGATGCGTCGACTGCTTCCTTTATTGCCACTGTTGTTACTGGCACCGGTTGCCCATGCCCAGCTGCCGGGCCTGGTGAGTCACTCGCTGCCGAATGGCGGTCAGAGCTGGTCACTGCCGGTACAGACGCTGGTCTTTATCACTGCGCTGACCTTTATTCCGGCCGTGCTGCTGATGATGACCAGCTTCACCCGTATCATCATTGTGTTTGGTTTACTGCGTAACGCCCTGGGCACGCCCTCTGCGCCGCCTAACCAGGTGCTGCTCGGACTGTCGCTGTTTCTGACCTTCTTTATTATGGCACCGACCTTCGACAAAATTTATCAGGATGCCTATCTGCCGTTCAGCCAGGACAAGATCAGCATGGAAGTGGCGATTGATAAAGGTGCCCAGCCGCTGCGCGAGTTTATGCTGCGTCAGACCCGTGAAGCGGATTTAGCCCTGTTTGCCCGTCTGGCGAATACCGCCCCGATTGCCGGTCCTGAAGCGGTGCCAATGCGTATTCTGCTGCCCGCCTATGTCACCAGCGAGCTGAAGACGGCTTTCCAGATTGGCTTTACCGTCTTTATCCCGTTCCTGATCATCGACCTGGTGGTTGCCAGCGTGCTGATGGCGCTGGGGATGATGATGGTCCCGCCAGCGTCCATCGCGCTGCCGTTTAAACTGATGCTGTTTGTTCTGGTCGACGGCTGGCAACTGCTGGTCGGTTCACTGGCGCAAAGCTTCTACTCCTGATCCCCCTTTTCTTACCGGAGCAACACATGACACCCGAATCAGTAATGGTAATGGGACAGGAAGCAATGCGCGTCGCCCTGATGCTGGCCGCCCCGCTGCTGCTGGCCGCACTGGTCAGCGGTTTGCTGATCAGCCTGATCCAGGCCGCGACCCAGGTCAACGAACAGACCTTATCCTTTATTCCTAAGATTCTGGCGGTTGCCACCACCGGTATCATTGCCGGCCCGTGGATGCTGAATCTGCTGCTGGACTATATCCGCACCGTCTTTACCAACCTGCCTTACATCATCGGCTGATGATTACTCTCGACAGCAGCCAGCTGGTTCAGTGGGTCAGCCAGTTCTTCTGGCCTCTGGTGCGCATCATGGCGTTATTCGCCACCGCACCGATCCTCAATGAACGATCCGTCAGCAAACGTGTCAAAATCGGTCTGGCGGTGATGATCACCTGGCTGCTGATGCCGTTGTTACCTGCGGTCAATGTCACCCTGTTTTCCCCTGAAGGCTTCCTGCTGCTGATTCAGCAGATGCTGATTGGTATTGCACTCGGCTTCACCATGCAGTTCGCTTTTGCTGCCGTGCGCCTTGCCGGGGAAGTGATTGGTTTACAGATGGGTATCTCGTTCGCCACCTTTTTTGATCCTGGCAGCCGTCTTAACATGCCGGTGCTGGCCCGTTTTCTCGACATGCTGGCGATGTTGCTCTTCCTGACCTTTAACGGACACCTGTGGCTGATCTCGCTGCTGGCGGACAGTTTTCATACGCTGCCGATTGGCGGTCAGCCGCTAAATGCCAATGCATTTATGGCACTGGTGAAATCTGGCGGATTAATTTTCCTTAATGGCATGATGTTAGCGCTGCCCTTAATCGTTTTGTTACTCATGGTAAATCTGGTACTGGGTTTGTTAAACCGTGTTTCACCACAGTTATCAATCTTCGCAATTGGCTTCCCGATTACCTTATCAGTCGGAATTTTAACCATCAGCTTGCTGATGCCTCTGCTAGCCCCGTTCTGTGAGCATTTGTTCGGTGAAGTATTTGATTTACTCGCCGTGTTCCTGACAGAACTATCCCGCCCCTGAACATTAAGTTTCTAACTATCTTTGCATAACGATACTTAAGTATCGCAAAACCATCCGTGCATTTTCCGAACCATGTTTTCCAGAATGCAACTAAGGAAATTCTGATAAACATGCGGAGAGTCTGAAAATAATTCTTATTAAACCGGGCTTCGCGTATTTTAGTTGGGTGGTTCACAGAAGCTGTCAGACTGTGAATGTGCAGGCAAAATCGACAAGACACTGAATTTACAAGAAAAAAATCTTTAGGTGATTTTTCTTGTTAAAAAATGTTTTTTCCGGCATTGTCAACGCACGCTGAGACATCACACTTTCGTAAAACAAATGTTTTTGAGAATTGTCCTATCAGAAAACCCTGTGTTTTCAGGGATAGTGACCTGGCTCCCAAAAAATGAGTCTTACTTAACCTCCGACATTTCACTGGCATTCCCCGCCAAGGCCGGAGAGTGTGTGACGTCACGGCAGCACAAATTTTTTGCAGAATGGGTCAGGGATGAAGACTTTTACGGGCGTTTGCCCGTTGCCAAACTGCACGAGCAGAATAAAAAAGTACCTAAGAAATCTCTCTCGTACCGCAACGCGTATTCATCGTTGATTTAAACGGATAACAAATTGGTGAGGGTCGCTATTATGCCAACTATTATTATGGATTCCTGCAACTACACACGCCTGGGATTATCAGACTATATGTCTTTAAAAGGAGTTAAGAAGAAAAACATCTCTTCTGTCTCCGATATTGAGCAACTACAGCAAAAATGTGAGCAATTAAACCCTGGTGTCGTCTTTATTAATGAAGATTGTTTCATTCATGAATCTGATTCCAGTGAACGTATCCGCAGCATTATTACGCAGCATCCTGATACGCTGTTCTTTATATTCATGGCGATTAGCAACATCCATTTTGAGGAATACCTCTACGTTCGTAAGAACCTGATTATTACATCAAAATCGATGAAAACTTCTACCCTGGACTCCTTACTCAGCACCTATTTGCAGAAGAAGCTTAACCAGTCTGCGCGCATCTCTTCGGGCATGGACGTACATCCATTAACGCTGAGCCAGACTGAGTCAAACATGCTGAAGATGTGGATGTCAGGTCATGACACCATCCAGATCTCAGATAAAATGCAAATTAAGGCCAAAACGGTATCGTCACACAAAGGTAATATTAAACGCAAAATCAAAACCCATAATAAGCAGGTTATTTATCATGTGGTGCGTTTAACGGATAATGTGACTTCAGGTATTTACGTTAATATCCGCTGAGCATAACATCTGAAGAACCGGCCTCTCTGGCCGGTTTTTTTTTGCCCGGAATTGCGATCCAGGTCTCACTCTTACTGCTAAGCCTTTACGCTCTTTTGCCGATGTTATGCCTTATAACAACAGCCTCAAGAGAGCAAGGATATGAACACTGCACGAGATAATAATGGACAGAAAAGCGCAGGCATCTGGCAGAATCTCCGCCTGGTGCCGCTGTTTAGCCTGATCTTCGGCGGCATTTTGCTGCTGTTCGCACTCTGTATTGGTGTCGCCAGTTACTTTCTGATTTCCGGCAATCACTCCCTCGATGATGCCACGGACGAAATCCAGGTTCGTATGGGCCTCTCTAACAGTTCAAACCACCTGCGTACTGCGCGCCTGACCATTATTCAGGCCGGTGCCGCCGCGCGTATTGGTGAAATGGATGAGTTTCGCGCCAATATTGCCGCCGCCGAAAAACGGATCCAGCAGGCAAAAGATGGCTTCGCGATTTATCAGGCACGTGAAGTAAAGACGCCCGCGGATATGGAACTGGATGCCACGCTGCAGGCTCGCTTCAACGATTACATTACTAAAGGCCTGATACCGATGATTGAATCCGGTAAACAGGGCAGCTTTGAGGGCATCATCGCTCAGGAGACCGATGTAACCCGCAAGCTGGATGACGACTATAACGCGGTGTTGCTGAAGGCGATCAAGATCCGAACTGATCGCGCCAATGCCATTACCGCCCAGGCCGATCAACAGTCGCGCATCGGCTTTATCTCCATGGCCGTGGCATTCAGTGCCGCCCTGGTGCTGGTGCTGTTGACCTTCGTCTTCCTGCGCCGCGTGGTAATTAGTCCGCTGCGTCAGTCGGTGCTGCGTATCGAACGCATTGCGCAGGGTGATCTGACCTCCGCTCCCCTGCCCCATGGCCGCAGCGAGATTGGTACGCTCATCCATAACCTGCAACTGATGCAGCAGGCGCTGGTGACCACCGTTGGTACAGTGCGTGAAGGCGCCGTCGCGATTTATCAGGGCTCCAGCGAAATTTCAGCCGGTAACACCGATCTCTCTTCACGCACCGAGCAGCAGGCTGCGGCACTGGAGCAGACCGCAGCCAGCATGGAACAGCTTACCGCCACGGTGAAGCAGAACGCCGAGAATGCGCATCACGCCAGCCAGCTGGCCGCGGATGCCTCGGGTAAAGCGCGCAGCGGCGGCGAGCTGGTGAACAGCGTCGTGAAAACCATGACCAATATTTCCGGCAGCTCGAAAAAAATCGCTGAGATCACCAACGTCATTAACAGCATTGCGTTTCAGACCAACATCCTGGCGCTGAATGCGGCGGTAGAAGCGGCGCGTGCCGGTGAGCAGGGTCGTGGCTTTGCGGTGGTGGCCAGCGAAGTGCGTAATCTGGCCCAGCGCAGTGCGCAGGCGGCGAAAGAGATTGAATCGCTGATTGCAGAGTCCGTCACGCTGATCAATGACGGTTCGCATCAGGTTGGCGCAGCCGGTAGCACCATGGGTGAGATTGTTGAAGCCGTACGGCGCGTTACCGATATTATGTCGGAGATCGCGGCGGCGTCGGACGAGCAGAGCCGCGGTATTCAGCAGGTGAGCCAGGCGGTCACCGAAATGGATAACGTCACCCAGCAGAACGCCTCGCTGGTGGAAGAAGCCTCCGCTGCAGCGGCCTCGCTGGAAGATCAGGCGGGTAAACTGACGCAGGCGGTCGCGGCATTCCGCCTGCAGGACACCCCCGCAA
The DNA here is from genome assembly GCF_007558755.1 of Pantoea sp. paga. Lineage (NCBI taxonomy): Bacteria > Pseudomonadati > Pseudomonadota > Gammaproteobacteria > Enterobacterales > Erwiniaceae > Pantoea > Pantoea sp. paga. The sequence continues at coordinate 757,176 of NZ_VLTF01000001.1, forward strand.
CCGCAGGTGTGGCTGCACGCGTCTCTTCACCGTTAAAGACACCGGCTCTGGCACCCCGTCCGGCACTGGCGGGCGGCAGCGATAACTGGGAAACCTTCTGAAGTTATAGCGGTTAAACGTCAGCGGCTGATGTCAGTCGCGTAATCTCCGACAGCAAAAAGCCGCCTTTCCGGCAAACGGGAAGGCGGCTTTTTTATTGCGCGTCAGGCTCAGGCTTCCTGGTAAGGCTCGACGAAAATGCCATCCGGCTGGTGCGTCTCGTTAAAAAACCAGATACCCAGAGGATAATCTTCCAGCGCCACCAGGAACATGGTGCCTTCATTGAACGGCTCCATAGCCAGAATGGTGCCAACACGACGCGGGCCGCCATCGGTTTTGACGCTGACGCGGTCATTTACCTTCATTTCGGTTCTCCTGATTATTGACTGAGTACAGTCTAAACGAAGAACCGTGGCGATGCAGCGCGTTAGCGGCGGGCAATGACCCAGACGGCGTGGATAATACCTGGGATATAACCACAGAGTGTCAGCAGGATATTCAGCCAGAAGGCGCCGCCAAAACCGACCTGCATAAACACGCCCAGTGGTGGCAGCAGAATAGCGATAATAATTCGTAAGATGTCCATAACCATTCCTTTAGGTATTGATAAAAATCAGCTTTATCACTAACTATAGCTGAATCTGCTCTGTTTAGTCGAAAAGTCAGGTAAATCTGAGTAAGGAGAAACTTTTGCAATTCCTTAACATTTCACCGCAAGACTTCTTACGCGTCAGGCCTTTAAACTCTTCTCACTGCATCACCCCCATAGGTGCAGCCACAACCTGAAAGTAACAAGGATTTTGCCCGCGCAGCGCGGGCTTTTTTTTGCCTGCGATCTCTCCGCTCCCGCCTTTCTGCCCTGCGTTCTATACTGATTACTCTGTTTGCTCTCAGGAGTCAGAAAATGACAGACGAAAAACAGCACGGCGATGCTCAGCCATCCGATCTGCAGATTGATGTCGAGGGTTTACTGGCGGCAATTCAGGCCAGAACGTCGGGAGAGGTACGGGAGTATATGGAGCAGGATCAGACACCACGGCTGGAAGTAGAAGGCCGGGTTTTCCACTCCTATAGCGAACTGGCGGAGGCGTTTGAAATTGATATTTGTGATTATCGCGCCTATGAAGCGAACCGCTGAAATCGATTTCAAAAAAAAACCCGGCGGGAAGGCCGGGTAAAAATTCAATTCGTTACACCAGGGAATTCTTAACACCCCTGCAGATTACCCTTTCCCGACGCCGAAACAAGCATCAGATATGCACGTTTCTGCAACTGACCGGGTAATTATGGAGCGACTGTTACCAAAAACATCGCGCCCGCCAGTCACTTAGCCCTGCACACTTATTGCATACCCACTTTTACTGCGGTTTCGTTTTAAGAATTATCCTGGATTTCCAGACAGCGTGGCTGGAAAAAAAGTGTGAGCCATATTCAACTATAATATTGAAAAATCGCCGCTTTAGTCGCGAATGTGATGAAAGGAGCCCGTTAATGCCCGATCTCCACCAGCCGTTAATGATAATTACCGATCTGGATGGTTCATTACTTGACCATCATACCTATCGCTGGGATGCGGCCACCGAATGGCTCACCACGCTCAGGCAGTACGCTGTTCCGCTGGTGATCTGTTCCAGTAAAACCGCAGCCGAGATTATTCCGCTGCAAAAAAGGCTTGGCATCAGCGGTTCACCTTTTATTGCTGAAAACGGTGCCGTGGTGCAAACGCACGATCAGCAGCGGATCCGCCTGCCCGATAACACGCTGACCTATGACGCTATCTGCCAGCGGCTGGCTGCCTTGAAAACAGCGTACCGTTTTACCGGCTTCCATGACTTCTCTGATCCGGAAGTGGCCTCGATGACCGGCCTGAGCGAGGCGGATGCAGAACTGTCGCGTCAGCGCGATGCGTCAGAAGTGATTGTCTGGCGCGACAGTGACGAGGCGTTTGACCAGTTCCATGACGCACTGCGTGCAGAGGGCCTGGCGCTGACCCAGGGCGGGCGTTTCTGGCATGTGATGCCTGCGGGCAGCGGCAAAGGCGAAGCCCTGCGCTGGCTGCTGGCGCATTCACCCGGTGAGGCACGCGTGACCATCGGACTGGGTGACGGCCCTAACGATGCGCCGATGCTGGATGCGGTTGATTATGCGGTCGTGATTAAGGGCTACAGTAAAACACCGGTGACACTCAGCCGCTCCGATCAGCAGCAGATCTATCACACGGCTCACCATGGCCCAGAGGGCTGGCGTGAAGGACTTGACTATTTTTTGACTCAACCTCAATAAGCTGCCCACGGGCATTAAAAGGATGATGCGATGAGTGACTTTTATCAGAATGGCGTAATCACCAACTTTCACAACCTCACCCACCGTAGCGTGGAGTCGCTGGAAAAAGAGATGGTACGCTTTGCCCGCAAACGCAAAATGGGGCTGATCCTGCCATCGCTGTTTTCCGAACTTGAAGGCCCGGCGCTGACGAAAATTGTCGATGAGCTGGCTAAAGTGCCCTATCTGGATGAAATTGTGATTGGGCTGGATCGTGCCGACCGCGACCAGTTCCTGTTTGCCCGCGAGTTTTTCTCCCGTCTGCCGCAACGGCATCGCATTCTGTGGAACGATGGCCCGCGTCTGAAGGCGATTGATGCCGAGCTGGATAAAGAGGGTCTGTCACCCACCAATCCCGGCAAAGGTCGCAACGTCTGGTTCTGCACCGGCTATACGCTGGCGTCAGACCGTACCAGCTGTGTGGCACTGCATGACTGCGATATCGTCACCTATGAGCGCGGAATGCTGGCACGCCTGCTCTACCCGGTGGCCAACCCGGCATTTCAGTATGAGTTCTGTAAGGGGTTCTATGCGCGCGTCGCGGATGGCAAGCTTAATGGCCGCGTGGGACGTCTGCTGGTGGGTCCGCTGCTGCGATCGCTGCAGAAAGTTTATGGCCATTCAGAATATCTGGAATATCTGTCGAGCTTCCGCTATCCGCTCTCCGGGGAGTTCGCCATGCGGACGCATGTGCTGAACGGGATTAAAATCCCCGGCGACTGGGGGCTGGAGATTGGCGTGCTGTCGGAGATTTATCGTAACTACACCACCCGCCAGTCGTGCCAGGTTGAGATCGCCGATAACTACGATCACAAGCATCAGCCGCTGGCTGAAGATGACGGCACCGGCGGCCTGAAGCGCATGAGCAGCGATATCGTCCAGTCACTGCTGCGTAAGCTCGCCACCATGGGTGTGCCGCTGACCAGCGACTCGTTCCGGGTGCTGAAAGCAACCTATTACCGAAATGCGCTGGATATGATGGAGACCTATAACCACGAGGCGGCTATGAACGGGCTGAAGTTTGATCAGCATGTGGAAGAGGCAGCGGTAGAGATGTTTACCCAGTCGATTCTGGAAGCGGGTCAGGCGTTTATTGAGCGTCCTAACGATAAGCCGTTTATACCGAGCTGGAGTCGCGTCCAGTCAGCCTTCCCGGATGTGCTGCAGCGGATCTATCAGGCGGTTGAAGAAGATAACGACGGTAACGTCTGAAAACAGGGCGGCACAGGGAGTGTGCCGGGCCAGAAAAAGCAGAAACCGGGCCTGGCGGGTTGCAGAACCCACAGGCCTGATGCTGTCAGCCCGCCAGTTGCTGCGCGGGATTCAAAGCGCAGAGTTCATCGCTGCGAAAGGCTTCGCTGCGCACGGCATAGCCATCATACCAGCGGCACTCCACCATGCCGCTCGCGTAGCCGGTCACCACCATCGTCTGCCCCTCTTCCTTATGCTGCACTTCTTCACTGATTGCGAAAACCATGATGCGCTCCTTTTATTAACCTGAGTGTTATTAACCAGAGTGATTATTTTCTTTATAGCAGGCAAAGCCGACCCTTGCCTGTTAAGGCACGCAAAAAAAGGGCAAATTCGGAATTAATCAGCTGGATATGCGGAAAATAAAAAAAGCGGATAAAAAAACTTATCCGCTTTGATGAAGTATTGACGCTGACGTCAGATTTTACAGCCTTCGCAATCGGCTTCGTCGCCGAGATCATCCGGCACTTCGCTGGCTTTTTTCTCTGCTTTCGCTTCAGCCTGCTCCAGTTGTGCGTCGATATCAAATTCAAACATGTCGTCGTTCATCGTCATTCTCCTGACCGTAAATCACAGTGCGCTTTATACCGATTTTCCGCGCACTCTGGCAATAAGGTTAACCACTAACAGCACGATCGACCCAATGATAAAGCCGAGCACCAGGTTGGCACCGTTGCTGAGCAGCATAGCGATCCAGCCGCTGAAGCCACTGCTGACTTCCTCGATCAGATGATGCAGCGGTGCGATGCCGTGTACCACAATACCGCCGCCGACCAGGAACATGGCGATGGTGCCGACCACCGAGAGGATCTTCATCAGCCAGGGCGCGGCAGCCAGCAGCACACTACCCAAACCCTGCGCAAGGCGGGACGGTTTCTCACGCAACCAGAATCCGAAGTCATCAATTTTGACGATGGCCGCCACGATGCCGTAAACGCCCACCGTAACCAGAATTGCGATGCCCGCCAGGATAATCACCTGATTGAGCAGCGGCGATTCCGACACGATGCCTAAGGTAATCGCGACAATTTCGGCTGACAGAATAAAATCGGTGCGCACCGCGCCTTTGATCTTCTTCTTCTCAAACTCAGCCGCATTCTGATTCGCCAGCGAATCGAGTCGCTGCTGACGCGCTTCCGGTGATTTGCTCTGCTTGTCATGCTGCAGACTGTGCATCACCTTCTCCACGCCTTCGTAGCAGAGATAGGCACCGCCAATCATCAGCAGCGGCGTAATCAGCCAGGGCGCAAATGCGGAGATAATCAGCGCCAGTGGCACCAGGATCAGTTTATTAAGAAACGATCCTTTGGCAACGCCCCATACTACCGGCAGCTCACGGTTGGCTTTCACGCCGCTGACCTGCTGCGCATTCAGCGACAGATCGTCGCCCAGTACGCCAGCGGTCTTTTTCGCCGCCACTTTCCCCATGACGGAAATATCGTCCAGAAGTGTTGCAATATCATCAAGTAAAGTCAGTAAACTGGTTCCCGCCAAAATCTTATCCTTAGTCTGGTTCGTTATGTTGACAACATGGGCAGCGCTCAATTTCCGTAACGGTCATCTCGGCGATGCCCTCACAATCCCACTCTACCCGCACCGTCTCGCCTGCTGCTCCTTCAGCATGCAGATATTTGCTGACCGGGCTTTCGGTCATGCCGGTGATCTCCTCCGTGGCGACAAGCCTGTCGCCGCAGTAAACCCGCGCGGTCGCTTTAGTATTCACCATCCGCTCGTCACGAATCTGGTAAAGGCGTTTTACCGTCAGTTTTATGCTGCTCATTTCAGGCTCCTGGCCACGGAGAAAGCGCAGATCTAACCAATTATGTCTGTGATTAGCAATCGGCGTTGTAATGATGAATGCCCTGATGGTCGATTTCGGCACTCTCCGGCATCGCCAGCAGCCACTCCTCCAGCCGCTCCAGCAGATCCTGATCCGTCAGGCGCAGTTTGCCACGTAACGCACACTCCCAGATGATCAGCACTTTCCAGCCGCTCTCCTGCAGCTGGCGCACATAACGCCGGTCACGTTCAACGTTGCTGTTGATTTTGCCGGTCCAGAATTCTGTGCGCGTCGCCGGCAGTTTAAACAGATAGCAGTGATGACGATGCCAGAAGCAGCCATGAACAAAAATAATTGCCTGATGTTCTGTCAGAACGAAATCGGGCCGACCCGGCAGGTTTTTATCCTGCACGCGGAAGCTGAAGCCCCGATCTTTCAGCAGCAGCGCAATACGTTGCTCAATGGCCGTATCCTGAGCGCGAATGGCACGCATATTTTTGCTGCGTATTTCGCTGGAGTGAACATCAGCCATAACCTCTCCTTTTTTGCTGGTCCTTCAACTTTAGCCTGCGCCACGAAAAGCGAAAGCTGCCGCACGACGACTTCACACAGTGTGCCGCAAAAACAGAACATTCCGGGGGGCTGGCTCAGGGCACATCCAGGCAATTTCCTCACAGCGTCTGGAGTGATAGCATAGGCACCTTACTGTTAAGGAAAAACGCATGCATCCCGCCGCCCTCGCTGAACCACTCTCTGCTGCACTTTCATCTGCTGATGCGTCTGAACTCTTTCAGCAGGTGCTGGCAATCTATTCGGTTCGTGATCTCACGGCCCGCCTGCAGCAGGCAGGATTTTCCTGCTGGACGCCGGCACTCCTGAACCGGATTCGTCAGGGTAAAACCGCCCTGCCACCGTTGTGTGAAGCGGAACTGTCGCTGTTACAGGGGCTGCTGCCGTCCCGTCCCGCCCATTATGATAATCCTGAATTTCGTTTTATCGATCTCTTTGCCGGTATTGGCGGCATTCGTAAGGGGTTCGAGGCGATCGGCGGCAAGTGCGTGTTCACCAGTGAATGGAATAAAGAGGCGGTCCGCACTTACAAAGCCAACCACTACAGCGATCCGCTTGAGCATCACTTCAATACCGATATCCGTCAGGTCACCCAGCCGGAAGGTCTGACCGACGATGAAGCGATATACCGCGCGATTGATGCGGCAATCCCCGATCATCAGGTGCTGCTGGCCGGTTTTCCCTGCCAGCCCTTTTCGCTGGCGGGCGTCAGCAAGAAAAATGCGCTGGGCCGTGCACATGGCTTTGAGTGTCAGGTGCAGGGCACGCTGTTTTTCGATGTGGCCCGTATCCTGGCTGCCAAGAAGCCGCCGTTCTTTGTGCTGGAGAATGTGAAAAACCTCAAGAGTCATGACAAGGGCCGCACCTTCGCCATTATCATGGAGACGCTGGATGAGCTGGGGTATGACGTTGCGGATGCGGGCGCCAGCAGCCCGGATGCCAAAGTGATCGATGCGCGTCACTTCCTGCCGCAGCATCGCGAACGCATTGTGCTGGTGGGTATTCGCCGTGACCTGAAAAAGCAGGATTTTACGCTGCGCGATATCCGCCGTTTCTACCCGGCGCAGGTACCCAGCCTGCAGAGCCTGCTGGAGAGTGCGCCGGATGACAAATATATCCTGTCACCGGTGCTCTGGCGCTATCTCTACCAGTACGCGAAAAAACATAAAGCCAAAGGCAATGGCTTTGGCTTTGGCCTCAACGATCCGCGTAATCCTGACTGCTGCGTGCGTACGCTGTCAGCACGTTACTACAAAGATGGCTCAGAGATTCTGATCGATCGCGGCTGGGACAGTGCGCTGGGCGAAGCGGAGTTTCAGGATGCCGATAACATGGCGCGTCGGCCACGCCGTCTTTCCCCGCGCGAGTGCGCCCGCCTGATGGGCTTTGATGTGCCAGGCCGCGAGCCGTTCCGCATTCCGGTTTCCGACACTCAGGCTTATAAGCAGTTTGGTAACTCGGTGGTAGTGCCGGTGTTTGCAGCGGTGGCTCAGCTGTTACTGCCACATATCCGTCAACTGAAGTCGTAATCACCGTGAAATGAAAAAACCCGTCTGGCGACGGGTTTCTGTTTTATTTCTTCTTCTTGCTCTGCTTCTTCAGCAGCAGCCGAATCTGCTTCAGCTCTGTTGCACTTAGTGCATCGGTCTTCACGTCAGCGGCACCGGATCCCTCAGTCCCCTCTTCAGTGATATCCTGGTTATCAATCGCCGGATGTGGATGCGTTTCCAGACTGGCCTGCAAACGTTGCACAATCTCCTGGCTCATCGAAATCTGATTTTCCAGCGCCAGCTGTTTAATCGTTTCTTTCAGCTCAGGATCAATTTTAATCGTTAAATTAACAGTTTCAGTCATCGGGCAGCTCCTTTTTGTTATTGCTACAAGCTACCGGATGGCCGTTTCGATTAACATACTGTCATAAAAATTTAATATTCGGTTTGCAAAGGTGTGAAGTCCCGCAGCACACCCTCATCCATTCCCACCAGATTGCCCTGCAGCTCGGCATAAAGCTTCGCCATATAGCGCACCAGGAAATCGGCATTATGTTCAGCCAGCATGCGGCCGGTTTCAGTGTGCATGGTTTCCGGCAGACGCAGCAGCTTCTTCTGGAAATGATCCAGCGTCCACTTAACATCATTCAGTTCGCGATCTTTACCCAGCGGGTCCTGGCTGTCGAATAATGGCCGATTCAGCGCACCGGCGGTGTAGAAGACCCGCGCCAGCCCAATCGCGCCCAGCGACTCCAGCCGGTCAGCATCCTGTACAATTTTAGCTTCCAGCGTCTGAGGCGGTATGCCAGCGCTGAAACTGTGGGTTTTAACGGCATGCATCACGGCATCAATCTTTTCAGCCGGGAAATCGAGAAAGTCCTGCTGCAGAATGCGCTGGGTTTCCGTCGCGGCATAGGTAGAGGCGAGGTGACGTTCCGGATGGTTCTTCGGCAGGTTCACCACATCGTGAAAATAGCAGGCGGTCAGCACCACCAGCGGATCAGCGGGCGTGCCGTTCATGATTCGCTGTGCGCTCATCCAGACACGCCGCAGATGGGCGATATCGTGCGCGCCGTCGTCGTGGATCCAGTTCGCCTGAAACCAGCTTTCATAGCGAGATTGCCAGAGTGTGAGTGACATAATCTATCTCCCTGTAGTGATCGACAGCAGTTTTTCTGTCGCGATCAGTGCGCAAACGGCAAGCCATCATAGCGACTGGCTAATGACACTTTTTTTACAGTGCAGTTGAAAAGAGCAGCGCTGCCAGCGATTCCGGGCAGAAAAATGAGATCTGGATCATCTGTATAGCATCTCTGTTACACAATAACCGCAATTTCGGCTGTTTTCAGTCTTTCCTCAGTGAATTGCTGCTAAGAAAATTAGTTTAACAGGCGTAATGTTTGGTTCGATCTTAACCAACTTCCTGCCTCATGCTCAGCGTTTTTTTGTCACGCGATTAAGTGTAAAACTGCACGTTATGACAGGTGAAAAAGTCTGAAAAGGTTCCTATTTTTACGGTTATAACGTACTGTATCCGGGCTATTCGTCGCTTTTTGCCAGTTGCGTGATAAGCTTTGGTGCGCTTTTTGCATTTTGCATTTTGCTGGTTTTTAACTACTAAAGTGACAATTATACAGTGACAGTCAGCCTACAAATTATTAAGCAAAATGATTTAAAGCTTTTATGATAACTCTCAGATGTGAAGCAAATGGACTTTTACAGCAGTAACCGGGTTCTACTAATAAAAAGAGGTAATCCATGAAAGAACGGCCGATTCTTTTTTCCGAACAGCGTGTTCGTGCCCTGTTGGTTGGCCAGCAAACGCAAACCCGGCGCATTATGAAAACTCAGGCTTTCGGTCCGGGACAGGATCATCACGAGGGCGTACACGCTTTCGATGTGAGTGCTAATCATCTGCATGGTTATAAAATGATGTCGATGACGGACATCAGCTATCAGTGTCCTTACGGTAAACCGGGTGACGTGCTCTGGGTGCGTGAAACCTGGCGTGGCCCGATGGTACCCGAGCAGTATCTGGCCGATTATGAACGCGACCCGACGCCCTTCCGCCAGCCAGAATATTGCCAGTATCGTGCAGACAGCAACGAGCTGGGCCAGCATGCACTGAGCACGCCGGAAGCAGAGCAGTTTGGCTGGCAAACCGCCATTCATATGCCGCGCTGGGCCAGCCGCATCAATCTGGAAATTACCGGCGTGCGCGCCGAGAAAATTCAGGACATCAGTGAAGATGACATTATGGCGGAAGGCGTGCAGACCGATTCGCACTTCCTCAACAACTTCTTCACCATGAACGTCAATTCTGAATCGCCCAAAGAGGCGTACCGTAAAGCCTGGGAAAAACAGTATGGTGCGACCAGCTGGGAAGTGAATCCCTGGGTGTGGGTGATTGAGTTTCATCGTATTGAGCGCAACTGACGCCCCGGCCCCACGCTTTGCGGGCTGAATCACAGACAACGACCGTGCTAACGGGTTGAATAGACGGCCCTTAGCCCTGTCGCCAGATGAACAGTGCCAGCATGGTGTTTCGATGCTGGCATTTTTATGTCTGCCGCGTCAGGATAGCGAAATAGTCCGGTTCTGTGCGGGAGTTGCGATGTTTAAATGGCCCTGGAAAACGCATAACGACGCCACCCTGGCCGCGCTGCCATGGCAGCACGGGCTGGCGCAGCCGATATTCAGCCAGCTGGATGAGGCTGAACAGCAAGCGCTGGTTGAGCTGGCGCAGCGCTTTCTGCAACATAAAAAACTGGTGCCGCTCGACGGTGTTCAGCTGGATGAACTGCGCAGTGTGCGGATCGCCCTGCTGTTCTGCCTGCCGGTACTGAAACTGGGCCTGGAGTGGCTGGACGGTTTCCACGATGTGCTGATCTATCCCGAGCCGTTCGAGGTCGACGATCAGTGGCAGGATGACGATGGGCTGGTTCACAGCGCGCCCGCGGTTCACGCCGGGCAGAGCTGGACGCAGGGGCCGGTAGTCCTCAACTGGCTCGATATTCAGGACTCGTTCGATCTCTCCGGCTTTAATCTGGTGATCCACGAGGTTGCGCACAAGCTGGATGCCCGCGGCAGCGGTTACACCAGCGGTATTCCGGTCATGTCGCTGCGTGACGTCGCACTCTGGGAGAAGGATTTGCGTGCCGCGATGGCGGAGATTGAGAGTGAAGTTGAACTGGTGGGTGAGCAGGCCGCCACGATCGATCCCTACGCCGCCAGCGATCCCGCTGAGTGCTTCGCCGTGCTCTCTGAATATTTCTTTACGGCTCCGGTACTGCTGGCCGAACGCTTTCCCGCCATGTATCAGCATCTGCGCCAGTTTTACCAGCAGGATCCCCTGCCCAGAATCGCCGCTGACACTGCGCAAACTGCTTAAATCACGATCGCTTTGCGTTAAAGCTAGCCAGTTGAATGATAATGTATTTTTTGCTGTTGACACCTTAGAGCGACGCCGTTAATATTCGCCTCGTTCACACGATTCCTCTGTAGTTCAGTCGGTAGAACGGCGGACTGTTAATCCGTATGTCACTGGTTCGAGTCCAGTCAGAGGAGCCAGATTAGAAAAACCCGCTCAGGGAAACCTGAGCGGGTTTTTTGCTTTTCAGCGATCCCAGTATTCTCTTCCTGTCTGACTGTTCATCTCAGCTCGTCTGCGGCTGCTATTACCGAGACCACCGTTAAGTCTGAATCAACGCAGGCTGTCTGGCTCAACTCTGTCATGGTGTTATGACAAGCTGGATTTAAATAAAAAACCAGCCGGGCAATATTTGCGCCAGCTGGCTCATACTATTGACGAATTATTACTCAGGAATGGTCAGTACCTGACCCGGTGCAATTTTATCCGGGCTGCTGAGAAGGTTTTTATTCGCCTCAAAGATTTTCATATACTGGGACGCATCATTGTAAAACTGCTTTGCGATGGCGCTGAGCGTGTCGCCTGATTTAACCGTATATGTACGATTACTCTCTGCGGCGGTTACAGACTTATCTTCAACATTTTTATCTACAGCATGTAACAACTCATCGCCTATATTTTTAATATTATCCAGAATGCTCATATTTACTCCCCTATCGTTTCTGATACGTTTAGTTTAATAAAGAAAACAGGATTGCCAGGCGAATACTGCTCGGCGTACGATACACCTGCTTTTAATTCATGGGTTAAACCACTGCTAAACGTTGCTGTAAATAATATAAAAATAGAGGATATTAATGATGGGCATATTGTCATGGGTTGTATTTGGATTACTTGCCGGCATTATCGCCAGATGTATTATGCCAGGCAAAGAACACATGGGCATTTTCATGACCATTATTCTGGGTATTATCGGTGCGCTGATTGGCGGTGTAGTCAGTACCGCTCTGGGTTTTGGCAAGGTCGATGGCTTCAATATTTACAGCATTGCTATTGCCACCGTGGGTTCAATTATTGTGCTGTTTGTCATTCATAAAATCAGAGCGTGTAAACAGTCTTAACAGATTAAGTTAAAGAGGATAACAGAATGAGTTTACTGGAAACAGTACTGGCCATGTGCGGCCTGAATAATCAGACCAGCCAGGAAGTGAAAGGTGTGCTGGAGTGGGTTGAGCAGCAAGGTGGTTTACATACTATTGTGAGTCACCTGCAGAGCGGCGAGTACAGTGAGGTGGTCAACTCCTGGCTGGGCGATGAGCAGAACGTTGCGCTGAGCAGCGACCTGGTGCAGAAGATGATTAACTCTGAGGCGATTGAGCAACTGGCTGCGCGGATGGGTATTAACACCAGCGATGCACTGAATCTGCTGGCGAAATATCTGCCGCAGCTGGTGGATAAAGCGTCAACGGCGGGCGTCGTGGATAAAAAAGCCGATCTTACCGGTCTGGTGAGTCAGTTAATGCACTAAGCGTGATGCCATTGAAAGATAAAAGCCTGCTGCGAAAGTATGAGGCTTTTATCTTTTAGATTTGGTGAGGGAGCACTGAGCAAATTATTAGCCAGCGAGCAGTCATTGTACCTGCTGACCGAATTATTAAACTAGAATGAACGCAGAGTGAAATTTGACTCTAATAATTATCACCTCACCAAAAGCTCTTATATAGTTCGTATGATAACTTGATAGTCCGTAGCCTAGGGAGCGTTAACAATATTACTCATTTATCGCTAGGTGAATAGCCAACTAGCGAGACTCAACGCTCTAACTACTACAAGAAAACCAGCGGAAAATAAGCAGTTTTCATTCTCAGCCTTGAATTTATGAGAAATGCAAAAAATGAAATATTTTTAACGGGTTATTTCTTAGCTGCACTCTGAAACCCCTTTTCGTTTCTGACTTTTTAAACTTCTATTTTATGTAAAAAAACATCCGTATTAGAGTATTGCATTACACCCTCTACAATCCTCAGGCATCCCTCAACTTCAATGAAACTAACCCCACAATCACCAAATTCAATAAATACGCCAATACAACCTTCCTTGATGTTTTTAATCCTGTACTCGTATACAGCCGAAATTTTTAATCCTAAATACTTATCCAGCCCTTTTAATGAGCTTATAGGGTACGCAAAATTATCACTAATTTTTGACAGGTCGATTAACTCTGGCTCAAATTTCGACACTTCAAACTTTGAAGTGCCCTCGCTTACTGTTAACGATACCCATCCTACAGTGGACACTTTAAAAAAAAGAGCCAAACATTCGCATACCATCTCTCCATCCATAAAAAATGAACGAAACCTGATATCCTGTAAAACTTCATTAATTAACATGCACTCTCATTCTCCTGGTTAAAACTTCGATGATTTCTCAGGTATCAACGTATCAAACTCATATTTACCGTCCGGCAACACCCTTAAGCTTACAGTACTGTTAGTCTTTGAACTATAAACATGGACAAGATCATAATTGCCTCGAACAGTTGAGCTAGGAATTAATTCGCTCACTGATGTGGCGTTCTCTAATGTTTCCCTAACCGTAGCCTTCGCCTGCTCGACACCAGCTTTGCTTGCTTCATAAGGTAAGCGTCCCTCACCAATTTTTGCTCCCAGTTTTTTATTGAGATTAATCGATTGTGAGGTAACAAAGTCATTAACTTCTCCTAAGCCCGGAATCTGCTGGATACCTGGGGCATTCTTAACTGACTCATTGGATGTTCCGGCCTTTCCTGTTGTCGCGGGCAAGTCTTTGATAGCAACAGGCAATATAACCTTACCCCCAACCGACCTGATACTGCCCTCATCATCTACAATCCCAGCTTGTGCGGGTTTGATAGAAATTATTTTAACCGGGCGATTACCATGTTCCCGCTGCAACTCCTCTTCATCATTTCCCAGTGTATTATTCTCAACCGCATTCTTACCGGCAACCGCCCCCTGAATCCCACCTTCAACAGAACCAGAAGCCACTCCCGCGGACAGTTGCGCAGCCAGCTGGCCGAGCGCGCTGACAACCTGCTTTTGTTCCTGCGTCAGTTCGCTGGCCTGCTTGCCGGGATACATTGAGCTGAGGATAGCTCTGGCCATCAGCTCGCCACCCGCAGCACCGGCTGCACCCGCTGTTGCGTTGTTGCCCGCCAGCTGCGCCAGTACGGCACCCGCAACCGCGTGCGCCATGGTGTTAGCCAGGACGTTAGTCTGCTCCTGTCCGTCGACAACTTTGCTGGTAGCTTGCTTAATTTTATTGGCGATGTAAGGCGCCATTCCACCTGCTGCGGCTGCACCCAGGTTACCTGCGCCAAGGCCACCCAGCACGCCCGTCACGGCTGCGATAGAATAGCTGCCGATCAGGCCTGATTTTTTTCCTCGCGCTGATGCACTTCAGGAAGAAGGGATAAGTGAAATACTGCTCAGAAAAAATAATCCGTTTTACAGAGGTGCCTCGCAGTTTATTATCCGGCTTTCAGCGAGTTTATGCAGCAGAAGGTGTATATTTAAACAGGTTAAATCGGAGCAGGAAGCACTTAACGAGACATTTTTAGCGCGGCTGAAGCGGGCGGCAACCCGCAGCAACCGCTGACCACAACTAACTATACGGGAGTTAATTATGGCTGACATGCATCATAAGTCAGGAACCCGCACGGTCACAACCGCCGCGCATTATTACAAAGTCGGATACCGGCCTAACAGGGGGCAGCCGAACCCCCTGCCCCAGCTCACCATCAAGGGCCGCTGGCTGGAGCCGCTGGGCTTTACCACCGGGCAGAAGATCGAGGTGATCCCGGAGGCGGGGCAGCTGATTATCCGGCTGGCTGGGAAGTGATCTGCTGGTAAAAAGATCCCGGTGCGAACCGGGATCTTGACCTAGCCTTTGCAGCGACTTAGGGCTAATCGCAGACCGGCACCGATTTCGTCTGGGGAACTGTCTACAGGAAGAACCACATAATCAGATTCGTTGATCCTGGCACCGCTCCAGGCTTCCAGCTTTTCATGGTAGCTGGGACGAATAGTAATCTGATTATTTACCAGATGAATACCACATTTTTTCATATTTTTAAACAATGCTCGTTTAGTTTTATAGCCATGTTTTTCCATCAACATAGCTATCCAGATTGCATATTTTTCTTTGCCTTTTTCAAGATCAAAAAATTCTACACGATCAGCAAGTTCGGTTAATGTTCGGCTATCAAACAATGCTTGTAAGATCTCCTCTCCCAAACTTTTATCATCTATATCAAGTGGTAATAGACGAGATGGGAACAAGGGATCTCTTCTCGTCATACCTAATCCTGAGTAAGTCTCAATATTCAAAAACTCATTGGTAACAAAAGCATTAGCCCAATAATCTTGATCTTTATTAAATTCCATCATTTCACCTGAGTTACCGTCACTTTGACGCCCTGGGATTTACCATATTCGATGGCGCGGTTTATTTCTGTCCATTGGGTTTTAGTGGAATTTTGAATTGATAGATAAGCTGATGCTCTTTGGATCAGTTTGTGTCTCGCTACCCAGCAATGTTATTTTGAGAATATTCATCACTATTTACCTTTGATCAATTTATTGTATTCCGCCTTGCTTATATCGCCACGAGCAAAAAATTCGCGTAAAAGTTTTGGAGATGCTTCGGTACCGGGTATAGGATAACCGTGCCAACCTGACCTGCCTCCAGTATTATATACAACCGTCATTAGTAATGTCGGTTTGTTTACCTTCACATTTTCCATTTTGCTACCGTGCTGCAAACTCTGATGGTGTCTGATAATTCAGTGCTTAATGTGGACGGCACTCGTTATAGTGCTGCCGCCAGTCATTAATGATTTTCCTGGCGTGAACAATATCTCTGAACCAGTGTTCATTCAAACATTCATCGCGAAAGCGTCCGTTAAAACTCTCAATAAATCCGTTCTGTGTCGGCTTGCCGGGCTGGATTAGTCGCAGCTCCACTCCATGCTCAAAGGCCCACTGATCGAGCGCGCGGCAGGTAAACTCCGGGCCCTGATCGGTTCTTATCGTAGCCAGATAGCCGCGAAACAGCCCAATGCTGTCCAGAATACGCGTGACCTGCACGCCTGAAATCCCGAAGGCAACAGTGACAGTCAGGCATTCCCTTGTGAAGTCATCGACGCAGGTAAGGCACTTGTTCTAGCGACCGGTGGCCAGTGCATCCATGACGAAATCCATTGACCAGGTCAGATTGGAGGCATCCAGGCGAAGCAGCGGAAGCCGCTCAGTCGCCAGACCCTTACGACGTCGTCTGCGCTTCACACTCAGGCCGTTAAGGTGATAAATGCGGTATACCCGCTTGTAGTTGACGTGAAGGCCCTCCTGGCGCAATAACTGCCAGATGCGCCGGTAACCAAAACGCCTTCGTTCGGGCGCCAGTTCAGTGATACGCCCTGATAAATGTGCATCAGTCGCTGGACGCTGAGCCTCATAGCGTCAGGTCGACAGGGACAAACCTGTTAGCCTGCAGGCACGACGTTGCAACAGACCGGTCGCATCACACATAAACTCAACGGCTTCCCGCTTCTGGTCTGCCGTCAGTACTTTCGACCCAGAGCCACCTGAAGCGCCTCCTTATCCAGCATGGCCTCGGCGAGCAGCTTCCTGAGTCTGGCGTTCTCTTCCTCAAGTGACTTCAGGCGCTTAACCTCAGGCACCTCCATGCCGCCATACTTCTTACGTCAGGTGTAAAATGTGGCGTCGGAAATGGCGTGCTTACGGCAGAGCTCACGGGCAGAAACCCCGGCTTCGGCCTCGCGGAGAATAATGATGATCTGTTCCTCGGAAAAACGCGTCTTCATGGGGATGTACTCATGTGGCTTATGAATACATTACTAACATCGCGGTGTGTTAATCAACGGGGAGCAGGTCAGGCGTATTGAGCAGGTAAACCATAGGTCGTCAGGATGGGTGTAAAAGGGATGCAACTTAACTGCAGAAAGGATGCAAAAAGAGTGCAATCAGAGCGTCACAGAAACTGCAATACCGGCGCAAGAGTGCGCCGGATCTCAGCCAAAGCAAAACACCCGATGATTAAGACTCTGGCAAAATCGAATATACTGCTTTGAAAATATGGGCTCCATCATCAACGGCTGACGATGCTTCATATATTGCTTCGCTCGCTGTCATAAGCGAATTTTCTCCACCAGCTAAGGACAGCGCCGATACAGCACGAGCTTGACTAAACAACTGAAGACCTTCTAGATTTAAGCTTTGCCCTTCATCTAGGTTGTCTTGCAAGTCAAAATACTTCTTATCTAACTTTGCAGCTAAATCATCTAGCCCAGAAACCTGATCGGTTGTGAGTCTATTACCAGACAGTAGTTGCCTAAGAGACTCGACAACAATAGGCACATCTACTGGACAAGCCTGAAAAGCAAGTTCGCAAGCCACTTTTACAGCAACTCTTCGTTGCTCCTCACTGACCAACTTAAGTTTTTCTACAAGTCCTTTCTCAACCATTTCTAAACGCATAATCATTTTTTAGCCTTTGGCAGTGGTTTTAATGGCGTTGACACATTGGCCCCTGTCGGCTCAATTACGTTCTGACATGATGCACAGACAGGACGTGTCGCACCGATATCAACAACTTTCAATCCGTTAGCGTTGGCATAGCTGACTATATCCGCTTCTGCGTGGCCAGTTCCAACAACTACTTTTTCGCCTTCTTGCAAACTCACTCCAGGACGAAGATAGCCACGAGGTTCACTTGTACTAACCAGAACAGAGCGAACACCATTGGCATCCTCTACTACCGCAACACCCATAGTTATTCGGCCTTGAGAATTCGCAGGTATTTGTGACTGAATTTCACTTACACGGCTTTGGATAAGGTTAGATGGGTTATCGTAGGCAAGGCCACGCCCCAGAGACGTACCTGCGCCTTTTGGACCTCCAGGAATAATACCGCCCATTCCCTTCACATTGCCATCATCATCCACCACTCCAATTCTTTTCGGAGTGAAAGAAATAATTTTTACAGGGCGATTGCCGTGTTCCAACTTGAATTCATCATCATCATCATCACTTCCCAGCGTATTATTCTCAACCGCATTCTTACCGGCAACCGCCCCCTGAATCCCACCTTCAACAGAACCAGAAGTCACTCCCGCGGACAGTTGCGCAGCCAGCTGGCCGAGCGCGCTGACAACCTGCTTTTGTTCCTGCGTCAGTTCGCTGGCCTGCTTGCCGGGATACATTGAGCTGAGGATAGCTCTGGCCATCAGCTCGCCACCCGCAGCACCGGCTGCACCCGCTGTTGCGTTGTTGCCCGCCAGCTGCGCCAGTACGGCACCCGCAACCGCATGCGCCATGGTGTTAGCCAGGACGTTAGTCTGCTCCTGTCCGTCGACAACTTTGCTGGTAGCTTGCTTAATTTTATTGGCGATGTAAGGCGCCATTCCACCTGCTGCGGCTGCACCCAGGTTACCTGCGCCAAGGCCACCCAGCACACCAGTTACCGCTGCTGCTGCCATGGAATAGCTGCCACCAGTGCCCCACTTTTCTGCCACGGCCTTATAGCCCGCATCATTTACAATGAGATTGTTTAATTCTGCTTTGGAATAACTGGCATATTGCGGGTTTGCTTTCAGCAACCTTTCTCTGGTTTCATCTTCAGCAGCCTGCATTTTGTAGCTGCTGACATCGCCTGCTACACGCTGACCCAGCTCCTGCATTCCCTGTGCAAACTCAAGCTTGCGTGCGACCTTATCCTTGTCGAATATCTTGTCGATATGGCCGTTGGCGTTGTCGGTATCTCTGCTCAGGTCGGCGACGTTCTGTGTCTGAGCCTGACCGTTACGTACCGTGATGGTACCGTCCGCCACGGCTGAACGGGTGGTGCCAGATGCACTGCCATGGGTATTAGCAGAGGTTGGTATCGCACCGCCTGACATTTTATTATCTTCGTTACCTCCACCCATGCTGATGGATGAGCTACTGGCTTTGTAAGAAGCGTGGTTGTCGATGTCAGACCAGCCCAGCGTACCGGTGGAGAGCGCATTGTTCGCGGACTGCGCCGTTGAGGCGATCACCGCGCCATTCAGCTGGGTGTGGTTGCCAGCATAGATGTCATAGCCACCATTCCCTGCAAACAGGCCGCTCTGATCGCCGACGCTGGCATACTCACTGTTCACTTTACTCTGGCTCAGACTGAGGCCAGCGGAGCCGGTCATGCTGCCGAACGTGAAGCTGAAGCCGCCGCTGGCGCTCTGCTGCTTGCTTTGATAATCATCGGTATCCTGCAGGCTGGTCATCGTCAGATCGTGGCCTACATCGGCAACAATCCGGTTACCCAGAGCCTGCGCGCCAGACAGCACGGTGTCATTGCCGCTGCTCAGGGTGAGGTCATTGCTGGCGTTCACCCGGCTGTTGACGTAATCGGTGGTTTTGCCGTTCTCCTTGCCGCTGGCCATAAAGCCACTGGCCTGTATGCCAATACCTGTTTCTTTACCTATCGCGACATGAACGCCGCCACTCCAGCCGGAAGCCTTATTGCTGCTTTTCTGTTCGGTGTTGTTGGTTGCCGCCGTGAGGTTGAGATCGTGCGCTGCAGCAAGCGTGACATTTTTGCCGGTAATGCCGCTGCCAGCGAGCGTAATATCACCGCTGCTGCCGTTGGCACCGGTCGCCACCACGGCAATGTTGCCGCCGCCGTTGAGTGAACTACCTTTAACGGCATTGGCGTTATACTCCGATGACGATTTACTCTTACTCGCGCCGACGCTGAGCTCAATTTTTATCCCTGCTTCACTCATATTGCCGTTGGCCAGCGCCTGGCCAGACTGCATGGTTTTTGCGCCCGACATCGCCCAGCCACTTTCAAGAGCTTTTACCGCACCCAGTGCTTTGAGGCGATCGTCGCCCGCCTCGCTGGCGGATTTTGCCTGTTCCCCAAGGCTTAATAGGGCATCGGTAATCGGGCTGGTAAGCTGCAGAGTTAAGCCGCTTTTCTTCTGCTCATATACCTGACGACGGCTGATAAGATCGTTGCCAGGATCGATATCCACGGAGCCACCGACCACGCTGATGTCTTTTTTAGCGATGACATCAGAGCCGCCGATATGGGCATTATTACCGGCAATCAGCGTGACGCTACCGCCGGTGCTGCCTACGGCGCTGGCGCTCTGGCTTTGGGTGGTGCCGTCGCGATTAAGTTGCTGGCGAGTGGAAGCGCTACCGAAGGTCACGCCAATACTTCCGCCACTCATCATGCCGCTCTTTTTGGTTTCTTTCAGGCTGTAGCTATGCTGCTCTTCAGTGGCCGCAGTGATCGCAAGATCACGTCCTGCCTTCAGCGCAACGTTGTTATCGCCTACCACGCTGGAACCCGTTACAGCCATATCACGTCCGGCAACGATCGCGACATTGTTACCACTTAACGCCGAAGACTGTTCAGTTGTTGCTGAGTTCTCATGAACTGTGTGCGTGGTTTTTTTAGAGAACAACTTTTTCTTAACTTTTGTATCTTCGTCGTAGTGATAATCGCTTTCGGTCGCCGTTGTGATAGCCACGTCTCGTCCTGCCTGAATAGCAAGATCGCCTCGTGCATCTACTCTCGCCGCTTCCGCGACCATGTCCCGTCCAGCTTTAACCGTCGTACTCCCACCACTGGCAATTTCAGTGCCCTGCTGGCGTACCGACTCATTAATCTCAACCTTCTTGCCGGATTTGTAGCTATTGCCAGAACCGGTTTCAGCCGCCAGCAGATTGACATCACGTCCCGCCTGTAAGGTCACGTCTTTGTCTGCGGCGATGCCTGCCGCCTGGCTATTGAGATCGCGTCCGGCCTGAAGTGCTAAATCGCCTCCGCTGGTCAGCGTCGTGCGATCCAGCCCGGTTGAATGGGTTTCACGTTTGCCCTTCACATCATTCTGGCTGGTGGTCGCGCTGTTGAGATTAAGATCGTTACCGGCTGCCAGCGCCGCGTTTTTACCTGCGCTGATGTTGCTGGCGGTAACAGTCAGATCGTGGCCCGCCTGCATCGCCATATTGCCGCCTGCGGCGATCTGGCTGCCGACCGTGGTGACGGTGGTTGTGCTGGTTGGGTCAACTTTTTGCCAGCGGTTTCCGAAGCCGGATTGTGCGCTGCCAGTGACGTTCTGGTTCCCGGTGATAGCAATATCATTCCAGGCGTTCAGCAGCAGATCGCCACCCGCTTTGAGGTTAGCGCCGGTGACGATAATATCGTTGCCCGCCTTAAGGCTCAGAGAATCCAGTGACGTGATGCTCGCCGTTGGCCCGCTCAGAGTTTCGGTATAGGATTTCTTCGCACCCTTACCGTTGTCTGCATCCAGATGCCAGAGCTGTGATGTGGTCAGGTTGTTGATGTCACCGTTAACGCTCTCCAGTGCCACCTTTTTACCGCTGATAGTCGCGCTGACGTTGTTGATATCATTAAGTGCGCTAAGTTGCAGATCGCCACCTGCATGGAGCAGACCGGCGTTGAGGTTACTGAGCGTGTTCTGACTGTCGATAGTCAGATCGTTTTTGGCCATCACGCTACTACCGGTATTGGTGATGTTACCGCCTTTCAGCGTCACGTTGTTACCGGCAATCACGCTGCCATCGCGCATCTCCACATCTTTTGTAGACAGATAGAGCTTCGGCACCATCACCGTTTCACCGTTGATGGTGGTGGCTTCCCACCAGACCATACTCTTGTCTAAAGAGGCGAGTTGCCCGGCAGAGAGTGAGACACCAAACTCCAGTCCCAGCGACTTTTGCGCCGCCGCAGCGTTGTCCATCAGATAGCGCATCTGGGCGAGATCGGATCCCAGGCCATTGATGTAGCGATTACCGGTCTGATTCAGTACCGCATTGCTGACGTAGCGGGTATCAAACGCCGCATCACCGAGAAAACGATAATCATAATCTGGCTTCAGGTTCAGGCGGCTCAGCATGTATGAGGAGCCGAGGAAGGCGTTCTCGTCTGTGTATTGAGGCCGCGTTTCCTGTAAAGGCGTGGTGGCAGGCTGTTTGCCCAGTTTTGCGTTCAGCTCGCCGAACAGGCTCTGATCAAGCTGACCCAGGCCATTAAGTTTGGGGTTAACGGTAATCAGATAGCGGCTATTGGTGTTCGACGCAACAAAGTAGCCGTTCTGACCAGAAGGTAATGGATAGGCGCTGATATCAACCTCAGCGACCTTATAGTTATGCAGCGACGCAGGATCCTGAGCAGCATTCGTCAGGTTAATGGCTTTACCCAGCGCTGCGTTGTGTTTACCCGCAGTTGCATATTGCGTCAGCGGTGCGCTGCCCTGTGAAGCGGTCTCCAGCGCACCTGCACCATTGACCTGCTGCAAGGCATTCTGGAGCTGATCGCGCCATTGCGGGGTATTGATTGCGGCTTTGTCGGCAGCAGCCAGTTGCTGATGAGACTGCGCGCCTGCGGTGCCTGCTGCTGTTAGGCCGCGTATAGCGGGGGCCGAAAGGGTGTTACCGCTCCAGCCGGTATTCGCTGTGGTGTTAGTGTTGCTGATATCGCCGCTGAAGTTAGCTGAGACGTTGCCTCCGGCCTGGATAACGGCGCGTAATCCATTTCCGGTATAGGCAGTCTCGTACTCGGGGCCACTGGAGAGAATATATTTTACGGTATCGTCACTTGTGTTTGTCGTGGCTCCTGTAGAATTTTTTGGTGCGTAAAATTCCAGATTTGTTTGATTTAAATATTCCTGGTTGGGTTTCTTCCTGACAATCAGCTCACTTGGCGGAGCAAGGGAAGTTTTCGGGGCCAATGCAAAGCTTAAATATTTGCTGGAAACCCCACTTTGCCAGGAGGCATTATTAAGCACTCCTCCGGACAAATTAGCATCATTACCAGCCAGCAAATTGCTCGCCTGATTATCCAATTGCAATGCCCTTATGAACAAATTGCGACCCGCAGCAATTCTCGCAGCCCCTCCCGAAGCAACGGCGGTTGTAGTTGTCTGGCTTACCAGGTAGCGTTTAACACGCGCTTTTTCAGTAGGAACTAAGGTATACCGGTCAGCACTGCCTGCCCCCTCAGCGTTGCCGCCGCCGGCATCTTTAAGTAAATAGCCGAGCTCGCCAGCATCTACTGAAAGCTCGGATAATCTCATATCAAACGAACCATTATCAGCGCCTGACGGAAGTCCGGAATTTGCAACAGTTGAGGAGCTCGTACTCAAACCATCCCTTGTATTCAGCAAATGTCCCGTATTAATCGTGATATCGCCGTTCTGCGTTTCGATGGTGCCGGAGTTATTAACTACCTCGCCGTTGGCGTTCCCCGCCGCGTCGCCCTGAAGCCACATACTGCCGCCTGCCAGCATATCGGCACGCTGGTTGCGGATGCTGTTGGCAAAAAGAGAGAGATTGCCTGCCGCATAGAGCAGCGCATTGTTAACGATGCTGCCAGGTGCACTGAGCACCAGGTTGCCGCGGGTACCGGTAAAGCCGTCCAGGACAATATCGCTGCGGCTGGCTAAGTTGATGTTACCGCCGCCCTGCAGACTGCCATTCCCGTTCATGGCGATACGATTGCCGCTTAACGCACTGTCACCGGTTCCCGTGGTGAGCTGACCATTATTAGTGAGATCGCCGCCTGCACTCAGCGTCAGCGCGCCGCCCTGCATCGTGCCCTGGTTATCTATCGCGCCATTACTGCTGACGGAGAGTCGCCCGCCCGCAGCCAGCACATCGCGACCGGTAAAACCATTCGCGATCTCCAGCGTGGCATTACCCAGCGCCACCACCTGACCGGTCTGGTCAAAGCCATTGCTGTGAACCAGCAAACTGCCGCCACTGAACAGACGACCACTGCTTTGCTGATTGACCTGAGCGGCCATTACGCTCAGCCGGTTGTTACCCAGCAGCGTGCCGCTGTTGTTTACCTGCTGATAATTGACCTCAAGGTTGCCGCCCTGGACTGTGCCCTGGTTGCTGAAGCCATTGCCGGTCAGCGTGCCCTGACCGTCGGCCAGCAGCGTACCGTTATTGCTGGCATTGGTGGCATTGAGAATCAGCTGCGACGCCTGTAACCAGCCGTTGTTATTCAGCTGCGGCGTATTCAATGTCTGCGCGCCACCCGAGAGCCACCGGCCATCGTTTTGCGTTAAACCGGTTATTGTCGCGACACCGTTGCCATTGCCCTGAATCAGGCCATAGTTGAACAGTTCAGGCCCGGTCAGCGTCAGGGCGTTTTGCGTGATCATGGCGCCATTGCCGCCGTTGGTGATGCGTCCACCGGCATTGACCAGCAGGCTGTTGTCACCCTGTAAGCGCCCGTTGTTATCAACCGCACCACTGGTGATCTGCAGATCGCCGCCCTGCACGCGTCCGGCATTATTAAGCGAGGAGGACTGAAGCGTCAGCCTGCCTGCGCTGAGCAGCGTTTTATCCTGCTGCTGAGTCAGTGCACCGTTAAGGCCAACCGTCAGCGCGTCGACACCGGTCACTGCGCCGTTATTGTTTAACGTGTCGCCCCGTAGCGTCAGGTTTCTGGCAATCCATTCACCCTGATTGGTCAGCGTCAGTGCCTGCAGTGCCGCTGTGCCATTCGCTGAGATCTTACTGCCAGCGCCCGTATCAAGGCGATCCGCCAGAATCAGTTGCAGCGCATCCGCACTCTGGATCGCGCCATTATTGGTCAGTTTCCGGGCATTCAGCAGGATCTGCTGTCCCTGCCAGCTGCCGTTATTCACAACGTCCCCGCCGTTAATGTTCAGCGTGCCCTGCGTCAGCAGCGATCCTCCCTGGTTATTGATCAGCTGACGTGATGGCGCGGCCAGCGCTCTGAGCAGCATTCGCCCGGCCACCTGTGGCGCAGCGGCAAACGTCAATGCCTGCAGACCAATCAGGCTGCCCTGATTAATGACGCTGGCGGGTGAAATGGTCAGGGTTTTGCCCTGCACCGATCCGCTGTTATTCAGCGCGACACCGTTCAGCACCATCGCCCCTTCGCTGAGCAGTGAGCCGCTGTTGTTCAGCGTGTTCGCCGTAACCTGTGCGGTGTTCTGACTCATCAACGAGCCGGTGTTATGCAGTTCATTGCTGATGCTGGCGTTCAGATCTTTGCTTCCCAGCAGCGAACCCTGATGCAGCCAGTTATCAGCGTTAACCGTTGCCTGCTCGCCCTGCAGCATTCCCTGGGTGTTGAGCTGACCTGCGGTCAGCGTCAGTGTTCCGCCGCTCAGCGTTTTGCCACCGGCAGATTGCGTGATGTTATCGGCCTGAGCAGTCAGCGCCGTGTTGCCCTGTAACAGACTGTCGTTGTTCAGGCTGGTGCCCTGCAACCCCAGGCGGTCCGCCATTATTTTGCCGCTGTTGCGCAGCGTGGTGGCATTAATGTCGCTCTCTCCCTGGCTGACCAGCGTGCCACTGTTGATCAGATCGCTGGCGATATTACCGCGCAAGGCGCTGATGCCATTGATGCTGCCGCGATTGTCGAGAGAATCCAGCGTGACGTCGAGTTGCTGGCCCTGCCAGCTGCCATCATTGATCGCGTTACCGCCCTTGACGATCAGTCGATCGCCGCTCAGCAGTTGCCCATTGTTGTGGTTGAGGGTCTGAGCAAATCCGAGATCCAGCAGGTTGTCGCCCTGAAGCAGTCCGCTGTTCTCCAGCGTATTACCGCTGGCGCTGAGTTGCTGTGCCGCAATCTGGCCGCTGTTACTGAGCGTTTGGGCATGCAGGTCGGCCTGCTGGCCGGTCACGATCTGTCCCGTACTGCTGTTATTCAGCGTATCGGCAATCTGAAGATCGAGGTCATCGCTCAGCAGGCGTCCGCTGTTGTTGAGACGGTTGCCGTTGACTGAAAGCTTACCGTTAACCTGCAGCAGCCCGTCGTTATCCAGTTGCTCTAACGTCAGCGTCAGCGGTCCTCCGGCGATTAACTGGCCGCCATGGAGGTTGTGGAGTTGCTGATGATCCAGCGTTAAGGTGCTGTTGCCCTGCAGCAGACCGGCGTTACTGAGCACTGGCGCATGCAGGCTGAGGTTATCTGCCGCCAGTGTGCCTTTGTTATCGATCTCCCCAGCCTGTAAATTCATCTGCTGCTGGCTGATCAGACTTCCGCTGTTATCCAGCACACCCCCGACCTGGGCTGTCAGTGCTTTCCCGGCGCGAACAGTGCCACTGTTCTGCAACGCCTTCGCGTTTAACGCTATCTGATCGGCCTGCATTGCGCCGTGGTTATTCAGTGAAGTGATGTTGCCATTCAGGGTGCCGTCACTCAGCAACTGTCCGCCCTGCTGATTATCCAGCTGGTCGCCTGCCAGCGTAATCTGCTGATTACCCTGAATCAGGCCACTGTTAATCAGGTCGCCACGCAGCGTCAGCGCCTGAGCAATCAGCCAGCCGCTGTTGTCAGTGTGATTCGCTTTTAGCGCGATGCCCTGTTGTCCCAGAATCTTGCCGCTATTGACCAGCGTGTCGCTTTGCAGCTCGGCGTCGGCTTCACTGAGGGCATTGCCGCTATTCTGCCAGCGATCAGCATTCAGTGTCAGCTGTTTGCCCTGCATCAGTCCGCTGTTGTCCAGCGTCTGCTGTTGCACATTCAGCTGGCCTGCGCTGAGCAGCGTGCCGCTGTTGGTTAACCCGCTGCCCTGCAACGATACTGCCTTGTCGCCCTGGAGTGTTCCGCTGTTATTGACCTGGCTGACATCGCTATTCAGCGTTGCGGCGGCGATGATGCCCTGATTAGTCAGTACATCGCCGTGCAGCTGGAGTGGATCACTGGCCAGCAGTTTGCCACCCAGCTGATTATCCAGATGCCCGTACCGGGCGCTGAGGCTGGCAGCGTTGATTTCCCCGCTGTTGTTCAGCTGGTCGCCACTGACGACCAATGCTTTGCCGCTGGTGATCAATCCGCTGTTATTAAGCTGTGGCAAATCGAGCGCAAAATCGTTGTCGGAGCTGATCGTCCCCGCAGCAAGGTTATCCAGCATTCCGGCATGTAAAGAGAGCTGATTAGAGCCCTGAAGCAGGCCGCCGTTACTGATTTGCCCGGCGGTCAGCGTCAGATTTGGTGCGGTTAACGAGCCCATGTTACGCAGTTGTGCACTGTTCAGGATGAGTGCGTTCTGACTGCTGATAGCCCCCTGATTTTCCAGCCTGCCACGAGCGGTCAGTTGCGCGTCACCGCGTGCAGTGATGGAGCCGTTTTGTTGTAGCGTATCGCTGTTAATCACGGCATCGCCATGACTCACCATCTCGCCACTGTTATTCAGGGTCGGGGCATCGATTTGCAGACGCTGACTGACCAGATTGCCGCTGTTGCTGAAGGTGTCGGCAACACTGAACAGTGCGTTGCCCTGTGCGGAGAAGATCCCGTCCTGATTCAGTCGATTAGCCGTGATCGTAGCATCACCCGTACTGATCAGTTTGCCGCTGTTATCAAGAGTGCCGCTTTGAATATTCAGGCTGCTGCCACTGATTTCATCGCGGTTAGTCAACTGTCCGCTAACAGCCACAGTGTTTTTACCCTGAGCCAGCAGCTTACCGTTCTGTTGCAGAGTGTTAGTGCGAACCTGTACGTCACCATTACTGGCCAGGCTACCACTGTTAGTGATATGCGCAGCCTGAATATCGAGTGTTTTTGCGGCGGCGAGCTGACCGGCATTGTCCAGCTGAGAGGTGGCAGAGAGTTGCAGCGCGTCTACCGCACTACCGCTGCTGCTGTTATCAACACTCAGGTTAGCACCGCTGAGACGCACATTCTGTCCTGCCTTCACGCTGCTGCCTTTGAGCGTGATACTGCCCTGACTGTTGAGGTCCAGCGAGGCGTCGCTGCCCAGCGAGGCCGCGTTTAAGGCAATATCCTGCTGCGCTGTCAGCGCAACGTTGCCCCCGGCTTTATGTTCGCCTTGCAGTGCGATGCTGCTGCCTTTTGCAATCAGGGTGCCGCTGGTCAGGCTATTGTTGATGCTTAACCGACCCTGCGCATCCAGCACCATATCGCCCTGACGGGCATTAAGATTGCCGAGATTGACGCCAACGCCGTTTTCGCTGGAGACCAGATGGATGCGGTTGGCGTACATGCCGCCCAGCGCGCCGGTATCTACGGCGACCGATGGCGCAGCACCTTCGCCCGCGATGGGTGTCACGCTGCCATCAGCACCAACCCGGTTTGCGCCCAGCGTCACAGTGAGATCTTTGGCATGGATGCCCGCGTTGATTTCGGTTGCGCGCGCAATGATCGAGACAGCATCTGCCTGGCTGCCATCCAGTCCTTTACCCTCAATGCTGATTGCGCCTTTCGTCACTTCAAGCGATTGCAGATTGCCCTGCGCATCAAGCTGCGGTTTACCGGTGGTCAGCGTAACGTTGGGCGTATTGATAAAGCCGCAGCCGTTACAGGTAATGCCATAAGGGTTAGCGACCATCACGTTGGCCGCTTTGCCCGCTACCTCGGTATAGCCCTGCAGCTGTGAACGGTTAGCACCCACCACCTCATTGATAATGGCCCGGGCTTCCTGCCCTGCTTTGAGATTCGGGTTGTTCTGGACAAGTCCACCCAGCTGGGTCTGCGTCAACCGGCCGGTTGCGTTGTTCAGGATCAGCCCTTCCTGACCCACGTTGTAATTCTGATACTGGTTATGCGACAGGCCCGCCGCATTTGGCGTCGCGATATTAATGACCGGGACACCATTCCCGGCAGCATCGACTTTTGTCCCTGGTGTGACGGGCGCTATCGCCGCAGAAAAGGCGGGCAGCAGTGGCTGAAACGCGATCAGCGAGCAGATGAGATAGCTCAGCAGACGACGCGGCAGTGAAAGCTTTAATTGATCATCCATAATCGGGGCCTTTTTTTAAAAAACGAGTCCAACACGCGCGTAAACGCTGAGGCGATCGGGCGCAAGATAATTGGGGTAGCTGACAGGGATACCCAGCGACAGCTGAGTGGAGACATGCGCGTTACGGGTGCCAAGTCCCAGCGAACTGCCCCACAGCGTGCCTGCTGCGTAGCGATCCTGTTTGTCGCTCTGGAGCCACCCGCCGTCCAGCGCCAGGGTGGTGCTGACCTCGCCGATTGCAGGCAGGGTAAACAGCGAGTAATTCAGTTCGTTACGCAGATAGCCGCCAACATCGCCGGAAAGGTATTGCTCCTTGTAGCCGCGAACCGAGTTCTCGCCACCAATTGTCAGGCGTTCGCTGCCATAGAGGCGATCCGGCGACCACTGAGCGTAAAAACTGCTGAGCCACCACATTTTCTGAGTGACTGGCCGCTGATAGCTGCTGCTGACGCTCCATTTACGGAATTCAGCTTTCGGAAAATCGTCGCTTTTACCCTTGTCGCTTTCCGCATCAAACCACGGCATCCCGCGGCTCAGCATCGGGTTCAGGGTGGCCACCCCACCTGCAATTTTTTGCGTATGGTTAAAACCGATCTGCAGGCTGGTCAGTTTGCGGCTACTGCTTTCAAGCAGGGTCTCATTCAGCCAGTTATGGCTGACGTAATGGTTCAGCCCAAGCTGAAGGCCGGTTTTGATTTGCCCGTTGCGGAACAGCACCCACGAGCCGCTGAGGCGGTTAGAGATGTTGTCACCGTTGCTATACCAGTCGAAACTATTGGCGTTAAAGCGGCTGTGATAGTTGCTCCAGCTATAGCTGTAATCCAGCAGCCCATAGCCATAAGGCACGCTGACGCCCGCCTGGAAATTTTGCGCATCGCGCCAGTCGCTGAAAGCGCTGCTGCGACCACCGCTGACAAACCAGCGATCGGCAACACCCAGCAGGTCGTTACCCACCAGCGAGCCGGAAAGCTGACCGATGCCGGTGCTTCGCTGGCCGCTATTGTCCATATTCAGCCCCAGCGTCAGAGGAAACTCGGGGGTGCTGGTCAGATTAACAATGGAATAGCCCGGCTGAGTCGATGGGATGATTTCAATCTGAACCGGCGTAGTACGAAGCCGGTTTATCTGCTCCATTCCCTGTTCAATGTCTCGTAAATTTAAAATAAGTCCTGCACGGGTCGGGAACGCCATGTTCAGCTGACGTGCACTGGCACCCTGCAAATGAATCGCCTCAAGCTTTCCTTCCAGTACGGTGATATTTAATGTCCCGTGGGAAAGATTCTGTTCTGTCAGGAAGGCCCGGCTGGTGATATAGCCGCGCTGGACATACCACTCTGAAATGGCGCGTACCAGCTGATTAATACGATCCAGACTCAGGCACTGATTGATATAGGGAGCGACAAGTCTCTTCTGTGTATCAGGCGTGATTAAGCTCGCCTGTTGCAGTGAAATCTGGTTGATTTCAAAACAGGGGCCGCTGGCTGGCGCCGATTCGGTTTTTTGCAGCTCAACCTGATGCGTCTGTGTTAATGCGTCACGCTGCTGCTGATCCTGCTGCAACCGCTGCTGCTGCTGATTTTGAATAACGTCAAGATCGCCCGGTGTGACCGGTGCAGCCATGACATTGCTGATAAACAAACTGGCTCCGAAAACCAGCCACTTCCCTGTTTCAGGCATTTTCATCGAAGGATTAACAACGCTTATTGTAAGTTTTGTGTAAGCACAGGCGTGCAGATTACCACCTTAACAATCGGAAGTTCCTTATTGACTTAAAATAATGATGTGGTTTTACAAAAAGTAAAATTAGCGGTGATAAAACGTTTTCTAAGCCAAATTTGTAATGATTTAGCCACTTTCTATATGCGGAGGTCATTTATGAGTGTTAAGGGAATGGATGTTAAGGCGAACACTGAAGAATATACATGCGCGACGGATTAATTATTCATATAACGGCGCAGGGATATTAAGTGGGATAAAATACAATGATGTTGCTGTTTTTCGTGGTGAAGCCTGCTGGCTGAAATGACCAGCGCAATACAGATGCAAAAAGGCCCGCAACGTAGCGGGCCTTTAACCAGACAACATGCAACAACCATTATTTTTCATGGTAGCGATGCACTGCCGGATAATATTCCAGTCCATACAACTGGCTCAGCGGCAGCAGCAGTTCGACGTTAATATCATGCACACGGTCACTCGCCACAGGGCCGCTCAGCAGCTGTTCAAACCAGGCTATCAGTTTCTGTTTCATCTCAGGCTCTCCGCATCAGTTGATGCTCTGAGTAAACCCGCTTACACGCCCGATCAGAACCAAAAATTTCTGCGCTGCTTATGCCGGAAATGGCATAAGCAGCCCTCATCTGTTTAACCATTGCCATACACCGGCTGCTCAAAACGGTTACTGCGTTATCAGCGTCACCCAGTTCGCCCCTTTACCGGCCGGGGCTTCAGCAACCCGTTTGAGTTCGCCGCTGGCGGGATCGATAGCGTAACTGCCAATCACCGCGCTCTTCTCCCCGCTGGCGATCAGCCATTTACCCTGCACATCAATCGCAATACTGCGCGGCTGTTTTTCAACCGGCCAGCTGCCGATGAGTGTTAACTCACCCGACTGCTTATCGACCCGGTAGCCACTGACGGTGCTGGAGGTGCGCTCGGTGACATAGATAAATTGTCCGTCAGGCGTGATTTTGATGTCTGCCGCCCAGATACGCGGCGTGGGATCGCTGTAGCCCGCCGGGCGCTGCTCGCCATGCTGCAGGTTATATTTCTTCGCCACCGCATTCGGCCAGGTTTTCAGCGCCGTCAGCGCCCCATCCGCCGCGCGACGGAACTGCGTAATGGTGCCGCTCATCTCCGCGAGGTTATAGAGAAAACGATTGTCGGGCGATATCACGGAATGCCGTGCGCCGCTGTTCTTCTCGCCCTGAACAAAACCGGTTCCCAGCGGTGTTATCGCGCCGTTATCCGCAAAGGCATATTGCAGCACGCGATCCGCGCCAAGGTTACCGACGTAGAGGGAATGATTACTGACGTCGGTGATCACCGAATGGGCATGCGGCCCGGTTTTCACCTCGCCCGTGACCTGTGGTGTCACAATGCCTTTGTCATCAATCCGGTTACTGGTGACGATATCGCTGTCATAAGAGGCAGCCAGCAGATAGCACCCACTTCTGTCGGTGGTGATCCACGGAAAGCTGGCTGCAACCGGCGTCACCGCCAGTTTCTGCAAGTCACCGTGCGAACCCGAGATGCGCCAGCTGATGATCGAGTAAGGCGGACTCCGCAGCGCACCATAGAGCCGTTTACCATCCGGGCTGGCCGCCAGCGGCATAATCTTTTTACCGGCAGGCGTATCGCCACGCCATTGCAGGCTGCCATTTGCCTCGCTGAGCTGATAGCGGGAAACGGTGCCGGATTCAGCATTGGAGACATAGACAAAGGTTGCCGCCCATAACGGGGCGCTACACAGCAGCGGCAGGAGTGCCAGCGCCGTTTTCAGACGGATCATAGGGTCACCTTGATAAGTAGTGTCTGCATCATTGCGCAGCAGGCATTACGCTAACCCTGTCTGAGAAGGCTGGCTTTGTGCAACTGTCTGAAATCAGGTTCGAAAGTCTGGAGATGTGACGGAGATGTTATTTTTAATGGTGCTGAAAGAGGTATGACGCCTTTCCCCGGGGCGGGGGAAAGGCGTGAACAGTGCGCTAACCGGTTTTCGCGATCATTTTTCGATAGCGGTTGAGCCACTTGCCGCTGTTAAGTCGCCACCAGAAGAAGATGCCACGCACCGTCCAGTCGAGAAACATCCCCAGCCAGACGCCGGTCACGCCCATCCCCAGTTCAATCCCGAGCAGGTAGCCGACCACCACGCGGGCGCCCCACATGCTGAACATCGACACATACATGGTGTAACGTGCATCGCGTGCGCCCTTGAGGCCGGCAGGCAGCACCCAGGACGCGGCCCATAACGGCATAAACAGCGCGTTAAGCCAGATCAGCTGCTTCGTCACGTTAATCACTTCCGGATCGCTGGTATAAAACCGCGCCAGCAACCCGGCCAGCGGCACCGTCAGCAGGGCCATCGCGGTCAGGCAGACCGTCGCCAGCCAGAAGACGTGCCGCACCTGGCGTTCCGCCTGGAACACCTGATTCCTGCCCAGACGGGTACCGGTGATAATGGTTGAAGCCGAACCCAGCGCATTGCCTGGCAGGTTGATCAGTGAGGCGATAGAAAAGGCGATAAAATTCCCGGCAATCTCGCTTGTGCCCATTCCGGCAACAAACACCTGTGTCAGCAGTTTACCGCCGTTGAACAGCACCGACTCGATACTGGCAGGCACGCCTATACCTAAAACTTCCATCAGAATGCTGCTGTTCCAGCGCCGGAAATAGCTCGACAGCGTGATTTTCAGTGACGCGTTAAAGCCGATCATCAGCACGTAAATCACCGCGATCGCCCCGATATAGCGGGTGATGGTCAGTCCGAGCCCGGCACCGATAAACCCTAAACCGTCCCACGAGAAGCAGCCATAAATCAGCACGCTACTGATGATGATGTTGAGGATGTTCATTCCGCCATTAATCAGCATCGGAATCTTGGTGTTACCTGCACCGCGCAGCGCTCCGCTGCCAATCAGGGTGATGGCGGCGGCCGGATAGCTCCAGGCGGAAGTCTGCAGATAGCTCAGCGCCAGCGCTTTGACTTTCGGATCGGCGGCACCGGCAATCGCATCGACAATCAGATGGCCCCAGAACTCAATGGCGATCACCAGCACAAAGGCGAGTATCGTCATCATGGCCAGCGACTGACGCGTGGCGGCACGGGCGCGCTTGCCGTTGCGTTTTGCCAGGCTGAACGCCACCACCACCGTGGTACCGAGATCGATGGCAGCAAAGAACGAGATGATCACCATGTTGAAGCTGTCGGCCAGGCCCACACCCGCCATCGCCTCTTTACCCAGCCAGCTGACCAGGAAGGTGCTCAGTACGCCCATCAATAGCACACAGGCGTTCTCGAAAAAGATAGGCACTGCTAATGGCGATATCTCACGCCAGTAGAGCGTGCGATACGAACGGCGTTTCGGGTACCACGCCGTGCGCTTGATCGCCTGCATCACTGCTACGCCGGGATTTTGCAAAGGATTACCAAATCAGAAGAGACTGGACAGGAGTTCTAATGATGATAGTGGGCAGAGAAATATGCAAAGTCTTTCCGGTGCAAATTAATCATGGTTACAAACTTTTTAATGTCGCCACGGCACAATCTGTCTCACTGCCCCGCCTGCTGTAGCAAACCTGAATATTTCCCTGATGTTATGATCGATTGGGCATGCTTTGCTGCTGGCGGTTTTTCCACCCTATCCTCATCAGTAACGTATTAAAAAGAGGTGAATCACCGCTTCTGATCGTAAAGCTTTTCTTAATGAATTTCAGTGCGGCGAATCCTCATTTAAAACAGCACTGCTCAGAATTCCCGCTTCGCTGGCACAAAAAAACGGCGATCACAGATTCTTCACCAATCTCCGCAACAAACCCGCTAAGCTTGGGGCAAATTGCGGAAAAAAATGGAAGGAGAAACCATGCCGACACTACGGAAAAACCTGACCAGCCAGCAGGCGCTGGATGAACTCGAACGCCTGTACGATGGCGCCGTCGATGCGCTGCGCGAGGCGATTAAAGCCTTTACCGAAAACGGCACGCTGCCCGATGCCACCGCGCGGGCGCAGGGACTATTTGTTTATCCGGAGCTGCGCATCACCTGGCGCGGCGACGGTCCGCAACAGAACCGCACGCGTGCCTGGGGACGTTTCACCCACACCGGCAGTTACAGCACCACCATCACCCGCCCGGCGTTGCTGCGCCACTATATTTCGGAACAGCTTCAGATGCTGGAGAAGGAGTATCAGCTGGAGATCGACGTGGGCCCCTCCAGCCAGGAGATCCCCTATCCTTACGTGATCGACGGTTCCGACCTGTCACTGGATCGCACCATGAGCGCCGGTATTGCGCGCCACTTCCCGACCACCGAGCTGTCACAGATTGGTGATGAGACCGCCGATGGCCTGTTCCATGCCGATGCAAAATCCCCTCTGTCGCACTTCGACGCGCTGCGAACCGACTTCTCGCTGGCCCGCCTGCGTCACTACACCGGCACCAGCGTAGAGCACTTCCAGCCGTTTGTGCTGTTCACCAACTACACCCGTTATGTTGATGAGTTTGTGCGCTGGGCGATCGAGCAGGTGCGCGATCCCAGTACTCCATACGACAGCCTGGCCTGCGCGGGCGATGTGGTGCTGACCGCCGACACCGCTGACAGTGAGTCGATGCTCTCGGATCTGGCGTGGAAGAAGCACCAGATGCCCGCCTGGCATCTCACCTCGCCGAATCGTCGCGGTATTACGCTGATTAACATTGGTGTCGGCCCGTCGAATGCCAAAACCATCTGCGATCATCTGGCGGTGATGCGTCCACATGCGTGGCTGATGATTGGTCACTGTGGCGGGCTGCGCGAGAGCCAGCGGATCGGTGATTATGTGCTGGCCCATGCCTATCTGCGCGACGATCACGTGCTGGACAGCGTGCTGCCGCCTGATATCCCGGTACCCAGCATTGCCGAAGTGCAGCGCGCGCTGTATGACGCCACCAAATCGGTGAGCGGCATGCCAGGCGAAGAGGTGAAGCAGCGGTTGCGTACCGGCACTGTGGTGACCACCGACGATCGCAACTGGGAACTTCGCTACTCCGCTTCGGCACTGCGCTTTAACCTGAGCCGTGCGGTGGCGGTCGATATGGAAAGCGCCACCATTGCCGCACAGGGTTATCGTTTCCGGGTGCCGTACGGCACGCTGCTGTGCGTTTCAGACAAGCCGCTGCACGGTGAGATTAAGCTGCCAGGTCAGGCGAACCGTTTCTATGAAGGGGCGATTTCGGAGCATCTGCAGATTGGTATTCACGCGGTTGAGCTGCTGCGCGCCGAGGGCGATAAGCTGCATTCGCGTAAGTTGCGTACCTTTAATGAGCCGCCTTTCAGGTAAGCGTTAGCCGCCTGATGCGGGGGATGTTCGCTGCGCGAATGGGCTGGGGTGCAGCGCTGAAGCTGGGATTGTTCGCTGCGCGAACGGGCTGAGGTGCAGCGCTGAAGCTGGAGTTGTTCGCTGCGCGAACGGGCTATGAGAAGGTTTCGTTCGCCTGGTAAGCCGGGCAGTTTCAGATTCGCCTCTGCAGGCGACCGACAAGGGGGCGCCAGTCGCCGCGCCCCCTTGACCCCGGGCTCCGGCCTGCTTCACCGCCGCTTCGCGGTTCCTTCGCTACTTCAGGATTTCTGACGGACCGGCGGGACGCGCCATCCCTGGCGCGAACCCGCCTCTTCGCGACATCCCTGTCGCTCGTCCTGAAATCCCTCATCCGCTCAGCGGCTCTGACGGCCTCCCCAACCCCTCGCTGTTATCTCTGCTTTTTATGTCGGGTACTTTATCGCTGTGGGTTTTGGGATTGTCTTTGCGATCAGACCATCAGACAGCACGGCAACAGCGAAATGAAAAGATAATTACAGGCGGGGGTTTGTGCGAGGCGTCCGAAGCCCTGAGGAACAACCGAAGGCAAGGATGAGCCGACAGGACGTCAGCGAAAGGACGGCACGAGCCTGGGATGGCGAGTCCGGACGGTCCGTCGGCCGCAGCGAATGACGAAGGCACCGCGCGAAGCGTGGCGCGCAGGCAGCCGGGCGCCGGGATTCATGCGACCTTCGAATCTCCCTCATCCGTATTTATCGAAAAAGAATGGGAGGTGGTATATCTGCTGGTCCGCGGAATGAAAATCAAACAAATAAGCAGCATTCCGGCAATCTCAGTTGATGCCGTTAACGGCAGGCTTCGAAGCTGTTACCGAAAAGCGGGTCTCAACGCCGTTTCCGCCCTCACTGACTATTGTCCTCAAAGCCAATTTGATAACTATATACCGGCGCTCTTTCTGAAGAAGGGACATATCGTAATCAGAGGCTAAGCTGATGAATCAAGAACCGAATCCTCTCAGATACTATTTTGACCACTCCCTGTTTGGCTGGGCAATAAAGGACAGCGCTTCACGCTATGTTTATGGTTTTTTTGTTGCCTGAAATCCAGCCTATTTATAATCAACCATCTAGATCACACCTTGGACGCCAGTGGCGACAAAATGGCGACAGAGCCTTTGCAGTGGGGCGTAATTTGTTGTTCTATGCCATTTCAATTGCATACAACAATTCAACCAAAGCAACCGCGCCGACATCATCCCAGCGCAAATAACTAGCCAAAGAACTTGTTCCCGAATCCCTTCCTAAAACTTTATGACAGATAGCCTGATGATCCGCAGATGCTGAAACCCAAACAGTTCCACCATGTTGGCAAAAGTAGGTCGAACCTTTCAAACCATCTCGCTGAATACGTTTTTTCCAGGTATCCACCTGCTGCTGCGTAACTCTTAAACTCATCATTCCCCCTTATTAAATCAAACATTCCCAGGCAATGATCTCATAAAATACCAGCATGAATCAGAGCGGAGAATATGTGTGTTTAATTTTTATCCTGAAAAAACATTCAGCAGAGCAGAGGTCATGTGCCGTCCCACGCCTGTTCCTGCGGTGAATGGTATCTATTTCTGGTGGTTCAAAGAGATTCCCCCAGGCGTTCCGACTGAAGGTTGCATCACAAAGGATGGATACACATTGCTCTACGTCGGTATTTCGCCTGATAAGAAGGGAAAACCTAATAGCTGCGCCAATCTCAGACAGCGCATTAAAACCCACTATAGCGGTAATGCCGAAGGGTCAACGCTAAGGCGCACGTTGGGGGTATTGCTTGCGACGGAAAGTAATTTCCCGCTCCGTCGGGTTGGCTCGGGTAAAAGAACAACGTTTACCCATCCTGGCGAACAATGGTTAGATCGATGGATGGAAAAGAATGCAAAAGTGTACTGGGTAGCAGATGAAGAACCATGGGTTGTTGAAGAAACGTTAATTGCCAGCATTTCGCTGCCATTAAACCTTCAGGGAAATAAACATGCCTTTAAACCCGTCCTTTCAGCAATGCGTAGCAAAGCTATGGCAGAGGCCAAAGTAATGGAAATCGCGGATGAAACAGGTTTTAGCAGAAGTGTCGTTGCAGAAATGATAAAGCAGGCTGTGCAAGTAGACTGAGCCACATATGATATCTGCCACTACGCAATCTCCGAGGTCACCAGGTACCGAATCACGTTTGTAAGGACCAAAGGTAAAAAGAAACCTTATGAATCTTTCCCCGCTTTCAGTAACTTGAGCCCCTCCCATCCGGGTAACAAACCCACCGGCGGGGGGTTTACCAGAGGCGTACGAAGCGCTGAGGAACAACCGGAGGCCGGGAGCCGACAGGACGTCGGCGAAAGGACGGTACGAGCCAGGGATGGCGAGTCCGGACGGTCCGTCGGCCGCAGGACGTGACGAAGGCACCCCGCTACGCGGGGCGCGCAGGCAGCCGGACGCCGGGATTGTTAAGGGGCGGGCGTCCGACCCTTAACGCGTCCGCCTGCACGGGCAACCTGAAACTCCCCATCGACTGGCGGGCGTAACCCGCTCAGTGCTAACGCGCAGCTAAATGACCTGAAACTCCCGAACGCCTGGGCGGCGTAACCTGCTCACAGCCAGCCCGCTGCCAAGTGAAACTTACTCAGTGTGCCAGCCCGCTGCTAAGCGCCCCCCTGCCGCCAGGCAACAACTAAGCACTCAACCATCCCAGCTTAATCACAAACAGAATCGACAGGATAACCAGCGCCGCATTCACCTCTTTCGCGCGTCCGCTCAGCAGCTTCACCAGCGTCCAGGTAATAAAACCAAACGCGATGCCGTTGGCGATCGAATAGGTCAGCGGCATGGTCAGCGCGGTCACGGTGACCGGCGCGGCGGTGGTGATATCTTTCCAGTCAATCTCTGCCAGGCCCGAGGCCATCAGCACCGCTACAAACAGCAACGCAGGCGCGGTGGCATAAACCGGAACACTTGAGGCCAGCGGCGAGAAAAACAGGGCCAGCAGGAACAGCACGCCGACCACAATCGCGGTCAGGCCGGTACGGCCACCGGCACTCACGCCCGCCGCCGATTCCACATAACTGGTAGTGGTCGAGGTGCCGAGCAGCGAACCAAACAGCGCAGCCGCACTGTCGGCAATCAGCGCACGGCCCATCTTCGGCACGTTACCCTGCTCATCCGCCAGACCGGCGCGTTTGGTCACACCCAGCAGCGTGCCCGTGTTATCAAACACATCAACAAACAGGAAGGCAAAAATCACGCTGATCAGGCCGACGTTAAACGCGCCGGCAATATCCAGCTGCATAAAGGTCGGTGCAATCGACGGCGGTGCAGAGAAGACCCCGGCAAAGGGCGACAGACCAATGCCCATGGAGATAAAGGTCACCAGCAGAATACCGATCAGCACTGCGCCCGTAACCCGACGTGCTTCCAGTACCACAATAACCACAAAGCCGAGCATCGCCAGCAGCGGACCCGGTTTAGTCAGATCGCCAATGCCCACCAGCGTCGCCGGGTTATCGACCACAATGCCCGCCCCTTCCAGCGCAATCAGTGCCAGAAAAAGGCCGATACCGGCACCAATCCCGGCGCGCAGCGGCAGCGGAATACTGGCAATAATCCATTCACGAATCTTAAATAGCGACATCGCGAAGAAAATCACCGCCGAGAGAAACACCGCGCCCAGCGCAATCTGCCACGTATAGCCCATGTGCAGCACGACGGTGTAGGTGAAAAAGGCGTTCAGTCCCATACCCGGCGCCAGCGCAATCGGGTAGTTGGCAATCAGCCCCATCAGCACGCAGCCAATCGCCGCCGCCAGACAGGTGGCGACAAATACCGCGCCCTTGTCCATGCCGGTTGCGCCCAGAATGCTTGGGTTCACAAACAGAATATAAGCCATCGCCAGGAAGGTGGTGATCCCGGCGATAATCTCAGTACGAACCGTCGTGTTATGCGCTTTGAGTTTGAATAGTTTTTCTAACATCATCATCTCTCGATACAGGAGACATCAGTCTCACTTGCCAAAGGGGTTTGCATGCTGATTATTCTGTTTCCGGGACACTGATGCTGGCCGCTGCATACTTGCGTGCCAGAATCGCCTGAAATCCCTGACTTACCCACTGCCCAAAGCAATTGCCATGCCATCTCCCGACGCAATCGATTACCTGGCGGAGCCGGGTACGCCTAAGAGAATTCCGAACCAAAACGAGGCGCGATTATGGTGCAATGCACCGATGCCGCGCAATCGTTTTCCTGCGGCAAACAGGCAACCCCGAAAAACTCTGCGCCAGCGCACGCTTCCGCACTCTCACAGGCGAAGCTGGTCACGTTTCAGCACGCTGCCTCAGCAACCTTTTCTGGCCTGTGTAGACTCCTGAATTAACTCTTTCGTAACATTGAGGCCGCGCAATGAAGCCAGCAATTTTGGTGGTGGATGATGATCCTGCAGTCTGCGATGTCCTGCAGGATGCGTTAAGTGAACATCTGTTAACGGTCTACCGCTGTCATCAGGGACGCGAGGCGCTCTCGATGCTCAGCGAGCACCCTGAAATCTCGCTGGTGATGCTGGATATGCTGCTGCCCGATACTAACGGGCTACTGGTGTTGCAGCAGCTTCAGCGTCAGCGACCCGAAGTGCTGGTGATTATGCTGACCGGTATGGGTTCTGAAGCGGAGATGGTAGTGGGCCTTGAGATGGGCGCAGATGACTACATCGCCAAACCCTTTAATCCACGCGTGGTGGTGGCGCGAACCCGGGCGGCCCTGCGTCGCAGCGGACGCATTGCCCAGGCCGACCCTGAACAGGAGGGCTGGCGTTTTGGCGGCTGGCAACTGGATGATGGCCGCTGCCAGCTGTTTAATCCGCAGCGCGAGCTGGTGCCGCTGACCCAGGGGGAATATAGCCTGTTACGCGCGCTGGTACGCCACGCCCGCAAGGTACTGACCCGCGATCAGTTGCTGGAGCTGACCCACAGCGAAAGTCTCGACGTGTTTGACCGTACCATCGACGTGCTGATCATGCGGCTGCGCCGTAAAATCGAAACTAATCCGCACCAGCCCGACCTGATCCGCACCATTCGCGGACTGGGCTATGTCTTTTCGGCCGATGTGGTGAAACGCGATTCAACAACGCGTGCCAGTCAGATTGCCTGATTACGCCTGCCGCGCGCAGGATAGCCAGTGCGCGTAATCGTTGCACAGCAGCCAGCGCGGCGCTTCATCCTCCTCCAGCGGGTTGAAACGAGCCAGCGGCGTCAGAAACACATTGTCGTTTTCATCATCGTTGGTCATCGATACCTCGCCCACCAGCACGTCGCCGAAGCCACTTTCCCCCCAGAAACTGTGCCAGATGCCCGCCTCCAGCGTCACGCTTTCACCCGGTGAGAGCCGCAGCAGTGAACCGGCGGCGTGGGTCTGGCGCAGGCCATCCAGCGACACCGCCACCAGCGAGTCAGCCAGCCCGTCACCATCGCGGTTATGCAGTTCGACAATCAGATTCCCGCCGCCGCGATTAATGATGTCTTCCATCTTGCGCGGATGGTAGTGCATCGGCGTCTGCTGCCCTTCCCGTACATGCATTATTTTCTCGGCGTAAGGTTTATGCCACGGCTGCCCACCCGGCGAACCGTTGCGCAGGGTAAACAGTGTCAGCCCGGTCTGCAGAAAATCAGCCGCGCCAAAACTGGTGAGATCCCAGCCCAGCCGCAACGCCAGAATCTCCTGCGCCACGTCACGATCCTGAGCCCGCCACTGGCTCACATCGAAATCGGCCCACGGCGGCAGATGCACATCCTGCTGTCGGAAAAACTCGCGCGTATGTTGCAGGTAATAATTAACCTCTGAACGTTGCATGGTGGCCTCCTGAGAGCGGCACCCTAAAGGTGCCGCACTAAAGCTTATTTCACCGTCCAGCCCTGGTAGCTGCCGATATTATTACGATCGATCAGTTTCACCGGGATCAGCACGGGCTTATCGGGTGCCGGTTTGCCCTGCAGAATGTCATAACCAATCTCGACCGCTTTGGCGGCCATGACCTGCGGGTCCTGCGCAGGCGTCGCGACGAACAGTGAATTCTTGCGCTTCAGCGCCTCTTCACCGTCCGGTGAGCCATCGACGCCAACGATAAAGAACTCACTGCGCTGCGCCTGTTTCGCCGCTAAGTCTGCACCAATCGCTGTCGGGTCGTTGATGGCAAACACCGCATCAATTTTTGGATTAGCAGAGAGCAGACCGGTCATGACTTCCAGTCCGCCTTCACGACTGCCTTTGGCGTTCTGGTTGTAAGAGAGCAGCTTGATGTCAGGATGGGTTTTCAGCTCGGTCATGCAGCCTTCAACGCGGTTCTGCACTGCAGAGACCGGTGGTCCGTTGATGATCACCACGTTGCCTTTGTTCTTCAGGCGGTCAGCAATATATTTACAGGCCATCGCGCCCGCCTCGGTGTTATCGGAGGTGATGGTCGCATTAGCGCCATCGGCCGCCACGTCGACCGCCACCACTACAATACCGGCATCACGCGCCCGCTTCACCGCCGGGGCGATCCCTTTGGAATCCGCGGCGTTGAGGATAATCATGTCGACTTTAGCCGCAATAAAGTTATCAATCTGGCCCACCTGCTGACCGAGATCGTAGCCGCTGGAGACCAGCGTCACATTCACCTTATCGCCCGCCAGCTGACGCGCCTTCATCTCTGCGCCTTTGGTGATCTGCACGAAGAAGGGGTTTGCCAGATCGCCGACCGTTACGCCGATAGATTTGAGTTCTTTTGCCTGAGCCAGGCCGGTACTGAACAGCGTCGCCGCCAGCAGCCCGGTTACAATCGGATTAAAACGCATAGACCTTCTCCTGCTGTTTTCAAGGTGCCAACCACTTAATGGCGTTTTTTAGGTGGCGGAGGTGAAATGGCACAGCCGCCCTTTTAAGACTCAACTCACATGATGACGGGTACGATATTTGTCGATCAGAACCGCGATGATGATGACCGCGCCCTTGATTACCAGCTGCCAGAAATAGGAGACCCCCATCAGCGTCATGCCGTTATTCAGCGTGGCGATAATCAGCGCGCCAATCAGGGTGCCAGTGATGGTGCCGATGCCGCCGACAAAGCTGGTACCGCCGAGGATCACCGCCGCAATCGCATCCAGCTCATAGCCAACCCCGAGGTTGCCGTTGGCGCTGTAAAGCCGCGAGGCGCTCATCAGACCGCCCAGCCCCGACAGCAGGCCACTCATGCCGTAGACAAACAGCAGCACCATTCCGACCTTGATACCGGTGAGACGCGCCGCCTGGATATTGCCGCCGACCGCGTAAATATGGACGCCCAGCGTGGTGCGGCGCAGGATGAACCAGCAGATGGCGATCACCGCAAAGGCAATCACAATCAGCCACGGTACCGGCCCGAGATAGCCGTTGCCGATCCACTCAAAGTTAATATCGGAATTGATTACCGTGGTGCCATCCGCCAGCAGGTAAGCGGCTCCGCGCAGCGCGGTGTAGGTGCCAAGCGTGACGATAAAGGGCGGCAACCCGGCCCAGGCGACAAGAATGCCGTTGAACAGCCCCATCACCAGGCCTGCGCCCAGCGCCATCGGAATGGTCATGGAAGCCAGCATCGGATCCAGCGACGCCACCAGCGCCACCACCGCAGTGGTTCCCAGCATTGACCCCACCGACAGGTCGATGCCGCCGGTGAGGATCACAAAGGTCATGCCTGCCGCCAGCA
This sequence comes from Pantoea sp. paga, assembly GCF_007558755.1. Lineage (NCBI taxonomy): Bacteria > Pseudomonadati > Pseudomonadota > Gammaproteobacteria > Enterobacterales > Erwiniaceae > Pantoea > Pantoea sp. paga. Next base: position 800,578 of record NZ_VLTF01000001.1, read on the forward strand.
CGATGTTAATCGACGCCTGACGGGTGATGTTGAGCAGGTTTGCTTCGGTAAAGAAGTTCGGCGTGACGAAACCAAATACCGCCACGATCAGGATCAGAATCGGCAGGATACCCACCGTTTGCAGCAGATCGCCCATCAGAGCGCGTTTCAGCGTCGGTGCTTTGGTGCGGGCCAGTTGTGTCATGGTGGTCTCCTTAGATTTCGCCTGCTGCCGCGCTGTGCGCACCGGTTGCCAGCGTCATAATATTTTCCTGACTGATGTGGCTGCCCTCCAGCTCACCGACGATGGTGCCTTCGTGCATCACGTATACGCGGTCGCTCATCCCGACCACTTCCGGCAGTTCGCTGGATATCATCAGAATCGCCACGCCCTGCCGCGCCATCTCCTGCATCATCCGGTAGATCTCGCTTTTCGCCCCGACATCGACGCCGCGTGTCGGCTCATCGAGGATCAGAATGCGCGGACCAATCGCCACCCAGCGTGAAATCAGCAACTTCTGCTGGTTACCGCCCGACAGACCGCCCGCCCGGACCTGAGCGTGAGGAACGCGAATATTGAGTGAAGCGATCGCCTCACTGGCGATGGTCTGCCCTTTGCGGCGGTTCAGCATCCCGTAACTGGCATCACGTTCCAGCGTCGCCATCACGATGTTCTCCTGCGCCGCCATCTCCAGAAACAGTCCCTGCTCTTTGCGGTTTTCGGTGAGGAAACCGATGCCGCGTGCAATTGCATCGCGCGGTGAATGGATGGTGACCTTTTCACCATCGATCCAGATCTCGCCTTCTTTCGGCTTGTGCACGCCAAAAATCAGCTGTGCCAGCTCGCTGCGGCCTGCGCCTACCAGTCCGGCCAGCCCGACAATCTCTCCGGCACGCACTTCAAGACTGCTGGGATGCACTTTGCCGCCGTCGGTAAGGTGATTAACCGCCAGCCGGATATCGCCCAGGGGGATAGTGCGGTCTTTGTTAAACAGGTCGCTGAGCGGCCGTCCGACCATCATCCGCACCAGTTCGCTGGCGTTGAGCTGGTCACGGGTCAGGCTGCCCACATACTCCCCGTCACGCAGCACGCTGACGCGGTCGGACAGCTCATATACCTCCGCCATGCGGTGGCTGATATAGATGATCGCCATGCCTTCGCTGCGCAGCCGTTTGATCAGCGCGAACAGCTGTTCGGTTTCGCGGTTGGAGAGCGCGGCGGTCGGCTCATCCATCACCAAAATGCGGCTGTTGCGCTGCAGCGCGCGGGCGATCTCCACCTGCGGCTGCTCGGCGATGCTGAGACGGCTGACCAGATCCCAGGCGCTGAACTGCGCGCCGAGCCGGTCAATGACCCGCTGCGCCTCTTCGGCCATCTGCCGCCGCCTGACCAGCCCGCCGGGCGCGATTTCGCTGCCGAGAAAAATGTTCTCTGCAACCGTCAGGTTAGGTGCCAGGTTGATCTCCTGATAAATCAGGGTGATCCCGGCGGCCAGTGCCTCTTTCGGCCCTTTCAGCGCCCAGGGCTTGCCTTCAATTAAAATTTCCCCGCTGCTGGCGGTATAGGCACCGGCCAGAATCTTCATCAGTGTGCTTTTACCTGCGCCGTTCTCCCCCATCAGCGCGTGGACCTCACCGGGATAAACCGTGAGATCGACGCCCTTCAGGGCATAAAAGCTGCCGAAGCGCCGGGTAATTCCCCGCATTTCCAGTATCGGTGTGGCTGTCATCGCCTCGCTCCTGCGGACTGTGGATAGCCGTCAGTAAAGCAACGCCAGATAAACGGAAAATGTCAGCGTCCGTTCATATTTGTCATAAACGCCCGCCTGCACGCTCCTATACTCGGCCCATCGTTGCAGTGATTAAGAGGTCGTGGGATGCAGCGCACTTATCCGTGGCAGGCCGGGGCGCGTGGCCGCCTGTTGCTGTTCAATCTGCTGGTGGTGTCGGTCACGCTGATGGTCAGCGTGGTGGCGATCTTCGGCTTTCGTCATGCCGGGGCGATTCAGGAGCAGGCGCAGGCACAGACCCTGGCCGACATGAACGGCAGCCTGGCGCTGGCGCGGGATACCGCCAACGTGGCGACAGCGGCAGTGCGACTGTCACAGGTGGTGGGCGCGCTGGAGTATCAGAGCGAATCACAGCGGCTGCAGCAGAATCAGCAGGCGTTGCAGCAGTCGCTGAGCCTGCTGGCCAGTGCGCCGCTGGCGGCGCGTCAGCCGGAGCGCATCGCCCGGATCCGCGCCCGCAGCCTGATGCTGGAACAGACGATTAACAGCCTGCTGCTGACCGGCCACCAGCGTCATCTGCAGCGCAACAACATGCTGAGCGACCTGTGGCAGACGCAGATTCTGCTCAGCCACATCGACCAGCTGGTGCAGCGGGAACAGCGGACGTTGCCGGATGCCGCGCTGCGGGAGCAAACCGAACGGCTGATCACCATCGCGATCCGCACACCCTCGCCCATCGCCGTCATCGAACAGCTCCAGCAGGTGATGGCGCAGTGGCGCAACGTGCCGCTGACGGGCGTGACCGGCGAAAACGTGCAGCGACTGCTGGCCACCCAGCAGCGCCTCCTGCCGCTGGCAGAGGCGCTGGAACAGAGCGACCTGGCGATCGCCTATGCCACCTACCGGATTAAAGCGCTGGTAGCGATGCTGAATGAAGATATCAGCGCCTCGGTGCAGCAGGTCGCGCTGCAAAGCGAGGCGCGCACCCTGGCGACCCACCGTGAGCTGGATTCCATCATCGGCTTTATCGCGCTGTTTGCGCTACTGGCGCTGGCGATCACCGGCTATGCCGGTATCTACATCTACCGCAATCTCGGGTCGAGCCTGACGGCGATTGCCGGGGCCATGACGCGGCTGGCGCAGGGTGAGCAGAACGTCGGCGTGCCAGGGCTGCAACGCCGCGACGAGCTGGGCGAGCTGGCGCGGGCCTTTAACGTCTTTGCCCGTAATACCGCCTCTCTGGCTCACACCTCACGACTGCTGAAAGAGAAGAGCAACCAGCTGGAATCCACCTTTCTGGCGATGCGCGACGGCTTTGCGCTGTTTGATAACAACGGGCAGCTGGTGGTGTGGAACGCCCAGTATGCGGAGCTGCTCGGCATCGCGCCGCATGAACTGCATCGCGGCGTTCCCTGGCAGCAACTGCTGGCGCCGCTGGCGGTGGATCTGCACGATCCCGGTGAGCCGCAGGAGATCCGGCTGGACGATGGTCGCACGCTTGAGCTGCGCTTCAGCCCAATCCCGCGGCGCGGCATGGTCAATACCGTGCTGGACCGGACCTCGCGTAAAACGCTGGAGGAGGCGCTGCAGCACAGCCAGAAGATGAAGGCGGTCGGCCAGCTGACCGGCGGACTGGCGCACGACTTCAACAATCTGCTGGCGGTGATTATCGGTAGTCTGGCGCTGACCGAAGGCCAGCTAACGCCCGGCCCGCTGGCCAGCCGGATTGAGCGGGCGCGGCAGGCGGCCGACCGCGCTGCACAGCTGACCCAGCGGCTGCTGGCGTTCTCACGCAAGCAGGCTCTCTATCCCCGTGCGGTGTCGGTGGTGACGCTGGTGGATAACCTGCAGGGGCTGCTGCAGCACTCGCTGCTGCCCGGCCAGCAGCTGATTATTGATGCGCAGCGTCCCGGCTGGCCCGCCTGGATTGATGCCAGCCAGCTGGAGAATGCGCTGATGAATCTGGTGGTAAATGCCCGCGATGCGATGTATCAGCAAAGCGGCGAAATCCGGCTGCGCATCTGGAATCAGCGTCGTCTGGAGGGCAATGAAAAGCGTGACAGGGTCACAATCGAGGTGATAGACCACGGCTGCGGCATGTCGGCCGGGGTTCGTGAGCAGGTGTTTGAGCCTTTTTTCACTACCAAGGCTACCGGCAGCGGCAGCGGGCTGGGCCTGTCGATGGTTTATGGTTTTGTACGGCAGTCAGGCGGCCAGATTGAACTGGAAACCGCGCCAGGCCAGGGCACCACGGTGCGTCTGCTGTTGCCGCGTGCGCCGGAAGCCGCCGCCGCAGTGATCGCCCCGCCATCGCCCATTGAGGCGGACATATCGGCGGAGATTGAGGCGGCCAGTAACCGGCTGGTGCTGGTGCTGGATGATGAACCGGCGGTGCGCCAGACACTCTGTGAGCATCTGCATCAGCTGGGTTATCTGACGCTGGAATGCGGAGACGGTGAAGAGGCGCTGGCGCTGCTGCGCCAGACCCCCGATATCGACCTGCTGATCAGCGACCTGATGCTGCCCGGCGAGATTAACGGCGCGGAGGTGATCCGCCAGGCGCAGCAGAACTGGCCGCAGCTGGCGACGCTGCTCATCAGCGGTCAGGACCTGCGCCACCAGCCGGTGACGCTGCCGCTGTGCGAACGGCTGGCGAAGCCCTGGCAGCAGGCACAGCTGGTGCAGGCGTTACAGCGGGCCTGGCAGCGCAGCGAAAGGCTTAATCGCGCGCAGCAGGCTGCCACAACGGCACCGGCTTCCCACTGATGTAGCGCTTGCGCAGGCGGCTGGAGATCACATCCATCACCATCACTACCACCACCAGAATCAGCGTCAGGAACATCACCACATCCCAGTTCCACAGGCGCATATTCTCAGCGTAAACCAGACCGACGCCCCCGGCGCCGACAAAGCCCAGCACCGCCGCTGAGCGGGTATTGGACTCTATCTGGTAAAGGCTCAGCGCCAGAAACTGCGGGAATGACTGGGTGAAGATGCCGAAGCGGTGTTTCTGCAGGCTGTTGGCGCCAACTGCGCCCAGTCCGCGACCCGGTGAACGCTCCACTGCTTCGTGCCCTTCGGCGTAGAGTTTGCCGAGCAGACCGACATCCTGCAGGATAATCGCCAGCACCCCGGCCAGCGGCCCCATGCCGACCGCCCGGACGAAGATCAGCCCCCAGATCGCCATGTCGATGCCGCGCAACACGTCAAACAGACGGCGCATCAGAAACGCCATCGGTTTCGCGGTTCGGCTGTGCATCACGTTGCGCGCCGCCAGAAACGACAGCGGCAGCGCCAGCAGCGAGGCAGTCAGCGTGCCGGCAAAGACAATCCCTAAGGTGATACCGACCTGCGACAGATAGTAGCCAAACGGCCAGTTCACGAAATCGTGCCAGACAAACATCCGCAGGAAATAACGCCCCAGCTGCTGACAGCCCATCAGCAAACGCGACCACTCCAGACCAAATACCGAAAAGAAAAAGAGGTAATAGAGCAGCACCGCCAGTGTCATCAGCGCCAGGCGACGCAGATAGCGCGGCTGTGCGGCGAAGAGTTCACGATGCTGCTGCTTCATTAACGCGATATCGGGAACGGTGCTTATCATGTCCTGTCTCCTGTCACACGGCGACGAAGCTGGCCGGAGAGCGTATCCAGCAGCGACACCACAATCAGGATCAGCAGCAGCGTAATACTGACCTGATCGTAGCGGTCCAGTTTGATGTTGGTCATCAGCTCCTGGCCGATGCCGCCTGCGCCGACCAGCCCAAGGATGGTTGAGGAGCGGAAGTTAATTTCCAGTCGCATAAAGCTGTAGGAGAGAAAGACCGGCTTAACCTGTGGCCAGAAAGCGAAGCGCATCCGCTGCAGCTTGCTGGCTCCGCAGGCGGCCAGGCCGCGCACCGGCTTATCTGACGCCGACTCAATCGCCTCGTAAAACAGCTTGGTCAGGCTGCCCACGGTGTGCAGCGCCAGCGCCAGAAAACCGGGGATCGCCCCGATGCCAAACGCCATCACAAACATCACCGCCCACGCCAGCTCCGGCATGGTGCGCAGGAAGGCGACAAAGGCGCGAATCGTCATCCGCACGCTGACCGGCGTCTGAGTGTTGTCGGCGGCGAAAAAGGCCAGCATCGCGGCCAGTGCCACCGCCACCAGCGTCGAAGCCAGCGCCAGTTGCAGTGTTTCCCAGATCAGCGGCAGCTGGATCGGCAGACGGTAGCCCCAGTATGCCAGCGAGCCTTCGGTCTTGCCGTCGGCAAACAGCAGCGGCAGATGCAGCACTGGCAGGATTTCGTGCAGGTAGTCAAAGAAGTGCGGCAGCGACTGCCAGACGGTGAGCAGATTAAATTCTGCCACCCTGCCCGCCGCCAGGTAGAGTGCCACCAGCAGCAGTGACCAGAGCAGCGTGTCTCGTTTCTGCTGGCGACGGATGCGTTGGTAGTAGTGTTCGAATTCGGTCAAAGGGGATCTCCGGCGCTAAAGCAGCGGGACGCAGGCAAGTTTGCCGCGCCCCGCTTTCCCCGCCTGAGCGGAGAAGATAAGGAGTAGCTGGATTTAGCCGCGGCTGCCTTTCATCAGGTCGCGCTTCATATCGATGATGTTCTGATAATCGGCAACCGTCGCCTGACCGATATGCTGCTCGCCGCCCACCGCTTTCACGAAGCAGGCGTGATCTTCCTTATCCAGCTTTTTAATTGCCGACACCACTTTCGCTTTAAAGTCAGCGGGCAGCTTGTTGCTGACCAGCACCGGACCGTTGGGGATCAGCGGTGACTGCCAGATAATGCGGATCTGCTTCATCAGATCAGGATGGTCCATGCGGATCAGACGGCCAAACGCGCCAGAGGTATAGCCGCTGTTGTAGTCACCGACCAGTGAGGTCCAGGTCACTGCGCCATCAAACTGGTTGTTCAGCACGCCCAGAATGTCCTGCTCATGGCCGCCGGAGAAGGTGACGCTGGAGAAGGTGTTGTTATATTTGTTATCCACTGAGCCGCCGAACATCTTCTTAAACGCCTGGTTCGGCATCAGGAAGCCGGACGTTGAGTCGGGATCGGCCATACCGAAAGATTTCCCTTTCAGGTCTTCCAGCTTTTTGTACGGGCTGTCCGCTTTGACGATCACCACCGAGTGGTAGCCGCGTGACTGATCTTTGTCATCCACCACAATGCCAACCACATCCACCGCTTTCGGGTCCTGAATGTAGACCGACGCAAACGAGGCTGGCGACATGCTCAGCACCATATCGATCTTGCCACCCAGCAGACCCTGAATCACGCCAGAGTAGTCGGAGGCGTTGCGCATCTGGGTATCCACACCCAGCTCTTTATCAAAGAAGGTCTTCACACACTGATTATCGCCAATCTGCTGGGTGGCGTTCTGACCGCCCAGAATCCCCAGATTAAGCTGTTTCGGCGCATCCGCTGCGCTGACACCAAACGCCATTACACTGGTCAGGAGTGCTAAAGAAGTCAGTTTCATTCGGGGTTGTTCTCTTGCTGTGGAAGTTAATGGATTTGGTTAAGTTCATCGCCGTACAACTGGTGCAGCAGGCTGTCGGTCAGTCCTGAAGGATGGCCGTCAAACAGCACCACGCCGCGCTGAATGCCAATCACCCGGGTGCAGTAGCTTTTCACCAGCTCAATCGAGTGCAGGTTGACCATCACGCTGATGCCCTGCTCGCTGACCTGACGCAGCACATCCATGATGCGTTTGGTATTTTTGGGATCGAGCGACGCCACCGGCTCATCGGCCAGCAGGATTTTGGGGTTCTGCATCAGGGCGCGGCAGATCGCCACACGCTGCATCTGCCCGCCAGAGAGGTTTTCCGCCCGCTGCAGCGCCTGCGGCAGCATGTTCATCCACTGCAGCAGTTCGATGGCGTGCGCCCGGTCGTTGTCGGAGAAGATTTTAAAGAAGGATTTCAGCGTGCCGGTCTGGCTCAGGCGGCCCAGCAGCACGTTGGTCAGCACGTCGAGGCGTGGCACCAGACAGAAATCCTGAAAGATCATGCCGCACTGGCTGCGCCATTCGCGCAGCTGGCGGCTGTTGAGCGTAACCACGTTACGATCCGCTTCGCCATGATGCAGACTGATAATCGCGCCGGAAGTCGCCTCGATCGTGCCGTTGAGCATGTGCAGCAGGGTCGATTTACCCGCCCCAGAGCGGCCAATCACCGCCATCAGCTCACCGGCGTGCAGGTCGAAACTGACCTGATCCAGCACCTGAGTGTCGCCGTAGGCTTTGCTCAGTTTCTGCACCGACAACACTTTTTGTCCGCTAAGGCTGGCCGGTGGCAGGTCGTTGTCGACCACCGTTTTCAGAAGTGCCTGTGCCATGGTGTTCTCCGTCATCGCTGATTGCGTTCTGCGGGTTATTAAGGCGTGACGCGATGAACACGAGATGACAGTCAGATGATCAAACCGTGACAGGCCAGTGCGCGCCGCACAGCAATGTCTGGCCGTCACGGGCAGCCAGCACGCCGTCCGGTAACGGGTTCTCAGCTAACCAGTTATCCATCTCATGACTGAGATGGGTGAGCCAGGTCTGACGCGGCTGGAGCATCTCTGCTATCGCCAGCGCCTGGGTCACATCATTATGGTTACGCGGTTCTGCTTGCGGCGGATCGTTGCAGTCAATCACCAGTTGATCCAGTGGCTGGCCGCGCAGGAAGTCGGCGGTGTCAGGCGGCAGACCGCAGGTGTCACACAGCCAGGCGAGCCGGGTGCCGTGCCAGTCGAACAGATAGCCATGCGTCAGCTTCGAGTGTTGCAACGGCAGCGGTGTGACCTGCAGTTCTCCAAAGGCGTGCGCCACAAACGGCGTTAAGGCGGGACGGAAATCGAGCAGGCCAGGGTGTTTGTAGAGATCGTCACAGCCTCGCGGATCGGGTGGCCCCCAGACCGGAATAGGCGCGCCCATTCCCCAGCGCAGCGCAAACAGCCCCTGCACATGATCCATGTGGTAGTGGGTCAGCAGAATGCGCGTCAGCGTGCCGGGCGGGAAGCGCGACGCCAGCAGCGGCAGGCCGGCATCCAGCAGGATGCGCTCGCGGCCAAACTCAATCAACGCGCTGCAGGGCGCACGCGCGTAGCCGCTGTTAAGCTGCGCCCGCTGACAGGCGCGACAGGCGCAGCCCGGCAGCGGTGCGGCAGTGACCCCGCCAGTACCCAGAAAAGTGAGTTTCATTGATGCGCCTTCGGTGGCGGATGTCGATGCCGGACTGTCTCCGCCGGTGCCAGGATAAGAGAGTTTCATTGATGCGCCTCCAGTATCTGACGCAGCAGGCACACGGTATCCGCCAGCGCGCCGTCGTTGTTGAGGATAAGGCAGCCATCGGGCTGCGGCTGTGCGGCGCGCGCCAGCCGCCGGGCGATCTCCGCCTCATCTTCCCGTCCGCGCTGGCGCAGCCGCGTGGCCAGCACGGCGGGCGTGACCTGCAGACAGACCGGCAGCAGCTGCGAGCCGAAACGGGCCTGCGCCTGCGCCAGATGCAGCCGCGAACCATTCACCACCACATTTTGCCCGCGCAGCAGCCACTGTTCCGTCTCACAGCCAATGCCATAGCTGAAACCGTGCGCCTGCCAGCTCACCGCGAACAGTCCCAGCGCGGCGCGACGGGCAAACTCCGCCTCGGTGAGCGCCACATGGTTTTCACCGCCCGCATCGGCGGCGCGGGTAATGTAGCGATGGGCGATCAGCAGCCGTGGCGGGGGTGCTGCCCGCAGCGCGTCCAGCAGGCTGTCTTTACCCGAACCCGAAGGACCGGTGAGCCAGATCAGCCGCGCCATCAGTACACCTGCCGGCCTTTGCTCCAGACGTGCCGCACGTGCGGGTAGCCGTGTGCGGTGTGCGCCAGCACCAGATCGGCGCGGCAGCCTTCGGCGATCACCCCGCGATCTTCGAGCCCTAAGGCGCGCGCCGGGTTACAGGTGACCAGTGCAATCGCCTGCGCCATGCCGAGGCTGTTGCGCTCATCATCTGCCAGCCGGAACGCCGCATCCAGCAGGCTCGCCGGGTAGTAATCGGAAGAGAGAATATTCAGCAGGCCGTGTGACGCCAGCTCCCAGGCGGCGACGTTGCCGGAGTGCGAGCCGCCGCGCACGATGTTAGGCGCGCCCATCAGCACCTGCATATTGCGATAACGCGAGGCGCGTGCCGCCTCCAGCGTGGTCGGAAACTCCGCAATGCGGCTGCCCGCGGCGTGAGACTCTTCAACGTGCGCTGCGGTGGCATCATCGTGACTGGCAATGGCGATGCCATGTTCCCGGCAGAGTCCGGCAATCGCCTGACGATTGGGCTGTGACCACGCTGCTGCCAGGGTGAGCTGGTCATGCTCGAACTGATCCATTTCCGCGTCGTTGAGCTGATATTTGCCCTGATAATATTCGCGATACTTCGTCAGCGACGCATACTGACGCTGGCCCGGTGAATGGTCCATCAGTGACACCAGCGCCAGCTCCGGCGTGCCCATCAGCGCTTCAAACAGCGGCGCAGTGGTGGGATGCGGCAGTTCACAGCGCAGATGCAGCAGATGCTCGGCCCGGTTCAGTCCTTTGCGGTTGCTGTCGCGGATGGCGTCGATCATCTTGCTGAGGTTATCCAGCCGGTGCCCGCCGTCGCGCACATCCCCGACGCCAATCGCATCCAGCACTGTGGTAATGCCGCTGGAAACCATCAGCGCATCGTGGCTGCTCATCGCCGAGTGGGCCGGCCAGTCCACTTTCGGACGCGGCGTGAAAAACTTATCGAGATTATCGGTGTGCAGCTCCACCAGGCCCGGCATCAGCCAGGCGCCCTCGCCATCCAGCGCGCCCGGCTGCTGGCTGGTGGTTTCGCTGAAGCTGCTGATGCGCTCGTCGCGAAACTCCAGCGATCCGGTCACCACTTCGTTTTCCAGCACCAGTCTGACGTTATTGATGATCATGCCTGCGCTCCTGTCTCGATCGGGTGCATCAGGTGCAGCCGGTCAGCTACCCGCTCACGTACAGCCCGATCGTGAAAAATACCGACGATGGCGGCACCACGGGCGCGCGCCTGTTCAATTAAGCTCACTACCGCCTCGCTGTTGACACTGTCGAGCGAGGCGGTGGGTTCATCCAGCAGCAGCACAGGATAGTCGGCGATAAAGCCGCGGGCGATATTCACGCGCTGCTGCTCTCCACCAGAGAAAGTGGACGGGGCCAGCGACCAGAGACGCTGCGGCACGTTGAGCCGGGTAAGCAGTTCGGCGGCACGCGCCTCACAGAAGGCGCGCTCGACGCCGCGCTCCAGCAGCGGCTGCATCACAATCTCCAGCGTCGGCACGCGCGGGATCACCCGCAGAAACTGGCTGACCCAGCCCAGCGTGTCGCGGCGCAGGGCGATAATCTGGCGCGCCGACGCCTGCGCCATGTCGATCCACTCGCCCTGATGCGCGACCCGGATATGGCCGCTGTCGGGCTGATAGTTGCCGTAAAGCGCGCGCAGCAGTGTGGATTTACCGCTGCCGGAGTGACCGTGCAGCACGACGCATTCGCCCTCGCCTGCCGTCAGGCTGGCGTTGTGCAGCACCGGCAGCGCCGCGCCGTTCTGGTTATGCAGCACAAAGGTTTTACACAAATTCTCTACCCGCAGACGCGGAGTGATAGTTGTCATTTAATTGAGCACCGAAGAGACCAGCAGTTGAGTGTAAGGATGATGAGGATCGTCCAGCACGCGGTCAGTCAGACCGCTCTCCACCACCCGCCCCTGCTTCATCACCAGCAGGCGATGCGCCAGCAGTCGCGCCACGCCGAGATCGTGGGTGACAATCACCACCGCCAGATTCAGTTCGCGCACCAGCGTCCGCAGCAGATCCAGCAGTCGCGCCTGCACCGACACATCCAGCCCGCCGGTCGGCTCATCCATAAACATCAACTGCGGCTGCGTCACCAGGTTCCGGGCGATCTGCAGCCGCTGCTGCATACCGCCGGAAAAGGTGGTGGGCAGATCGTCGATGCGACCGGCGTCAATCTCCACCGCCTGCAGCCAGCGGCTCGCCTCGGCGCGGATGTCGCCATAGTGGCGCTGTCCGGTCGCCATCAGCCGTTCGCCGATATTGCCGCCTGCGCTGACCTGCGAACGCAGACCGTCCATGGGATGCTGATGCACCACGCCCCATTCGGTGCGCAGCAGGCGACGGCGATCGCTTTCACTCATCTGATAGAGGTCGCGATTCTGATAGAGGATGCTGCCCTGCTGCGGCGTCAGACGCGCCGACAGGCTCTGCAGCAGCGTGGTTTTACCGGAGCCGGACTCGCCGACAATGCCCAGCACTTCGCCGGGCCAGAGATCAAAACTGACCTGCTCAAACCCTTTGCCCGGCGCATAAAGGTGGGTGAGCTGGTTCACCGCAAGCAGCGGCTGTTCACTGTGCATATTGCTGTTCCTGCTGCTGATGGCAAAAGTCGGTGTCGGAGCAGACAAACATCCGCGTTCCCTGATCGTCCATCACCACCTCATCAAGATAGCTGTGGCGCGAGCCGCACAGCGCGCAGGGTTCATCCCACTGCTGCACGGTGAACGGGTGATCGTCGAAGTCCAGGCTTTCCACGCGGGTGTAAGGCGGCAAGGCGTAGATGCGCTTTTCACGCCCGGCACCAAACAGCTGCAGCGCGGGCATCATGTGCATCTTCGGGTTGTCGAATTTGGGAATGGGCGATGGATCCATCACATAGCGATCGTTGACCCGGACCGGATAGGCGTAAGTCGTCGCGATGTGGCCGTAGCGGGCGATATCTTCATACAGCTTCACCTGCATGATGCCGTACTCCTCCAGCGCATGCATGGTGCGGGTTTCGGTTTCGCGCGGCTCGATAAAGCGCAGCGGCTCCGGAATCGGCACCTGGAAAATCAGGATCTGATCCTCTTCCAGCGGCGTTTCCGGGATGCGGTGCCGGGTCTGGATCAGGGTGGCATCGGCGGTGCGCTCGGTGGTGGCAGCATTGCTGACCCGCTTAAAGAACTGGCGGATCGACACCGCATTGGTGGTGTCATCTGCGCCCTGATCGATCACCTTCAGCACATCCTGATCGCCAATCACGCTGGCGGTGATCTGGATGCCGCCGGTGCCCCAGCCGTAGGGCATCGGCATCTCACGTCCGGCGAACGGCACCTGATAGCCGGGGATCGCCACCGCTTTCAGGATGGCGCGGCGGATGGTGCGTTTGGTCTGCTCATCGAGATAGCCGTTGTTATAGCCGGTGAGTTCAGCCATGGTTGCGCTCCTGATAATCGTGCTGCAGCTGTTTCAGCAGTTCCAGTTCCGCCTGGAAATCGACGTAATGCGGCAGCTTGAGATGCGAGACAAAGCCTGCGGCTTCCACGTTGTCGGCGTGCGACAGCACAAACTCCTCATCCTGCGCCGGGCTGGTAACACGCTCATGCTGTTCGCGGCTTTGCAGCGCCCTGTCCACCAGCGCCATCGCCATCGCTTTACGTTCGGCGCGGCCAAACACCAGCCCATAACCCCGGGTAAAGTGCGGCGCCGTGTCGTCGCTGTGGGCAACGCCGTTGACCATTTCACACTCCGTCAGTAGCAGTTCACCGATCTCCAGCTCAAAACCCAGCTCTTCGGGACAGATACTGACGCTGAGAGTGCCGGTGCGGATCTCGCCGGCAAACGGATGGGTGCGGCCATAGCCGCGCTGGGTTGAGTAGCCGAGCGCCAGCAGAAAGCCTTCGTCGCCACGCACCAGCTGTTGCAGGCGCGCGGCGCGTGAGGCGGGAAAGCTCATTGGCTCGCGGGTGATATCGACAGGCTCACTGCCGTCATCCATCTCAGCGGCGGCCAGACCTTCATCGCTCATCATACTGAACATATGCGGGCACTGGTCAGGCACCGAACGATCGTCACGCGGCGCGGCGGGCGTTTCGCCATTGGCCAGCAGGGTGAAGTCGAGCAGACGGTGGCTGTAGTCGTAAGTTGGCCCCAATACCTGGCCGCCCGGCAGATCTTTATAGACCGCCGAGATGCGGCGTTCGATGCGCATCGCACCGGTCGCCAGCGGCGTGCTCTCCGCCAGGCGTGGCAGCGTGGTGCGATAGGCGCGCAGCAGAAAGATCGCCTCGACCAGATCGCCGCTGGCCTGCTTAATCGCCAGCGCCGCCAGTTCAGGATCGTAAATCCCGCCTTCGGTCATCACCCGATCCACCGCCAGTCCCAGCTGCTGCGCCACCTGATCGCAGCCGAGCTCGGCTACCGCCCGATCGCCGCGCCGCAGATCGGCCTGCAACTGATGGGCGTTCGCAATGGCTTTTTCGCCCCCTTTTACCGCGACATACATCAGCACACCTCCACAACGGTGGTGCGCGGCACGGCCATGATCGCTTCGCCACAGGTGAAGATCAGATCCACGCCCTGTGGAAACGGATGCGGACGGGTGCGCAGATATTCCAGCACGCTTTCGGGCAGCTGTGGCGCGATGGCCCGGGTTTCGCGCAGGCCAGGGCCGGAGAGGCGCAGAGTCAGGCCGCCATTCAGTGACGGCACTTCGATAATCAGCGTGGTGCTTTTTTCCGGTGACATGTTGTCACCGGCCGCGAACTGCGTCGGGTCGGGCTGCGCCGCCGCATGGCTCAGGGCAAAAGGCGCATCCTGCTGCGTGGTGATCGGCGCACCGGTATGGAAGCGCAGATTGTTGCGCAGCTGTTCGTTGTCAATTTCCGCATCCAGCCAGACCGGGCTTTCCTGATCGACCAGCGTCAGCAGCAGCGCCGTGGCCGCCGGTGACAGTGCGCCCCAGCCCTGTTGCAGCGGCAGCGAGACCATCACGCCCGGTTCGCTCATCGCTTTCAGAATGCGGCGAAACGCGCGCTGCGCATCCGCCACCGGATGGTTAAAACTTGCCAGTAAAGTCATCAGTTATCTCCGCGAACCAGCGTAAAGAAATCCACTTTGCTGCTGGCGATCTCGCGGGCGCGCAGCTGTCGCTGCTCATCGCGCCACGCCGCCAGCGGGGTAATAATCTTCTCTTCCAGCAGTTGCCGGGTTTCCGGCTGCTGTAACAGCGCATCCAGCAGGGCGCAGCGCTCGGCATGGGCTTTGTCACGCCCTAACAGGTAGCTGTAACCCAGAGTGCCGTCGCTGAGCTGCACCACCGCGCGCGTCACCGTGGCATCGCCCATCACAAAGCGTTTGCCGGTGGCCCCCATCCGCGCCTGCAACCGCGTCAGCCCGATCTCTGCCGGACGGATCAGGGTAAAGGCGGGCTGGAGGTTAAGCGCCTGCCAGTGCATCTCAAGCAAGGCGGCGCTGCTGTGCGCCAGCACCGACAGCCAGCGCTGGCGATCCGTTTGCTGTTCCATTAGTGCTCCAGAGTCAGTTCAATCATGTCGCCGCGCGTCAGGCTGACGGAGTATTCCGCCACCGCGCCATCACTGGTTTTGTTCAGGGTCCGCACACAGAGCAGCGGCGAATGCAGCGCGATGTCGAGCTGCCGACACTCTTTGGCCTGCGCCCGGCGGGTGCTGATGCGGGTCTGGGTACGCACCAGCTGCTTGCCGGTGTGCTCCACTAAGAAGTCGTGCAGCGATCCGCTGTTAAATTGCTGAAGCTGTGGCCACCAGCTGAGGTCGGCGAGGAAATGGTTAATCAGGCAGAGCGGCACGCCGTTGGCGCGACGCAGGGTACGCAGATGAATGACGTTGTCGCCCTCTTTCACGCCCAGCGCATTGGCAACGTCGTTGCTGGCCGGACGCAGCACCGCCAGCAGCCGTTCGCTGGTGGGATGACTGCCCTGCTCCAGCAGGTTCTGGCTGAATCGCGCCTGGGCATGCAGCGGGTAGTCATAAGGGCGCATCAAAACCAGGATGCCGACGCCGTGACGGCGCTGCAGCAGCCCTTTGTGCACCAGCTCATCCACCGCCCGACGCAGCGTGTGGCGATTCACCTCATAGTGATCGGCCAGCTGTTGCTCGGAAGGAAGATAGTCGCCGCAGCGGTAGCGCTCTTTCAGCGCCTGCTCCAGTTGTGCGGCAACAGCCTGATAGACAGTGGTCGGATGTCTGGATAACTCCATCACGATGAAATCCTCACGGGTTACAGAGTGGGAACGCAGTGAAAAGACGCTGCGGGATGGTGTTAGCTTGAGGGGATCAGATGACAGAACCGTGACGGGGGAGTGAAGGAGAGGTGAATGTGGTGGCTGGAAAATGAGGAGTGCTTGTCAGGGTGCGTGACTGGCAGGAAACCGCCGGGCATGGGGTGATAGCCCCGCTTAAGCGATCATTTCCTCTGCCGGGCCGGGAGTCAATCAATCAGAAGAACGTCATTCCCTGATAAGGCTGAGCAAGGCAGGCTCTGATACGGCTCTCAAGATCGCCATCGTGGATTTCAAGCCTGTGGCCATCTGGGTCCAGAAAGTAGAAGGAGTTCCCCTCGCTTTTATTGCGCTTCCACTCTGTCACACCCGCCGCTCTCAATCGCTCAACGAACGCATCAAATTCTTCACCAGCAATAGTGAATGCATAGTGTGTGTAATCATTTCCAGCAGAGACGGTATCCACAGAGAGACAGAGCCAGAGTTCACCCAGCGAAAGATAAGCGCCGTGATCCCATGCCGCTTTGGGGATGAATCCAAGGGTCTGCGTATAAAAATCCAGGCTACTGGCCAGGTTGCTAACTGCGAGGGTGAGGTGATTGAGTCCGGTCAGCATGTAAAATTCTTTATCAGAATGCAGAAGAATTTAATTTACAGGAATCAGATTTCTTTGCACACAAAGAGAATTAACAGCCGTTTGTATATCAGCTGAATCTCTGCCGGGCCCACCCCGGAAAGAGGAAACTGGAGCGGGCAATACTGCCGGGACCGGCGCGCGATGAGCAGATAATGAAGACCGGGCTTGCACGAAAGGAACGACGGGCTTGATGGTGTACACTGAAACGAACTAACGTTGCGCTTAGGAGAGAATATGTACGGACCGGATCCCGCCAATCCCCATCCAATGGAAGGTTTCCCACAGGTTTGTTTTATCAAAAATACGGTGAAAAACCCCAACATCATAATCGGGGATTTTACTTATTATGATGATCCTGAAGACTCAGAAAACTTTGAGCGCAATGTCCTTTATCACTTCCCCTTTATTGGTGACAAACTGATCATTGGTAAATTCTGCGCGATAGCCAGAGGCGTTCAGTTCATCATGAACGGGGCAAACCATAACATGGCGGGTTTCTCCACTTTTCCGTTTTATATCTTCGGAAACGGATGGGAAACAGGTCAGCCTCAGTCCGGCGATCTGCCCTATAAAGGCGATACGGTGATTGGTAATGATGTATGGATGGGTTATCAGGCGCTGATTATGCCAGGCGTTAAAATCGGTAACGGCGCCATAATCTCGTCTCGTTCTGTTGTGACGTCGGATGTCCCGGCCTATTCGATTGTGGGTGGCAACCCGGCCAGAGTGATCAGGCAGCGTTTTACCGATGAAGTCATATCAACGCTGGAAAAGCTGGCCTGGTGGGACTGGCCGGTAGAAAAGATTACTCAAAACCTACCGGCCATTATCTCCGCAGACCTTGAAGCACTGCCAGATGAATAGCCAGGCAGAAGTAGAATAAACACTGTCCGCTGCTGACATAGGGCGGCGATCGTCCGACACGGGTTCGCATAATTTCGCGCAGACTGATGTATCAATGTGTCTGCTTTGCCACCGGAGCGCAGGTTAAAACAGGAGTCGTTATGTTCTACATCTTTAGTGGCCTTCCGGGTTGCGGCAAAAGCACTATCGCTAAAATGTTATCTGAAAAATTGAAAGCGGTATATTTACGCGTCGACACGGTTGAACAGGCTCTGCGTAATAGTTCAGCAGCTTTCAGGGATATTGGTCCTGAAGGCTACTTCATCCTTTATGAGCTTGCGCGGGACAATCTCAGACTGGGGTCAACTGTTATCACTGACTCGGTGAATGACCTTAACCTGGTGCGCGATAGTTTTCGTGATATCGCACTGTCATCAGGTGTTCCCTTTCTGGAGATAGAAATCCTCTGTTCGGATCCAGAACAGCATCGTGCCCGTGTAGAGAACAGAATCTCAGATATTCCTGGTTTAAAAGTGCCTGACTGGCAGGCCGTTGTGGATCGTGTTTATGAACCGTGGAGCAGAGAGCATCTGCAATTAGATACCGCGGAATTATCGCCTGCTGAGTGTGTTGATATCATCCTCCAGACGAGCATTTAGCCCTGACCGCGTTTAGCCCGCACCCTTAACGGCAAAATGTTTTAACCTGAGACTGCATGTTGCCCTACCCTCCGGGATTAAAACCGGTAAAACAGCTGTAGCCACGCTATTCCCTCAGCTGAAGCGGCAATATCAGCAGGTTCTGGAGAGGATTAATGATGCAACCAGGGTCAGGTATTTAATGAAAGAAAACGGACGTAATTCCTGAACAGTTGATCATGCCCCAAAGGCTTTTTCAAAAACTGAAATAGAGTGGAGGTCGCAGAGAATTGAATCAAAAAGCATCCCGGCTGGCAAAATTCTGATACCCTTTTGATGGTATTCCATCATTCCCTCTCAAATTAACATTGTAATTTTCCACTATATTTTAAGTTATTCTGCATGTTCAAATCCTTAAAAAATAAATAAACCATCTGATTCAATATCATAATTTTAAAATGCCATTTTATTTTTACTGAAGTCTGCCTTCTTAAATTTGTGCACGATTTTTACACTGCCTTTGGTTAATAACGGTGAGTAATCTCTGGCTGCTCCAGGCCGATAATCGTAATACATCTTACCTGGAGGCTTTACAGCCATGCTGAAAAATACACGTCTCACCACAATCCTGACGTTATCCGGACTGTTTCTGTTTTTTGTCTTTCTTGCTTCTTCATTGCTGAGTGTGATTTATCTGAATCGCAGCGCGGAGTCTCTCAAAAATCTCAACCATGAAGTCTCTGCCACCCTTGGCGTCGCTGACACGACTAACTGGATACGTGCCGCTCGCACCACACTGCTGGCCGCTGTCCCTTATGCTGACGGTAGCAATCCAGAAGCGTTTAATGCCGCGCTGGCCCAGGCCAGATTTTACTATGATGGCGGCTTGCGCTTTATGCAGGCCTATCAGGCTGCACCAAAAATGGCCGGCGAAGCGGAACTGTCACGGGAGCTGGCCGCACGCTACAACGATTACACTGAGCAAGGCGTTGGTGCCCTTTTCACCGCGCTGCAGAAAAGGGATGTACCCGCTTTTCTGATGCTTGCCGGCACAAAAATCGTGGCACTTGATGAGGCTTACCGCGTTCCGCTGGACAAGGTTATTGCCATACATAAGCAGTCAGCCGTAAACATCACCCAACAGGCCGATACCGATACGCACATTGCTTATGTTGCTGCTGGTGTGTCGGTCATACTCTTTATCCTGGCTTCAGTCATTGTGGCGGTGGTACTGAAAAATGTGCTGATCAAGCCCCTGCGTCGTGCTGGCGAAGTAACGGCAGCCATTGGTGCCGGCGATCTGACATCGGAGTTCCACAATCTCCGCAACGATGAAATGGGCAGGCTTCTGCAGGGGCTTGAAAATATGCAGCTTGGCCTGAAAACGATGGTCAGTGAAATCGTCAATGGCGTAAGCGAAGTGGCCCGCGTTACCACGCAGATAAGCGACGGCAACCACAGTCTTTCCAGCCGCACGGAGCAACAGGCGGCAGCGCTCGAAGAGACCGCGGCGAGCATGGAGGAGCTCTCGTCTACTGTTTCACTCAATGCCGGAAATGCCTCAGTCGCCAGCGACGCGGCATCTGCGGCTTCCGGAACCGCTTCGGAATGCGGCGCGGCGATGCGGGAAGTAGTGCGCACGATGGCAGACATCAAAACCAGCGCAATGGCCATCAGTGAAATTACTTCCGTGATTAACAGCATTGCCTTTCAGACAAACATTCTGGCACTTAACGCAGCGGTGGAAGCAGCTCGTGCAGGCGACCAGGGTCGCGGTTTTGCGGTGGTTGCTAACGAAGTTCGTACACTTGCACAACGCAGCACACAATCTGCGCGGGAAATTGAAAAGTTAATTGCTGAATCCAATCTGAACGTTGGTCTGGGTGAGCAGAAAGTAGCTCAGGTTTCGCTGACGACAGAAAAAATTATCAGCGATGTGACCGGCGTGACCTCGCTGCTGGGAGAGATTGCAGCGGCGTCTTCTGAACAGAGTAAGGGAATAAATCAGATCGGCACGGCTGTAACCGAAATGGACAGTGTGACTCAACAGAACGCCACGCTGGTTCAGGCTTCTGCTGCTGCTACGGGTGTACTGGAGGAACAGGTTAAATCGTTAAGTGCGATTACCAGCCGGTTCAGGTTGCAGACTGGTGCGGTCGTGACAGACATACGCTCCCCGGCCATACCGTCTGTTCAGGTGAAAGAAAAAGTTTCAAGCGATCCGTGGGTGAGCTTTTAACTGAATCAGATTGATGTCTGCAGACCCTTCTGCAGACGTCGGACTTATTGGATAAAGCAAAGAAATTATTATCTTCTCTTGTGGCACAGATCGGACTAACTCGTACGCCAATGTCCGCTTTCAGCGAGGAGCGGACAGTTGCACGGGAACGTCCGCTAAAAGCGAGAAGTGAACGTCTGCCACATCTCAAGCCCTTAAAGCGCTATAAAACAGATCTGTCCAATGCGTGACATCAGTATTGACCCAAAACGAGATAATGGCCGTGCTGATACATCAACGCTCAGCCAGGGTGCCGCACAAATAAGCCGGCTCCGGGGCCTGCCCGCAGGCTCCGGAGCCAGCTTATAAAAAAGGACCTGCGAGCGCTGGCCCGTAAGGCTTACCGCAGCATCAGCAGCGGCTGACGGCTTTCAGCCAGCATCTCCGGGGTATGGCTGCCGATAAAGAACCGGCGTAGCCGGGAGTGCCCGTAAGCCCCCATCACCGTCAGGCCAATATCGTTCTCATCCGCATACCTGCGCAGCGCGCCGGTGACAGAGGCGCTCTTCAGCAGCCGGGCCTCCGTGACGATACTGGCCTTATGCAGAATAACCTGTGCCTCCTGCAGCGCCGCCGCCTCGCTGTTAACCATAATCAGATGGCCGTTCAGTCAGTTCAGCAACGGGCTGACTGTCACACGATTCAGATTTTCCCGGCTCGCCTCGCTGCCGTCATAGGCAAACATGACCCGTGATGGTGGTGAAAAGGTTTTCGGCACGTCCAGTTTACCGGCCGCCCAGACCGCATACTCACAGACCGGGCGCGTGGACGACGATAACAGTGTTATTCATGATAAGTCTCCTGTGAATTAATGGCCGCCCATCAGCTTTTCAACTTCTTCGGGTTTGTCATGCACCCCAAAGCGGTCAACGATTGTGCGGGTCGCGTCGTTCATCCCCCTGATTTCAACTTCGGTCCCTTCGCGGCGGAACTTAATCACGATACGATCCAGCGCGCTGACTGACGTAATGTCCCAGAAATGGGCGTGCGTCACGTCGATCTCCACGCGCTCCAGCGCCTCGCGGAAGTCAAAGTGGCTGGTAAACCGGTCAGCCGAGGCAAAGAAGACCTGGCCGGTTACGGTATAGGTGCGTGTATCGCCCTTCAGCTCAGAGGAGACCGCCATAAAGCGGGCCACCTTCGTGGCAAAGTTCAGTGACGCAATCAGCACCCCGGTCAATACGCCAAATGCCAGGTTGTGGGTTGCCACCACTATGGCGACAGTCGCCAGCATCACGACGCTGGTTGAAACCGGATGGGTGCGCAGGTTAGCAATCGAGCGCCATGAGAAGGTGCCGATGGAAACCATAATCATCACCGCCACCAGCGCCGCCATGGGTATCTGCGACACCCAGTCGCGAAGGAATACCACCATTAACAACAGCACCACGCCCGCCGTAAGTGTGGAAAGCCGCCCCCGCCCGCCGGACTTCACGTTAATTACCGACTGGCCAATCATTGCACAGCCCGCCATCCCGCCAATGAACGAAGTGCAGATATTAGCAATGCCCTGTGCCTTACACTCGCGATTCTTGTCGCTCGACGTATCGGTCATGTCGTCCACGATAGTGGCGGTCATCATTGACTCCAGCAACCCTACTACGGCAAGCCCCGCCGAGTACGGCAAAATGGTCAGCAGAGTTTCAAAGTTAAGCGGGATGTCCGGAATCAGGAACACTGGCAGGCTGTCCGGCAGCTTGCCCATGTCACCCACGGTGCGCACGTCCAGATGCAGCCACATCGAAATGGCGGTCAGCACGATAATGCAGACCAGGGGAGAGGGAATGGTTTTATTCAGGTACGGGAAGAGATAAATGATCCCGAGACCGGCAGCGGTGAGCGCATAGACATGCCAGGTGACGTTTGTAAGCTCCGGCAGCTGAGCCATAAAAATCAGGATCGCCAGCGCATTCACGAAGCCGGTAACCACCGACCGGGACACGTAGCGCATCAGGCTGCCAAGCTTCAGGTATCCGGCGAGCAGCTGTAACACGCCGGTCAGCACGGAGGCGGCGAGCAGGTACTGCAGGCCGTGATCCTTAACCAGCGTGACCATCAGCAGCGCCATCGCGCCGGTTGAGGAGGAGATCATCGCCGGGCGGCCGCCAAAGAAGGCCATGACGATGGGGATACAAAATGCGGAATAGAGTCCGACCTGCGGATCTACGCCAGCGATAATGGAAAAGGCGATCGCTTCAGGAATCAGTGCGAGCGCGACAACAATACCGGCAAGGACGTCACCACGGACGTTACCCAGCCAGTCCTTACGCGTCGAGGACAGCAGCATAGTCATTTCTCAGATTTTGAATACAGTCAGCCCGTGAGGGCAAAAAATTTCAAGGTCGAAAAAGCACATCCGCAGACGGGATGTTTAAGGATTCGCGACTGAAGTCACTCAGTGCGACAGAGGAGGGTGACGACTCAGGGTGGCGTAAGACGCATGATTTTTTGATTTCTCCTTTACGGCAACAGGATGCCTTCAGGACTGAAATTAACCAACGGATTGCGATGATAAACGCTGGCAGCGAAGTCTGATCTCAGCGGAAAACTGACCAGAACAGGCAGATAACTATAAACGAAAGAGGAATGAGGTCAATCTTTGCCCGGACGGGTCAGCGCGTTGAAGGGCAAAAGAAAGCCCTATGAGGCAGCACTGGATACGTGAGAGGAGCGTTGAATCTGTCCAGTCCGGCAGGATTTTTGTAAGGGCGTGCAGATGTAAATGCTGAATCATGGGGCTATTCTTATTCTGGAGCCAAATAGACCAGGTCAGTCTGAAAACGTGATCGGCCGCTACCCCGCGCCAGGTCGATGACTGGAAGCAATCCGTATGACGATGTTCTGCCGTTATGTGCTGCTATTCTTCACATCACTGATAACATTTTTTCAGCGCATTAAGCTCTGTATGGACGACGTGCTGGCGCTCTGCTTTGCGCCAGGTGATGCAGGACAATGTTGAGCGGCAAATGAAAAGCTCATAACAACAGGTGACATGATGTCTAAAACGCAATGGCTTATTCACCGACTGACCCGACAACTCTGGTTTCGCAGTTCACTATTCGCTGTACTGGCAATTATTACTGCACTGGTAGCTATTGCGATTAAACCCTTCATACCGGTCTCTGTATCAGGCATCGTGGGCAGTGACGCGGTGGATAAAATACTGGCCATCCTCGCCTCAAGTATGCTGGCTGTTACCACCTTTTCGCTCAATATTATGGTCTCTGCTTATAACTCTGCCAGCAGCAGCGTTACGCCTCGCGCTACTGTGTTGTTACTTGAGGATGGGACGACGCAGAATGTTCTGGCAACCTTTATCGGCTCTTTTCTATACAGTCTGGTGGGCATTATCGCACTCGGCATGGGCGCTTATGGCTCACAGGGCCGCGTTGTTCTGTTTTTTGTAACCCTTGCGGTCATTGCGATGATTGTTATTACTCTGCTGCGCTGGATACAGCATCTGGCGCAGTTTGGTCGTATGTCTGACACATCGCGTCGCGTTGAGGAAGCCACGACGGTTGCGCTTCATAATCGCCTCCAGCAACCCTGTATGGGCTGCGCTTACTGGAACGGTATCCTGCCAGAAACGGCCTTCAGCCAAAGCGTCTACCCGCTGAAGACGGGCTATCTGCAGCATCTGGACCTGCAACATCTCTACGACTTCGCAAAAGAGAGTGGCTGTAATCTTTATCTTGCTGCCCAACCGGGCAGTTTTGTTCACTGTGGTGCCCCGCTGCTCTGGTGTAGCCAGCCGCTTTCCGCTGACGAGCAACAGATACTGCGTAACGCCTTTACGCTGGGTGAGCAGCGTTCATTTGAGCAGGATCCCCGCTTTGGGCTGTGTGTCCTGTCTGAAATTGCTTCTCGTGCTTTATCTCCGGCCGTTAACGATCCCGGCACTGCAATCGACATTATCGGGCGGGCAGTCAGGTTGTTCAGCCTTCCCGCTCCAGCTGACTCTGCCACAGCGCATTATTCTCAGCTCTTTATGCGACCCACTCAGATTAGCGATATGTTCGACGATATGTTCACCGGGATTGCGCGCGATGGTGCCGCTCTGGTTGAAGTGCAACTTCGCCTGCAGAAAGCGCTGCATGCGTTAGCGATGATTGCTCCTCATCGTTATGCCACTGATGCAAAGCGCCATGCGCAGCTTGCTCTGACGCGCGCAAATGTTGCGATGACTTGTGAAGCAGACAAAGATGCTGTTGAACGTGTCTCCCGCTGGCAGATTGACGCAGGTAATGCAGACGGCCTGCTTAATAGTTAGCCACCTGATGCCGCATCGCTTTTACTCTTCCACACTGATTGTTACATTTGGTCTTCATTCACATTGAGCAGGATACTTATGTCTTCATCAGAAACTGAAACGCCACACAAAAGAAGCCAGATTAATCCGCCGGTATTTTTCACCTCTGCCGCCCTTATTTTTATTCTGGTGGCCTTTGCTGCACTTTTTCCTGAACAGGCTGATGTGCAGTTCGGAG
The DNA here is from genome assembly GCF_007558755.1 of Pantoea sp. paga. Taxonomy (NCBI): domain Bacteria; kingdom Pseudomonadati; phylum Pseudomonadota; class Gammaproteobacteria; order Enterobacterales; family Erwiniaceae; genus Pantoea; species Pantoea sp. paga. The sequence goes on from NZ_VLTF01000001.1 coordinate 825,230, forward strand.
CCCTGCAAAGCTCGCTGTTTGCGAACGCCAGCTGGTTTTATATTCTCGCAGTGGCATTAATCCTGCTGACGGTAGCCTATTTAGGCTTCTCTCGTTATGGCGATATCAAACTCGGCCCCGACCACGCAGAACCCGATTTCAGCTATCACTCCTGGTTTGCCATGTTATTTTCGGCTGGCATGGGTATTGGTCTGATGTTCTTCGGCGTCGCAGAACCCGTGATGCACTACATGGCCCCTCCTACAGGCCAGCCGGAGACCGTGGAGGCCGCACGGGAAGCGCTACGTATCACCTTCTTCCACTGGGGCCTGCATGCCTGGGCAATTTATGCCATTGTGGCGCTGATTCTGGCGTTCTTCAGCTACCGTCACGGATTACCCCTGACGCTGAGATCGGCGCTGTATCCTATTATCGGTAACCGCATCTACGGCTGGATGGGGCATGCCGTAGATATTTTTGCCGTGATCGGTACGGTACTGGGCGTGGCGACCTCGCTGGGTTATGGCGTATTGCAGGTTAATGCCGGACTGAATCACCTGTTTGGCCTGCCGGTCAATCAGACCATGCAGGTGATTCTGATTGTCGTCATCACCGCGCTGGCTACACTCTCAGTGGTCTCCGGACTGGATAAAGGCATCCGTATTCTTTCGGAAATTAACCTGGGTCTGGCAGTACTGCTGCTGATTATGGTGGGCGCACTCGGTCCAACTGTACTGCTGCTGAAATCCTTTGTGGAAAATACCGGCGGCTATCTCTCCGAACTGGTCACCAAAACCTTCAACCTCTACGCTTATGAACCTAAATCAAGTAAGTGGCTCGGCGGCTGGACACTGTTCTATTGGGGCTGGTGGCTGGCCTGGTCGCCATTTGTGGGTATGTTTATCGCCCGCGTCTCGCGCGGGCGTACCATCCGTGAGTTCGTCACTGGCGTACTGTTTGTGCCCGCAGGTTTTACGCTGCTCTGGATGACCTTTTTCGGTAATAGCGCAATATGGCTGATTATGCAGAAGGGTGCCACTGACCTGGCGCAGACAGTTATGAGCGATCAGACGCTGGCACTGTTCAACTTTCTTGAGCACTTCCCGTTCAGCTCGGTGCTCTCCTTTATTGCCATGGCAATGGTCGTGGTGTTCTTTGTCACCTCAGCGGACTCAGGCGCTATGGTGGTCGATACGCTGGCATCGGGTGGCACCGACAAGACCCCGGTCTGGCAGCGCATATTCTGGGCTGCCATGATGGGGGTGGTGGCCGTCACGCTGCTGCTGGCGGGCGGTATGAAGGCGCTGCAAACCGTAACTATTGCCAGCGCGCTGCCCTTCGCGGTTATTCTGTTAATGTCGATATATGGCCTGCTCAAGGCGTTACGCGTTGACGCCTGGAAGCGCGACAGTAAGCAGATTGCGACCATTGCACCCACGGCTGCACGTAACCCGATTCCGTGGCAGCGACGGTTGCGTAACATTGCCTACTTCCCGAAACGCTCACAGGTTAAACGCTTCATGACGGAGGTCATCTACCCGGCGATGGAGATGGTGGAGCAGGAACTGGCGAAACAGAATACCGTGTCTCATACCCGGGATGATGTTGAAGACCGCGTTCGCTTTGAGGTGGACTTGGGTAATGAACTCAACTTTGTTTATGAAGTTCGTGCTCGCGCCTATCTGCAGCCCACCTTTGCACTGGCAGGGATGTCTGACGGCGAGAAAGCAGAAGAGCAGAAATATTACCGTGCTGTTGTCTACCTCAAGGAAGGTGGTCAGGATTATGATGTGATGGGCTGGAATCAGGAGCAGATTATCAACGATATTCTCGACCAGTATGAGAAGCATCTGCACTTCCTGCATATCGTGCGTTAATACACTTATGCATTACCAAAGAGGAGCCTGGCTCCTCTTTTTTTGTCCTGGTATCGCTCCTTTACAGCTGTCTGTAACGGTAAACAGCTCAGCTGAGGCGGGGACGGCTGACAGTGTTTTGACGGCAGTTTAAGGAATAGCCAGCAGAAAGCATCCGCAAGCGGCGCCAGTTACGATGAATCGAGTGAGCCAGACAGGAGGTAAGTGCGCAGCGTGTCGCTGCATTCTGCCTGAGCGACATGAAAGCGCCAGAGCAGGTTGCATTTATCTTTGGCGCCCCTTTCCTCTGAATGAAGAACGGAGCAATAATTTTGCAGGGGCTTTAACCCCCGCTCAAACTACCGCTCCCTCCCCCAACACCCTCTATTCAGCCATTGCCCTTCCTGACTTCTCACCCCCGCTATCCGTCAGTGACGCTCTCACCTGTGGCAGGCTTTCCGGGTAATTCTGCTGAATAAACTCAATCATCTTCTCGCGCACATAGCAGCGTAAATCAAAGGCGATCGGAGAGTTCTGTGCGGTCATCAGCATCCTGATGGTCATGGTTTTCTCGGTGGTGTCGGTCACCTGAAGCACAGAGGTTTCCTGATCCCAGAGTTTGGTTTCGCTCAGCACCTTTTCAAAATGCTTGCGCAGCGGCTCCAGCGGCATGGAGTAATCCACGTAAAGAAACACCGAGCCTAAGATCTGGGCGTTATTGCGCGTCCAGTTCTGAAACGGATTTTCGGTAAAGTAGGTAATCGGCAACACCAGCCGACGCAAATCCCAGATGCGCACCACCACATAGGTCAGGTTGATCTCCTCAATCCAGCCCCACTCTTTTTCTACCACTACCGCATCATCAATTTTAATAGGCTGGGTAAAGGCGATCTGAATACCGGCAAACAGATTAACCAGCGACTTCTGCAGCGCAAAACCAATAATGATACCGGCGACACCCGCACCCGCCAGAATGGTGGTGCCGAATTTCCGGACGCCAGGGAAGCTGAGCAGAATCAGCGAAACACAGAACAGAACCAGGATAACAATAACTACTTTTTTGACATAGATAATCTGCGTGCGAATTTTGCGCGCACGAAGGTTATTGGAAATATTAATGTCATAGCGGATATAAAGCATATCCTGCGCCACGTTGGTCAGCCGGATTAAGACCGAGCAAAATGACATAATAATAAAGACATTGATGATATTGGTGATTAAAGAGAGAGATTCCGGATGGAAGTCGATGTAATTAACGCCGACATTAATCATTAATAACGGAATAAAAAAGAACATCGAGCCGCTAAGATGCTTCTCAAGGGATTTGAAGAGCTTTCTGTCACGAATCTGCCAGTAGCGGATGAACCGGAGCAGGATAAGGCGGGCCAGAAATCCCAGCACAAAAGAGAGCGAGACGAGTAATACAACAGGCACCCATGACGGGAAACCAGATAACTCACCGAATAACAATGGCATTATTTTCCCTTATAGTAAGCTGACAACCTCAGGCTGTCAGATAAGTGACAAACTCAGTAACCGTTGTCTTCACGGTTATCCGTTCGTAACACAATCAGCGCACATGAGTATGAACCATAGCGGCGAAGTTAACAGGAAATGCGCGGTGATGCGGCCAGAGAGGCTTTCGCGCGCCAGCCTTACGGCTACTGATACGGAAGCAGAATGCGGCCTTTATGTCACTGTCCGGCCTGCCCAACATCATTAAAATATCTGATACAACACAGCCACTTTTCCGCTCTCCATTTTTTAGCCTGCCCTGGCCATCTGGCAGCAAAAACATGGCTACAACCTCCAGGCGCAACGCTTTGCGTGGACGTTTTTTTGCAATCTGCTAATTTTTAAGCTGTTCCCCTGCTGCTGAGAAAAACAACAATATGATTAACACCCTTAAACTTTCCTCTGATTTTCGTCGCAGTTTCCTGCGTGAAGTCCTGGTGCCGCTGGTGGCTATCTTACTGCTGACGTTTGTGGGTGCAGGGGCTGCGCTGTTTATCGGCACCTCACTCACCAATACTGAGGCCCGGCATCAGCAGCAACGGATGATTGAAGCCTCATTTTCACAGAGTCTGAATGAGCATCTGCGCCAGCTGCATAGCCTGTCGCGCTGGGGACCCTTTGAGCAGCATCTGGCGGAGGGCAACAGCAGCAGGTGGCTGGATGAGAACATTGGGCTGTGGCTGTATGAGATGTTCGGCCATCAGCTGATTCTGGTGCTGGACCAGCAAAATCAGATCGTCAGAGTCTGGCGCGAAGGCCAGCCGGTCTCCGCGCCTGCAGATGACCCGCTGATTGGTGAGGTGCTGCAAAGCCCGCTGGTCAACGATCCGGCGCGCCAGGATAACGCCGATTATGCCCGTATAACAAACCGTGCCGCCGCGCTGGCTGTAGGTAACATCCAGCGGGATGATACTGCCCTGCCGCGTTTCCGGCTGGTGAGCCTGAAATTTCTGGATGACGGCTATCTGGCGGGCCTGGCAGAACGCAATCAGCTGCAGGGGCTGCACTTCTCCGATGGCACGCCACAGCCGGGAACCGGCGCGCGCTATCTGCTGATCGCGCAGGCAGGCGAGGCGGTTGGCTATCTGAACTGGATCCCCTCCCGTCCCGGTGCGCAGATGCTGCGCACCATCGGGCCATCTACCGGGCTGGCGGTACTGGCGATCTCCCTGCTCTGCCTTTATATGGTGCGGCGACTCTGGAACTCGTCGGTGAACCTCTCGCAGTCCATGCTCAGGCTCGGCGCGTCAGAGGCTCAGGCCCAGCATCTGGCGTTTCATGATGTGCTGACCGGCCTGCCGAACCGCGCACTGGTCGAAGACCGCTTAACCCAGGCGCTGGCGCTGGCGACGCGCCACGATCAGCGGGTGGCGCTGCTGCTCATCGACCTCGACCGCTTTAAAACCATCAACGATACCCACGGCCATCACGCCGGAGATGAACTGATCATCGCGGTCGCACAGCGACTGAGCAATATCGTGCGGGCCAGCGATACGGTAGGACGCATCGGCGGCGATGAATTTATTGTGGTAATGCCGGACGTCGATAATATCGGCCAGGTGCAGAGCCTGGCGCAGCGCATTATCGATGAACTGAGTGAGCCTTTTACACTGTTTGGCAGCGATGTCTGGAGTGGCGCCAGCATCGGACTGGCGCTGGCACCCAAAGATGGGGTCGATCGGCTGGAGTTGATGCGCAAAGCGGATATTGCGCTGTATGAAGCCAAAAGCGGCGGACGCGGCACGTATCGTCAGTTTGAACGGGCGATGGATGAGTCGGTGCGGACCCGACAGACCATCGCTGCCGACCTGCGTACGGCGCTGCATACCCATCAGGGGCTGGAGGTGTGGTATCAGCCGCTGATGGATATTGGCGGTCAGCAGATGGTGGGCATCGAAGCGCTGCTGCGCTGGCACCATCCGACGCGCGGCCTGATCGCGCCCGCTGAATTTATCGCGATTGCCGAAGAGACCGGCCTGATTATTCCGCTGGGCGAATGGGTGCTGGCTGAAGCCTGCGTCACTCAGCAGCGTTTTCCCGAGCTGCTGGTGGCGGTCAACGTCTCGCCGGTTCAGTTCCGCTCTACCGGCTTTGTTGAGCGGGTGATGGCGATTGTCAGCCAGAGCGGCGGCGATCCGAAGCGCCTGGAACTGGAGATCACCGAAGGGGTGTTAATCGAAGATGAACGTGAAGCACGCGCCATTATTGTGGCGCTGCGTGAAGCGGGCTTCCGGATTGCGCTGGATGACTTTGGCACCGGTTATTCAAGCCTTAACTATCTCAGCAACTTTCCGGTGGATAAAATCAAAATCGATCGCTCATTCACCCAGTCGCTGGGCGTGGCGGAAAATTCAGTGGCAATTGTTGAATCGGTGGTGAAACTGGGTCATGCCATGGGTCTGATGGTGACAGCAGAAGGCGTCGAGACGCCAGGGCAGATGTCTGCGCTGGCAGATGCGGGCTGTAATCAGTTGCAGGGCTATCTGTTCAGTCAGGCGGTGCCCGCCGATCAGCTCGCAGCACTGATGACCTTATCCGCGCCAGACGAAGTACAACAGGGGTAATCCCCTGAGTGGATGGCCGGAGCGCGGCTTTGTGCACTCAGGCTGTCTGACAGCGCGATGCGCCAGACAGCCTGAGTCGGCCATCGCCTTTTTTCCCGGCCAGAGACGTTAAACCCCCAGGCTATCCAGCAGCGCGGCAGAATGGGCGACCGCACCAAAGATGCCGCCCTGCATATGGATCATGCTCAGCGCCGCTTCATGATGGCGCTGCTCGGTCGCAGCACAGCAATCGGACAGCACCAGGCACTCAAAGCCGCGATCGTTAGCTTCGCGCAGCGTGGTGTGGACGCAGACGTCCGTGGTAATGCCGGTGAGGATCAGATTACGGATGCCGCGACTGCGCAATATCAGCTCCAGATCGGTGGCATAAAACGATCCCTTACCCGGCTTATCGATCACCACTTCACCCGGCAGCGGTGCCAGCTCCGGGATTATCTCCCAGCCCGGTTCACCGCGCACCAGAATACGGCCGCACGGTCCCTCATCCCCGATCCCGGCGTTCATCCGTCGCGAGCGCCAGCGTTTGTTGGCGGGCAAATCACTGAGATCGGGCCGGTGCCCTTCGCGGGTATGAATAACCGGAAACTGCCGGGCGCGCATCGCTGCCAGCACCTGCTGCAACGGCACGATGGGCGCCCGGGTCAGACTCACGTCATAGCCCATGCTGTCGACATAGCCGCCCACGCCACAGAAGTCGGTCTGCATATCAATCACGATCAGCGCGGTATCAGCCGGCGTAAAAGTGCCGTCAAACGGCCAGGCGTAGGGGGTTGAATTAACGCTATAGTCGGACATTGCTGTTCTCCATTACCGGGCGCGGCATGCGCATTCTGCTGATCAGGCTGTAGCTGATGGCGGCGGTTACCAGACCAATAACCGCTTCACCGAACTCGGGGAAAGCGACGTGGGCGATCACCGCACACAGGCTGCCAATCGCCCAGGCGGCAAACGCAGTACCACGAAAACGCTGTGCCGGACGCTGCTCGCTGATACGCGCCATAAAAATTAAATCCACGATCATCACGGCACCAAACGGCGGCACCACAATGCCGAGCAGGCTGAGCCACTCCAGGAAGTAAGACCAGACGCCCGCCAGCGCCAGCACGCCGCCAATGGCACCCAGGATCAGCGTCCAGAGCCGCATTTTGCTGCTGAACAGATGACTGAAGCCCACCGCTCCGTTGTAGAGGCAGTGCGTGCAGACCGATCCGAGATTGATAAAGACAAACAGGCAGGCCACTACCGACAAAAAGGCGCTGTGCCCCATCAGCATCGGCAGGAAGTTACCGCCATTGGTCAGCGGATCAACCGCTGCGCCTACGGCCACAATCACCACACCGAACAGGTAGGAGATGACGTTAGCGACCGGGAAGGCAGAGAACGCGGCGATCACCGCCGAACGGCCATTCTTCGACCAGCGGGTAAAGTCAGCGGTCATGGTGCCGGAGTCAGCAAAACCGGCTACCACCATGGTGACGGCGGTGCCCATACTCATTGCACCGGCTGCGCTGGCGCTGCCCTTCCACTGCGTCACCACGGAGAAGTCGTGCTGTTTGCTAATCAGCCACAGCGCCACCATTCCCAGCACCACAAACAGCGGCGCGGCGATCATCCCCAGCACCGACAACGCCCGCACGCCCAGGAACGTAATCCCGGTATAGAGGATCATGGCAAAGGCCGTCACCGCCAGCGCATTCCAGCCAAAGGTCTGATTAATGACCGTGCCGGTAAGGCCGGTCTGGAAGGCATACCAGCCGATCACCACCGTCGAGAGAAAACCCGAGACCAGGATGTAGCCTTTGCTGCCAAAGGTGCGTCTGGCCTGCAGGGCGAAATTCATTCCGCTGTTACCGGCGTACCAGCTCAGCGCGCCGACATAGGCGAACAGCACCAGGTTTCCCAGCAGAATGGCGATCAGCGCAGGCCAGAATCCCAGATGCCAGGTAATGATGCCGCCAAATAGCGCATTGGTGAGGATCATCGGAAAGCCAAACCAGACGGCCGAGACGGAGCGGGTAGAATGACGGTGCGACAGCGGTACCGGCTCATGTTCAAACTCCTGCTCCAGCGCAGGCGTAGTAGACGTTTTCATTGGGCGATTCCGGGTTGAAGGTGATTCCACGGCTGAATGCGCTCGAAAGCGGCACTGGCAGCCAGCACTAAGGCATCATCAAGATGACGTCCGACAATCTGCAGACCGACGGGCAAGCCGCTAGCGGTAAAGCCAGCGGGTACGGACGCGGCAGGCTGACCGGTGAAGTTGAAGGGGTAGCAGAACGAGAGCCAGTGATCGCTGCGGACCATGCGGCCATCAATGATCTCCGGTCCCTGCATCCCCAGTGGAAACGGCGGCACCGCCAGCGTCGGGGTAATCAGCAGGTCAAAGCGCTGCATAAAGCGCCACAGGCTGTTGCTGACCGCTTTGCGGGTGGTGATAGCATCGGTAAAGTTTTCCGCCCGCCAGTCGCGCTGCAGCATGGCGACCAGATGCGGCGACATCTCGCTGCCCTGCTCCGCCATCATCTGGCGCATGCCGGTAAGATCGCTCTCCATCGCCACCAGCGCGCCAAAAGCCGCCGATGGATCAGGGAAGCCCGGATCGGCCAGTTCCAGTTCAGCACCGATTTCAGCGGCAAAACGCTGCACCGCCGCGCTGACCACTGCCCGCACTTCCGGATCAACGGCCACATAGCCAAAATCCACGCTGAAGGCGATGCGCAGTTTGCCTGGCAGATGATGTGGCGCGCCCAGCCAGTCCACATCGCTGCAGGGAATTGAGTGGCGATCGCGCATATCCGGTCCGGCCATCAGCGACATCATCAGCGCGGCATCGCGCACGCTGCGCGTCATCGGACCGATGTGCTCCAGGGACTCCCAGCTCGACACGCCGGGGTAACGTTCATCACGACAGCCGGGCCAGAGCGGCACCCGGCCCATCGACGCCTTGAAGCCGAAAATACCGCAGTGCGCCGCCGGAATGCGTACCGACCCGCCGCCGTCGCTGCCCAGTGCAATCGGGCAGAGCCGCGCCGCCACCGCCGCACCCGAACCAGCGCTGGACCCTCCTGGCGTCATGCTCAAATCCCAGGGATTCCGTGGCGACGGAAACAGCGGATTGTGCCCGACCCCGCTGTAACCAAACTCCGGTGCGGTGGTTTTGCCAAGCAGAATGGCCTCGGCGGCCAGCAACCGTTCCACCGTGATGTCGTCATCTTCCGGCACGAAATCCTTGTACGCCGCCGAACCGGAGGTGGTTCTGACGTTTGCGGTGCAGATTAAATCCTTCACCGCCAGCGGTACCCCCGCCAGCGCGCCCAGTGTTTCTCCGCGTGCCCGTCGGGCATCCACGGCTCTGGCCTGTGCCATCGCCAGTTCAGGCGTCGGGGTACAAAAAGCCTGTATCGCCGGTTCCCGCTGTTCCATCCGCGCCAGCGCCGCCACGGTCAGCTCGCACGCCGACACGTCCCCGCTGCGAATCAGAGCGGCCATCGTGGTGGCATCTTCGTCTAATAAGGAGTCAAACATGGGTTACCTCGCCAAAAGTGTACCTGTCAGCTAGTGCATGAAGCGTGCCAGTTAGCGGTGAATCATCCGGTCTGACATGGGGATGCCAGATGGAATACGGGCTGGGATACAAGATCGAATTCTTATGATGCCAGGTGGAGGCGACTGTTTATTTTTCCAGCACGATGATGGCGCAGGGCTGCGCGATAAGGGGGCGTAATAGCTGAATAGTTTGCGGGCTGATTTACAAAACGATGTCGGTTATCAGCAACAGCGGCCGATATGCTGGAATGAATAACCATATTTTTACCAGGGACTTTTGACCGGTCTGAGCAGGCACTGAAAAATCACGGCTTAAAGATTCACATGCAGCCTGCAGGGATGATAAGTGCGCATTGAAGAAGATATTTATCTTGAAAACTACGAAATCAGGCGAAAAAAATTCATTTACGATCGTCAGGTTTATCACAGCTACGTGTTTGTTGTCGGTAATGAGACTTACACCGTCATCGTTGGCGACCGGATAGATGAACAAACCTTTAACCGCATCGGATACCGGATGCCACCCGGTATCGCCTTTCCGGTTAACGGGCTGGCTGAAGTCTGTTTTGACGTGTTCGATGGTCTGGAGTGCCTGGGCGATTTCCGCCATATCAGCTTTGCAGGATTAGGCAGTGCTGTCGTTTTCAAAAGCGTACTCCTGGCGTTAATGGCACACCATGAAAGCTTCTTTATAGGCGGTTTTGTTTTCCAGGCTGCATCAGGAGAGATCGTTGACCGCAATCGCCCGACACCCCTTGAGGAGATCTACGATGCTTTGCTTGGGTTAAAAAATGAACTACGCTACAATCGCCGGACAGGGTTGCCAAAGAAAGCGCCGCAACCTTTAATCCCGGACTGTTTCCGGGCTTATAAAGTAGTGACTACAGGGAGAGCTTGCTATGTCGTTATACAATAAACACGATGAAACAACCCCTTTGGCTCCGGTCGAAACCAGGTATAAAGAGTTAAGGGCACTATTGATTGCTGAATGGCTGGCCAGACCCGATCTGCCCGCCATTAAAGCCCAGTTAGCTCAGAGGAAAAAACGCTCGTCGTCTGCCCTGTTACGCCGCAAGTTGAAAGAGCTGAATGCGCGCGAAATGCAGAAAGCTAAGATCAGCGCTTAACGCTTAAAGGCCCGATAAACGGGCCTTTCGCGTTTTTATCGACCTCAGTCTCACTCGCAGACGGCTTTCCACCACCCGCAACTCACCTGTTACTCCGGAAAATCTGTCTCCACTGACGTCTGTTTCCACGCTTCGATCTCAGCCAGCCGCTCTTTAAGCTTACTGGTCACGGCCTCATGGCCCCAGGCACCCATCACCAGATGGCGTGGCGGGTTGTCATGCTCAGTGATGGCAATCATTGCCGTGGCGGCTCGCGCCGGATCGCCCTTCTGAGTGCCGCTGTATTCGGCGGTGGCTTTCATCCGTGCGGCTGCAGTCTCTGCATAGTCCGGCAGCGTGCTCGGCGTCTGATGCAGGGAGCGTCCTGCCCAGTCGGTGCGGAACGGACCTGGCTCGACACAGGTAACGCGAATGCCCAGCGGTCCCGCTTCCAGCGCCAGCGAATCTGACCAGCCTTCCACCGCATGTTTGCTGGCAGAGTAGTAGCCTGAGCTGGCAAAACCAATTAAGCCTGCCACCGAGGTAATGTTGATGACGTGGCCGCTACGCGCCTTTCTCATCGCGGGCAGCACGGCGCGGGTCAGGGCAAACAGGCCAAAAACGTTGGCATCAAACTGCGCGCGGATTTCGCTTTCCACACCCTCTTCCACCGAGCTCTGATAGCCGTAACCGGCGTTGTTTACCAGCACATCAATGGTGCCGAACGTGTCGAGTGCCGCTTCGACGGCCTGGTCGATGCTCGCCTGGTGGGTGACATCCAGCGCTACTGCCAGCGCGTTGTCGTGCCCCTCAACCAGATCGGCAATGGAAGAGGTATCACGTGCCGTCACGACGACCTTAAAACCACGCGCGATGGTCTGCTGCGCCAGTTCACGACCAAATCCGGTCGAACATCCCGATATTAACCAGACAGGGCTGGAGTGAGCAGTCATGGTAAGACTCCCGTTGATGATGAAGTGACTGGAGACCCGGACGCGAGTGCATCCGGGATTTAAGGTTAGCGAGGCGCGGCTGACCCACTTAGCCCTTAATGCTTTTTATTGAACAGCTGGCTGGCGGTGTCGCTGATGATCTGTGCCGCGCCGCGATCGCCTTTCACCATCGACGCCATAAGGGCTTTCGCCTGTTTAAAGGTGATGTGAGGCGGTAACGGGGCAACTTCCGGATCGGTTTTCACCTCCAGCAATACCGGGCGATCGGCGCTGAGCGCACGCTGCCAGGCCGCCGCCAGATCGTCAGGATTATCGACAAAAATACCGACCATCCCCAGCGACTGCGCAAACTCAGCATACTTCACATCCGGCAGTTGCTGCGAGGCGTCAAAGCGGGGATTCCCTTCCATGACCCGCTGCTCCCATGTGACCTGATTGAGATCCTGGTTGTTGAACACGCAGACGATCAGGCGTGGATCGGCCCACTGCTGCCAGTATTTCTGGATGGTGATCAGCTCTGCCATATTGTTCATCTGCATCGCACCGTCACCCACCAGCGCCACCACCGGTTTGTCGGGATGGGCAAATTTTGCGGCAATCGCATAAGGCACCGCCGCGCCCATACAGGCCAGACCGCCGGAGAGCGAGGCGCGCTGACCCTGTTTTACCCGATAGTCGCGGGCGAACCAGTTAGCACAGGAACCGGAGTCCGAGGTGACAATGGCGTTATCCGGCAGTTGTGGCGACATCTCCCACACCACCCGCTGCGGGTTGACCGGATTAGCGGGTGCCATGGCGCGCTCTTCCATCAGCGTCCACCAGTCGCGCACCTGAAGCGCGATATCTTCCTGCCAGCTGCGATCCTCTTTGTGCTCCAGCAGCGGCAGCAAAGCGCGCAGGGTTTCAGCCGCATCGCCATGCAGATTCACTTCGCTGGGATAGCGCAGGCCGAGCATGGCGGGATCGATGTCGATCTGCACCGCACGCGCCTTGCCCTCTTCCGGCAGGAATTCCGTCCACGGGAAGCCGCTGCCGATCATCAACAGGGTGTCGCAGTTCTGCATTAAATCGGATGAGGGCTTCGTGCCCAGCAGGCCAATCGAACCGGTCACAAACGGCGCATCGTCCGGCAGCACATCTTTGCCCAGCAGCGCTTTTGCCACGCCCGCACCCAGCACGTTCGCGACCTGTACCACCTCGACGGCGGCGTTACGTGCGCCTGCGCCAATCAGAATCGCCACTTTTTTACCGGCGTTAAGCACCTCAGCGGCGCGTTGCAGATCCGCTTCATAAGGGATCACTTTAGGACGCTGATAGCCGCTGCCGGAATGGGTAAAACCGTGCAGATGCTGCGGCGGCTGCCACTCTTCATCCTGAATATCTTTGGGGATGATGATCACCGCCACGCCGTTTTGCGCTTTGGCGATGCGCACGCCCCGGTCGAGCAGATGGCGAACCTGGGTTGAACTCGAAGCTTCCTGAACGAAGTTGGCAACGTCCGAGAAGATGCGATCCAGGTTCATCTCCTGCTGATAACTGGAGCCGCGCGCGGTCGCTTCCGCCTGTCCGGCAATCGCCAGCACCGGAGCATGATCCATTTTGGCATCATAGAGTCCGGTCAGCAGATGGGTCGCGCCGGGCCCGCCGGTAGAGAGGCAGACGCCCAGCTCACCGGTGAATTTGGCGTGTCCTGCCGCCATAAAGGCCGCCATCTCTTCGTGGCGGACCTGAATAAATTCGATGCCGTCGCCTTTGGCGTTAGCACGCTGAATGGCGCCCAGCACCCCATTGATGCCATCTCCCGGATAGCCATAGATGCGTGTGACGCCCCACTCTTTCAGGCGCTGGACAAAAAAATCACTGGTTTTCATGCTCATCGTCGCGTTTCCCCTTGTAGTCCATGCAGACTTAAAGCGTAGTAGACGATGAGCAATCGCCGTTAATTGTTCGCCATTGCCGGGTATCGCTGACGCAAATCACTGAATATTTGTGCCATATCCGCCGTTTCGCCTATCTCTGCCACCGCCCGGAATACCTGGGTTTTCAGGAAGTGACGCCAGCTCACCGGCGCGCTTGCCAGAAAGGCGGTAAGTAACTGATAACGCTGTGGCGTCCAGAGCATTTCGAAGCGACTCCGTGCTTCGCCGTGCTCAAAATGGTGCGCAGCCTGCTGCGGCATCGTGGCGCGCAGGTGCTCCGTTGCTGCCCGATCCACGTGGTGATCAACCACTACCACGCCATACTGCGTCCTGGCTGCCGCGACGCTGAGATAACCGCAGCGCACATCCTGCATCACCGCATCGGCATCGCGCTGTGTCGGCAGGCCATAACCGCCCGCGCCGGGTCCGCGCACTTCGACCACGTCACCCGGCAGGCAGTGGATCACATCAGTGTTACCGTGATTGATGACCTCACCGTCGCGCCGGGTACGGAAGTAAGAGAGCGCCCCACTCTGGCCGCCGACGACACCCGCCGAGGCAAACACCGATCGGTTACGGTTGCGCGCGGTAATGGTGGTATTGGGCGAGAAAATCTCAAATGCCATTTCGGTGGCTAAACCGCCGCGATAGCGACCGGCTCCGGCGCTGTCCTGGGCCAGTCCGTAGCGATGAAAGCGGATTGGCACTTCCGCTTCGTTGATCTCAATCGGGGTGTTTTTCAGAAAGGCTGAAAGACCGCCGGAGCCGTCAGGCCCATCGTGACGCGGCGTGCCGCCCGCGCCGCCGCCCACCGGACCCAGCGAGGCGACCACACTGCGATTCTGCGTCTGGGTACGGATGTTCATGATTGAGTTGCCGCCCGGTGAATTCGCGGGCAAACGCTCCGGCATCGCCAGCGAGAAGACGCCGATAGTGGCAATCTGCGACAGTGCACAGGTCAGGGAGCGCATCCCCACCGCTGCGGGTGCTTCACAGTTCATGACCGTGCCAGGCGGCAGGATTGCCCGGGTGGGTCGCAGCGTACCGGCGTTAAGCAGCAGTGAACGGTCCAGCGTAGAGAGCACATAGGTAACACCCACCAGCGCCAGCGGATGTCGCTCACGTCCGCCAGTCGGCATGTTCAGCGACGAGGCCAGTTGCGGGTCGCTGCCGGTGTAGTCCAGCTCCAGCTGATCGCCCTGCACCCGCAGAGTAATGGCGATCCGGCAGGGATAACCGCCCTCGCCATCTTCATCGGCGTAGTCGGCATAGAAGTATTCCCCGTCGGGAATGGTTTTGATAATGCTGCGCGCCTGCGCTTCGGCGTAATCAAGTATGCCCTCAATGCCCTGCAAAAAATCGGCAATGCCAAAGCGGGCAATAATGTCGTGGATTTTACGCTCGCCGACGTTCACCGACGCCAGCTGGGCTTTGAAATCGCCCCAGTTCTGATCCGGCACCCGCACATTGAGCCGCATGATGCTGGCGACCTCTTCGTTGAGCTGACCCTGCCGCATGATCTTCAGCGGCGGGATGCGAATCCCCTCCTGCACGATATCGGTCAGCGAGCGCGACAGCGAGGCAGGCACCGCGCCGCCGACGTCGGTGTTATGAATGTGGCCCACAACGAAGCAGACAATTTCACCCTGGTGGAACACCGGTTTCCAGATGTGGATATCGGGCGAGTGGGTCGCCACGTTGCCGGCGTAGGCGTCGTTGGTAATGCAGATGTCGCCGTCAGCGTACTCTTCAATCAGCGCCAGCACCGGCGCATAGTCGATGCCGCTGTACCACGGCGCGCCGAAGCTGCGCGGCGAGGCAAACGCCAGGCCGCTGCGGCTGACAATCTGACAGGAGAAATCTTCCGTCTCTTTCACAAAGGTGGAGTGCGCCGTGCGCATCAGGGTAAAGGCCATCGCATCGGCAGCGGCGGCGCAGTAGTTCGCCAGGATCTGTAAGTTACGTCCATCAATCGCCATGTTATGCCTCGTTCGCCGTGATCAGCAGATTACCGAATGAATCGACCGTGACACCCATGCCGGGCGGCACGCAGGTGGTGCAGTCATCCTGGGCGATGATGACCGGGCCACTGAGCTGATGGCCGGCGCGCAGCGCCGAACGCAGCACTAAATCAACCTGATGCCAGCCGCCGTCGATCCACGCGCTGGTCTGTTTCAGTACCGGCACCGGTTCCGTGGCCGGAGCCAGGGGGTTAATTACCGGTTTCGGCGTCGGTGAGGCAATCACCAGCCGCAGGTTGATCAACTGCACCGGAGCCTGCGGGTCACAGTGACCAAACAGCTGCTGGTGCTGACGATCAAAGGCGTCATGCAGGGCAGTGAAATCCGCCTGCGCCAGCCAGTTCGCCTCCAGCGGCACATCGATCTCAAACGACTGCCCGCGATAGCGCATATCCGCGCTGAACTGCAGGCTGTAAGGCATGTCGCTGCCGTGCTCCTGTGCCAGCCAGCCACAGGCGCGCTGCTGTAATGCTTCGGCTTCACTGGCCAGGGTGTCGGCCAGGGCGGGCGTCAGATCGCCGTAGAGCGTGCGGATAAAGTCGTTACGAATGTCCGCCACCAGCCCGCCCAGTGCGGACAGCACGCCCGGCGTCGGCGGCACAATCACCCCTTTCATATTCAGTTCGCGGGCCAGAAAACAGCCCATCATCGGCCCGGCACCGCCAAAGGCCAGGAACCAGAATTCTCGCGGATCGAGACCAAAGCGCGACAGCAGGCCGCTGGTGTCGCTGTACATACTGGAGATCGCCAGCTGGATGGCGGTTTCCGCCGTTTCCTGCACCGTGACGCCAAGCGCATCGGCCAGCGGCTGCCAGGCCGCACAGGCGGCGTCCACATCCACAGTGACGGCGTTATAACCCAGCGCGCCATGGCCCATCATGCCGCAGGCGGCAAACGCATCGGTGGCGGTGGGCTGCGTGCCGCCGCGCCGGAAGCAGACCGGGCCAGGCAGCGATCCCGCACTGTCCGGGCCCATCTGCAGCACGCCCTGACCATCGATCCACGCCAGCGAGCCGCCGCCCTGACCCACCGAGGTGACGGCGACAGAAGGAATAAAGATCGGGAAATCCCCGATGATTTCACCATTGCCCTGCGCCACTTTGCCGTCGATGATCACCGCCACGTCGGCGCTGGTGCCACCGATATCCAGGCTGAGGATTTTGTCAAAACCGCAGGCGCTGGCGAGATAGCTGGCGCCAATCACTCCGGATGCGGTGCCGGACAGCACCATCTGCACGCATTCGCGTTTCGCCTGATCGACGCCCATTACCCCGCCGTTGGATTTGGTGATGCGCGGCGGCGGCTTGACGCCCAGCCGGTGCAGCGCCTGCTCAAAGGATTCCAGGTAGTGGATCACCATCGGCTGCACGTAGGCATTAATGGTGGCGGTAATGGTGCGTTCATATTCACGGATGATCGGCCAGATGTCAGCGGAACAGGAGGTCAGCAGCTCGGGTGCCACCTCGTCGATAATCGCCTTCACCGCCGCTTCATTGTGCCGGTTGCGATAGCTGTGCAGCAGCGACACCACAATGCCCTGACAGCCTGCGGCGCGTGCCTGAGCGATTGCGTCGAGCACACTCTGACGATCAGGCGGTTGCAGCACGTTGCCGTGCGCGTCGCTGCGTTCACGGATGGCAAACACCCGATCGCGGGTGATCAGCGGAGCAGGACGCCGGGAGAAAAGATCGTGGATATGCGGAATTTTAAGCCGGGCCAGCTCCAAAACATCGCAGAAGCCCTCCGTGGCGAACAGCGCCAGCCGCACGCCGCGTCGCTGGATCACCGCGTTAATACCTACCGTGGTGCCGTGGGTGAAGTAGCCAATCTCAGCGGGGTCAATACCCTGATGCTGCTGAAACTGCGCCAGCCCGGTAACGATTTCGCTGCCTGGCTGATCCGGTCGTGACAGGACTTTCAGGGTGTGAATCTGGTTCGTTTGCTGATCGAGCACGGCGAAATCGGTAAAGGATCCGCCAATATCCACGCCAACGCGGTATCGCATATCGGGGTAACTCCAGTGTCAGGAAGGGGGAAATTCCATCAGTGCCTCGGGATGCTGCACCACACGCCAGCCGAGCCGCTGATAGACCTGATGGGCATCCTGGGTTGAGAGCATCCAGCGATGCACCGTTTGCAGCTCCGGGTGTTCACGGACGCAGGTTGCCAGCCAACTGCCCAGCCCGTGACCGCGCCAGTTTTCATCAATCATTACGTCACACAGCCAGCCAAACCGGGTGTAGTCGGTGATGAGGCGGGCAAAACCAATCTGTCTCTGCTGGTGATAGAGGCCAAACGGCAGCGAACCGGCAATCGCCCGCACGGTTTTGGCCAGCGGCTGGCCTTTGGCCCAGTAGGACTTCTCCGCCAGCTGGATGTGGATCCACGCCAGGTCGAGCTGCTGGCGGCTGGTGGAGACAGTGAACGCCTCGCGCTGCCACTGCTGGTCAGCAATCTGTAATGAGTCCATGACAACTCCTTGTATCGGTTGAAAACAGTGTAAAAGGGTTTGCCCAACGGTTGAGGCTGTAGCGCGCTACAGAACCGGCTGTTGCGACTGAATTTTGCGTCATGAAGAAATTTTATGCTGAGGGGGCATCTTGCAGATTAACGGGAGAAGTGAAGCGGATGGGCGAACATAAGTGCGGCTGGTGTGAATCGCGAAAGAGCAGACAGATACAAGGCAGGTGACGGCCCTCTCTCCACCGGTAAACATGGCGAGGGCGACGCCTGACCGCCCGCTACACGCCGAACTCCACCGAATTGTGCTTGCCGATCAGCGATCGCAACGGCACGCTGCTTTTCATGATCGGGGATTTGATCACGATATAGCTGAAGTACTTATCGATGCCGATCTGAGCGTCGAGCATCTTCTCAATCACTTCCTGGTAATGTTCAATGCTGCGGGTAATAAAGCGCAGCAAATAGTCATAGCCGCCGGTAATCAGATGGCACTCCATCAGCTCATCGACGTCGCGCATCGCACTTTCAAATTTCATAAAGTCTTCGCGGCGATGGCCTGACAGGGTGACTTCGGTAAAGACGGTCACCGAATCGGTAATGCGGGTGAGATTAATGTGCGCTTCATAACCGGTGATAAAACCGGCCTGTTCCAGACGTTTGACCCGTTGCAGACAGGGACTGGGCGAAAGGCCTACGGCGTCGGCGAGGTTAACGTTGCTGATACGGCCATCTTTCTGGAGTTGCACCAGGATGTTGATGTCGATGCGGTCGAGTTTCATTAAGCCGTTCATAGCCCCCCCCTCATTGTCAGAGCCTGTCCCGCCAGGCGTCATTGTTGCAGGCAGTCTGGAGACGGACAGCGCGCAACAACCGGCGCGTACATGGCGTACGTGAGGATTGTAAGCACTGACCAGGTTCAGACTGACAAATGAAATAGCCTGATGGGATAGACGCTTAATTAAATGTGCAGAACCTCCCGAAGGTATATCACGCTTTACCGTAAACGCACCAGCGCTTCGCAGTGGTTATACCAGCGGGAGATTTTCAAATTACTTTAACAATATCAATGAGGAATCGCACTTTATCCCAACCGGCCTGTGGCGCGGGCCAGCGCAATATCGAAGATATGCAGCGCCTCTTCCAGCTGTGAGTCGGTAGTGACCAGCGGCGCCAGGAAACGGATAGTGTTGCGATGCAGGCCGCATTTAATCAGCAGCAATCCTTCCTGGCAGGCGCTGTCGAGGATCTTCTGGGTTAAGGCCGCATCCGGGCGACCGGTTTCGAAATCGAGGATCTCCACCGCCTGCATAAAACCCACGCCACGAACGTCACCGATGCAGGCATATTTATCCGCCAGCTGCCGCAGTCGTGCATTGAGTTGCTCGCCAAGCTGGCAGGAGCGCTGCAACAGGTTTTCCTGCTCAAACAGATCCAGCACCGCCAGCGCCGCAGCACAGGCCAGTGCGTTGCCGCCATAAGTACCGCCTAACCCGCCGGGTGTGGGTGCATCCATGATCTCTGCACGCCCCACCACGCCGGAAATCGGCAGACCGCCGCCAAGGCTTTTCGCCAGCGTGACTAAATCGGGTTTAATACCCAGTTGCTGGAAGGCGAACATCGTGCCGGTACGCCCGAAGCCGGACTGGATTTCATCGCAAATCAGCAGAATACCGTGCTGGCTGGTGATGCGACGCAGCGCCTGCATAAATGCCGGGCCAGCGGGCAGGAAGCCGCCGTCGCCCTGAACCGGCTCAATGATAATTGCCGCGACCCGCTCTGGCAGGATCTGCACCGCAAACAGCTGATCCAGCGCTTTCAGGCAGTCTGCTTCAGTAATACCGTGCAGCGGATTCGGGAAGGGAAGACGGTAAATATCGCCGGGGAACGGGCCAAAATTCTGTTTGTAAGGCGCGGACATGCCGGTCAGGGTGATACCCAGCAGGGTGCGGCCATGAAACGCACCATCAAAAGCGATGATGCCAGAGCGCTGGGTGTGTGAGCGGGCAATCTTCACCGCATTTTCCACCGCTTCCGCGCCGCTGGTAAAGAAGACGCTTTTGTACGCCTCATCGCCGCCCACCAGTTTGTTCAGCCGCTGCGCCAGCTCGATGTAGCCCGGATAGGCCACCACCTGAAAACAGGCGTGAGACACCAGACCGAGCTGGCGGGTCACCGCATTGACCACTGCCGGGTGATTGTGGCCGACATTCAGCACCCCGATGCCGCCGACAAAGTCGAGATAGCGATTGCCCTCCACGTCCCACACTTCACTGCCTCTGGCGCGTTCGATCACCAGCGGATGGGCGGTAACTACGCCGCGCGGCACATTCTGCTCGCGTGCATCCAGTAACAGGCTGTTATCGGAGTATGCTTGCTGCTCTGCCATGACATTCTGCATTTTAAACCCTCATCCACGTAACGTTCGGTTGGCTCAAGTATCGCAACCCGCTGGTTTGTCACGCTGCCGTAATTCCTCAGACAGCGGCATTTCCTGTCAAAATCCTGCGGCATTCAGCAGGGAAATTTCTCTGCCAGCGCCTGACGAATAAGCGTGACAAAAACGTTAACGCCATGCGGGATCAGCGCATCGTTGAAGTCGTAAGCGGCATGATGCAGCGGCTTGCAGGGTGCCGATCCCAGCCACAGATAGGCACCGGGCCGCGCCTGCAGCATAAAAGCGAAATCTTCTGAGGTAAGTGCGGGCTGGGGCGCGGCCTCAGCCGTAATGCCCGCCTGCGTCAGCGCCTGCAGGCAAAACTGCGCTTCAGCAGCGCTGTTCAGGGTCGCCGGGTAGTAGCGCAGATAGCTGACCTCTGCGTGCAGGCCGTGGGCGGCGGTGATGTGCTCCGCCATCTGACGCAGCCGCGCTTCAATCGTCGCCTGCGCTGCCGGGCTGAAAGTGCGCACCGTGCCGGTGATGTTCGCCTCCGCCGGGATCATGTTGTGCGAAAAGCCGCCCTGCATCCGGGTGACGGTGAGCAGCGCCGTTTCGCACGGATCCAGCGCGCGTGACACCAGGGTATTCAGCTGCACCACCAGTTCGCTGGTCGCCAGCAGAGTATCGCGCGTCAGATGTGGCTGTGCGGCATGACCACCTCCGCCCAGTACCCGGATATCAAAGCGGTCAGCCGCCGCCATGATCGCGCCAGGACGGGTCTGTACCTGGCCGAGCGGCAGTTCCGGCCAGTTGTGAATGGCGTAGACCGCCTCGCAGGGAAAGCGGCTGAACAGGCCATCGTCAATCATCGCCTTTGCACCCGCCAGCCCCTCTTCGGCGGGCTGGAAGATAAAGCAGACGCTGCCATCAAAGCTGACGTCGCGCGCCAGTTTTTCTGCGGCTCCCAGCAGCATCACGGTGTGACCGTCGTGGCCGCAGGCGTGGCTCACCTGCTCCGCGCGGCTTTGCCAGTCGGTGCCGCTCTGATCCTGCATCGGCAGCGCATCCATATCAGCCCGCAGGCCAATCATACGTTCACTGCTACCCTTTTTCAGTATCCCGACCACGCCGGTTTTACCGATGCCGCGATGCACCTCTATGCCAAGCTGTTGCAGAAAGTTCGCCACGATGTCGCTGGTGCGCTGCTCCTGAAAGCCCAGTTCCGGATGCGCATGCAGGTCGCGGCGCAGTGCCACCAGATGTTCCATTTTAATATCCTCGCGAACGGTCAATCTCACCGTGCAGCGGCTCGCCACGCTGATAGCGCCGCAGGTTTTCCAGCAGTGCCGCAATGGCACTCTCGTTCTGCGTCTGGCTGGCAATGTGGGGTGTGAGCCAGATGGCGGGATGGTGCCAGAAGGGATGGCCCGACGGTAACGGCTCCGGGTCGGTCACATCGATCACGGCGGCACGGAGCTGCCCGCTCTCCAGCGCCTGCAGCAGATCGTCCTGATTCAGCTGGGGGCCGCGCCCGGCCTGCACCAGCGCCGCGCCCTGTGGTAATTGATTAAACAGGGTGCGGTTAAGCAGACCCTGTGTGGTGTCAGTCAGCGGCAGCAGGCAGACCAGAATATCGCTGTGCGCCAGAAACGCCCCGAGCTGATCGTCACCGTGCCAGCAGCGGACGCCGGGAATCTGGCGCGGTGTGCGGCTCCAGCCGGCGCAGTCAAAGCCCAGCGCCACCAGCTGTTGCAGTGCGGCCTGGCCCAGTTCGCCCAGCCCCATTACGCCCACCCGACGCTGCGCGGCAGGTAATGCCGCGTGTGCCAGCCACTGCTGCTGGCGTTGCTGATGAAAATAGCGCGGCATGTCGCGATGCAGGCCGAGCACCGCGAAGGTGACATACTCCACCATGCCCTGGGTCAGGCCTGGTTCGATCATTCTTATCACCGGCAGCTCGGGCGGTAGCGCGCCAAGGTCAAACTGATCGGCCCCCGCACCAACGGAGAACAGCAGTTTCAGCCGGGGGAAAAGCGCAGTGATGTCAGCCGGTGGCTGCCAGGCAACCAGCGCCTCAGCCTGCTCTGGATCGCCGGTCTCAGGCCAGATATGCAGCTGAATGTCAGGCGCATGCGCTGCCAGCCAGCGCTGCCAGATGCGGCCACGTTCCGGCTCCGATTTATAGACGATATGCATCAGGCCATCGCCTGAGTCATCAGTCCAAACGCCTGCATACCCTGCGGCGTCCAGGGCGTGCCGCGCACCATAGTCGCAGGCGCATCGACCTGAGGGATGCCGAGGCTCTGTAGCCAGCCGGCCATCGGCAGCGCGGCATCGGTGTCGATGCGCAGAAATTCCCCCTGCAGCGACTGCATCAGCGAGGCGACCAGCGCCTTCGCTACCGCGAAGTCTCCGGCGATGATCGGGCCAATCGCCCAGCCGTGACCAAAGCGGCGCAGGCTGGCGAAGCCCTGAATTTGCTGTTGGTCATCCTGCAACAGCACCGTCTGGCAGTCGCGCAGCAGGTGGTCGAACAGTGCCGGACGATGCATACCGTGCGCCTGCTGATCCAGCGTCACCAGTGTGGCGTGGTCGGCCAGTGTTGCCGGACGCAGCTGCAGCCCAGCCGGGATCACGGGTTCTGGCAGCGTGGTCACGGCGCGGGTCTGGTGCTGTCGAATCTCACCGCAACTGACAAACCCGAGCTTCTCATACAAACCTTTGCCCATTTCGGTGGCGTGCAGACGCACGTTACAATCAGGCAATTTTTCCAGTTGCGCCAGCATCAGCTGTTTGCCCAGGCCGCGCCCCTGCTGCTGGTTATCGACAATGATCAGTCCCAGCGTGGCGGCACTGTCGCCCCAGCGCCAGAGCACGGCGCTGCCAATCAGCTTGCCCTGCTCTTCAATCACTGTGCCCTCGCCCAGCTGCAGCGCCAGCGCCCAGTCTTCGCGTCGGTGGGGCCATTTCAGTGCCTGAGTTAAGGTGAAACAGTGGTCGAGATCGTCCGGCGTCATTGCGCGTATTTTCAGGCTCATTGCAGGTCTCCTTACATCATGCCTGGCGTTTCAAGTCCGCTGCCGTCAACCAGACGGCTGTAGCGATAAGGGGTGGGATCAACAACTGGCGTGGCTTCGGTCGCCAGATCGGCAGCCAGTCGTCCGGCACCCGGTCCGATACCAAAGCCGTGGGCGCTGTAGCCCGCCGAGAGCACCAGCCCCGGCAGTTTCGCCACGGTGGAGATCACCGGAATCGCGTCCGGGGTGCTGTCAATCATGCCGCCCCACGACTGCGCCAGCCGCAGGTTCGCCAGCGCCGGATATTCACGCCGCATCGCCGCCAGTCCCTCTTCTACGATCGTTGCATCGGCTGCCGGATCGAGAATGCGCATGCGCTCAAACGGCGACTCGCGGTCAAATGCCCAGCCACCCATCGCTTCCGGGCCATTGAAGAACGGCGACAGGCCAAGATTCAGGGTGAGATTCTTGCGGCGACTTTTAAAGGTCGGATAGAACTGGCGGGCATAGCGCAGCCCCTGCGCCCCCGGCTCCAGCCGACCGCGACCCGAGACGGATACGGTGTAGCTGCCGTCCATCTGTGGCCGACAGGCAAAGCCTGGCGTGTAAAGCGGCATGGCGATCGCCTGCTCAATGGGCTGCGTGCGGAAGGCGGTGCCAATCACGTTGCCCAGCGGCAGATCAATACCGTGACGACGGCAGAACATGGAGGTCCAGGCCCCGGCGGCACAGATTACCCGGCTGGTTTTGATCAGGCCACGCTCGGTCCAGACGCCGCTGACCCGTCCGGCGGCGATATCCAGCCCGCGCACCGCGCACTGCTGAAACAGCAGCGCCCCTTTTTTCAGCGCGCCCGCCACCAGCCCGGGCGCAGCCAGACGAGGTTCGGCGTGACCGTCGGTAGGTGCTGAGAGACCGCCCCGCCAGCTTGTGGTGCTGCCGGGCGTCATCGCTTTGGCCTGCTCCGCTGTGAGAATCGAACTGCGCACGCCATAGCCTTTTGCCATCTGGATCCACTTATCCCAGGCCGCGATGTCCGACTCTTCCTGCGTGGCGTAGACCAGGCCGCTGCGGCGGAAACCCAGCTCTTCGCCGGTTTCATCGTTAAGCTCACCCCAGCGTTGCAGCGCATAAATAATCAGCGGCAATTCACGTTCATCGCGGTTCTGCTGGCGACACCAGCCCCAGTTACGGCTCGACTGCTCCGCTCCTACCAGGCCTTTTTCGATTAGCACGACCTTCAGTCCCTGCTTCGCCAGCTCCCAGGTGGCGGCGGCTCCGGCGATACCGGCGCCAATCACCACTACATCGGCGGAATCGGGAAAATTCGCACTGTCCTGTACATAACGAATCGGTGCAGGCATAACAAGACTACCTCTGTTGTCAGTATCTGATCAGCGCAGAGCGATATCACCGCTGTGTGCTGACCCGTGCCGCCCGCGCATTACATTAGTGCTGTGCAGGCGGGTTAATCAGGGTGCCAGTTGCTTCAGACAACTCACTCTGCTTTTAAAATCTCTTCATGCTCATCCAGCCAGCCCTGACGCAGCTCCGGCACCGCGCGTTTCAGCCGCTCGAAATACAACTCACTGGTCGGCTTGTCGTAGTCGCTGCGCGCCAGCTGGGTGACGATACGACCGCTCTTCATCACCACGATTTCATCACACACCGCGCGTACCGCATGCATGTCATGGCTGATGAAGATCACCGAGAGTCCCAGTTCGCGGCGCAGTTCGCTGATTAAGTCGAGGACTGCGGCGGCAACCACCGTATCCAGCGCCGAGGTCACTTCATCACACAGAATCAGATCCGGCTCAGCCGCCAGCGCGCGCGCCAGATTGACGCGTTGCTTCTGCCCGCCGGAGAGCGCCCAGGGACGCCGCCACAGCACGCTGCGCGGAAGCTGCACCAGATCCAGCAGCTGATAAAGCCGCTGCTGTCGGGCCGCACCGCTCAGACCGTGAAACAGCGTCAGCGGACGCGACAGTATGCGTTCAACGCTGTGGGCCGGGTTCAGCGCGGTGTCTGCCATCTGGAACACATACTGAATGCGGCGCAGCTCATTGTCAGGCCGTTTTTGCATATCGCCCGAGATGTAGTGGCCGTTAAACAGAATATGGCCGTGGCTTGGAGCGTTGAGTCCGGCAATGGCGTGCGCCAGAGTGGTTTTACCTGAGCCTGACTCACCGATAATGCCAATCGCCTGCCCTTTCCACAGCCTGAGATTGATATCCTCCAGAATGCGTATTTTCGGATAGCCGTCGCTGCCGCGCGGGCCATAACCTGCGCTGAGGTCGCGCACCTCTAGCAGCGGCTGAATATCGGCGGCAACCGGGCACCAGTTGCTGGGCCGCTCTTTCTGCCGCGCCGCCTCCATCAGTAAACGGGTGTACTCCGCCTGCGGTGCGCCGATCAGATGCGCGGTGCTGCCATACTCCGCCATCCTGCCGCGCAGCAGCACCAGTATCCGGTCTGCCATCTGCGCCACCACGGCTAAATCGTGACTGACATAGATGGCGGTGACGCCGCGCTGCACCACCACGCGGCGAAATGCCTTCAGCACTTCCACCTGCGTGGTCACATCCAGCGCGGTAGTTGGTTCATCAAGGATGACCACGTCAGGATCGCCAATCAGCGCCATCGCCGTCATCAGACGCTGCAACTGACCGCCCGACACCTGGTGCGGGAAGCGGTCGCCAATGGTCTCGGGGTTGGGCAGCGCCAGTTCGCGGAACAGCTCAATCGCTTTGGCTTTTGCCGCTTTGCGGGTCAGGGTGCCGTGGATAACCACCGGCTCAATCACCTGGTCGAGGATCTTCATGCCCGGATTAAACGACGCTGCCGCGCTCTGGGCGATATAGGCGACTTTGTTGCCGCGAAAGGCGCGCAGCTGCCCCGGCGTCAGGCTGTTAACGTCGGTGCCGGCAACGTGAATGTTGCCGTCGGCGATGCGGCAGCCGCTGCGGGCGTAACCCATCAGCGCCATCGCGATAGTGGTTTTACCTGAGCCGGATTCGCCAATCAGCGCCAGCACCTCGCCCTTCTGCACGGTAAAGTGAATGTCGGAAACCAGGTCGATCTCTTCGCCGCGATCGGTCTGCGCAGTGACGCGCAGTTTATCCACCGAAATCACCGGCATGGCGGTATGTGGTGTCACGTTCATGCTCCCTCCTTCGCCAGCGTCATCGGACGCATCGCCTGCAGGCTGTCAATAAACAGGTTGGCGCCAATTGTCAGGCTGGCAATCGCCAGCGCGGGCATCAGCACCGCAGGCGAGCCGTCAAACAGCCCCTGCATATTTTCACGCACCAGCGTGCCCCAGTCGGCGTAGGGCGGCTGAACACCCAGACCGAGGAAGCTCAGGCCGCTCAGCAGCAGAACGATGTAGACAAAGCGCAGACCAAAGTCAGTCAGCATCGGGTGCACCATGTTGGGCAGGATATCGTGAATGGCGATATACCAGCGGCTTTCGCCCCGCAGCCGTGACGCCCGGACGTAGTCCATGCTGCGCAGCGAGCTGGCCATGGCAAACGCGATACGGAATGCGCCCGGCCAGTAGGTGAAGACCGCCGTGAGGATCAGCATTGGCAGTGAGGAGCCAAATACCGCGACTATCATCAGGGACAGCACTTTACCCGGCAGTACCAGCAGCGCGTCGTTGACGCGGCCCAGTAACTCCTCCAGCCAGCGCCCCGCCACCGCTGCCAGCAGCGCCAGCAGCGTGCCGATCAGGCTGGCCAGCAGCGCCGCACTCAGCGCCAGACCGATAGAGAACTTCGCGCCGTAGAGAATGCGGCTCAGCATGTCGCGCCCAAGGTAGTCGGTGCCCAGCAGGTTATCAGACGTCAGGCCGCCCATCAGCGGACCGCCGCCGATGTCATCAATGCTGTGCGGGGCCAGCGGGGTGCCGAATACCGCCATCAGCAGCCAGAACAGCGACATTATCAGACCCAGCCGTCCTGACCAGGAGAGCGACTGTAAGAAACGCCAGGGCAACGAGAGAATATTCATGCGCTTCTCCATTTCGGGTTAAAGGCGATAGTCAGAATGTCTGCCGCCAGCAGCAGGACCAGGTAGCAGGCGGCGAACAGCATCACGCAGAGCTGCACCACCGGCAGGTCGCGGTTACTGACCGCATCCACCAGCTGGCTGGCCAGACCGGGATAGCTGAAGATAGTTTCGATGATGATCACCCCGCCAAACAGATAGGAGAGGCTGAGTGAAATGGCATTGGCGATGGGGCCGACCGCGTTAGGCAGTGCGTGACGCAGTACCGCTCTCAGCGGTGAAACCCCTTTCAGCAGCGCCATCTCCAGATAAGGGCTGTCGAGCTGGTTGATAATGGCTGCCCGCGTCATACGCGCCATCTGCGCCACCAGCACGCAGCAGAGGGTCAGCACCGGCAGCGCGTAGGCTTTGAGGTAACTCAGCAGGTCGCTATCCGGGCTGCCGAACGACATCGCTGACACCCAGTGCAGCTTGACGGCAAAAATCAGCACCGCCACCGTCGCCACCAGAAACTCCGGCACGGCAACCGTCGCCATGGTGCCGATGACCAGCGCCCGATCGAGTCGGGAACCGCGATTCATCGCCGCAATAATGCCGATAATCAGCGCCAGCGGCACGCAGATCAGCGTGGTGATACCCGCCAGTTCAAAGGTGGCGGGAATGCGCTGCGCCACCAGCTGCGAGACCGGCAAATGGCTGGCAAACGAGGTGCCAAAGTCGCCCTGCACCATGCCTGTCAGCCAGTGGAAGTAGCGCATCAGCAAAGGCTGATCGAGACCCAGTTGCTGCCGTAACGCCGCCACCGTTTCCGGCGTGGCGTTCTGGCCGAGGATCATCTGCGCTGCGTCGCCCGGCAGCAGGCTGGTGATGAAAAACACCACCGCCGAGACGATAAGCAAAGTCAGGATGCCGGCGCCAATTCGCCGGGCAATCAGGAACAGCATGTATCGGTTCATCGGCGCACTCCTTCCTCAAATAACGTATCAGGCACTCAGCCACGCAAACTCATGGAAGCGATAGCCCATCATCATGCCTGACGGCCAGGCCTCCACCCCTTTGACCTTTTTGTTGTAGCCATCTGTGGAGCTGATAAAGGTCGGGATAAGGGTGCCGCAGTGGTCATAAATCAACTTCTGCATGTCACCATACATCTGCTTGCGTTTCGCCTGATCGCGCTCACCGCGTGCCGCGACCACCAGCTGATCAAACTGAGGATTTTTCCAGCCCGATTCGTTATTCGGTGCGGTAGAGAGATAAAACTGTGAGAAGAGCATGTCGAGCGTCGGACGCGGGTTTATCGAGCCATATCCCACCGGATCTTTCATCCAGTGCGAAGACCAGTAACCGTCATACGGCACACGTCGCACTTTGATGTTCAGCCCTGCCCCGCGCGCCATCTGCTGAATCATCTGACCGCCTTCATTTGCCCCTTCGATATTCGGCGTGGTGATAATCTCCACCGTGGAGCCGGCCATGCCCGCTTTTTTGATGTGGAACTTCGCTTTTTCAATGTCCAGCGCACGCGGTTTGAGATCGGCGTTATAGAGCGGATGCCACGGCGGCACCGGGGTGTCATTACTGACGTCGCCGTAACCCTGCAGCACCGTTTTCACCAGCATTTCACGTGGCTGCAGATATTTCATCGCCAGCACGAAATCTTCGTTGTTACCCGGCTTCACATCGGTGCGGATAATCAGGTTGGTGTACATGCCCGATTTACTCTCAAGCACGCCAAATTCGCTGCTGGCTTTGATGCGCTTGCAGTCGGCAGCGGTCAGCGTGGAGACCATCTGCAGATCGCCCGACATCAGGGCATTAACGCGCGCTGCGCCGTCGGTGACGCCAATCAGCTCTACCTCATCCAGATGCGGCAGACCAGGCTTGTAGTAGTTGGGATTTTTGGTGCCGATGGTGCGCACACCCGGCATAAAGGCTTTGCAGACAAACGGACCGGTGCCGATGCCTTTGCTGAAATCTTTGGTGCCGTCCGGCACGATCAGAAACGGCGGTGTCGCCAGCATATAAGGGACGTCGAAGTTAGCGCTGCTCAGCTCCAGCTGCACCTCATTATCATTGACCGCGCTGAAGGTTTTGAACTGATCGGCCAGCTTAAAGGCGATAGAGGCGATGGCCGGATCTTTGTGACGGCTGAGCGAGTAGATGACATCTTTGGCAGTCAGCGGTTTGCCATCATGGAAAGTGACCCCCTTACGCAGTTTGATATGCCAGGTAATGCCGTCGCTGGATTCCAGCGATTCGGCCAGCGCTGGCTGCGCCATCAGGTTTTTATCCAGCTCGGTCAGGCCGCTGTAGAACATAAACTGGCGGGTGTAATCCGCACTGTTGTTACTTTTGGCCGGATCAAGTGTATCGGTGGCCGAGGCATTCGACATCGCCGCCCGCAGTTTACCGCCCCTGACCGGCTTGTCGTCCGCCAGTGCCGCCCCTGAAAAAGTGATCAGGCCGCTGCTCATCACCGCACCGGCTGAGAGCATTTTCATCAGGCTGCGACGTGAAAGTGAGCCTTCGGTGATCATGCGCGTCAGTGCCGGATTTACCGCATCAGCGTCGTTATTATCAAATTTACTCATCTCTGTACCCTCAATAGTCAGGCGAACCGGGGATCATGTTCTGGCGGTGCTGATAACCTGGCGGTCAGCACCCGACGGGACGTTATGAAAGGCGATCCTTTGCTTTGTAATAGAGTCCTGCGAGCGGTAAAAACCATGGCTTGCCGTGATAACCGGGCAGCGCAGGCCATGTGTCGCGCTGCCAGGGATTTTCAGTGCGCTTTTCCGCCAGCAGACTGGCCATGACGCGTCCCATCCACACAGACATCTGGGTGCCGTGACCGCTGTAGCCCAGCGAATAGAAGAGGCCATCCTGTTCACCCGCGTGCGGCAGACGGTCGGCGGTCATGTCGACCATACCGCCCCAGCAGTAATCCACCTGCGACTGGCCAAGCTGTGGCAGCATCTGCGTCATCGCCCGGCGCAGGATTTCGCCGCTACGCGAATCCGACGTCGGGTTGCTGACGGCAAACCGCGCCCGCCCGCCAAACACCAAACGGCGATCGGCCGTAGTACGGAAGTAGTTGCCGATATTCAGTGAGGTGACATAGGTGCGATCGTTTGGCAGCACCTGGCGCAGCAGCGCCGGGTCGAGCGCCTCAGTCACCACGATAAAGCTGCCGACCGGCACAATGCGGCGCTGAAACCAGGGAAAAGGGCCGACGTTGGAGCAGCCGGTCGCCATCAGCACTTTGTCCGCCAGAATAGTGCCCTGCGCGGTCTCTACCCGATGCTGATAACCCTTCAGGCGTTCTAACTTCGTCACGGCGTGGTGCGGGAAAATCTTCGCGCCGCTGCGGGCGGCGGCCTCAGCCAGCCCGACGCCGAACTTGCCCATGTGCATCTGACCGCCTCGCTTCTGCAGCAGGCCGCCGTGGAAGTCATCGCTGGCGATCTCGTTGCGTACCGCCGTTTTGTCGAGCAGTTCGATCTCCGGGTCAACGGTGCGGCGCATCAGTTCATACGCTTCCTGCAGCCCGGCCACATGCGACGCTTTGCTGGCGAGCTTGAGTTTGCCGCACAGCCGGAAATCGCAGTCGATCGCTTCATCCTGGATCAGTTGCTGGACATAGCTCACCGCCTCATCAAATGCCCGGTAGAAGCGGCTGGCCTGCTCCAGACCCTGGCTCGCCACCAGCGAGGCGAAGTTCTGCGCCACACCGGTGTTGCAGTGACCGCCGTTGCGCGCCGAGGCCTGGCTCATCACATCGCCACTCTCCAGCAGCACCACGCTGATGCCGCTGCGCGCCAGGTTCAGGGCCGCCGAGATGCCGGTGAAGCCACCGCCAATCACCACCACGTCCGCCTGTGCCGGCAGCGGTTCACATGCGGCACCGGTAAAGGCCGGAGCGGTAGCCTGCCAGAACGATTCCAGTTTCATGGGGTGTTCCTCAGAGTCCGACGACGCCAGGCAGGCCGCCAATATCGTTGATTTCGGTGTACTGGTAGTACGGATTTGCCGGTTCATGACCGCGATTGACCCAGACTTTGTTTTTGATGCCGAGATCGTGGGCAGTCATCAGGTCATAGCGGAAGCTGGAGGAGACGTGCAGGATCTCCTCCGGGCCGCAGCCGAGCTTATCCAGCATGTACTCGAAGCCCTTCATCTGTGGTTTGTAGGCTCCCGTCTCTTCTGCCGTGATAGCCATATAGATTGGTGCGCCCAGACGCGGTTCGTGATGCGGGATCAGGTCTTTCATCGAGTTGGTCAGCAGCACCAGCGGAAACTCCTTAGCAACCTTTGCCAGCCCGGCGGGCACGTCGGGATGCGGACCCCAGCTGGCGCAGTCGGTGTAGATAAAGTCGCTGTCGGCTTTGTCCCAGCGGACGCCCCACTTTTTGCAGGTGCGCTGCAGGGCATTACTCACCACGTCGTAATAGGGTTTCCACGCGCCGAGCACCTCATCCAGCCGGTAGCTGGAAAAGTCGGTGGTAAAGGCGAGCATTGCGTCAGGGTCGACGCGGTCGCTGAAACAGCGCTGCGCGGCACCCGCCATATCGAAGCGAATCAGCGTGCCGTAACAGTCAAACGTGATGAATTTCGGTTTAAACAGTGCCATGTAACACCCTCGTCATTGTCAGTTGCGCTTAGAAATCGATAAGTACACTCTTCTGGCGCTGGCAGGCCTGAAACGCCTGGCGGCCTAAATCTTTACCAATGCCGGAGCCAAGAAAGCCGCCGGTCGGAATGATGAAGTCGCCGGAGCGGCCATAGCGGTTGATCCAGACGGTGCCCGCGTCAATGGCGCGCATTGCCCTCAGCGCGCGCGGCAGACTCAGTGTGTGAACACCGGCGCAGAGGCCATAGGTGTCATGGGCGGCCATCGCCAGTCCCTGCTCTTCATCATCAAACGTCTGCACCGTCAGCACCGGACCAAAAATCTCCTGCTGGACCGCCGGGTTATCCTGCGCCACGTGACTCAGCAGCGTGGGCTGCCAGAACCAGCCGTCGTCGGTGTCGGCAAAACGCTCACCGCCCACCAGCACTTCTGCGCCCTGCGCTTTTGCCGCTTCAATAACCGAGCAGACTTTGTTGCCCTGTCGTTCGTCGATCAGCGGTGCGTAGCGGCTGTCCTCCTGCCAGGTGACGCCCGGTTTAACCTCCCGGCAGAGTTGAGCCAGCCGCTCAACCAGCGGATCGGCAATGTTGCGCTGCACAATAAGACGGGTGCCCGCCACGCAGGCCTGACCGCCGTTGGCGGTGAAGCCGCGCAGAATACGCTGGGCCAGCACCTCAAGGTCACCCGCGTCATCAAACACCAGTTGTGGACTTTTGCCGCCCAGTTCCAGCGTCACCGGTTTCATGCCGTGCTGGGCGGCATCGCTCATGATGCGTTGACCGGTCAGCGTCGAGCCGGTAAACGAGACTTTGCGCACCAGCGGATGTTTTACCAGCGCGCTGCCGGTCACCGCGCCACTGCCCTGGACAATGTTCAGCACGCCGGCCGGTAAGCCTGCCTGAATGGCCAGTTCGGCCATGCGCACGGTTGAAAACGGGGTCAGTTCAGAGGGTT
The DNA here is from genome assembly GCF_007558755.1 of Pantoea sp. paga. Classification (NCBI taxonomy): domain Bacteria; kingdom Pseudomonadati; phylum Pseudomonadota; class Gammaproteobacteria; order Enterobacterales; family Erwiniaceae; genus Pantoea; species Pantoea sp. paga. The sequence continues at coordinate 858,138 of NZ_VLTF01000001.1, forward strand.
TAAGCACCACCGCATTACCCGCCGCCAGCGCCGGTCCGCATTTCCACGACGCCATCGACAATGGGAAATTCCACGGGGTAATCGCGGCGATAACGCCATAAGGTTCGGCAATCAGCATACCGAGGCTGCTGTCGCGGGTAGGAAAGAGATCCCCGCTGTATTTATCAGCGCATTCGGCATAGAAGCGAATCGCTTCGGCGGTAAAAGGAATTTCGTGCAACACCACGTCATTGATCGGCCGGGTCGAGCCCAGCGCTTCCAGCTGTGCCAGCAGCGCGTCCTGCTCAATCAGATCGGCCCAGCGGCGCAGTACCCGTCCGCGTTCGCGCGGCGGACAACCGGACCAGCCGCTGCTTTTCAGCGCCTGATGCGCCACGGTCACGGCACGATCGACATCCTGCGGCGTGGCGTCCTGCAGCGTGGCATAGACCCTGCCATCCGAGGGACGTTTAACCTCAAAGGATGCGCCCTGGCTCTGGCAGTGCTGGCCGCCAATATAATGGCCAGCTGGAAGAGAAACTTTTTCCGGGTCGAAACTTAACATGGAAGAATTCCTTATTTGTTACACCCATCAGTTGCTGGTTTATTAGCATTTAAAACTGCCGGTTTCTGCGCTGTTAATAAGCTAATGCAGAAAGTATGCCAGCCGGGCAAAAAATAAAAATGCGTTTAAAACAGCGCAAAAAAATTTTCTGCCGTATTGCCGGGGGATTTTTTGCGGAATTGCCGAACAATTAAACAGATGATTTACTTCACAAAATTTATGCGCCCTGCTGGTGCAACCTGCACGGAAATTGCACCAAAGCGGATATTGCTGATAAGGCTGCTCATTCCGGTACGCATGACCCGCCGATTTAACGACCCGCTTCACATCCCTGATAAATTTTTTAATTTTTCAGAACAATTATTTGACGCCGGTAAGTTTTTACTGAGCCTCAGGCAAAAAAAAGGCCAGCCGGATTACCCGGCTGGCCTTTTTTCAATTTTTAGTTACAGACTGCCAATGTGAAATGTTTTTTGTTCCAGATATTCATCAATTCCGTAGCGGGATCCTTCCCGGCCAATACCGGAGAGTTTCACGCCGCCAAACGGCGCGACCTCCAGGGAAATGGCGCCGGTGTTAAAGCCGACCATGCCAAACTCCAGTGCCTCCGCTACCCGCCATGCGCGCCGGATGTTCTCGGTAAAGAAATAGGCACCCAGGCCGTAAGGCGTGTCATTCGCCATCGCGATCGCCTCCTCTTCATCATCAAAGATAAACAGCGGCGCGACCGGACCAAACGTCTCTTCATGGGCGATGCGCATGGCGGCGGTGACCTCACCGAGCACCGTCGGCTGCACAAAAGTGCCGTTGCCCTGGCTGATGCCGCCGGTCAGCAGCGTTGCACCCTGACTGAGCGCATCATCGATATGACCGTTCACTTTCTCCACCGCGCGGCTGTTGATCAAAGGGCCAATAGTGCTGTCGGGCGCAAAACCATCCCCCACTTTCAGGGTGGCGACCGCCTCCAGCAACCGGGCGGTGAAACGCGGATAGATACTTCGCTGCACCAGGATGCGGTTAGCGCAGACGCAGGTCTGCCCGGCGTTGCGGAACTTGCTGAGCATGACCCCCGCGACGGCAATCTCAATATCCGCATCATCAAACACGATCAGCGGCGCGTTGCCACCCAACTCCAGACTCAGGCGCTTGATGCTGTCGGCGCTCTGTTGCATCAGCAACTGTCCGATGCGGGTTGAACCGGTAAAGGAGATTTTACGTACCGTGCGGCTTTCGGTCAGCGCCGCGCCAATCTCCGTGGGCAGGCCGGTCAGCACCTGCAACACGCCGGACGGGAAGCCGGCGCGCTCTGCCAGCACCGCCAGTGCCAGCGCCGACAGCGGCGTCAACTCAGAAGGTTTAACAATAATCGGGCATCCGGCGGCCAGAGCGGGCGCCACCTTGCGGGTGATCATCGCAATCGGGAAGTTCCACGGCGTGATTGCGGCGGCAACGCCTACCGGCTGTTTCAGCACCAGGATGCGCCGGTCCTCGCTGGGCGCGGGAATGGTGTCGCCATAGATGCGGCGTGCCTCTTCCGCGAACCATTTCACAAAGCTGGCTCCATAGAGTACTTCGCCTCTGGCTTCCGCCAGCGGTTTGCCCTGCTCGGCGGTCATGATAATCGCCAGGTCGTCTGCGTGTTCAATAATCAGTTGATGCCACTTTTCCAGCAGCGCGGCGCGGCTGGCATTGGTGGTTTTGCCCCAGCTGATGCGCACCGTTTCCGCATAAGCTATCGCCTGCTCGGTTTCTGCCCGACCCAGTGCCGGAATGGTCGCCAGGGTTTCGCCCGTGGCGGGATCGGTAACCGGCAGCGTGGCGCCCTGATGCGCATCCTGCCAGCGTCCATTAAACAGCGCCTGCTGGCGCAGCAGATCGCTATCGTTAAGTTGTAGTCGCGACATATCATCCCCTTGTGGTCAGCTGATTCCACTTTATCGCGCCGGGTCAGCGCAGGATGTTGTTGTGCGGGGTGAGAAAGGTCGATGAGAGAAATTTTCGCGGTGATTTGAAATTTTATGCCGTGCGTAAACAGGCGCGCATCCGGGTGGATGCGCCGTGTACTTAAATCTGGTAGTCGATAACCGGTTCGTCGTCATTGCTGTAAGAGAGCGCCTGACGCTTGATCTCTTCCAGCGACAGGTTGGCGTTGCAAAGTTCCAGGAACTGCCAGACGTAGTTGCGTTGCAGCTGGCCGCGCTTGAGGCCGAGCCATACGGTGCTGGCCTCGAACAGATGCGTGGCATCGAGGCGCACCAGCTCTTCACTCTCTTCAGTTTCACACGCCTGATCGGCCAGTATCCCCACGCCTAAACCGAGTTTGACGTAGGTTTTCACCACATCGGAGTCCTGAGCACTGAGTACGATATCTGGTTTTAAACCGGCCGTCTGGAACGCACGGTCAACCCGCGAACGTCCGGTGATACCCTGCCGGTAGGTGATCAGCGGATAGCGGCTGAGCGTGCTCAGTGAAACCGGCTGGTTCTGCACCAATTCATGCCCTTTCGGCACCAGTAAGGCGTGATGCCAGCTGAACCAGGGGAACGCCGCCAGACTGCTGTTGTTGACCAGTAATTCACTGGCGATGCCAATGTCCGCCTCACCCGCCAGCAGCATGGTGACAATTTCCTGCGGCGACCCCTGATTGAGTTCAAGCCGGACGTTGGGATAGAGCTGACGAAACGCTTTGATGACTTTCGGCAGGCTGTAGCGCGCCTGAGTATGGGTAGTGGCTATGGTCAGGATGCCGCTGGTTTCATTGGTAAAGACATCGGCCAGACGTCGCACTTTGCCCGCTTCATCCAGGATACGCTCAGCGATGGTCAGCAGCGCTTTGCCCGGCTCGGTCATCCCCAGCAGGCGCTTGCCGCGACGGATAAAGATCTCAACCCCGAGTTCATCTTCCAGGTCACGGATGTGCCGACTTACTCCCGACTGGGACGTAAATAGCGTATTAGCGACTTCCGTTAAGTTAAACTCACAGCGGGCCGCCTCGCGGATGATTTTAAGCTGCTGGAAATTCACGGTATTTACCTCCCTTTACATAATCTGATTATCTGATGGTAAGAACTATTATTGATAACCGGAAATACTAAAAAATTCAGATTTATGACTTTAGGGAATAACGGGGTGGGTTTTGGGGGGGCGGGCTGGCGCTGAGGAGGTTTTGTTCGGTGCGCGAACTGGCGCTGAGGAGGTTTTGTTCGCCTGATTAGTCGGGCAGTTTCAGATTCGCCGCTGCAGGCGACCGACAAGGGGGCGCCAGTCGCCGCGCCCCCTTGACCCCGGGCTCCGGCCTGCTTCACCGCCGCTTCGCGGTTCCTTCGCTACTTCAGGATTTCTCACGGACCAGCGGGACGCGCCATCCCTGGCGCGAACCCGCCTCTTCGCGACATCCCTGTCGCTCGTCCTGAAATCCCTCATCCGCTCAGCGGTTCTGACGGCCTCCCCACCCCCTCGCTGTTATCTTTTCTTTTTATGTTGGGCTCGCTGTCGCTATGAGTTTGGGAATTGCCTCTGACTTTCGGCTCAGCAGACAGAATGTTATTCAACCCACTCGCTGTTATCTCTGCTTTTTATGTCGGGTACTTTATCGCTGTAGTTTTTTGGGATTGCCTTTGACTTTCGGCTCAGCACACAGAATGGCATTCAACTCTACCCGCTGTTATCTCGTTTTCAGGTCACTAAGATTGTTGCGGTGAACTTCAGGAATAGAGACTGGCTTTCAGACCATCAGACAACTCAGCACCAAAGAAAACATAAAGAAATCACAGCCGGGGGGTTCCCAGAGGCGTCCGGAGCGCTGAGGAACAACCGCAGGCAAGGATGAGCCGACAGGACGTCGGCGAAAGGACGGCACGAGCCAGGGATGGCGAGTCCGGACGGTCCGTCGGCCGCAGGGCGTGACGAAGGCACCCCGCACAGCGGGGCGCGCAGGCAGCCGGACGCCGGGATTGTTAAGGGGCGGGCGTCCGCCCCTTGACGCGTCCGCCTGCACAGGCAACCTGAAACTCCCCATCGCCTGGCGGGCGAAACTTCCTCAGTGCATACCCGCTGCTAAAGGCTCACAGCCTCCACCGCATGGCGGGCGTAAACCGCTCAGTACTAACGCGCGGCTAAGTGACCTGAAACTCCCATCGCCTGGCGGGCGAAACCCGCGCAGTGCAGCCCGCTGCAAAGCGAAACTCACTGCAAAGCGAAACCGGCTGGTTGCCAGCCCGCTACAAGCCCCCTCTTAACTCACTAACATCAACTCCCGCTCCTCACTCAGCGGCTTATTCAGCAGCGACAGCAGAATGTTCTTCACTGCCTGCGCTGAAGGCGACAGCGGCAACCGGGCGGAGACGTTCAGTGACAGCGGCAGACTCAATGACGGACTGTTGATGCGTGACATCCAGGCATCGGTGGAACCCACCAGCGAACGGGCGGCGGACTCAGGTAATACGGTCACGCCCATGCCGCTGGAAATGGCTGCGGTCAGGGTTGAAATCGATTCGATCTCACCGATGATGCGTGCACTCAGCCGACGCAGCGAAAAGGCCTCATCGACCCGCTTGCGCACTGCGCTGTAATCGCGCGGTAAGAACAGACTCATCTGCGCCACATCGGCCAGATCGACGCTGGCACCCGGGTAATCGGTGGCGCCTACCAGAAAGAGATCCTCTTTCATCAGCGGCATGCTGGTGATCCCGGCAGTGGGGGCGCGATCGTACAGCACCGCCATATCCAGCTGACCGTTCATCACTTTCTCATTCAGCACGCTGCCGCTATTTTCGTGCAGGTAAACCAGCACTTCCGGAAATTGATCGCGAACGGTCTGCAACAGCGGCATGGTCAGCGATGAAGCCGCGGTGCCTGGGGCAAGCCCAATCGATACCTGCCCACTCAGCACCTGACCGGCATTGATCACCGCAGTCTGGGCCTGCTCACACTGGCGCAGAATAGTACGCGCATGACCATAGAGAATCTTACCAGCCTCAGTTGGCGTAACGCCGCGCTTGGTGCGAATCAGCAACTGCTGATCCAGTTCATTTTCCAGCGTCGCGACCTGCTGACTGAGTGCAGGCTGGGCGATGTGCAACACTTCTGCTGCCTGCGTCAGACTGCCGATATCGACGATTTTCACAAAGTACTTCAGTCGTCTTAAATTCATCTTGCCTCCGTCACTCACCCCGAATAGCGAAATGGGTCTGATCCCATCGCCCTGATAACAGAGATTTTGCAAGATGCAGGCCAGGTTTAAAAAATTCAGGCCAACAAGCAGCCAGATTTTTCCTAACGGCCCGGAAAATAAGCGTTTCTGATTACCTCTTATGGGTTAATAAGGATCAGGAATAGCTGAGAAGAGAGAGTAAAGCAGTCAGGCGCACTGTGACAGTGCAGACGCTGCGAGTCAGACGTGCAGAAAAGTGATGACAGGCTGTACAGTTTGAGTGCAGTGGAAACGCATTGCACCTGATGAAGGCTTGCAGCGCCTGAACAGAGGCGTGAAAAACAGGGAGTTAATGTAACCGCTATCAGCGGGATTTCTTATCACTGGCGGATGCCGGATGATAAAAAGCAACCGTTGCCCTCTCCCGCATCCGGAAGAAAGCAACGGCTACCAGTTAGCGTTTTTTGCGGTTACGGTGCATGTCGATAGAGACCGCAGCCACAATAATCATCCCTTTGATGATGTCCTGAATGTACGCATCGACACCAACGAAGGTGAATCCGCTTTTAATCAGGCCAAGGATCACTGCGCCAATTAAGGTGCCGGTGATACGGCCTACACCCCCCATCAGGCTGCTGCCACCGATAACGGCTGCGGCAATCGCATCCAGCTCGTACGACATCCCCATGCTCGACTGACCACTGCTGACGCGTGCCGCCAGTACCACGCCCGCCAGACCAGAGAGTCCGCCGGCGATGGAATAAACAATGATCAGGTACTTATTAACGTTGATACCGGAGACTTTCGCCGAGGTCATGTTACCGCCGATGGCATAAACATATTTACCGTAGCGGGTATGTTTCAGGGCGATGTGGAACAGAAATGCCACCACCAGGAAAATGACCACCGGCATGGCACCCTGCCCGATTGAGGTAAAGCCGTCGGACAGGAAGCTGATTGGATTGCCCTGCGTGTAATACTGCGCCAGACCGCGTGCCGACACCATCATGCCCAGCGTGGCAATGAAGGGTGGAATACCGGTGCGGGTAATCAGTACACCATTGACCACGCCGGCCAGCAAACCGACGCCGATACCGGCCGCGATAGGGATTGCCGCAGGCATATTGACCAGCGACGGATACATTGGCGACAGACTGTCAGAGGTCTGCGCCAGGCTCGCGGCCACCACCGCCGCCAGGGCGATAACGGACCCGGAGGAGAGATCGATACCGGTGGTGATGATGACCTGGGTCACGCCGACGGCGATAATCCCGATAATCGCCACCTGCAATACAATCAGGATCAGACGGTTGGTGTTAAGCAGGAAAGACTGGTCACGCACATACCAGCCAAACATTTCAAAAATCAACGCAATCCCCACCATCACCACGAAAATGCCGGTATCTTTCGGCAATTTATGACGCAGGCTGGCAAAAAAAGAGGGTTGCTGCGGGGCTGCCGGGGTGGCAGTAGCTTTCATATTGCTCATAGTGGTCTCGCGCCTCACTCGGATGCCAACGACAGAATGGTTTCCTGATCGGCTTCTTCTTTATCGAGGATGCCGGTTATACGCCCGCCGTGCATAACCATCACCCGGTCGCTCATGCCAAGAATTTCCGGCAGTTCAGAGGAGACCATGATGATAGCCACGCCACGGTTGGCAAGTTCACTGATTAAGCGGTAAATCTCCGCTTTTGCGCCGACGTCAATGCCGCGCGTCGGTTCGTCCAGAATCAGAATCTTCGGTTGCGCCAGCAGCCAGCGGGCAATCAGGACTTTCTGCTGATTACCGCCGCTGAGGTTATTGATGATTTGATCCATGGTCGGCGTTTTAATGTTGAGACGACGGATTTGATCCATGCAGTCCTGCGCCATCTTCACATGGCTGACAAATCCGCTTTTACCGCTGTACTCCGGCATGTTAACGATGCTCATGTTCTCCATCACCGATAGCACCAGAAACAGGCCGGACTTTTTACGGTCTTCGGTGAGGAACGCCATGCCCTTTTCAATCGCGGTTGAGGGTGAGTCGATCGTCACCGGCACGCCATCAATTAAGATCTCGCCGCTGTCGAAGCTCTCCATGCCGAACAGGCTCTCCATCACCTCGCTCCGGCCCGCACCCACCAGTCCGGCGACGCCGAGGATTTCACCCCGCCGCACACTGAAACTGACGTCGGTAAAACGATCTTTGCAGGTGAGATTGCGCACCGTCAGCACCTCTTCCCCGATGGCGCTGTTAAATTTCGGGAAAAGCTGGGTCAGTTCGCGTCCCACCATCTGAGTAATCAGCGACTGGCGGGTATATTTCGACGTCTGATCGCTGGCGATCCAGGTGCCGTCGCGGAAAATACTGATTTCATCGGTAATGTTGAAGATTTCATCCATCTTGTGGCTGATGTAGATGATCGCTTTACCCTGCTCCCGCAGGTCACGAATGATGGTAAACAGATGCGCCACTTCGGTTTCTGTCAGCGCGGAGGTGGGCTCATCCATAATCACGATGTCTGAATCCCATGACACTGCTTTGGCAATCTCAACCATCTGCTGTGACGCGATGCTCAGCTCACCCACCATCCGATCGGCTTTCAGGCGGATATTCAGGCGGTTCAGCAATTCCTGTGTCTTCTGATTAAGTCGGGCGTGCTCGACAAAGCCAAATCTCATCGGTTCGCGACCCAGCCAGATATTCTCGGCAACGGTCATGTAAGGCACCAGGTTGAGTTCCTGGTGGATCATGGAAATACCGGAACGCAATGCGTCCATGGTGTCCTGAAACTGCACCGGCTCCCCTTTAATTTTGATGGTGCCCTGATCGGGACGATACATCCCGATCAGGCACTTCATTAAAGTGGATTTGCCCGCGCCATTTTCGCCCATCAAGGCATGTACCGTTCCCGGACGCACCCGCAACGAAACGTTGTCGAGGGCTTTTACGCCGGGGAAGAACTTGCTGATGCCTTCGGCTTCAAGCGCAAACGCGTTCATACATCACCTCCGTACTGCTGGGTCGGGAACGACTATTTCAGGTTACGCTTGGTAAACTGTTCCATGTTGTCTTTGGTAATCAGCTGGTAAGGGATGTTGATGACTTTCTGGACTTTTTCGCCATTTACCAGTTTGACCGCGGTCTGCACCGCACCTTCACCCTGGCCCTGCGCATCCTGGAATACGGTCGCGACCATCTTGCCCTGCTTCAGCATCTGCAGCGCATCGGGTGTGCCATCGACGCCAGCGATCAGGATTTTGTCCGGGTTTTTACCCAGCGCCTGCAGCGCACCGATTGCCATTTCATCGTTGTTTGAAGCGATGGCATTGATCTCATCACCGGCGGTCATCCAGTTACTGACTACGTCTACCGCATCGTTACGGGTAAATTTGGCGGTCTGTTTCTGAACAATTTTGATGCCAGGGAATTTAGCCGCAACCTCTTCCACACCTTTGGTACGGTCACGGGTCGCTTCATTCGCCAGGTCACCCATCAGGATGGCAACGTTGCCTTTGCCGTTCATCGCTTTAGCCAGCGCTTCCATCTGTAAGCGTCCGGCCAGTTCCGAATCGGACCCGACGTAGGCCATTTTGCCGGTCAGTTCAGCCTGTGGACGGCGGTTGACAAAGATCAGCGGGATACCCGCTTTGCTCGCCTGGTCCATAATCGGTTTCACCGCATTGGTATCGACCGGGTTGACGATCAGCGCATCAACACCCTGACCGATAAAGTTCTGAACCTGCTGCAGCTGCTGTGAAACGTCGCCTTTTGCATCCTCAACCTGCCCTTTAACGCCATCTTTCTGCATCTCTTTCTGCATTGAAGTACGCAGAATGGTGAGGAAGTTGTCATCAAACAGCGCCATGGAGACGCCAACCGAGATATCTTTTGCCATAACCGCGGCAGGTAACATGCAGGCTAACAGTGAGGCGACAATCGTTTTTTTAATGTTCATAGGGACCCTTCTTATTTGTTAACTTGCTCAGCGGCTGTGACCGCGAATGAAAAATATCTTTTACATTCACCCAGCCTGTCTGGCGTCTGTTTCGGGAAATTTGAGGTAAGACTTCAGGTTCTGACTATTTTTGTGATCGACCACTCCTTTTCACAATCACTTGATCTGCAAACAGTTAACTTCAAAATGGCGTTTCACTTTCAGACGATAATGACGACCGTGATGATAAGCAGTTTATTTATTCCATATAATCACGTTTTGAAATTTTTATCATAAAAGCACTGAAACGGTTGTTTTAACATCGGCAAACAACAAAACTTTGACATGCCTCTAACATCTGCGGAGAAATGCCCGCAAAGTGAGATCCTGTTGGCAGTTTGAAAATCCAGCAGAATCGGGTAAAAATCGCCAATCCGCTGCTTTTACGAGCATCTGAACGCAATTCAGTAAACAGGGCTTTGACAAGCGGGATCTGCGCCGCTAATATTCGCCCCGTTCAAGCGATTCCTCTGTAGTTCAGTCGGTAGAACGGCGGACTGTTAATCCGTATGTCACTGGTTCGAGTCCAGTCAGAGGAGCCAGAATTAGAAAAGCCCGCTCAGGGAAACCTGAGCGGGCTTTTTGCTTTTGATATGAGTTCAGGGACAGAACACTAATGCCAGGGACAAGATGATTAGCTCATTGCATGCTATTTTCCGAACAGGCGCTCATTGCTTAAGTGCGCGCTTATAGTCGATCATCAGCAGAGCCCCTGAAAATGACATCTTCTTTAAATGCTTTTCCGATAGCCCAAGTCGCGCTGACGTGACATACAGATAACAATTATCACCGGCAAAGGCACAACTTGTAGGGCGCTGGACGGGGAGATTAATGTATCGCTCAATGACGCCTTCTGGCGATATCCGCGCGATGGCAGCTCCATCAAAGAGTACACTCAGTAGAAATCCATCCTGATCAACGATCAGTCCGTCGGGCTTACCCTTTTTGGGATCAATCGTGACAACCTCCCTTCGATTACTGACTTCACCTGAGCGGGGATCGTTGTCATAGCCGTAAATAATTCCACGCCGGGAATCAGTGACGTAGAGTATTTTCCAGTCTGGACTCCAGCACATTCCATTGATAAGCGTGAAACCCGAATCGACAGTGTGCCATTTGCAGTCTGGATCGAGACGATAAAGATAGCCTGACCCCTTTTTCAGCTCTTCATCTATCAGGCCTACCCACAGGCGGCCGGATGAGTCCAGGCGCGCATCATTAAGACGAAAGCCCTCTTGTGCGTGTGGCGCAGTGGCGATCCTTTGTCTCTTACCTGCTCTGTCAATTAATTCGATATGGCAGCCAATGCCAACGAGTAACTCACCCGTATTTTTCTCCACAACAAAGCCCAGCGGGCCAGGCATAGAATATTCAACATTCCGCCCCGTTGCGGGATCAAAAAAATTAAGAGAAGCACCAGAGGTATCAACCCATAAAAGTCTGGCTCTTGACCGGCTCCAGAGGGGAGACTCTCCCAGTAGAGCCTTGCCTGAAAATACCACCGATATGCCATTCACTTTCGTGGTTCCACATTCGGAATAGCGATCCACGGCCAGTTCTCCGCAACCTCCTGAGCAGTTGATGCCCGGACAGCGTGAAGATTTCGCGGATAGTCCACATTTGTAGCCTCAATCATTTTGGTCGCATGGAACTGCCCGTTCGCGGCACGAAGTATCCATCCCCCTTCTGTGCATGCTGCAGAGGCAAGATAGGCTAAACCCGGAGCCACCTCTGAGGGGTGCAGCTCGGCAGGTTCTCCCTCGATACCCCACATACGTGTCTGAGCGACGGGGGATATCGCATTGACGATAATGCCATCGTTTTTGCCTTCAGAAGCCAGGACATTCGTGAGCCCTATTACCGCCATCTTAGCTGCGGCATAAGAGGCAAGACCCTTTTGAACATATTGCGGATAGAGCGCCCGGCAAGAGGTCGTCATTATGATGCGGCCATAACCCGCAGCTTTCATCGCAGGCCAGGCGGCCTGCGCGAGCCAAAGAGGTGCTTTGGCAGCAATGGCCATCATATGGTCAAAAGCACTTTCCTCAATCGACTCGATATTCTGGTAAGAGACCCAACCCGCATTGTGGATTAGGGCATCCAGTCGACCAGCGACTTTAAGGGCGTCAGTGCAAAGTTTGTGGCAGCCCTCGCGTGAGGCCAGTTCTCCCGGGATCGCATGTACATTCAGCCCTTCCAGACGAAGTCTCTCTGCCGCCCGTTCTGCAATCTGAAGATCGACACCATCGCCCTCAGCGTTGGCACCACTATCGTGAATCAAAACCATTGCGCCGAGCTGACCAATACACCGGGCATACGCGAAGCCCAGTCCGCGTCCCGCACCGGTAATAAGTATTACCTGACCTTTAAAATCCACCATTTCGCCCTCGTCGTTTCCAGTAACTTATTGAGAAAACAACGTAGATCGATGCCTTTGATATATAAAATACTATTTATAGTGTCTGATAATACTTTAATTGTATCGTAAGCAGATTGACCCATTAACAAGCGGGAAGGCGTATATGACGACAGATAGTCGGGCACGGATCACTTTACGAAGAATGGAGCAATTCATTGCTGTCGCAGAGGAATTGCATTTCCATCGGGCCGCAGAACGACTGAACATGTCGCAGCCTCCACTGACCAGTGCCATACAAAAGCTGGAGGAGGATCTTGGCGTTACGCTTATCGAGCGGGGTAATCGTGTACTTGGCCTGACTCTCGCGGGAGAAACATTTGTTAGTGAGGCACGTGAAACCCTTCGGCAGGCTGAAAAAGCCATCATTTCTACCGTTGATGTGGCTGAAGGACGAACCGGTGTTTTACGCCTGGGTTATGTGGGAAGCGCACTTTATGGTCGGTTGCCTGACGTTATTCGTAAATTCCGGGCAAGCCATCCGAAGGTACGACTTGAACTGCGAGAAGCAACAACCACGGCACAGATTACTGCTCTGCGTGATGGGATGTTAGATATAGGCATTCTGATCCCCCCTCTTGAGCAGGCTGAGGATGTCGAACAGGCACTTTTCGACAGAGATCGTTTGTGTATGGCGATCCCCAAAGATCATCCTTTGAGTAAGCGGTCAGAACTGACACTTGCCGATCTAGCCAATGAACCCTTTATTTTGTGGCCAATGGTTGAGGGGCGCAGCTTTCATCTGCAAGTTATACGCCTGTGTGCTAAAGCAGGCTTTGTGCCTACGATTACTCAGGAAGCACATGGGATGCATGCAGTGCTGTCATTGGTTTCTGTTGGGGGAGGCGTATCTGTCATTCCTCAAAGTATGAGTGGCTTTCGTGGAGACCAGATTAGCTATCATCCTTTATCAGGCCCTGAAACTGAATTCGATCTCGTCATGGGCTATCGACAGTTATCTCCATCTGCACGTGCCTTCGTTCTCTCTACCGTAAAAAAGGGATAATACTTTTCGCATTCATAATGAATTTTTTCATACCATCACAACATTAAGAGATTGGGGGAAATATGAATGCAGGAATGTTCGCTTCGGAAAAAGAGCAGCGTGTCAGAGGAGCCAGAATCAGAAAAGCCCGCTCAGGGAAACCTGAGCGGGCTTTTTGCTTTTATGTTTTCGGTCACGGCGGCATGACATCCCCGCCTGAATGGCTTACACCTCAAACCCGTAGTGCGAGCCGTCCGGCAGTTCCACCACCAGCCGCAGCTTACCCCCTGCCGCATCGATATAGCGCTTGAGGGTGGAGAGCTTCAGGTCGCGGCCCGGCTTCTCCATGCCTGCCACGGTAGGCTGTGTAATGCCCAGCGCCTTTGCCATTTCGACCTGTGTTTTCTGCACTTTCTCACGCAGCTCGGCAAGGTGAATGTTGAGCAGGATATCCGTCGCCATCGCCTGTGCGTCGGCAACGACTTCCGGTTTTTCATCCGCAATAAGCTGTTCAAGCGTTCTGCCCATCTGGTTACTCCTCATCTTTAAAACTATTCAGCCAGTGTGTAAATTCCCGATCGGCAACCGGAAGCATCTCCTGATAAAACGCTTTTCATTGCCCACCTTATTGCCGGCACAAAGCACAATCGCCGTTCGGTTTGGTTCAAAAGAAAAGAAAGCCCTTATCGGATCGCCGCGACTCTAAATACGCAGCTCTTTCATGTTGATATAAACAGAGCCTTTTAGCGTATCCGCGTATGGCCTGGACAACCCCGGCCCTTTTTCGCGCAACACCATTAATGCTGCCAGTACGCAGGCGCGATCGCTCTCATTAAGCAAGGTAAACCAGCGATCAAACCTCTCCGTCGTTTTAATCATCCACACGGGATCTCCTTATTAATATAGGTCGAATGCTATATAGGTGTAAAGCGATAATCGAATGTGATGCAGGGGGATTTCAGATGCCTGTGACTTTAGTGCAAAGTGAGAGAGGCGTTCAGTCGGGTCAGTGATGAATCCACACAACCTTCATCGTTTTGCGAGCTGTACCGGATTGGTTATGGGGTGAGATAATGTGAGGCGTTGTTATCAATAAGAAAGCCCGCTCAGGCTTCCCGGAGCGGGCTTTAATTTTGTTCGCATCGCTTCCCTGCCAATGCAGAGTGACGCTATTAGCGCGTGATTACGGCAGCGCGATACGGGCAATCTCGTCAGTGCCTTTGGTGGAGGAGTCTTTGTTAAATTCCGCCTTCAGGGTGACATAGAGCGTGTTGTTGTCCGGGCCAATCAACAGGCTGTTTGGATTCTTGTCAAACGACCAGCTGTTTTTCACCGCATAGGTGGTGGCATCCAGTTGCAGCACTTTCTTCGATTCGCGCTGGCTGATGTAAAGCTCATTGCGTTTAGCGTTGAACTTGATGCCCATCGCATCGCCTTCGATGCGCTTGATCACTTTGCCGGTGCGCTCATCAAAGATCAGCGTCGCTTTGCCTTTGGAGTCGTCAGTAACAAACAGGCGACCGGTAGCAGGATCTTCCGCCATGTTCAGGAACAGATACTCTTTGCCATCGCCTGCGGTCCAGCGCTTCTCAATTTTATGGCTGCGTGGATTGATCACCAGAATTTCACCCGAGCCATTGGCCGCATAAATGCGCTCAGTCAGCGGGGAATAGATGATACCGGTGACCCATTTCCCGGCGTTTTTAATCTCGGTTTTCAGCTTAAAGGTTCGGGTATCCACGACGGAGATATAGCCCGGTTCGGCTACGCGACCGACATAAAGCTCGTTGCCGTGCCACAGGACTTCACGTGCACCAGCCGGATAGCCCTCTTTACTGATCTTGCCCGGGAACACCAGACGCTGCAGCACTTTGCCACTCTGGGCGTCCACTTTGGAGATCGCGCCATCCAGTGAGTTGGTGGTGTAGAACACCTGACCGTTTTCATCGATAGCGGTACCGAAGTTTTTCATGTCGGTATGCGTTTCGCCTTTAGTCGTCAGCGTGGCCGGATCGAGACGATAGATCATGCCGCCGTTCACATCCTTAAACGCCTGCGCGCTGGCGACAAACAACGCTTTTGACGCAGAGGAGTAAGCCATTTCGTACAGACCATCACCCAGAGCGCGTTGTGTCACTGCGGTATTAACCGGTTTTGGGGCTTCAGCGGCAGGCGCATCGGCTTTTTTAGCTGGTGCCTGGCACGCTGTCAGGCTAAAGGCAGCGGCAACTGCCATGGCAACAGCGGCTTTGCGCGGGCTTAACGATTTCATGCTGAACTCCGTCAGGGAATAAAGAATGAGAATCATACGCATTAACAGCCACTAATCAAATGACGACGCTGCTATCCATGCCTGTCCGGTCATTTAACCCGCGTTAAACCGCTTAACTGCCCCGTTTTTTACCGCCTGAACGCCCTTTTTCTGCTTTCAAATCACGTAAACATCAGCAACTAAAAGGCTTTATATCTGCCTATCACACTGAATTATAAATAATTAACATAAGGTTACACTTTCGATTGAATCCTTTGCGGAATATATAAAGCAAATGATTATCATTGGCGTTCTCATAACTGGCTGAGCGTCTTTATCCAGAAGATGGGTAGATAAAAAAAACAACCAGAGACACAACGGTTTAACTTAATACCAATTTTTAATGGAAAATTTTATGGCTCGTAGTGGCAGGGAATCAGGTTTCAGAAACAGTTTTAGCGTCTCATTACTGACACTGGCGATACACGCCCTCTTCCACCCCGCCATGGCGGCAGAGGAGACATCGCAGGATATGGTGGTCAGCGCCACGACTGACGAAACCAGTGACAGCGGTGAGCAGAATTACGCGGTGCAGACCACCCGCGCGGGCACCAAATTAATGCTGACACCGCGAGATGTGCCTCAGTCACTCAGCGTGGTGACGCAGCAGCGAATGCAGGATCAGGATCTGCAATCGGTTAATGATGTGCTGACCAACGCCACCGGTATCTCCACCAATCTTATCGACAGTGAACGCTCCGAGTACTATTCACGCGGCTTCAAAGTCAGCAACTTCACTTTCGATGGCATCCCGACCTCGGTTAACGATAGTTGGAATTACGGCGATGCGGCGTCAGACACGGCAATCTATGACCGTATTGAAATCGTGCGCGGTGCGACCGGCCTGATGACCGGAGCGGGCAGCCCTTCGGCCTCGATCAATATGGTACGTAAACATGCTGACAGCAAAACCGCGACCGGCACGCTGAGTGCCAGTTATGGCAGCTGGAACAAGCAGCGCTACGTGGCGGATCTTTCTGCCCCGCTTAACAGCGATGGCAGCCTGCGCGGCCGCGTGGTGACCGGTTATACCGATCAGGAGAGCTGGCTGGATCGCTATCAAAAAACCAAAAAATTCATCTACGGCGTGATTGATGCGGACCTTACCGACAAGACGACGCTGTCACTGGGCTACGACTATGAAGATGACAACACCGGCAATCCAACCTGGGGTGGCCTGCCGATGTTTTACAGTAATAACGCCACGACACATTACGACCGCAGCCTGAATTCGTCAGCTAACTGGGCGCGTTACAACACTAATTCGCGCAAAGTCTTTGCGGATATCGACCATAACTTCGATAACGGCTGGAATATTCATATTAACGGCACGCATGCCGAGAATACCTTCAGCGATAAGCTGCTCTATGTGATGGGCAATCCCGATCAGGAGAGCGGTGAAGGCACTACCGGTTACGGCAGTATGGATCGCGGCAAGCGTAAAATGGATTCAATCGATGGCTTTGCCAGCGGCCCGTTTGAACTACTGGGTCGTCAGCACCTGTTGATGGCCGGAGCAAGCTACAGCCGCCAGCATAATGCCGCCTATAGTCAGGATGGATTCAGCGATGCGGAGGCGGGTGAAATCACTGCCGCCGATATGGGAATTTTCAATAATAGCTGGACCGGTAACGTTGCGGAGCCTGAATGGCAGGGCTGGTATCTCAACGATGATGACACTGTTCGTCAGAAATCGGTCTATAGCGCTGCACGCTTGTCGCTGGCCGATCCGCTGTCGCTGATTATTGGCGCTCGCTATACCCAGTGGAGCACCCATGGCAGCAGCGGAGAGATGACTAAAAATAACACCACACCTTATGCAGGGCTGGTGTATGACATTAATGACACCTGGTCCGCCTATGGCAGCTACACCGCCATTTTCCTGCCGCAGACTTATCGCGACACCCACGGCAGTTACCTCTCACCAGTGACCGGTAAAAGTTACGAGACCGGTCTGAAATCCGCCTGGAACGATGGCCTGCTGACCGCCAGCGTGGCGATTTTCCGCATCGAGCAGGATAACGTCGGACAGGCAATTGATGGTGTTTATCTGAGCGGCAATGAGCAGGCCTATGACGCCGCCAAAGGTGCAGTCAGTAAAGGTGCCGAGTTCGAGCTGAATGGCGCGCTGACCGATAATCTGCAGCTGACCTTTGGTGCAACCCGCTATGTGGCACGCGATAAAAGTGGCCGGTTCAACAGCTATCAGCCGCAAACCTCATTCAAACTTTTCACCCGTTATCAGTTAGCCGCGATCCCCGAGCTCACCGTTGGTGGCGGAGTTAACTGGCAGAACCGGGTGTTTAAAGACGTGACCAATGCCAGCGGCGACAGCGTACGGGTATATCAGGGCAGCTACCCGCTGGCCTCGTTGTTTGCCCGCTATCAGGTGAATAAGCAGGTTGCCGTACAGGCCAACGTCGATAACCTCTTCGACCGTGAATATTACAGCTACATGAACAGCTACGTTTACGGTGAGCCGCGTAACCTGAATGTCAGCGTGTCTTACCAGTTCTGATAATGGTGAGCTGAGAGGCTAAACAGCTCGCGATTGCGGGCTGTCTGGTGGGCTGATTTAACGGGCAGGATGCGTGTCAGGGCTGTCCTTCCATATTCCAGCGCGCTGATCCCATCACGAAGCAAAACTATTTTTTACGCCAGAAGAGAAACGCAGCCATCGCTGTTAGCACGCCGATCAGCGGCATCACGCTTGCACCTGCCAGAAAGTTATGTCGATCAATATCATTGTTCTTTCTGATATCAGCAAAGCGCGCAGTCGCCTGTTTTTCATTAATGGCATGGACTTCCTCGACCTCTTTCTTATATCCCTGCACCATCAGGTCAATGGCGCGGTTCACCTCTGATCTTTCCAGAACAACGATTTGCTTGCCGTGGGTGTAGAAACAGTAATCGGGCATTGACTGTACTCACAATTAAGAGGCGGATTACTACTCTAGCGGATGCTGGCGAAGATCGTAAGTATTGATAAGTGACGCCTGCTTTCTGGTCACGCCAGGCTTTTCTGACACGACCCGGATCACACTGGACAGGATACCAGGTTGCAAGCGCACGCTGGCCGGTGTATGCCCCTGTGACTTTCATTAATCTGAATATCATTTCAATGAAATTTTTGACACTCAAAACACAACTTAAGCGAGCCTTCAACATCAAATTTCACGCTCAGCGTTCGTTGCAGGCAATTAATAAGTTTCTCAGTTTTACTCTTACTTTAAACAGGAATTACACCGATAAACATCACGTTAAAAATAGTGACTCACATCCACTCACGCTCTCATCATAACAATTTTGATCGATATCAAAAAAGGGCGGTTAATTTTACAAAAAATTACTTATTGATAAAATATCATTATAAATCATTAAATTATAAATGGATAGCACGAAGATTAGCAGCCAGATAATTTCACGATAAAATAATATACATCTAATTAATTAGTCTCTCAGCTACTCATAAATAACATTAAAGATTCACTTCGTGCTGACGATAAGAAGATCATCTTTGAAATATTTAACAGCCTCTTCTCTGCTTCTGATATCTCACTAAAGGTGAACCTTATGGGCCTTGCTCAACGCATCTCCGATATTAAAATTGGGAAAAAACTGGGCGTCGGTTTTATCGTCGTCATTGCTGCCTCCCTCGCCATTACTTTTATCGCTTTCGATTGTTTTCGCAGTATTAAAGACAACTCCGCCCGGCGCACGATTACCGTGGAGATGGTAAACACGTTAAGCAAGGCACGCCTTAACCGCACCCTCTACCAGTACACCAAAGATCCCAAATTTGCCACGCAGAACGTTCAGGCCCTGAAGGAGTTAGATGCCCTTTATAAACGGCTGGATGGATTTAAATGGGATGAGATGGGCCAGCAGAAAGTCGCGCTGATGGGGCAGTTACTTAACGAATATCAGAATCAGCGCCAGACATTCGTGACTGCTGCACAGGCGACAAGCGACGCCTTTGATGCCATTAAACCGGGTGCCCTGATTGCGCTTGCGCATCAGTTTGAATCACTCGATATGGCTCTGACACCCGACGCGGCGCTGCCGGTCATGCACCTGGCCGCAGCGCTTTTTGATGCGGCCAATGTTGAAAAAGCGTTTCTCGATAAACCGTCCGAGGCCAGCAGAGAGGCGATTCTTGAAGAATACACCGCTATCAACACCCTGAGCGAGCAACTGGATATTTTCGCCCAGCCGAATATTAATGACGTAACGCGAAATGTGCTCAGCACTCTGACGCAGCAACGCCAGGCCTTGACGCGCTATGTCGATGCGACAGAGAAAGAAAAAAGCGAATCAGCGGGCCTGACCACCACCGCAGAGCGGCTCAATGCGGCGGTCTCCGATACCTTTGCCTATCAGTCCCAGCTCTCCTCTGAATTTATCAAACAGGCGGAGTGGCGCATTGCTTTTGCCGCGCTGATCTGTGTTGTTCTGAGTCTGCTGATTGCCTGGCGGATCACCCGCAACATTACGCTGCCATTGAAAGAGACGCTGAGCGCAGCGCAACGTATTGCCGCGGGTGATTTAACAACCTCACTGAAAACCACACGTGGTGATGAGTTAGGTCAGCTGATGCAGGCGGTAGATGCAATGAACATCAGTCTTCAGAACATCATCACCAACGTGCGTGATGGCGTCAGCAGCGTGGCGCGTGCCTCGGCGGAAATCGCGGCAGGTAATACCGATCTTTCATCCCGCACAGAACAGCAGTCTGCCGCAGTGGTTCAGACCGCGGCCAGCATGGAAGAGCTCTCTTCAACGGTGAAACAGAATGCGGAGAACGCTCACCATGCGAGTCAGCTGGCGACAGACGCGTCGGTTAATGCCGGACGCGGTGGCGAGATTATCCGTGACGTTATCGAAACCATGAACAACATCAGCCAGAGTTCGGGCAAAATCGGCGAGATCATTCACGTCATCAACAGCATCTCCTTCCAGACCAATATTCTGGCCCTTAACGCCGCAGTCGAAGCGGCACGAGCCGGAGAACAGGGTCGCGGATTTGCGGTGGTTGCCGGTGAAGTCAGAAATCTGGCCCAGCGCAGTTCACTGGCCGCCAAAGAGATTGAAACATTGATACGTGAGTCACTTGATCGGGTTCATGATGGTTCTGAATTTGTGGAACGCGCCGGTACCACAATGGATGACATCGTCCGCTCTGTCAGTCAGGTTAAAGATATTATGGGTGAAATTGCTGCCGCCTCTGACGAGCAAAACCGCGGCATTTCTCAGATCGCCACGGCAATGGCCGAGATGGATACCACGACGCAACAGAACGCCGCGCTGGTTGAAGAGTCCTCCGCCGCAGCCAGCTCACTGGAATCTCAGGCAGACGAACTGGAAAAAACAGTGGCCGTATTCCGTCTCTCTCCCGGGCAAAACAGCGTCAGCCGGGGCGCGCCTGCCCTGTCACCGCGTTTAGTACCCGCGGCGCCCGTTAATGCATCCGCAGACTCAAGCTGGGAAAGCTTTTAACGGTTAGCGAAACGTTAATTGTGTCTGAACGTGAACAGAGCCAGCCTTAATTGATTGAGGCTGGCTGAAATAAACGTCATCTTCAGACAAATAACTGATCTGATTAACCAGAAGATATAAAGCCGCAATGGTTAACGCGGGAATGACATTTTCAGGCGGGCATCCGTAAACTGAAGGAAGATAATATTATCGGCCATGACAGCTGAAACGAGCTGGCTCGCGCCTGATTATCCTGCTTTATATTTCGACTGGTTTTGAAATGAGAGAGAAAAGAATCGCGATCGGTCTGTACAGAACGCGATGGGGAGAGTTGTCGTCCCTGACAGCTTCTCCGGCCGGTATACGCTTTCGCGCAACCGATGAGGTCGTCCGCTTCGTCGTTTTCCGGCCGGAGCCGGGCTACGTCCACTGGCGTCAGTTCCGTTACTGCTAGTTCAGCTCTTCGTTCAGGCTTGTAAGCGTCTGCAGGTACGGCACCTGCTGTTGAGCAATCGCCGGTGACTTAAAACTACTCAGCCAGCTTCTGGCTTCAGCGATTTTCGCCAGCCGATCCGCGTTGCTTTCAGATTTCGCCATATAACCCAGTTGAGTAAAGAGTGTTGCGATACTGATTTCTTTTTCCCCCAGGGCAAGGCTTAGTGCCGCTTCGCCAATAATGACGTGGCCTTTCTCGTCGTTTTGAAATAACACAGAAAATCCTCCATTAGATACGAATTGATGACAACCTCACCAGAGACTGTAGTCGTAAAAGAGAGAACTGCCCGAATTTATCACTAAAAATCGCGCAACTTGCTAATAGAAAATACTAAATGTTTTTTTCCGGATTGTTCTGTTTGTCTCTGCCGCCCTTCCTGTCAGACTTGCTTTTAAATTTACGATGGGATGTCACCATGAAACTTTCCATTCTCCTTACGCTGCTGGCTGCGACGGTCTGCTCCGTTTTTGCTGCCCATGGCAAATTTAAAACGCAGCAGGCTGGCCAGTCACTCTTCACGCAAAGCGGGGAAACGATCAGCGAAGAATAATGGCTACGCGCGGCATCGTCAGTGACCGACCAATCGGTTATGATCCGTTGCCACTTACCTGCCGGTTGCCCGATGTCTGCCATTATCGATACGTTTATCGCCCCGCCCTGCTTTGATGAGATAATCCTCCTCTTTCAGGACGAACATCTGCTGGTGATCAATAAACCCAGCGGCTTGCTGAGCCTGTCAGGTAAAAATCCGCAAAACCTCGATTCAGTGCACCATCGGCTGGTGAAACTTTTTCCTGGCTGCACGCTGGTTCATCGGCTCGATTTTGGCACCTCCGGGCTGATGGTCGTCGCACGCAGCAAAACGATTAACGCGGCCCTCTGCCAGCAATTCAGCCAGCGCAGCGTGCGTAAAACTTATCAGGCACTACTGTGCGGGCACCTTGCTGATGACGAAGGCGTCATTGATGCCGCGATAGCGAAAGATCCGGCGCAGTTTCCCCGGATGGTGATTTGCCCGGACCAGGGAAAACCCGCGCGCTCACGCTACCGGGTCATGGCACGCGGCTATTATCAGGAATGTTATTATCAGGAAAAAAAGGGAAAGGGATTGCCGGTCACGCGGGTTGAACTGATGCCGGAAACCGGGCGCACCCATCAGCTGCGCATTCACTGTCAGCAGCTTGGGCACCCGATTCTGGGCTGTGATCTCTACGGCGGGCTTTTGCTGCCTGGCGCGGAGCAGGCAGAGAGACTGATGCTGCACGCCAGCGGACTGACATTTATTCATCCTGTCAGCGGCAGCACGCTGCAACTCTCTGCCGACAGCCCGTTCTGAATGCGTCAGCGCGCTGTTACCACATCAAATCATCAGGCACTTTGAAATCAGCATAAGGATCATCTTCGTCCTGTGCTTCTTCGCTTAATGCACTGTTTAATACGATGGCACTGGCATCACGCTGCGCAATTTTATCCGCTACGCTGGCCGGGATGATGGCGTACTGGCTCTCGCCATTATTGTCAGCCGCCAGGCGGGCAATGGCGAGACGCCCATTGATCAGCTGAGTCTGCGTCAGCTTATCCACCATAATCTTTTTGATCAGGTTATTGTCGGTGAAGTTGAAGCTGATGTTGCCTCTTACCACATCAATTTTGTTCATTTCGATCAGCTGTTTGACCTGCGCTTTGTACTCTTTAGACAGCACAGCCAGCTTCTGCTGCTCGTTCAGCTGCTTATCGCGTTCAAGCTGCGCTTTTTTGTTATCTTCCACCGCCGCTCTGGCTTCGCGTGCCTGAACCCTGGATTTCTTCGCTGTACGCTGAACCTTGTCCATTTTTTTGCTGGATACTAATCCCGCTTTCAGCATCTGCTCTTGCAAGGTGAGTTTTGTCATTGTCGTCTCTGAACCTGTGAAATAATGTCCGGGATTATACCTGTAATCATCCGGGCTGTACCAGGTTGCCGCACCTGCCGCGCCCGCGATTGCGGGCAGCCTCTCAACACTGTGCTAACATTCCCCGGTCAAAATCACCTTATTGAGCACCATGTCAGAGCTAACAAAACGTAAAAATGACCCTGAAGGGCTGAAAAAACGCATCATCGCAGGCGCACTGAAAACCTTCGCGGAGTTTGGTATGCAGGGTGCCAGGCTGGAGCAGATTGCTGAACATGCGCAAACCACCAAACGCATGGTGGTCTATCACTTTGGCAGTAAAGAGCAGCTTTATATCCACGTGCTGGAGCAGGTTTATCAGCAGATACGTCAGCATGAAACCGGCCTGAACCTGGCGGCGATGGAGCCGGAACTGGCCATGACCCGCCTGGTGGAAGCCAGTTTTGATTACCATGTTGAACATCCCGATTTTATCCGGCTGGTCTGCAGTGAGAACCTGTTGCGCGGGCGCTACATCACCCAGTCGCCGCAGATTAAAGCCCTTAACCGCAGCGCGCTGGATCTGCTGGATGACATCCTGGCACGCGGTCAGCAACAGGGCGTATTCACTGCCGATGTGCAGACCATCGATGTCCATCGCCTGATCAGCAGTATCTGCGTTCATCACGTCTCAAACCGCTACACCTTCAACGCCCTGTTCAGCCCGGACAACAGCGAAGCAGAGAGTATTCGCCGCAATCGCCAGCTGGCTGTAACCGCAACGTTACGCTATATCCGCAAATAAATGCCCGCAGGCCCGGCTGCGCTTAGCCATAGTCTACGCTTACTAATACTTGTCACTAAAATGCAATAATAAGGAATGCTGTTGTGAGCAGAGATGCACGCCTCTATCCGCTTCGTCAGACCCATGTTGAACCCGATGATGATGCGCTGTGGAACTGGGCGCAGAACGCGCAAATCGGCAGCCGTCACCAGGTTCAGCGTCCCGCCAGTGAAGCGGAATTACAGAGACTTATCCGGGAGTCACACGGCCAGATTCGGGTGATCGGCAGCAAGCTGTCGCCTGGTCGTATGTTGCATGTCAGTGATGACGATGTGCTGCTCGATCTCAGCGCACTGAGCGGCCAGCTTGCCAGTGATGAACAGAGCGTGACCTTTGGTGGCGCGACCCCGCTTGAGCAGGTCTATCGCAGCCTGACCGAAATGAACCGCATGCTGGCTTCATCGCCAGGCGTGATTGCGATTCAGACACTGGCGGGCGCGATGGCGACCGGAACGCACGGCCAGGGATTGCAGCAGAGTTCGATTGCCGACGAAGCGCTGGCCATCCGGATGGTGCTGGCCGATGGCAGCGTGCGCGAATTTGTTCGTGGCGACGCTGACTTCCCGGCAGCGCAGGTTTCACTGGGCGCATTAGGGATTGTTACCGCGGTAACCCTGCGTACCCAGCCGTTTAGCATCTTCACCTGCCACAAAAATGCTGTCTCTGCCGATACCCTTGAAGAGGATCTGCTGCGCTGGAACAACGACTATCCGCTGAGCAAAGCCTGGTGGTTTGTCGATGACAATCTGGTGCACGTCTGGAACGCCCATGAGGCGAGTGACGAAGAGCGTCAGCGCTACGAAGCGCAGGGTCGTCAGGTGGTGGAACATGAGGGCGAAGTTGACGAAAGCCTCAACGACACCATCGACCAGACGCTGGCACATATGCACCGCGATACGCAGATTGAGGGCAAAGGGGGAAAACAGTTTCGCACCGTCACCCGTTTTCGTGATTTCACCGATGTTACCGGTGACATTTACCAGCTCTTCTGTCGCGGCATTGCGGTGCCGCAGATCAATGTGGAAATCGGCGTGCCGCTGGCAAAAACCCCGGCCATCATTCGCCGCATCAAGCAGTGGTATGCCGGGAACCGTCCGCATATGCACTACCCGATTATCCTGCGCTGCACCGGGGCATCATCGGCCTGGCTCAGTCCGGCCGCTGACCAGCCAACCTGCTTTTTCGGCTTCGTGGTCTATTACGCCGACGATGGCTCGCTGTCACAGGAAGGACTGCACTTCCTGACTGAAGTGGAAAAACTGCTGGCCGAAGAGGGCGGACGCCCGCACTGGGGCAAATATTACGATGAAGAACGCTACAACTGGCGTGAGATCTATCCGCAGTGGGACGCCTTCCGCGCCCTGCGCAGCCAGCTCGACCCAAATGGCCGACTGGGTAACGACTACATCACGCCACTTTTTGACTGATTGAGGAAAGCTATGTTTGCCTGGGTAACGCTGTTAACACAACCCGATTATCTGGTGGGCGTGAAAGCGCTGCACCGTTCGCTGCAACAGAGCCAGAGCCAGTGGCCGCTGGTGGTGATGACCACACCGGCGATTTCAGCGTCTGACTGTCAGATTTTGCAGGATGAGGGCTGTGTGATTAAACCGGTCGAGCCCCTCTATCCGCGCGACGATCTGGATCAGCACTACGCTTCGGCGCAGTTCGGCGAAGTCTGGACCAAACTGCGCGCCTGGCAGCTCACCGATTATGAGCGCGTCGTGTTTCTGGATGCCGATATGCTGGTCCTTCAAAACATGGATGAGCTTTTTACCCTGGATCTGGGCGATAACCCGCTGGCCGCCTGCCACGCCTGCCGCTGTAATCCCAACCAGATTGCCTCTTATCCGGCAGAGTGGCAGCCTGAGAAGTGTCACTATACCTGGCAGGCGCGCGATGAAAAGGCGCCAGAGAGTGTGGATCTTTACCTGAATGGCGGTTTTCTGGTGCTGAAGCCCGATAATGCGATGTTCGACGTACTGGAAAAGCGTATTGCCGCCATTGATGATCTCAGTAACTATCCCTTCTCCGAGCAGGATCTGCTGAACGAAGTGTTTGCCAATCGCTGGAAGCCGCTCTCTTACATCTACAATGCCTTGAAAACGCTGCCGTTTCAGCACAGCGGTCTCTGGCACGATGAAGAGGTGAAGAACCTGCACTATATTCTGGCAAAACCGTGGAAACGCGATCTCAGCCAGCCCGAGAGCCAGAGCGATCGCTTTTATGCGCTGGATAAATTGTGGTGGGAAAAAAGCGGTCTGATCTGATTGGGTGTGGGCGGGAAGCCAACGTTTTCCGCCCTGTCCGCCT
The DNA here is from genome assembly GCF_007558755.1 of Pantoea sp. paga. NCBI lineage: Bacteria > Pseudomonadati > Pseudomonadota > Gammaproteobacteria > Enterobacterales > Erwiniaceae > Pantoea > Pantoea sp. paga. The sequence goes on from NZ_VLTF01000001.1 coordinate 884,528, forward strand.
GGGTTAATCAACACATCGGCAATACCCTCTCCCTTTGATTCTGCCCTACACCTCAATCCAGCGGCGTTGCTCTGCTGAGTGAGCAATCGCTTCCAGCACCTTCTGAACCTGCAATCCCTCTGCAAAATCGGGCCACATGCGATCGCCCGCCGCGATGCCATTGATCAGGTCGCGAATCTCCACCGTTTTCTGGTCGTTAAAGCCGATGCCGTGTCCGGCAGAAACACAGAAGTTCGCGTAATCAGGGTGTGCTGGTCCGGTCAGGATAGTTTTAAATCCCTGACGCCCGGCCGGTTCGTCATGCAGATAAAGCTCCAGCTCCGCCATGCGCTCCTGGGTGTAGCGCAGTGTGCCTTTAGTGCCGGTGACAACGTAAGTCAGGCCCATTTTTGCGCCACAGGCGATGCGTGAGGTTTCAATCACGCCGTGCGCGCCGTTATGGAAGCGCAGCAGCGCGCTGGCCTGATCTTCGTTTTCGACCGGTAACTGCCGCGCAGGCTCTTTCGGGTCGGGCCGGGAGGCGATCACCGTCATCATGTCGCCGCTGACCTCAGCAATGTCACCAACCAGGTAGTGCGCCATATTAACGATATGCGCCGCCAGATCGCCCAGCGCACCGAGACCTGCCAGCGCTTTCTGACAGTGCCAGTCGAGCGGCGTTTCCGGCCTGGCGAGATAATCCTCGTTATGGGTGCCGTAGAAATGCACCACGTCGCCTATCTCACCATTGGCAATGATCTCTTTCGCCAGCTGGCTGGTGGGGTTTTTCATATAGTTGAAGCCCACCAGCGTTTTAACCCCTGCCGCATCGGCTGCTGTCACCATCTCCTGTGCATCCGCCACGCTTAACGACAGCGGCTTTTCTGAATAGACGTGTTTGCCGTGGCGTATCGCCTCCAGCGCCATCTCTTTATGCAGGAAGTTGGGGGCGCAGATATCCACGACATCAATCGCCGGGTCGCTGACCAGCGCGCGCCAGTCATCCGTCGAGCGCGCGAAACCAAAGGTCGCCGCCTGACGGGCGGCGAGCTCCGGGTTCACTTCAGCCAGCATCTCCCGCACGATTTCGCCTTTCAGCGAAAATACGGTGGGCGCCTGCGCATAAGCAATCGCGTGGCAGCGTCCGATATAGCCGCTGCCAATCATGCCGATTCTGACTTTGTTCATTTCAACTCCAGAGATTCTGTTCAGGGTTGAAATGGAATCTACGTTTCGTTTTTATTGCTGACAAAGCCAGAATGGAGACTTTGTGACGCCCGTAAAAAACTATCCGGTTAAATCACGCGCCCGGCCGCCTGACAAGGACAATACAGCGCCAGAACACCTCATAAACACCTCAGTTTTACACGTGGCGTTTTGCCGGATGAGTCAGCCGCACAGGCCGCTCTTTCAGTGCTTAAAACGCCATAGTGGCGACTATTTCAGCAGTCGCGCTAATTTATGAAAAAGAGCTTTGACATGGCCCGGCGTGGCCGTTACTATGCGCCCCGTTCAAACGATTCCTCTGTAGTTCAGTCGGTAGAACGGCGGACTGTTAATCCGTATGTCACTGGTTCGAGTCCAGTCAGAGGAGCCAAATTAGAAAAGCCTGCTTAGGAAACTAAGCGGGCTTTTTGCATTTTATACTTCTGAAAAATTTCTGCGTCTTACTCAGTTTGTTTCCTCTTCAAATCCCCGGTTCTTTTCGTTATTGCCTGATACTTACACATTCGGTTCCGCCCTCACTTAAAGGTTCATTTCTGACCCTACATCTCCTGCTTCCTTTAACAAATGTATTAACAGTGACTTAAAGTGTCATAAATGACCTTTTATCAGCATATTTCGCATTCTGGCTGTAAGATGAGAAGATGATGCCGTTAATAGGTTCAAAAATGACCCTTTTCGCACTATAGTCAGACCATATCGTTTCAAAAACGTATTGAAATTGCATAAAAGGTCAAAAATGAACCTTGATGAGATTAAATCTTCGCTGATAAATCTTTCTGAGTCAGATCGGCGAAAGGTATTGGCGGGGTTCGCTTTGAGTAGAGAAGCCATAACAGAAGCGGACGAACCGGACACCCGATCGGTGCTGAGTGCTCTGACGTTTCCGACACTGCCACAACTACTGGCCAATGAACTCAAACGACAAAACATCACCTATGAAGAGATGGCGATTCAGATTGGTGTATCACTCTCAACATTTAAACGACTGATCGCTAAACCATCTTCTGCAAAGGCAATAAATCTTCACGCCTTGCTTAAAGAACTGGGTATAAAAGTATGGCTCGAAAAATAGAGGTGTGGCTTTACAACACGCTGGCAGGAACGCTGAGTGAAGGGCAAAGCGGTTATACTTTCTGCTACCTGCCCACTTATGTCGGCTGTGCGATATCTCTCAGCATGCCGGTAAGACCTGAGCCCTATTTAAGTGAAGAGCTACATCCCTTCTTTAAAGGTTTAGCGCCGGAAGGCTGGTTGCGAAAACGCTATTCTGAAATTCAAAAAATTGATGATAAAGATCTGTTCGGCTTACTGATGGAAAATGGCAACGATTTGCTTGGGGCAGTCGTCTTTAAAGAGATAACATCATGAATTCAGAACGCTGCCTGATCACATTAAAACGGCTTAAAGAATCTGAGCTAAAAACCGGCTACTCAACAAAAGGTATCCGGCATCTGCTGGGTAGTCTGAATGTGGCTCTTAGCCTGCCGTTTACGCGCAGTCAGTTTATTCAGGAACTCCCTGAACGTCAGAAAGGCATGAGCATTTCAGGCTATCAACCCAAACTGTCGCTTCGCCTGGCAAAGGGAGAACTGGAGGTCGTCAGCAATGATGGCACCTATATCCTGAAACCCTCTCCGGAAGAATACCCACACCTGGCAGAAAACGAGCATGCCACTATGTGCGTTATGCAGCGTCTGAAATTTGACGTTCCCCCGTTCGGGCTGATGCCATTCATACACGATGAAAATCGGCCAGATGAACTGGCGTTTGTCATTAAAAGGTATGACCGGACAGCGTCAGATAACGCGAGATTACATCAGGAACAGCTGGATGGCGCGATGGGTCTTGGCGATAAATATGGCAGGATTGATAATCATAAAGCCATCAGTTACGAGAAAGCCGCTAAATTCCTGAATACCAGAGTGAACAGCAGTTTAAAGAGTAAACGAGACCTCTTTTTGCGCATCGTGTATGCCTATGTGCTGGGAAACAATGATTTTCATCTGCGCAATATCGGGATTATCCTGCCTCCGCAGGGTTCACCCTGGCTGGCCCCGGTTTATGACTTTATCAGCGTTGTGCCCTACCCTGCAGCGTTTGGAGAGTATTTAGCTTTGCCCCTGCTGGAACGTGAAGAAAATGATGCAGGAAACACACCGGGGATGAATTCAGAGTACGGAGAATATCTGGGTGCAGACTTTATCCTGCTTGCCCAGGGTATGGATATTAATCCGACACTGGCACGAAAATGGCTTTCCGAGGTGGTGAGTCATCATCAGCTTATTATCGATACTTATAATGAAAGTCATATGCCTGAATCGCAGCGGGAAGCCGTACTTGGCTACGTGGCCCGAAGAATCACGTTACTGGCAGTGACCGAAATTTAAATGATGCCATTAACCTGTTGTGCCTGGGTTGTAAAAGGATAGTTAAGCGGTCGAATAACTCACCTGCCCCCATAAAAAACCCGCTAATATCAGCGGGTTTCAGGTTTTACAACGTCAATAGCAATCAGAGTTCAAACCGATCCAGATTCATCACCTTGGTCCATGCGGCAACAAAGTCTTTGACGAATTTTTCACGGGCGTCGCTGCTGGCGTAGACTTCCGCCGAGGCGCGTAACACCGCATTGGAGCCAAACACCAGATCGGCACGCGTGGCGGTGAAACGGGTTTCGCCAGTGACGCGATCCCGTCCAATGAATTTCTCATTGGTCGAATCAGCGGCTTTCCACTCTGTGCGCATATCCAGCAGATTCACGAAGAAGTCTGTGTTCAGCGTCCCTGTGTGGTGCGTGAAGATGCCGTGCTGGCTGCCATCAAAGTTAGCATCCAGTGCACGCATCCCACCAACCAGCACCGTTAACTCCGGCACGGTCAGGGTCAGCTGCTGCGCTTTATCGATCAGCAGATTTTCGGTGGTGGTTTTGCCGAAGCCAGTACCGTAGTTACGGAAACCATCTGCACGCGGTTTCAGCAGATCGAATGACTCGATATCAGTCTGATCCTGACGCGCATCAACACGGCCCGGAGTAAATGGCACGTCAATTTCAACGCCAGCTGCTTTCGCCGCCTGCTCAACGCCGACCACACCCGCCAGCACAATCACATCTGCCAGTGAAGCCTTGTGCGCTTCACGCTGCACCGCTTCCAGCGTCGGCAGCACGCGTGCTGCGACGGCATTGACGTCCCACTCACGCTGCGGCAGCAACGCCAGGCGGGCACCGTTGGCACCACCACGTTTGTCGCCGCCACGGAAGGTTGATGCCGAGGCCCAGGCAACCGAAACCAGCTCGCTGACGCTGAGGCCGGTTGCAGCAATCTTCTCTTTCAGCTGCGCGATATCCGCCACGGTTGGATGATAAACCGGTGCAGGCAGCGGATCCTGCCAGATCAGATCTTCCTGCGGGACTTCAGGTCCGATATAACGTGCTTTTGGCCCCATATCACGGTGAGTCAGCTTAAACCAGGCACGGGCAAAGGCTTCATTGAACGCCTGCGGATCGTTGTGGAAACGACGCGAAATCTTTTCAAATTCCGGGTCAAAACGCAGCGTCAGGTCGGTAACCAGCATGGTCGGTTTGTGTTTCTTCGCAGCGTCAAACGCATCCGGGATAATGTCCGGGGCATCAGCTGCCACGAACTGGATGGCACCCGCCGGGCTGCGCGTCTGAACCCACTCATATTTGAACAGGTTCTCGAAGAAGTAGTTACTCCACTGGGTTGGCGTCTGAGACCAGGTCACTTCCAGACCAGAGGTAATCGCATCTGCGCCAACGCCCGTGCCGTGGTTGTTGACCCAGCCCAGGCCCTGCGCCTCAATCGGTGCGGTTTCCGGATCAACTCCGACGTGGCTGGCCGGTGCGGCACCGTGGGTTTTACCCAGCGTATGTCCACCAGCAATCAATGCCACGATCTCTTCGTCGTTCATGCCCATGTTGCCGAAAGTGGCGCGAATAGCCGGGGCCGCAGAGGCAGGATCGCCGCTGTGTTCCGGACCTTCCGGGTTCACGTAGATCAGACCCATTTCGGTAGCGCCCAGTGGTGACTGCGCCAGGGATTCCGGGTGACGGTGTTCCAGCCAGGCGGCTTCTTCACCCCAGTTCACATCCATATCCGGTTCCCAGACATCTTCACGTCCGGCACCAAAGCCAAAGGTACGGAATCCGGAGTTTTCCAGCGCGACGTTGCCCGCCAGAATGTAGAGGTCGGCCCAGGAGATCTTCTGACCATATTTCTGTTTAACCGGCCACAGTAAGCGGCGCGCCTTATCCAGACTGACGTTGTCTGGCCAGGAGTTTAGGGGGGCGAAGCGTTGCTGACCACGACCTGAACCACCGCGTCCGTCCACGGAGCGATAGGTTCCGGCGCTGTGCCAGGCCATACGAATAAACAGGCCGATGTAGCTGCCCCAGTCAGCGGGCCACCAGGCTTGTGACTCGGTGAGCAACCCTTTGATGTCAGCTTTCAGCGCTGAGTAATCTAATTTGGCAAATTCTTTACGGTAATCGAAGGATTCATCAAGCGGGTTCGAACGCGATGAGTGCTGGTTCAGCAGGTCAACCCGGAGTTGATTAGGCCACCAGTCGCGGTTGGTTGTTCCGCCGCCTGGCGCCTGATTAGCCTGAGGTGGCTTACCAGCATGAAAAGGACATTTGCCCTCAGGCGCCTCGCGATCGGCTTCGACAATAGGCTTTGCATCTTTTGCATCTTCATCAATGGAATTGCTCATGGTCACACCTCTTTTTTGTATTTTCATCGCTACTCTATAGAGGATTTTCAGGAACGCACACCTGTCTCATCCTATCTGTTTGATAGCTTTTACCTTTTCATACACCTTCTTCAAAAGCTTAAAACAATGAATTGACGGTAGCCGACAGGCTGTAAAGAGCAGCGAAGCGGCAACCATCACCCTGAGACTATTCCGACAGCGCCGGTTTCACAACAGCCGTTTTGCTGCCCGGCAGGCGGATGCGGAACCAGATGGCGTACATTGCGGGCAGGAAAACCAGCGTGCTACCAATCAGGGTACAGCCCAGCGTTCCTCAGAACGCCGAGTGGGTCAGTGGAATAAACGCCAGAGAGAAGTTCAGGGAGGATAAACCAGAAAAAGCGGGGAGTGATGAAGCGCGTTTATAGCAGGATCACGGCAGGTGCTTTGTCATCTGCGCCTGCCGTGGATCTCACAGCGCCCTGCTCTTCAGGGCGCTCTGTCACTTAACGCCAGCCGAGTTCCGGGGCGACATACTTCAGGATCGCCTCAATCACATGGGCGTTGTAGGCGACACCAAGCTGGTTAGGCACGGTAAGCAGCAGGGTGTCGGCTTCGGCAATCGCCTCATCCTGCGCAAGCTGCTTAATTAACGCCTCTGGCTCTGCGGCATAGCTGCGGCCAAAGATAGCGCGGGTTTTCTCATCGAGAAAGCCGACGGAATCCTGGTCGTTACCGCTGCGGCCAAAGTACGCGCGGTCCATATCATTCACCAGCGCAAAGATGCTGCGACTGACCGAGACGCGTGGCGCATGCTGATGCCCCGCCGCTTTCCAGGCCTCACGATAGGCGCGGATCTGTTTTGCCTGCTGAATGTGGAACGGCTCGCCGGTTTCATCATCTTTCAGGGTTGAACTTTGCAGGTTCATGCCCATTTTTGCCGCCCATTCTGCGGTGGCGTTGGAGCCGGATCCCCACCAGATGCGGTCGCGCAGGCCTTCTGAAAGCGGCTCGGGACGCAGCAGGCCAGGCGGATTCGGGAACATGGGCTGTGGATTTGGCTTAGCGAAACCTTCGCCGCGCAGCACCTCCAGAAACTCTTCAGTGTGACGACGGCCCATATCCGCATCGCTTTCACCCGCTTTCGGTTCAAAGCCAAAGTAGCGCCAGCCATCGATTACCTGCTCAGGTGAACCGCGGCTCAGACCCAGTTGCAGACGACCATTGGAAATCAGGTCTGCCGCGCTGGCGTCTTCCACCATGTAGAGCGGGTTTTCGTAGCGCATGTCGATGACACCGGTGCCGATCTCAATCGTTTTGGTGCGCGCTGCAACGGCAGCCAGCAGCGGAAACGGCGAGCTGAGCTGGCGGGCAAAATGGTGGACGCGGAAGTAAGCGCCATCTGCGCCCAGCTCTTCGGCGGCGACCGCTAAGTCGATCGATTGCAGTAACACATCCTGCGCGGTACGGGTGGCGGACTGCGACGAAGGCGTCCAGTGACCAAAGGATAAGAAGCCAATATTTTTCATCTGTATTTCTCCTGACAGGCGGTAAACGCCCGTGGATGCAAGGCGATTTCTGATAGAGAAAGGTTACGCCCCCGGAGCCGCCACTGATAGTCAATATCTTTCAGCGCCATATTCAGGAATTTCGACATAGCTAAGCAGATTATCCACTTTGCCTTTGCCCGCCCTTTCTTTCACTGTTCAGATTCCCGCTTCCGCTGTCAGGTGAATCATGCACACCGGTTATCTCTCTCTACAGCAGCGCGCCTGGCTTAAAGCGCGCGCACGCAGCTGGCTCTGGCGCAGCGAACTGCCAACCTGGCTGCTAATCGGTGTGATCTATGGCGGCTGGTTTGCGGTGATGCTGAACGCGCAGACGCTGGGACGGCTGCCCGCCACCCTGCTGCTGATCGTCTTCACTGGCTGGTATATGTCGCTGCAGCATGAGCTGATCCACGGGCATCCCACGCGCTGGCCGCGGGTGAACCAGCTATTTGGCACCCTGCCGCTGGCAGTCTGGTATCCCTACGGACTCTATCGCGATTCTCACCTGGCCCATCATCGCAATCACACCCTGACCGAGCCGGATGAGGATCCGGAAACCTACTACCTCTCCCCTGCTCGCTGGGCGAAGTTACGGCGCTGGCAGCAGCAGCTGATTCATCTGCGTAACACTTTTTTGGGACGATTGCTGCTCGGCCCGCTGCTGGATGTGGGGGCGACCTTCGGCGGGATGTGGCAGGCACTGCGCCGTGGCGATCGGCCCGCGATAGCGATGTGGCTGCTGCACGGGACGCTGCTGGCAATAATGTTTTTCTGGATGGCGCGGCAGGGATTTTCGCCGCTGTGGTATCTGCTGGCGGTGAGTTATCCGGCGCTGGCGCTGACCAAAGTGCGCTCCTTCTATGAGCATCGTGCGGCGGACGATCCGCTGGCACGGTCAGTGAATAATGAAGCGGCGTGGCCATGGCGCATGCTATTCCTGAATCTGAACTACCATTCAGTGCATCACGACCTCCCCGGCGTCCCCTGGTATGGCCTGCGTCGCCTCTATCTGCGCGACCGCGATCATTACTACCAGCGCAATCATGGCTTTCGCGTGGCGGGCTATCGGGTCTGGCTGCGTCAGTTCTGGGCCAGACCGGTCGGGGTCAATGTCCATCCGGGACGATCAGCGGAGAAAACGCATGAATAACCTGCTCGCCTTGCCGATGTATGCGATCCACCCGCCCGCCACCCGGGCACTGATGCAGGCTCTGGTTACCCTGCTAACGCAGCAGGACATTGCCACGCAGTCGGTCTGGCCTGAGGATCTGCTGACACACTGGCAGGATAACCGGTTGCTGCTGAGCCAGACCTGCGGCTATCCGCTGGTCAGCCAGCTTCCTGCGGTTCAGCTGGTCGGCACCTTTCACTATCAGGCCCCAGGCTGCACCGGCCGTGACTATCGCAGCTGGCTGGTAGCGAGGGATAAACAGGCGACGCTGGCCGATTTTAACGGCCAGCGGGCCGTGGCTAACAGCCTGGACTCTCACTCCGGCTATAACGCGCTGCGGTTTGTGGCAGCGCTTCAGGGCGTGAGGTTTTCGCAACTGTTACTGAGCGGCGGCCATCATCAGTCGCTGGCGGCGCTGCGTGATTCACAGGCGGATATCGCGGCTATCGACTGCGTCAGCTGGGCACTGCTGGCGCGCTATGAGCCGGATGCGCTGCGCGGCCTGCATATCATCGGTGAAACGCCAGCCGCACCCGGATTGCCGTTGATTACCGCAGCCCCGACGTCAGTAGACCGGCTGGAGAGACTCCGCTCGGCGCTGCATCAGCTGGTGAACGATCCCGCCTGGCGCACCGTCTGCGACGATAACCTGATCGGCGGATTCAGCCCGGTGCAGCGAGACGATTATCAGGGCGTGCTGGCGTGGGAACAGCAGGCCGCCGCGCTGGGCGTTACCCGGCTGTAATACACTCCTCTGTTTCGCCCTGCTGACCGGGCAGGGAAAATCTGATTTCTCTGCATCGCCCCCTCCCTGCCCGCGCTTTCCCGGCCGCTCATTTCATGCTCCCCGACGCGCTCTGACCGAGGCTAAGACTGGTAAGCCCGGTCACGGCGTTCTAAGGTAGAGGTTTTCAGCAGAGGGAAAGTGGGATGCGCATTCTGATGGCAGGCGCCGGCGCGACCGGTGGATATTTTGGTGCACGGCTGGCTCAGGCGGGCCAGGACGTAACTTTTCTGGTCCGTGAACGGCGTTATCAGCAGCTTCAGGCCAGCGGTCTGGTGTTGCAGACGCCACATGGCACTGAAACGCTACAGCCGCAACTGGCCCAGGCGAGCAGCCTGACGGGCCACTATGATCTGATTATCGTGACGGTGAAGAGCTTTGCCCTTGATCAGGTGATGGAGGATATTGCACCTGCAGTGGGCCCGGAAACATTGATCATGCCGATTCTGAACGGATTGCGGCATATCGCAACGCTGCAACAGCGTTTCGGCGAAGATAAGGTGATTGGCGGCCTGTGCAAAATCAACGCGACGCTGGGTGACAATGGCGAAGTAATCCAGATGACGCCGCTGCATCAGCTCTATTATGGCGCGCTGGACGGTAACAACGATGCGCGACTGCAGCGGGTTGATGCGGCGCTGCGTGACTGTCAGGTCGATACCCGATTCAGCGATAACATCATGGATGAGCTGTGGGAGAAGTGGCTGCTGCTGAGCACGCTCGGCGCGGTCTGCTGCCTGGCGCGCGGAAATACCCAACAGATACTCACCTCGCGCGGCGGCGAAGCGCTGTTACAGGGTGTTTTCTCGGAGATTCTGTCAGTCATTACTGCCGAAGGCTATCAGACGCGTCCGGCGGCCACTGCCCGCATTCTTGAGCTGTTAAGCGATCCGGCCACCCCGATGACCTCCTCAATGTACCGCGATTTAACCCAGGGCTTTGATATCGAAGCCGATCAGGTGATAGGTGACCTGCTGCTGCGGGCGAAACGCCATAGTCTTGCCACGCCACTGCTTAACGCGGTGGATGTGAACCTTCAGGTCTATCTGCAGCAGCGTTAATGACTCTGCCGGATACTGTGACCGGGTGCCGCAACGGACCCGGTTTTTGTGGTCGTGAAAGTGTGGTGTGCAGCAGCAGTGCAGCAGGAAAATTTGCTACACTCGTCGCTTCATTTTTTGGAGAGTTCAATGACTTCCCGCTCCGTGACCCTCGATGATGTCGCTCAACTGGCCGGCGTCTCATATCAAACCGTTTCACGTGTTTTAAACCGTTCTGAACAGGTGTCAGCCCGCACGCGGGAAAGGGTTGAGGCGGCGATGCTGCAGCTCAATTATGTGCCGAATCGTGTGGCGCAGCAGCTGGCCGGTAAGGCGACGCGCACGCTGGGTCTGGCCACCAGCGACCTGGCCCTGATGGCTCCTGCGCAGATCGCCTCGGCGATCCAGCAGCGCGCCGCCGGGGCGGGTTATCATCTGGTGATCGCCATGGACAGTGGTAACGATGCGGCAGCAACGGTGAATGAACTGCTGGCACAGCGGGTCGATGGACTGCTGATCAACCTGCCGCTGGAGGCAGATGAGGCGCAACAGATCCAGTTGCTCTGCGGCAGCAAACCGGTGCTGTTTCTGGATGTCGAACCCCAGGCGGCGGTAGCGCAGTGTCAGTACCCGAATGAGTCTGGCGCCCGTGTCGCCGTTGAACATCTGGTGGCGCTGGGTCATCGTCAGATTGGTTTGTTGAACGGGCCGCTGCGCTCGGTCTCGGCCCGTCAGCGTGAAAATGCATGGCGTCAGGCGCTGGCCGATCATCAGCTGACACCGCACTGTTCTCTGCGCGGCGACTGGAGCGCGCAGTCGGGTTACCAGGCGCTGCTGGCGCAGCTTCCCGACGATCTGCCGCAGGCGCTGCTGGTGGCGAACGATCAGATGGCGTTGGGTGCGATGCGGGCGCTGCATCAGCATGGCGTAGCCATTCCTGGCGAGATATCGGTAATTGGATATGATGATACCGCCGAGAGCGCGTGGTATCAGCCACCGCTGACCACGGTGCGGCAGGATTTGCACTCTCTTGGCGCGCAGAGCGTCGAGCGTATGCTGGCCCGGCTTCAGGGAGCAGAGGCGTCAGACAACGCGCTGGAAACCACGCTGGTGATCCGGGAGACCACCGCCCCGCCTGCTGATGAGCGGGTCAACTTAGTGGCGCTGTCACAGCAGTTACAGGCGATCGCCCGCAGGCTGGCGGGAAAATAACGCTGCGCTGATGCAGGCAATAAAAAACCCGCCCCACCGGAGTGGATGCGGGTTGGCATAGGACGTCTGGCGCTTGCGCGCTGCTATCTGCCCTTACGCTTTCGGGTGTTCGCCCACACCCATCGCTTTGATCTTTTTCGACAGCTCGCGACGCTCTTTCGACAGGTCGGCGTTTTTGATGATGTACTCATCCACGCGATCTTCATAATCCACACGCATGCTGGCGATGATTTCCTGAATAGCCTCAACGCTCATGCCGGGTTTGATATATTCGCTCAGGTTGTCGAGCAGCAGTACGCGCTTCTGGTTGTCGCGAATTTTCTTCTCGTTGTCGACAATTTCACGCTGCAGTTTATTTTTGCGGCGGAACATACGCACGAACTCCAGTACGTCCTGAAATGATTGCTTGGCATTTTCCATGATGGCACCTTTCTTTGAGCCTGCTGACGCAGGGAGAGAGTCAAAACGATCAGCTTAGCGGCTAGCCCGCCAGGTAAGCAATTTTCACAGCTAAATTCAGACTGGCTCTTATCTTAGCGCAAAGAAACCCTGTTTCACATTAAGTCATTGTCTGAGGTGATTATTTGCGCAGCGCCATTCGCATCAGGTCGGTCATCCGTTCCAGCTGCTTTGCCAGTTCCAGCGTCAGCCAGACGTAGCCGTAGATCGGCGTCTCCTCCAGACCTTCGCTGCCCACTTCCGCGATCAGTCGCCGCAGTTCGCCACTGATTTCAGTCAGCTCGTGACTGTTAGCCACCACCTCTTCCGTTTCCCCTTCAATCGCCATGACCGACAGCGCCCGCAGCGTGTTCTCAGTCATCTGCTGAGTGCGACGTAATGCGGGCGCGTTGAGCATAATCAGATGGCTCTCGCGCGATGCCCACCAGGCATTAATCTGCATCTCAATGGTGTAAACCATATTACGATTGATGGTCTGAATCGCTTCAAGCACCGATTTTGGGATGCGCGTCTCTTTGCTTGACGGCTCCAACAGTGCCCGCATTTTGATCACGCTGCTCAGCAATTTACCCAGCGGCTTGTTCAGGCGCGGCTTTTCAACCAGGTTAGGCGAGAAACCGGCGTGATAGATTTTTGCCATTTCCGCCAGCGCGTCGGAGAGCTGAATGCGCCAGTGTGTATAGGCACGCTGTGCCCAGATAGCGGTAAACAGCAGCGCCATCAGCGATCCCAGGATCACATCACCGCCGCGCCACAGTGCCATCGTGAAATCGCCGGTTGGTGCGCCCACGACCACGCTCAGCGTAATCCCGATCAACAGCGCCATGTAGGGATGTTTACCCAGCGTCAGGTAGCCACTGATCATCATGATGATGCCGCACCAGGCCAGCATCATCGGCATCGAGGTCAGCTCCAGCTTCAGGGCGATCAGACCGGATATTGACCCAGCGACCGTGCCGCTGATGCGCTGCAGCGCGCGCGGAAAAACATTTCCCCAGGTGGAGATGGGACCCATCACCACCACCAGCGTAATCAGCGGCCAGGTGCCTTCAGGGATATCGGTCGCCCGCACAAAGATAAAGCAGAGCAAAAAGGCGATGGCAATACGCACGCCGTGGACGGAGCGATAATGGCGATAAAACCAGAACTCCAGTTTTGATATGGGCTTATCGGGACGCAAAATGACTTTCCGGTTGCGGGAACATGGTGTGGCTATCTTAACGCTGAACGCGGCTCAGGCTTAGCGCGGGCCGGATATTTCAAAACAGTTTTGACGTTCGCTTACAATTATCAACATCCGCCTCACATACCTGCCCGGAAATTAAAAACAACTTAATGCGATTTTTTAACCTTTATCGGCTCTCAGTAACACGCTCAGAGTACGCCTGCGCGCAAGTAAAAACGGGCAGCCCACAGGCTACCCGTTTTAGTACTGACAATCGGCTAATCAGAACTTCTGCTTGAGATAATCCGTCAGGCGGGTAATGACGCCTGCGGGTTCAACCGCACTCAGCGCCACCAGCGGATAATGGGCAATCTGTTGATCTTTATCCATCACCTGAATCTCACCGATGACCTCATTGGCTTTCAGCGGGGCTTCCAGATCTTTGCGATCGATGACGTACTTCGCTTTCACGTTCTGTACTTCACTGCGCGGCAGTGACAGATAAACATCTTCTGCGGTACCCACATCCACCTCATGAGGATTGCCGTACCAGACGTTTTCGCTGCCAATTTTCTTACCGGCATGGAACAGCTGAACGGTATCAAAGGTGTTCTGGCCCCAGACCAGCAGTTTACGCGCCTGCTCTTCGCGGCCTTTCGGGCTTTTACCGCCCATGACGACGGCGATCAGGCGATGCTTGCCCACCACATTCGAGGCGATGATGTTAAAGCCCGCGGTCTCAGTGTGACCGGTTTTCAGCCCATCAACGTGGAGATTATTATCCCACAGCAGACCATTACGGTTGTTCTGGGTAATGCCGTTCCAGGTCAGGGTCTTCTCACTGTACATGGCATAAAAGTCAGGCTCACCATCAATAATGGCGCGTGACAGTTTCGCCATATCCAGCGCGCTGGAGAACTGACCCGGCGCATCCAGACCATGAACCGTTTCAAAATGGGTATTCTGCAGGCCGAGCTTCTCAACGTAGTGATTCATCATGCCGACGAAGTTCGCTTCGCTGCCCGCAACATAATCAGCAAGGGCAACGCAGGCGTCGTTACCGGAGTCGATGATGACGCCACGGCTTAAATCCCGGACGCTCAGCTTATCGCCTGGCTTCAGGAACATCAGCGAGGAGCCTTTGAACACCGGATTACCCGCCGCCCAGGCATCTTTTCCGACCGTAACCATGTCGTCACGGCTGATTTTCTTCTGGTCAATGGCGCGATCGACCACGTAACCGGTCATCAGTTTGGTCAGGCTGGCGGGATTACGGCGTTCATCGGGATTGCCAGCGGTCAGAACCTGTCCTGTAGTGGCATCCATCAGCACCCAGGAAGCCGCATCAATCGCCGGAGGCGTCACAGGAAAGGGAATCGCATCAGCCTGCGCCAGCGAGGCCCAAAAAACAGTAGCGGTAACGGTGAACAGCAGACGCCTTTTCAACACTTCATCCTTAATTGCACGGGAGAGAAAATTTCTAAAACGAAACGGAAACAGCCGCACGTTTTACGGCAAAAGCGTTGTGAAGGTTTGAATAAATTGAAAAAAAGTATGAACTGGCGTTGTCGTTTCAGATTCTGAAATGAGCCGATGTCGGGATTCCTGAGTTTTCAATCAAATCCGTTCATGCTGACATTAAAAAAAAACCCGGCCTGAGCCGGGCTGGTGTTGGCATTATTCTGAACAACTAAGGAAAATATAAAAATAAGATAACCTTCGCCAGACTCAGGCATATTAAAAAGCCAGGCGAGTGCGCAGCTGGCCATTATGACAGTCCAGCTTATTGTCCTTTGCATCATTCGTTAGCTCCCTCTAACTCTCACTAAAATATACTCAGATATAAACTGGCCCTAACTGGTTGTACCGATCAATTGCGCAAGATTGATCGGCAGTACAGATTAATTAAAATAAGATATTGTTATAATTGACTTTATGTCTGATGTGCAATCGTTAAGCATCATTCATCGCAGTGCCAGCGACTCGCTTTATAGCAACCCGCGCCAGCCTTTGCGCTTACCTGCTCGGTTTACCCGTACAATGTCCGCCCTGAAAGCTATATCCCTGCTCTGCTCTTCCGGTTTTTCTGGGTGGCTTGATAGCTCGAATGTCAGTGCCTGCTTCTGTTGCTATTGCACTCTGGTTGTATAGCGCACTCCTCCACCTGCCCAAACCCTGAACTTCAGACGTACCGGAATATGGTTTACCATACAGGGATGGCGTCAGCCGTTGCCCGGAGCCGCTATAATGGCTCTGCACGGCTGAACCCGCAGTCAGCGCGCATCAGACATAACGATCAGAGCTAAATTCTGCCTGCGCACAGGGATACAGAGCGAACAGAAAGCCGTTTTACCGCTTTCTGTTCATTAAGTCAGTGAACGCAATGAACGGATATGAAATTTGAATAACGACCGCGTACAGCCCACTTTCCTCTTCCACGATTACGAGACCTTCGGCACCAGCCCGTCTCGTGACCGGCCAGCCCAGTTTGCCGGCCTGCGCACCGACAGTGAGTTTAATCCGGTCGGCGAACCCGAAGTGTTCTACTGCCGTCCGCCGGATGACTATCTGCCACAGCCCGAAGCGGTGATGATCACCGGCATCACCCCGCAGATAGCGATGAGTCGCGGCGTGAGTGAAGCAGAGTTCGCTGAACGCATCCATGCGCTGTTCACCACGGAGCAAACCTGTGTGGTGGGCTACAACAACGTGCGTTTCGATGATGAAGTGACGCGCAATATCTTCTATCGCAACTTTTACGATCCCTATGGCTGGGCCTGGCAAAACGGTAACTCACGCTGGGACCTGCTCGACGTGATGCGAGCCTGCTACGCGTTACGGCCCGAAGGGATCACCTGGCCGGAGAATGAAGAAGGTTTTCCCAGCTTCCGGCTGGAGCATCTGACCAAAGCAAACGGCGTGTCCCATGAAAATGCGCACGATGCCATGTCGGATGTTTACGCTACGCTGGCGATGGCGAAACTGGTGAAAGAGAAGCAGCCAAAACTGTTTGAGTTTTTGTTTACCCATCGTAACAAAAACAAGCTGATGAACCTGATTGATATCCCGCAGATGAAACCGCTGGTTCATGTCTCCGGCATGTTCGGTGCGGCGCGCGGTAACACCAGCTGGATCGTACCGCTGGCCTGGCATCCCGATAACCGTAATGCGCTGATTGTGGTGGATCTGGCGGGCGACATGTCACCGCTAATGCAACTGGATGCCGACACACTCCGTGAGCGTCTTTACACGCCGAAAAACGATCTCGGCGATCTGCCTGCGGTGCCGGTCAAACTGGTGCATATTAATAAGTGTCCGGTGCTGGCACCTGCCAGTACGCTGCGGCCGGAAGATGCAGCCCGGCTGAATATTGATCGTCAGCACTGCCTGGCGAATCTGGCGCTGCTGCGTCAGCAGCCCGACGTGCGGGAAAAACTGGTCACGCTATTTGCCGAAGCGGAGCCGTTTACACCGTCAGATGATGTGGACACGCAACTCTACGATGGCTTCTTCAGTGATGCCGACCGGGCGGGGATGAATATTATTCGCCAGACCGCGCCCGCGAATCTGCCTGCGCTGGACCTGAGCTTTGAGAGTGCGCGGGTAGCGAAACTGCTGTTCCGCTACCGGGCGCGTAACTTTCCCGGCACGCTGGATGATGCCGAGCAGCAACGCTGGTTGCAGCATCGTCGCGACGTGCTGAATGCCGATCGGGTGCAGGCATTTATGCAGGAACTGGAAGGTCTGGCGAATCTGCACGAAGCAGATGCAGAAAAGCTTGCGCAGCTTAAAGCGCTTTATCTGTATGCCCAGGAGCTGGTCTCTTAGTCGGCTGCCTGCTAAGGCCGGGTACCGCAACTGAACGCGGTCCCGGCACGTTACCGCGTTACATCATCACCCATACCAGCCAGGTCAGCGCAAAACCAAACAGTCCCATCAACGTGGTCAGTATTGTCCAGCTGCGTAACCCATCAGCGACTGACAAACCAAGATAACGGGTTACGACCCAGAAGCCGGAATCATTAACGTGTGACAAGCCCAGCGCACCAAAACAGGCTGACAGGGCGACCAGAACCAGTTGCATCTCACCAAGCCCAGTCACGGCACTACTCAGCAATCCACAGGTTGTGACAATTGCCACCGTTGCCGACCCCTGTGAAGCACGCAGCGCCAGTGAAAGAATAAACGCAGCGGGGATCAACGGCAGATGAATCGTCTGCAATGAACTGGCCAGCGCTTTGCCTACCCCCGATTCCACCAGCACTTTACCGAATGCTCCCCCGGCTCCTGAGACTAAAATCACCCCGGCAGCAGTGGATATCGCATTGTTTGACAGCGTTTCCAGCTTCTCTGTGGTCCAGCCACGACGCAGCCCCAGCAGCCACCCCGCAAGCGCCAGGGTAATCAGTAACGCCACCGCCGGTGATGCAACCAGCGTCAGGATTTTCAGCGGCAGGCTGCCAGGCGTAAGATGCGGCGGCAGCAACGTGCCCAGCATGATGAGCAGAATGGGCAACACGATTAAGCCTGAAATCAGCAATGCGCCCGGTGCATCGTGGTTACGGGTGGATTGCCCCTTAGCGTTCGGCTCCGTCAGCTGTAGCTGCTCCAGTACCTGAACAGAAAGATGATATTTTCGAAGATTAAGCGCTTTGGCGACGAAATAACCGGCGATTCCGGTCGGTATTGACAGGGCAATGCCGGTCATCATTAACCAGCCAGGATCGACATTCAGCAGACCGGCGGCGGCGGCGGGTCCCGGATGAGTGGGCACCGTAACATGCACCATCAGCATCATGCCCGCCATGGGCAGACCAAACTTCAGCGGCGATACGCGCATCACTTTGGTAAAGCCATAGATCAGCGGCACCACGATAATAAACCCGACGTCAAAAAACACCGGCAATCCCAGAATAAAGGCCACGGTGGTTAACGCCGCGACCATGCGCTGCGGTCCGCATAGCTGCGCGAAGCGGTTTGCCAGTCGATCGGCCCCGCCGGATGTTTCAATAATCGCGCCAAGTATCGCACCCAGCACAATGATGGCGGCAATACTGCCGAGCAGGCTGCCCATCCCGCCAAGGATCACTTTCATGATGTTTTCGGCCGGGATACCGGTGGTGATGGCGACAAACAGGCTGGCAACCAGCAGCGCAATAAACGGATGGACTTTGGCTTTGATTACCAGCAGCAACAGCAGAATCACGCTGACCAGCGCGATGGATAACAGCAGCGTAGTGGACATCGGCAGACCTCTGATTAATTATAATTTTCAGTAAGTTATATTTTATTTTTTGAACACTGGTGTGATTAAGCTGCAGCAGAACTCACACCGTTTGTCTGACAATCGGTGTGAGTGGCGTACAGGTGATTAGCGGCGCGTACGCCAGGGAGCAAACCAGCCAAGGCCTTCGGTAGTGTTGCCGCGCGGGATATATTCGCAGCCGACCCAGCCGGAATAGCCGACTTCATCCAGCAGTGAGTAGAGATACGGGTAGTTGATTTCACCCTCATCCGGTTCATGACGATCCGGTGCCGACGCAATCTGCACGTGGCGATAGCGTCCGGCATAGTGACGAATCAGATGGCTGAGGTTGCCATCCACCCGTTGCGCATGGAACAGGTCGAGCTGAGTAAAGACATTGGGTCGATCAATCAGTTCGACCATCTCCAGCGTCTGGTACTGGCTGGCGTAGAGATAGTTGGGTTTGGTGGTGGGATTAAGCGCCTCAATCAGCAGGATGATGCCATGCGGCGCAAAGCGCTCTGATGCATAACGCATATTGCTGATAAAGGTCTCAACATAGTGCTGACGGTCAGCGTCGGGCGGCACCGTCGCCGCCATGATGTGAACCTGAGGGCACTCCAGCGCCAGCGCATAGCTCAGGGCGCGATCGATATCCGCCTTTGCTTCCGCTTCCCGTCCGGGGATGGCCGAAACGCCCCACTCACCCGCTGCGACGTTGCCGGGTGCGGTATTGAACAGCACCAGTTGCAGCTGGTTATCATCGAGCCACTGCTTGATCTGCGTGGCGGGATAGTCATAAGGAAACAGAAATTCGACGGCGGTGAAACCGGCTTCCGCCGCTGCAGCGAAGCGTTCAGCAAACGGCAATTCAGTAAATTGCGTCGAAAGGTTAGCAGCAAACTTCGGCATTATCGGCTCCTTAATTCTGCCACTTCGGCATCATTGAGATAACGGATCGGGCGGTCGCCTAAGGTAAAGATCAGCCGGGCGGTCTCCTCCAGCTCTTCAGTGTTGTCTGCCGCTTCCTGCAACGATTTCCCCACCACCACCGGGCCATGATTCGCCAGCAGAAAGGCACGGTAACGTGGAGCCAGCGCCGCCAGATCCTCGGCCAGTCGCCCATCACCCGGCTTGTAGTAAGGCACGACCGGCACATCACCGACACGCATCACCACATAGGGAGTAAACGGACGAATGCAGTTGTCCGTGTCCAGCCCCTGTAAGCAGGAGAGCGCCGTCAGGTAGTGGCTATGCAGATGCACCACCGCCCTGCAGTCGGGATTATTCAGATAGAGCGCGCGGTGAAACGCAATCTCTTTGGAGGGTTTATCACCGGAGAGCCATTCGCCGTCAGGCGTGACTTTTGCCAGCCGGTCACCCTGTAATTCACCCAGGCATGAACCGGTGGGTGTCGCCAGCAGATTGCCATCCTCCAGCAACATTGAGAGGTTGCCCGCCGAGCCGGTGGCATAGCCGCGCTGAAAAAACGATGCGCCAAGACGCACCATCTCGTCACGCGCCTGCTGTTCCGTTAAAGAGAAAGATTCAGACATCAGTAAACTCCGTTTGCGCGCGGCGGAAGAAATCTTCATCGCCAAAATTGCCCGATTTCAGTGCCAGAGAGAGCGGCTGATGAATGTCGCGCACCCAGGGCACGCCGGGCGAAATCGTCGGACCGATGTGAAAGGCCGTCACACCCAGGCTCTGCGCGACCACGCCGGAGGTTTCGCCACCCGCCACGATAAAGCGCTGCCATCCGCGCCGTTTCAGCTCGCGGGTGACGGCAGCAAACAGTTGCTCAACGGCTTCGCTGCTGCGCTGAGCGCCATAATGCTGTTGAATCGCCTGCAAGTGTTGCGCGTCAGCGGTGGCAAAAAGCAGGGGTGCCAGTGCCTGATCGCTGTTCGCTTCCACCCAGTCGCATAACTGCCGGGCATAAGCCCCGGCATCTTCCAGACAGCGTTCAGTCTCAACTTCGCAGGCCGGTGCCAGCTGGCGGTACGCGGCGACCTGACGATTGGTCATCTGTGAACAGGAACCGGAAAGCACCACGGCGCGATCGCCCTGCGGACGGCCTGACTGCTCCGCTTTTGCATCACTTTCAGCCGTCGCCCACTGCCGTGCCAGACCGATGGCCAGCCCGGAACCACCGGTGACCAGCCGCAGATCGCTCAGTGCTTCGCCCAGCGTCAACAGATGTTCCTGATGCAGGACGTCCGTTACGACGTAGTTGATCCCCTGCGCCGCCAGCTGACCCAGCGCCTGCCGTACTGACTCAGCGCCCTGATCGACCTGTGCCGCAGCGATCAGACCGGCTTTGCCCCTCGCCTGTGATGTCATCAGCCGCAGCAGGTTACTGTCGTGCATCGGGGTGACCGGATGATGCCGCATACCAGACTCTGACAGCAGCTGATCGCCGACAAACAGGTAGCCCTGATAAACAGTGCGGCCATTCACCGGCAGCGCCGGACAGATCACCGTCTGCGTTTCACCCAGCGCCTGCAGCAGGGCGTCGGTTACCGGACCGATATTGCCCTGCGCGGTGCTGTCGAAGGTGGAACAATATTTGAAGTAGAAGCGCTCACAGCCCTGCTTCTGCAGCCATGCCAGCGCAGCCAGCGACTGAGCAACCGCCTGGTCTGCCGGACAGGAGCGGCTCTTCAGGCTGACCACAATCGCCTGCGCCTCTGTGATTTCCTCGCTGTCAGGAATGCCGTTGAACTGAATGGTGGTCAGCCCGTTCTGCACCAGAAAACTGGCGATGTCAGTCGCACCGGTAAAATCGTCCGCTATCACGCCAAGCCGCATCAGATTTTCTCCTCAGCCTGCGGCAGCGTGATGCCGCTGAAGATTTTAATCACTGCACTGTCATCTTCCCGGCCGTAACCGGCGTTGCTGGCTTCGGTGAACATATTGAGGGCGGTTGAGGCCAGCGGCAGCGGGAAGTGCAGGGATTTCGCGGTATCGGCCACCAGGTTGAGATCTTTCACAAAGATATCAACCGCCGATTTCGGGCTGTAGTCGCCATCCACCACATGCCGCATGCGGTTTTCGAACATCCATGAATTGCCTGCGGCATTGGTGACCACTTCATACATGGTTTCCAGCGGGATGCCGGCACGTGCCGCCAGCGCCATCGCTTCTGCCCCGACCGCGATATGAACACCTGCCAGCAGCTGATGGATAATTTTGACGGTTGACCCGAGGCCGATCTCACTGCCCACGCGATATACTTTGGCTGCGACGGCATCCAGTACAGATTGCAGTTGTGCAAAGGCCGCGTCGCTGCCGGACGCCATCACCGTCATCTCACCGCTGGCCGCCTTAGCGGCACCGCCGGAGACCGGTGCATCCAGCATCAGCAGCTGATATTGCGCCAGCTGTTGTTCAATCTGCTGCGCATCCCGGGCGGACAATGTGGATGAGACCATGACCACGGTGCCAGGACGCAGTTTTGCGGCCAGGCCCTCTTCACCGAACAGAATGGCGTTAACCTGCTGCGCATTTACCACCAGCAGCAAAACGGCATTAAGCTGCTCTGCAAAGGCGGATGCTGAAGGCTGCGCATCACGCGCGCCGGCCTGACGTAAGTTCTCAAGTGCGGCGGGATTCAAATCGACACCCCAGGTATTGAGACCGGCACGCAGACAGGATTTCGCAGCACCCATGCCCATGGAACCTAACCCGATAACGCAGATATTTTCAGCTGGCACGATACGCCTCCACTGTTAATTTAAGTGATTATTTGTTTGTTACTGTTAATCCTGCCAGCTTCCTGCCGGCAAAAATGTGTTGCCGATCACAAAAAAATGTTCCCGATGTGAAGCCGAACAATTTTTAACATTGCCACATTCACAGCGCTGGCCCTGCTGCAGTGCGGTTACCGCCGCTGATGCCAAAATTACCGCTGTTATTATCTGTTCTGGTTAACCGTCAGATACTTTATAATGTGAAAAAATGATAATTATCAGGGAGCCGATATGATTCCGGTTGAACGTCATCAACAGATCCTTGCGCTGGTGGCCGATCGTGGCGTGGTGAGCATTGCAGAACTCACTGAACGGCTGGGTGTGTCACACATGACCATACGCCGTGATGTGCAGAAACTGGAGGAGCAAGGGGCCGTGCTGTCAGTCTCCGGCGGCGTGCGCTCAGCCGACCGGCTGGCGGCTGAGCCGTCACATCTGACGAAAAGCACCCTCTACAACGAGGAGAAGCGCGCCATTGGCCGCACCGCCGCCCGACAGATCCCCCGTAACAGCTGCATCTACCTGGATGCCGGAACCACGACGTTAGCGCTGGCAAGAGAAGTGGTGGATCGTGATGATTTACTGGTGGTAACCAATGATTTTATGGTGGCGAATCTGCTGATGGAGGCCAGTCAGTGCCGGGTTATTCACACGGGCGGCACCGTATGCCGCGAGAACCGCTCCTGTGTCGGCGAGTCGGCGGCACGCAGCCTGCGTCATCTGGCCATTGATATTGCCTTTATTTCCGCCTCCTGCTGGGGGCCGCGTGGCTTGTTTACGCCGGATGAAGATAAAGTGATGGTGAAGCAGGCGGTGAGTGAGGTGAGCAGTAAGCGGGTATTGCTGAGTGACAGTTCGAAGTACAACAGGATTGCGACGTTTCTGGCTTTACCGCTGGAGAGCTTTGATCGGGTGGTGACAGATACGCATCTGAGTGAGTCAGCGCGGGAGTTGTTAAGTGCGGGGAGCTGTGAACTGGTGCTGGCTGGTTAAGCTGTCGCCGCCTTCCCTGAGGCGGGGAAGGCGGCAACGTGAGCGTGATTAAACTTCTTCGCTGAACTGCGGCACCGGATTACGGAAGCTGCGGGTTACGAACGCCAGGTAGATAATCCCGATGGCGGCCCAGATCAGGCCCAGCTCCATAGAACTCTCTTCCAGGTTCACCCACAGCGCACCCACCGTCAGCGCGCCAAGCAGCGGCAGCAGCAGATACTGAACGTGATCTTTCAGCGTGCGGTTACGCTTCTCACGGATCCAGAACTGCGCAATCACCGACAGGTTAACGAAGGTAAACGCCACCAGCGCACCAAAGTTAATCAGCGCGGTTGCGGTCACCAGGTCGAAGTTAATCGCCATCAGCGCAATCGCACCCACCAGCAGCACGTTGAGCGACGGGGTACGCCATTTCGGATGGATGTAACCGAAGAAACGCTCCGGGAACACGCCATCACGGCCCATCACATACATCAGACGCGATACGCCAGCGTGCGCCGCCATACCGGATGCCAGCACCGTGACCACCGAGAAGATCAGGATGCCGACCTGCAACGCTTTACCGGCCACGAACAGCATGATTTCAGGCTGCGATGAGTCCGGGTGCTGGAAGCGTGTGATGTCCGGGAAGTAGAGCTGCAGGAAGTAAGATGCCGCGATAAAGATCACCCCACCAATCAGCGCGGTCAGGAAAATAGCGCGCGGAATGGTGCGTTCTGCATCTTTGGTCTCTTCCGACAGCGAACTGATGCCATCAAAGCCGAGGAACGAGAAGCAGAGTATCGTCGCACCGGTAATCATCGGCACCACATGCGCATTCTCAGACCAGAATGGACGGCTGCTCACCAGCGTGCCGGAACCCACGCCGCTTGCCACACCGTAGATTACCATCGCGGTAATCCCGACCATGACAACCACCTGCAGCACCACAATCACACTGTTGAAGTTGGCGACGGTTTTGATGCCCTTGAGGTTAGAGAGCGTCATAAATCCGACCAGCAACACCACAAAAATCCACGACGGAATGCCCGGCACCAGCGATTCGAAATAGTTTTTAGCGAGCAGGATGTTGATCATCGGCATGAACAGGTAGTCCAGCAGTGATGACCAGCCGACCATAAAGCCGACGTGCGGACTGATCGCCTTCTGAGCGTAGGTATAAGCGGAGCCCGCAGAGGGGAAGCGGCGTACCAGCTTACCGTAACTCACGGCAGTGAACAGAATCGCAATCAGCGCGAAAGCATAAGCGGTGGCGACGTGACCTTCGGTCAGCCCGGAAACGATGCCAAAGGTATCGAACAGGGTCATAGGCTGCATGTAGGCTAAGCCCATCATGACGACCGGAAGTAACGTAAGTGTTTTTTTGAGTTGCGCACGCTGCGGTGCGGCGGAGGTATTAAGCGACATGCTTCAGTCCCCCATGTGCGACAACCTGGCTGGGCTGGGTCACAGGGCAACTGCGCATTAAGCGACAGGGAGTAAGGTTAGCGGTTAACGCGGCGCCGTAGTCATCACGAAAACGCGTACCAGCGTTGGCTGGCAGAGTGTAAAACATCCCCATCTTTTAATCCTCAATCTCACGCTTATGCGTGTTTTCAGTGTTTATCTATCCGGGTGCGTGCCCGGCCTCGGTTAAGTCAGCAAAAACGCTCTAGTAAAACTGGATGCAAAAAAATAACCGGCGCGGTAAGCGTCGGTTATCATCTGATTTTGCAGGCCGCGTATTCTGCCCTAACCCATGGCAGGAATACAAGCCATCGGGGCATCTTATGCAAAAAAAAGCCCGTCAGATAACAGGTAAAAAAACCTGTCAGGCATTTTTCAACATCCAGTCGATCTCGGTAGACGTAATCAGCCGTTCAAACTGCATCAGTTCATGATGCTTACAGCTGTGCCAGACAGTGGCAAAGCGTTCGCCCAGTAACTTCTGCAGCGGATAGCTGTTGTCAAACTCATACAGCGCATCGCTCTGGCGGATCGGCAGTGCCAGACCCTCGGCATGGTGACCGTTGCCGGTAACCGGATGCGGCAACGGCAACTGGGTATCCAGCCCATGCAGCATCCCGGCAAGGATCGCCGACACCACCAGGTAGGGATTAGCATCCGCACCCGCAACCCGGTACTCAATACGGTGATTGTCGATATCCCCGCACGGCACCCGCAGCGCAACGGTCCGGTTGTTATGGCCCCACGATGCCTGCAACGGCACATAGGCGTCCGGAACAAAACGGCGATAGGCATTCACATTGGGTGCCAGCAGCGCCATTGAGGCGGGCATCAGATCGATCATCCCCGCCAGCGCCCGTTTCATCAGCGGCGAATCACTGCCGTCATCGCAGGCGAAGGCGTTGTGATCGGCGGCATCCAGCATGCTGATATGCACATGCATGCCGCTGCCCGCGTACTCCTCATAGGGCTTCGCCATAAACGTGGCGGTCATACCGTGATTTTCTGCCACCTGACGAATCAGGCGTTTCAGCTGCACCGCATGGTCGCAGGCCCGCAGCACGTCGCGGGTATGATGCAGGTTAATTTCAAACTGTCCGGGCGAGGCTTCCGCCAGCGCGCCATCGGCCGGGATGCCCTGCTGACGCGCAAGATCGTCGATGTCACGCAGCACATCGGCGAAGTGATCGAGGTTATCTACCGAGTAGACCTGGCTCTGCATATTGCGTTCATCACTGCCGGGCGAACACGGCGGCTGGATAAAGCCTTCCGCATCGCGCTTTTTGTCCACCAGATAGAACTCCAGCTCTACCGCTACCACCGGAAACAGACCTCGGTTACGCAGCTGTTGCCACAGCCGGTTAAGGACATTTCGGGGTTCAACGTCAAAGGGAGTGCCATCTTGGTTGCACATGGTTAACAGCAGTTGCGCAATGTGCTGAGGGTCAGACGCGGAGGGAACTAAAGTACCGGTGACGGGCAGACAGAGATTATCGGGTTCGCCCAGTGACTGGCCGAGCCCCGCTTCTTCTACTGTGTTGCCGAGGATATCCATGGCAAACACCGAGGCGGGGAAATAACACCCTTTTTCCAGCTTAGGCAGCGCAGAGACCGGAATACGCTTGCCGCGGAACACACCATTTAAATCATTTAACAGGATGTCGACATACTGCGTGTCAGGATGGCGCTCCAGCCAGGTTTTCACCTCAAGCTGGAACGCGCTGGTTCGTTTCTCTTCACTGTGAAGCGTGAAGTCTTCCACTTCTACCAGGTTAGTCATGATCTCACCCGCCCCTATTAGGTTTGCGTAATGCTCAAAATAACAGCCACACCACTAACATAGCGCCAACATAAAAAGTGTGCAAATGTAACAAATCTGTTTGAAGAACAAACAGCAGATTGCTAGATTGAAAAAATATTGCACACTTAACCGCCAGACGTGCCCTTTCGGTAGATATTTCGAACAGCGATGCGAGGACGTGAAATGGGCATTATTTTTGACAAGCCGTTGATTGGCGTAGTGATGTGTCAGAAGGATCTGGGCGGCCATCCGAGCCAGACGGTTCACAATAAGTATACCGATGCGGTTGTCCTCGCGGATGGCGTACCGCTGGCCCTGCCCCACAGTCTGATGAATGCGCCTCATCTATTAGAAAACGCTATGGCTGTTCTGGATGGCCTGCTGCTGACCGGCAGCCCCAGCAATATCGAACCCTGGCATTATGGCGAGGCGGGCGAAGAGTTGCATGCCGATCCGGGCCGTGATCATCTCGCCTTTCAACTGATCACCTGGGCCACCAGCCATAAGATGCCGATGTTCGGGATTTGCCGTGGGCTGCAGGAGCTGGTGGTGGCGAATGGTGGCGCACTGTGGCAGGAGCTCAGCGGGCAACCGCCGTTTCAGCGTCACCATGAAGATGACACGCTGCCGCTGGAGCAGCAGTATGCGCCGACGCATCCGATCTCAATCGACCCCGACGGCCTGCTGGCGACGCTGCTGGACAGCAACAGCCCGCTGGCGGTCAATTCACTGCATCATCAGGGGGTACGCGAACCGGGCCCGCAGCTGCGCGTTGAAGCGCGCGCGCCGGATGGCCTGATTGAGGCGGTGAGTCTGCGCCATCATCCCTTCGCCCTGGCGGTGCAGTGGCATCCCGAGTGGCAGCCGGAACACACGGCGGGATCGCAGGCGCTCTTCAGTGGCTTTATTCAGGCCGCCATTCGTTATCACAAGGAAAAAGAAAATGAGTGATGCCACGCTGGCGCCGGGACGACGGCTGGCGCAGATCCGGCAGACACTGGGGCTGTCGCAACGCCGTGTCGCCGAACTGGCCGGACTGACCCACAGCGCCATCAGCACCATTGAGCAGGATAAGGTCAGCCCGGCGGTCAGCACCCTGCAGAAGCTGCTGAAAGTCTATGGGCTCTCGCTGTCAGAGTTCTTCTCGGAACCTAAACCGGACGCGGAACCGAAGGTCATTGTCCGCGCCAGCGACCTGCTGGAGATTGGCAGTCAGGGGGTTTCGCTGAAGCTTATCGACAATGGCCGTGCACAGCGCACGCTGGGCATGCTGCTGGAAACTTATCAACCTGGCGCCAGCACCGGCGAGAAGCTGCGTCATCCCGGCGAAGAGACCGGCACGCTGCTGGAAGGAGAAATTACGCTGGTCATCAACGGAGAGCACTATCATCTCTCCGCCGGAGAGAGCTACGTCATTGATACTGGCTTACCACACAGTTTCACCAACCGTGCTGAAATCCCCTGCCGCATTGTCAGTGCCCATACGCCAGCCAACTTTTAGGCGCTTCAGGAGGTTGTTATGAATTACGTGGAGAGTTATTACGCAGCGACCGCCAATCCGCATGCGCCCTGGCCGACATTACAGGAGAGCATTCAGTGTGACGTCTGCATTATTGGCGGCGGTTTCACCGGTCTTTCGGCGGCGCTGCATCTGACCGAGGTAGGCTATGACGTGGTCGTGCTGGAAGCGGCGCGGGTCGGCTTTGGTGCCAGCGGACGTAACGGTGGTCAGGTGGTGAACTCCTACAGCCGCGACGTGGATGTGATTGAGCAGCGCTACGGTAAAGAGAGCGCCCGCATGCTGGGCAGCATGATGTTTGAAGGCGCTGAGATTATCCGCGATCGCATTAAGCGGTACGCGATCGACTGCGATTACCGGCCTGGCGGCGTTTTTGCGGCCCTGAACGCACGCCAGATGGCGCATCTGCGAAAACAGAAAGCATTATGGCAGCAGTATGGGAATCATGATCTGGAACTGCTGGATGAGCGAGCCATCCGACGTGAAGTCGCCACCGAACGCTACGTTGGCGGGCTGCTGGATCGGCGCGGCGGCCATCTGCATCCGCTGAACCTGGCGCTGGGTGAAGCGGAGGCGATCCGTCGACATGGCGGACGCATCTATGAACAGTCCGCGGCGACCAGTGTGGTTTATGGCACACCAAATCGGGTGAAAACCGCCCAGGGCGAGGTCAGCGCGACCTTTGTGATCTTCGCCGGGAATGCCTATCTGGCCCCGCAGCTGGAACCGCGACTGAGCAGGAAAAGCATGCCGTGCGGATCGCAGATTGTAGCAACCGAGCCGCTGTCACCCGACCAGGCGTTGTCGCTGATGCCGAACAACTACTGTGTGGAAGATTGTAACTATCTGCTGGATTACTTCCGTCTGACTGCGGACAACCGGCTGCTCTATGGCGGCGGCGTGGTTTATGGCGCACGGGAACCGGCCGATATTGAAGCGTTGATCCGGCCCAAGCTGCGCCGCACGTTCCCCCAGTTGCAGAACGTTAAACTGGACTTCAGCTGGAGCGGCAATTTCCTGCTGACGCTGTCGCGCATGCCGCAGTTTGGCCGGCTGGAGAAGAATGTCTATTTTATGCAGGGTGACAGCGGTCATGGCGTAACCAGTACGCATCTTTCCGGCAAGCTGATCAGCGAAGTGTTACGCGGCGATGCCGAGCGTTTTGATGCCTTCGCCCGTCTGCCTCACCTGCCGTTTCCCGGTGGGCGGCGGTTTAAGGTGCCGCTGACGGCGATGGGCGCAGTGTGGTATGCGTTGAGGGATCGGTTAGGGGTATGACCATATTTGTTGATATCGCTTTACACACGGCTTAAACATGTTGCCTTGTTACTGATACCCTGCGATCACCTAAATACTTGAATAATAAGGATATTAGTGAAGAATGTTAGATTGCTACAATGAATTATATACGCTTTGCGCCAAGTTTCAGATCCCACTAAGCCTGCCTGAGTGGCTTCGCGGTAATTTTTTTCTCCCCAATGCTCAAGAGTAATTATACGCGATAACAGACGTTTTTCTTTTGCGTTGTAAGCCGATGATGTATTGCTTTACTGAAAAGTTTGGTTTTCATACGAACAAATCCTGTCGCAGTTCCACATAGCTGTTATCTGAATGAACTGACATAACAGCTCTAACAATTTCTTGATCCTATCGCTGGCAAGTGTCAGGATCTGCACCTCACTTTTTACAGAACTTTGCCATGCTGAAACTTTTCGCAAGATACATGTCAATTGGTGTGATCAACACGCTAATCCATTGGGTTACGTTCGCGATCTGTGTAGAACAGGGGTTGCAGCAGTCACTATCTAACTTTATCGCATTCTGTGTTGCCGTCACCTTCTCTTTCTTTGCAAATGCAAAGTGGACTTTCGGTTCTGAAGCCACAACCATCCGATACATTATGTACGTGTTTTTTATGGGCATGGTGGCCGTCATGATTGGCTCGTATGCTGACCGAATGAAGATAAACCCAGTAATCACTCTCATCGCCTTCTCAGCGATAAGCCTTGTGTGCGGTTTTGTCTACTCGAAATATATTATTTTCAGAGATAAGAAATGAAGATATCACTTGTTGTTCCCGTTCTGAATGAGCAGGAAGCACTTCCTGTCTTCTATCAGACCGTAAGAAGTTACCAGCCATTTGCACAAGATGAAATTGAGATTGTTTTCATTAATGATGGCAGCAGTGACAACACAGAATCTCTGATTCTGGAGATCATGAAAAATGATTCACTAATAAAATATATTTGCTTTACGCGAAATTTTGGTAAAGAGCCCGCTCTTTTCGCAGGCCTGGAGGCGTCAACCGGGGACGTTATTATTCCTATAGATGTTGATCTTCAGGATCCCATCGAAGTTATACCGATCCTTATCTCGAAGTGGAAAGAAGGGGCAGATGTTGTGCTGGCTAAGCGTGTTGACCGTTCATCAGATAGCCACCTGAAGCGAAAAAGCGCTGGATTGTTCTACAAGCTTCACAATATGATCAGCAAACCTAAGATTGAAGAAAATGTTGGTGATTTCAGACTAATGTCTCGACATATAGTTGAAAGCATTAAGCTCCTCCCAGAGCGAAATCTCTTTATGAAAGGTATTCTTTCGTGGGTGGGCGGAAGAACTGCAGTCGTGGAATACACTCGCGCTGAACGAGTCGCTGGTTCGACAAAATTTAATGGATGGAAACTCTGGAACCTGGCTCTGGAAGGTATTACCTCGTTCTCTACGTTTCCATTGCGTATGTGGACTTACATAGGATTCTTTGTTGCCGGACTATCTTTCTTTTACGGGGTATGGATGATTGCAGATAAGCTGATTTGGGGAAATCCCGTGGCTGGCTATCCGTCAATATTGGTTTCGATTCTCTTCCTGGGCGGCATTCAGCTAATTGGAATTGGAGTACTGGGTGAGTACATCGGTAGAATTTATATCGAGACCAAACAAAGACCCAGGTATATCATCAAAAATGATAAAGAATTTTAATAAAATAATTTTATAGGCTTTTTAAATACTCAGGTGGAGTTCATGGAATTAGAAACCATAAAAAAGAAGAAGTATACCTTTGGCACTATACTGTTCTTAATTATTGTTTTCCTTATAATAATGAGAAGGCCAGATATTATCACAAACGCGCAACCTTGGGCTGAAGATGGCAGATTTTGGTTACAGGATGCATATAATAACGGTATATTTAGCACAATCTTCATGCCTGAGAATGGTTATTTCCAGACTATATCTCGCTTAACATATAGTATCGCCTTAGTTTTTGGACTGAACAAGGCCGCTCTTGTCGCAAACTTAATTGGCATTTTGATCAGAGCTAGCTTTATTTGTTACATTATATCTGGTCGCATGTCTTTCGCTCCATTCGCGTGCCGAGTTACAGTGGCAGCTTACGTTCTTTTGATGCCAAATATCGCAGAAGGTTATCCGAACATAACTAACATGCACTGGTATCTTTCAATGTATCTCCTGTGTGTAATTATGTCTGACAAGCCTGACTCGACAGCAGAAAAGGCCCATGATTTTATTATACTAATAATTAGCGGACTTAGTGGTCCGTTTATAATTTTTCTTGCTCCATGTCTGTTAATGAAGAGAGTCATTGAGCATGGCGGGATCATTGGTGCCATTAGAAAGATAAACTCATTTGACATCATTTTTACTGTGTGTTTTTGCATTCAGTTATATACCATATTGACTTCATCTGGTGCTACCAGGTCAGCTGCACCACTAGGTGCAAGTATTCAGCTATTTTCAGACATTACTTTTTATAGGATAATTCGCGGTGCGTTGGTAGACAATACGTGGAAACCTGGCATTAATGGAAACCAAGCATCTATTGTTCTTAATGCTATAATCATAGTATCCATATTGTATTATGCTTTGAAGTCTGGATGGCGTTATAAGTCGATACTTCTCTTCCCATCTTTAATGCTCGGATTTGCGCTTGCTAAGCCGATGATGAGTATGACAGATCCGCAGTGGCCGCTATTTCTTTCACCCCTTGGTGGTGAGCGATATTTCTTTGTTACGAATATAGCATTCTTCTGCTTTATCACATTTATTGCGAGTAAAACTAAGCGTCCTTTCGTCGCACTTATTTGCCTGAATATATTTATGGTACCTATGTACATCAGACATTTTCACATCTACCCTTACTTTGAGGTTGGATATAAAAAACAAATAGAAGCGTTCGATAAGGCTGCATCAGGAACGGAGGCGGACATAAGTATTAACCCGCCCGGATGGAAAATGCACCTCATTAAGAAGTAATAAAACATGCCCTTCCAGGGCATTTTTATAATAAATTTTAGAATCATTTGGAGAATTTCCGCATGGAAATCAGAAAAAACTTAAGCAGTACATTTTTGATTTCATTTATAACATCACTATTAGTCTTATTGATTGTTTACGGTTTTGAGCTCACACATTTCAGTCTATCTATTGATGAAGAGTTTACTAATAACATTGCACACACCATCAGCATGGGGCGGTGGGGTCATGCATTACTCAAATTGACAATTTTCCCTGAGCCATTCATTCCATTTTATACTGAGGTGCTGTCTCTGGTTATACTTGCTTTATCATGCTCTTTTATATCACACACTTTGGGCCTAGACCCGCAGAAATGTATATTCTTCTCGATTCTTTACTCTTCTCTGCCTCAATTTGCATATCAGCTAGAATTCTCTAACCAATCTGATACCTTAGCCACAGCGGTGCTCTTATCATCTTATTCAACTTATCTCATGTTGAAAGAAAAAGGAGTGCTGTTAAATTTTATAACGCCTATTGTTGCATTAACATTTTCAATTTCAATATATCAATCCATAATTTTCCTTCCTGTATCAATAATCACTTCATACATATGCTATGCCGTTGTCATTAAAAAAATAAAATTAAACTTCAAAGGTGTAATATTTAAACCAGTCTTAATAATGGCAATTTCGACGGCAGCATACTCCTTATTAACAAAAATTATTCAGTGGTATATTGGTAAAAGCTCAGAATCATATTTTCTCAATATGATAGGTTGGATTCATCAACCCGCAAACGAAACTATAAAGTCTGTATTAACATTTACAGCTGAATATTTTTCTTTTAACGCCCCCTATGGACTGAGTATCTATGCGATATCTTTACTGATACTGCTTGTTGCTTTTTCCAGCCAAATTAAAAGTCGCCTGCTGTTCCTGATTTCAGCAACGGCTATGGTACTATCGCCATTTCTGATGAATGCGGTAATCGGCGGATTCCTGCCTCCCAGAGCTATGAATTGCTTAGCTATATCTTTCGCAGCATCAGGCGTTATCGTATTCTCCCTCTACCCTGAAAAAAAGATTTTATGGGCTGTTCCTGTAATCGTTTTAATTTATGGAACGGCTTCATCCAGCAAACTCTTTTACACCGATTATCTGTCTTACAACCAGGATTATAATATCTCTTCATTTATTGCTAACGATATATACAGATATGTAGATACGCCTCCAGACAGACCTGTTAGGGTTTATTTTTATGGCGCACTGAACATTGACTCAGTCGACAAACCCTTAAATCATGACATGTTCGGGAGTTCCTTCCTTAACTGGGATGCTGGCAACTCCGCACGAATTTCAGCTTTTATGAATGCTACTGCGATAGCAAAAATAATTCCTGCTTCGTTTGATGAAGTGAAGTCAGAAATAAAAAAAATTGATTCAGCGCCTCTATGGCCGAATAAAGAATCTGTATTTAAAGTTAACAACGTTGTTGTAGTTAAATTGGGGCAATCACCAGGTAACTGTATTAATGGCGTGTCTAAAAGCACTGACCCCACCAGATGCCTATAAAATATAAAGCCCCTAACGGGGCTTTCCATAAACAGGTTTATACCGTTTCTAACTCTGTCACCAATACACAAAACGATGTATCTATAATAGCTCTTACTGGTAAAAAATCCCTTTCAGATGGAAAAACCACCTTACTGCCATCGGTGTCCGCGTCAATTATTAGTGAACTGCCATTTCCAGGCACTGCAAGTGCAGACAGGATATTTATCAAATATTAGATTTATTGTTGAGATGTCTGGTTATAAAATGTCATGACATGTTGTGGCGGGATTTTTTATCATCCCGACCAATACAATAATGAAGGTAATACCCATGTGCTTAAGGTAATCACCTCAACACCTTCATGAGGCGCCCTTTACTCCAGCGGCATCTTAACCGGATCATCATAGCGGTACTCAAAACCGAGCTCGCTGCAGATGCGGGAACCATCAATCAGCTTGCCGCTATTCTTTTCCGCCTCGGGAGCGAACTGCGGCGGCTGCAGCCCAAGCTGGTGCGTGACCGCAGGATAGAAGGTGTCACGCGTCGGATGTTTCGAGGCACACAGATTATAGACCCGGCCCCCTTTAGGCGACTGCAGTAGCAGCGTAATTGCCTCAACCACATCATCCAGATGCACCAGATTGACGCCCTGCGAGCCATTGGCCACATCCTGCTTACCGGCGAGGAAGCGTCCCGGATGGCGCTTTGGCCCGACCAGACCGGCCAGCCGCACAATATCCACGCTGGTGCCCGGCAGATCGTGCAGCCAGTTCTCCAGTTTAACCAGCGTCTTTCCGGCCACCGTTTCTGCGTCCAGCGGGCTGTTTTCCCGCTTAGCGCCGGCGCTGCTGCCATAAACTGACGTTGAGCTGGTAAAGATAATGCGCGGTACCTTATAAACCAGCGCGGTATCGACCACATTCTGCACCGCCTGCAGATAGGCTTCTCCCCCTTCTGCTGTGCGGCTGGCAGGCAGTGTCACGATCAGCGCATCTACATTGAATAACGGCTCAATATCGGCGGCCTCACAGAGCAGTTCCGGCGTCAGTTCCAGCTGGAACGCCTCAATGCCGCAGCGGCGCGCCGCTTCAACGCCGTCTGGCGTGGTTTTGCTGCCGGTGACCTGCCAGCCTCGCGCCGTTAACGCCGTGGCCAGCGGCATGCCTAACCAGCCCAGTCCCACAATCGCAACCTTCTTCATTTTGACTCCTGACGTGAAACATCACCCCTGACTTCACCGTAGTTTGCCCCCGGATTGCAAACCAGAACAACCTGTTTCAGCGCTTTCCGAACCGCCCGTTTAAAAAAGTGTTGCCAAGCGCAGCCATCTTCGCTAGGTTAAACCCCACAAATGAATACTCATTCATCGACGAGATTATTATGACACGCGTTCAGTTCAACCATCATCACCACCATCATCCTGACTAGTCTTTCAGGCGATTGGTGCTGGAAGACTTTCAAGATCTTCCAGTGGTGTGAACGCAAGAGAACCCCCGGAAGATCGTCTTCCGGGGGTTTTTTTATGGGCTGACGTAACCACACATTCAGGACCGAATTAAGAGGACAGGAACCATGTTAGATAACACCCGTTTACGCATAGCTATGCAGAAATCTGGCCGTTTAAGTGATGATTCACGCGAACTGCTGGCGCGCTGCGGCGTTAAAATCAACCTTCAGCAACAGCGCCTGATTGCGTTTGCGGAGAACATGCCGATCGACATCCTGCGCGTGCGCGATGACGATATTCCTGGCCTGGTGATGGATGGTGTGGTCGATTTAGGCATCATCGGCGAGAACGTGCTGGAAGAGGAGCTGCTGTCGCGCCGTGCCCAGGGTGAAGATCCGCGCTACTTTACGCTGCGCCGCCTCGATTTCGGCGGTTGCCGTCTGTCACTGGCGATGGCGACAGATGCCGAGTACACCGGCCCGGAATGCCTGGATAAATCCCGTATCGCCACCTCCTATCCGCACCTGTTAAAACAATACCTCGACAAAAAAGGCGTCAGCTTTAAAACCTGTTTACTGAACGGTTCCGTAGAAGTGGCGACCCGCGCCGGTCTGGCTGACGCCATCTGCGATCTGGTCTCTACCGGTGCTACGCTGGAAGCCAATGGCCTGCGCGAAGTTGAAGTAATCTATCGTTCAAAAGCGGTGCTGATCCAGCGTGACGGCGAGATGCCTGCCGCGAAGCAGGAGCTGATCGACAAGATGATGACCCGTATTCAGGGTGTGATTAAAGCGCGTGAATCGAAGTACATCATGCTGCACGCGCCAAGTGAGCGCCTGGAAGAAGTGATCAGCCTGCTGCCTGGCGCAGAGCGCCCGACCGTGCTGCCGCTGGCAGGCGATGTCAGCCGCGTGGCGATGCACATGGTCAGCAGCGAAACCCTGTTCTGGGAAACCATGGAAAAACTGAAAGCGCTGGGTGCCAGTTCGATTCTGGTGCTGCCTATTGAGAAGATGATGGAGTAAGCCATGGCCTTTTCTACCCCGATTGAGTGGCAGCAGTGCACCCCCGAACAGCAGCAGGCGCTGCTGTTACGTCCTGCTATCGCCGCCTCTGAAAACGTGACGCTGACGGTGCGCGATGTGCTGGAGCAGGTAAAGCTGAATGGTGATGACGCCCTGCGCGAATTCAGCGCCCGCTTCGACAAAGCGCAGGTGGATAACCTGCGTGTTACCGCGCAGCAAATCGAAGAAGCCAGCTTACGTCTGAGTGACG
The DNA here is from genome assembly GCF_007558755.1 of Pantoea sp. paga. Classification (NCBI taxonomy): domain Bacteria; kingdom Pseudomonadati; phylum Pseudomonadota; class Gammaproteobacteria; order Enterobacterales; family Erwiniaceae; genus Pantoea; species Pantoea sp. paga. The sequence continues at coordinate 921,113 of NZ_VLTF01000001.1, forward strand.
AGCTGAAGCAGGCGATGGCTGTCGCGGTGGGCAATATCGAAACCTTCCACAACGCGCAGATCCTGCCGCCGGTGGATGTGGAAACCCAGCCAGGCGTACGCTGCCAGCAGATTACCCGTCCGGTAAAATCGGTCGGACTCTATATTCCTGGTGGTTCCGCCCCGCTCTTCTCCACCGTGCTGATGCTGGCGACCCCGGCCCGTATCGCTGGCTGTGGCCGCGTGGTGCTCTGTTCGCCGCCGCCGATTGCCGATGAGATCCTGTATGCCGCCCAGCTGTGCGGCGTAGAAGAGGTGTTCCAGGTGGGCGGCGCGCAGGCCATCGCCGCGATGGCCTTCGGCACCGAAACCGTGCCGCGCGTGGATAAGATTTTTGGCCCGGGCAACGCCTGGGTGACAGAAGCGAAACGTCAGGTAAGTCAGCGACTCGATGGCGCGGCGATTGATATGCCAGCGGGTCCTTCTGAAGTGCTGGTGATTGCGGATGAGGGCGCCACGCCCGCGTTTGTCGCGTCTGATTTGCTCTCACAGGCAGAGCATGGTCCTGACTCGCAGGTGATTCTGCTGACGCCTTCATTAAAGCTGGCCGAGGCGGTCGCGGTCGCGGTTGAGCAGCAGCTGGCGCAGTTGCCGCGGGCTGCCACGGCGCGTCAGGCGCTGGAAAGCAGCCGCCTGATTGTGGCGCGTGACCTTGAGCAGTGCGTCGCGATCTCTAATCTCTACGGCCCGGAGCACCTGATTCTGCAAACGCGTCAACCGCGCGATCTGGTGGAGTCGATCACCAGCGCCGGTTCGGTATTTTTAGGTGACTGGTCGCCGGAGTCCGCGGGCGATTACGCCTCTGGCACCAATCACGTGTTACCGACCTACGGTTACACCTCGACCTGTTCCAGCCTGGGCCTGGCCGATTTCCAGAAACGCATGACGGTGCAGGAGCTGACGCCGCAGGGCTTCCTGAACCTGGCCTCCACCATTGAAACCCTGGCCGCCGCCGAGCAGCTGGATGCCCACAAGAATGCCGTCACCCTGCGCGTTGCCGCACTGAAGGAGCAAGCATGAGTCAGGATATTGAGCAACTGGCGCGCGCCAATGTGCGCGCCCTGACGCCCTATATGTCGGCGCGTCGTCTGGGTGGCAACGGAGATGTCTGGCTCAATGCCAACGAATTTCCGCTGCCGGTGCCGTTTGAGCTGTCGCAGCAGACGCTGAACCGCTATCCGGAGTGTCAGCCTAAAGTGGTGATTGAGCGCTACGCTGCTTATGCGGGCTTAACGCCGGAGCAGGTGCTGGTGAGCCGTGGCGCGGATGAAGCCATCGAGCTGATCATGCGCGCCTTCTGTGAGCCGGGTCAGGATGCGATTCTGTTCTGTCCACCTACCTATGGCATGTACAGCGTCAGTGCCGAAACCATCGGCATTGAATACCGTACCGTTCCTGCGCTGAGCGACTGGCAGCTGAACCTGCCTGCCATTGCAGAGCAGCTGGATGGCGTCAAAGTGGTTTACCTCTGCAGCCCGAACAACCCGACCGGCAACCTGATCAATCAGGACGACATCCGTCAGCTGCTGGCGATGACCGCCGGTAAAGCGCTGGTAGTCGCAGATGAAGCCTATATTGAGTTCTGCCCGCAGGCGACCCTGACCGGCTGGCTGAAGGATTATCCGCATCTGGTGATCCTGCGTACGCTTTCTAAAGCTTTTGCGCTGGCTGGCCTGCGTTGCGGCTTTGCGCTGGCGAATAAGCCGGTCATCGACCTGCTGATGAAGGTGATCGCGCCCTACCCGCTGGCGACACCGGTGGCCGATGTCGCCGGGCAGGCGCTGAGCGACCAGGGGATTGCGCTGATGCGTGAGCATGTGGCACAGCTGAATGAGAACCGTAGCTGGCTGCAGGCTGAACTGGCTCAGCTGGCCTGCGTTGAGCAGGTTTTCTCCAGTGAAACCAACTATATGCTGGCGCGCTTTACCGATTCACCAAAAGTCTTCAAAACCTTATGGGATCAGGGCATTATCCTGCGTGATCAGAACAAAAATCCGGGCCTGTCGGGATGCCTGCGCATCTCCATCGGCACGCGTGAAGAGTGCGAACGAGTGATCGCCGCGCTGAAAGCCTTTTCTGTGGAGCAAGCATGAGCCAGAAGACCCTTTTTATTGACCGCGACGGTACGTTAATCTCTGAGCCGCCTGAAGATTATCAGGTGGACCGCATGGATAAGCTGGCGTTTGAGCCAGATGTTATTCCGGCGCTGCTGGCGCTGCAGGCCGCCGGTTATCGCCTGGTCATGATCACCAACCAGGATGGTCTTGGCACCCCGGGTTTCCCGCAGGCCGATTTCGATGGCCCGCACAATCTGATGATGCAGATCCTGACCTCGCAGGGTATTGCGTTTGACGATGTGCTGATCTGCCCGCACATGCCGGACGATCACTGCGACTGTCGCAAGCCAAAAACCCGAATGGTGGAAGCCTGGCTGGCCGAAGGCGCGCTGGATACCGCCAACAGCTACGTGATTGGCGATCGCCTGACCGACGTCCAGCTGGCGGAGAACATGGGCATCCAGCCTATCCGCTACGGTGCTGACGGCCAGAACTGGCAGACCATCCAGCAGCGTCTGACCCAGCGTGACCGCCATGCGCTGGTGCAGCGCAACACCAAAGAGACACAGGTGCGGGTAGAACTGTGGCTGGATCGCGAAGGCGGCAGCAAGATTAATACCGGCGTGGGTTTCTTCGACCACATGCTGGACCAGATCGCCGTGCACGGCGGGTTCCGCATGAACATCGAAGTGAAAGGCGATCTCTATATTGACGATCACCACACGGTGGAAGATACCGGTCTGGCACTGGGCGAAGCGCTGCTGAAGGCACTGGGCGACAAGCGTGGCATTGGCCGTTTTGGCTTTGTGCTGCCGATGGATGAATGTCTGGCGCGCTGCGCGCTGGATATCTCCGGCCGTCCGCACATCGAGTTCAAAGCGGAGTTCAACTATCAGCGCGTGGGCGACCTCAGCACCGAGATGGTCGAGCACTTCTTCAGCTCGCTCTCCTACGCCATGATGAGCACCCTGCACCTTAAAACCAAAGGCAAGAATGACCATCACCGCGTCGAGAGCCTGTTTAAAGCCTTTGGCCGTACGCTGCGTCAGGCGATCCGCGTTGAGGGCAATACGCTCCCAAGCTCGAAGGGAGTGCTGTGATGAACGTGGTGATCATGGATACCGGTTGCGCCAACCTGTCGTCGGTGAAATGGGCGATTGAACGTCTGGGCTACACCCCGGAAGTAAGCCGCGATCCCGATGTGGTGCTGCGTGCCGATAAACTGTTTCTGCCCGGCGTAGGCACCGCGCAGGCGGCAATGAATCAGCTGGAAGAGCGTGACCTGATCGATCTGGTCAAAGCCTGTACCCAGCCGGTGCTGGGGATCTGCCTGGGTATGCAGCTGCTGGGTCGCGGCAGCGATGAAAACGGCGGCGTGCCGACGCTGGGGATTATCGATGAGCCGGTGTCGTTAATGGACACGCACGGCCTGCCGCTGCCGCACATGGGCTGGAATCAGATTACCGCGCAGGCGGGCAATCATCTGTTCCGTGGCATCGACGAAGGCTGCTATTTCTACTTCGTTCACAGCTATGCCATGCCGGTCAACGCCAGCACCATCGCACAGTGTCACTACGGTGAAGCTTTCACCGCCGCGGTGCAGAAAGATAACTTCTTTGGCGTCCAGTTCCACCCGGAACGCTCGGGCAAAGCGGGCGCGCAGCTGCTGAAAAACTTCCTGGAGATGTAATGATTATCCCCGCGTTAGATTTAATTGACGGCAAAGTGGTTCGTCTGCATCAGGGCGATTATGGACAGCAACGTGATTACGGCAGCGATCCGCTGCCGCGTCTGCAGGATTACGTTCGCCAGGGCGCGACCGTGCTGCATCTGGTGGATTTAACCGGCGCGAAAGATCCGGCGAAACGCCAGATCGCGCTGCTGAAAACCCTGCTGGATGGCGTTGATGTGACGGTGCAGGTCGGTGGCGGCATTCGCAGCCGTGACGATGTGCATGCGCTGCTTGAAGCCGGAGCGAGTCGTGTGGTGGTCGGTTCCACCGCCGTGAAACAGCCTGAAGAGGTAAAACGGTGGTTTGCGGAGTTTGGCGCAGAGGCGATTGTGCTTGCGTTAGATGTGCGCATTGATGCCAGTAACCGCAAAGAAGTGGCAATCAGTGGCTGGCAGGAAGCGGCGGGCGTCACGCTGGAAGAGGTGATTACCGACTTTCAGCAGGTGGGTCTGAAGCACGTACTGTGCACCGACATTTCCCGCGACGGCACCCTGAGCGGCTCCAATGTTGCGCTCTATCAGGAAGCGACGGCGCGCTTCCCGACGATTGCTTTTCAGTCTTCGGGTGGCATTGGCGACCTCAATGATATCGCCGCCCTGCGCGGCAGCGGCGTTCAGGGCGTGATTGTCGGACGTGCGCTGCTGGAAGATAAATTCACTGTTTCGGAGGCGATCGCATGCTGGCAAAACGGATAATACCCTGCCTGGACGTACGTGACGGCCAGGTGGTCAAAGGCGTACAGTTTCGTAATCACGAAATCATCGGCGACATCGTGCCGCTGGCGCAGCGCTATGCCGCCGAAGGTGCCGACGAGCTGGTGTTCTATGACATCACCGCCTCATCCGATGGCCGGGTCGTCGACAAAAGCTGGGTGTCGCGGGTTGCGGAAGTGATCGATATCCCGTTCTGCGTCGCGGGCGGCATTAAAACCCCGGAAGACGCAGCGCGCATTCTGGAGTTTGGCGCAGATAAGATTTCGATTAACTCGCCGGCGCTGGCCGACCCCACGCTCATTACCCGCCTCGCAGATCGTTTTGGCGTGCAGTGTATTGTGGTCGGGATCGATACCTGGTTTGATGAAGCCAGCGGTAAATATCAGGTGAATCAGTATACCGGCGACGAAGCGCGCACCCGCGTGACACAGTGGGAAACGCTGGAGTGGGTGCAGGAAGTGCAGAAGCTGGGCGCAGGCGAGATCGTGCTGAATATGATGAATCAGGATGGCGTGCGTAACGGCTATGACCTGGTGCAGCTGAAGAAAATGCGTGAAGTCTGCAAGGTCCCCCTTATCGCCTCTGGCGGTGCAGGCACCATGCAGCACTTCCTGGATGCGTTTACCGAAGCTAACGTGGATGGTGCTTTAGCCGCCTCGGTATTCCATAAGCAGATTATTAATATTGGTGAGCTGAAGAGCTTTCTGATCGACAACGGAGTGGAGATTCGCGCGTGCTAACTGAACAACAACAGGCTCTTCTCGACTGGGATAAAACACAGGGCATGATGCCGGTCATTGTCCAGCACTTCGTCTCAGGCGAAGTACTGATGCATGGCTACATGAACCCGGCCGCGCTGGAAAAAACGCTGGCAGAAGGCAAGGTCACCTTTTTCTCCCGCACCAAAAACCGTTTGTGGACCAAAGGCGAAACCTCCGGCAACTTTTTGCAGGTGGTGAGCATCACGCCTGACTGCGACAATGACACCCTGTTAGTGCTGGCCGATCCTATTGGCCCGACCTGCCATCTGGGCACCACCAGCTGCTTCTCACCGGCGGTCCCTGAGTGGACGTTCCTCTATCAGCTTGAGCAGCTGCTGGCCTCGCGTAAAACCGCCGATCCTGAAAGCTCCTACACTGCACGACTCTACGCCAGCGGCACCAAACGCATCGCGCAGAAAGTGGGTGAAGAAGGCGTTGAAACCGCACTGGCCGCCACGGTCAACGATCGGGATGAACTCACCAACGAAGCTTCTGACCTGGTCTATCACCTGATGGTGCTGTTGCAGGATCAGGATCTCGACTTCCGCGCCGTGATCAACAACCTGCGCGACCGCCATAAGTAACTGTGCAATATGCTGCTCAGAATTTTGTTTTTATGCGGATTCTGAGCAGTCTTCTGCTCATTCCTCACGTCCATCCGACACAATGACGGCAACTCACCTCAGGAGAGAACCGTGACCACCCATGAGAAATTAATCGCCCTGCTCGACCAGCACCAGGCACGCTATCGCCTGATGGAGCATGAGGCGACCGGTAAATGTGAAGCCGTCGCGGCGATACGCGGCACCGAAATCGGCCAAGGTGCTAAAGCGCTGGTCTGTCATGTGAAAGGCAACGGCGTTAAACAGCATGTGCTGGCGGTTTTACCTGCCGATCATCAGGCCGATCTGGGCAGAGTCGCGGCAGCAGTCGGAGGAAGACGCGCCTCACTCGCCAGTCCGACGGAAACCGATCTGCTGACCGGCTGCGTATTCGGGGCGATTCCACCGTTCAGCTTTCATCCCGACCTCAGACTGGTTGTTGACCCCGCGCTGTTTGAACGTTATCCGGAGATCGCCTTTAACGCCGGTCTGCTGGAACGCTCAGTGATCCTGAATACCGAAGATTATCGCGCGTTATGCGCGGCTGACGTGGTGAAGATTACGCAGTAATTGCCATCCCGGCAGCCCGGCGATACTCTGCATAATCACTCATCACGACAGAATAAGAGCAAAATCATGAACATTTTCACTCAACGCCTGCGTCAGACGCTGGCTGTGGCGGTTATGGCAGGCTGCGCTTTTGGCGCGCAGGCAAAAATCGAACAGGTGCGTTTCGCGGTCGATCCGACCTATCCGCCCTTCGAATCGAAAACGCCACAGGGCAAGCTGGTCGGCTTTGATATTGATCTGGGCAATGCGCTCTGTACTCAGATGCAGGCAAAATGTGTCTGGGTCGAAAGCCAGTTTGACGGCATGATCCCGGCCCTTAAAGCGCGTAAATTTGATGCCATTCTCTCCGACATGGGCATTACCGAAGAGCGCCTGAAGCAGATTGATTTCACCGCGCCGCTCTATGACACCCACACTCAGCTGATTGCCCGTAAAGGTGCTGGCATATTGCCCACCGCTGAATCCCTGAAAGGAAAAACGGTCGGCGTAGAACAGGGAACGGTTCAGGAGCGCTATGCGCTGGCGAAATGGCAGCCTCACGGTGTGACCGTGGTGCCTTATGGCGATCAGGCACAGGTTGAAAGCGATCTGGTTTCAGGCCGACTGGATGCGGTATTCACCGATGCGGCACAGGCTGCCATCGGCTTCCTGAAGCATCCGCAGGGCAAAGATTTTGAACTGGCCGGCCCGATTATTCAGGATCCGATCATCGGCCCCGGCACGGCGATTGGCCTGCGTAAAGGTGATACCGAGCTGAAAACCGCACTGGATAACGCCTTCGTCGAAATCAAAAAGAACGGTACGTTTGACCAGATTCAGAAGCGCTATTTTGCTACGGATATCTCTATCCAGCCTTAACCTCGCGGTCGCCCTTTTTCGTCCTCAACGCGATCCGGCACTATACTTTAACTTTTTCAGGACGGCGCGCTGTCGTCCTTTGCCGATTAAAGGACATTAACACGGTATGCATCAACAACATCATCCACTGTTAAGCGCCTCTTTAGGCACCCAGCGTGAAATCATCAGTTTCCATTTCGCGGAAGACAACGAGCGTCAGGTCTATATCCAGGCTGCGCTGCATGGCGACGAACTGCCCGGTATGGCAGTGGCGTGGTTTTTAAAGCAGCGACTACAGGCGCTGGAGTCCGCCGGTCAACTTAAAGCCGCTTTTACCCTGGTGCCGGTTGCTAATCCGCTGGCGCTGGGACAGCACTGGCATGGCACCCATCTGGGCCGATTCCATACGCTCTCCGGCCAGGACTTCAACCGCCGTTTCCCGTCACTGGGCATTACCCTTGCGGCCGGGCTGGCTGACAGTCTGACTCAAAGTGAATCGCAGAACCGGAGCCTGATCCGCGAGGCGATTGATCGTCACTATCGCGATACCGTGCCAAAAACCGAGCTGGATGCGCAACGCCATACACTGATGCGGATGGCCAGTCAGGCCGATCTGATGATTGACCTGCACTGTGACTGGGAAGCCGTGCCGCACCTCTATACCACGCCGCACGCCTGGCCGGACATTGAGCCGCTGGCGCGCTGGTTAGGCAGTGAGGTGCAGCTGCTGGCGCAGATCTCTGGCGGTGAGCCGTTTGATGAAGCCTGTTGCGAACCCTGGCTGACGCTGGCGGAACGGTTTGGCAAAGATTACCCAATGCCACGCGGATTGCTGCCGGTGACGCTGGAGTTGCGCGGTGTACGTGATGTTTCGCCTGAACAGGCGGAGAAAGATGCGGAGGCGATTATTTCGGCGCTACAGGAAGGGGGTTATATCGGCTACAGCGAGCCTGCGATTTCCGTGGAGGTGGCGGCACCCGTAATTGGCGGCGATGAGCTGGTCCCGGCGAGCGCGGGCGGTGACGATATCGTGGCAATCAATGACGGGCCGATTGGTTTAAACGTGCCAGATATCGCTGAAGCACCTGGAGAAGCTGGTGTAATCAAAGAGCGTCACAGCGAAGGATCGGCGGCGGCCTCCCCTGCCCTGAAAAATCCACCCACGCCGTTAGCGGGCTGTGAATACATTCACTCACCGGTCTCCGGTCTGATCCTGCATCGTAAACCGCTGGGCGCAAAGATTCGGCCGGGAGAAGTGCTGGCAGAGATTGTTGATCCGATAACCGACCAGATCACTCCGCTGGTGGCGGAACATGGCGGTATTCTCTATGCGAGACACTGGGCTAAATTTGCGACGGCAGGCATGCTGGTGGTGAGGCTGGCAGGTGAGCGACAGATTCGGAGCGGGGATTTGCTGGTAGGGTAAAAAAAGGGCTTCCCGAAGGAAGCCCTTTTTAGTGATTAATCTAACCACTCGGTGTGGAACACACCGTCTTTATCAATGCGCTTGTAGGTATGCGCGCCGAAGTAGTCACGCTGCGCCTGAATCAGGTTAGCAGGCAGCACTTCTGAACGGTAGCTGTCGTAGTAAGCGATCGCCGCAGAGAAGGTTGGCGTCGGGATACCGTTCTGAATCGCGTAGGAAACCACATCACGCAGCGCCTGCTGATACTGATCGGCGATATCTTTGAAGTACGGTGCCAGCAACAGGTTAGCGATGCCTGCATCTTCTGCGTATGCATCAGTAATCTTCTGCAGGAACTGGGCACGGATAATGCAGCCAGCGCGGAAGATCTTCGCGATTTCACCGTAATGCAGATCCCAGTTGTTCTCTTCTGACGCGGCACGCAGCTGTGAGAAGCCCTGAGCATAAGAAACGATTTTACCCAGATACAGAGCGCGACGAACTTTCTCAATGAACTCCGCTTTGTCACCGGTGAAGGCCTTCGCCTGTGGACCGCTCAGTACTTTAGAGGCTGCCACACGCTGGGTTTTCAGCGAGGAGAGGTAACGAGCGAACACAGACTCAGTGATCAGTGACAGAGGTTCGCCGAGATCCAGTGAACTCTGGCTGGTCCATTTACCGGTGCCTTTGTTCGCTGCTTCATCCAGAATCACATCAACCAGGTATTTACCTTCTTCATCTTTCTTGGTGAAGATATCTTTGGTGATGTCGATCAGGTAGCTGCTCAGCTCGCCGTTGTTCCACTCAGTGAAGGTCTCAGCCAGCTCTTCGTTGTTCAGACCCAGCGCGCCTTTCAGCAGAGCATAGGCTTCTGCGATCAGCTGCATATCGCCATACTCGATGCCGTTGTGAACCATCTTCACGTAGTGGCCCGCGCCGTCCGGACCGATGTAAGCCACACAGGCTTCGCCATCTTCTGCACGTGCAGCAATTTTATCCAGAATCGGTGCAACCAGCTCGTAGGCTTCTTTCTGACCGCCAGGCATGATAGATGGGCCTTTCAGTGCGCCCTCTTCACCACCGGAAACACCGGTACCGATGAAGTTGAAGCCCTGGTCAGAAAGCTCTTTGTTACGACGGATAGTATCTTTGTAGAAGGTGTTACCGCCGTCGATCAGGATATCGCCTTTATCCAGATGTGGAGTCAGGGAGGCGATAGTCTTATCGGTCGCTTCACCCGCCTGAACCATCAGCAGGATGCGACGAGGTTTTTCCAGCGATTCGACAAACTCTTCAACGGTGTAAAAAGGAGCAAGTTTCTTGCCCTGGTTCTCGGCGATGACTTCATCAGTCTTTTCGCGTGAACGGTTAAAGATAGAAACAGTGTAACCGCGGCTCTCAATGTTAAGAGCCAGGTTGCGGCCCATCACTGCCATACCTACAACGCCGATCTGTTGCTTGGACATATTTTACTCCTGATCGATATATACAGAGCCGTTCAGCTCTATCCCACTTATGAATTCAGACAATTTTAACTTAGCGATTACCATACAACATTTTTATAAAGAATGTTATCCGTAACACCAATGGTATGCTTATGGAAAGCACTGCTAAACAATAAAAGAGGCGACAATAAGTAAAACCTAAAAACTATCTTATTACGAATTCTTACAGTTAAACTGAGAAAGGCATTTAGTGTTAAAATTCTCTCTCTCGCGATCTTTAAACCATCCCCATTTGTTGAAATAACGGACAGCGGAAACAATGTGGTAAAAAAGGAATTTAAAATCCTGATATGAGCGTCGTTGCGATTCATGAACAACAGTTGATTCAGGACAATACTGGATGCCCAGTCCGGAAGCTGAGACGCGCCTGGATAAGTCCACATCTTCCATATAGAGGAAAAAGCGTTCGTCAAAGCCAAGTGTGTGATTTAGCGCCTGCTGGCTGATAAGCATGAAGCAGCCAGAAAGTGACGGAGCATAAAATGGACGGCTATAATCAGCATGATGAAGCTCATATTCACCATTAGAAATTTTCATATAGCGTGAGAAAAAGCGTCTCATAAATAGCTGAAAAGGCGTTGGCAATAGCTTACAGCTATGCTGAAGAGTTCCATCAGGGTAAATCACTTTAGGAATGGTCAGTGAAAGGTTATTTTCTTTGGTAAAGCGATAAAGAGCATCAACTTCTCCGCAGCCAAAGCTGATATCAGGATTACAAATTAAAATGTATTCACACTGATTCTTATATTCCTGAAAGGCTTTATTATGACCAGCGCCAAATCCGTTGTTATTCGCTAAAGATAAAACTGAAACTTTCGGATGAGAATAATCATTTAGCCAATTGCAATGACCACCATTGTCAACTATACAAACCTTATCAATACTTTTCTCAGCCAGCAATGAATCCAGCGTGCGTGAAATATCCTCATAAGCATGACGATATAGTACAAGTGATGCGATTATTTTCACAAGATTACCAAAATTAGAACTTGTTAAATAGAGCGTAAGAGAAATTCGTCATCTGACCCAGACGATTTTGATGATAGACACCTGAAGCTTTGAATAATTTTATACGCGCAAGTAATGTGCTGTCCCGGATATGGCGAAAAGCATCAAAAACAACCCGGTTTTCAGGCGTCATTTCCGCTTTTAGCTGAGCCAGAAAGCGGAAATTTACATCATTCCAGTGTCGATTGCGTCCCTGATGAGCATCGATGAAATTATTGACCCGCTGTGTCAGCTTCATTCCGCTGCCAATCGCATTAGCGTTATGCTGTCTGTAAAACACTGATGGCTCAGGATCAAAAAAGACCTTTCCACCACAGGCGCTTACGATCAGATAAAGCGCCCAGTCGTGAGCGATCACAGGCAAGTCGAGAATCTTCAGGAAAAGCTGGCGCGCCGCCGCGTTAAACACCATGGTGTTCCCGCTTGCAATATTCTGCAGTAATGCGTTAGGAAAACCTGGTCTTTTTGTATTTAGAGGCGATAAACCCAGACTCTGATCATGCTCGTCAATTAACCGTGTTCTGGTGCAATAAATTGCCGGGCCCTCTTTGGGCAAGGATTGCAGATACTCAACGGCACGCAAAAGCTTCGCAGAATGCCATATGTCATCCTGGTCAGCAAAAGCATAAAAACCTGCCTCTATTGCCGGATTGCCTATCAGAGACTTAAAATTCTCGCAAAACCCTTTTTGCGGACCGGTAAGTATTGTGCAGCTATTTTCTCCATCCTTAAAAACCCGCTCAGTAATAGATCGGGTATCATCTTTAGAACCATCATCAGAAACCCACAAAGACCAGTTTTTCCAGCCCTGATCTTTTATAGAATGCAGCTGCTTTTCTATGAAAGCGGCACCATTATAGGTACCCATAAGAATAGCAACGTGTCCCTTATTTCTTATCGTTAACATTGGGGATTGTTCTTGAAGTAGTCCTGAAACTTAACAACTTTATTACGTGTGCTACCCCATGAGTCAAAATTTTCAATCTGCATGAAAAGATGATTTCTGCGCCAGTCATCTTTTGTCGTCAAAGAGATGAGCGGTTCAGCTAGCTGCATTGGGGTAAGATTGACCTGTAGTCTTTCTAACATAGCCAGAAAATCATCACAGAATCGATCCACACCCTCAGTAAGTTGTGCATTAATCAGGTTATGATCTTTCGATTTATTCCGGCCAGGATCAGTTACCGGACAAACGCCGTTTTTAGTCGGTTTGTAGCCGACTACGGTATTGTGAGGTGCGGAGAAAAATAATTCTATTGCAACGCGATTCTCGTAAATCTTGTCCACTAAATTCGGGCTGGTCGTATCATTATCAATAAATGCTTTCATTTTTTGATGTGGTGTACGGCGCTTTCTTTCAAAGGTATTGGCAATGCAAAAATAATAGCCAATCACATTTATATTCATGAATTTCTTAACAGTATGGATAAACGCTTCCTGCGTCGTTCCGCTCCAGCCCACATCCACCATAGCGACAGTGTCGCCCTCTTTGATGTCCAGAGAGTGAAGATAGATGAACAATCCCCGACGGTTACGCTGACATACCTTAAGAATCTCAGCGCGGAGCGCGATAAGAAACTTTTCGACTATCTCGTAATTTTCTGGCGCAATGACAAGGTCAGGCGCAATACCCGCAGAGATCATTACGTTATCTGCTGGTGGCTCTACACCAATACGCTCAAGTAATTCCCCTGGGGATAATCCATCTGAACCTGACATCAGGAAAGCAAGGTTCTGGCTGAAGTTCTCTTCATCCATCAGAGACAGATTGAAAGCAATACGGGAACCCATGAAATAGGAGAACGAAGGCAGCTTTTCCGTAAAATAGCGCGACGCCAGTCTTTCCAGCGCATAACCGTCACGGGAAACAAACAATAGTTTATCAACATTGTCTGTAAGACATTCTTTTCGAATCCATTCAAGAAAGCCCCAGGTCGCGGGTGCCTGGTATTCGTATCCCAGCTGCTGAAAAGAACCGGTAGCTACATTATCTGGCCGCAGGGTTCGAATCATTCCGTTGATCAGCGAAGAGGCAAGAGGCTGTTTTTTTCCTTTGTTTACCAGATGAGGCGATTGGTAGTGCCATGCATTGATGCTTTTTTCACGTGGCTTAATGAAATCTGCCATTTCATTATCACCGATATGCAATACCTGATGTGGTTCCACTTCGCATTCTGCAAGCAGATAATCAAATATCTCTCCCGTATCACGCTTTGTCGCATTACGACTTGCAGAAATGTACAACGGGATGTCCGGCATATCATACTTCTTCAACGCCGCGCGGAAAAAATCCTCTTCAAGGTACATATCTGAGGTGATGACGACGGTTTTACCCGATGAAATTAAATCGTTAAAAAAGTCTATAAAGAAGGGATTCGGCTCGACCAGAGCCAGTTCAAGCTTGTATTCCGCTTCCATCAGGCTTGCGGTATCGCCACGGGTACCCTGAAAATTGTTATAAATATTCTTCAGGGTTATTTCTTTCCTGCCCTCTTTGACCATCTGTGCAAACGCATTTTTCTGTGCTTTGCGACGCAACTGTCTGAAGTCAGGAATAGAAAACTTATTCGCTAACAGGTCAAATGCATCTTCAGGATCGTCCAGTGGGCGAATAAAAAGAGTATCAAAAAAATCAAAAGAGATAACTCTGGCGTCTTTAGCTAAATGACGAAGTGAAATCAGATCCATCTCTTCTTTCGTATAAGCAGGGTTAACAGTGTTATCGCAATTAATCATTTCATGATCTCGAAATTATGTCCGTTAAAAGCAAAGTTGATATTGTAGAAAGGATCATACTGATAATACTGCGGATGTTTACTGTTCAGACGACTCAGTTCATTTTGCAAACGTCTTACTTTTTCAGCATCCATGTGATCAAGTCCACGCGAAACAGATTCATGATGTATAAGCGTAACCGCCTGACACATAACGTTATAATAACCGTTTTCGACCAGACGCATACAAATATCAACATCGTTATAAGCGATAGGGAATGATTCATCAAAACCGTTTATCGAATCATATTTTTCACGCGCAACCATCAGACATGCTCCTGTTACAGCGAGCCAATTATATTCAATCTGATTGCGCAAAAAATACCCTGGATGATTTTTATCCTGGCCGATATAGGCATGTACAGGGCCGGTCTGGAGATTAAGAACCCCGGTATGCTGAATAGTCTGCCTGTCAGCATAGACGAGTTTAGCGCCAACAGCACCCACATGTTTCTGCTGAGCGTAGCCTCCCAGTCTGTTCAGCCAGTCTTCTTGTAGGACTTCAGTGTCATCGTTGAGGAAAAGTAACAAGCTGCCTTTAGAATGAGCAACGCCTATGTTATTTAGCTCGGAAAAATTGAAAGGCTGGTCGTGTCTTATGACAGAGACAGAGCGTTCAGGCTTAAGCTGATCAAGATACGCAAGCGTTTCGGGCTTCTGAGATCCGTTATCAACAACGATAATCTCATAATGCTTCCAACTGGTTTTACTGCGGATTGAATCAATGCAGCGCGCGAGCACGTCATGATTATCCCGCGTAGGAATGATGATCGATATTAAGGTCTCCGGACGCAGATCATAATTAACGCGGAAATATCCATGATAGCCAGGCAGCTCTTCAACAACCCCCTCAATACCACGTCGCTTCAGCGCATCTTCACGTACCGCTTTGGAAGCGGCTAAAACATAGGGCTTAGCGGTGATATCAGACGCGACCGAGGCTGGGATGATACGCCAATGATAAAGAATTTTCGGAATGTGCGAAATTTTCTGAGTAATTTCACTTAATCGGAGAATGAAATCCCAATCCTGACAACCATTAAATTCTGTCCGTAACCCTCCCAGCTGGCGGGCAGTGCTCAGGCGAACACAGGCAGCATGGCAGGTATACATGGTACCCATCATAGTGTCTGGCGACCAGTCTGGTTTAAAGTGAGGCTGAGAATAGTTGCCTTCCGGCGTAAATTTATCCTCATCACTATAAATAAAATCAGGATCCTCTTCATTGATGCATTTTACAAATTCGAACAGGCAATCCTGCGTTAACTCATCGTCATGATCCAGGAAAACAATGTAATCACCGCTTGCATTATCTATTGCAACGTTAGTCGCGCCAGCAATCCCCTGGTTTTTTTCCATATGAATAACTTTAATTCGAGGATCTTTCAAAGCATCAAGAGCTGGTGCGGTATATTCATCAGGACTACAGTCATTAGCCAGCACTAATTCCCAATTGTCATACCATTGATCTTCTACCGACTTTACCATCAACGCCAGCAAGTCCAGCGGCGTGTTGTAGATAGGCACAATTATAGAGAAAAGCGGCTTGACCTCGAACTCATTAAGAATATCTTCAAAGTAATTCGGCTTTTTGGCCGGAATGTAAACGTACTCATCCGGGCGATCAGCAAATGAATAGATTCCATTATTACTGTGCGAAAGGAAAACTGGCTGATTACCCTTACTATTATTGATAATAGTCTTTTCATATAAAGCCTGGTTAAAAGCAGGATGATGCCTGAACCATGCAGGCCTCACTTTCATAGCGACCTTTAATGCTATTTCTTTATATCGCTCAGGTAACTGCAGATAGACGTTTCGCGAGACATCTCTCACGCGTTTTTTCAAACCACTGTGATTAGCTGTCGCCTGCGCAATAACCTTACCTGATTTTACTTTTACTCTCTGGCCCAGATAAAACAGCCTGAAAAATATTCTCTTTATCGGTTGTCTTATCTTTAATGGAACCCGGCGGCCTGCAACACGTAATGGGGCGGAAATTTTCCAGCTGGCAGAGTTCAGAATTGTTTCAACATCATGACGATATTTGTTCAGAATATGGCTTTGATGTTCATGAAGTGCATGAATCTGTTTTAACTCATCCTGCAGCTTGATGGCACGATCGCTTTCATTTTTTAGCGATTTCTCAAGATTTGCAATATGCAGTAGGTATTGATCTTTGAGATTTTTTTCTTGACCAATTAATAAATTGAGATCGTTCAGGTCAGCCCAGTACTCAGCACGGATTGAAAGAGAAAAACCTTTAAGCGTGCTATAAATATCTTCAGCATTCTTGTGTTGAATTTTTGCCAGAAACACTGACTCTTGCTTCAGATAATTTAGTGATTCAGTACTTGAGCATGAAAAGCCCATAGCATTCAGCACAGCCGTCGTTAGCTCAGCGATGTTGTCACTATTACAGTTTCTGCTATTACCAGCAGATGTCACTCGTAATAAGGAATGATAGATACCGCGATATGCGACATAACCCAGCGTAATTGTTTCGGTCGCATGCCACTCCTGATCAAAGAAAACAAATTCACCATTGTCTTTTCTGATTACATTAAAGGGCAAGGCATCCAGATAAGAACCAGGTAGGACGGTATCTTTGTCTGTTTCTAACGGCACCTGCGCTTTGAGTTGAAGCTGATCAAGCCACCCTTTTGCCCAGGCTGCTAATTCTTCAATACGCCAATGAGGACGATTTATAATTCGTAAAAGATCGGTCCAGAGAGATTGTCCATAAATGAATCTTTCCATATCCGCCGACTTAGCATTGTCATCCTGACTGGATCCAGAAAATACAGACAAGCCTTCTTCTGTCTGAATGAATTCAACATTCTTTTTCTTGTCCGCATTCCGTTCATCTGAATAGTAAATAGCAGCCACGTTTTCATGAATCACATCCTGCTTAACTGCGCTTGAGACCATCAAAAACGAACTTGAGAGATCAGCAGCAATTTCATTGTTCCAGATGTTTTTAATGCCCTGCTCAATTGAGAAAAGATGCTGTGGTACAATTTGCTTTTCTTTATGCGCACTTTCCATAGCTAATTGACTTAGCGCTTTGGAATGCTTCTGCCAGCCCAGAGGGGTGACCACCGTGCACGGCAACTTATAATCAGGTAAAGGAATATATTCCAGGGTATCCTGGAAACCGGCCTTATTAAGTTCATTTAACAGCTCTTTGCGGCCAAACGTTACAACACTTTTTTCGTCGTAACTATTGTTAATGCCATACATCGGTAAGTTTACATGGTCTTCGCGAGCACCCGAAAAATACTTGATGCCCAGTTTATTTTCAATGGCAACAAATAATTTTCCATCCTTCTTCAAACGCTTTTTACACGCCTGTAAAAGTTCCTGCTCACCATTTTCACCAACGAAAACACGTGCGTATTCAAGGACGCCAATCAGTAAAACCGCATCGAAATCTCCGAAATCCGGGAGCGTATCGGAAGGTGCGCAGATGACAGTTACATTAGGAAGATCACGGCAGCGTGAGCGGGCAATCGTTGCGCGACGGAAACTCCCTTCCACAGAGACAACCTCTGCAGCATTCTCACCCAGAAACCGGCTGATTGCGCCACATCCACAGCCGATTTCTAATATTCTTTTGCCCTTCATCCACTCCTGGAATGGACGTAACAGGTTCGAACGTACGGGACTAAGGTGATAGGTTGAGGGCCAGTCTACGATGAATGGTTCTAATTCTTCTGATTCAACGCTGACGTCTGATACTTCACTGATTGTTTTGTAGATGTAGTTTTCAGTCTCTTCGCCGTCGCTATACGCAAAATCCTTCATATCTGAGGGCGACCACAGCGCCGTCTTTTCATTTTTCTGAAAACCAGCATCTGATAAAATTTGTTCTAAATTAGCCATTTTCAAGTTTTATTCTCGCGTTTAGATCGGCCAAACCAGTAAAAGTACCCACAGGTCCTACAGGCAAATGAATTGAGTCATAGCGACGGTCATGGGGGATTATTTCGCCTTGGGTGTTACTACTTGCGATACCCACAGAAACAAAATAGTCGCCTTCAAAAAGAAGATTTGGCAACGTTACCGATACGATGAAGGATTGATCAGGCTTCGCCTCTTCAACGATCGATACCGCCTGCCACTCACTGTTCGTGTTGTAAATGGTCACACCTTCTTTAGTTTTGATCGCAAAACCGAAAATAGGTCTGAAAATATAGTCATGACAAATGACTTTAAAAAGAAAGTTAATGGGCATTTTGGGTTCAAAGATACCCGGGAACGCCTGTCCATCCTGTTCAAAATGATAGTCCCAAATTTCTGCCGCCTTATCTCCCCATCTGTATTCTGAGGGATTGTAATGGGGCCGCTCATCAAAGACGCTGTTCAGCCTGAGCTGGATTTCAGTTTTACCCTCTTCCGTTTTTTCAAGATCAGTTTCCCGCTCCAGCCGTTCCTCTTCACCTTTAGCCGCCAGCGCAATTTGCTTATCCACATCAGCTCGCGTGCTGTCGTTTTCGCGTTTTTTCCCGAATAAAATATCCAGATAGCGGTTTATGACTTCACGAGGTGCACCACATTCCTGTACTACACCACCATCCAGAAGTAACGCCCGGTCGCAATGCGTCACGATCTGCTCTGTGGCATGGGAAACAAAGAGAATTGAGGTGCCATTTTGTTTGAGCTTTTTCAACCGGGCAAAACATTTAGCCTGAAACTTTGCATCCCCCACAGCAAGGGCTTCGTCAACGATCAACACTTCCGGTTCAATCTGAGCCTGAACAGCAAAAGCCAGTCGGACGAGCATGCCGCTTGAATATGAGCGGACGGGAGAATGGATGAAGTGACCAATGTCAGCAAACGAAAGAATGTCATCAAGTCTTGATTCAGTTTCCTCACGGGTCAATCCCATCAGGGACGCATTGAGGTAAACGTTCTCAAGTCCGCTGAAGTCACTGTTAAATCCTGCGCCCAGTTCCAGCAGTGCGGCTACACGCCCGTTAACGGTGACATTACCAGATGTAGGCGTTAATGTTCCGGCGATAATCTGAAGCAACGTAGATTTTCCCGAACCATTCCTTCCGACTATTCCCATTGTTTCACCCTTTGGTAAAACAAAAGAAACATCCTTTAAAGCCCAAAAATCTTCATGATAAGTCCGGCTTTCACGACCTACCACCCGGTCTACTTTTGGCACAATAAACTGTTTTAATCTTCGTACTGGATTTTCATACACCTGAAAACATTTACTTACGCCATCTATTACAATTGCATTTTCATTAAAGGACATCGGCAAAACCTTTTCGCGTTTTTTGGAACCAGGCGTAACACAGCCACATTATCAATAGTGAGATAAGTGTGTAGATTCCAATACCAGAAAAATCAGGTAACTTGCCCCATATAAGTACAGCTCTGGCCTGCTCAATGATGAACGTTAACGGATTGAGCATTATCAGTGGGCGCAACTTTTCGGGAAGTGAAGATATCGGATAGAATACCGGGGATAAGAACATCATTACGGTCATAATTATGGTAATTGTCTGACCTACATCTCGAAGATAGACACCTAATGATGATAAAAACCAGGTTAGCCCTAAAGTCAACAATGCCAATGGCAAAATAACAATGGGTATAAAAACGAGAGTCCAATGGATGTAACCATTGAATATGAAAAAAGCAATAATTAAAACGAGCATGCTGATAAAGCTATGAAAGAGCACACTCATAAAACTCACAATTGGCAATATCTCTAAAGGAAATACCACTTTTTTTACATAGTTTACGTTGCCAATTATCAGGGAGGGGGCACGACTGAGCGTTTCAGCAAAAAGACCATGTATAATCAGACCGACAAACAGGATTACAGCAAAATCAGTCTTGGATTCATTCATTGCTCCAGCGGTTCCCCACCGGGCTTTAAAAACGACTGAAAAAACGAAGGTGTAGACCATGAGCATAAAAATAGGGTTAATAAAAGACCACAAAATGCCCATTGTTGAACCGCGATAACGACCAACAACCTCTCGTTTAGTCATTTGAAAAATGAGATTTCGATTTGCCCATGTCTGACGAATCAGAGAAAAGAGTGAGGTAGATCTCGAACTATGCGGATTCATTAGTAATCTCTTAAAAGCTTGAGCTGGAGTTTTTCCTGCTATCACGAACTATTTTTGACTCTCAACTGATACAGTTCCGACAATAAGGTTTATCAAACACACGATGCTCGATGTTTTAACGCTGTTGAAAGGCAACCATTCATATTCATCAAAAGTCTGGCGTAAACTGAATTTTCTTATCAATCTTCATTAATATAGTCTGTGTTAAGACTTCAGGAACACCACACCTTAAAACAAGTTAAGGGTGAAATTTTTATTTAACTCACCCTTCACATTAAAGAATAAAAATAATCACTTCAGCTCGGACAGCAGTAATCCGGCTTTATCTTTTTCAGACAGAATAGGGTCTGACACTGGCCAGTCAATACCTAACTCAGGGTCATTCCACGACAGACAACCTTCACTTGAAGGATCATAATAGTTGGTACATTTATATTCGAAATCTGCATAATCTGAAATAACGACGAAGCCATGTGCTAAGCCGGGCGGAACCCAGAATTGCGTCTTATTTTCTTCCGAAAGATAGACGCCAACCCACTGTTTAAATGTCGGTGACTCAGGCCTGATGTCAACCGCGACATCAAATACTTCACCTCTTACAACACGAACCAGCTTGCCCTGAGGATTATTACGCTGGAAATGCAAACCTCTTAACACATTTTTTGCGGAGCGCGAATGATTATCCTGTACAAATTCACCTTCAATGTTGAGTGCGCGCTTATATTTTTCACTCTGGAACGTTTCCAGGAAAAACCCACGTTCATCACCAAAGACCTTAGGCTCAATAATTTTTACATCAACAATTTTAGTATCGATAATCTTCATTATAAACGCCCTTCCACCAGCGCCATCAAATATTTGCCATATTCGTTTTTTAGATACGGCTTAGCAAGTTCCTGTAATTGCGCTTTATCAATAAAGCCCATTCTGAAGGCAATTTCTTCCGGACAAGCTACTTTCAGGCCCTGTCTTGATTCTATAGTCTGAATAAAGTTGTTCGCTTCCATCAGACTCTGATGCGTACCGGTATCAAGCCAGGCATGACCGCGGCCCATAATTGATACAGAAAGTTTGCCTTGCTCCATGTAGATACGGTTAATGTCCGTAATCTCGAGTTCACCACGAGGTGAAGGCTGCAGGTTTTTCGCCATTTCCACAACACTGTTGTCGTAAAAATAGAGCCCAGTAACGGCATAATTACTGCGAGGGTTCTCAGGTTTTTCCACCAGCGAAATAGCTTTACCCTCCTTATCAAATTCTACAACACCATAACGCTCAGGATCGGTAACGTGATAAGCAAAGACGGTAGCGCCATCATCCTTCAATGACGCAGCTTCAAGCTGCTTGTAGAGGTCATGCCCGTAGAAAATATTATCGCCGAGGATAAGTGCGACTGAATCATCACCGATGAACTCTTCACCAATGATGAACGCCTGAGCCAGGCCATCCGGACTCGGTTGCACTTTGTACTGAATTGAGATGCCCCACTGAGAGCCATCACCTAGTAGGCCTTCGAATCGCGGCGTGTCCTGCGGTGTGCTGATAATCAGGATATCGTTAATTCCTGCAAGCATCAGCGTGCTGAGTGGATAATAAATCATCGGCTTATCATAAACCGGAAGCAGTTGCTTACTGACTGCCATTGTTACCGGGTAAAGACGCGTTCCTGAGCCGCCAGCGAGAATAATACCTTTATTCTTTTTCACAATTTCACCTTACATGAACAGGCAGCTTTCGCTACCTGTTTAAATTATTTAAGAGTTTCAAGCAACATACGTTCAACACCCAATTTCCAGTCAGGCAGGGTCAAACCAAACGTATGTTGAAACTTCTCAGTATTGAGCCGGGAATTTGAAGGACGTCTGGCAGGTGTAGGGAATGCACTTGTTGGCACAGGATTAATCACCTGAACATTAAGCTCAACACCCTGCAATTTAGCAAAGTCGATTACGCTTTTAGCATAAGCATGCCAGGTCGTCTCACCTGCTGCAATCAGATGGTAGATGCCAGCAACTGCATTATTATTCAATGCCACTCTGATTGCATGTGCAGTGCTGTCTGCGATTAGTTCAGCGCCAGTTGGCGCACCAAACTGATCATTAATCACTGACAATGAATCCCGATCTTTAGCAAGCTTCAGCATCGTCTTAGCAAAGTTATTGCCCTTTGCAGCATAGACCCAGCTGGTACGGAAAATAAGGTATTTCGTCATGGTGCGGACGATTGCCTGCTCCCCTTCCAGCTTAGTCTGTCCATAGACATTCAATGGAGCTGTTGCATCATCTTCACACCAGGCACGATCGCCTGAGCCGTCAAAAACATAATCGGTAGAGTAATGGACCAACCACGCCCCAATTTCCTCAGCGGCCTCTGCCAGTGACTTCATCGAAGTGGCGTTAACCAGGCGAGCCTTATCCTGCTCTGATTCAGCTTTATCAACAGCGGTGTAAGCTGTCGCGTTCACGATTACAGCTGGTTTTATCCTTCGAACCGTCTCAGCCAGCCCCACTGGGTTTTCAAAATCGCCACAATAGTCAGTAGACTGACGATCGACCACAATCAAATTGCCCAATGGCGCCAGCGCACGCTGTAATTCCCAGCCGACCTGGCCGTTTTTACCAAAAAGGAGAATATACATTAGCTACGTTTCTCGTAATTTTCTTCGATCCAGTTCTGGTACGCACCACTTTTCACATGCTCAACCCACTGTGAATTGTTAAGGTACCACTCAACGGTTTTCTTCAGGCCCGTTTCAAACGTCTCTTCCGGTTTCCAGCCCAAATCCTTTTCAATCTTAGCGGCATCAATCGCGTAGCGACGATCATGTCCCGGGCGGTCCTGAACATAGGTAATTTGATCACTGTACGGAGTCGCTTTTGGACGCAACTGATCCAGCAGTTCGCAAACCTTCATCACAACATCGATATTTTTCTTTTCGTTATGTCCGCCGATGTTATAGGTGGTGCCAGTCTTCGCATTTTTAACTACGGTGTAAAGCGCGCGCGCGTGGTCTTCAACATAAAGCCAGTCACGAATCTGATCGCCTTTACCGTAGATAGGTAGTGGTTTGCCTTCCAGCGCATTACTAATAATCAGTGGGATCAGTTTTTCCGGGAAATGATAAGGGCCATAGTTGTTCGAGCAGTTGGTGACAATCACCGGCAGCTTGTAAGTGCGGCCCCAGGCGCGAACCAGATGATCGCTGGCAGCTTTCGTTGAGGAGTATGGACTGCTCGGGGCATAAGGGGTCTCTTCGGTAAACAGCGGTAAATCGCCGTCCATTTCATCCGGATGAGGTAAGTCACCATAAACTTCATCCGTTGAAATATGGTGAAAACGGAATGCCGCTTTACGTTCTTCAGGTAACGCGCTCCAGTATTGACGGGTTGCTTCTAACAGAGCGTAAGTGCCTACCACGTTAGTCTGAACAAATTCAGCCGGGCCGGTGATCGAGCGGTCTACGTGGCTTTCTGCAGCCAGATGCATGATGGCATCCGGTTGAAACTCATTTAAAGCCTTAGTAATAGCCTGACCGTCGCAGATATCGATCTGTTTAAAGGTATAGCGTGGATTGCTGCTCACCTCTTTAAGAGACTCAAGATTGCCTGCATAGGTTAGTTTATCAACGTTAATGACTTCATCGTTCGTATTGTTGATAACATGACGCACAACCGCTGAACCGATAAAACCTGCACCACCAGTGATAAGAATCTTCATAACGTATTTATTCCTGACAAGCTATCTGAGGCATGGGTGCCCGAATAAAAAGCAGACAATCATAGGCGTTTTAAGAGCACGCTACCGCCCCTGGGTTACAGCTCCCACGATGCTGATTATCTTTGACCGAATGAGTATGCTGACAACATGAATCCGCCAGATGTTCAGCATTCAGTTGATTGATATCACTTTATTAATGAAATTGTTTAAGTGGGTTTATCATTCAACAATCGTAAATTCTATCACTCAGGTATAGCTATTACGAATAAAATGCGTTTATGTCGCAGGTGTTAGTTCAACTAATGAGCACTTTTCTGGCGCAGGAGATGGTTGCTGATGCCTCAGGGTGATGCAATCAGAATTATGAGAAAGGTCTGATAAGATAATTCAAATCAAATATAAAAAAGGCGAACCTGAGTTCGCCTTTTTTCAACTACCGAAACCCATCCGGGTTCTTGCTCTGCCAGTTCCACGTATCGCGCATCATCTCATCGATGCCGCGCGTCACGCGCCAGTCGAGCGTTGTGTTAGCCAGTGACGCATCGGCCCAGAACGCAGGCAGGTCGCCATCGCGACGTGGCTTAATCTCAAACGGGATCGCCTTGCCGGACGCCTTCTCAAACGCTTTGATCATCTCCAGCACCGAGAAGCCTTTGCCGCCGCCCAGGTTAAAGGCGGTGTAGCCCTCAACTTTGCTCAGATAATCCAGCGCTTTCAGGTGCCCTTCCGCCAGGTCAACAACGTGGATGTAGTCACGCAGACAGGTACCGTCTGGCGTATCGTAATCACCGCCAAACACGCCCAGCTTCTCCAGACGGCCAATCGCGACCTGTGCAATGTATGGCAGCAGGTTGTTTGGGATGCCAGCCGGATCTTCACCGATTTCGCCTGACTCATGCGCGCCAACCGGATTGAAGTAACGCAGCGCAATCGCCTTGAACTTCGGCTCCGCTTTGGCGAAGTCGCGCATCACGAATTCGGTCATCAGCTTAGAGGTGCCGTATGGACTGGTGGTACCGCCAATCGGGGTGGTCTCAACGTAAGGAACCGGGGCATCTGCGCCATAAACGGTTGCTGATGAGCTGAAGATAAAGTTCCAGACGCCGGCATCACGCATCTCTTCCAGCAGCACCACGGTGCCCGCGACGTTGTTCTCGTAGTACTCCAGCGGCATACGCGTAGATTCACCGACGGCTTTAAGCGCAGCGAAGTGGATTACGGCTGAAATGGTGTTGGATGCAAACAGGTCACGCAGACAGGCGCGGTCACGGATATCGCCTTCAACGAAGGTCGCTTTTTTACCCGCCAGTTTCTCAACGCGGTTAATCGCTTCGCGTGAGGCATTGCAGAGGTTATCCAGAACCACAACATCATCACCGCGCTGCAACAGCGCCAGTACCGTATGGGAGCCGATATACCCTGCTCCGCCCGTGACTAAAATTGCCATGTGAGCTCCTTTCAATCTGCCGCGCAGGACGCGGCAAATAAATTACTGTTGTTTTGCGAGGATGGTCTGGATAGCTTCGCGGAAATCGCGACCCTGCGCGTTGCTGCGCAGGCCGTAAGAGACAAACGCCTGCATGTAACCGAGCTTACGACCACAGTCGAAACTGTGACCGGTCAGCAGCGAAACATCAACGGTTTTATGTTTGCTCAGGCTGGCAATCGCATCGGTCAGCTGGATACGGCCCCACGCGCCTGGCTCAGTACGCTCCAGTTCCGCCCAGATATCAGCAGAAAGGACATAGCGGCCTACCGCAGCCAGGTCAGAGCTCAGACCGGCGGTATCTTCAGGCTTCTCAACGAAATCGGTAATGGTGCTGATGTCGCCTGGGTGATCAATCGGCTCTTCAGTGGTGATTACTGAGTACTCAGAGAGATCGGACGCTGGCATATGCTGCGCCAGGACCTGGCTGTGGCCGGTCTCTTCAAAACGGGCAACCATCGCCGCAAGGTTATAACGCATGTGGTCAGCGGTGGAGTCATCCAGCAGCACGTCTGGCAGCACGACCACAAACGGATTGTCACCGATCATCGGACGGGCACAGAGAATCGAGTGGCCCAGGCCCAGCGGCTGTGCCTGGCGCACGTTCATGATGGTTACGCCTGGCGGGCAGATAGACTGCACTTCGCTCAGCAGCTGACGCTTCACGCGCGCTTCCAGCAGCGCTTCGAGCTCATAGGTGGTGTCGAAATGGTTTTCTACGGCATTTTTCGATGCATGCGTGACCAGCACAATCTCTTTAATACCCGCGGCAACACACTCGTCAATGATGTACTGGATCATCGGTTTGTCGACGACAGGCAGCATCTCTTTCGGAATGGCTTTAGTCGCAGGGAGCATATGCATACCGAGGCCCGCAACCGGGATTACTGCTTTAAGCTTGGTCATATTTATTCCGTTTAATAAAATGAAGATGTGGGTCGATTATGCAGGATCGGCCGGAAGAGCAAGTATAATCTTTATCTGAAAATCGGACAGTAACTCTCTGTCATAACTTGGAAATTCGGCATTTTGCCCATTGCCAGCAACGGCATAAACTGAATAAAGACAATCAGTAATCGAATATCGCCTCTGTTATTTCCCCCCCGGGTCGCCGCGCGGCTGAGACCAGCCATAAATGAAAACGGGCGACCCTGAGGCCGCCCGTTGATATAACGCAATTGTGATTACAACCAGCCTTCAAACCACTCCGGCATCACAAACAGATTAAAGTGATTGACCAGCAACATTATGCCGACAAATACCACCGACACCGCCACCCATTGCCGGGCATAGGGAATAAACCGAATGCCAATTACCGGCTTGATAAAGAACGGATGAGCCAGTGCCGAGATCAGGATCTGCGAGATGGAGAGCGTCAGCGCCACATAGAGCACGTTCGGCCAGATAAAGGTGGTTGCCAGCACCGCCAGAACCACAATACTCGCCACGATGTTCCAGTAGAACTCAACGTTGGTCCGTCCGTTGGCCTGGGAAATCGCGCCGGTCAGACCGCCCATCGGCCGCAGCATACCAAACAGCAGCATCAGCGGGATCAGGTGATAGACCTGCTCATGCGACGCGCCATAAAGTACACGCACAATGACGGGTGACAGGATACCAATCGCAAGGTACATCGCGCTGCTGAACAGCATGATCCCCAGCGTACCCTTCAGGAAAAGCTTCTTCAGCTGCTCGGCATCGTGCTGCTTCTCTGCAAAGCGTGGCAGTGCCAGTCGGTTAATCACCGGCGTCACCAGCTTCAGCGGTTGCAGCACCAGCTCTTTCGCCAGTGAGTAAACACCCAGCATCTCAGCACCCATCACTTTACCCACTACCAGCGCATCGGCCTGGGTACGCAGCTGGTTAATGGTCTGCGAGCCGAGCTGATAGCTGCCGTAGCGAATCGCGCCGATAAAGGTCGCTTTATCGAACTCCCAGGTTGGACGCCACGACTTCTCACCCAGCGCAATCATGCAGAGGATGCGGGTAAAGGCGTTGATGAACAGACCGAGAATCGCCGCCGCTACGGTGAGCGAGGTGAACTCCAGCATCGCCACCACACAGAGGAAGGCAAACAGCTTGGTGCCCATCTCAATCTTCGCCAGCGAAACCATCCGCTTGGTTTTGATGTAGTGCGCCTGATACTGCGACAGATGCCCCAGCACCAGGAAGTTCAGGCTGGTCAGCATGATCAGACCCACCAGCTCAGGCAGGTGATAGAACCACGAGACCGGGAAGGCGATCAGCAGCATGATCAGGCCAGTACACAAGCTGAGTGAGACGTTCACCCAGTAGATAGTGCTCTGCTCACGACGGGTAATGTTCTGGCGATGCACAAGATAACTGCTCATCCCCATATCCTGCAGCACACCCGCCACCGCCAGGATGGCGTTGATGATGGCTAACAGCCCCAGCTCGTGGGTTTCCAGTTTGCGGGCGAGAAAGCTTAGCTGTGCAACCTGCAGCACCGCAGAAAAGCAGGTGCTGCCGAACAGCCAAATCGCCTGTGACTTAAATCCACTCACACCAGTCGCTCCAGAATCTGTGCCAGTTCGCCGTAGGCGATATGCTGATTAAATTCAGTCTCAACTTTGTGACGGGCGGCCGCGACCACGGGCGCCACATCCACTTCACCCTGAGAGAGCTTCAGCAGCGTTTCCGCCAGCGCCTCAGGATCGTCCTCTTCCACCAGCCAGCCAGATACGTTGTTCTCGATCAGCTCCGGAATGCCGCTGTGGAAGGTTGAGACCACCGGCAGGCCGACCGCCATCGCTTCCATCAGTGCGACCGGGATACCTTCCATATCGCCATCTGCGGCGGTTTTGGAGGGCAGCAGGAAGATGTCAGCCTCACTCAGTGCGCGACGGATCTCCTCCTGCGGTTTAAAGCCCGGCATGCTGACACAATCTTCCATTCCCTCGCGGGCGATGAAATTACGCATCATCTCATCCTGATCGCCGTTACCGATAATGGTGTACTGAAACTGACCGCCACGCTGCTTCAGGATGGCGCTGGCTTTGACCGCCACATCCAGCCCTTTCTTCTCGGTCAGACGTGCCACCGAAACGATACGCAGCGGCGTCTGAAACGCCTGGCGCGGCTGGAAGTTAAACTTCTCCGGCTCAATGCCCATACGCGTAACGTGAATTTTTTCCGGCGGGCAGCCCATCTCAATCAGCTTGTTCTTCCACAGATTGCTGATAGGCAGCATCAGCTCACTCTGGCGGAACAGATTCACATAGTCGAGTTTGTGCTCTTCCAGAATGTGACGACGGGAAATATCGGCACCGTGAAACACGGTCGCCTGTTTACCCTTGAGCACGCCCAGCTCACGCAGTTTGTTCGCCAGGGCACCGGCATAGCCGAAATGCACCAGGAACACATCTGCGGTGAAGGTCTGCTTTGCATTCGCCACAATCGACGGCAGCAGCAGTTTACTGGACTGCGCGCCATAACGGCGCACATTCAGCGAACGCAGCAGCGACGGTTTCGTCACTTTTGGCAGCACCAGCTTAATGCGCTGGTTCAGCTTATCGACAATCGAGACCTTCTCTTCCGGCAGCAGATAATGCGTTTTCGCCGCCAGGCCATACTCATCAAAAGCGGCATGCCGGTTCACTAAATCGCCGGGAAAGACTGAAATAATCTCCACCTCGTAACCGGCATCAATAAAATGGGTTACCTGATTTAATACGAATGTCTCAGAGGCAACCGGGAAACGCATGGTGAAAAAAGTCAGTTTCATCACATTACCCTAATACTTTGAGAATCTCTTCAGTGATCCGGTTGCCAATTTCCCTTTCATTCGCAACGGCCGTGTCGACCTTAAGCTTGATGTTGTCGTAATCGGCAAGCACAGTTTTCACTTTATCGATTAGCGAGCCATCCATCAGGCTTTTCACATCGGTTGCCATCTGCGGCAGACCAAGCTGGTTCATCACACCCATCGACTTGTGCTCGTAGTTGATCGCCACAGCCGGGGTGCCAAAGTTCATGGAGATAATCGCCGAGTGCAGGCGGGTACCAATGGTCAGATGACAATGATTCAGCAGGATGCCCAGCTCCAGGTCATTAAACTCATCCATAATGACATGGTAATGTTCAGGCTGTTCTACGTGGTCACGCAGGGTCAGTGCGACCATGCGGTCATCTTTGGCATAGCTGTCGATGCCGGTACAGGTTGAGAACGCAACAACCTGATAGCCTTCAGCAATCATGGCATTGATTACCCGGCCAAACGCCGCTTCATACTCTTTCTGCGTTACACCCAGACGTTTATCAAACGGTGCCAGTTCACGCACGGTGATCGCGATGGTTTTACGGCCATCGATAATGCCCTGCCAGTAGAGCAGATTATGGCTCGGGTTTTCGACTTCGCGTGCCCGCACCAGGAAAGCGGTATCAACGCCAGACGCAATTTTAGAGCTGGTCACGCCATCGCGCTTCATCAGGTCAAGGCTGACCGATTCACGCAGCACCAGGCTGTCGACCCGATCAAAGACAAAGTTCGCCAGCGCATTGACGCGCGGGTTCTGGAATGGCCCCACCGAGTGACCGATCAGGTAGATCGGCTTTTTCGCCATCAGCGCACAGAGCGCATGGTCAAACTGGGTCACACCATAGAGGTCAACGAAGAACGATCCGCCAACCTGAATAATCGCATCATATTTTGCAAGGCTGTCAGTAAACGCCTTCAGGTGCGGGGGTACAGAGAAAGACTTAAAGATCCCGCCCTTGCCCAGATGCGCCATCATGATATCGGGCATCAGGCGGTTCGCGACTTTACGCTTAAACGAACCGACCAGACCTTTGCCTGATTTGCTGTTGTGCAGATACAGCGCGTCCTGCTGAATATCCTGCTGGAGCAGATAACCGGAGCTGGTTGGATAACGGCTAATAACATCAATCTCTA
This sequence comes from Pantoea sp. paga, assembly GCF_007558755.1. Classification (NCBI taxonomy): domain Bacteria; kingdom Pseudomonadati; phylum Pseudomonadota; class Gammaproteobacteria; order Enterobacterales; family Erwiniaceae; genus Pantoea; species Pantoea sp. paga. The sequence goes on from NZ_VLTF01000001.1 coordinate 951,325, forward strand.
AATCACTGCGTGCAGACTTCATAGAATCAATCAGTCCACGAAGAATCGCGCCATCCCCGCGATTCCCACACGTGTGGTTACCCACCAATAAAATTTTCATAACAACTCCGAATAAATTTTTTTAATTCTGTAAGCCGCCCAGATCCGCAATGGGCAAAATGAACTCTGTTTAAAGTCATGCTTTACGGGATAACGCACCCAAAGGTAGTGCTCCTGTTAAAACCGGCCGCCTCCGTTGTGACGGCCGTGATGCAAGGTGTTACGACTTGATTGCGAAGTAAGGCAGTGCGACCTGTTTGCCGTTGATCACGACGGAAACAAAGCCTTCCGGCTTGCTGGTATCGACCTGATCGGCAGAGAGCGGACGCGAAGCCATCAGCAGATCGCCCTGCTCGTTGGCACCCACGCCCGCTTTGCCGTTGTGCAGGCTGAAGCGCTGCGGCGCGCGTTTAGTCGCGTCGCCCGCCGGAGGATTGCCCTTCTCCATCTTCGCGTTAACGCGCGCACAGCGACCGGTGACAAAGCGATCTTTACCGGTGGTTTTCACCAGCACGGCCACCGACGGCGTCCAGCCCGCCAGTTTGATGAAGATGCGGACATCGGTGTCATGCTCAGCCACATAGCGCACATCGACAATCGGGCTGCTGCCTTCGGCCGACCAGCTCGCTTCAGAGCGATCCTTTTTGCGCTGTACGTGGATCACCGCGCGGCCACCGGTGGTCTTGTCACCGATCAGGTTCATCAGCGGCTTATCGCCACTGCCGTTGCTGAACTGTGACTGACCAAAAATTTCGATCTCCCACGAATCACCCACGGTCGGGGAGTAGAGGCTGCCGAGATCAAACCAGGTCTCCTGATTCGTGTTGTTCTCTAAACGCCAGCGCGAGGTGATGTAGTTGTACTTCAGGCTGCCATCCAGCGCGACGCCATAGGACTCCACGCGGGTCGATCCCATCTCCCAGATGCTGAGCAGACGGTCGCCCTGCATGGAGTTGTCGATCCAGCTGCCCGACTGGAGGCTGGTCTGGCGCATATTCAGGCGCGTGTTATGCGCGATCAGCGGATTCTTACAATCCTCCAGGCTCAGCGCATCGACAATCCACTGACCGTTGGAGAGATCGCCCGGGTTATCACAGTGCTCAATCCAGCCATTATGGATAATCGACTGGCCGCAGCGCGGCAGGTTGAGGACTTTGCCACCACGACAGTACTGCGCATTAAAGTTCGACAGTTCGATCGCGGTGCTGTGGTCCCATTTGCCCTGCTTCTGCCCTGACCAGCCCGATTTGATCACATCACCACTGCAGCGTGAGGCATACCACTGGTCGATTTTACAATCCAGAGTATCCTGCAGGCTGATGGCGGTGCCGCCGACTGCGTTAAAGCGCAGGCAGGCACCACGGAAATATTGTCCGCCAGGGCAGTTGTTATGGAAAAAGCCCTGCTTGTTGGGGCTCTTATCGCTGTTGCCGTTAAAATTCAGGTTGGAAAGCTCAACCCGACGGGCATTCATCTCAAAGACGAACTCTGACTTACCATCTGAGACAATAGTGGTCGCCGGGAAGTAGCCGAAGTTCACCATCGCACCGGACATGCGGAAGAAGTTGAGATACTTATCGCCAAGGTTACAGGCTGAGACCATAAAGGTCCCGGCCGGGAACTGGACGCAGATCTGCTGGTTAGCCTGCTGTGACCACTGGAACATCGCCATAATGGCGGGCGCAGTATCGGTTTTGCCATCGGCAATCGCACCGAAATCAAACAGGGTCAGGCGGTTGAAATCGTCTACCACGCGACGCCAGGAAAAGCCCTCACCGGCAAAGTTTACGCCGCCATCATTCTGAGCGGGCTGGAAGCTGCCGACAAACTCGCCGCCGCCGACTTCCCGTCCTTCATGCCAGCTTTTCAGCTTAACCTTGGCCCCTTCAAACAGCGGACGGGTTTTGCGCAACTCCGCTACGGACGGGATCTCACCAATCAGCTGATAACCCGCTGGCTGTGCCAGACGCTGGCTGAAATCTGCAGCGCCCGGACGGCTGACATCGGCGATGTTGAACAGCGTCTGACCGTTGCTGTCCTCGACTGCCATCGAATGCGAAGGATTAGCAATCAGCGCAGCATTGTCCTGAATAAACTGGGCAAAGTTGCCTTTGTTCAGCGCGATAGGCTGAGCAATCTCCGACACTTTGCCGCTGGCATCACGCAGGAAGACCGGGATCTGGTTGCCCGGTTTGCTGGCATCTGCACCTGCTTTACCAATCCAGAGTTTGCCTTCAAAGCCCTGCCAGAACTGCGGTGGCATGGCGTAGACATTTTCCGGGGTCAGGATTGGCACGTCGCTTTTAGGCACGTCAGTGGCATCAACCGGCTTCAGGGCGATACCGTTACTTTTTGCAGCGTAGCTGGAAAAGGTGCTCACGGAGAGAGCCCCCACCAGAGCGGAGGCGGCGGTCTGTAAAACTTCTCTTCTTTTCATGCATCATTTCCCGTAGTCAATAAGGCCATTGGCCATGGCGGTGTCCCTGAGGCACGTCGCAAGTGAGCTTTTCCAGCTCCGGTTAAACCAGTGACAGCCAGCTTTGCTTAATCTGATTACCGTCGAATTTCAGCGCGGTCTGTTTTGTTTTTTCGCTCATGGCATAGAACAGCGCGTCATCGCTGGCGAGCTGCTCCATTCGGGCCAGAAACGTGGCTTTGTCGTTCATCGGAACCAGGAAACCATCTTCACCGTGATTGATGATCTCCTGTGGACCGGTCGGGCAGTCATATGCCACTACCGGCAGTGACCAGGATTTTGCTTCCAGCAGCACCAGTGGCAATCCTTCATAGCGCGAGGTCATCAGCGCCATATCGCTGTCGCGATAGTAGTCATTAATATTGCTGACCTTGCCGACAAACTTCACGCTGTCGGTGATGCCCAGCACCGCCGCCTGGTCGTGCAGCTGCTGACGCAGTTCACCGTCACCGGCAATCACCAGCGTCCAGTCAGGATGGCTGCGGGCAAAGTCGCGCCAGATATCCAGCATCAGGTCAAAGCCCTTCTGGTTATCCAGACGGCCTACGGCCAGCGCCTGGCGATGACGGGTCTGACGCTGATAGTCTTTGTAAACCACCGGGTTGGGGATTTGTTTGCTGGGAATGCGCCAGCGGCTGAACACCTGATGATCTTTGTCGGTCAGAACAATCACGCGGTCGTAGTAGCGCAGCAGCAGAAACTTGAGGAACTTAATCGGTTTGCTGAAGGAGTTAATGGCGATGTGTTCGCAGGCGTAGGCTTTGCCCCGCTTTTTCTTCATCGCCAGCAGATTCCAGAAAGCGAACATCACGCTCAGGCGACCCATGCTGATCAGGAAGACGGTATCGAAACCCTCTTCGTGAATCCGGGCAACCGCGCTTTTGATCGGATTGCTCTGCCCTTCAAAGCTGACGATCTGTTTGACGTGCTCAAACGGGTAAAAGGTTTTTCCACTGCCTTCCAGCGAGTAGATGGTGACTTCATGGGTCTCGCCAAGACACTCTGACATGAAGTTACAGATGTTCTCGGTGCCCGCATACGAATAAGCATCTTTGATCACCAGGACAATTTTTTTCATGAAACGCTATCCACCTCAAATTTTAAAGACAATCCTGCCGACAGGCTTAACGATGCTTAAGGGTAAACAGCACACCATTCACCATATACCAGGCGTAATAGTAATAGATTTTTAAAGGATTGTTTTTATAGATAATTCTTAATAATTCAAGGTGCCACTGGGCCGCTTTGTTCTTATTACGGGAAAGGGAATCGCCTAATTCGTAATAGTTGACCAGAATCGTCTGAATTACGCGTGCCTGCTTATAGCGGGTGAATAATTCATACAAAAACAGGAAATCTTCGTGGCCTTTGCGCTGGAAGAAAAGCCCCTGCGGCGGACGGCGGAAACAGACGGAGGAGAAGCAGACGCGATACTGCTTCTTCACAAAGTTTTCCTGCTGCAGGTAAGGTTTGCCGTAGGTAATATCGTGCTCAGCCTTCCGGGTTTTATAGTGGTATTCGGTAATCACAAAATCATCGCCGGCCGCAATGGCAGCAACCTGCTGGGTCAGCTTGTCCGCATGCCACTCATCATCGCTGTCGAGAAAGGCGATAATCTCTTCAGTGGCCGCGCGCAGCCCGACATTTCGGGTCTCTGCTGCGCCCATGTTGACCGCGTTATCCAGAATGGTAATGCGCGGATCCTGACAATGCTCACGCACAAATTCCAGCGAGTCATCGGTCGATTTATCGTTGACCAGATAGAGATGCCAGTCGGTATAGTGCTGATTGATAACCGATTGCACCGCGCGTAACACCGTCTGACGTGCATTATACATAGGCATGACAATGCCAACGGTTCCAACAGAAGTATTCATCTTCAACCCTGAATTAATCGTAAAAAGAGTCGCTCCTGGCATCAGGAGCAGAGCGAGGCGCGGCGCGCGTCAGGAGATCGCTTTCTCACCGCCGAAACGTGCTCTGACCTTGTCTTTAACCCGGTTCATGAAATAAGCACGGTTGTCTTTGTTGGTGAGGAAGAAGTAGCGCGCGAAGCTCAGGCTCGCCATCAGCGACTTACCATCCATCTTGTAGCGCAGTGGCAGCTTAAAAGCTTTGTAGGTGTGGATGTCACGCGGGGTCAGATGCGGCTTCATGCTATCGAGCCAGAACATCGAGTAGTTCACCGATTCGCCTTTATGTTTCGAGCCAAACTTAGTGACCAGGTGGTAGTTCGCCAGCGGAGCAGCGATCATCACAAAGTCATAGCCCATGCGGTCGGCACGAATGCAGAAATCATAATCCTGATGACGGATGTAGCGGGTATCGAACTGAATTTTTGCCGCGTCTTCCCGCTTCAGCACAATGGTGCTGGTCTGGATAAAGCCGTAGCAGCCGAAGAGATACTCCGCGACCGTTTCATTTTTGCCTGGCGGCTGCATCGGCATCACTTTCAGGAACGTGCCATCCTGATAAATATTCACCTGGCTGAAAATGACGAAATTCTTTTTGCCCTGCGCCTCCAGCTGAGCAATTTTTTCGCTCACCTGCTGCAGTTTGTCCGGAGCCCACTCATCATCGGCGTCAAGGAAGCTGACATAGTCACCGGTCGCCAGCTCAATACCTTTGTTACGCGCACCGGCTCCGTTGAGTTTGACCTCGGAGAGCACCAGATTGATATCGAGCTCCCGGTAGCGTTCGCTGCGCACCACATCCGCCAGCGCGGCAGCATCCGCAGATTTATCATCAACGATGATGACTTCGAAATTGCGATACGTTTGTGCTTTAACGCAATCCAGCGTCGTGACAATCGATTCTGACGCGTTATAAGCCGGAATTACGATGGAGAAACGAATGTCCTTCATTGCCAGCACCTCATTAAAGTAGTTCAAAAATAAACAGTTCATTCGACAACGGTCGATGAAAAACCTGTGTTCTGACCGACGACCGCCCCTGGGTGAAACTCGTCACCCAGGGGCGGTCGTCAGATTGATTAGTGGATCAGCCAAAACTCCCGCGCCACTTCATAACCGGTAACGGCCTGTTTGGTTGAAATGGTGTTGTAGTAGAGGTAATAGAGCAGGAAGAACACCAGCATGGCATACAGCGCTGGCTTCCAGGATCGCCTTGCCTGATAAATCAGCGAGGTCAGGATTATCGGCTCGACCTGCTGCAGATAGTTGGACAGGCGCGAACCTGACGGGAAGTTATACAGGAAGATCCTGATCGCTCCGCCGATGGCAAAACTTAAAATCAGCAGATAGTTAAGGCGATACTGGGCGTAATTCTCGCGCTTCAGCTTATCGGTCAGCATGAAATAGAAGAAGACAAACACCAGCATGATGTTTTTCAGGTTCGATACGGCCAGGATGCTGCCACCCATTGCATAGGAGGGGTCATTGTTATAGCCCGATGCCCTCTCTCCCAGCGATCCCAGATGACCGGCAATCAGGGCAATAAAGCCCGAGCCGCCCACAACCGATAGCGGCAGACTGGCAACGATGATAATGACCGGCCACCAGCGCCAGTCCCGGATAAACAGGAACGGCACAAGCGTCACCACCATCACACCGGTGTTATGGCTCGTAAACGACAGAATAAAGAAGGCAAATGCCCACCAGTAGCGCTTGAGATAGATCGACCAGAGAACGCCAAGGAACAGCGCAGAACTCAGGCCAAAGCGAATCTGGTTAATGTCTTTGTTGATAAAGATGTGCGCTGAATAGAGCACCAGCGCCAGCACCGGATACGGAGACATCTTCCTGAAAAACCAGGTATTGATGGAAACGGCAATGGCGCAGAAGACAAACAGGAAGATACTGGCATTGTGCGAAAACAGGCTGGTGAGCCAGGCCATCGCAAAAATCAGCGGTTCGTAACGGAAGAACGCAACGGTATTAAAGAAGCCGTTAATTTCAATACGTCTTACAAAGTCTTCGAAGAAGCTCCGGTACTGAAAGTCATCCATGCCGGTACCAAGACCGCGTATTCCCCCGAAAATAATCAAAGTCACGGCGGCAAAACAGAGTAGCCAGGTCAGAATATAATTTGTGCGTTCGTCTTTTTTTAGCGCTATTTCAAACAGCGAAAGCAGCAGTAAAAAGCCTGATACATACCAATATGGAGCCATGGTGTGATTCCTTAATTCCACAAGTTCTCATGCCAGCAATAATCACGCTTCGCCTCCCCGACTGGCTTTACAGCGAGTCTGATTGCACGGTCACAAATTGCGTGCGGGCGATGCCTGCTGGTGATGAATTCTGTTGAGTGACGCTCGCCATGCGATTTATAGATGTATCGCTTTTGTGGGTTTGGACAGAATAACCTGTGTAAATTGATGCGTGTCGTCATTCAAAGGGACGATAAAAAGGGGCGGTCAGACCGCCCCCTGTTTTATTGCTCAATGATCAGCTTTTGTTCGTCTTGCCGTAGTCATAGGCGTAGTAGTCATAACCATAGCCATACGCATTAGCGGCTTTACGCACCACGGCGTTGAGGATCACACCTTTAATCTCAATACCGTTCTGGGCAAAGCGTTTGAAGCTGACGTCCACTTCTTTGGTGGTGTTGGCTTCGAAACGCGCCACCATCAGTGAGGTACCGGCCAGCTTACCGATGATAGAGGCATCGGTGACGGCCAGGATTGGCGGCGTATCGATTAACACCAGGTCGTAGTTCTTGCTCGCCCACTCCAGCAGCTCACCCATGCGACGATGCATCAGCAGCTCAGACGGGTTCGGCGGAACCTGACCACGTGGCAGGAAGTCGAAACCGTAGACGCCCTGCTGAATCAGCGCCGGGCTGAATTCAGTTTTACCGGACAGCACGTTGGACAGACCTGATTTGTTATCTGCGCCCAGCAGTTCGTGGGTGTAACCACGACGCATGTCGCCATCGATAAACAGAACACGCTGACCCGCTTTCGCGACCAGGGTCGCCAGGTTGGCACAGATAAAGGTTTTACCAATACCCGGGCTGGCACCGGTAATCATCAGGATATTGTTTTTCGCTTCCATCATCGCGAAGTGCAGGCTGGTACGCAGGCTACGAATCGCTTCGATGGAGAGGTCAGTCGGGTTACCCAGCGCCAGCAGCGTTTCGTGCGGATCGGTTTTCACCTTGCTGCCACGACGCGCCAGGGCTTCGGTATCCTTCTTACGCTGCCAGTCTGACAGTGGAACGCTGGCATAGACATTCATGCCCAGCTCTTCCAGCTGATCCGGGTTCTCGATGCCGTGATGCAGCAGCGCTTTCAGCAGAACCAGACCCACTGACACGAACAGACCGAAAATCAGGCTCGCGGCGATGATCAGCAGCTTCTTCGGTGCAACAGGTGAGTTAGCGGTCTGCGCGCCATCGATGATGCGGACATCACCCACGGTGCTCGCTTTACTGATACCCAGCTCCTGCTGACGGTTCAGCAGCTGCATGTAGATCTCCTGACCAGACTGAACGTCACGGGTCAGACGCAGGATTTCCTGCTGAGTCTGTGGCATGCCAGCAATTTTCTTATTCAGCTGAGCCTGCTCACCTTCCAGCGTTTTGCGTTTTTCAAGCAGCGCGCGATACGTCGGGTGATCTTTGGTAAACAGCTGAGAGACTTCGGCTTCACGGAAGGTCAGTTCGTTCAACTGACTCTGCACACTGACAGAGGAGTCCAGAGCGGATTTCGCTTCCAGTGACAGGTCAACAGATTCGTTCTGACGACGGAAGGTGTTCAGCTTATCTTCCGCTTCATCCAGCTTGCTGCGAACGGCAGGCAGCTGAGTGCGTAAGAACTCCAGGCTTTTCTCTGCCTGCGCTGACTTGCGCTCAACGTTCTGTAACAGATAGTTATTCACAATCTGGTTCAGCACTTTGCTGATCTGCTCTGGATCTTCACCCAAATACTCCAGACCCAGCACGCCGGTATCTTTACCTTTGTCTGCCACGGTCAGGTTAGAGAGCACTGAACGGATCGCCTGCAGGTTATTCAGCTTGGTCACGGTGAAGCTGGTGCCTTCATCAGCGTGAATCTCGCTGACCAGCATGCTGATGTCGCCGTGCGACTCCAGCTGGCCGACTTTACCTTTGAACAGCTCATCGCCATCTTTTGAGACGGTGTAGCTATCCGGACCGGTCACTTCCAGTTCAACGTTACGTTTGTCGATAGTGCGTGGGATTTCCAGGCGCGAAATCGCGATACTGGCGGGTTTGTTGCCCATCAGGCGCGACAGACCTTTACCGATAACCGGGAAATAGTTCTGCTCAACGACGGTATCCAGACCCAGATCGTCAACGGTTTTGCCGATGACCATACGGGATTCCAGAATCTCGATTTCCGTATCAGAGGCTGGTGTCGGTGGCAGAATGCTGTCAATTTCGTTCAGAACGGTGCTGGCATTCTTCTGCTCAACCTGAACTAACGCATCTGCGCTATAAATGGGTGTTGCAAACAGTGTGTAGAGTGTTCCCGCCAGCATGAAAAAAGCGGTAACGGCAACAATGATCCAGCGATGATCAATTAGCTGTCCCACAAGATGCGCCAGATCCCATCCATTCGAATCCTCTCCCGGCGCGGTTCTGACCTTATTTTTTATATTCATGGATAATCCCAACTATCGGCTTAATACGTTCACCCACTTCTGGGTAGCGTTTTCCAGTAATCCGTAAATCTCTTCAAAGGCCTCACGGCTTTTTCTGTACGGATCCGCAATTTCTTTCTGATTGAGCCAGTGCCCAAGCAGCATGGTTTTGCCACGCGCGGCCGGGTCGATGCGATTCACCTGTTCAATATGTCGCTTTTCCATCACCAGAATCAGGTCAACGTTGCGGCACATCTCTGCCGTCAACTGTTGCGCCTCATGTCCTTCCAGCGACAGACCCTGCGCAGCAGCGACTTCAGACGCCGTCTTGTCGGCCGGATGGCCGACAAGCGCCCCCAGGCCGGCAGAGCGAACGTCTAAATCAGGCAGCGCACGTTTAAACAGGCGCTCTCCGGTAGGAGAGCGGCAGATATTGCCGACGCAAACGACTAACACGGACTTAATCATGACGGGACCTTAATTACCCCAGGTACGGATACGCGATGCGGCCTGTGTTGCATCGTTGATACCTGCGATGGTCGGTATCAACTGCCCAATCACACGGTTCCAGCGCGTCAGCGGCGTAGAGGTGACATAAACGATGTCGTAAGGCTGGAGCTGGAAATCGGTTCCCATCACCATGGATGCCGCATCTTTGGTGTTCAACTGATAGATGTTGGCAATCTTGTTGCGATCGGTGCCGTGCAGTGGACGGATAACGAATACACCAGTGGCGTCAGAGGTGGTTTGATCCATCCCGGCCGCATTGCCCAGTGCTTCCGCCAGCGTCATGCCGCTACGGTCCATTTTCAGGGTGGTCTGCTGCTTCACTTCACCCATCACGAAGATTTTCAGATCATCGTTACGCGGAACGTAAAGGATATCGCCTGGATAGAGGAGGTGGTTCTGGCTCAGGTCGCCATTCTGCATCAGTGCCTGCAGAGAGATGCGCTGTTCACGACCGTTGTGCGTCAGCACCACGTTGCGCCAGTCAGCATCAGCGGCCAGTCCGCCAGCAGCGTTGATCGCATCCAGCACCGTCAACGGAACGTTGGTGATGGGCTGCTGACCAGAAGTGGTCACTGAACCCGTCACATAGGTTTTCTGTGATTTGAACGAGGCGATGCTGACATCAACCTGTGGGCTTTCAATGTACTGAGCCAGACGACGTGACACTTCGTCACGCACTTCGCCGACGGTACGGCCCGCTACACGCACACGACCGATGTAGGGATAGAAAATGGTGCCGTCAGAATGCACCCAGTTACCGGTGTCGCTGGCGCTACGGTACTGACCCGCTGGGGTGGTCAGTTCCGGGTGATCCCAGACCGTTACGGTCAGAACATCGCCCACACCGATACGGTATTCGTAGTTCTGAATTTCGTTCTGCAGGGCAGGATTCGTCTGAGCCACCAGTGGCTTCGGACGCATCCTTTCAACCAGTGAAGGCGTCAGCGGGAAGACGTTGACATATTTATCGATGTCAAAGTTGCTATCCTGCTGTTCAACAACATCTTTTCCTGATGTAGAAAGGTGAGAACCTGGTTCGATCGTACACCCGCTAAGGAATGTGGCGGATACCAGCAAGGGTATCAATTTCATTTTGATTGTAATCATTTAGATCTTCGCTATCAGTTATTTATTGATAGAGGCGAAACCGCCGCTGTGTAAGCGTCCAACAAAAAGTAAATCCTACCTGACTTAAGCACTGAACCTGTCGTTCATTATCCTTGCTCCACTTGTTATAAGTAGCGGCCATCTACCAGGGTGTACCCTGAACGCCACGCATCATAGCGGACTATGGATGCACAGCGATATCCCTGATGATGGCCACTATCAACGACACGCCTGACAACGGCAAAACACCTCTGAGCGCGCGTTAACGCGCTCATTCCGACTCACGATTAATAGGCACCATCGCGTTTCAATACCACGCCCACTGTTTTAAACAGAATCGCGATGTCGTTCCACAGTGACCAGTTTTTCACGTACCACGAGTCGAAATAGACGCGGGTTTCATAGTCAACATCATTACGACCGCTGACCTGCCACAATCCCGTCATGCCTGGCTTTGCCATCAGGTAATAATCAACATCACCGGCATAACGACAGAGTTCATCTTCAATGACCGGACGCGGTCCGACCAGACTCATATCACCGCGCACCACGTTCCAGAGCTGAGGGAGCTCATCGAGGCTTGTTTTACGGATGAAGTGGCCCACTTTAGTAATACGTGGATCATTTTTGAGTTTGAAATCTTTATCCCATTCCGCACGGGCAATCGGATCGGTGCGCAGCACCTCTTCCAGCACTTCTTTTGAATTAATGACCATTGAGCGGAATTTCAGGCATTTGAATTTACGGCCATTCATTCCCACACGCTCGTGACCATAAATCGGTGGTCCACCGTCACGGCCCACCAGGAAGCCCAGTACCAGCAGCGCTGGCATCAGCATCAGGATAATCGAGAGCGCACCCACGATATCAAATGCCCGCTTCAGGAAGCGCGAAGTGCGTTTGGCCAGGTTGTTCTGAACCCGCAGAATCATCACTTCATGGCTAAAGATATAGGCCATGTCGGTACCGTAGAGCGGTACACCACGCAGGGTTGGGATCACTGATACTGAACGGCAGTTGTGCATCGCCAGCGATTTAAGCCAGACATCACGGTACTGACTCTGCTCATACTCAACGGCGACGATAAACTGCGTTTCGCTGTTGGTGAGGCTCCAGAGCTCCTGCTCGTCGCGCAGCACCGGCACGCCGTTCATGATCTCCTGCGGACAGGTTCCATCAACGTCATAGAAGGCGATAACGTCAAAACCCATGACCTCTTCGCTTTGCAGTGCCTGCCAGGCTTCGTGCGCATTTTTGCTGCTGCCGATAATAATGGTCTGTTTTTTCCACAAGCCATTTTTATTCAGCAGACGTTTAGAAAGCGCGCGGCAGGTCGGAATTAAAATCAGCGCCAGAACCCAGGTCAGTAACCAGACGAAACGCGACATCTGCCACTGCGACAGGGCGGTAATCGACAGGTCGATAACAGAAAATATAAGAATGGTACGAAAAACTTCTTTTAATTCGAACCAGAAAGGTTTGCGGTAAGTGTAGTGACGCAGCCTTACCCAGAACCAGCCAATACAAATTACCGACAGGCAAATGTGCGTGGCAATTTTTAAATTCATTTCTTTTTCAGAAATATCTGCCAGCGGCGAATCTGACTGCAAATTAATTAGCATCATCGCCAAAAATAACGCTGCGTTGAAACAAATTAAGTCTGAACATGCCAGCATTAATTTGGTAATAAGACTTTTAAACGTAAATTCTGTATCGCGCATATTTAACTCTTTATTTTATTTCCTTAAACCCGCAACGGCTATCGCCTGTTTAATCATTAAGCGACGAAACCTCTCCAGAGTGAGCCGTTTCTAAGGGGAGCTCCTGCGGCGTTTACGCCAATGATCTTAACCATGAAACCAATAATATCGTGATGAATACCAACAGATTACTCTGACTTAACCACCGCCAGCGCTGCTCACTTTATCAACAAAAACGCGATTCGGGCACGCTACCGCCCTTGGCTGTCGCTGCCAATATCGCTGTCATCATTCATAATGCTCCCCGTAATGTGTTAGCGTTACCGCAACGCATCATACAGACGTTCACAGGCGAATTACTCATTCGTGACATTGCGATTAATGTCGAATAGGTACGCAGATTACGACTCTGGGGCAGAGTTTGCTAACTTGTTGCTATACTAGTTATTACTGGCTTGTTTACAAGCAGGTCCCGCCATCCCTGGACTATTTTAGGAAAAAGACTACCAGCAATTAGTATTGAGGCCTGACGGGCAGTGCAATCCTTTCTTCACAATTCGGATTAATGCCATACTCCCGATGAGATAAATCGCATAAGCCCGACAGGTGAATATCTCTTTTGCTTCAGCCAATGACTAAGAATTATCTCTACTGCGCCCTGTGAAGTTAATCAAAGCGTCACACTATTATGTTCATATTTTGCACGATATAGCGTGGTTATCTGAGAACATGCCCCCTGCCCTGCCATTTGTACGTGGCTTCGCACTCCACTATCATCAGAGAAAACTCAATTTAAGACATTCAGGTGAACAAGGCATGCTGGAGGTAATTGCAGATCCCTCGCTATGGGCGGGATTAGTCACGCTAATCGTTCTGGAGCTGGTTTTAGGCATCGACAATCTGATCTTCATCGCCATCCTGGTTGAGAAGCTTCCAGGGCCGCTTCGCGACCGCGCGCGCGTGATTGGACTGCTGCTGGCGTTATTGTGCCGATTATTGCTGCTGGCATCGCTTTCCTGGCTGGTTACGCTGAAAGAACCCTGGATTACGCTTGCGGGCCACCCCTTTAGTGCGCGCGATTTACTGCTGCTGACAGGCGGGATTTTCCTGCTATTTAAAGCCACCACAGAGTTGAATGAGCGTCTTGAAGGGGATGATGAGGCGTCCGGTCAACAAAAAGGCGGCGCTAAATTCTGGCCGGTGGTGGCGCAAATCGTGGTGCTGGATGCCATCTTCTCGCTGGATGCGGTGATTACTGCCGTCGGCATGGTTAATGACTTACCGGTCATGATGATTGCGGTTACCATCGCCATTCTGCTGATGCTGCTCGCCAGCAAGCCGTTAACCCACTTCGTGAACAACCATCCTACGATTGTGATCCTCTGCTTAAGCTTTCTGCTGATGATCGGCTTCAGCCTGGTGGCGGAAGGCTTTGGCTTTGTGATTCCCAAAGGCTATCTCTATGCGGCAATCGGCTTCTCGGTGGTCATTGAGGCACTGAACCAGTTAGCGCACTTTAATCGTCGTCGGGTGCTGTCGGCCGGTCGTCCGCTACGCCAGCGCACGGCGGAAGCGGTGTTACGACTGCTGCGCGGCGCGGCAGAACCGGCGGAGCTGGATGCGAAAACCTCGTCACTGATTGCTGACAGTGACGACAGCATGCTGTTTAACCGGCAGGAGCGGGTGATGATTGCCCGCGTACTGGGCATGGGTCAGCGCCACATTAACAGCATCATGACCTCGCGCCACGACGTAGAACATATCGATCTCAGTGATGATCCGGCAGAGATTATGTCGCGCCTCGACCGCAACCAGCACACGCGAATACTGATCACGGATCACTCCAGCGAACCGCTGGGCGTGGTTCACGTTATCGATCTGCTGCATCAGTCACTGCACCAGAACTCCCTCGATTTACGCGCCCTGATTCGACAACCGCTGGTCTTTCCTGAACGGCTGACGGTGCTGCAGGCACTGGAACAGTTTCGTCAGGCCCATACTCACTTCGCCTTTGTGGTCGATGAATTTGGTTCGGTGGAAGGCGTGGTCACGCTGAGCGATGTAATGGAGACCATCGCCGGCAATCTGCCGAATGAGGCGGGTGAAATCGATGCACGCTACGATATTCAGATTCAGGGTGAAGGCCACTGGATTGCTAACGGTCATATGCCACTGGAAGATCTGGCGCTCTATGTGAAATTGCCGCTCGATGAGCAGGGTGACTATCATACGCTGGCGGGATTACTGATGGATAAGATGCAACACATCCCTCAGGAAGGCGAAGTGTTGCAACTGGGTGACTATCTGCTGCGAACGCTGCAGGTCGAAAATCATCGGGTGCAGAAAGTCGAGATCCTGCTGCAGCCCGATATCAATTACGAGGTCTGAGCGATTAGCGGGCTGAAGGGAATGCGCCCGCTACGGGCGCATGATTTTCTTCAGGTTCTCTTTGTTCTCGCCCTCTTTCTGGCGATCGATCCACTGATTCAGCCGTGATTTCGCCTCACTCTGCAGCCGGTTACGCAGAACGTCATCCACCGGCAGGGAGTATTGCAGGCTGTCCCAGCTACCATACATGCGCAGCGGAACCGGCTGACTGGAGAGTGCCTTCACCAGCGCATCATCGCCACGCCAGCCGCTGATTTTCAGCCCCAGGGTCATATCCAGCTGTTGCTGCACCATGTCAACTTTGCCCGCGCCCTGCAGGCCCAGATTCTGGCCGTTGCCATTGATATCGCTGAAGCTGAGTACGCCCTTATTCAGCGCCACCTGTGCGCTAATCGACTCAATCCCCTCATCCACCGCCTGATCGCCGCTGACCTTATCGCTGACCCGCGCCACGGCACGCTGCACCATCTGCTGCAGATTCAGCTCTGCCAGCTTCAGGTTGCTGGCGCTGATGGTCGCCCTGCCCTGCCAGCGACGTTTGGCTGCTTCGACCGTCAGCGTATCGCCCGACAGGTCGCCATCCAGACTCAGGTTCCCCTGCACGCTTTCCGGCAGTTCAAACGCTTTAAGCAGCGGCTGAATCGCAATTAACCGGAGTTGGGGTTTAAGGCTGACCCGCGTCTCTGGCTGACGGATATCGATACTGCCGGGAATGGAGAAGCTGCCATTGCCCAGCTTGCCGCTTAGCGTCTTCAGCGTCATCACTCCCTGCTGATTGCTGGCGTTTACCGAAAGATTGGTCAGAGAGAGTCCGCGCCATACCGCATTGTCAGCCTGTAACTTCAGCGCCAGATCCAGGTCATTCAGCGGAGAGTCGGCGTTGCTGCGTTCCCGCGGCGCAGCAATCACCGGCGAACGGGCCACGGTGGCGTGCTGCACGCCAGGCGCGTCAGAGACGGGCGCACTGGTGAGTAAATTATCGACGTTAAGGTTGCTGGCTTTCAGATCCAGCGCCAGCTGCTGCGGTGGCGCAATATGGCCACTGCCCTGCCCGGTCAGGGTGCTGTCATTGGCGGTGAGCTGCAGATTACTGAAGGAGAGCTGCTGGCGGTCACCATTCCAGTCGCCCTGCAGGCTCAGCGAGCCTTTGATCCCCTGTGCCGGAATGTCGGCACCGGACAAGGTGTAATCAAGCTGCTGCAACTGGCCGCTGAGGCGATGGGGATATTGCGCGGCATCCAGCTGGCCTTTGAGATTCAGTGTGGCGTTGCGCTGGTTGCGCATCAGCGTGGTGCTCAGCGACAGCGTCGCCAGCTTGTTCGCGTCCTGTTCCATATTAATGTTGAGGTCGCGGAAATTATATTCGTCGCCGCCTGGCTGCTGCCAGATCAACAGACTGTCTGCTACCCGCAGTTTAGCGATATCAAATGACCAGCCGCTGGAAGGATAGGCCGGCTCCGCATCACGCGGACCCTGGGGCGCATTTCTGGCACGCTGCGCGCGGCTATCTGGCGTCACCCGCACTATCGCATTTTTCAGCATCACCTGGCTGACGCTGAGCTGATGGGATAACAGTGGCCAGAGATCAACATCCAGCCGCATGTTTTCCGCCGAGACCATCGGCTGGCTGGCACCCGGCGCGGTAAGGCTCATCCGGCCGGCCAGGATGCTGAGCTGAGGCCAGACGTGCCAGCGCAGATCGCTGCTGACCTCAAGGCGATAACCACTGCGTTGTTCGACCTGCTGCACCATATAGGCACGAAAGTCGTTGGGATTGACCAGCAGCACCAGTGCGCTCATTCCCGTTACGACCACCACTAACAGGATGGCCAGCGTGGTTATCACTCTTTTCATTACATCCTCAGATCAGTCTTTGTCGATACGGCTGGCATCAGCGCCCTGCTGACCGCGATATTTCGCATCTTCACGCCGGTTGTAGGGACGCGCAGCCGGGCCTGAAAGCGGTTCAAAACTCAGCGCACCGATCAACATACCGGGACGCAGAGCCAGCGGCAGTTTACCTGAATTGTAGAACTCCAGCACGATACGGCCCTGCCAGCCTGGATCGATGCGGTGAGCCGTAACGTGCACCATCAACCCAAGTCGCGCCAGCGATGAACGGCCATCCAGCCAGCCGACCAGATCGTCAGGCAGCGTTACGGACTCCAGCGTCACCGCCAGTGCCAGCTCTCCCGGATGGAGGAAAAAGGCCTCGCCATCAGGCAATACGATCTCATCGCTCATGACCCGATCCAGTGCCGCGCTCACTTCCTGTTTCGGGCCGCTCAGATCGATAAAGGCCGCGGTATGACCGCTGAAGGTGCGGAACTGATTACCCAGACGCACATCGACGGTGGCCCCGTTAATGCGCTCGACCGGCGGGCGTGGCTCAATGGCCAGTTTGCCATTGTCCAGCCAGGCTTCAATATCGCGATCGCATAATCTCATTGCGGTAACTCCATGGCATAAGTGTAGCAAACCGGCATGCGTGCCTGCCGCCGGTCTGCACCACGTCCGGACGGACGTGCGTTATTCAAAAAACTGGTTGATTTTCGCCTTGAGAATATCGATGGCGATACGGTTTTTTCCGCCGCGCGGCACAATGATATCGGCGTACTGTTTTGATGGCTCGATAAACTGCAGGAACATCGGACGCACGGTCTTCTGATACTGACTCATTACCGAGTCCATTGAGCGGCCACGCTCATTGACGTCACGTTTCATACGGCGCATCAGACAGATGTCGAGCGGCGTGTCCACGAAGATAGAGAAGTTGAGTTCCTGGCGCAGACGGGCATCGGTTAACAGCAGAATGCCTTCAAGGATGATGACCTTTTTTGCCTTCAGATGATGCGTTTGCTGGGTGCGGGTGTGCTCAACGTAGCTGTAGACCGGCAGCTCAATATCCTGACCGGCTTTCACCGCCTGCAGATGCTGCAACAGCAAATCATGATCCATCGCGCTCGGATGGTCATAATTGGTTTTAACCCTCTCTTCCATGGTGAGGTGACTTTGATCTTTGTAATAAGCATCTTCCGGGATAACCCCGATGTGCTCGTCACCTACCTGATCACGGATTTCACGATAGAGCGTGCTGGCAATTAAACTTTTACCGGATGCGGAAGCGCCGGCAATGCCTACAATCACGCACTGATGAGACTTGTCAGTCATACTTTTTTAAGACCTGATAACTGGAGCCTGCCACTGGTCACACATTACGCGGGCAGCGGACGGGCCGAAATGGAGAGGGTGTGTTCGCGCTAAGTATAGGGATTTCGGCCTTTTGATGCCAGAGAAATGGCGTCGGCGACTTTTCAGACTTTCTCCTTTGGACGCGACTCATTTCACCGATAAACTAACGGCACACCATACTATAAAAAAAATGGCCTGCGCGGCGCGCTGTTCAGACAACGCGTGTCGCTAACGTGACGACCGAAGATGCATCAGGAGTAGTATGCACTGGAAGACTTTGACCTATTTTGGCGACAGCATGCTGTTGATTCCAACAGCCGTGATTATTGCGCTGATTTTACCGTGGAAGAGTGATAATCGTCATACGGTCTTTTACTGGATTATGGCATTTGGCCTGGCTGGCCTGACCGTCAGCATCTCTAAAATTCTGTTTCTGGGGTTTGGCATCGGCAGCGCCCGCTTTAATTTTACCGGTTTCAGCGGCCACAGCGCCATGTCCGCCACGCTGTGGCCGGTCATGCTATGGCTGATTTCCGGGCGCTGGTCCGCGATGTGGCGCATTGCGGCGATTGGGGTTGGCTATCTGATTCCCCTGATGGTCGGTTTCTCCCGCCTGGTCATCCACGCACACTCAAAAAGTGAGGTGGTCACCGGGCTGCTGCTGGGCTTCACGCTGAGCACGGCGTTTCTGATCTCTCAGCGTCGCACCTCGCTCAAAGGCTTCAGCTGGCCGCAGGTCGGTGCTGCGCTGTTAGTGCCGTTTGTATTGATGAGTCATGGTCGTGTCGCCACCACGCAGCAGTTCCTGGAGCGTTTCGCCGCCAGCCTTGCAGGCATGGAGAAACCCTATACCCGCGCCGATCTTTTCCGCCAGTAATCAACGTGCTGGCAATCAATCTTACCGTGCCCGTCAATTCGCCGAATAACGGGCAATATTGATTTCACCCCTTTTTTCTTTGCCGGATGTGCTAGCATGCAGTGAGAGAATGACTGGTGCCTGATACGCCATTGTGGAGCGCTGCACCCTGCCGGAAGTCCGCATGACGATAGAGATCCTGTCCCCGCAAAATAGCACGCCAAACCGCTGGCTCTCGGCGTTGCTCCTTGGCTGCGTGGTGTTTGTCCTGACACTCTTCTGTCTGGAACTGATCGTCGTCAGCGGCAAAATCTCCCCGCTCTGGTTTCCGACCACCTTAATGACCGTCGTGGTTTTCCGCTGCCCGTCACGCCAGCTTCCGCTGCTGCTGACAGCCTGCGTGCTTGGCACCGCCGGGGCTAACGCCATCATTATCGGGCCTGCCCTCTCGAATATTAAATTCGCCCTGCTCAATCTTATCCAGGCCGGTGTGGGTGGCATGCTGCTGCGCGCCCTGCTGGATCGGCGCGCGCCGCTGGATTCGCTGCATGACTGGGCACGGATGGTACTGTCGGTGGGCATCGTGACGCCGGTGCTCGGCGGCCTGCTGGCACTCTGGACGCTGCAGGTCAGCGGCCACGCCTCGTTTCCCTTCTTTTATACCTGGGTGATCTCCGAAATCATCGGCATGCTGGTGTTAGGCCCGATGCTGTTACTGCTGCCTTGGCCGCTGCGTCGCACGGTGTTCAGCAATCTGCGCCTGGCCGAAGCTCTGCTGACGCTTCTTCTCACCCTCGGGGCCAGTTATCTGGCGCTGCGCTTTTTGCCGTGGCCCTTTACCTTTATCGTGGTGATCCTGTTCTGGTGCGCGGTTCGCCTGCCCAAGCTGCAGGCGTTCGTGCTGTTCTTCCTGAACGCCAGTTTTATCTCGATACTGCTCGCCTTTGATCTGGTCACCGTGGTGAACAACAACAGCGTGCTGGGCCCGGTCTCCAGCTGGCTGCCGTTCCTGCTGGTGTTAATCCCCAGTCACATTATGTCGCTGGTGATGGATGCGTTCCGGCGCGAAAAGCTCCATATCACTGACAGTGAAACCCGCTTCCGTCACGCCATGGAGTATTCCGCCATCGGTATGGCGCTGGTGGCGCCGAACGGCAGCTGGCAGCAGGTCAACCGCTCGCTGTGCCAGATCCTGGGCTATCCGGCTGAGGAGCTGAAACGGCTGACTTTTCAGCAGATCACCCATCCCGACGATCTCAGCCTGGATTTGCAACAGGTGAGCCGGCTGCTGGCGGGTGAGATTGATACCTACACCCTGGAAAAGCGTTATTTCCGCAAAGATGGTGAGATTGTCTGGACGCAGCTAACGGTATCGCTGGTGCGCGACAGCAGCTACGCCCCGCTCTACTTTATTGCCCAGATTATTGATATCTCTGAGCTGAAGCAGAGTGAGCAGGTGAATCGCCGGCTGATGGAGCGTATTACGCTGGCCAACGAAGCGGGTGGCATCGGCGTATGGGAGTGGAACCTGCTGACCGGCGAGATGTTATGGGATAAGCGCATGTACGCGCTGTTTGGTCTTGCTCCTCATGAATCGCCCAGCTATGACCTCTGGATCCATCTGCTGCATCCCGCCGATCGCGAGTATGCCGCACTGACGGTACAACAGGCGATTGAGCTTCGCAGCGCGTTTCACATGGAGTACCGCGTGGTCGATGACCAGGGGCATCGCTGGGTGCGCACTCAGGCCAACCGGCTGCTGAGTAAAGAGGGACGCATTGAGCGCATGCTGGGCATCTGTCAGGACATCACGCCGCTACGCAATCTTAATGAGGCGCTGTTTCAGGAGAAAGAGCGCATGGCGATCACCCTGGATTCGATCGGCGAAGCGGTCATCAGCACCGATAAAGAGATGCGCGTTGCCTTTATGAACCCGGTGGCGGAGAAAATGAGTGGCTGGTCGCAGGAGCAGGCCGCTGGTCAGCCGCTGAGTGAGCTGCTGCATATCACGCAGGGACGTAACGGCCCTGAGGTAGAGAATTTGCTGTTATGCCAGCTGCCGCCGGAAAAAATCACCCCCGGTCTCGCTGAAGATCTGGTGCTGCATACGCCGGATGGCGGCCATATCGATATTCACTACAGCATCACGCCGCTGCGTTCGGAAGCGGGTCTGGAACAGGGGGCGGTGATGGTCATTCAGGATGTGAGTGAGTCACGCAAACTGATGAAGCGCCTGAGCTACAGCGCGCTGCATGACACCCTGACCCGCCTGCCTAACCGCGCCAGCTTCGAACTTCAGCTTAAGCGTCTGCTGTTTGATGCCGCGGAACATCAGCATCAGCACGTGCTGGTGTTTATCGACCTTGATAAGTTTAAAGCGGTCAATGACAGCGCCGGGCATGCTGCAGGCGATGCGTTACTGCGCGAACTCTCCGATCTGATGCAGCACCCTCTGCGCAGCAGCGATTTCCTTGCGCGACTGGGCGGTGATGAGTTTGCGCTACTGATGCCCGATTGCGATATCGCACAGGCACATGATGTGGTGCAGCGCATTGTCGCCGCGGTAAATGATTACCGGTTCCAGTGGCTGGGACGCCTCTATCAGGTCGGCGCCAGCGCGGGCGTGACGCAGATTTCTGCAGAAAACTGTCAGAGCAGCGACGTGCTTTCGCAGGCGGACATCGCCTGTTACAACGCCAAACGCAGCGGGCGCGGACGGCTGGTGGTCTACGAACAGCATCGCTTACCGCTGTCGGGCAACCATCAGGGCATGGATGCAGCAATGATTGATGCGCTGAAGATCGAACTGCCCGCCTGGGCCATTGCCCCGCCAAAAACGCCGCAGGCAGCCTTTATCTGGCTGCTTGAGGTCCAGCTGTTGACCGCTGACGGGTTGCTGCTGGATGAGACACTACTGCGCAATAACCTGCCTGATGAAACGCTGCGTCGCCGGCTGGATAATAATATTCTTGAGGTTTTCTTCCGCCACGACGTGCAACGGCTCAATAACAAAGGCATCCCGGTGATTCTGCCGCTTAACGCCCAGGTGCTGAGTGATGCCGCCTTTGTGCAGCAACTCTGCCAGCGCTTTGTTGCCGCCGGTCTCTCCAGCAGCGGCTGTGGTTTTGCTTTCCCTGCCGCCAGCGTGCTGAGCCAGGGCGATCAGCTCTATGCCGCGCTGCTGCAACTGCGGCAGTGCGGCTGCCGCATCGTATTGCAGCATTTTGGCCGTAATCTGGATGCCTTCAATCTGCTGAGTGACGAGGTGGTCGATTATCTGGTGCTGGCACCTGAACTGGTTGCCAACGTTCACAATAATCTGATGGATGAGATGCTGCTGACCATCATCCAGGGCCAGGCCACACAGCGCAATATCTCGGTGCTGGCCGGTCCGGTTTCGGTACCGGCCCTGCTCAGCACCCTGGCTAACCTCGATGTTAATGGCGTCTGGGGCAGTGCCGTGGCGGAGCGCCAGCCGTTGCGTTCACTGGCCGAAGATCACATCTTCGCTATTCGTTAATTCCGGCGCTGCCCGCTTGCCACCCTGCTGAAGCTGCGCTAAAGTCGCCCCCTTTTTTCCGGCATGGGGGCGAAAATGTTCATAGGATTCGATTACGGCACGGCTAACTGCTCTATTGCAGTCAGCGAAAATGGCACGCCACGTCTGTTAACGCTGGAAAATGATCAGCGCCTGCTGCCGTCGATGATCTGTGCGCCAACCCGCGAGTCGATCAGCGAATGGCTCTATCGTCATCATCAGGTCGCGACGCCTGACAGCGAAACCACGGCGCTGCTGCAGCGTGCGCTGCGATATAACCGTGAAGAAGATATCGAGGTCCAGCCCAATAGCGTGCAGTTTGGCCTTACCGCGCTGCAGCACTATATGGTCGATCCCGAAGATGTCTGGTTCGTTAAATCCCCCAAATCGTTCCTCGGTGCTACTGGCCTGAAGCCACAGCAGATTGCCCTGTTTGAAGATCTGGTCTGCGCCATGATGCTGCACATCCGCAAGCAGGGTGAAAGCCAGCTTGATCAGGCTATCGATCAGGCGGTGATCGGACGCCCGGTCAACTTCCAGGGTTTAGGCAGTGAAGAGTCTAACCAGCAGGCTGAAGGTATTCTGCTGCGCGCCGCCCACCGCGCCGGTTTCCGCGACGTGGAGTTCCAGTTCGAACCGGTGGCGGCCGGACTCGATTTCGAAGCCACGCTGCAGCAGGAGACGCGGGTACTGGTGGTGGATATTGGCGGTGGTACTACCGACTGCTCAATGTTGCTGATGGGACCGAAGTGGCGTGATAAAGCTGACCGCCGTGAAAGTCTGCTGGGCCACAGCGGTTGCCGCGTCGGCGGTAACGACCTGGATATCATGCTGACGTTTAAGACCCTGATGCCGCTACTCGGTCTGGGCGGTAACACCCAGAAAGGCACCGCCCTGCCTGCCCTGCCGTGGTGGAATGCGATCGCCATCAATGATGTTCCGGCACAAAGCGACTTTTACAGTCCCGCCTGCGGGAAGTGGCTGCGGGATTTAGTGCGGGATGCGGAACAGGGTGACGTGGTGGCTCGCCTGCTGAAAGTATGGCAGCAGAAGCTCAGTTATCGCCTGGTGCGCGCAGCGGAAGAGAGCAAGATTGCGCTGTCAGCCAGCCCGGCGCATACCGCCTCCCTCGACTTTATTGCCGCCGCCTTAGAGACAGAGATTGGCGTGGATCAGCTGCAGGATGCCATCAGTCAGCCGCTGGAGAAAATTCTGGAACAGGTGCAGCTGGCATTGGCCACCAGCCAGATTAAGCCCGATGTGATTTACCTGACCGGCGGCAGTGCGCGTTCGCCGTTGCTGCGCGCAGCGCTGCAGCAGACGCTGCCGGATACACCGATTGCAGGTGGCGATGATTTCGCCTCCGTCACCGCAGGGCTGGCCCGCTGGGCGGAAGTGATGTTCCGCTAGGCTTGCACTGCAATAACAAAAACGGCACCTGAGGGTGTAATGCCAGTCAGTTAAGCGACAGGTGATAACGCAGTCTGGTGCCAGCCTGCTCTGAAACTTCAGTGTGTATTGTCAGAAAGGGCACGAGAGTGGAAGCCTGAGCGCCTCTGCTGCTGAAAGGGCTATCCGCAGCGCTGAGGCGTGACGGTGGGCCAGAAGTCCACGCCGGGAAGCGTGGACAGTTCGGGGCCGGCCAGGGAGGGCCGATTCCCGAACGGTTCGTCGGCACGCCGTCAAAGCCGAAGGTACCGCCTGAGCAGCGCGAGGACGGCCCGGCAGCAGCAGAGGTGCTCTGGCCCGCACTGCGGCTCGCTCGCCCGGAAAATCAGAAGGCAATATTCGCGCTGATACCGCCGATAAACGCATCTTTCACTTCACTGACTGCGCCCGGTGCAACCACATACTGCAGGTTAGGTCGCAGTGACATCCAGTTAGTTACTTTAGCGTTGTAGTAAACCTCATAGTTGTACTCTGAACCTTCCTGAATCGGCAGATAGGTCGGGCTGTCAAAGCGGCTCTCGCCATTAGCCTGATTCTGCTGACGCAGTGAGCGGGTATAGTCGCTGTTCACATGAATACGTGACGCGCCCACGCCGATCTCATCCTGAGGACGGGCATCAAACGGTCCTGTCCAGGTAAACGCAATAGACTGATAGTTGTCGGTCTTTGAGGTCTTGTGATCGTTCATCACCGCCTGCACCCGCACGCCCAGACCGCGATTCACATCGCCATCCTGCGCGGTCAGCTGTTGCTGTAACAGCAGATAGCCGCCATAGGAATGGGCCTGATCCTGATAGCCGCCGTTTCGCCAGCTGCCATAAACATCGCCATCCACCGACGAATAGTAATAGCCGATGCGGTAGTTACCCGGTAATTTCTCCGGCCCGAAGGTCGGTTTCCAGCCCAGTTCGACCGGCACCAGATTTCCTTCTGAATTGCTGGTATCCAGACGGAAACCATCACCGCGATCGTAGTTAGCGCTGTTCTGATTATAGAAACCGACCTGGAAGAAAACGTCCGGCGTGATATTGAATTTCACCCGGCCGCCCCACTGCGACACCGGCCAGTTGAACCAGCGATCGCCGCGCCAGTTACCCGCCTGCCCGCTGCCCAGCGCCAGGTTCTGGAACAGATTGCCATCGAAGTTATCGAAGTCTTCCCCCACCGTCACCCGCCCGGCTTTCACATCGACCACATCGTTAAACAATCCTTTGCGCAACCAGAACTGGGTCAGACGCCAGGTCTGGCCGCGACCGTAAACTTCCTGCACCGAGGAGAGCATACCGGTGCGTTGATCCGCGACCTGTTCAGAAAGATTCTGTCCGTTACGACTGGTCACGGTCATCTGGAACTCGGCATCCTGCCAGTCCAGCAGCTTCTGCAGATCGAAATTAGTGCCGAACGACCACTGATCGCTGTAGCGCATGGTGGTGTTGGTATCTGCCCCGCCGCCTAAATTCGCGGCGCTTTCCATGGTGTAGTTAACGTCAAACTTAATGCCGTCGTCCTGCAGCTGCGTTCGGTACCCGCCCCAGTCACCAAACATCCATTCGGAGTCCGGACTCAGGGCGTCAGCGGCCATTGCCTGCGCGGAAAACATGGCCAGGATCAGGGTGCCGGTTGCCACACGGCGCAGCGGGAAACGCTGCTCTGCTTTTTTGTTTTTCATCTTGCTTATTCTTATGTAAGTTACGGAAAATGACGCGCAGAGGATAGTGCTGGATAACCTCTGTTTTTTGTAAATACGTGCGCATAATTACCCGTAACATCCGTTTATTAACGCATTTGTGATCGGGATCTCTGATTGGTTATTCTCTGGGCGGGGTGCGTCTTTTTTGACAGGAGCAGCGTAAAAAGGGGCGCTATCGCCCCTTGTGTTTACTGGCTTGCCTGATTCAGTTGTTCAATCTGCGCCGGGGTCAGCGTCAGCTGCATCGCGCCAGTCAGATCGTCGAGCTGTTTCAGCGAGGTAGCACTGACAATCGGTGCGGTGATACCGGGACGGGCAATCAGCCAGGCCAGCGCCACCTGCGTCGGCGTCACCTGATGCGCTTCGCTGATAGCATCCAGTGCGTCGAGGATCCGCAAACCGCGCGGATTAAGGTATTTATCTACGACACCCTGACCGCGCGCGCTTTTACCCGCATCCGCCGCCTCGCGGTATTTGCCACTGAGAAAGCCGCTGGCGAGTGAATAGTAGTTAATAACGCCCAGACCCTGCGCCATCACCACCGGCTCCAGCTCCGACTCATAGGGCTGGCGGTCATAAAGGTTATATTCAGGTTGCAGGGTTTCATAGCGCGCCAGCCCCTGCGTTTCACTGACCTGCAACGCCTCCTGCAGCCGTGCCGCGCTGTAATTGGAGGCACCAATCGCCCGTACTTTGCCCTCTCTGATCAGGCTGTCAAAGGCGCTCAGCGTTTCCGCCAGCGGCGTATCCTGATCGTCGCGGTGCGCCTGGTAGAGATCGATATAGTCGGTCTGCAACCGGCGCAGGGAATCTTCGACTGCCTGACGGATATATTGCGGTTTGAGTCCGGTTTTCTCCGGCGACAATTCCATGCCAACCTTGGTTGCCAGCACGATCTGGTCGCGTTTGCCGCTTTTTTTCAGCCATTCACCCATAATGGTTTCCGATTCACCGCCTTTATTGCCCGGTGCCCAGCGGGAATAGACGTCGGCGGTATCGATAAACCACAGGCCTCGATCAACCAGCGCATCCAGCAGAGAAAAGGAGGTGGTTTGATCCACTGTCCAGCCAAACACGTTGCCGCCAAACGTCAGCAACGGCACCGCGATACCACTGTCACCCAACTGCCGGGTTTGATTCTGACTCATTTCCTGCTCCTTATTTGCCTGAAAAAACCGCCTGTCTTTCAGCATAGCAAAGTGATTTCACGGCTTTATGACGATTGTGATGCGATTAATGAAAGAACAGGCATAATTACCCCGCCCTGACAGATATCCTTATTTCCTTCAACTTCTGCCCGTCAGAGGCGGCTACACTCTGTCGTTTGCAGGCTACCCATTTTATGCCTGCGCCTGGGACTACGTCACTGCTGGAGAGCACCAACAATCATGAGCACCCGACATTCTGTTATGAAGAAAACCCTTATCGTGCTGGCCCTGATCGCCGTGGCCGCTGGCGGCTATTATGTCTGGCAGCGCCATGCCCAGCCCCAGAGCAGCAGTCAGAGTGACGCACCTGCGCCACGTGGCGGCAAAGGCGGCGGTGACGGCGCCCGTCGTCCCCTCGCACCGGTTCAGGCCGCTACGGCCACCAGCCAGAGCGTGCCGCACTATCTGAGCGGACTGGGTACGGTGACCGCGGCTAACACGGCCACGGTGCGCAGCCGGGTCAATGGCGATCTGCTGGCAATCCACTTCACCGAAGGCCAGCAGGTGAAAGCGGGCGAGCTACTGGCAGAAGTCGACCCGCGCCCTTATCAGGTGGCGTTAACGCAGGCGCAGGGCCAGCTGGCGAAAGATCAGGCGACGCTGGCCAACGCCCGTCGTGACCTGGCGCGCTTCGAGAAACTGGCAAAAACCTCGCTGGTGTCGCAACAGGAACTGGATACCCAGCGCTCACTGGTCAGTGAAACGCTCGGCACGCTGAAAGCGGATGAGGGAAGCGTCGCCAGTGCGCAGCTCAATCTTACCTACAGCCGGATCACCGCGCCGATTGCCGGCCGCGTCGGGCTGAAACAGGTGGACGTCGGCAACTACGTCACCAGCGGCGACACCACCGGTATCGTGGTGATCACCCAGACGCACCCGATTGATGTGGTTTTTACCCTGGCTGAGAACAGCATCAGTTCCATACTCAAGGCGCAGAAAAGCGGTGAGCCGCTGCTGGTGGAAGCCTGGGATCGCAGTAATCAGAATCTGATCGCCAGCGGCAAACTGCTGAGCCTCGATAACCAGATTGATGTCACCACCGGCACCATCAAAATTAAAGCGCGTTTTGATAATCAGGACGACACGCTGTTTCCCAATCAGTTCGTGAATGTGCGGCTGAAGGTCAATACCCTGCAGGATGCGATTGTTATCCCACCTGCCGCGCTGCAGATGGGCAACGAAGGCAACTTTGTCTGGGTGGTTAACAGTGACAACAAGGTCAGCAAGAAAAGCGTGATTGCCGGCTTGCAGGATAGCGAGAAAGTGGTGGTCAGCGCCGGTCTGGAGGCAGGTGAACGCGTCGTGACCGATGGGCTGGATCGCCTGACGGAAGGCGCAAAAGTCGAGGTGGTCGCGCCTCAGAGCAACGCACCGCGCGCTACCCGCGCCGCCCTGCCGTCAAAAGGAGAGCGTGAGTAATGCAGGTCATGCCTCCCGATCACAGTGGCGGACCGTCACGCCAGTTTATCCTGCGGCCGGTCGCCACCACGCTGTTGATGATTGCGATCCTGCTGGCCGGGGTGCTGGGCTACCGCTTCCTGCCGGTCTCGGCGCTGCCGGAAGTCGACTATCCGACTATTCAGGTCGTCACGCTCTATCCGGGTGCCAGCCCGGATGTGGTCACCTCCTCCATCACCGCGCCGCTTGAGCGCCAGTTTGGTCAGATGTCTGGACTGAAACAGATGGCGTCGCAAAGCTCCGGCGGTGCCTCGGTGGTGACGCTGCAGTTCCAGCTGACGCTGCCGCTGGATGTGGCAGAGCAGGAGGTGCAGGCTGCCATTAACTCCGCCACCAACCTGCTGCCCAACGACCTGCCTAATCCGCCGGTCTACAGCAAAGTGAATCCTGCCGATCCACCGATCATGACGCTTGCCGTCACCACGCGCAGCATGCCGCTGACGCAGGTGCAGGACATGGTGGAAACGCGGGTGGCGCAGAAAATTTCTCAGGTCAGCGGCGTCGGACTGGTGACGCTATCGGGCGGTCAGCGTCCGGCGGTGCGGGTGAAAATGAATGCGCAGGCGCTGGCTGCGCTGGGTCTGACCAGCGAAACGGTGCGGACCGCCATCAGCAATGCCAACGTTAACTCCGCCAAAGGCAGCCTGGATGGTCCGACCCGCTCAGTTACCCTGTCAGCCAATGACCAGATGAAATCAGCGGAAGATTATCGCCAGCTGATTATCAGCTACAAAAACGGCGCACCGGTGCGTCTTGGCGACGTGGCGACCATAGAACAGGGGGCAGAAAACAGCTGGCTTGGCGCCTGGGCCAACCGCGATGCGGCGATTGTGCTCAACGTTCAGCGTCAGCCTGGTGCCAATATCATCGCCACAGCAGATAATATCCGTGCCATGTTGCCCGCCCTGACCGCTGCCCTGCCGAAGTCGGTGGAGGTTAAACTGCTCACCGACCGCACCACCAATATTCGCGCTTCGGTCAACGACACGCAGTATGAGCTGATACTGGCGATGGCGCTGGTGGTGATGATCATCTATCTGTTTCTGCGCAACGTGCCCGCCACGCTGATCCCGGCGG
Organism: Pantoea sp. paga; assembly: GCF_007558755.1. NCBI lineage: Bacteria > Pseudomonadati > Pseudomonadota > Gammaproteobacteria > Enterobacterales > Erwiniaceae > Pantoea > Pantoea sp. paga. The sequence goes on from NZ_VLTF01000001.1 coordinate 980,576, forward strand.
TTGCGGTGCCTCTGTCGCTGATCGGCACCTTCGCGGCGATGTACTTCCTCGGCTTTTCAATTAACAACCTGACGCTGATGGCGCTGACCATCGCCACCGGCTTTGTGGTCGATGATGCCATCGTGGTGATTGAGAACATCTCACGCTATATCGAGAAAGGGGAAAAGCCGCTGACCGCCGCGCTGAAAGGTGCCGGAGAGATCGGCTTTACCATCATCTCCCTCACCTTCTCGCTGATTGCAGTGCTGATCCCGCTGCTGTTTATGGGCGACGTAATCGGCCGTCTGTTCCGCGAATTTGCCGTGACGCTGGCGGTGGCGATTCTGATTTCAGCGGTGGTGTCACTGACCCTGACGCCGATGATGTGCGCCAGGATGCTGAGCGCGGAGTCGCTGCGCAAACAGAACCGCTTTTCGCGGGCCAGCGAAGCGATGTTTGATCGTATCGTGGCCGCCTATGGCCGCGGCCTGAAACGGGTACTCAATCATCCCTGGCTCACGCTGTCGGTGGCGCTTGGCACCCTGGTGCTGACGCTGGTGCTGTGGATGATCATCCCGAAAGGCTTTTTCCCGCAGCAGGACAACAGCATTATTCAGGGCACGCTGCAGGCACCGCAGTCGGTCTCCTATGCCAGCATGGCACAGCGCACCCGCGACGTCGCCTCCATCATCATGAAAGATCCGGCAGTGGAGAGCATGACTTCGTTTGTCGGCGTGGATGGCACCAATGCCTCGCTGAACAGCGCGCGTCTGCAGATCAACCTCAAACCGCTGGATCAACGCGACGACCGCATTCCTGCCATTCAGCAGCGCCTGCAACAGCAGGTCAGTGAGGTACCGGGCGTGCAGCTGTGGCTGCAGGCGGTGCAGGATCTCACCATTGATACCCAGGCGAGCCGCACGCCCTATCAGTTCACGCTGCAATCGGGTTCACTGTCTTCGCTCAGCACCTGGGTTCCGGCGCTGCTGACCCGGCTCAGTACCCTGCCACAGCTGCGTGATGTCAGCAGTGACTGGCAGGATCAGGGTCTGGAAGCCTATGTCAAAGTGGACCGCGACAGCGCCAGCCGCCTTGGCATCAGCATGGCGGATGTCGATAACGCACTGTACAACGCCTTTGGTCAGCGGCTCATCTCCACCATTTATACCCAGGCGAACCAGTATCGGGTGGTGCTGGAGCAGGACAATAGTGCCACTCCAGGCATGGAGAGCCTGAATGCGATTCGCCTTAACAGCAGCGACGGCGGCAGCGTACCGCTGAGCGCCATTGCCCGCATTGAACAGCGCAGCACGCCGCTCAGCATTAACCATCTCGATCAGTTCCCGTCGGCGACCTTCTCCTTCAACGTAGCTGACGGCTATTCGCTGGAAGATGCGGTGAAAGCGGTGTCGCAGGCTGAAGCCGAGCTTGGCATGCCCGCAGAGCTGATGACGCAGTTCCAGGGCAGCACGCTGGCGTTTGAAGCGGCGCTGAGCAGCACCGTCTGGCTGATTGTGGCGGCCATTGTGGCGATGTACATCGTGCTGGGCGTGCTTTATGAGAGCTTTATTCACCCCATCACAATTCTCTCAACGCTGCCCACGGCGGGTGTCGGCGCGCTGCTGGCGCTGATGCTCAGCGGCAATGAGCTGGATATCGTGGCGATAATCGGCATCATCCTGCTGATCGGCATCGTGAAAAAGAACGCCATCATGATGATCGACTTTGCGCTGGCGGCCGAGCGTGAACAGGGTATGAAGCCTGTTGATGCCATCTATCAGGCCTGCCTGCTGCGCTTCCGCCCGATTCTGATGACCACGCTGGCCGCCCTGCTCGGCGCGCTGCCGCTGATGCTCAGCACCGGCGTCGGTGCCGAACTGCGTCATCCGCTGGGGATTGCCATGGTTGGCGGGCTGATTCTGAGCCAGGTGCTGACCCTGTTTACCACACCGGTGATCTACCTGCTGTTTGATCGACTGGCGCACGCCACCCGCCGCCGCTTTGCCCGCACGGAGGCCGCAGAGTGAAGTTCTTTGCCCTGTTCATCAACCGGCCCGTCGCCACCACCCTGCTGACGCTGGCCATCGCACTGGCGGGGATGCTGGGTTTCCGGCTGCTGCCGGTAGCGCCGCTGCCGCAGGTTGATTTTCCGGTGATCGTTATCTCGGCTTCGCTGCCGGGTGCCGCACCGGAGATCATGGCGTCGTCGGTGGCCACGCCGCTGGAGCGCTCGCTGGGACGCATCGCGGGCGTCAGTGAAATGACCTCTACCAGTTCGCTGGGCAGCACCCGCATCATTCTGGTGTTTGATTTTGATCGCGACATCAACGGAGCCGCGCGCGATGTGCAGGCCGCGATTAACGCAGCGCAAAGCCTGCTGCCTACCGGGATGCCGTCGCGCCCGACCTATCGCAAAGTGAACCCTTCAGATGCGCCGATTATGATCATGACGCTGACCTCGGATACCTATAATCCGGGTCAGCTCTACGATTACGCCTCGACCCAGCTGGCGCAGAAACTGTCACAGATTGAGGGCGTGGGCGACGTCACCGTGGGTGGCAGCTCGTTGCCTGCGGTCCGCGTGGCACTGAATCCACAGGCGCTGTTTAATCAGGGCGTCTCGCTGGATGCGGTGCGCACCGCCATTTCCAACGCCAATCAGCGACGGCCGCAGGGCGCACTGGATGATTCGCAGCAGCGCTGGCAGTTGCGTACCAATGACGCGTTGCAGACCGCCAGTGAGTATCAGCCGCTGATAGTGCATTACAACAACGGTGCGGCGGTCAGGCTGTCGGATGTGGCGACAGTCGAAGATTCAGTGCAGGACGTACGCAACGCCGGGATGTCGCGCGGTAAACCGGCGGTGCTGCTGCTGATCCGCAAAACGCCTGAAGCCAACGTCATCGATACGGTGGACCGCATCCGCGCCGAAATGCCGCTGCTGCATGAGGTGATCCCGGCCGCCATCGATCTGCAGATTGCGCAGGATCGCTCACCCACCATTCGCGCCTCGCTGCATGAGGTGGAGCAGTCGCTGGTGATCGCCGTGGCGCTGGTAATTCTGGTGGTGTTTATTTTCCTGCGTTCGGGCCGCGCCACGCTGATCCCGGCCGTCGCGGTGCCGGTTTCACTGATCGGCACCTTTGCCGCGATGTACCTGTGCGGCTTCAGCCTCAACAACCTGTCGCTGATGGCGCTGACCATCGCCACCGGCTTTGTGGTGGATGATGCGATTGTAGTGCTGGAGAACATTGCCCGACACGTAGAAGCGGGCATGAAGCCGCTGGCCGCCGCACTGAAAGGGGTGCGGGAAGTCGGTTTTACCGTGTTGTCGATGAGCCTGTCACTGATTGCCGTGTTCCTGCCGCTGCTGATGATCGGCGGACTGATTGGCCGCTTCTTCTCAGAATTTGCCATTACGCTGTCGGTGGCTATCGTCATCTCGCTGTTTATCTCGGTCACCCTGACGCCGGTGATGTGCGCTTATCTGCTTAAGCCGCACGCGCCGCGCAGCCAGCCGCGTCAGCGCGGCGCGGGTCGGCTGCTGATGGCGATCCAGCAGGGCTATGGCCGCTCGCTTAGCGTGGTACTGAACCATGCGCGCTGGGTGATGGTGCTGTTTTTCGCCACCATCGTCCTGACCGGCTGGCTGTTTGTCCATATTCCGAAAACCTTTATGCCGGAGCAGGATACCGGACGACTTTCCGGGTTTATCTCTGCCGACCAGAGCATTTCGTTTCAGGCGATGCGCAGTAAACTGCAGGATTTTATGGAGATTGTCGGGGCCGATCCGGCGGTAGAGAGCGTGGTGGGCTTCACCGGCGGGATGCGTACCAACAGCGGCTCCATGTTTATCTCGCTGAAGCCGCTGTCGGAGCGGAAAGAGAGCGCAGTGGAGATTATCGCCCGCCTGCGCAATAAGCTGGCGAAAGAACCCGGGGCCAGTCTCTATCTGAATGCGGTGCAGGATCTGCGCGTCGGCGGTCGGGAATCGAATGCCGGTTATCAATATTCCCTGCTGTCGGACGACCTTAACGCCCTGCGTGAGTGGGAGCCAAAAATCCGTCAGGCGTTCTCTGCTCTGCCACAGCTGGCGGATGTGAACTCCGATCAGCAGGATAAAGGCAGCGAGATGGCGCTGACCTATGACCGGGAAAGTATGGCGCGGCTTGGCATCGATGTCTCTCAGGCCAATGCCCTGCTGAATAACGCCTTTGGTCAGCGTCAGATCTCCACCATCTATCAGCCGCTTAACCAGTACAAAGTGGTGATGGAAGTCGATCCGCGCTACACCCAGGATATCAGCGCCCTGTCGCAGATGTTCGTGATAAACAGCGAAGGTAAAGCGATTCCGCTGTCGTGGTTTGCCCACTGGCAGCCCGCGAATGCGCCGCTCTCGGTCAACCATGAAGGGCTGTCTGCCGCCTCGACCATTTCATTTAACCTGCCGGAAGGGGTGTCGCTGTCGCAGGCGTCGGAGGCAATTGAACGCACCATGACCGCGATTGGCGTGCCCTCCAGCGTGCGCGGCAGCTTTGCCGGTACGGCGCAGGTGTTTCAGCAGTCGCAAAGTAATCAGCTCTGGCTGATGCTGGCGGCGATTGCGGCGGTCTATATCGTGCTGGGGATCCTCTATGAGAGCTATGTCCATCCGCTGACGATCCTCTCTACCCTGCCCTCGGCGGGTGTCGGTGCGCTGCTGGCGCTGGAGCTGTTCGATACGCCCTTCAGCCTGATTGCGCTGATCGGTATTCTGCTGCTGATCGGAATCGTGAAAAAGAACGCCATCATGATGGTCGATTTTGCGCTGGAGGCAGAGCGCAACGGCCAGCTCAGCGCGCGGGAGGCGATTTTCCAGGCGTGCCTGTTGCGCTTCCGGCCGATTATGATGACGACGCTGGCGGCGCTGTTTGGCGCGCTGCCGCTGGTGCTGACCAGCGGCGACGGCGCAGAGTTGCGTCAGCCGCTGGGGATTACCATTGCAGGCGGGCTGGTGATGAGCCAGTTGCTGACGCTCTACACCACGCCGGTGGTCTATTTAATGATGGATAAGTTGCGCCGTAAAAAACGCCCGCTGGCCGCCGCGCAGCAGCCGTAACAGGTATGGCGGCAGCAGACATCGGACGTGACGCCTTTATCGGGGGGATCGATGAGTACGCAAAGCACTAACGTCCGCTGGCAACTGTGGATTGTTGCCATCGGCTTTTTTATGCAGACGCTGGATACCACCATCGTGAATACCGCGATCCCGTCGATGGCGCACGATCTGGGTGTCAGCCCGCTGCACATGCACTCGGTCATCGTCTATTACGTGCTGACGGTGGCAGTGATGCTGCCGGTCAGCGGCTGGCTGGCCGACCGTTTTGGCGTGCGCAACATTTTCTTCTGCGCGATTGTGCTGTTCAGCCTGGGATCACTGCTGTGCGCCCTTTCCGGCACTCTGGATCAGTTGGTGCTGTCGCGGGTGGTTCAGGGGATTGGCGGGGCCATGATGGTGCCGGTGGGTCGCCTGACGGTGATGAAAATCGTGCCGCGCGAGCAGTATATGTCCGCCATGACGTTTGTCACTCTGCCCGGCCAGATTGGCCCGCTGCTGGGTCCGGCGCTGGGCGGTGTGCTGGTGGAGTACGCCAGCTGGCACTGGATCTTCCTGATCAATATCCCGGTCGGCATCGCAGGCGCTATCGCCACCCTGATGCTGATGCCCAACTACAGCATGCAGACGCGGCGCTTTGATTTCGGCGGTTTTATCCTGCTGGCCGCCGGAATGGCAACCCTGACGCTGGCGCTGGATGGTCAGCGCAGCAGTGGCGGCTCTCCGCTGCTGCTGGGTGCCATGATCCTCATTGGCATGTTCTCTTTGCTGTTCTACCTGATGCATGCGCGCGGCAATGATAATGCGCTGTTCAGCCTGAAGCTGTTTGATAATCGTATCTACTCCATCGGACTGCTCGGCAGTTTTACCGGCCGCATCGGCAGCGGCATGCTGCCCTTTATGACGCCTATCTTTCTGCAGCTAGGCATGGGTTACAGCCCGTTTCATGCTGGTTTGATGATGATTCCGATGGTGCTGGGAAATATGGGGATGAAGCGCATTGTGGTGCGCATCGTCAATCTCTTTGGCTACCGCAACGTGCTGGTGATGTCGACCGTGGCGCTGGCGCTGGTGGTCCTGCTGTTCCCGCTGGTGGCAATTCTGGGATGGGTCTGGCTGCTGCCACTGGTGCTGTTTCTGCAGGGCATGGTCAACGCCATTCGTTTCTCCTCAATGAATACCCTGACGCTGAAGGAGCTGCCCGATGAGCTGGCGTCCAGCGGCAACAGCCTGCTGTCGATGATTATGCAACTGTCGATGAGTATTGGCGTTACCGTGGCCGGGCTGCTGCTGGGGGCATTTGCTCAGGAGAGCGCAGCGAACAGCACGGCGGAACATCAGATGTTTATTTATACCTACCTTTGCATGTCGCTGATTATCATCCTGCCCGCGCTGGTGTTCTGGCGCGTGCCGCCACAGGTGAGTACCAACGTTGATTTGCGACGCCGGAGAAAAAAATGAGAGTTAACCTGCGCCTGGGCATCGGGGCCAAACTGTTTATGGCGATTTTCGCCACCTGCATGCTGGTGCTGATTACCATGCACTGGGGAGTTCGCCTCAGTTTCGAGCATGGCTTTGTCGACTACATTAAGCGCGGCAACGAGCAGCGGTTAAATCTGCTCAGCGATGCCCTGGCCGATCAGTATGAGCAGCACGGCAACTGGGATTTTTTGCGCCACAACGATCGGCTGGTGTTCACCATGCTGCGCTCGCTGGAGCAGAATCCCGACAGCAACAGTCAGTTGCCGCCGCACGGCTGGCGCACCCAGTTCTGGATCCTCGATCAGCAATATAAAGTGCTGGCCGGGCCAAAATCGCCGGTGCCGCCCGAAGGCACGCGACGCAATATCACCACCAGCAATAATAAAGTGGTCGGCTGGGTCATCGGCTCGCCGCCGGAGCGGCTGACGCGCAGCACCGACATTAACTTTGATCAGCAGCAGCGCCGCACCAGCTGGATTATCGTCGGGCTGTCTACGCTGCTGGCAGCGCTGGCGACCTGGCTGATGGGACGCGGTCTGCTGGCTCCGGTCAAACGACTGGTCGATGGCACCCATCATCTGGCGGCCGGTAATTTTGCTACCCGTGTAGAGGTCAGCAGCCGGGATGAGCTGGGCCAGCTGGCCAGGGACTTTAACCTCCTTGCCAGCTCGCTGGAGAAAAATGAGAGCATGCGCCGCGCCTTTATGGCCGATATCTCCCATGAGTTACGCACACCACTGGCGATCCTGCGCGGTGAACTGGAAGCGATGCAGGATGGAGTCCGCAAACTGACACCGGAAGCGATCGCCTCGCTGCAGAGCGAAGTGGTGGTGCTGACCAAGCTGGTCGAAGATCTGCACCAGCTGTCGCTGTCCGATGAGGGCGCTCTTGCCTATCGCAAGCAGGCAACCGATCTGGTGCAGCTGCTGGAAGTGACGGCAGGCAGCTTTGCCGAACGCTATCGGGCACACGGCCTGACGCTGAAACTCAATCTGCCCGATAACGCCCCCTTCTTTGGCGACCCCGACCGCCTGATGCAGTTGTTCACTAATCTGCTGGAAAACAGCCTGCGCTACACCGACAGCGGGGGCCGGGTTGAAGTGACGCTGAATTATGAGGCGCCCAACTGGCGCATCGAGTTTGATGACAGCGCACCGGGCGTGGATGGGGAACATCAGGCCCAGATTTTTGAGCGCTTCTTCCGCACCGAAGGCTCGCGCAATCGCGCCAGCGGCGGCTCGGGACTGGGCCTGGCCATCTGTAAAAATATCGCTGACGCGCATGGCGGCGATATTCATGCGGCGCACTCTGATTTAGGTGGACTGAAAATCGCGCTACACTTGCGCTATGTTCCCCTTGTGTAGACGCTTATGAGCCTGGAAAACCACGACCCGCTGATTCTGGTGGTCGAAGATGAGCCGAAACTGGCGCAGCTGATGATCGATTATCTGCACGCCTCGAACTACCGTACCCATCACATCGCCGACGGCAACGCGGTGCTGGAGTATGTGCGCCAGACGCCACCCGACCTGATGCTGCTGGATTTGATGCTGCCAGGCACCGACGGTTTAACGCTGTGCCGTGAAATCCGTCGTCATTCCGAGCTGCCGATTATTATGGTAACCGCCCGTACCGAGGAGATCGATCGGCTGCTGGGGCTGGAGCTGGGCGCAGATGACTACATCTGTAAGCCCTTCAGCCCGCGTGAAGTCGTGGCGCGAGTTAAAACGATTCTGCGCCGGGTAAAACGGTCGGCGGAAGAGCCGCAAAGCGCCTCGTTACTTCGCGTCGATGAGAGCCGCTTCTTCGCCAGCTGGCGCGAAAAACCGCTGGATTTAACACCGGCGGAGTTCCGCCTGCTGAAAACGCTGTCGCTGGAGCCGGGCAAGGTCTTTTCACGCGAACAGCTGCTCAACCATCTCTATGATGACTACCGCGTGGTCACGGACCGCACCATCGACAGCCATATCAAGAACCTGCGGCGCAAGCTGGAGAATCTCGACAGCGAGCAACCTTTTATCCGCGCCGTCTACGGCATGGGCTATCGCTGGGAAGCCGATGCCTGTCATTTGATCTAGTTTGATCCTGATCAATTTACTTCCCTTTTCTCACTGCCTACAATTCCGCACCTTTTGCAGGGCTTAACTGCCCTGCACCTGCCGCCTGAGGCGACATGCTGACCTGACATCAGTGAGAAAATCATGAAACCCGAACTGCTTTCCCCCGCTGGCACCCTGAAGAACATGCGTTACGCGTTTGCTTATGGTGCCGATGCCGTCTATGCCGGCCAGCCGCGCTACAGCCTGCGGGTGCGCAACAACGAATTCACCCACGAAAACCTCGCACTGGGCATCAGTGAAGCGCACGCACTGGGTAAAAAATTCTACGTGGTGGTGAACATTGCGCCACACAACGCCAAGCTGAAAACCTTTATTCGTGACTTAGCGCCGGTAGTGGCGATGCAGCCCGACGCGCTGATTATGTCCGATCCCGGCCTGATTATGCTGGTGCGAGACGCTTTCCCGACGATGCCGATTCATCTGTCGGTGCAGGCCAATGCGGTTAACTGGGCCACGGTAAAATTCTGGCAGCAGATGGGGCTGAGCCGGGTGATTCTGTCACGCGAGCTGTCGCTGGAAGAGATCGCCGAGATCCGCCAGCAGGTCCCGGAGATGGAGCTGGAAGTCTTTGTCCATGGCGCGCTCTGCATGGCCTACTCCGGTCGCTGCCTGCTCTCCGGCTATATGAACAAACGCGACCCGAATCAGGGAACCTGCACCAACGCCTGCCGCTGGGAGTATAAAGTGGCGGAGGGTCAGCAGGATGAGGTGGGGAATATCGTTGGTATCCACACGCCTGTCGCCGTACAGGATGTGACGCCAACGCTGGGCGTTGGTCAGCCCACCGACAAGGTGTTTCTGCTGGAAGAGAAGATGAAGCCCGGCGAGGTGATGAGCGCGTTCGAAGATGAGCACGGAACCTACATCATGAACTCGCGGGATCTGCGCGCGGTCGCGCACGTGGAGCGGCTCAGCGAGATGGGCGTTCATTCGCTGAAGATTGAGGGACGCACCAAGTCCTACTACTACTGCGCCCGCACCGCCCAGGTTTATCGCCGGGCGATTGATGATGCCGCTGCCGGTAAGCCGTTTGATCCCTCACTGCTGTTAACCCTGGAAGGCATGGCACATCGTGGCTATACCGAAGGTTTCCTGCGCCGCCACACTCACGACAGCTACCAGAATTATCAGCAGGGCTTTTCGGTGTCCGATCGCCAGCAGTTTGTCGGCGAATTCACCGGCGAACGCCGGGGCGAATGGGCTGAAGTGGCGGTGAAGAATAAGTTTATGCTGCACGACAGTGTGGAGATCATGACGCCTCAGGGGAACCTGAATTGTCAGCTGGACGCGCTGCAGAATGCGCGCGGCGAACCTACTGAAGTTGCCCCGGGCGATGGCCATCGCGTCTGGCTGCGGGTGCCCGAGGAGGTGGATCTGCGTTTTGCACTGCTGCTGCGCAACTTCGACCACGGTGAAGATACCCGTGACCCTCATAATCGTTTACCAACGGAAACATTTTGAGGAAATCAGAACAGGATCACAGACCCCTGCGCGGCGCTGCTTTATAGTCCCGCCTGCTGCTAACGAGTAACAATAAACGGCAGATTTACCAGGAACCACCTCATTTACCCGCCCGGCTCCCCCGTGCGGGTTTTCTTTTTTCTCTCTTTCGCCAATAATTTACTGCTGGCAGCTGTGTTATAAATCCCTTCTTACTCTGTAGATCTTCAAGGAACGCAAAATGGATAATAAACCGCTTACGCTGCTCATCCTGAATGGGAAAGGCGCGGGTAATGATGATCTGCGCGAAGCTATTACGACCCTGCGTGAAGAAGGCTTCGACATTGCGGTGCGTGTCACATTTGAAAAAGGTGACGGCGATCGGTACGTCAAAGAGGCCATTGCGCTGCAGGCCGCGACCGTGGTGGCCGGTGGTGGCGATGGTACCATCAATGAAATTGCGACTGCGCTGGCTTCTTCTGAAGCGGATCATCGCCCGGTGCTGGGCATCCTGCCGCTGGGTACCGCCAACGATTTTGCCACCAGCGTCGGCATCCCGGAAGAGATGGAACCGGCACTGCGACTGGCGATTCAGGGCAAAGCCAGTGCCATCGATCTGGCCAGGGTAAATCAGAGCCACTACTTCATCAATATGGCGACCGGCGGGTTTGGTACCCGTATCACGACTGAAACGCCGGAAAAGCTGAAGTCGGCGCTGGGCGGCGTCTCCTACTTTATTCACGGCCTGATGCGCATGGATACGCTGAAACCGGATACCTGCGAGATCAGCGGCCCCGATTTCGCCTGGCAGGGTGATGCGCTGGTGATCGGTATCGGTAATGGTCGTCAGGCGGGCGGCGGTCAGCGGTTGTGCCCTTCTGCCCTGATCAACGATGGCAGACTGGACGTCAGTATTGTCACCGCACAGGAGCTGCTGCCTACCCTGCTGCACTCGCTGACCGGCGACGATGACAATCCCGGCATCGTCACCACGCAACTGGAGTCACTGACGATCCGTTCTCCGCATGAGATGACCTTTAACCTTGATGGCGAGCCGCTTTCCGGGCGCGAATTCGTGATTGAGGTGATGGCGGGCGCGCTGAGCTGCCGCCTGCCGCCGCAGTGCGCGCTGCTTGCCTGAACCGACATCAGGGGCGAAAGCCCCTTTTTTATTGCTGCCAATAGCGCCTATTTTGTTCGTAACATTCCCCCTGCTGCCTCGCTTTATGACGCCTTAATCGCCGTTTTCAGACAATGTAAACACTCTGTGATTCCGTTCACAACTCTGCCACCCTAACTTGTATGGTAGTATTAAAGAGCGTACTTTTTCATCATTGAACGCTGACTTAAGGCAACCAGGATGAAAATTGTTAAGGCAGAAGTATTTGTAACCTGCGCAGGCAGAAACTTTGTCACCGTAAAAATCACCACCGATCAGGGTCTGACCGGCATTGGCGACGCAACGCTGAATGGCCGTGAATTACCGGTCGCCTCATACCTGAAAGATCACGTCTGCCCGCAGCTGATTGGCCGCGATGCGCATCAGATCGAAGACATCTGGCAATATTTCTACAAGGGCGCTTACTGGCGTCGTGGCCCGGTCACCATGTCCGCTATCTCGGCCGTCGATATGGCACTGTGGGATATCAAAGGCAAAGCCGCCAATATGCCGGTGTATCAGCTGCTGGGTGGCGCATCACGCACCGGCGTGATGGTCTATTGCCACACCACCGGCCACTCCATTGATGAAGTGATGGATGACTACGCGAAGCACAAAGAGCTGGGCTTCAAAGCAATTCGCGCGCAGTGCGGCGTTCCGGGCATGAAAACCACTTACGGCATGGCGAAAGGTAAAGGTCTGGCCTATGAGCCTGCAACCAAAGGTAACTGGCCCGAAGAGCAGCTCTGGTCAACTGAGAAATACCTCGATTTCACCCCGAAACTGTTCGCGGCCATCCGTGACAAGTTTGGTTTCGACGAGCACTTGCTGCATGACATGCACCATCGCCTGACGCCGATTGAAGCGGCGCGTTTTGGCAAGAGCGTGGAAGATTATCGCCTGTTCTGGATGGAAGATCCGACGCCTGCTGAGAATCAGGAGTGCTTCCGCCTGATCCGCCAGCATACCGTTACGCCGATTGCCGTGGGTGAAGTGTTCAACAGCATCTGGGATTGTAAGCAGCTGATTGAAGAACAGCTGATCGACTACATCCGCACCACCATTACGCATGCAGGCGGCATTACCGGTATGCGACGTATCGCTGATTTTGCCTCGCTCTATCAGGTGCGCACCGGCTCGCACGGTCCTTCTGATCTCTCCCCTGTCTGCATGGCGGCTGCACTGCACTTTGACCTCTGGGTGCCGAACTTCGGTGTGCAGGAGTACATGGGCTTCTCCGAACAGATGATGGAGCTGTTTGATGCTAACTGGACCTTTGACCAGGGCTACATGCATCCAGGTGACAAACCAGGTCTCGGCATTGAATTCAACGAGAAACTGGCGTCGAAATATCCCTATGAACCTGCCTATCTCCCGGTCGCCCGTCTTGAAGATGGCACCCTGTGGAACTGGTAAGGAGAAGCTGATGAAAAGCGTTGTTATTGAACAGCCGGGTGAACTGGTGGTGGCTGAACGTCCGCTGCCACAACCTGCGGCGGGCGAAGTCCGGGTCAAAGTGGCTTATGCCAGTATCTGTGGTTCTGATGTGCATATCTGGCACGGTCATAACCCGTTCGCGAAATATCCACGGGTAATTGGTCACGAATTTTTTGGCGTGATTGATGCGGTGGGCGACGGTGTTGATCCGGCCCGGGTGGGCGACCGCGTGGCGGTGGATCCGGTGGTGAGCTGCGGCAGCTGCTATCCCTGCTCGGTAGGCCGTCCCAATGTCTGCACCACACTGCAGGTGATTGGCGTGCACCGTGACGGCGGCTTCAGCGAGTTTGCGCTGGCTCCGGCGAAAAATGCCTTTTCCCTGCCGGAGAGCATCCCCGATCGGCTCGCCAGTCTGGTTGAGCCTTTCACTATCGCCGCCAATATCACCGCGTTTCTCAAGCCGCAGCCAGATGATGTGGCACTGATTTACGGTGCCGGTCCGATGGGGCTCACTGCGATTCAGGTGCTGAAGGGCGTCTATAAGGTTAAAAAGGTGATGGTGGTGGATCGCCTGCCGGAAAGGCTGGCACTTGCAGAGCAGAGCGGTGCCGATCAACTGTTCGATAACAGCGAAATCCCGCTGGCGGCACAGCTTGAGGGCGTGCAGCCTACGCTGATTATCGACGCGGCCTGCCATCCCACCATTCTGGCTGAAGCGGCTGCCCTCGCCTCACCGGCTGCGCGCATCGGCCTGCTGGGCTTCTCCGGCGAGCCATGCAGCATTACTCAGCAGAGCCTGACCAGCAAGGAGCTGTCGTTGTTTACCTCACGTCTTAACAGCAATCGTTTCCCACAGGTGATCGAATGGATGGAAAAAGGGTTAATCCAGCCAGAGAAACTGGTCACGCACTACTTCCCGCTGCAGGAGATTGAGCGTGCGATGACCCTGTTTGAAAAAGATCCGCGCACCTGCTGCAAAGTCATACTTCAGATGGGTTAATTATCCGCTGAACACCAGGTCTACTCAGCCGGTGCGTACCCGCCGGCATGACTATAAAGATAAAACAGATCACGGAGTTTGTATGTTCAAGAATCTGCGCTGGACCCTCGTTTTGCTGCTGTTCCTGGTTTACATGATTAACTACCTCGATCGTGTCGCCCTGTCGCTGACGGTGCCGCTGGTGGAAAAAGATCTGGCGATCAATGCTGAGCAGTTTGGCATGATCTTCGGCAGCTTTTTCTTTGGCTATGCCCTGTTTAACTTTCTTGGCGGCCTTGCCACTGACCGCTATGGACCTAAAATCGTGCTGGCTGTGGCGGTAGGTGCCTGGTCCATTTTCTGCGGCATGACCGCACTGGCCACCGGCTTCTGGTCACTGCTGATCCTGCGTGTGCTGTTCGGCATGGCTGAAGGCCCGATCTGCTCCTCGGCCAACAAAGCGATTAACGGCTGGTTCCCGAAAAAACAGGCCGCGACGGCCATGGGCTTACTGAGTGCCGGATCACCTTTAGGTGGTGCGGTCGCTGGCCCGATCATTGGTTATCTGGCGCTCGCCTATGGCTGGCGTCCGGCGTTCGTGATTGTCTGCTGCATCGGTCTGGTGTGGATGGCGTTCTGGCTCTTCTTCGCCGCTGACAATCCGGCGAAGAGCAAGCGCGTCAGCGAAGAGGAACGTCTGCTGATTGATCGCCTGAAAGCAACGAACCCGAATGATGAAGTTGACCTGTCGGAAACGTCACATCCGTTTGGCTACTACCTGCGCCAGCCGATTATCCTGGTCACCGCTTTTGCCTTCTTCTGCTACAACTACATTCTGTTCTTCTTCCTGAGCTGGTTCCCGGCCTACCTGGTGCAGGCGCACGGCCTGGATATCAAATCAATGAGCATCACCACCATGATCCCTTGGATCGTCGGTTTCGTTGGCTTGGCGCTGGGTGGCTGGATCTCCGATAAGATCTTTAACATCACCGGCAAGCTGTTGTTGTCCCGTAAAATTGTGCTGGTGGTCTCACTGCTGGCCGCCGCAATTTGTGTGGCGCTGGCGGGTACGATAAAAGATGTGGTGCCTGCGGTAATTATGATGTCGGTGTCGATTTTCTTTCTCTATATCACCGGCGCAATCTACTGGGCGATTATTCAGGATGTGGTGCACAAGAGCCGTATCGGCAGCATCAGCGGCTTTATCCATCTGGTGGGTAGCCTCTCCGGCATCATCGGGCCCATCGTCACCGGGTTTATTGTTCATCACACCGGTAAATTCGATAGCGCCTTTATCCTTGCGGGCTGTGTCGCCGCGCTGGGTGCCTTCCTGGTGTTATTTGTGATTCGCAGTCCGAAAACCCAGGATAAACCGGTTTCGGTCTGAGTGTTGTTTCGCTAACAGATGTATGATTTCGGGGCGCTTTGCGCCCCGTTTGCTATAAGGATGGACTATGTTACAGATTGATCGCCTGCCCGCTGAAGTCAAGCGCCCCGCTTACGACCGCAGCCAGTTAAAAACCCGCATGGTACATATCGGTTTTGGTGCATTTCACCGCGCCCATCAGGCGCTCTGCAGCGATAAGCTGGCTGAACAGGGCAGCGACTGGGGATATTGTGAAGTGAACCTCAACAGCGGCGCGTTGATTGAGGCCCTGCGAGAGCAGCATCTGCTTTATACCCTCACCGAGATGGCCGATGATTCATTGCATACCCGGGTGATTGGCGTCATTACTCAGGCACTGCACGGCAAAAGTGACGGTATTGAGGCGGTGATCAATGCCATGAGCCAGCCTGAGGTGGCGATTGTCTCCATGACTGTCACCGAGAAAGGCTATTGTCACCAGCCAGCCAGTGGCAATTTAAATCCCGATCACCCTGACATCGTGCATGACCTGCAGAATCCTGATTCGCCGCGTTCGCTACCCGGTCTGATTCTGGCCGCGATTCGCCGCCGACGGGATCAGGGCTTACCCGCCTTTAGCGTGATGTCCTGTGACAACATGCCGGAAAACGGTCACGTGACCCGCAACGTTGTTGTGCAACTGGCACAGCATCAGGATCCGGCCCTGGCAGACTATATTCAGCAACACATTACCTTCCCCTCCACCATGGTGGATCGTATCGTTCCGGCCATGACCGATGCGGCGTTTGCGGCACTAGGCGCGCGTCTGGGTTCCGATGACCCGGTTGCGGTTGAAGCGGAGCCCTTCTTTCAGTGGGTGATTGAAGATAACTTCGTCAATGGCCGTCCGGCGTGGGAAAAAGCGGGCGCAGAACTGGTCAGTGACGTTCTGCCCTATGAAGAGATGAAACTGCGCATGCTCAATGGCAGCCACTCTTTCCTGGCCTATCTCGGCTTCCTGGCAGGTTATGAATACATAAGCGACTGCGTGGCCGATTCCCATTTTCGCGCTGCCGCCCGTTCACTGATGATCGATGAACAGGCGCCGACGCTGCGTACCCAGGGCGTTGATCTCAACGCCTATGCCGATTCGCTTATCGCCCGTTACGAAAACCGTGCCATTAAACATCGCACATATCAAATCGCCACTGACGGATCGCAAAAATTGCCACAACGCATGCTCGACAGTCTGCGCTGGCACCTGCAGCGCGGCAGCCGCTGCGACCTGCTGCTGCTGGGCGTGGCAGGCTGGATGCGCTATGTCGGCGGCATCGATGAACAGGGTCAACCGATTGAGATCCGCGATCCGCTGAAAGCCACGCTGGCAGAGACGGTTGCCGGTAGCGAAGAAGGCGAAGCGCGTGTCCGTGCGCTATTGGGTCTGCGCGACATCTTTGGCGACGATCTGGCGCAGAACGCCGATCTGGTTGCCCGACTGACAACGTATTACCAGCAGCTGACGACTCAGGGCGCGCGGGCGACGGTGCAACAGTGTATGAGCCAGGCATAACAGCCTGGTGACAAAGCGCTGGCGCAGACGCAGCGCGCTGATTAGACTGACACTTTCCCATCGCGCTGGCCCCTGCCAGCCGTAATATGGATATTGCTGCATGTCGATCGCCTATACCATTACTACCAGCGAACCGGTAAATCAGCAGATTTACCGGTATCTGCGCAAAGATATCGTCACCTGCGCAATTCAGCCGGGCTCGCTGCTCTCGGAAAAAGAGGTGTCCGCGCGCTTCAACGTTTCACGCCAGCCGGTGCGCGAAGCGTTCATCAAGCTGGCCGAAGCCGGACTGGTACAGGTATTGCCGCAGCGTGGCACTTTCGTGCGCAAAATCTCCGCTAAGCGGGTGGCAGATGGCCGCTTTATCCGGGAGGCCGTTGAGGTGTCGGTGGTTCGCCGTGCGGCACTGGAGATTGATGATCCGGCCCTGATGGTGCTGGAGCATAACCTGCAGCTGCAGCGCATGGCCGCTGAACGGCATGACAGCCAGGCTTTTCTCACTCTGGACGATGAGTTTCATCGCCTGATTGCTGAAAGCATTGACTGTAAGCTGGCCTGGGAAACGGTGGAGAACATCAAAGCGGCCATGGACCGGGTGCGGTTTCTGACGCTGAGTGAAGTCTCTCCACCGGACAAGCTGATTGAGCAGCATGAAGAGATTTTTGCGGCGCTGAAGCGTCATGACGCCGATGCAGCCGAAGCGGCAATGCGTCGTCATCTGCAGGAGATGATCTTCTCTATCACCCCGATTGCCGAGCGTAACAGCGCCTGGTTTGAAGCACCCTGAACCTGAAACCGCCCGCACCACCTGATTACCAGGTCGATGCGGGCCTTCGTCGTTACCACCATTGATGAAAATGGTGAACCGGTCCGATACCCTTCCCGACCTCCAGCGAATCTGCCTGCAGCAGCGCCTGCTGTAACCAGTTTTTGGCTTCTCCAATCGTCTCTGCCCAGTCAGCATGACGTGGTCGCAACGCGGCTAAGGCTGCCGACAGCGTACAGCCTGTGCCGTGCGTATGACGGGTATTTACCCGCGGCGTACTGAATCGCTGCTCTGCTGAGTGCGTGATCAGCCAGTCCGGGCTCTCCGCCGCCGCAAGGTGACCGCCCTTCATCAGCACAGCCTGACAGCCCAGTGCCAGCAATGCCCGTCCCTGCTCGCGCATTTCCTTTTCATCTGTCGCAATGGGGCAGTCCAGCAACGCCGCCGCTTCCGGCAGATTAGGCGTGATCAGCGAGACCTGCGGCAATAACAGCTCCCGTACACTGGCTACGGCGTCTGGCGAGAGCAGCGCATCACCACTTTTCGCGACCATGACCGTGTCCAGCACAACAAACGGGATTGCCGCATTGCTCAGCCGGGCCGCCACCTGCTCCACGATAGCCGTTTCTGACAGCATGCCAATTTTTGCGCTGTCGATGCGCACATCACTGAGCACTGAATCAAGCTGGGCGGCAACAAAGTCAGGCGTAATGCGATAAACCGACTGCACGCCGCAGGTATTCTGTGCCACCAGCGCGGTGATGACGCTGGTGCCATAGGCTCCCAGAGCCGAGAAGGTTTTCAGATCGGCCTGAATACCAGCGCCGCCGCTGGGATCGGTACCCGCAATCGTCAGAGCGTTAATACGCTTCATGATTATCCTCCAGCGTCCAGAGTGCATCAATAAACGCTGTGGCAAAGCTGCCGGGTCCGGCAGCCTGCGCCGCTGCCTTTTCACCCGCCAGCGCCATCACCTGACAGGCGGCCGCGACATTCATGAGCCGATCGCCTGGCAGAGAGCTGAATCCCGCCACCACTGCCGAGAGGGCGCAGCCGGTCCCGACTACCCGTGTCATTAAGGGGCTTCCACCGTGTACAGCAAGGAGTCGCTGACCATCGGTGGCGTAGTCCACTTCACCGGTGACGACCACCAGCGTGCTCCAGATTTCCGCGAGCTGCCGGGCCGCATCGAGTGCTGCATCCGCCTGATGCAGCGTGTCGACACCGCGCCCGCCGCTGGCCTGTTGTGCCAGCGCCAGAATCTCTGACGCATTCCCCCGAATCACCGCCGGTTGCTGGCTTAACAATTGTTGGCAGAAGTCACTGCGCAGCGTCAGTGCGCCGACGGCAACCGGATCGAGTGTCCAGGGCGTGCCCGCCTGATTAGCCGCGGTGACGGCAGCCTGCATCGCCTGCTGGCGCCCGCGGGTTAAGGTGCCCACATTAATCAGCAGTGCATCGGCCATGCTACTGAACTGGGCGGCCTCAGCGGCATCGATCACCATCGCCGGTGAGGCATGGAGTGCCAGCAACACGTTGGCGGTGAAGTTCTGGACCACGTCATTGGTCATACAGTGCACCAGCGGTGACTGGCGGCGGAAAGCGTGCAGAATGGGCGCGAAGTGCGCGGCAGAAAGGTGTTGAGATTGATGTGTCATCGTAGCTCCCAACCGGCGAACAAGAAGGCGAATGCGGTCAGGCATCAGACTTCCCTACGCTGGCATTATCCAGTTCAGGTCAGCGGGTTTTTCTCAGCCCTTTCCGTGTGGAAAGCGGCACCCCGAGTCGTGTTACGGCTTGCAGCATAGGCAAGCCGCGCAGCGAAAGCAAGCGACTCCCGCCGGGGAAATAATCGGAGCTGAAACAATTCACATGATCCCGATCAACGCCTGAGGGTGCAAAAAAAGGCTTAATGCTGCGGGTTAACGAGATACCTCTTTATAGGTAGTCCCGCTTATTACCCGGATGGGTAATATTTCCCGCAGTGACTCTGGTTACCCCATAATAATTAACCTGCTTGCAGCATCATCGTAAAAAACACTTTATTTCATGGGGTTAGAAAACTCCTGAAGCGGAACTTCATACTATTCAGGATGTATGATGCGATTTTTAGCGCTTATTCCACACCGCCATCGATGGCAGGATATTAATATTGAACGCAAGGGTGCCGTGGCACCCAATGGCAGACAGTACCTCTCCACCTATATTTCCGCCCGCTGCACAGGCTGTGGCGAAATTATTCACCGGGTCTATTATCGCGACATCAGCGAGCACCAGGCGCGCCGCTGGTTAGGTTAGCGTCCCGGCAACGGTCATTCCGGGCACACTTAAAGTTAACAGTTAGTTAGCAATTTGTTAGTCTGGTAACTAATCATCGTCTGACCAGACTCTCTTTATGCCACTGCTGTTTGAAAGCTTAAGCCATCAAATTTACCTGTCAGCCCCGCTGTTTATCCTGATCCTGCTGGGGTACTGCCTCACGCGCCTCGGGAAATGGCCCGCCAGCATCAGCGAAGGGATGAACCGCTTTGTGTTTAACGTTGCCCTGCCCTGCATGCTGTTTCGGGTGATGAGCACCTTCTCGCAAAGTCCGCCGGTGGATGCGCGCCTGTTGCTGGCCTTTTTCGGCAGTTGCCTGCTGGTGTTTATCGTGGGGCGACTGCTGGCAACAAGGCTGTTTAATCTGGATGGCGTAGCAGCGTCGGTTTTTGCGCTGGGCGGCATCTTTTCCAATAACGTGATGCTGGGGATCCCGGTGGCCACGGTACTGCTGGGGCCAGAAGCCCTGCCCCCGGTGGCGCTGGTGCTGGTGTTTAACAGCCTGATCCTCTGGACCTTACTGACCGTTTCGGTTGAGTGGGCAAAACAGGGCAGCTTCTCGCTGGAAGGACTCTGGCGCACCCTGCTCGGCGTGCTGAAGAATCCGCTGATCATCGGCATTCTCAGCGGTACAGCCTGGAGCTTTCTGCAACGTCCCTTGCCGCTGCTGGCCGCTGAACCGCTAAAGATGCTGGCCTCACTGGCCGCACCTCTGTCGCTGGTGACGCTGGGCATGAGCCTGGCGCACTATCGGGTGCGGGATGGCTTAAAAGAGAGCTATACCATCTGCCTGCTGAAGCTGGTGCTGCAACCGATGACAGTATGGGCTATCGCGTGGCTGACCGATCTGCCGCCGCTGGAGAGTAAAGTGGTGGTGCTGCTGGGATCGATGGCGGTCGGGGTTAACGTCTACCTGATGTCGCAGAAGTTTAATGTTATCACCGGCCCGGCAGCGGCGAGCATGCTCTTTTCTACCGTGTTTGCGGCGGTGACAACGCCAATCTGGATGATGCTGATGACGCTGGCGGGCTATTAACAAAAAAGCCCCTCAGCAGGCGTGCTGAAGGGCTATTGTCTGAATGCCGAAAATTACTCAGCCGATTTGGTACGAATCAGATAGTCAAAAGCGCTCAGTGAGGCTTTAGCACCTTCGCCGCTGGCGATGATGATCTGCTTGTACGGTACGGTGGTGCAGTCGCCCGCGGCGAACACGCCTTTCAGGCTGGTTTCGCATTTACCATCGATGATGATCTCACCCATTTTGTTGCGCTCAACCGCCCCTTCCAGCCATGGGGTGTTCGGCAGCAGACCGATCTGAACGAAGATACCGGAGAGCGGCAGCTCATGAGTGGTCTGCGTCGTACGGTCGATATAGTGCAGGCCGGTGACTTTGGTGCCGTCGCCTTTCACTTCGGTGGTCTGGGCGTTCAGAATCACATCCACGTTCTTCAGGCTGCGCAGCTTATCCTGCAGCACCTGATCGGCGCGCATCTCACCGGCAAACTCCAGCAGAGTAACGTGTTCAACGATACCGGCCAGGTCAATGGCCGCTTCCACGCCGGAGTTACCGCCGCCGATCACCGCCGTGCGTTTGCCTTTAAACAGCGGGCCATCGCAGTGTGGGCAGTAGGTCACGCCTTTGGTGCGATACTCTTCTTCACCCGGCACGCCCATGTTACGCCAGCGTGCGCCGGTCGCCAGGATGATGCTGCGTGATTTCAATACTGCGCCAGAGGCGGTTTCGATGGCGTGCATTCCGCCCTCTTTCGCTGCCGGGATCAGTTTGATGGCGCTCTGGCTTTCAATGACGTCCACGTTGTAATCGTCTACGTGTGCGCGCAGTGAACCGGCCAGTTTTGCCCCTTCGGTTTTCGGTACGGAGATATAGTTTTCGATATCGACCGTATCCAGCACCTGGCCGCCAAAACGCTCACCCAGCAGGCCGGTACGGATACCTTTACGTGCTGAATAGATGGCTGCCGCTGCGCCCGCCGGGCCGCTGCCGATAATCAGGACTTCATAGGCGTCACGCTTGTTCAGCTCTTCCGCCGCACGTTTGTCTGCATTGGTATCCACTTTGCTGACGATTTCCGCCAGGCTCATGCGACCCTGACCAAACTCTTTACCATTGAGGTAAACCGCTGGCACGCCCATCACGTTACGTTCCTGAATCTCGTTCTGGAACAGGCCACCGTCGATAGCGGTGTGGCTGATACGCGGGTTAATCACCGCCATCAGGTTCAGCGCCTGTACGACGTCAGGGCAGTTATGGCATGAGAGCGAATAGTAGGTTTCGAAATGGAAGTCGCTGTCCAGCGCGGCAATCTGATCCAGCAGGCTTTGTGCTTCTTTCGACGGATGCCCACCGGTCTGTAACAGTGCCAGCACCAGTGAGGTAAATTCGTGACCCAGAGGTGAACCGGCAAAACGCGGGCCGCTGTTCGAACCTGGGTTGGTGATCAGAAATGAGGGCTTACGCACCTGACGATCGTTCTCTTCGCGGAAGCTGACTTTGTCAGACAAACCGGCGATATCAACTAACAGTTCACGGATCTCGGTTGATTTTGCACCTTCGTCCAGCGTGGCAATCAACTCAACAGGTTTGGTTAATTTCTCAAGGTAAGCCTTGAGCTGGGTTTTCAGATTTGTGTCGAGCATAGTGATATCCTGGTCAAAAAATCGGGTGCCGCAGCACCCGATTGGAGAATGGTCGAAAGGCCGAAGCGGAATTAGATTTTGCCAACCAGGTCCAGAGACGGAGCCAGTGTTGCATCACCTTCTTTCCATTTAGCCGGGCACACTTCACCTGGGTGAGAAGCCACGTACTGAGCCGCTTTCACTTTGCGCAGCAGGTCAGAGGCGTCACGGCCAATACCTTCAGCAGTGATTTCGATTGCCTGAATAACGCCTTCAGGGTCAACGATAAAGGTACCACGGTCAGCCAGACCTTCGTCTTCGCGCATGATTTCGAAGTTACGGGTCAGCGCGCCAGTCGGGTCACCGATCATCGTGTACTGGATTTTCGCGATGGTGTCAGAAGAACCGTGCCAGGCTTTGTGGGTAAAGTGGGTATCGGTAGAAACGGAGTAGATATCTACGCCCAGTTTCTGGAACTCTTCGTAGTGATCAGCCACGTCGCCCAGCTCGGTCGGGCAGACGAAGGTGAAGTCAGCTGGATAGAAGAAGAACACACTCCATTTACCTTCAACGTCTTTCTCGGTTACGTCGATGAATTCGCCGTTTTTGAATGCTGCGTTTTTGAACGGCTTGATTTTGGTATTGATAATAGACATCTGGTGGCCTCCGTTAAAATATGTGATGCAGGTTACATAATTTTCGGGCCAACATCTAATATGCAGTCGTTATCAATCTGATTAACGAAAGCTATCAAACGCTGAGAGCCTGATGCTCTCTGGCCCGACAGGCAGTGTACAGCGATTTACGTGACATTTAACCCGCTTTATCTTTTACGCCCTCTCCGCGAATCGCTGCTAATTTTGTAAGACCGGATTAAAAGGGAGCTGACTTGTGGAGATTCGTCCGTTTACTGAAGCCGATCGTCCTTTTCTGCGTACGCTGTTTCTGGCGGCGCGTCGGCATAACTGGCGCTGGCTGGACGGCAGCGAGTGGCAGCTGGAAGATTTTGATGGGGTAATCCTGGGTGAAACCGTGCTGGTCGCGGAAGCTGACGGGCAGCGGGTCGGATTTGCCGGCCTGCTGGAGAACGATAACTTCCTGCACAGCCTCTATGTCGAACCTGACTGGCAGGGTCGCGGCGTGGGCAGCGCTTTGCTTAAGGCGGCAGAGGCGCGCTTTACCTCAACCGGTGCGCTGAAGTGCCTGCAGAAAAATAAAGCGGCACAGGCCTTTTACCTGAAACATGGCTGGAAGATGATTTCACAGGGCGAAGGCGAACATGGCGGCTACGTGTTAATGCACTACCCGCTGGCCTCACAATATGCCAGCGGGTCGGGTCGGGCTTAAAGCGCGCGGAAGGCGATGTCGCCGGGGATGACCTCGCCCTGCCAGTAAAGCTGGGCAGCAACGCGTCCGGCCAGCTGGCGATACAGCGCGGTAAACTCGCTATCGGGCCGGCGAATCACCGTCGGCTGACCTTCATCGAGATCTTCGCGCAGGTCAATGTGCAGCGGCAGCTGAGCCAGCAGCTGCGTCTGGTAATCCTCTACCAGTTTCTGTGCGCCGCCGGTGCCGAAAATCGGCTCATGGAAGCCACACTGACTGCAGACATGCAGGCTCATGTTTTCCACCACGCCAAGCACCGGCACATTGACCTTTTCAAACATCACCAGCCCTTTGCGGGCATCAATCAGGGCGATATCCTGCGGCGTGGTCACCACCAGCGCGCCGGTGACCGGTACGTTCTGCGCCAGCGTCAGCTGAATATCGCCGGTACCGGGTGGCATATCCAGCACCAGATAATCCAGCTCAGGCCACAGCGTCTCATTCAGCAACTGCATCAGCGCTTTGCTGGCCATCGGCCCGCGCCACACCATCGCATTATCGTCCGTGACCAGATAACCAATAGAGTTGGTTGCCAGCCCGTGCGCCATGATTGGTGCCATGTGGGTGCCATCCGGCGAGGAAGGCCGTTGATCCTGGGTGCCGAGCATGTTCGGCACTGACGGGCCATAAATGTCGGCGTCAAGAATGCCGACCCGCGCGCCCTCTGCAGCCAGCGCCAGCGCCATGTTCACGGCGGTGCTGGATTTACCCACGCCGCCTTTGCCAGAGCTGACCGCAATAATATTTTTCACGCCGTTGACGCCCGGCTGGTTTTTCACCCGTTTCAGGGTAGCGATGTCATGGCTGAGTCGCCAGTCGATGGCACCTGCACCGGTCTGACGCAGCAGTTCGGCGCTGACCTGCTCTTTCAGGACGTCGAACCCGCTGGCCCAGGCAAACGGCATCAGCAGCTCCACATGCAGCGTACCGTCAAGCTGTGCCACGTGATGTAACGCCTTCAGGGCGGTGAGATTCTGCTTAAGGGTCGGATGCTCAAAGCTTCTCAATACGCCAGCCACGATGGCGCGCAGGCCTTCTGGCGTCTGCGGTTCCCGGGATTGTGCTGTCATCCCCTACTCCTTATTTCTGCTGTGCTTACGCTGTGTTTCAGCGATGTATTGTCAATGATATCAGATGCTCGTGGATCTGCGGTGACCTGAGGGGTGAATCCCTTGTGTTTACGCAGGAGAAGCCTTCAGTTACCATCTAAGCCCGTTTTTTCAATCAACAGAAAGCTACGCAAACTATGACTCAAGTCGCTAAAAAAATTCTGGTAACGTGCGCACTGCCTTACGCGAACGGATCAATCCATCTCGGCCACATGCTCGAGCATATCCAGGCCGACATTTGGGTGCGTTATCAGCGAATGCGTGGCAATCAGGTTTATTTCATCTGCGCCGATGATGCGCACGGCACGCCTATCATGCTGAAAGCTCAGCAGTTAGGGATTGCACCGGAGCAGATGATTGCAGAAATGAAAAGCGAGCATGAAGCCGACTTTGCCGGTTTCAACGTCAGCTATGACAACTATCACTCGACCCACGGCGACGAAAACCGTGAGCTTTCTGCGCTGATTTATGGCCGTCTGAAAGAGAACGGGTTCATTAAGAACCGCACCATCTCCCAGCTTTACGATCCGGAAAAAGGGATGTTCCTGCCGGACCGTTTTGTAAAAGGCACCTGCCCGAAATGTAAATCTGCCGATCAGTATGGCGATAACTGCGAAGTGTGTGGCGCGACCTACAGCCCGACCGAGCTGATCGAGCCAAAATCGGTGGTCTCTGGCGCGACGCCGGTTCTGCGCGACTCTGAACACTTCTTCTTTGATCTGCCCTCGTTCAGCGCCATGCTGCAGGCCTGGACCCGCTCGGGTGCGCTGCAGGATCAGGTGGCGAACAAAATGCAGGAGTGGTTCGAATCGGGCCTGCAGCAGTGGGATATCTCCCGCGACGCGCCCTACTTCGGCTTTGAAATTCCGGACGCGCCAGGAAAATATTTTTATGTATGGCTGGATGCGCCTATCGGCTACATGGGCTCGTTCAAGAACCTGTGCGACAAGCGCGGCGACATCGACTTCGACGAATTCTGGCGTAAAGACTCTACTACCGAGCTCTATCACTTCATCGGTAAAGATATCGTCTACTTCCACAGCCTGTTCTGGCCAGCGATGCTGGAAGGCAGTAACTTCCGCAAGCCGAACAACCTGTTTGTGCACGGCTATGTCACCGTCAACGGTGCCAAGATGTCGAAGTCGCGCGGCACCTTTATTAAAGCCAGCACCTGGCTGCAGCATCTGGATGCGGACAGCCTGCGTTACTACTACGCGGCAAAACTCTCTTCACGTATCGACGATATCGATCTGAATCTGGAAGATTTCGTCCAGCGCGTAAATGCCGACATCGTCAACAAAGTGGTTAACCTGGCGTCACGTAACGCGGGCTTTATCACCAAACGCTTTGACGGCAAACTGGCGGCTGAGCTGGCCGATCCGGCGCTCTATCAGACCTTTGTGGACGCGTCAGAGAAGATTGGTGACGCCTGGGCCGGTCGTGAATACAGCCGTGCTATCCGTGAGATCATGGCGCTGGCTGACCTGGCGAACCGTTATGTCGATGAGCAGGCTCCGTGGGTGGTGGCGAAGCAGGAAGGCCGTGATGCCGATCTGCAGGCGATCTGCTCAATGGGCATTAACCTGTTCCGCATTCTGATGACCTGGCTGAAGCCGGTGCTGCCGTCACTGAGCGCCCGTGCAGAAGGCTTCCTGAACTGCGAACTGAGCTGGGATGCTATCGCGCAACCGCTGCTGGACCACCAGGTTGCGCCATTCAAAGCGCTCTACAGCCGCATTGAGATGGCAAAGGTTGAAGGACTGATTGAAGCCTCGAAAGAGGATGCCGCTGCCGCCAGTGCACCGGCCGCAAGCGGCCCGCTGGCAGATTCGCCGGTAGGTGACACCATCACCATCGACGATTTCGCTAAAGTTGATATGCGCGTGGCGCTGATTGAGCAGGCGGAACTGGTTGAGGGTTCGGACAAGCTGCTGCGCCTGCAGCTCGACCTGGGCGGTGAAAAGCGTCAGATCTTCTCGGGTATCCGCGCCGCCTATCCCGATCCTTCCGTACTGGTCGGTAAAATGACCATTATCGTGGCCAACCTCGCGCCGCGTAAAATGCGCTTTGGTATCTCTGAAGGCATGGTGCTGTCAGCGGGTCCTGGCGGCAAAGATCTGTTTGTGCTGTCCGTCGACAGCGGTGCCGTACCGGGAATGCCCGTTAAGTAACACTCTGCATTCTGCGGCTTTAACCGCTTAGCGCAGTGCCGTTCTCACACCCTTCGTGCCTCATCACGGGCGCGAAGGGTTATCACTCCTCGCTCTGAATGTCCACCGCTTCCATTCCACTCCCGCCTCTGAAAATCTGTATCTGCTACGGCCACACCGCTGCATAAATGTGATCGCTAGCACGCTAAGGGGTTAATGCGTATGATGAAGCTCAGTGAAAACAGGAGCCTGCCATGCTCACCGTGCTGTCTGTCTGCGGGCGCTATCTGCGCGCCTTTATCATCATTTATCTCTGCTTATACGCCGGAATCGGCATCGCCTCGCTGCTGCCCATCAAACTGCCTGGCAGCATCCTTGGGATGTTAATTCTGTTTGCCCTGCTCGCCTCGCAGATCCTGCCTGTCAGTTGGGTTAAACCGGGCTGCCATCTGCTGATTCGCTATATGGCGCTGCTGTTTGTGCCGATCAGCGTCGGGGTGATGAGCTACACCGATATTCTGACGGCTCAGTTTGGCCCTATCGTGATCTCCTGCGTCGTCAGCACCTTCCTGGTTCTCTCTATTGTTGGCGTAAGCGCTCACCAGCTTCATAGTCGCCGCCCGGCCGGGGAGTCAGGCGATGAGTGAAATATGGTGGTCACTGCCACTGACGCTGGCGGCATTTTTTCTGGCGCGCAAACTGGCGATACGGCTGAAAATCTCGCTGCTTAATCCGCTGCTGGTGGCGATGGCTATTATTATCCCGATTCTGCTGCTGTTGCAGCTGCCCTATTCGCGCTATTTCGCGGGCAGTCAGATTCTTAATCAGCTGCTGCAACCGGCTGTTGTCGCGCTGGCACTGCCGCTGTATGAGCAGATGCATCAGATCCGTGCCCGCTGGAAATCGATTATTGGCGTCTGCTTTATCGGCAGTGTGACCGCCATGACCTCTGGCACCGCTATTGCTCTGTGGATGGGTGCCACGCCTGAAATCGCCGCTACCATCGTTCCTAAATCCGTTACCACGCCCATTGCGATGGCCGTCTCCGGTTCGCTGCACGGTATTCCCGCCATCAGCGCCATCTGCGTGCTGATTGCCGGGGTACTGGGTGCGGTGTTCGGACATACTGTGCTGAATCTGCTTGGCGTGAAATCTAAGGCGGCGCGCGGACTGGCGATAGGTAACGCGTCGCACGCACTCGGCACAGCGCGCGCCGCTGAACTCGACTATCAGGAAGGGGCATTCAGCTCACTGGCGCTGGTGATCTGCGGCATCATCACCTCACTGCTGGCGCCGTTTATTTTTCCGCTGCTGCTGCACTGGTTTGGCTGAAAGTTTGCGAGAGATCTCGCAAAGTTGAAACATGCAACACAGGTTACATTGTCAGAGCGATGTGGATCACATATAAACCGGTGACTGGCACATCGCCCTGCTGAATCTAATGAGGCTCACATGCAATCCCGTTTCCTCTCTGCCTTTGAGGCATTGCCGTCAACGCTGCAAACCGCACTCGCTCCCCTGCTGGACGATCCTGGCTTTCAGGCGGTGCTGAGCGCCGACCAGGTCGCCTCACTGCAGCAACAGACACAGATGGATGCCGATGCTCTGGCGCTGGCGCTGTTGCCCCTGGCGGCGGCCTGTGCCGTTGCTACCGTGTCGCATTTTAACGTCGGGGCTATCGCCCGTGGCATCAGCGGCAACTGGTACTTCGGGGCCAACATGGAATTTACCGGTACGCCGTTGCAGCAGACGGTTCACGCCGAGCAGAGCGCCATTACTCATGCGTGGCTGCGTGGCGAAAGTCAGCTTGAGACGATCACCGTTAACTACACACCGTGCGGTCACTGCCGTCAGTTTATGAACGAGCTGAACAGCGGCACGAACATTCGCATCAGCCTGCCACAACGCGCGATCAGCACCCTGGCCGATTATCTGCCGGATGCCTTTGGACCGCGCGATCTGGACATCACGACCTTCCTGATGGACCGCGTGGATCACGGCTATGTAGCCGAAGGCGATGAACTGGTGCAGGCCGCGGTTGCCGCTGCCAATGCCAGCCACGCGCCTTACAGCCAGTCACACGCCGGTGTTGCGCTGCTGACCGCAACCGGCGCGATTGTCACCGGGCGCTATGCGGAAAATGCCGCCTTTAACCCGAGTTTCCCGCCCCTTCAGGCAGCGCTGGTCCTGCTCAACATGCAGGGTGGCGATGTTCGTCAGATAAAAAAAGCGGTATTAGCCGAAGTGGAAAATGCCACGCTAAGCCAGTTCGCCGCCACACAGGCGACGCTTGAGACATTTGGTTGCGGTGAGCTGCTACAGGTGACGCTGTACAAAGCATAACCCGCTGTCAGAGAGGCCACAGTTTTGTGAGCTTTTATTAACAAACACTGTACTTCTGCGGGAAATTTCATAGGATCTGGCGCCAGAATTCACGTGATTACAAATTACTCTGAATAATTCAGGTTGCAGGATAGCAGCACGGTCGTGAATGTTTCTGCAGCGGTTACCCTGCCGCTGCCAGGCCTGCAGTCTGAGCTATAACGGGTAAGAAAACTGGCGCTACCTTTCCGGCGTGACGCCAGACAACACTGCAACCGGAGCATTACCGCATGGAACTCGACTACGAAAGTAAACGCCCGCTGTATATCCCTTATGCTGGCCCGATTTTGCTGGAATTTCCCCTGCTGAACAAAGGCAGCGCCTTTAGTATCGAAGAACGTAACGAATTCAACCTCAACGGTCTGCTGCCAGAAGCAGTGGAATCGATTGAAGAGCAGGCGCAGCGAGCCTGGCGTCAGTTCCAGGACTTCAAAAACAATAACGATAAGCATGTCTACCTGCGTAACATCCAGGACACCAACGAAACGCTGTTCTACCGCCTGCTGGATAACCATCTCGAAGAGATGATGCCCATCATCTACACCCCGACCGTCGGCGCAGCCTGCGAACACTTCTCTGAAATCTACCGTCGTGCGCGTGGCGTCTTCATCTCCTACCCTAATCGCGACCACATCGAAGATATGCTGCAAAACGCCACCAAGCAGAATGTGAAGGTGATCGTGGTGACCGATGGCGAGCGTATTCTGGGCCTCGGCGATCAGGGCATCGGCGGTATGGGTATCCCGATTGGAAAGCTTTCACTCTACACCGCCTGTGGCGGCATCAGTCCGGCTTACACCCTGCCGGTGGTGCTGGATGTTGGTACCAACAACCAGCAGTTGCTGAACGATCCGCTCTATATGGGCTGGCGTCATCCGCGCATCACCGGTGAAGAGTATGATGCGTTCGTGAACGATTTTATTCAGGCCGTTAAACGCCGCTGGCCGAAAGTGCTGTTGCAGTTTGAAGATTTCGCCCAGAAGAATGCCATGCCGTTGCTGAACCGCTATCGCGATGAAGTCTGCTGCTTTAACGATGATATTCAGGGCACAGCCGCCGTGACCGTGGGCACCCTGATTGCCGCCAGCCGCGCCGCCGGCAGCCGCCTGTGCGAGCAGAAAGTGGTGTTCCTGGGCGCCGGTTCCGCAGGTTGTGGTATCGCTGAACAGATCATCGCACAGATGAAATCCGAAGGTCTGAGTGACGAGGAAGCGCGTGGCCGGGTAATGATGGTGGATCGCTTTGGTCTGCTCACTGACAAGCTGCCTAACCTGCTCGATTTCCAGAGCAAGCTGGTGCAGAAGAGCGAAAACCTGCAGCAGTGGGATGTCACCAATGATTCCATCTCGCTGCTGGACGTGGTGCGCAATGCCAGGCCCGATATTCTGATTGGAGTCTCTGGCCAGCCGGGCCTGTTCACCGAAGAGATCATCCGCGAGATGCACAAGCACTGTAAGCGCCCTATCGTGATGCCACTGTCGAACCCGACATCACGCGTGGAAGCGACGCCAGCCGATATCATCGCCTGGACTGACGGTGCCGCGCTGGTCGCAACCGGCAGTCCGTTCTCGCCGGTGAGCTGGAACGGTAAAACCTATCCGATTGCGCAGTGTAACAACTCCTACATCTTCCCGGGCATTGGTCTGGGTGTGATTGCTTCGGGTGCCAGCCGCGTTACCGATACCATGCTGATGACCGCCAGCCGCGCGCTTGCTGACTGCTCTCCGCTGGTGAATGAAGGTGAAGGCCCGGTGCTGCCAGAGATTAAAGATATCCAGGGTGTATCGAAAATCATTGCGATGGAAGTGGGTAAAGCTGCTCAGCTGGCGGGTGTCGCCGTGGTGACCTCTGAAGATGTGTTGTCACAGGCTATCGCCAACAACTTCTGGCTGCCGCAGTACCGTCATTATCGTCGTACCTCGATTTAATCTTCAGACTGCCGGATTGCATCCGATCCGGCAGTGTTCAAAAAGAGCACAGCCAGCCGGCAGTAACTTGCTTCACAGTGACAGCTCAAGTAGCCTTGTCCCATCTCACTATTCTGACATCGAGTCTCCAGGCGCATGCTGAAACGCGTTTTCATTGGTCTGCTTTTCATCATCTTACTGATGATGGCAACGGCGCTCGGCCTTGATCGCTGGATCAGCTGGAAAACTGCGCCCTTTATCTACGAAAATGTCGCCTCTTTGCCACATCGTCAGGTCGGTGTGGTACTGGGTACGGCGAAATATTATCGCACCGGCGTCATCAATCAGTATTACCTCTATCGTATGCAGGGCGCGCTGAATGCCTACAACAGCGGCAAGGTCAATTATCTGCTGTTAAGCGGTGATAACGCGCTGCAAAGCTATAACGAGCCGATGACGATGCGCCGCGATCTCATCAAAGCCGGTGTCGATCCGGCTGATATCGTGCTGGACTATGCCGGTTTCCGCACGCTGGATTCGATTGTACGCACCCGCAAAGTGTTTGATACCAACGACTTCATTATTATCACACAGCGTTTCCATTGTGAGCGTGCGCTGTTTATCGCCTTACAGCTGGGTATTCAGGCGCAGTGTTATGCGGTGCCCTCACCAAAAAACATGCTTAGCGTGCGCTTCCGTGAGGTAGGTGCCCGGCTGGGCGCGCTGGTGGATCTCTTCCTGCTTAAGCGCGAACCGCGCTTCCTGGGCCCACTGGTGCCGATCCCCGCCGTACGCGATGTCCCTGAAGATGCACAGAGTTACCCGGCAGTGACGCCGGAGCAGCTGCTGGAGCTGGAACAGAAGCTGCGGAAATAACTCACGCGCTGCGGCTTATTTATGCTGGTTACTGCTGTGCCGAAGTCTGGCAGTGACGTGCAGGGCTCATGGAGCATACGCCTTCCGTAAAGACGCAAGACCTCTATACCTGGCGGGCTCAGCGTGGGCGATTACGCACCTCATCCCTGAGGTGCGTCCGTAAACGGGCCAACGCGCTGCGTTGTTCAAAAACGCTCCCGGCGTTTTTAGTATGCACACCATCCCTGAGGTGCGCCCGTAAACGAGCCAGCGCTTTGCTACAGGCATATGCTCCCATCGTTTTAGCTTTTGTCGCCGTCTGATGATGAAGACCGGTCTGCTGAGAAGTTGAAGCAGGCTACATATGACAGCAATAAATCAGCTCAACGCGCAGGGAACACGGTCAGAAGAGGAAAGCGTCCCGCGCCAGGGATGGCGTGGGCCGAGCATGTCATGGATGACGGCTTTTGCGTCTTTCCGATCTGACCGTGTTCCCTTCGCAGACTCGATCTCACAGCAACGACCCCAGCACTCTCCCCTATAAAAAGCGTTCTGCGGAGGAATAACACGTGCCGAGCATTTACTGGACTGGCCTTAGCGTCTTTCCGATCTGACCGTGTTCCCTTCGCAGACTCGATCTCACAGCAACAATGCCTGCACTCCAGCGACAATCCCTTCTTTTACATAATAAAAAAGCGACCCGAAGGTCGCTTTGTGAGCACTGAAGAAGACTTACTTCTTACGGGAATATTTCAGGGAATCCAGCGCCACGGCGAAGATAATGATGCCGCCTTTAATAATGTACTGCCAGTAAGGGTTGACGCCGATATAGGTCAGACCGTAGTTAATGACGGTAAAGATCAACACACCGGTCACTACGCCCGCCACGCTACCCACACCACCGGCGAAGGAGACACCGCCGACCACACAGGCCGCAATCGCATCCAGCTCATACATAAAGCCAAGGTTGTTGGTGGCCGAACCGATACGCCCCGCTTCCAGCATCCCGCCGAAGGCGTAGAACACACCTGACAGGGCATAAATCATGATCAGGTTCAGGTTGACGTTAACGCCTGAGACTTTCGCCGCTTCCGGGTTACCGCCGATAGCAAAAATGTTTTTGCCAAAGCGGGTTTTGTTCCACAACACCCAGACGAAAATAATGGCAATCACGGCGTAGAAGGTGATGAACGAAAGCTTGAAATCACCAAAGCGTAAGAAGCCCTGGGTAAATTTCGAGAATCCAGTATCAAAACCGGCAATCGGTGATGCGCCAACAAAGTCGTAATAGAGTGAGTTGATACCGTAAACGATGATCATGGTGCCCAGCGTGGTGATAAATGGCGTTACCTTGAGGTAAGCAATAATCACACCGTTGACCAGACCAATCACGCCGCCGATGATGCACACGGTCAGAATAACCAGTGGAATCGGCACCGTATCCAGCGTCGGGAAGACCTTGTTCGCGTTATCCATCGCCTGCAGCAGCGTCGCGGCGACCACCGCCGCCAGACCGACCTGACGTCCGGCTGACAGGTCAGTACCCTGGGTCACAATCAAACCCGCCACACCCAGTGCAATAATAATGCGCACCGAAGATTGGGTCAGAATATTACTCAGGTTCATTAAACTTAAAAATGAGGGGTCCTGGAAAATAATAATAGCCAGCAATACCAGCAGCACGACATAAATGCCGCCCTCTTTTAACCAGGTTAGCGCATTCTTTTTTGTAGTCGCTTTCATGTTAACAGCCCTTGCTTCATTAAAGGTGTAATGACGCTAAACGCAATATTTCGTTCTGCGTGGTCGTTTTGGTATCAACTATGCCTGCTACCAGACCATTACTCATTACCAGAATACGATCGGTAATGCCTAACAGCTCCGGCATTTCGGAGGAGATAATAATGATGCCCTTCTCTCTTTTCGCCAGCTCAGCAATTAACTGGTAAATTTCGAATTTTGCACCAACATCAATACCGCGAGTGGGTTCATCAAGCATCAGGATTTCAGGCTGGGTCAATAACCAGCGGCCAATAATCACTTTTTGCTGGTTACCGCCCGAAAGCGAACCAATCTGGGTATGGTGGCCTGGCGTTTTTACACGCATAGAATCGATAACCCACTGGGTATCACTCTTCATGCGTTTATTATCCAGCAGTCCCATACTGTTTTTATATTTTTTGATATTGGAAATAAGCGAGTTAAAACCAATGTCAAGGAAAGCATAAATACCGGTTGAGCGACGCTCTTCAGTCACCAACGCAAAACCGTGGTTAATGGCTTCATTGGCGCTGTGATTATTAATCGGTTTGCCATGCAGTTTAATGGTGCCGCCCGATTTTTCGCGAATGCCAAACAGCGTTTCGACGATATCGGTACGTTTGGCGCCCACCAGCCCGGCAATGCCGAGTATCTCCCCTTTACGCAAATCAAATGAGATGTCGCGAATCGATGGCTGACGCAGTGACGTCAGATGACGCACCTCAAGAATCGTCTCGCCTGGCACGTTGGTACGGTCAGGGAAACGCTGGTTCAGTGAACGGCCGACCATCATGGAGATGATCTTATCCATATCCAGCCCTTCCAGCGGCTGAGAGGTGATCCACTGACCATCACGCAGGATAGTGATCTCATCACACAGCTGGAAAATCTCTTCCATTTTGTGCGAAATATAAACAATGCCACAGCCGCGATCTTTCAGCTTACGAATAATCGTGAACAGGTGATTAACCTCTTTCTCGGTTAACGAGGAGGTCGGCTCATCCATAATCACAATTTTCGCGTCATAGGAAAACGCTTTGGCAATTTCAATCATCTGCATCTGCGATACAGAAAGATTGGCAACTTTGTCGCGCGGATCGATATCAATATCCAGCTCGTCAAAAATCGCTTTGGTATCCCGGTACATTTTATCCTGATCGACAAAGAAGCCTTTGCGTGGATAACGCCCAAGCCACATGTTGTCCATCACGGTACGCTGCAGAACCAGGTTTAATTCCTGATGCACCATCGACACGCCATTTTCCAGCGCCTCTTTGGAGCTTTTATAGTCGATCTCTTTACCCTGAAACAGGATACTGCCGGTATCTTTTTTATAAATACCAAACAGGCATTTTAATAAGGTGGATTTCCCGGCACCGTTCTCGCCCATTAATGCATGAACAGAGTGAGGCCGCACTTTTAAATTCACATTATCTAACGCTTTAACGCCGGGAAATGATTTTGAGACATCCGTCATTTCCAGCAGATATTCTCGCTGCGCGGTCGTATTATCACTGGCCATATTTTACCTGGCTAAAAAACGGTGGTGACATAAAAAAGGCGCGACAGCGGTCGCGCCCGTAATCGATCTTATTTCACGAACTGAGACAGATTTTCTTTATCAACCGGCACGTAAGGTACGCGGACGATCTTATCAACCATCTTGAAGTTTGTTCCGTCGGTGGCGGCTTTGCCGTTAGCCAGATTGTTGGCAATATCCAGCGTTGCTTTCGCCTGGTTTTCCGCATCGTTCAGCACGGTACCGGCCAGCGCACCGGATTTCACCAGCGCCAGCGCTTCTGGCAGTGCATCGACGCCAAAGACCGGGATTGAGGTCATGTTGTGCGCTTTCAGCGCTTCAACCGCACCCATCGCCATCGCATCGTTGTTGGCAATCACCACTTCGATTTTTTTGGCATTCGGGCCTGACAGCCACGCATCCATCTTATCTTTGGCCTGCGCGGTATCCCACATTGCAGTATCCATCGCTAACTGCTGGGTTTTCAGACCATCTTTGTTCAGGGTATCGATCACATATTTGGTACGGGCTTCTGCATCAGGATGACCCGGCTCGCCTTTCAGCAGCACGAACTGAATCTGACCATCTTTGTTCAGATCCCACGCTGGTGTGGCTTTCCAGTGCTTCTCAATCAGCTGACCCTGAATGATGCCTGACTCTTTAGAGTCGGTACCGACATAGTAAGCTTTGTCATAACCGGCCAGCACTTTGGCGTTAGGTTCTTTGTTGAAGAAGACCACCGGCACGTCGTTGGCACGCGCTTTGTCTACCACCACCGCAGCCGCAGCCGGGTCAACCAGGTTAATCGCCAGCGCTTTCACGCCTTTTGCCATCAGCACGTCAATCTGATCGTTCTGTTTGGACTGGTCATTCTGTGAATCATTCATCAGCAACTGCACGCCACCGATCGCTTTCGCTTCTTTCTCGATGTCTTTGCGTACCATTGACATGAAGTTGTCATCATATTTGTAAATAGTCACGCCGATACGGGTGTCAGCTGCGTGAGCGGTTGCACCAAACATCATGCTGGCAACCAGTGCTGTAAGCGTGAAAACCTTCTTATTCATGGTATCTCCGGTTTTATTATGCAGGGTCTTTTTAGCGCTACCGCGCCATACAGGCGGGAGAGCAATCGGTAAAACAGATCGGCGCGTCGGTTAACGTAATGAGGATGTTAAGCCATTGAACACCGTCTAAAACCTGACTTCCCTGTGACTGAATGCTTCCATGAAGAGGGTATGAACCCTTTAACCGGCTACTGAGACCACAACTGATGCCGTTACACTGGCGTTACATAATGTTTCAGTCCGGTAAGACGCTGCCATCATAGTGAGAGCAATGTTAATTAACTGTGAATGTAATCACAGATTGAAAACGGTTACATGGCTGAATCGCCTGAATTAGTGACGGACTCCACATTTTGCCGCTGCGCCACCGAATGACGCCGCACCAGCGTTGGCATAAAGATGTGCGTTGCCGTGTCATCCAGCAGTCCGGCTGCACCCTGCAGCGCCAGTTCAGTGGCAATTTTTGCCATAGATACAATGGGATAGCGCACAGTGGTTAACTGCGGATCGGTGTAACGGGAAATCGGGATATCATCAAAGCCAATGACAGAAAAATGCTGTGGCACCTGGATGCCGTTGTCTTTCAGCGCAGTGAGTGCGCCAGCCGCCATGCCGTCGTTATACGCAAACACCGCACTGAGGTTGAGATTGCGTCCCAGCAGCTCCACCATCGCCGCTTCGCCGCCCTGCATATCGGGCTCTGCGCTGGCTATCCAGCTCTCCTGCGGCCGGATGCCCTGCTCTGCCATCGCCTGAATCCACCCTTCACGGCGCTGCGCCACATCTTCGATAGGATGACTGGAACAAAGGTAGCCAATGCGGCTATGCCCCTGCTGTAGCAGGGTTCGTGAGGCCATCAACGCACCCGTGACGTTATCCAGACTGACACTGCGGTGTTCAAATCCGGGCACGATGCGGTTAATGACCACCATACCCGGAACGTGGCGCATAAAATCCGCCAGTTCAGCGTCAGGCAGTGTTTTCGCGTGTACCACCAGGGCGCTGCAACGCTGACGAATCAGCACTTCAATGGCATGACGCTCTTTCTCTTCCTGATGCCAGGAGTTGCTGATTAACACATGTTTGTGCACGCGCTGCGCCACGGTATCCACTGCTTTAACCAGTGCACCGAAGAAGGGATCCGAAACATCCATCACCACCACGCCAATGGTGTCACTGACCTGCGTCGCCAGCGCCTGCGCATTGGCGTTGGGCCGATAGCCCAGCGCTTCCACCGCCTGTAACACAGCGTCGCGGGTGTCAGAGGTGACGGCGCTGCTCTGATTGAGGACGCGCGACACGGTCGCCACCGACACGCCAGCCTGACGGGCAACATCACGAATTGTTATCATGCAGCAGTTCCACAGAGGAAAAATAAGGCATCACGCCGGGTTGAACACCGGCGCTATTTTGTCAGGGGCAGGAGGCGTACAGCGTGAATTGCGTCACATCAATGAAAACGGTTACATACAATTCTGTAACCTTTGTGATGGCGGTCATTATCTGGCGTTGTCAGTGATGCGCGATTTACCGGCTGAGATCAGCGTGAGCCGCCGCCACAGCCACTCCAGCGGACCCTGTGCGAAGAAATGTAACCAGATGAGTGAAAACAGAATATTGATAAGCCAGACCGCAGGCACCATCAGCACCAGCTCCAGCCGGGTAAAGTGCATATAGAAGCCGAAGCGATAGAACAGCGTGGTGCAGATCAGCGACTGCAGCAGATAGTTGGTCAGCGCCATGCGGCCCACGCACTGAATGGCATAGCTGATGCGCCAGCGCGCTATCTGCGGCCAGTAAGCCAGACAGAGCGCGGCGTAGCCCAGGCTAATCAGCGGGCTGGCGAGATCACGCGGGGCTTGCAGATAAAAAGCGGTCCAGCGGAATTCCCAATGTAACAGCCATTGCGCTGCCACACCGGCCACCGCAATCAACAACCCCATCGTTAACAGCAGCGCCGCAGCCTGACGGTAATGTTGCGCTGAAAACTCGCCGATCAGCCAGCCACTACGCAGCAGTGCGCCACCGATCATCATCAGGCCCGCCAGCTGCCAGCCATACTGCGCCGCCAGCGCCATCAGTCCTGACGAGAGATGATCCAGCCGGTTCTGTATCGCTTCCCAGCCGCCAGTCAGTTTCCAGTATTGTTCATATTGCAGATCGGCAGCACCTGGCAGCCAGGATCGGGTCGGTTCAGGATCGGAGATCGACCCAAACACCAGCAGAACGCCACAGCCCACCAGGTAGAGCAGAATGCCGGTATTCATCAGGCTGCGGGTGGAAGGGACATCGCGCACTACCCGCCAGACCACCAGCCCGATAATGCCGTAGTCCAGCAGGATATCGCCCTCCCAGAGAAAGACGCCGTGCAGAAAACCGATCAGCACCAGCAGCGAGAGCCGGGCAGTCAGCCAGCGACTGCCGCGTGGCAGCTGCATTTGCAGGCCTGCGCCAAACAGCAGCGCAAACAGGGTGAGGAATTTGAGCTGGGCAAAGGCGTCAGAGATCGCCCATGTCCAGACGTCGGACAGGCTGACACTGCCCTGCCAGGCCGGATTAAGGTAGGCGGCAGAAGGCAGGCCAAAGCCGACAATATTGAGCAGCAGAATGCCGAGAATGGCACATCCACGAATGAAATCCAGCGCGTGATAGCGTTGCATGCGGCACCTGCACCATTGAGGCGGGCAACGTTATGCGCCCGCCGTAGACTCAACTATGGCGCACCGCGCGCAAAAATTCCTGGCGGGTATTCTGGCTGGACTTGAACAGGCCACCCAGAGAGGTCGTCGTGGTGGCGCTGGTGGCATCTTTTACGCCACGCGCTTTTACGCAGTAATGCACCGCATCAATAGAAACAGCCACATTGTTGGTGCCCAGCAGCGTCTGCAGTGCGACCAGAACCTGCTGTGTCAGACGCTCCTGCACCTGCGGGCGCTGGGCGAAGAACTGCACGATACGGTTGATTTTTGACAGGCCAATCACCTTTTCTTTGGGAATGTAGGCGACGGTCGCTTTGCCATCGATGATCACAAAGTGATGTTCACAGGTGCTGGTCAGCGTGATATCACGCACGGTCACCATCTCATCAACCTTCATTTTATTCTCAATGACGGTGATTTTCGGGAAGTTGGCGTAGTCGAGACCGGAAAAGACTTCATCCACATACATTTTGGCGATGCGATGCGGCGTTTCCATCAGGCTGTCATCTTCAAGATCCAGATTCAGCAGCTGCATAATCTCGGTCATGTGCCCGGCAATCAGACTTTTACGTGTGTTGTCATCTATATCGCGCGTCGGTGCACGTAACGGCGTTTCCAGTCCACGCGCCAGCAGCGCTTCGTGAACCAGGGCAGCTTCCTGACTTAGGGTGCTCATCTTACTCTTCTCCGGCTGGTGTTGCGCCCGCGAGCTTTTGCCAGCGGGCCCTGTAATCAGGCGCGTATTGTGAAACTTTCTTTGCGGGGAATCCAGCAATCAATCAGATTGGTGATGAAAGCTTTTCACCCGGTTCGCCGCCACACCAGCAGGCCGGCCCAGACCAGGCTAACCCCGGCAACCCACAGGGCAGGCTCCAGCCGATGTAACAGAGCGGTAGAGAGAAAAGAGAGCAGCGGGCCGACCAGTTGTCCGACCGCATAGCCGGTGGTCAGCAGGCCAGCCATGTAGCGCAGATGATTGGGTGCCAGCTCACGGGCGCAGAGCAGCGACAGCTGCACCACGCTGAGGAAACCGCCCCCTACCAGCAGCGCACCGGCCAGCAGGCCGCTAAAGCCTGGCAGCAGCGCCGCGGCAAATACGCCCAGCGCCTGCGCCCACAGCACCAGAGCCAGGCGGACGTGGCTGTGCCCCCAGCGCCGCGTCAGGATCCCCAGCAGAATGCCGATCATCGCCGCGCCGCCAAAAATCGGCCAGACAAACTGCGCGAAGATGCCGTCAGGAAACCGCGTGGCGGCCATCTGCGACAAAAAGGTGGCGGGCAGAATGTAGCCAAAGCCCGCCAGACTGTAACTCAGTACCAGCCGTTTAAGGTTGCGGTCCAGCACCAGCGGCTCGGGTGCCTGATCCGGGCGGTGCAGTTCACCCCGACGCGGCAGATTACGGGTAATCAGCGCAATCAGCAGCAGCGCCAGCGCACCGTAAGCGGCCCAGGCCAGACCGGCTGATACCTGCAATGTGTGCAACGCTACCCCCAGCAGACCGCTGACAAAAATGCCGCAGCCCGGCCCGGCAAAAACGGCTGCCGACAGGCCTGCCCGACCATGACGATGCAGCTGTTCATTGCTCCAGGCCGCCACCAGCACCATCGCCCAGCCGCTGGCCCAGCCAATCAGAAAGCGGATTGCGCCGTGCAGCCACGGTCCGCTGGCCAATGCTGAGAGCAGGGTCAGGATCACCGCGCCCCATACGCCCGCCTGCAATCGCAGCTCAACCCGCCGGTGTGCGCGCATGGCATCAAATGAGCCACACAGATAGCCAAGATAGTTAAGTGCCGCGACCAGGCTGGCACTGGTGAGTGTCAGCTGGTGTGCCTGAATCATCAGCGGCACCTGGGGCGTAAAGGCAAACCGGCCAATGCCCATCGCGACAAATAAGGTTAAAAACGCGCTGAGCGCGACGCGTAACGCCATTGCTGAACTCCTGTTGTTCTGCCCTGAGATCTCTTCTGACTTGCTAACAGCATGCAGGATGATTAAACTCACGGAAAGTGAATAATTTTAACCAACTTGCTTACAGGAAGAGAAGATATGGATTTAGTTCAGCTGCGTATGTTCTGTTCCGTCGCCGAAACGGGTTCGCTGGCGCGCGCAGCAGAACAGCTGCATCGCGTCCCCTCTAATCTCACCACGCGGTTGCGCCAGCTGGAAGAAGAATTAGGTGTGGATCTCTTTATTCGTGAGAAACAGCGCATTCGCCTGTCACCAATGGGCCATAATTTTCTGAATTATGCGCAGCGTATCCTGGCATTAAGTGAAGAAGCGATGAGCATGACCCGCACTGGTGAACCGGCGGGCAACTTTGCGCTGGGCTCAATGGAGAGCACCGCGGCGACGCGTCTGCCCGGCCTGCTCGCCGCCTATCACCAGCGCTTTCCCAAAGTGGCGCTGTCGCTGATTACCGGCACCTCGGGCGAAATCATCGATCGGGTGCGTGAAGGCACCCTGGCGGCCGCGCTGGTCGATGGCCCGGTCTCCCATGACGATCTCAATGGCTGCATCGCCTTTCGCGAAGAGATGATACTGATCACCGGCCTCGATCATGCGCCAATCGCCACCGCGCGCGACGTGCAGGACGATACCCTGTTTGCCTTTCGCAACAGCTGCTCTTACCGGGTGAAGCTGGAAAGCTGGTATCGCGACAGCCAGACCGCGCCCAACAGTGTGATGGAGATTCAGTCCTATCACGCCATGCTGGCCTGCGTGGCAGGCGGTGCGGGCGTAGCGATGATCCCGGCCTCGGTGCTGAAGCAGATGGCGGATCGGTCACGGGTGCAGGCGCATACGTTACCTCCCGCTTATCGCGACACCGCCACCTGGCTGATGTGGCGACGCGACGCCTTTACGCCGAATGTTGAAGCACTGAAATACCTGATTATTGAACAATTTGACGATCGTCCGCTCAACGATGAGCTGATTTACCCATTACAGGCGGCGGAATAAGCGTTCCACGCTATGTTTAAGAGCCTGACCCACCAGGTTCTGAATCATCACGACCACCCGGCGCCACTGCGCGTCACAATCTGACTGGAAGAGGGATTGCATGAATATGATCAAAACCCGTGCCGCTGTTGCCTGGGCTGCTGGCGAACCGCTGAAAATCGAAGAAGTTGATTTAATGCCACCGCAGAAAGGTGAAGTGCTGGTGCGTATCGTCGCGACCGGCGTCTGTCATACCGACGCCTACACCCTGTCCGGCACCGACCCGGAAGGCGTTTTCCCGGCGATTCTTGGCCATGAAGGCGGCGGCATCGTCGAAGCCGTGGGCGAAGGCGTGACCAGCGTTGAAGTGGGTGACCACGTCATTCCGCTCTACACGCCGGAGTGTGGCAAATGTAAATATTGTCTTTCAGGCAAAACCAACCTCTGCCAGGCGATCCGTACCACTCAGGGCAAAGGCCTGATGCCGGATGGCACCACCCGCTTCTTTAAAGATGGCAAACCCATTTTCCACTATATGGGCACCTCAACCTTCTCTGAGTACACGGTAATCCCGGAGATCTCGCTGGCGAAAATCAGTAAAGAAGCACCGCTGGAAGAGGTTTGTCTGCTGGGCTGTGGCGTGACCACTGGCATGGGCGCGGTGATGAACACCGCCAAAGTGAAAGAAGGCGACACCGTGGCGATTTTCGGTCTCGGCGGCATTGGCCTCTCTGCGGTCATCGGCGCGAAGATGGCGAAAGCGGGCCGCATCATTGCCATCGACCTTAACACCAGCAAATTCGAGCTGGCACGCAAACTGGGTGCCACCGATCTGATCAACCCGAAAGATTACGACAAGCCGATTCAGGATGTGATTGTCGAGCTGACCGACGGCGGCGTGGATTTCTCATTTGAATGTATTGGTAACGTCAACGTGATGCGTTCCGCGCTGGAGTGCTGTCACAAAGGCTGGGGCGAGTCCGTGATTATCGGCGTCGCCGGTGCCGGTGAAGAGATCTCCACTCGTCCGTTCCAGCTGGTCACCGGTCGCGTATGGCGCGGTTCCGCGTTTGGCGGCGTCAAAGGCCGTTCGCAGCTGCCTGGCATTGTGCAGGATTACCTCGACGGTAAATTTGCGCTGAACGACTTCATCACCCACACCATGCCGCTGGAAGAGATCAACGACGCCTTTGATTTGATGCACGAAGGAAAATCGATTCGCTCAGTCGTGCACTTTAACAAGTAATCAGGAGGCGTTATGGCATCCACTCTGGAGCTACTGGAAGAACACCGTATTTTTGGCGGCTGGCAACAGCGCTGGCGTCATCAGTCTTTGCTGCTGAACTGCCCGATGACCTTCAGCATCTATCTGCCCACCCCGCACGGTGATGCGCCGCCGCCGGTGGTCTGGTTTCTGGCCGGACTGACCTGCAACGATGAGAACTTCACCAGCAAAGCCGGTGCACAACGGGTTGCAGCGGAACTGGGTCTGGTGCTGATTATGCCGGATACCAGCCCGCGCGGCGAAGGGGTTGCGAATGATGAAGGATACGATCTGGGTCAGGGCGCGGGATTTTATCTCAATGCCACCCAACAGCCCTGGGCCAGCCATTTCCGCATGTTCGATTATCTGAGCAGCGAGTTACCCGCCCTGATTGCGGATAACTTCAAGGTCAGTGAACGTCAGTCGATTATGGGTCACTCCATGGGCGGACACGGCGCGCTGATGCTGGCGCTGCGTCTGGGTAACCGCTTTGCCTCGGCTTCCGCTTTTGCACCGATTGTGAATCCGATGCAGGTACCCTGGGGCCAGAAAGCGTTTCAGGCCTATCTGGGTGACGATCGTGCGGCGTGGCGGGAATATGACAGCTGCCAGCTGATGGCGGAGGTGTCGCATCGGCTGCCGATGCTGATTGATCAGGGCGACAGCGATCAGTTCCTGGCCGATCAGCTGCAACCGGAGCGGTTAGAAGACGTCGCGAATGAGGTGGGTTTCCCGCTGACGCTGCGCATTCAGCCGGGTTATGACCA
Organism: Pantoea sp. paga; assembly: GCF_007558755.1. Taxonomy (NCBI): domain Bacteria; kingdom Pseudomonadati; phylum Pseudomonadota; class Gammaproteobacteria; order Enterobacterales; family Erwiniaceae; genus Pantoea; species Pantoea sp. paga. Next base: position 1,024,707 of record NZ_VLTF01000001.1, read on the forward strand.
TAGCTACTTCTTTATAGCCAGCTTTGTGGAAGATCATCTGCGCTTCCATGCGCAGCATCTGCTGGCGTAAACAATCAGGGCCGCATTCGCGGCCCTGAACTTTTATGCCTGCTCTGCTGGCTAACGCTCTGTCACAGAGCCAGCGTCCTGCCAGCCTGCCCTGTAAAATTCCTTTCTCAGAACAGTGATGCTCAGCGCCCTACCGGACGCCTCCTTAATATCAGACCAGTGCCGGGCCTGTCAGCCCGTCGATCATCACCTGCGGAATACCACGCGAGCAGTGTTCGATACGACCATCGACGCCATACACCTTTGCCAGAGTGGCAGGCGTGATCACCTTATCCGGCTGCCCTTCCGCCACCAGCGCGCCCTGCTTCAGCATCAGCGCATGTTGCGCATGACGCAGTGCAATATTGATGTCATGCACCACTACCACCGTCACGATGTTACGCTGGGCGGTTTCGCGCCGCACCAGATCCATCACGTGAAACTGATAGTTGAGATCCAGCGCGCTCAGCGGTTCATCCAGCAGCAGCAGCGCCGGGCGACGGATCAGTGACTGCGCCAGCCCGACCAGCTGTTTCTGACCGCCGGAGAGCTGATCGAGATATCGCATCGCCAGATGGGCAATGCCCAGCTGCTCCAGCAGATGCATGATTTCCGCTTCGCTGCTGGCGCTGTGCAGACCCCCGGAGGCACGCTGCGCCACGATGATTGACTCCAGCACATGCAGATGTACGCCCGCAGGCAGCGACTGCGGCAGATAAACCACGTTCTTCGCCCGCCGGGCAAACGGCTGGGTCATGAGATCCTCACCGTTGAGCCACATCTCGCCCTGGCCTTTATTCAGACCAGCCAGTGCCCGCAGCAGCGTCGATTTACCACAGCCATTCGGCCCCAGCAGCACGGTGATCTCGCCGCGCGGCAGCGGCGCGATATTAAGATTATCAATGACTTTATTTTTTGGGTACCCGGCACTGAAGCCGCGTAACGTCAGACCCTGTTCCATCATACCGTCCCCCGATGACGCAGAATAATACTCAGGAAGAACGGCACGCCAATCAGTGAGGTGACAATGCCAACCGGGATGATCACACCGGGGAGCAGGTTTTTCGAGGCGACCGACGCCAGCGACAGCACCAGCGCGCCGACCAGCGCGCTGGCGGGCAGATAGAAACGGTGATCTTCACCAAACATCATGCGGGCGATATGGGGTGCGACCAGGCCAATGAAACCGATCGGGCCGACAAACGCGACCGCCAGGGCAGAGAGGATACTGATGCGCAGTAAGGTCGTCAGGCGCAGACGACGCACATCAATGCCAAAGCTTACCGCGCGGTCTTCGCCCAGACGCAGCGCCGTCAGCTTCCAGCTGCTCATCATGGAAAACGGCACCAGAATGGCCAGCGCCACGCTCAGCACGCCCAGCTTCTCCCATGAGGCACGCGCCAGGCTGCCCATGGTCCAGAACACCAGGCCCTGCAGGGTATCTTCGCTGGCGATGAACTGCATCATGGATACCAGGGCGTTAAAGGTGAAGACCAGCGCGATACCGAACAGCACCACGCCCGCCGAAGAGACCTGAGTCCAGCGGGTCACGGCATCCAGCATCAGCGCGGCAAACAGAGCAAAGACAAAGGCGTTGGCAGAAATTAACCACTGATCGGGAATGCCGGGAATACCTACGCCGAGGATGATGGCCAGCGCGGCACCAAACGCCGCCGCCGATGAGACACCGAGGGTAAACGGACTGGCCAGCGGATTATTCAGGATGGTCTGCATTTCCGCGCCCGCCAGACCCAGCGACAGACCCACTACCAGCGCCATCAGCGCATAGGGCAGACGAATGTCCCAGACAATGACGCGCGTACCGGCATCCACGCTCTCGGGGCTGAGCAGCGTATTCCAAAGCGTTTCAAGTGAGAGTCCCGCCGGACCCAGCGTGAAGTCGAGGATCAGCGAGGCGAGTATCGCCAGCAGCAGCACGCCAATCCAGATTAAGCGGCGGCGCAGCACCTGATGATAGTTCTGCATGGTTTGGTGAAGCGTCTCTTCCCCCGCCAGCAGCGAAGTTTCGGTAGTCATGTTTGAACCCTGTGTGGCTATCACGTCAGAAAACGCAGCCACAATAGTGCAGGTGATAATAATTATCAATTCGTGAACATAAGCGAGACGTGAAAAAACAGTAAGAAACGGTGTTGCAGGCGGGAGAATGGCTCAGGAGCCTGCGCCTTTCGCAAAGACGCAAAACCCGCCATCACTGGCGGGCTCAGAGCGGGCGATTACGCAGGGCTAATCTTTGTGAACCGGAAACTCCATCTCGCTGTACTTCACAAAACGGCTGCCGCGCGTCAGCTTGTAGCCGAACCAGATAATCAGGAACAGCGGAATGCCGATGTAGGTTGCCGCCACGCCATACCAGTCGATGCTGTCGTTGAGGAATGCCTGGTAGTTCTGACCCAGCGTGATGATCAGGCAGAGCACAAAGGCGAAAATCGGACCCAGCGGGAAGAAGCCGGAACGGTAAGGCAGATCGTTCAGGTCACGTCCCTGGGCCACATAGCCCCGACGGAAGCGATAGTGACTGATGGCAATACCCAGCCAGGCGATAAACCCGGTCATGCCTGAGGTATTCAGCAGCCACAGATAGACTTCCTGATTACCAAATTTTGAGGTCAGGAAGCACAGCCCAGCCACCACGGTGGTGGCCCAAAGGGCATTACGTGGAACGCCGCCTTTAGAGAGCTTCGCGAAAATCCGTGGCGCTTTACCTTCGCTGGCCAGGTTATAAAGCATACGCGTTGACGCATACATCCCGGAGTTACCCGCTGACAGCACAGCCGTCAGGATCACCGCATTCATGACGGCAGCGGCAGAGAGCAGACCGGCGTTCTGGAACACCAGGGTGAACGGACTGACGCTGATATCGTCGATATCATTGTGCAGCAACTGCGGATCGGTATATGGCAGGATCAGGCTGATAATCAGGATAGCGAACACATAGAACAGCAGGATACGCCAGAAAATCTGCCGCACAGCGCGCGGAATATTTTTCGCCGGATCTTCAGATTCGCCCGCCGCGATACCGATTAGCTCGGTGCCCTGGAAGGAGAATCCCACAATCATCGCCACCCCAATCATGGCCGCAAAGCCGCCCGCAAACGGCGCGTCGCCCACCTGCCAGTTCTGCCAGCCCGCATGCTCAGCACCGCGCATAATGCCGGTGATCATCAGCACGCCAATGATGATAAAGATAATCACGGTGGCCACTTTAATCAGCGAGAACCAGTATTCCGCCTCGCCAAAGCCTTTGACCGAAATGTAGTTGAGCAGGAACATCAGCCCCAGGAACAGCGCGCTCCAGATCCAGCCAGGCGTGTCGGGGAACCAGTAGTTCATCACCAGCTGGGACGCTACCAGGTCAACCGCGATGGTCACCGCCCAGTTGTACCAGTAGTTCCAGCCGAGTGCGAAACCAAAGCCCTCTTCGACATATTTTGCGCCGTAGGTGGCGAAAGAACCCGATACCGGCATGAACGCAGCCAGTTCGCCGAGGCTGGTCATCAGGAAGTAGACCATCAGGCCGATGAGGATATAGGAGAGCAGTGCTCCGCCGGGGCCAGCCTGAGCGATGGTGGCACCAGAGGCGACAAACAGGCCGGTACCAATGGAGCCGCCGATGGCGATCATCGTCAGGTGACGGGCTTTTAACGCACGTCGTAATGCAGGTTGTTGTGTTGTATTTGAGTCATTATGCATGTGTTAACGCTACGCTGGGTAAAAATGAGGCGCGATTGTAGCAGCCAGATCGCCTCTGTATAGTGAATGCCAACCTGTTATTAGTTAACTTCATGATCGCGCCGGAATTATTAGTAATTACTCGCGACAATAGGAAAAAAACCGCGTCAGTGCTTTGGAAATATGCTTCTGCCGGTGGTGGATGCGATAGAGCGTGCGGATAAGACGCGGCAGCGGAATCGTCAGTTCAACCAGCGTGCCCGCCTCCAGCAGATCGGCAATCACCCGGCGCGAAAGACAGCTGATGCCCATGCCGTGCCGCACCGCATGTTTAATCGCTTCGGAATTGCCCAGCTCCATGCCCAGCTGAAAACTCGGCAGATGCGACAGCAGCAGATAATCGACAATTTCACGGGTGCCGGAGCCGCGTTCGCGCAGGATCCACGGGGCATCAGCCAGGGTTTGCAGCGTTACCGGCTGTTGCAGAATCGCCGCGTCTGGCGCGGCAAACACCACCAGCTCATCTTCGAGCCAGGGTTCGCTGACCAGCTCGGTCATATGGCACGGCCCTTCAATTAATCCGACATCGACGCGGAAATCGGAAACCGCCTGAATCACATCCTGACTGTTGCCGACACTCAGCTCCAGCGGCAGGCGGGGAAAATCGCGACGATAAGCGGCCATCATGCCTGGCAGCAGATAGTTACCGATGGTGCTGCTGGCAAAGATGCGGATCGCACCGTTATCCTCTTTAAACAGCTGCTCGATTTCGCCCGCCTGTTCCAGCAGCCCTACTGCACGGGGATAGAGCAGCCGTCCATGCTCATTCAGCACCAGCCGTTTGCCAACCCGGTCAAACAGTTGCACGCCGAGCTGACTCTCCAGATCGGCCAGCGCTGCACTCACTGCGGACTGCGACAGCGCCAGCAGTTGCGAAGCCTGAGTGGTGGAACCGCTCTTAAGCACTTCGGTAAAAACTTCAATTTGTCGCAGCGTAATGTGCATCGTTGCCTCTTAACTCAGTGACTGCCTGACCAGGTAAATGATTAATGCCAGCCAGATCAACCCTAGTGCCACCAGCCAGCCTGCAATTTTTTTGCCGCGCGAACGTTGAGACTGTGCCCGCTCGCTGCTGCTGATGCGCACCTCTCGCGGCAGTAAACGCAGCAGGACCATGACGCCCGTCGGAATAATCACCGCGTCATCCAGCAGACCGACAAAGGGGATGACATCAGGAATGAGATCGATCGGGCTGATGCCATAGGCGACCAGCCCCAGCATCCCCAGCTTGTTCCACCAGGGTGTGCGGGGATCGCGGAAGGCAAACCCCAGCACAAACACATCTCTTTTGATCAGCGTCGCCCAGCGGCGCAGACGCGAAACTATCATGATTACTGCCTTATCGTTTATTCTGGTTAATTATAAATATATTATCAATTTCACTTTTAAGCCAGTTGCCATCATGATCGGGTCTCAACCAGGAGGAGTGACCATCATGACTGAACTGAGCATCGCTAAACCGCATCATCCCGTTCCGCTCTGGATCCCGGGTCTGCTGCTGACCGCCGTGATTGCCGGGGCAGCCAGCTGGCTGGCGCAGCAACCGATGATTGCCGCCCTGGGGCTGGGTTCACTGACTCTGGCGATTATGCTGGGCATCCTGGTCGGTAACAGCATCTATTCGCCGCTGGCGTCACGCTGCGACAACGGCGTGCTGCTGGCTAAGCAGAAACTGCTGCGGCTGGGGATCATCCTGTTTGGCTTTCGCATCACTTTACAACAAATTGCTGACGTCGGTTTCAGCGGCATCCTGATTGATGCGCTGACCCTGACCAGCACCTTCCTGATAACCTGCCTGCTGGGCATGCGGCTGCTGAAGCTGGATCGCGATACCGTCTGGCTGATTGGCGCGGGCAGCAGTATCTGCGGTGCTGCGGCGGTACTGGCGACCGAGCCGGTGGTGAAAGCCGCGCCGTCGAAGGTTGCGGTGGCTATCGCGACCGTTGTGCTGTTCGGCACGCTGGCGATCTTTATCTATCCACTACTGTGGCCGCTGGCGCATGAACTGTTCCCGGATCTCAGTGCATCGCAGTTCGGGGTTTTTACCGGCTCAACCATCCATGAAGTGGCGCAGGTGGTGGCCGCCGGACACAGCATCAGCCCGGAAGCTGAGAACAGCGCGGTCATTGCCAAAATGCTGCGGGTAATGATGCTGGCTCCCTTTCTGCTCTGCCTGAGCGCCGTGATACGCGGCAAACGTCAAGGGAGCAACGCACGCCAGGCTGTGACATTTCCCTGGTTCGCCCTGCTGTTTATTGCCGTCGCACTGTTTAACTCGCTGCAGCTGCTGCCTGCCGCGGTGGTGACCACGCTGAATCAGCTGGCGGGTCTGCTGCTGGCGATGGCGATGGCGGCGCTGGGATTGACCACCCGTTTCGGGGCATTGCGTGAGGCAGGCGTTAAACCGCTGCTGCTGGGTGCGCTGGTATTTGGCTGGTTAATTGCGGGCGGCGGTGCAATCAATCTGCTGGTGCAACATTTCATGGGCTAGCGGCATCGGGTATCATGCCGTTTCATCCGTGCACAGCCCCAGGAGAAAGGCATGAAATATATTGGCGCACACGTGAGTGCGGCAGGTGGCGTGGATCAGGCAGTGATCCGCGCCCATGAAATAGAAGCCACCGCCTTCGCGCTCTTTACTAAAAATCAACGTCAGTGGAAGGCTGCCCCGCTCTCGACTGAGGTGATTGATGCTTTTCGCGCCGCCTGCGAGACGTACAAATTCGGTCCGCAGCAAATCCTGCCGCACGACAGTTTCCTGATTAACCTGGGTCATCCGGTTGAAGAGGCGCTGGAGAAATCCCGCGCGGCTTTTATTGATGAGCTGCGACGTGCCGACCAGCTCGGCCTGACTTTGCTGAACTTCCATCCGGGCAGCCATCTGCATCAGATTGATGAGGAGGCCTGTCTGAAGCGGATTGCGGAGTCGATCAACATCGCCCTCGACCAGAGTCAGAACGTCACCGCCGTTATTGAGAATACCGCCGGTCAGGGCAGTAATCTGGGTTTCCGCTTCGAGCATCTCGCCACCATTATTGAGCATGTTGAAGATAAGTCGCGTGTCGGCGTCTGTATTGATACCTGCCATGCGTTTGCCGGTGGCTATGATCTGCGTACCGAAGCGGATTGCGAAGCGACCTTCGCCGAGTTTGAGCGCATTGTCGGCTTTAACTATCTGCGCGGCATGCACCTTAACGATGCCAAAAGCGCCTTCGACAGTCGCGTTGACCGCCATCACAGCCTGGGTGAAGGCAATATCGGCAAAACAGCGTTTAGCTGGCTGATGAAAGATCCGCGATTTGATGGCATCCCGTTGATTCTGGAAACCATTAATCCCGATATCTGGAAAGATGAGATTGCCTGGCTGAAAGCCGAACAGCAGGGATAGTAAAAGGGAGCCGGTTGGCTTAATGCTGCTCAGTTAAGATTAGATTTGTAAAGGCTGTCACGGTCAGACGTGGCAGCTTTTTTGTCAGTGCGAGCGAGCCGCAGTGCGGGCCAGCGCACCTCTGCTGCTGCCGGGCCGTCCTCGCGCCGCTCACGCGGTACCTTCGGCTTTGACGTCGTGCCGACGAACCGTTCGGGGATCGGCCCTCCCTGGCCGGCCCCGAACTGTCCACGCTTCCCGGCGTGGACTTCTGGCCCACCGTCACGCCTCAGCGCTGCGGATAGCCCTTTCAGCAGCAGAGGCGCTCAGGCCTTCACTCTCGTGCCCTTTCTGACAACATGCACTCAAGCTTCAGAGCAGGCAGGGGCCGGGCAGGGGCAGGCAATCCGCAGCGCTGAACAGAATGAGTCTGCCAGGAGAGCCCGCAGGACGCGGGCGAAAGGCGGGGCGGCACAGGATGTGCCATCCCCGGCGGTCCGTCAGGCAGGCGAATGAAGTGAAGGAACCGCGTAGCGGCGCGAGGACCGCCAGCCCCTGCCCGGCACCAGACTGCGTTATCACCTGTCGCTTAACTGACTGGCATTAAGCCAGTTGGCTCCCTTTTCGTTTAGAGAGAACGCTGGCTCAGGGAGCATACGCCTTCCGCAAAGACGCAAAAGCGCTCCGTGGCGGCTCAGCGCGGGCGATTACGCACCTCATCCCTGAGGTGCGCCCGTAGCCGGGCGAACGCTTTGCGTTGTTCAAAAACGCTCCCGGCGTTTTTATCCGGGCGGCGCGATGCTTTACTCCAGTCGTATGCTCCCATCGCTTTGACTTCGGGAACCGTCTGTAAAAGCAAACAGGGAGCCATCCGGCTCCCTGTTATTTTTACTTCAGCAGATTATGCACTTCTGCACATCAGGCTTTCGCCAGCTGCTCTTCCGGACGTTTCAGTACCGCATAGCTCAGACCTGCAATCGCGGTGCCGATGATGATCGCCATCAGATAGCCGACAACGGGGGTAATTGCGCCAGGGATCAGCAGCACAAACAGTCCACCGTGTGGTGCCATCAGTTTTGCGCCAACCGCCATGGAGATCGCGCCGGTGGTTGCACCGCCAACGATACAGCAAGGCAGGACGCGCATCGGGTCACGGGCGGCAAACGGAATCGCGCCTTCAGAGATAAAGCAGAGACCCAGAACCAGTGCCGCTTTACCGCCTTCCTGCTGACCTTTATTGAATTTACGACGGGCAACCAGCGTCGCCAGACCCATCGCCAGCGGTGGCACCATACCGGCTGCCATGATAGCTGCCATTGGCGCATAGGTCTGCGAACTCAGTAAGCCGACGCCAAACGCGTAAGCCACTTTGTTTACCGGACCGCCCATATCGGTACACATCATGCCGCCCAGAATGGCGCCCAGCAGGACCGCATTCGCCGTACCCATGTTGGCCAGCCAGTGCGTCAGGCCGTTCATGATGCCAGCAACCGGTTTACCCACTACGTAGATCATCAGCAGACCGGTGATCAGACTGGCGAACAGGGGAATAATCAGTATCGGTTTCAGCGCTTCCATACTCTGCGGCAGTTTAACTTTGCCGCTGATCAGCTTCGCCGCATAACCGGCAATAAAGCCCGCGATAATACCGCCTAAGAAACCTGCGTTGATGCTGGTGGCGATCATACCGCCAATCAGCCCCGGCGTCAGACCCGGACGGTCAGCGATGGAGAAAGCGATAAAGCCCGCCAGCACCGGCACCATCAGGGCAAAGGCGCTGCCACCACCAATTTGCATCAGCGCCGCAGCCAGCGTGCCCTGCTCTTTAAACGCCGTTATACCAAAGGCAAACGACAGCGCGATGCTCAGACCACCTGCGACCACCATCGGCAGCATATATGAAACACCGGTCAGCAGGTGACGATAAGCCCCTGCTCCGCCTTTCTTCTCTTCTTCACTGGAATTGCTCTGTCCGCCAGCCGCCGCTTTGTACGGCTTCGCTTCTGCTACCGCTTTATCCAGCTCCTGCGCGGTTTTCTTCAGCGCCAGACCGGTTGAGGTACGGTACATCGGCTTACCAGCAAATTTCGCCAGATCGACTTCGATATCAGCTGCGACGATCACCAGATCGGCGGCAGCGACTTCTTCCGGAGTGATCGCGTTACCGGCACCCACTGAACCACGGGTTTCAACTTTTACCCACCAGCCGCGACGGGTCGCTTCAGCCTGAATGGCCTCGGCAGCCATAAAGGTATGCGCCACGCCGGTCGGACAGGCGGTCACCGCGACAACGCGTTTCTGCGCGCCAGCCTGAGCCGGTGCAGCAGGTGTTGCTACCGCAGCCGGAGCCTGCCAGGTTTTCGCTTCTGCTTTCGCGCGGTTCAGGAAGGTTTCTGGCTCGCGTACTGCCAGCTGGATATCGCCCAGCCAGACCGCTTTGCCGTTCAGCGCCGCATCGTCCGGCACGTTTTTACCCAGCACAATCGCCAGTTCAGCGTCGGCAGGATTATCAGTCAGGGTCAGGCCCGCCGCAGCGGCAGCAGCCGCCAGACGTTGTTGCGCCATATATGCGGAAGCCAGTCCCAGTGTAGGGTCTTTAATCAGCAGCGTTTTCATTATCGCTCTCCTGCTGTCAGTTAACGGGTTGTAAGTCGACGCGCGCCATCATTGCGGCCAACTGAGTACGATCGGAAACGCCAACATTGCTCTGGCTGACGGCCATCGCCGCCACGGCAGTTGCAAGACGCAGCGTGTGTTCGCTGGATTCACGCATCAGCAGGCCATAAATCAGGCCGCCAACCATTGAGTCGCCTGCACCCACGGTGCTGACCACTTCGCACACCGGCGGTTTAGCGATCCATTCGCCAGAAGCGTTGACCCACAGAGCGCCTTCTGCGCCCAGCGAAATCACCACATGGGCGATGCCCTGCTCGCGCAGTTCGTGCGCAGCGCCAATCACATCCTGCAGGGTTGGCAGTTTGCGACCGGCCCAGATTTCCAGCTCACGGCGGTTAGGTTTAACCAGCCACGGTGCAGCCTTCAGTCCTGCCACCAGCGCCTCGCGGCTGCTGTCAAAGATAATGCATGGGCAGTGGGTGCGAAGTTCGGTCATCCAGCGGGTAAAGGCATCGTGGTCGACGCCCTCTGGCAGGCTACCGCTGACGCAGACCATATCGAACTGGCCCAGCCAGGTCAGGGAATCGGTAGTAAAACGATCCCAGTCCTGCGCTGTCACCTGAAAACCGGAGAAATTCAGATCGGTGACGTCACCGGTCTGTTCAGTAAGTTTGACGTTGATACGGGTACGGCCTGGCACGACATGGAAACGGTTGGCTATGCCCAGCTCGCTGAACAACTGCTGGAAACCGTCCTGATTCTCTTTCCCCATGAAGCCACCGACGGTGACATCGATACCCAGATCTTTAAGTACTTTGGCTACGTTGATGCCCTTGCCCGCAGCATGCAGCCCGGTGGTTTTCACCAGGTTAACTTCGCCACGTTCAATTTCAGGGGTATATCCCACCAGGTCATACGCCGGGTTCAGCGTAATGGTGGCGACGCGTCTGCTCATGATGCCCCCTCACCCAGACCACTGGTGATCGCTTCTTCAATCGCGTTCAGCGCCTGCTGTGCATCTTCACCGCTGGCGGTGAAGCGCAGGCGATGGCCTTTCTTCACGCCCAGCGCAACCACTTTCATCAGGCTGCGGCCATTAGCGGGTTTGCCGCTGCCGTCGAGATTGGTTACGGCGATGTCGCTGTTGAACTGCTTGATCACGCTGACCAGCGCCGTGCCCGGACGGGCATGCAGGCCGTGTTCGTTGCGAATGGTAAATTCAGCCGTCAGCACGTCAGCCTGCTCATCGACTTCGCTGGTGAGCAGTGCGTAAACGCCTGCAGCATCCGCTTTCAACAGACGATCCGCTTTGCCCTGCTGCAGCAAGGCGCTGAGGTAACCCAGTACTTCCAGCGGACGTTCATCGGTCGCCGAAACGCTGATTAACATCGCAGCCGATTCGCCCTGATGGTCGAAGGCATGTTCAGCGCGGCTGATAGCCACGCCGCTGCGCAGGTTGCCGAGGCTGCTGTCGCTGAGCCAGATGCCCTGACCCAGATTCAGCGGAGTCGTTGAAACCACGTCTGCGACGTAGCTGGCATCCACCACACCAGCGGACTGCAGCCGACCAGCGTTCATCGCCTGGAGGGTGATCAGATCGCTGGCAGCCACATTGAGCGTGATTAATGAGGTGTCGAAGCTGAATTCAGCGGCTTGTTTCTCGCCCATCAGCCACGCACGAAGATCTTCAGCAGAGGCGGTTTTTAGCTGTTCTGCAATGGTGTCATCGCTCAGCACATGGGTCAGCTGACGCAGCAGCGCCAGATGTTCATCCGACTTAGCGGCAATCCCGATGGCAACATAGGCTGTCTGATCGTCACCCCAGGCGATGCCCTGCGGAAACTGGAAAACCTGAACGCCGGTTTTCAGCACCAGATCGCGGGTATCTGTGGTGCCATGAGGGATTGCGATGCCGTTGCCAAGATAGGTTGAGGTCTGCTGTTCGCGCGCCAGCATCCCGTTGACGTACCCTTCAGTCACATTGCCCGCCGCGGTTAACGCGGTAGCAACCTGACGAATGGCCTCTTCTTTATTCTGGGCGCTGGCTCCGGTATGGATGGCCTGCAATTCGAGCTGGAACATAATTCTCCTCGCTTGCTGAGATTGAATCGTTTCAGCCAGTGGGAAAGTTTTTACGCCATGCTGTGGAAAACAGGTGGCGCAGTCACCGCTGAAACGTTTCAGGGATTGTGGTACAGCCGCTTTCACCAGGCAAGAAAATGCGCAAACGGCGTAGCAGATTTTTGACGTTACGCACATTTCGGGCAGGTTTAGCGGATTAACGGACGAACAGGCTGACGCTGCTGCTGTAAAGTGAGAATGAGTGGACCGAAAAACTTCAGCAGCGTCAGCGCCTCAGGGCGCGGTATCCGCTTCAGGTTACAGCAGATACGTTTGCAATTGGTGGATGCATTCTGTGCACGTCCTGATGCTGTACTTTCATGGGATCGCGCAGCGGCAGATGCAACCACTGAAATCAAAGCGGCGCTGGCTGCTGCCGGAACGCCCATTGGTCCCAACGACATCGCGATTGCCGGGCATGCCATTGCGGCCAGAGCTATTCTGGTGACCAATAACACACGCGAGTTTGAACGGGTACCCGGATTGCAGCTGGAAGAGTGGGTCAGCTAACCGCTGACGCTGGATTGAATCTAAGCGGTGGGAGGGTTCTCAGGCACGTGTGCTGGCTTCAAGCTCAATCAGGTAGGTCATGGCTGAGGTACGGTCTGTAAGACACATATCAACTGAAGGTTGCAGACTTCCGCATACTTTCGGCCTTAAATCTGAACCGAAAATCATGCACAAATTTTCATCCGATAACTGAATGCATCGGACATTCGCGGGTTTACCCTGCGGCATTCCGGGGATGGGGCTGGAGATTGACGGCGCGATGCAGCAGGCTCCACAATCAATACGACACTGCATTAACACCTCTCACGCGACCTTCAGAATACAACAGACGGTAACAGAACCTCAGAGGGAGCGACACCACACCCTTCAGCTCTTAACTTCCTGCTTAAATCGTTCACTGTCACCCATGTCAGAAATCGGTGAAGAGATAGAGGGCGATGTGCAACAGGCAACGCCCTGGCTACGGCATTGCATGCTGTGCTCCGGCAGAGAAAGTCGCGGCGACAATAGCAGTCCGGGGCGGCAATTGCCATGAAAGCCGCGGCCTGAGACAAAATTTCACGCCGGTGATATTGCCAGTCTTCACCGGCGCGAGTAACGTTGCGCGCACTTCACTCTCAAGATAGCGAGAACAGCAATGCCAAAAGCCAATGAAATCAAAAAAGGGATGGCCGTCACGCACAACGGTAAACTGCTGCTGGTTAAAGATATTGATGTCCAGAGCCCCAGCGCACGCGGTGCCGCCACCCTGTATAAAATGCGCTTTACCGATGTCCGCACCGGTTTAAAAGTGGAAGAGCGCTTCAAAGGCGACGAGATTATTGATGCGATTTCGCTCAGCCGTCGCAGCGTGACCTTCTCTTATATAGATGGTGACGAATACATTTTTATGGATGATGAGGATTACACCCCCTACTCCTTTAAACAGGAGCAGATTGAAGAAGAGCTGCTGTTTATCCCCGAAGGCGGCATCCCTGGCATTCACGTGCTGACGATGGAAGGTCAGGTGCTGGCGCTGGAACTGCCACAAACCGTGGATATGGAGATCGTGGATACTTCACCAGGCATTAAAGGTGCTTCCGCCAGCGCCCGCACCAAACCCGCCGGTATGAGTACAGGCCTCTCGATCCAGGTACCGGAATATCTCAGCAACGGTGACCGCATCCGCATCCACATTGCTGAACGCCGCTATATGGGCCGTGCAGACTAAATCAGAAGCCTGCTGCCGATCGTGATAGTGTTATATTATTACATTATCACGTTATCCCCCGGCAGGAGTCACTCCCATGACACGCGTTAATCTGATTACCGGTTTTTTGGGCAGCGGCAAAACCACGCTGCTCTGCCATCTGCTGGCTGCCAGGCCGTCCGGGGAAAACTGGGCGGTGCTGGTTAATGAATTTGGCGAGATCGGAATCGACGGCGCTCTGCTGGCCGATCGCGGTGCCACGCTGAAAGAGATCCCCGGCGGCTGCCTGTGCTGTGTTAATGGCCTGCCGATGCAGGTCGGGCTGAATATGCTGCTGAAGAGTAAACCCGATCGGCTGCTGATCGAGCCAACCGGCCTGGGCCATCCTCGTCAGGTGCTGGAGATGTTGGATTCGCCCGTCTATCAGTCGTGGCTGCAACTGAATGCCACACTGACCCTGCTGGATGCGCGTCAGCTGGCCGATCCTCGTATCGTTGCCAATGAAAACTTCCGCGATCAGCTGGCTGCCGCCGACCTTATTATCGCTAATAAGCGCGATTGCTGGGATCAGGCGGATCGTCAGCGCCTGGCTGACTGGCAGCAGCAGATGCAGCCTCCGCGACCTCTGATCGAGACAGAATTTGGTCAGATCCCCCTTTCTCTGCTGGATACACCCCGGCAGCCGCGCGAGCTTCCCGTGCCGCAGCATCATCATTCGTCGGTTCCCACCAGCGGTCTGGCGGCGTTGCGACTGAATGGCGATACGCGCTGGCGTCGGGCGCTGAACCACGGCCAGAGCTATAGCGCCTGCGGCTGGCTGTTTGATGCTGATACGCTGTTCGACAGCGGCGCGCTGCTTGAATGGGTTCGGCAGGCGCCGGTAGATCGCGTTAAAGGGGTGATGCGCACGACAGAAGGCGCCCTGCGTATCAATCGCCAGGCAAATGAGCTGCAGAGTGAAACACTCCCCTCACCGCCATCCGATAGCCGCATTGAGATCATTCATTCTCAACAGGCTGACTGGAATCGTCTACAATCGGCATTGTTGAAGTGCCGTTTACGCTGACAGAGGTATTGTCGGCGGTTATTTTTAATAATAATGAGTTTAATTATGCGCGTAACTCGCCTTATTACTATCCTGCTGCTTAATGCACTGGGCGTGGTGCTATTTCTGTCATGGTATCTGCCCCCGGAACATGGCTTCTGGTTCGGCGTCGATAAATCTATTTTCTTTGGCTTCAATAGCCAGATGGTGACCCATCCGCTGTTCGCGCTGATCGTCGCTATCACGAATTACCGTGGTTTTGATGCGGTGTCATTGCTGGCGATGGGTCTGCTTTACCTGTCGATCTGGCGGCGCGAAACGCCTAAGGCGCAGCGCCGGATGCTGGCAATCGGCATCACCATGCTGCTGACCGCCGTCGTTCTCAATCAGCTGGGCCATCTGTTGCCGGTTAAACACTCCAGTCCGACACTGTTCTTCGAGAACGTGCATCGCGTCAGTGAACTGACCGGTATTCCCGCAAAAGATGCTTCGAAAGATAGCTTCCCCGGCGACCACGGTATGATGCTGATCATTTTCGCCTGCTTTATCTGGCGTTATTTTGGGTTCAGCCGCTTTTTAATTGCCGCGGCTATTGTGGTGATATTTTCACTGCCACGCATCATGGCCGGTGCGCACTGGTTTACCGATGTTGCCGTCGGTTCAATGTCGGTGGTATTAGTCGGTCTGAGCTGGTGGCTATTAACGCCCGCCAGTGACGTCCTGGTTAACTGGTTTTATCGCAAATTGCCGGGGAAATATAAGCCCGTGACGTAAATGTTAAGCGCGGACGATTTAAACCCCTGGTTTGAACCGCCCGCGCTTATTAAAAACACCCCATCACTATTAGCCTGCTAATTAAATTTACGAAAAGAAAAGGTTATGACCCTGCTGGCAGGTTAATTAGTCACCAATATTCTCTGTCAATAAAGAAAACTCTAAAAACAGCCTCTATGCCCCGAATTAGCCCCCCTTTAACTCCCTGTTCTCACCATCATTTGACCACAATTGTAGCTAAAGTAGTCAGTGTGTTACGGTTTGATTTCACATCAAAAAAACCTATATGAAATTGATTAAAAGCACTCGCCACGGCGTCTGTAATCAGTTAACCTCAGTCGCAGTGAGGCAACAGCGGCGGAAAATTCGGATTTTTTACCGTTAAAATGTGTCCATTAACACATTTTAGTAATTAAGGATTTGTCTTAGTCTGTTTCGCTTATTAATCTCCCTGTTTTGTCATCTGGCTGGCGACAATCTTGTCGTAAGGAAATCGAAGGAAAACCCGAATAATGGTCAAGTCTCAACCAATACTGAGATATATCTTGCGGATCGTGCCCGCAGTGGCGCTGGCAGCACTCCTCTCAGCTTGTAGCAGTACCCATAGCAGTCAAAACGCGAATAACGAGAATCATGAAGTTAACAACCACAATGGTTTTTTACTTCAGGCGTCTCAGGATGAGTTTGAAGAAATGGTGCGTAATGTCGACGTTAAGTCGCGCATCATGGAACAATACGCCGTCTGGAAAGGTGTGCGCTATCGCCTCGGTGGCGATACCAAACGCGGGATCGATTGTTCCGCCTTTGTACAACGCACCTTCCGCGATCAGTTTGGCTTAGAATTACCGCGTTCTACCTCGCAGCAGCAGGATACCGGTAAAGAGATTACCCGCAGTAAACTGCGTCCCGGCG
The DNA here is from genome assembly GCF_007558755.1 of Pantoea sp. paga. Lineage (NCBI taxonomy): Bacteria > Pseudomonadati > Pseudomonadota > Gammaproteobacteria > Enterobacterales > Erwiniaceae > Pantoea > Pantoea sp. paga. Next base: position 1,041,039 of record NZ_VLTF01000001.1, read on the forward strand.
ATCTGGTGATGTTCCGTGCAGGCTCTACTGGCCGTCACGTTGGCATCTATCTTGGCAACGATAACTTCGTTCATGCCTCGACCAGCAGTGGCGTGATGATCTCCAGTCTGAACGATGATTACTGGAAAAAGCGCTACCGTGAAGGACGCCGTGTATTAAGTCGTAACCCGACCTGATAACCACTTTCGATCTTCTCTCAGCCAGAGAACATGAAACGCTGCTTATGCAGCGTTTTTTTTCGCCTTTAATCATTTTTACCAGCAGTTATATAAGACAAAAGCATTCTGATTCAGATTAATAACAAGACATTTCCCGCCGTCTCGTTATATTCTCGGTCGCTTAAACCGAAGCCGTCGTGCGCAATAACATAATAATAATTTGATTAGGGGAAGCTCCTCATGCCACTGTCGGGGGCGCTACGGCGCCATGCCACCTATCCTCGCCGTATCGCATGGAGTAGTGCGATAGCTGGCGGCTTATTCTTTCTGTTATTTGCTGCACTCTCGCTTCACCATACCTGGCAGAAGCGAGAACGACAGCATCAGCAACTGCTGGAAAACAGCCGCACGGCATTACAGCAAACGCTCTCCAGCCTGATTAACAGTACCCTCAGTCCCCTGCTTCCGTTTACCCACACTGCCTGCAGTACCATCAATCGTGAACTCACCTCACGCGCCGCCTTTGCCGGAAATCTTCGCGCCATCCTGCTGGTTAACGAAGGTAATGCCTTTTGCTCCTCGGCCACCGGCAGTTTTAATCTGCCGCTCAATGTGATTGCGCCCCTGAGTGATATGTCACGTGATATCGATCTGCAACTGATGCCGGGCACGCCGTTGCAGCCCAATAAACCGGCGCTGGCGTTGTGGATCAAAAATCCCGGCAGTCTGCAGTCAGGCGTTTTCGCGACGCTGAATATTACCCTGGCACCCTATCAGCTGCTGGCGTCCGGGCATCCGGAAATTACCGGTATGGCACTGGTGGCACAACGCAGCGCCTTAACCAGCTGGCAGTCCGTCGTCATACAGAATAAAAACCTGCCGATGCCGCTGCACCGGCAGGCGCTGACAGGCTATCCGCTGCAGTTTGTGTTGTACGGTTCCACTCTGGCGTTCAGCGATTATCAGAATATCCTGCTGAGCGGCCTGCTACTGTCGCTGCTGGTTTCAGGCGGTTGCTGGCTGCTGTTGTCGGTTTATCAGCGCCCTGGTAAAGAGCTGATTCGGGGCATGAAGCGCGGTGAATTTCACGTTGAATATCAGCCGCTGGTCACCTCCCATGATGGTCAGCCGTATGGGATGGAAGCGTTACTGCGCTGGACCCACCCGACGAAAGGCCCGATCCCGCCCGATGTTTTTATTCACTATGCCGAGGCGCAGAACCTGATTATTCCCCTGACCCGACATCTGTTTCAGCTGGTTTCCCGTGATGCCCACCTGCTGTGTCATACCATTCCCCGTCATGCCTGCCTCAGCCTCAACATTTCGCCCCTGCATCTGGCTGACAGCGGTTTCCGTCAGGATGTGCTGCGCTGGCTTGATACCATGCCTGCGGACCACTTTACTTACGTGTTTGAGATCACCGAGCGAGCCATGGTGCGCGACGAAAATGTCGGAGAACTGTTTGACTGGCTGCATCAGCAGCAGATCCATATCGCCATTGATGATTTCGGTACCGGTCACAGCGCGCTGATCTATCTGGAACGTTATGACTTTGATTATCTGAAAATCGATCGAGGCTTTGTTCAGAGCATCGGTACGGATAGCCTGGCCTCGCCGGTGCTCGATACCGTGCTGCAGCTGGCGAAGAAGCTGAACCTGAAAAGTGTCGCCGAAGGGGTAGAAACCGGCGAGCAGGCTGCCTGGCTGATTAACCGCGGCGTGACCCATCTGCAGGGTTACATCTTTAGCCGTCCGCTGCGACCGGAAACGCTGATAGACTATTTCCGGCGTCATAACGCCTGACACTACCTGGCCCGAATTGCGCCAGACATCTGACAGGAGAGTGCATGCTGTTTCGTTCCGGATTTCTGCTGCTGTGCGGCCTGCTCAGCGCCCCGCTGCTGGCGGCCTCTGTCCAGCAAAGCTACGCGTTCACCCAGGCCGGTGAAGCGAAATATCCGCCTGGCTTCAGCCATTACGACTACGCCGATCCCCGCGCCCCCAAAGGCGGCAGTATCACCATGGCGGTGGTGGGCACTTACGACAACTTCAACCGCTACGCTTCACGCGGTAATCCGGGCATTAACACCGGCACGCTTTATGATGGGCTTTACACCAGCTCAGACGATGAGCCTGGCAGTTATTATCCGCTGATTGCCGAGTCAGCGCGCTACGCCAGTGATTTTACGTGGATTGAGATCCGTCTTAATCCCCGCGCCCGTTTTCAGAATGGCACACCCATCACCGCCCGCGACGTGGCGTTCACCTATCAGAAATTCATGACCGAGGGCGTGCCCCAATTTCGCGTCGCCTATCGTGGCGTGACCGTTAAAGCGCTGAACGATCTCACTGTGCGCATTGAAGCACAGAAGCCGGATAAAGATCTGCTGCTTGGCTTACTGACGCTGCCGGTTATCGCAGAGTCGTTCTGGCGCGATAAGAAGTTTAATGAGCCGTTAAGCGAGCCACCCTTGTCGAGCGGACCCTATCGCATCGCCCGCTGGAAGCTGGGACAGTTTATTGAGTTCAGCCGGGTAAAAGATTACTGGGCCGCTGACCTGCCGGTCAATCGCGGACGCTTTAATTTTGATCGAATGCGCTATGACTACTATCTGGATGACAATGTGGCATTTGAAGCCTTCAAGGCGGGTGCTTACGATCTGCGCGAAGAGACATCGGCAAAGAAATGGGCCACTCAGTATCGCGGCCGCAATTTTGACGATGGCAGCATCGTCAAAGAGACCACGCCCAATGATGCCGCTATCGATACCCGCTGGCTGGCATTCAATAATGAAAAACCGCTGTTCCAGGATCGCCGCGTGCGTCAGGCGCTGTCACTGATGTTCGATTTCGAGTGGATGAACAAGGCGCTCTATTACGGTGCCTGGCAGCGCGCCAGCAGCTATTTCCAGAACACGGCGTATGCAGCCAGCGGCGTGCCGGATCCACAGCAGCAGGCCCTGCTTGAACCCTGGCGCGGGCAACTGCCACCTGAGCTGTTCAGCCAGCCTTATCAGCCACACAAAACCGACGGCAGCGGCTATGACCGCGCCAGCCTGTTAAAAGCGTCTGACCTGCTGAAACAGGCGGGCTGGCAGATTAAAAATCGCCGTCTGGTCAATGATAAAACCGGTCAGCCGTTTACCATAGAACTCCTGCTGCGCGGTGGCACCAATACCGACTGGGCGTTACCGTTCCAGCACAATCTTTCCCGACTTGGCATTACGCTGAACCTGCGGCAGATCGATAACTCGCAGTATCTGCGGCGCTGGCGCGAAGGCGACTATGACATGATTGCCACGGTCTATGGTGCGATGCCGGTCCCAACCTCCAGTCTGCAGATCCTCTGGCAGTCTGACTTCATCGCCTCGTCGTGGAATACCGCGCGGGTCAAAGAGCCTGTAGTCGATCATTTCGTGAAACAGATTGTGGCGCATCAGGGTGATCCCGCCGCGCTGCGGCCGCTGGCCCAGGCGCTGGACCGGGTGCTGCTGTGGAATGCGTATATGATCCCGATGTGGTACAACGCAGAGCAGCGGCTGGCGTACTGGGATAAGTTTTCTCACCCTGCCCGCAAGCCAGCCTACAGCGTCGGACTGGAAAACTGGTGGTACGACACAAACAAAGCCGGACGCCTGCCGGCCAGCAAACGCTAAGGAGATCACCGTTGGCCGCTTACTTTCTGCGCAGATTGCTGCTGATCATCCCGACGTTATGGGCGATCATCACGCTTAATTTTTTTATCGTGCAAATCGCGCCCGGCGGGCCGGTCGATCAGGCGCTGGCTAACATTCAGTTTGGTCAGACAACCGGTCTGCCCGGCAGCGGCGCAGACAGCGCCGGTTCACGCGCCAGCCTCAGTCATCTCAATCCTGCCGATAATCAGTATCGTGGCGCTCGCGGGCTGGATCCCGAAGTGATTGCTGAGATTAAACAGCGTTATGGTTTCGATAAACCTCTCTGGCAGCGTTACGGCGAGATGCTGTGGAATTATCTGCGTCTGGATTTTGGCGACAGCCTGTTTCGCAGTGCCTCGGTGATCGGGCTGATCAAAGAGAGCCTGCCGGTTTCGATCAGTCTGGGATTATGGAGCACACTGATCATCTACCTGGTGTCGATCCCGCTGGGGATCCGCAAGGCGGTGCGCAATGGCAGCGCTTTTGATGTCTGGAGCAGCGCTTTTATTATCATTGGCTACTCCATCCCGGCTTTTCTGTTCGGCATCATGTTAATCGTGCTGTTTGCGGGTGGCAGCTATCTGGACTGGTTTCCGCTGCGCGGCCTCACCTCTGCGCAGCACGACACACTGCCCTGGTATGGCAAAGTGCTGGACTACTTCTGGCATATCGCCCTGCCGGTGCTGGCGACGGTGATCGGTGGCTTCGCCACGCTGACCATGCTGACGAAAAACGCGTTTCTGGATGAGATCCGCAAGCTCTATGTGGTGACTGCGCGCGCCAAAGGGGTGCCGGAGCGCCGTATTCTCTATCACCATGTGTTTCGCAATGCGATGCTGCTGGTGATCGCCAGCTTCCCCGCCACCTTTATCAGCATGTTCTTTACCAGCTCGGTGCTGATCGAGGTTATGTTCTCGCTCAACGGACTTGGGCTACTCGGCTATGATGCGACTCTGCAACGTGACTATCCGGTGATGTTTGGCACGCTCTATATTTTTACGCTGATAGGTTTGCTGATGAATATTCTCAGTGATCTCACCTATACGCTGGTCGATCCGCGCATCGATTTCGGGAGCCGCTCATGACGCTCTCTCCACTGAATCAACAGCGCTGGCAGCGCTTTCGCCATAACCGGCGCGGCTACTGGTCGCTGTGGATCTTTCTGATCATCTTTCTGCTGTCGATGGGTGCCGAACTGATTGCCAATGACAAGCCACTGCTGGTGCATTACCAGCAGCGCTGGACAGTGCCGCTGCTGTTTGATTACAGCGAAACCGACTATGGCGGCGCACTGGCGACAGCGGCGGATTATCAGGATCCATGGCTGCGGCAGCGCATTGAGCAGAATGGCTGGGCCATATGGGCACCGATTCGTTTCAGCGACAGCACTATCAACTTTGCCACCGAGGTGCCCTTCCCCTCTCCGCCCTCTGCGCAGAACTGGCTTGGCACGGATGCTAACGGCGGCGACGTGATGGCACGCCTGCTCTATGGCACGCGCATTTCTCTGCTGTTCGGACTGATGCTGACACTCTTCTCCAGCATCATCGGAATTGTGGTCGGTGCGGTGCAGGGCTATTTCGGCGGCAGGATTGACCTGATTGGGCAGCGGCTGATTGAAGTCTGGTCCGGCATGCCTGCGCTGTTTCTGCTGATTCTCCTCTCCAGCGTGATCCAGCCGGGTTTCTGGTGGCTGCTGCTGGTCACCGTGGCTTTCGGCTGGATGAGCCTGGTCAGCGTGGTCCGGGCAGAGTTTCTGCGTACCCGAAACTTTGATTATATCCGTGCGGCGCAGGCGCTGGGGGTCAGCGACGGCCGGATCATGCTGCGCCACATGCTGCCAAACGCCATGGTCGCCACCCTGACCTTTCTGCCGTTTATTCTGTGCGGATCGATTACCACGCTGACCTCACTCGACTTTCTCGGCTTTGGCCTGCCGCTGGGTTCGCCCTCGCTGGGCGAGTTACTGCTGCAGGGCAAAAATAACCTGCAGGCACCCTGGTTAGGCCTGGCGGGCTTTTTCACCCTGGCGATCCTGCTTTCGCTGCTGATTTTTATTGGCGAAGCGGTACGCGACGCTTTTGATCCGGGCAAAGGAGCCTGAATGAACACGCCATTGCTTGCCATCAATCATCTCTCGGTCGCCTTTCGTCAGGGCGAAACGCTTCGCCAGGTGGTGAATGACGTTTCACTGCGCATCGACGCGGGCGAAACGCTGGCGCTGGTGGGCGAGTCGGGTTCCGGCAAGAGCGTCACGGCACTGTCGGTGATGCGACTGCTGCATGAGGCTGCCGTGGCTTATCCCAGCGGAGAGATTCTGTTTAGCGGTGAAGATCTGCTGCGCGCACGTGAGCAGCGCCTGCGCGGGATTCGCGGCAACCAGATTGCGATGATTTTTCAGGAGCCGATGGTATCGCTGAATCCGCTGCATACCGTGGAGAAGCAGCTGTATGAAGTGCTGTCGCTGCATCGCGGGCTGCGTCGTCCGGCGGCACGCGGTGAAATTCTCAGCGTGCTTGATCGGGTCGGAATACGACAGCCCGCCACCCGGCTCAATGATTTTCCCCACCAGCTTTCGGGTGGAGAACGTCAGCGGGTGATGATCGCTATGGCGCTGCTGACCGAACCTCAGCTGCTGATTGCCGATGAGCCGACCACCGCGCTGGATGTAACGGTGCAGGCGCAGATCCTGAAGCTGCTTCGTGAACTGCAGCGAGAGCTGAATATGGGCATGCTGTTTATCACCCATAACCTGAATATCGTGCGTCAGCTGGCGGATAACGTCAGCGTGATGCGCAATGGTCACATCGTCGAACAGAACCGCTGCCAGACCCTGCTGAATCAGCCGCAGCACCCTTACAGCCAGCAGTTGCTGGCCGCCGAACCGGAAGGAAAAGCGCTGCCGCTGCCCGCAGACGCGCCGGTCATTCTTCGGGTCGATAATCTTCAGGTCAGTTTTCCGCTGCGGCGCGGGCTGTTCCTCCGGCAGAGTGGTGAGAAACAGGTGCTCTCGGGGCTGAGCTTTAGCCTGCGGCGCGGCGAAAGTCTGGGGCTGGTCGGCGAGTCCGGATCAGGTAAAAGCACTACCGGGCTGGCACTGCTGCGGCTGATTGCCTCGCGCGGCGAAGTCTGGTTTGACGGCCAGCCGCTGCATCAACTGTCACGTCGTCAGTTATTGCCGCTGCGTCAGCGCATTCAGGTGGTGTTTCAGGATCCCAACTCTTCACTGAATCCGCGGATGACAGTGCAGCAGATCATTGCGGAAGGCCTGGCGGTGCATCAGCCCGAACTTAGCCGTGCGCAACAGGAGCAGCGGGTCATCGCGGTGATGGCGGAGGTGGGGCTGGAAGCGGAAAGTCGCCATCGTTATCCGGCCGAATTTTCGGGCGGTCAGCGACAGCGTATTGCCATTGCGCGGGCACTGATTCTCGAACCAGAGTTGCTGGTGCTGGATGAACCGACCTCATCGCTGGATCGCACGGTGCAGAAGCAGATTCTGACACTGTTACGCCGCTTACAGCAGCAGCGGCAGCTCAGCTATCTGTTTATCAGTCACGATCTGGATGTGGTGCGCGCCCTGTGCCATCAGCTTATTGTGCTGCGTCAGGGAGAAGTGGTGGAACAGGGAGAGTGTGAAAGGTTGTTTGCTTCACCCGCGGCCGGGTATACCCGCGAGCTGCTGCAGTCGGCGCAACTCAACCTGCGATAAAAGTCTCGGCAATCGCTACGCCCTGATTTTTCAGGCAGCAGTTGGTGGCGCTTTCGTCACGACGCTGAATGAACAGACAGGGCTGTCCTTCGCACTCGGCTACTTTGCAATCGACCTGAATATCCGCCAGAACCTCTTTTAGCTGCTGAAGGATCTCCCACGCCGGAATGCCGTCATGGCTGATCAAGCGCAGCGCAACGAAATCCTGCTCGTCCAGCGTTGCGTCATCGGATTCGATAGCACTGTGGTGATCGCTGGCCCAGCGAAAATGCTGTGGCAGACGATGCACAATCGAAAGTTGCAGCATAGTTTCCTCTCCCCGGATGAGTTTATGTCGCAACACAAAGCAGCCCAGCTGGAAGCGGTCTGATAACCGCTGAGTCCGGACAGGGTTTAATGGCCCGTCCGTGTGGATTGCAGAAGCGCATTTTTTGCGACTTACATCGCACTTCAGCCTATATGTACCGCGTTCACACGCCGTTAACAATCATTTTAGCTGCATTGTGATTACTTTTTTAACTAAATATTTTCACAATATAGAAACAAAACCAGGAGGCGTGCAAGTCGGCAGGTCATTGCAGAGGGAAACCACTGCGCCCGATTACCGGGGCGCAGTGCGGGGACGTGAAGCGTAGAAAAAGAGCAGCAGAGAGATTGTCGCGCACAGTGCAATCGTGCCGACCATTGGCCAGGCGCTGTTGAAACTCACCAGCGACAGCAGCGCGCCGACAAACGCCCCGACGCCAAAACGCAGGGTGCCCGCCAGCGACGATGCCGTACCCGCCATATGCGGAAACTCATCCAGAATCACCGCCATCGCATTCGATGAGACCATCGATACGCAACCGATAAACATCGCGATCCCCATCACCAGCGGCAAAAAGCCGAGGCTGAAGGCGCTGACCAGCAGCAGCCAGATCCCCATACAGAACTGTATCAGCAGTCCCATCCGGAACATCGCCACCGGGCCAAAGCGGCGCACGGCGCGGCTGTTAATCAGCGTCAGGACAAACAGAAACACCACATTGAGGCCAAAGTAGTAGCCAAAGTTTTGCGGTGAAACGTGATTCAGTTCGATGTAAACAAAGGGACCGGCATTGAGAAAGGTAAACAGCCCGGCAAAGGAGAACCCGCTCGACAGCATGTAACTGAACGCGCGCTTGTGGCGAAACAGCGTTACGAAATTGCCGAGCGTAGTACGCAGATGAAACCGCTGTCGCTGCTCCGGCTTCAGGGTTTCACGGATCTGCGTGGTCACCAGCACGGTCGTGACTAACGCCGCGCCCGCGAGCGCCCAGAAGATGGCGTGCCAGCTCCAGAGCACCAGCAGCCAGCCGCCGATGATCGGCGCCAGCAGCGGCGCAATGGTGGTAATCAGCATCACAAAGGACATCATGCGGGAGAAGTCCTCTTTCGAGTAACTGTCACGCATTAACGCGTTGATCACCACACTCGCTGCGGCAGCCGACAGGCCATGCAGAAAGCGCATCGTAATCAGCTGATCGATGGTTTGCGACAGCGCACAGGCCGCGGCGGCGCAGGCAAAGATCAGGGTGCCGAGCGCAATCACCGGCTTTCGCCCATAGCTGTCTGCCAGCGGCCCATAGATAAGCTGGCCAATCGCGAAGCCAAGAATGTAGAGGTTGAGCGACATCTGCACGCTACCGGCTGAAACGCCAAACTCACGTGCAATCTGCGGCATGGCAGGCAGATACATGTCGATCGACAACGGCATCAGCATGGCTAACAGACCGAGGATGACCACCAGTCCTGTTGGCGAATTCTTTTCCTTACGCACTCCCTCTCCTGCCCTTATGGTCGTGATGCGGGCCGCCCGGCCCGTCGGTTATTTTGTCTGCAGCTCTTTCGGCAGACCGATGCTGGCGATCTCTTCTTCTGTCAGCGCACGATATTCGCCCGGTTCCAGATCGGCGTCCAGTACGATGTCGCCGATGCGCTCGCGATGCAACTCAAGGACCCGATTGCCTACTGCCGCAAACATCCGTTTTACCTGATGATAACGGCCTTCGCTCAGTGTCAGCCGGACGTCTGTCGGGGTGATCACCTCCAGCTGAGCCGGTTTAGTCAGGCTCTTCTCATTGTGCAGCTGCACGCCCGCCGTAAACTGTGCGGCGGTATCGTCACTGACCGGCGATTCCAGGGTGACACGATAGGTTTTCTCGCAGTGATGACGTGGCGAGGTAATACGGTGTGACCACTGGCCATCATCTGTCAGCAGCACCAGTCCGGTAGTGTCGATATCAAGACGCCCCGCCGCGTGCAGTTTAAATGACATCGGTTCTTCAATGAAATAGATGATGGTGGGATGATCGGGATCGTCGGTTGAGCAGACGTAACCCTGCGGTTTGTTCAGCATAAAGTAGCGTGGACCGGTCTGCATCTGCAGTACGTTGCCGTCATAGACGACTTCGTGGTCGGGCAGCAGTTTAAACGCGGTATCGCGTACGATTTCCCCGTTAACGGTGACACGCTGGCCACGGATCTCGCGATGGGCGATGGCGCGGCTGATTTCCAGTTGCTGAGAGATGAATTTGTCGAGTCGCATGAATTCGTTTTGCCTGTTACTGCGGAGGGAATCTGAAACGGCCTGGTTAACCGTTGAAAATGTGCGGGAAGTATAACGTGATCCGCGCCAGCCTGACAGCGCGTTTACCGCACTTTCATGGCATAATTACCACCAGTTTTGCAAAAGTGAGCATCATGTCTTTTACCTTACGCCCCTATCAACAGGATGCGGTGAATGCCACCGTGGCGCATTTCCGTCGTCATCAACAGCCTGCAGTCATTGTGCTGCCGACCGGAGCCGGAAAGAGCCTGGTCATTGCCGAGCTGGCACGGCTGGCGCGTGGCCGGGTGCTGGTGCTGGCGCACGTCAAAGAGCTGGTAGCGCAGAATCACAGTAAATATCAGGCTTACGGGCTGGAGGCGGATATCTTTGCCGCCGGACTTCAGCGCAAAGAGAGTCAGCGCAAAGTGGTGTTTGGCAGCGTGCAGTCAGTGGCGCGTAACCTCGACCAGTTCGACAGCGCCTTTTCACTGGTGATTGTCGATGAGTGCCACCGTATCGGTGATGATAAAGAGAGTCAGTATCAGCAGATCTTCAATCATCTGCGTCAGCATAATCCGCAACTGCGTTTACTGGGCCTGACCGCCACCCCTTTCCGGCTGGGTAAAGGCTGGATTTATCAGTTCCACTATCACGGCATGGTGCGTGGCGACGAAAAATCGCTGTTTCGCGACTGTATCTATGAACTGCCGCTGCGCTACATGATTAAGCATCAGTTTCTGGTGCCGCCGGAGCGACTGGATATGCCGGTGGTGCAGTATGACTTCAGCCGCCTGACGGCACAAAGCAGCGGCTTGTTCAGCGAAGCCGATCTTAATCGTGAACTGAAACAGCAGCAGCGCGTGACGCCCCATATTATCCATCAGATCGTGGAGTTTGCTGAAGATCGACTGGGAGTGATGATTTTTGCCTCAACGGTGGAGCATGCGCATGAAATTTTGCGGCTGCTGCCCGCTAACAGCGCGCTGGTGTCAGCGGAAACGCCTGCCAGAGAGCGCGATGCCCTGATTCTGGCCTTTAAGGCGCAGCAGCTGAAATTCCTGGTTAACGTGGCGGTGCTGACCACCGGGTTTGATGCCCCCCACGTTGATCTGATTGCGATTCTGCGCCCGACCGAGTCGGTCAGCCTCTATCAGCAAATCGTCGGACGCGGCCTGCGGCTCTCGCCCGGCAAAACCGACTGTCTGATTCTTGATTATGCCGGTAATCCGCACGATCTCTTTACGCCCGAGGTCGGCGCGCCCAAAGGGGCCAGCGACAATCAGCCGGTACAGGTTTTTTGTCCCGCCTGCGGGTTCGCCAACACCTTCTGGGGCAAGGCGACCGAAGATGGCATGGTTATCGAACATTTTGGCCGACGCTGTCAGGGCGTGCTGGAAGATGATGAGGGCGAGCGCGAACAGTGTGACTTCCGTTTCCGCTTTAAAAGCTGCCCCGACTGCGGCGCAGAGAATGATATTGCCGCCCGGCGCTGTCACCAGTGCGACAAAATTCTGGTCGATCCTGACGATATGCTTAAAGCGGCGCTGAAACTTAAAGATGCGCTGGTGCTGCGCTGTGGCGGCATGACGCTGGAACAGGGCCGTGACGCCAAAGGTGAATGGCTCAAGGCGACCTATTATGACGAGGAAGGCACCAGCGTCAGCGAACGGTTTCGTCTGCAGACACCGGCCCAGCGCAAAGCGTTTGAACAGCTCTTTATGCGCCCGCATCAGCGCGCGCCCGGCGTGCCGCTGGGCTGGCAGAGCGCCGCTGACGTGCTGGCGCTGCAGCCGCTGCTGCGTCATCCCGACTTTGTGGTGGCGCGGGCCAAAGGTCAGTTCTGGCAGATCCGCGAAAAAATGTTCGATTATCAGGGTCGCTATCGCCGTGCCAATGAGCTGCGCTAATGAGCGCTATCGGGTCCGGCTAACCGGATGCCGAACCCGGCTGGCGGGTATATCGTTTGCTACCACCCGGCATAACGGCTATACTGCCGCCCGCTTTTGCATGTGCATCAGCGGTATTGAATAACCAGCCTGTTACTGGGTCGCCTGTAGCAGGAATTAAATAAAGAGATATATTAATGCTCACTATCAATGCAGTAGAACGTAAAGAGCAGGGTAAGGGTGCGAGCCGCCGCCTGCGTACAGCAAACCGTTTCCCGGCCATCATCTACGGTGGTTCTGAAGCGGCTGTTGCCATCGACCTGGATCACGACTCCGTAATGAACCTGCAATCTAAGCCAGGTTTCTACGACGAAGTGCTGACCCTGTCAGTTGACGGTAAAGAAACTAAAGTGAAAGTTCAGGCTGTTCAGCGTCACCCGTTCAAGCCAAAACTGTTCCACATCGACTTCGTTCGCGCTTAATCGCGAACTTCGTTGAAAGCAGAAGGGCCGGTTGCGAAACCGGCCCTTTTCTTTTGGCGCTGCCCGGTGAAATGATCGCCGCGTGCAGGGAATGAAAGCCGGGCTAAGCCCGGCTTTTTTATTTACTGCTGGTACGGCGCTGCAGCTGATCGCGCAGATTGGGTGGTGTGCCCTTAATCGTCAGGGTGTCCGTTGCCGGATCCCAGAAAATGCGTTCGCCCAGCAACATCGCATCGAAGTTCAGGGTCAGGCCCCCGCCGCTTCCGGCAAACTTCGTCAGCTGGCGCAGAGTACTGCGATCCGCCGGGAAGCTCTCTTCCAGCTCATACCCCTGCTCCTGGGTAAAGGCCTGGAACGTTTTTTCACCCAGCGGTGGCAGTTCGCTCGACAACTCTTCCAGCGCAATCTCCTCGCCTGCCTGCAACTGCTCGTTGCAGTAGCTGTAGACCTGCTGGCGATAGTTCTGCCGCTCCTGCTTATCCAGTTCCGATTCGTTGCAGTAGTCATCTACCGCCTGCAACAGACCGCGGTTCTGCGCCTTGGTGTCTAATCCCACTTCGGCACCCAGGAAATCCATAAAGAAGTCAGCCACTTTACGTCCGACGCGGCCACGCAGGAAAGTCAGGTAACGAGTCGATTCCGGGTTAGTTTCCCACTCGGTTAAATCGATGCGTGCCACGATGTCGGCATGATTGATGTCGAGATAGTGGGTGCTGCTGATATCCATCTGCTCGTTGACGCGCATGCTGGACTGGCTGTTCAGCACCGCAATCAGCAGGTATTCCACCGCCAGATAGCGGTAGTGAATAAACAGCACCACGCCGCCTTCAGCGAAGGGGTATTTTGCAAGCTCATCGCGCAGACGACCGGTCGCGGCACGGCTAAAAGCGAGAAAATCATCGTTGCCCTTACGACAATTACGCAGCGCTTCTGCCAGTTCACTCTCTGCATTGAACAGGCCATAGGCTTTGCTTTTTGCGCTATAGACCCGGTGTAACTCCTCCACCATCGCGTTGACCGTGTTGGTGGCAGGCAGCAGCGAATCGCGCAGCGCCAGTTCAAGCTGGTTTTCATCGCGTTTAATTAACTGATGCAGGGCAATCTGGTCGATATCCAGACTCATGGTAGACTCTCCTTTTAGCACAGGCGCGTATTCAAACACCGCCAGCATCGGCTTTCAACTCCATGCGTATAGCGAACGTGCTGCTTTCGATAAAATTGCGGTAAAAAGTGCGCTGTTCCGGTAATATATCGCCTTTTGAAATGAGCTTAGACGACGATATGGCACAATCATCCCGTTACAGTGACGAACGCGTGGAACAACTCCTCGCGGAAATGGCCCAAATCCTGCACAAGGACAAAGCCCCCACCGATCTCTCCCTGATGGTTCTGGGAAATATGGTGACCAACTTAATTAACAGCGATGTCGCTCCGGCGCAACGTCGTTCACTGGCACGATCTTTCGCCGATGCCCTTCAGGCGTCTGTGCGTGACGATAACGCCCATTAATTGGCTGATTTGACTTCATAATATGGTAACCAACCGGCAGCGCTACCGCGAAAAAGTTTCCCAGATGATCAGTTGGGGTCACTGGTTTGCTCTGTTTAACATCTTATTCGCGCTGATTTTAGGCAGTCGCTACCTGTTGGTCGCCGACTGGCCTTCTTCGCTGGCGGGGCGCATCTACGCCTATACCAGCTGGGTTGGCCACTTCAGTTTTGTCGTTTTTGCCGCCTATCTGCTGATTATCTTCCCGCTGACCTTTGTGGTGATGTCGCAACGGCTGATGCGGCTGTTGTCCGCGGTAGTCGCTACCGCCGGGCTGACGCTGGTGATGGTCGACAGTGCGGTGTTCAGCCGCTTCCACCTGCACCTGAATCCGGTGGTGTGGGAGCTGGTCATTAACCCTGATCAGAGCGAGATGGCACGCGACTGGCAGCTGATGTTTATCAGCGTGCCGCTGATTTTCCTGGTTGAGATGCTGTTTGCGACCTGGAGCTGGCAAAAGCTACGCAGCCTGAATCGCCGTTCATTTGGCAAGCCTGTCGCCGCCCTGTTTATCAGCGCCTTCTTTGCCAGCCACCTGATGTATATCTGGGCCGATGCGAATTTCTATCGCCCGATTACCATGCAGCGTGCCAACCTGCCGCTCTCCTACCCGATGACCGCCCGCCGCTTCCTTGAGCGTCACGGTCTGCTGGATGCGCAGGAGTATCAGCGTCGGCTAATTCAGCAGGGCGACCCGGAAGCAGTGGCGGTGGAGTATCCGCTGAGCGAGATTACTTTCCGTGATGCCGGCACACGCAACAACCTGCTGGTGCTGACGGTCGATGGTCTGAACAACGCCACGCTGGCCAAAGCGCTGCCGGAACTTAATCAGTTCGCCAGCGAGAACGTGCGTTTTACTCAGCACTACAGCGCGGGTGATACGCCGGAGAAAGGGTTGTTTGGCCTGTTCTATGGGATCTCATCCAGCTACATGAACGGTATTCTGGCGTCCCGAACGCCGTCGGCACTGCTGGGCGCGCTTAGCACTCAAGGTTACCAGTTTGGCCTCTTCTCCTCAGAAGGCTTTAATCCGCCGCTCTACCGACAGGCGTTGCTGACTGATTATTCACTGCCAGCAACCACCAGCCAGCCCAACGCCAGTACTGTGGCGCAATGGCAGAACTGGCTGGAGAAACAGAACGGTTCACAGGCGCCGTGGTTCTCATGGATTGCCCTGAACGGCCCGGACGTCACTGGCGACAGTGCAAAAGCGCGTCAGCGCAGCTATCTGCGCCAGGCTCCTGCCGTTGATGAGCAGATCCACGCGGTGCTCAGCAGCCTGCAGGCGCGTGATTTACTGAAGAACACGGTGGTGGTGATTACGGCGCAGCGTGGACTGGCACTGGATGGCAATCCTGACAGCGCCGGAAACCGCCAGACGCTGCAGGTGCCGTTAGTGATTCACTGGCCTGATACGCCCTCGCAGACCGTTGATCGCCTTTCTGATCATCAGGATGTGATGTCGACGCTGATGCAGCGACTGCTGCATGTGCGGACCAATCCGGTGAACTACTCTCAGGGTGAAGATCTGTTTGCTGCGCGCCGTCGCCATGACTGGGTCGTCAGCAGCGAAGAGAATAAGCTGGTGATTACCACGCCGCAGGTGACGCTGGTACTCAACAACAACGGCAGCTATCGCGCTTATGATGCGCAGGGCAACGCCCTGAAAGATCACAAGCCAGAACTGGCGCTGCTGTTGCAGGTATTAACTGAAGAGAAGCGCTTTATCGCTAACTGATTAATAATCAGGCAAATAGTCTGCAGGTATCTTGCATTAATGGTGATAACCAGTAGACTAATCCTCCAGTGTTCGGCACGTAGCGCAGCCTGGTAGCGCACGGTCATGGGGTGTCCGGGGTCGGAGGTTCAAATCCTCTCGTGCCGACCAAATTCCCTGAAAAGCAGCCCTAAAGGCTGCTTTTTTCGTTTCTGTCATCAAACCTTAACTTTCCTCGCACCTTCGGCAATCCGTTCTATACTTAACTGCGTGTGGGTAACAAGAGGAGAGTTCATGACATATATTGAAAAAGACGATCCAACAGAAGCACCCGAGTCAGGCGATAAGCAACCTTCCCCGCCAGACCAGAAGTAACCCACGGGGCCGCGTCTGACGCGGCCTTTCTATGTCAGCTTACCTCTCCGTCTCACATTCAGAATAGTCCCGTGTGGCAGTTAACATTCCTCTAACAATCAGCAGGTTAACAGTTGCATAATAATCTGATCTGCTTCACAAAATCAGCTTCCGGCTGCGCTTATTCATCAAACTGAAACAAAAATGTCACAGAAAATGCCTACCCTGAAATCCCCAGAAATTGACGGATAATTTTTATGGCGATCAAAGCGAAAAGCCTGAAAGATGCAGAAGCATTGCTGCATTCAGGCATTAGCAAAGTGGAACTGGCGTATGACATTGGCAGCGACGATTTCTTTCGTCTGGCAAGCCACTGGTGCGACCGAGGTGCACGCATCAGCAGGGGCCACCACCATTTCGTTGTTTCTCTGAAGAGTTTTGCCATTCCTCCCAACGACTGATTCCGGCGGGCTGCTTGCCCTGATCCATCGCGCCTGATTTAATGCCTTTTTGGTTTTGATGATGGTCCCGCATGCGCTATCCCGACCTGCCGCTGCCGCCTGTTGCAGGCGGCTTCATCCTTTCCCGGCACCTTAACCGCAGCGATCCCTTGCTGGCGGTGAGTCACTTCGATCCGCAAAAGTATCATGACGGGCTGGCTGTCGAATGGGATATTCCGCTGCCCGTCCGACTGCAGAAGGCTGTCAGTAAACGGCGTGCTGAATACCTCGCCAGCCGTCTGCTGGTCCGGTCAGTGATGGCAGAACTGGGTATTGCTGATTTCATTCTGACCAATGCAGCCGATCGATCCCCCTGCTGGCCCGCTGGCATTAAGGCGTCACTGTCGCACAGTGCAGGCATCGTTGTGGTAGCGGCAACCCGTCAGCCCTGCGCTGTTGGGGTGGATGTCGAGCAGTTTATGTCGGAGACGACGGCGCATGAAACGGCTGAGTTGCTGATGAACGAGCAGGAACAGCACCTGTTACGGACGCTGCCCGTCTCTTTCCGCGCTGCCGCTACCCTGCTCTTCTCCCTCAAAGAGAGCGTTTACAAAGCCATCTGGCCGCAACTGCTTCAGCCGATGGACTTTCCGGATGCAGAACTGGTGTCGGTAGATTTCGCGCAGCAGCGCGCGACGTTGCGGCTGACTCAGGACTTTAGCGGGTGTTTTGCGATGGGGACGTTACTGGAGGCGAGCTTTGTATGGCGGGAGACTCAGGTAATCACGCTAATCACACATCGGCTTAAAAAAACCGGCTAAACAATACGCGTTAAAACAATGCGGTTTAGCCGGGGGTAACACAGACGAAAGAAAAGGTTCAGGATGGCAGAAACCGGAGTTTCTGCTGATCGCTAACGTAGCCTGGTTCAGGCGAAGCACGCCACTACGCTTTTTTGCTAAGCTTTGCCAGCTGCCGTTAAAGCCCGGTGTCGGTGCGTTTCACCGAGTCGAGCGTGGCAAGATCGCGCTCATTACCGGTCAGCTCTGTTAACTGGCCTTCACGCATCTCCAGCAGCCGATCGGCATGAATGAAGTAGTGATCGTCATGGCTGATAGCAAACACCGTTTTACCCGCCTGCTGCAGCCATGGCAGCAGCTCGCGATAGAAGATACGTCGGAAGTGAGGGTCCTGATCCGCCGCCCACTCATCCAGTAGCAGCACATCGCGCTCTTCTGCCACCGCCAGCAGCAGCGCCAGTCGCTTACTCTGTCCTTTAGAAAGCTGCAGGTTCAGTACTTTATTGCCTTCAATCTTCAGCTTATCCTGCATCTTCAGCCTCTCAAGCCAGAGCTGAACCAGCGCCGGGTTGGCTGCAACCCCTTCCCGCCCGATTAGCCGGTCAAACAGATGTAAGTCGGTAAAGACCGCCGAGAACTGACTGCGCCACACATCAAGCTCATCCGCCGTTATCGGCTTGCCATCCAGCAGCAGCGTGCCGGACTGAGGCTGATACAGCCCGGTCAGCAGCATTGCCAGCGTTGATTTCCCGCTGCCGTTGCCGCCAATCAGAAAGACCAGTTCGCCCCGGCGCAGCGTCAGGTTAACCGGCCCGACCTGGAAGCCGTTATCACCATAGTGAAAAGAGACGTCGCGTAACTCCAGCGTTTGCCAGTCTGAGGACGTGGAGGCGGAGTGGAATCCTGACTGATAAGGAGCGAGGTCAAAGGCGTTGAGCTTACGGAATGCGACCTGGGCGCTGAGCAGAGTCGGTAACGCGCCCACCGCGGAGAGCAGCGGCGTGCGTAAAAACAGCAGCGTCAGGGAAAAGGTGGCGGCGACGGCGGTATTGGCCCAGCCCAGGCTGTTGGCCATAAAAAAGACCATGCCGATAGCGCCTAACGTCATGATATTTGACCAGTTGACCGCACTGAGATGGTAAGTATCGGCGCGCACAATGTGGTGTCGCCAGGCGCGGGCATCTTCCTGATAAACCGTGTCGTAAACCTGCTGAGCGCGTGAGCGGTTAAGCTGTAGCTCTTTGCGCCCTTCAATCACCGTCTGATAATCGCGATAGAGGTTATCTTCGATTTCCCGCAGCTTTGCCATGTGCAGGTAAACCCGCGATACCAGCAGCCAGCCGCCAACCAGCGTGACACCCAGCCAGACACTGGTTACCAGCAGCATTTTAGGCGACAGCCACGCGAGATAGATCGCCGAGCCAAGCGTAATAATAACGCCCTGAAAGAGCTCCGGCAGACGCACAAAGGCCAGAGTAATGGCCCGCACGTCGCTGGTCAGTCCCGCCAGCAGTTGCGCACTACCGAGTTGCTCGATGCGTTCAATGCGGGTATCGAGGATACGCTTGATAAATTCGCCGCGCAGTCGCCAGACAAACTGATGGCCAAGCATGGTCAGCGCCAGCTGCGAGGCCAGCGTTACCGCCATCAGCACCACCAGCTGCAACAGAAACTGCGGCAGTACCGCAAATGAGGTGTTAATGGCGACAATCATTTCGCGATTGATAAAGGCAATCATGCCGATACCCAGCACGGCGCTTAACAACGTGAGCGCAATCACCCCGATAAAAGGCCAGCGGAACTGGCGAAAAACAACGCTTAGCAACGTCATGCAGGCAATCCAGCAGTCAAAAAACAGCCTGCAGTGTAATGGGATGCAAAATGATAGCAATAGTTATTCGCACCACGCCGTAACCGGCGTGGTGGGTCAGAAAGCGCGTCGAAACGTCAGGTTATAACGCCAGGCACCCACCAGCGGATGAACGCCTGGCTTAAGTGGCAGGATGCCGTGGTAGCGCAGGCGCGACGGCCCGCCCCACACCACAATGTCGCCATGTTCCAGCAGCACACGCTGGGTACTGTCACCCCGCTCGAAGCCGCCAAACTGAAAGACCGCCGGTAAACCCAGCGACACCGAAACGATAGGCTGACGCAGATCTTTCTCATCTTTATCCTGATGCAGTGTCAGCTTCGCGCCCGGCTCATAGCGATTAAGCAGGCAGGCATCCGGATTAAAGCCAGGGAATCCCGCCTCAGATGCCGCCTGCTGCGCCAGGGTCCGAAACAGCGACGGCATAGCCGGCCATTTGCGCCCGTTCAGGTTGTCCTGCTGCTGATACTGGTAGCCGCGTGAATCCACCGACCAGCCAAAATCGCCACAGTTGGTCATCGCCACCGACATGCGATGGCCACCGGGCGTAATGCGATGGGCAAACGGATTCTGCTCCGCAATTGCCATTATTTGCTGATAAAGCGCCTCTGCATCCTCACGTGCGCGACGCCGCAGGATCACCGCGCCCTCAGCCAGCGTCTCCTGCCAGGGTTGCTCTTCACTAAACAGATCTAACATCAGGGTTCTCCGGATTCAGCGGGGATCAGGAAAGCAGCGAACTGCGGCGACATCCAGCTGACAAATTTATCGCCCTGCTTGCTGATCAGATAGACCGCCAGATGCTGTTCGATCGCCAGCGCCTGGGCTTTTTCCGTGCCAAGTACCATCAGTCCGGTATCCCAGCCATCGGCTTCCAGCGCCGTGGTGGCGATCACCGTGGCGGAAACCAGTTTATGCTCAATTGGCCGTCCGGTAACGGGATCGATCACATGAGAAATGCGTTTGCCGTCCAGTTCATAATAGTTGCGATAGCTACCGGAGGTACTGATGCCGTGTCCCTGCAGATTAACGCGCGCCTGAACCGCATTCTCACGATCGGTCGGTTTCTGAATCGCCACCCGCCACGGCTGCTGCTGCGCATTAAGGCCACGGCTCAGCACGGCGCCCCCCACTGACACCAGATAGTTATTGATGCCGAGCTGCTCCATCAGTCGCGCCAGATGATCGGTGGCAAAGCCCTCGCCCACCGTCGAGAGATCGACATAGAGATCCGGCAGATCTTTCTGCAGCCACTGTCCGTCTGCGCCCTGCACCACCCGCAGATGCTGCAATCCGGTCTGCGCCCGGGCGGCGGCGATTTGTGCCGCATCCGGCGTATGGCCGGGCTGCTTCGTCGGGCCAAAGCCCCATAAGTTGACCAGTGGCCCGACGGTAATATCCATCGCCCCGCCGGTTTTACGGCCAATCCGCAGTGAGGTCGTGACAATATCTGCCATGTTTTCACTCACCGGCTGCGGTGACAGGTCACGGCTTTGGTTGAAGCGCGATAAGGCGGAGTCTGGCTTCCAGGTAGAGAGTTCCGCATCGTCCGCATCCAGCTGCTGCTGAATACGCTGTTGCAGTTCCGCTCTGCGCTCACTCGCCACATCGGCCAGGCTCACCCGCCAGACGGTTCCCATGGTTTTTCCTTCCAGCACCAGCGCGGATGTGGTCGCTGGCTTATCACAGGCCGTTAACATTAAAGTTAACATCGCTATAAACAGCAGATTAATCTGAGAACGCATCTTTCCTCACTTGTAACACTTTATTCAGCTCTGCTACAAAGCATAAACTTCGGGTAAAGACGCTTAAAGAGAGTTGAATATTTCTCTGAAACCTATCAATATTCACCGGTCATCTACCCTGTATCCGCCTTTTATCAGGCGACTAACGTTAACCAAAGTAAGGAGCGGCAGATGATCTATCTGATTCTCGTCATTGCCCTGGGGCTGTTTATCTTCAGTAGCTATAAAGTTTTGCACCAGCGTCGTCATCGTCACATGACACCCTCACGCCCGCGCCAATAACAGGCTTAACTGCACCTGATTGGGGCAAGATCGCCCTGACGCGCGCGGCAAGTGTACCAAAGTGCGCGCGAGGTCTGTGGCTGTGAGAGCGGTAAAGCTGGCATGAATTCTGCACTGTTGAAACAGTGTTTATCTCTGAGAGGTGCAGAATGAAAAATTCACAGAAGTGGCAGTCAGCATGGCATCATTGGCTGAGCTTTTCAGCCTTCACCCTGGCAGGCGTGGCATTTGAAGGCGCGCGATTCGGCAGCGTGGTGTCGTCAGTGACAACCGCGCCGGAAGCCACTAAGTGGCGAAAGGCTGAAGCGCTCAGCCCGAAAGGTGACGTAGGAGCGCAGCGGTAACTGCGCTCCCGTACAACTCAGAACTGGTAAACCAGACCCAGTGCCACCACGTCGTCGGTATTGATACCGGCTGCGTCGGTGAAAGCGTTGTCGTCCAGCAGGTTGATCTGGTAATCAACATAGGTGGACATGTTTTTGTTGAAGTAGTAGGTCGCGCCGACATCGATATATTTTTTCAGATTCTGTTTACCCCAGTTCTGAACATCGGTGCCGCGTGAGGTGACGTACGCCAGGGATGGACGCAGGCCAAAGTCGAACTGATACTGCGCAACCAGTTCCCAGTTGTCCGCTTTATCCGCATAGCCATAAGCTGAAGAGTCGTTGGTGCTGTCGCCGAAGCGGGTCGCATTGTACGAGCGTGAGTACATAGCCGCCAGATAGACATTGTTCGCGTCATATTTCAGACCGCCAGTATAGACTTCCGCTTTATCGCCACTCCCGAGGATGCCTGATGTTGCGCTGTTCTGGTCGTTGGTACGGTCAGACTGGAAAGCAGCCGCACCAATGCCGAAGCCTGAACCCAGATCGTAAGTTGTGCTCAGACCCCAGCCGTCGCCATTCTGACCCAGTACGTCACGGCCATTCGGAGACTCTGTGCTGTTGCCATTCTTGCCCTGATACTGGACTGCAAAGTTCCAGCCATCCACCAGACCGAAGAAGTTATTGTTACGGTAGGTCGCCATGCCGTTACCGCGCTGATACATAAAGTTATCTGCGCCGTAGGTATCGCCGCCGAACTCTGGCAGCACGTCGGTCCATGCGCCGATATCGTAGGCTACACCGTAGTTACGACCGTAGTCGAACGAACCTGCATCACCAAATTTCACACCGGCAAAACCAACACGGGTGTAGCTGTCAGCCGTACCTTCAGACTCGGCGTTGTTCAGCGCCGCCTGGTATTCCCACTGGCCGTAACCGGTCAGCTCATTGCTGATTTCGGTTTCGCCCTTAAAGCCGAAGCGAACGTAAGACTGATCGCCATCAGAACCATCGTTATCAGAGAAGTAGTGCAGACCGTCAACTTTACCAAACAGATCTAATTTGTTGCCGTCTTTGTTGTAGATTTCAGCTGCGTTTGCTGATCCTGCTGCAACCAGCAATGCAGGGATCATCAGGGAGAGAACGCGACGTTTCATTTTATTACCCTCTGTTATGTGCCTTTTATTATTTGCCACTGCTAACTGAATGATTAAAAATTCAGCCGGCAAGCCATTGTTGTTTTATAACGGGCAATAATCCACCAGGAAAATGCTACTAAATTTCCAAAAGTGTTTCATACGTCGAAACAGTTATTTCATAATGTAAATAACGGGGAACTAATAACCAGCACGGATCGATAAAAAATGGCGCACAAATCGATAAACCGATTTGGATAGCCATGTTATCAACAGGTTACATCAGAGTATTCCGAAGCACTGAATGATAAAACTTATACGGCATCTGGTAATAGAATAGACCCCGCTATCATCATTTATTCCATTATTACCTTCATTCTCCCCGAATGAGATGTACAACTTATTATTTCCCGCCGGACAAATTGTCCGGCATTTTTTTGCCTGCTGTTTGCCGTTGCGTTATATCTTCGTAAACTTTATTAACCGGGTTAAATTAACTACAGTCTGTTTCCGCACATATTGTTAAAATACGCACGCTTTGCGCCCTGATTGCCCAAATATCTGCCATGTTAATTTATCACCGTAATTAAGCAGGCAGATATTTTAGCTGGTGCGAATTTTCAGCGCTCGCGCATCGATTCTTTGACTTTATTCAGGGGTTTAATCAGATAATCCATGACCGATTTCTGACCGGTTTTAATCTCCACATTGGCCACCATACCGGGCACGATCGGGAATTTTCGTCCGGCACGGTTAGTCAGCTCGGCTTTCTGGGTACGTACATAAACACGATAGTAATATTGATCACGTTTTACCTCATCCTGCAGGGTATCTGGCGAGACCGTTTCAACTTCGCCGTGCAGATCGCCATAGATTGAGGAGTCATAGGCGGTCACTTTCACAGTGGCGGCCAGACCGGGTCGTATATAGGCGATATCGCGTGGATTGATGCGCGTCTCAATCAGCAGTTGATCCTCCAGCGGGACGATTTCCATCAGTTTACCGCCAGGCTCCAGTACGCCACCGACCGTGGTAACCTGAATATCTTTAACGATGCCGCGTACCGGTGAATAGAGTGTGGCACGCGTCAGCTGATCCTCTTTGCCTGCGGCAACTTGCAGTTGCGCATCCAGTTCGGCATTGTTTTTCACCTGCTCTTCGTGGGCGCGCACCAGATAGTCATTGCGCGCCTCATCGATTTTGCCGCGCAGATCGCTGACCTGACGACGCAGTCGAATCACCTCGACCTGCCCTGCTGCGCCTTTGGCAACCAGCGGTTCCGTCAGCCGCAGTTCATCCTGCACCAGTCGCAGCGACTGCTGCAGATTACTGATGGTTTCGGTGAGATTACGGCGTCGCGACTCGTAGAGCTGCCGTTCGCGCGTCACCAGGTTCGGCTCCTTCAGCGTTTCGGCGCTGAATGTCAGCGGTGTGCCCGACAGCTCCGCCTCCAGCCGTTCGGACGAGGCGCGCAGGGTGCGCACTTTGGCCTGCGCCTCGCCGAAGTTCGACTGGAAGCGCGTCGGATCGAGGGTCGCCAGCACCTGCCCTTTTTCGACAATGTCGCCCTCATGCACATTAAGCTGTTTGACGATGCCGCCATCCAGGCTGTCGATCACCTGTGCGCGGCTGGAAGGGGTGACTTTACCCGTGCCGACCGTGACCTCATCCAGAATGGCAAAGTGCGCCCAGATGAGAAATATCGCCAGCGCGGCGGTGCAGAGCCAGATAATCGCCGATGTCCGGCGTTCATGACGGGCAAGATCTTTATCAACAATAACCAGACTCATGCGGTGTCTCCCTTAGCTGGCGATGGCGCGTGTGTCGTCGCGCGGCGCAGGATCTCGTCGCGCGGGCCGTCGGCCACAATCCGGCCGTTATCCATCACCACAATACGATCGACCATCTTCAGCAGTGCCGGACGGTGCGTCACCAGCACCAGCGTCCGGCCGCTGATCCAGCCCTGTAGCTGACGGATCACATGCTCCTCCAGCTGTTCATCCATCGCCGCGGTGGGTTCATCCAGCAACACCACCTGCGGCTGACGCAGGATCAACCGGCTCAGCATCACCATCTGACGCTGGCCGCCCGACAGCCCGCGCCCGCCTTCATTGATAATGCGGTCCAGGCTGGCGGCATCCTGCTGGACTAGCGACAGCGCACCGCTGATGCGCAGCGCCTGCAGCATCTCCTGTTCGCTGGCATGGGGATTGCCCAGCATCAGATTCTGCCGCAGCGTGCCAAAAAAGAGACGAGAGTCGTGCGACAGCCAGCCGAGCTGACGACGTAAATCGGTGGGATCGATACGCTCAATATCGACGCCATCGACAATCACTTTGCCCTGAGTCGCCAGCGCCTGACCGGCGAGGATCTTCAGCAGCGTCGATTTCCCTGCGCCGACTTTGCCCAGAATGGCAATCTTCTCACCGGGCTTAATCTGCAGTTGCTGAACGTTGAGCACATTCTTTTCATTCTCTTCGTCATAGCTGTAATGCACATTGCGCAGATCGTACTGGCCGGTGAGCGTCGGGCAGTGTGCCAGCGTGGTCGCCTCAGGCTGATCAAGCGGCTTCTTCAGCAACTCATCCAGCCCTTTCATCGCCATTTTGGCATGCTGCCAGCGCGAGAAGACCATGGTCAGTTGCATCAGCGGGGCGATGGTGCGTGATGAGAGCAGGCTGCAGGCGACCAGCGTACCGGTGGTGATTTGCGAATCGAGCACCAGATAGACACCAAATACCAGCATGCCCGCATAGGTGAGCTGCTGCACAGTCGCGGCCCAGCCGGTGAGACGCGCGCCCCACAACCGCTGCTGATTACTGATTGAGGCGCTGACTTCGTGCGTCTGCTCCCACTGACGCTGAAAATAGGGTTCTGCCTGCAGCGCCTTGATATCCTCAATCCCTTCAATGGTCTCCACCAGCACTGCATTGCGCAGCGCGCCCTCGCGCAGCCCCTCTTTGGCCAGGCGTGCCATAGGGATCTGCACCAGCAGACCGGGAATGACGATCAGCGGGATCGCCGCCAGCGGAATCAGCACCAGCCAGCCGCCAACAAACGACATGATAAACAGGAACAGGATGACAAACGGCAGATCGGCCGCTGCGCCTACCGTGGTCGAGGTGAGCAGCTCACGCACCTGGTCGATCTCACGCAGCTGCGAGATAAACGAACCGGTCGATTTCGGACGTGCCTCATTACGTATGCTCATCGCCCGGGCAAACAGCATGGCCGAGACTTTCAGGTCGATGCGTTTGCCCATTAAGTCTGACACCTGGGTCCGCATCAGCCGGATCAGATACTCAATGGCCGCAGCGATCAGCACGCCGACAAACAGTACCCACAGCGTGGACTGCGACTGGGCCGGAATGACCCGATCGTAGACCTGCATCGAAAAGAGAATACCGGCCAGCGCCAGCACATTACTGATCACCGAGGCCAGCGAAATTTCCGTGATACGGCGGCCCATACCGCGAAAATTTTTCCAGAACCAGTGTGGCTCATAAGGCTGAACGAATTCGTCGATGCGCGCATCACGGCCACGCGCCGCTACGCCAATCACGCCGACATCGCCCTGGGCGCGTGCCAGCAGTTCTGATAACGCGCTTTCACGCACCACATCGCCGCCTTCACTGAGCCAGTAGCGCGCGCTGTTGTCTGAATCGATGCTCTCCAGCACCGCCACGCTGGCATTCTCCAGCACCAGCACCACCGGGGTAATCTCCTGACGCCAGCGCAGTTTGTTCTGCGGCACCATGGTCAGATGCAGTCCCAGCAGGCCGGAGAGTCGTTCCAGCTGCTGTGACACCGGCAGATGTTCAAACCAGCGCATCTGCTGACGCAGGGTTTTGCCATCGGCAGGTTTACCGAATCGCGCAGCCACACGCAGCATGGCGGCAATCCAGTTATCGGTATTCAGGGTTGATGTACTCATTATTAATGCCTTATCGCTATTGCAGCGAAGGAAGGAGATCGCCGCTGCTTTGCTGGCGATCGATACCCATGATATCGAGCAGATTGTCTACCGCGGCGGCATAACGCACGGTGGCGTCCCAGCCATCGTAAAGCGCGGTGATGCGTGAGCTGTCAGCCTGAAATACATCCTGTTCCACGCTAAGCAGATCGTTCAGGCTGCGCTTACTCAGGCGATATTCATCGGCGTAGACATTACGGGTATGGTCGGCGCTGGCCAGCTGCACTTCCCCGGCGGCCTGCCGCTGCTGCGCGCCAATCATGTCGGCATAGGCGGTAGAGGCGTTTTGATTGATCGCGAGCTTAGCCTGCTGAATAGCGGCCTGCGCCGCTTCACGATCGCCCTCGGCTGACTGGGTTTTCGCATTCACCAGGCCGCCCTGATAAAGCGGCGCTTCCACCTGCAGCTGCACTTCATCATCCCAGTAAGATTGACGGTCGTTTTCATAGCGGGTCCGGCCCGCCTGCACTTTAATCGTCGGCCAGTGACCGGACTCTGCCTGGCGCACACGTTCACGAGCGGCTTCCTGTTTCGACTGCGCGCTGCGCACCGCCGCGCTGCTTTCATAGGCGATTTTGTCGAGGGTGATCTGCTGTTTAAGCAGCGCCTGTGGCAGTTCAGGCAGAGTTGCGGGGACCACACCGGTCAGCACGGTCAGCTGCGCGGTGGCGGAACGGTGCTGGGCACGATATTGCTCCAGCGTAGCCTGCATCGCGGCGATGCGGGTTTCCGCCTGCAGCACGTCGGACTGAGAATTGAGGCCAGCATCGGCGCGCAGCTTCGCGATATCCCGCACGCGCTTCAGCGAGGCGATATTGGTATGCGCCGTTTCTGCCAGCGCCTGGTAACGTTTGACTTCAAGGTAGGCCTGCAGCGTATCTTCCGCCACGGTGGTCATCGAATCGAACAGGCTGTAACGATAAGCATCCGACAGCGCGTGCTGCTCATCGATGGCGCTGCCGGTGCGGCCAAAGTCGTAGAGCAGCTGGCTGAGCGTGATGCCACCGGAGCCGTTATTGTTGAGGCTCCCGGCGGAGTCAGTCTGATGAGAGCGTCCCGCCGCGCCCTGCAGTGAGATCTGCGGATACCAGGCGCTGCGGGCGGCATCAAGATCCCCCTCACCGATATGGATCTGTGCCGCCGCTTCCGAGATTTTCGGATTGCGGGCGAAGGCCCGAAGAATGGCGTCGCGCAGCGTTAAGCTGGCAATCTGCTCTTCGGTGGGCGCGGCGCGCCAGTTAAATTCGGCTTTAGGTAACGGTGCGGCAAAGGCCGCGTGCACTGCAACGCCACTCAGGGCGCACAACAAAAAAGTTAATCGCGCTTTGTTCATTATCCATACCAACAGGGGTTCTTATCATCATGGTGTTTTTCCTGGTGAACAAAGCGAGCAAAAAGGGGTGCCACTCAGCGTCTGACGCATTTATTGCATTATTTTATTTATGGTTCGCAAGCGAGGCGCTAAACGACCTTTAACATTATTAGATCATATCCCGGGCTTATTCCTGCTAAAAACAGATGAAATCGTTAATATTTCTCCTGAGAGGACAAAAAATAATCACTAAACGCATCCACGCCAATCCAGACAGGCTTAACAGACCTGTCCGGAAGGCAGTGCGTTTGCTAATGTTTTCGCGTCAGACCAGCGGGTGTGCCGCAGGATGCTGCAGCAGGTGATCGGCAAGTGTATAAGGAATATCGGAGAACAGATGGTTTTCCTGCGGTGCGGCGGCAGTGGATGCCTGCGCCACGTGCGCGGTTTCCGCCTGCTGGGTCAGGCTGACAGTCTCCAGCAACTGGTCCACCGTCTGACCCTCCAGCGGGTTGGCGCTTTCGGTATGGGATGCCACCTGCACCGTCTGGCTGGCACTGGCCAGATTACCGGCGCTGTCTTTGCCGCTGACTGTCATCTGGTACTCACCATCGTCCAGCGGTGCCAGTTGCCCGGCCAGAATGGTCAGCGCCCAGCCGCCATCGGCTTTTACACTGGCGCTGTAGTGCTGATCGCCCAGCGTTAATTCCACCAGGCTGCCCGGTTGCAGATGACTGGAGCTGCCCTGAATCAGATGCCAGCTGTTGACATCGGCAGCATCAATTTTGTTATCACCAAAAGCCGTGTCCAGGGTCAGCGTCGGTCGCTGATGCACGGCTACGGTAAACAGTTGATCACTTGTCTGGGTGTCGCTGTTGCCATATTCATCCCAGCGGTGAAAGGTGGCGGCGACCGGGCCATCCGGCAGTGCCAGCAGTTCGCTGGAGGTCAGTGTTACCATACCTTTGGCATCGGGCTGGTAGGTTTTACCGTTGATCTCCAGGGTGTTGGCGCCTTCAACGTAGAAGCTCAGATCGTGCTGCGCCTCCTGATAGTTGAGCGTCATGTCACCGCCGATATCCATTTCGGTGTAGATCGGAATAAAACCGGTGTGGATATTCAGCTCATGCGTGACGTTGGTGTAGTTGTTGGCCCCGTCGATCGACCAGGCGCGGATTTCCCCAACGTTGATAAAAGCGTGCACATCCGCTGCCGGGATCACCACCTGCCAGTGTCCATCTTCGGCTATCGTGGTGGCATAATCTTTCTGGTTGGCACCGTTGATCACCAGCCGATGGCCCGGCATCACGGTGGAGAGCGTGCCGCTAATTAGCAGATCCTCCTGGCTTTCTGCCAGGTTTATCACATCGTCCGCAGTGACCTTGTCGAAGGTAATTTTTGGCAGGCTACTCAGATGGGTGATCAGCGTCAGATCGTGATATTCGGTGGCGCTGTTTCCATTGGGATCGGTCGCCGTGACTTTCAGGCTGTAGACCCCATCTTTAAGCGCCTGCATATCGCTTTCATGAAATGTGCCATACCACTTACCGTCGTTTCCCATGCTGGCGGTGGTGGTTTGCGTCCCCAGCGTCAGTGTCAGCTTCGACCCCACCGGCAAGTGCGTTGCGCTGCCGCTGATCTCAACGCCATAAATGCTCTCAGCAATACTCACCGCGTTATCGCCACTGACCGTGTCCACGCTCAGGGTAGGTTTGATCGTGCGGTCGACATAGAGACCAAAGTCAACGGTGGTTGCCGTGCTTTGCCCTGCTTTATCGGTAATGGTCAGCGTGAGCGTGTGATTGCCATCCGGTACGCCTTTCAGCGCGTCGGCCGGCATAGAAGCATTCCAGTAGCCCCACTGATTAACGGTGCTGTGCCAGCTTTGATCGTTGAAGGTCAGCGTGACGGTGGAGCCCGCTTCTCCTTCCGCACGGCCGCGCAGATGCACCGGCTTTTCCGCTTCCCAGCCGGCGATCACGCCATCACTGGCGATCGCTTCATAGGGCTGCAGCCAGGCGGGTGGCGAATTCTTCACCGTGGCCAGAGTGTTGCCATTGAGCGGGCTGCTATGCAGTGACTCGGTGGAGAGCGTGGTGACAGGCAGGCTCTGGCCCGGCGTGGCGAAAGGAAGGCTCAGACTTTGCGTGGCGGCTGGCGCAATGGCGGGCACAGCGCTATCGGCAACGGCAAAGTCGCTTACCGCCGTCTGGAAAATGGATTCGAGCCGGATGGTACGAAGCGTATCGCGTGATGACATAGGTAACCTCAGTTCAGAACAGAAACGCAGACAAAAACCATCGGATAAACCGATCGTTTACTCTGACGATATGGTAGTGGGACAGCTAAAACTGCCCGTTTCCGCTGGTCGGAACTGATTACCCGCAGGTAACAAGGATTTATAAACAGGACGCTAATAAAAGCGCCAAATAGAGTCAGAATGCTGATTTTACGGCGTGACGCCGTTTGTTGCGCCTACCCTAATCTTTCATTCTGCTAATGAATAGTGGCGATAATCTGGAAAGTGGAATTATCACGTGACTGAAACAAAAAAAGCGGGTGCTTTCGCACCCGCTCTATTCATCTTCTGAACAGACCTTTCAGTCACTACACAACATGGACCTGCAGGTTCTGCTGCACCAGCACATCGCCCAGGGTGTTATCACTGGTCAGCGCCGAGTTGTGGTAGATCTCAAAGACTCTGCCCTCAACGGTACGCTCGCCGGTCACTTCCCAGATTCCGCCGTTGCTGTTAGCCAGTGTCACCTGGCTGCCATCTGCGCCTTTGATCAGCAAATCGTCACTCTGTTTATCCGTGATATTGAGTGCCTCATTGAGATCGAGCTTCACGGAGTTGGTTCCGGTTTTACCCAAATCGAGCACCTCAATGTGTTCGACCTTCAGGCCCAGCGCAGTGAGATCCAGACTGAGATGCTCACCATTCAGCACCAGGGTATCGGTGCCTGCGCCGCCATCAATATGGGTAAAGTTAAGGTCACTGACCGTCACGAGATCCGCCCCGCTGCTGCCGGTCACTGTCGCCCCCTCAATGGTGCTGCCATCGGCCAGCGTAATCACGACGCCGCCGATGGTGTAGCCCACCTCCTCTGCCGGTGCCGCTGCCACCGCGGCGTCATTTGCCGCCGCGTTTTCACTGCTGCTGACCGGCGTCACGGTATCCGCTTCGGTGATCAGCGTGGAAGCCACCGCCACATGGGCGCTGCTCTCGTCGCTGCTGGTGCTGCTGTTATGCTGCGTCTCCGCGCTGGCGACAGTGGCGCTGTCATCCGCCACCGAGAACAGCGCAACCGATTCGTTTGCCGCCAGCGACACCGGCAGCAGCGCACCCAGCAACAGGGTATTGGTGGTCGAGTAGCTGTTACCGGCCGCGTCGGTAATCGTGACTTTCGCCAGCGTTCCCAGCGACAGCAGCAGGCCACCCACCGACAGCAGTGAAGGTGAGAAGTTAACCGCGTAACGCCCCAGCGCATCGGTCGTGGTGTTCAGCGTCGGGCCATTGTTGCCGTTGGAGAGCAGCAGCGTAACGCTCACTTTCGAGCCCTGCGCGGCATTCAGCGATCCCCCCTGCACCACCAGACCCGCCAGTAAGGAACCGACGATGCTCAGCACCGGATCGACCCCGACCAGCGGCTGATTGTGCGACAGCGCGGTAAAGCTGCTGGTGCTGGTTGCGGTGTTGCCGCCAATGTCCGCCACCGTAACGGTGAGTGGATGGCTGCCATCGGCGATCCCTTTCAGCGTCGCTGACGGCACGCTGATGCTCCATGCGCCATTCGCACCAATGGTCGTGGTAAGGATATTACCCGCCACGTTCACCGTCACCGTGCCGCCCGCCGCGTTGGTGCTGGTCCCTCTGATGGTTTCAGCACTATTGGCTTCCGCAATATTGAGGTAGCCATCGCCGCCAAAGAAGCTGTTGACGCTGACCGTCGGCGTAGTGTGACTGACCACACCCAGCGA
Organism: Pantoea sp. paga; assembly: GCF_007558755.1. Taxonomy (NCBI): domain Bacteria; kingdom Pseudomonadati; phylum Pseudomonadota; class Gammaproteobacteria; order Enterobacterales; family Erwiniaceae; genus Pantoea; species Pantoea sp. paga. The sequence continues at coordinate 1,073,001 of NZ_VLTF01000001.1, forward strand.
CGCCGAGATGTTGCCAATGCTGCCCGCACCGTTGGTAACGCTGGCGGTGACGGTCTGCAGGCCGTCAGTAATGGCAGCAAGGTTAGCCGCCGGAACAGAGATGCTCCAGTTGCCGTTGCTGCTCACCGTGGTGCTGTAAGTCTGACCGCCCAGCGTGACGCGCACGACCGATCCCTCGGCGTTGCTGGCGGTGCCGCTGATAGTCTGCGCCGTTTTGACATCTGCCGCACTCAGCGCACTGTCACCAAACAGCGAGGTAATGGCGACCACCGGCGTCGACTGACTGATGACGCTCAGCGTTCCGCTGCTGTTTGCCACGTTACCGTAGGCATCGGTGCCGGTGACCGTGACGGTTTTACTGCCGTCAGTGATAGCAACAAGATCCGCTTTCGGGACGGTAATACTCCAGTTGCCGCCGCTGACCACTTTGGTGGTGTAGGTCAGGCCATTCAGCGTGGCGCTGACGGTTGAACCGGCAGAGAGGCTGGACGTCCCGCTCAGGGTCTGGTTAGAGGCCAGATCCGCGGCGCTCAGCACGCCATCGCCAAACACCGTATTCACCGACAGCGTCGGCTGGAACAGTCCCAGTGACACGCCCGCGCTGGTGCTGCTGACGTTTCCGACCGGATCGGTGACGGCCGCGCTGACGGTGAAGTTACCGTTCAGCAGCGTTGACAGAATCGCTGGCGAGACGGCGGTTGAGAAACTGCCATCCGCGTTGACCTGCGCGTTGACGGTGGTGTTACCAATCGCCAGCCTGACGCTGCTGCCCGCAGCCAGCCCGGAGACCGTGCCGCTGATGGTCTGAGTGACCAGCGACTCCGCCAGGTTCAGCACGCCGTCGCCAAACAGCGGATTGAGGGTAACTTTCGGCAGGTTGTGAATACCGACCAGTGCCCCGGCCGTAGTGCTGTTAGTGTTACCCGCGCTGTCGGTGACGCTGATGCCCACGGTCAGATTGCCATCTGCAATCCCCTGCAACAGCGCTGGCGTCAGCGAGACGTTAAAGTTGCCATTGGCATCGGTCGCCGTCACCAACTGCTGTGAACCTACCGACACCACCACGCGCGATCCCGCTTCCGCGCCGCCAATCACCCCACCGATCACCTGGGTGACCAGCGAATCCGCCACGTTCAGCAGACCGTCGCCAAACAGCGGATTCACGGTGATGGTCGGCAGCAGCGTATCGACCCGGATACCGGCGCTGGTGCTGGCGGTATTGCCCGCCGCATCCGTTACCGACGCGCCCACCGTCAGGTTGCCCTGCGCCAGCGTGCCCAGAATATCTGGTGTCACCGTGGCACTGAACGCCCCGCCCGCACCCACGGTGGCGGTCACCTGGCTGTTGCCAACCGAGAGCGTCACCACACTGCCCTGCGCAACGTTGTTCACCACCCCGCTGATCACCTGTCCGGTGGCGATATCGGCCAGGTTCAGTACTCCATCACCAAACAGTGAGGTCAGCGAGATTGATGGCGTCTGAGTAAAGATGCCGATGGATGCGCTGCTGGAGGCGACGTTACCCGCCACGTCTCTGACGCTGACGCCCAGCGTCAGATTGCCATCCAGCAGAGAGGTCAGATCGCTGCCCGGCAGGCTAACGCTCCACACTCCACCCGCCTGCACCGTCGTGCTGTAACTCTTGCTGCCAAAGGTGACCGTCACCTGGGAACCCACAGCCGCATTTTCTATCACGCCACTGACAAGCTGTCCGGCAGCGGCTTCCGCAATGTTCAGCAGGTTATCACCGCCAAACAGCCCGGTGAGCGCACCGACCACCGGCACCGCATCGACAATCGCCGTGACGGTTTCACCAACGGTGCGGGTGTTGCCCGCGGCATCGGTCAGGGTGACGTCAAGCGCAAGATTGCCATCGCTTAACAGGCCCAGCACCGAAGGCGGCACCACGATGGCCCATTTACCATCCTGGCCCACTGACGCAGAGAGCGTTGTGCCGCCCAGCACCACCGATACCGTGGCACCCACACCCGCCGAGGTCGCAACCCCGGAAATGGTCTGTGCCACCGTGGTATCCAGCGCGCTGAGCGTGCCGTCGCCAAACACCGAATCGACCACCAGCGTCAGCGCACTGTTGACCACTTTGTTGACCGTCAGCGTGGCGTCGGTCTGGTTTCCGGCTACATCATTGACCCGCACGCCAAACACCAGCGCACCTTCAGTGAGGCTCGCAAGGACATCCGGCGCGAGATCGATGCTCCAGCGTCCGTCAGCACCCACCGTTGCGGTGGCGATCGGCGCGGCATCGCCCAGATAGAGACCGATGGTCTGGCCTTCTGCTCCCTGTGCGCTGCCGGTCAGCACCTGGCTTAGCACCAGGTCAGCGGCGTTGATCACGTTGTCGCCGAGGAACGCGTCGACCAGGACCAGCGGCGCGGCGGTATCCACCGTCACCGTCTGGGTAGTCGTCGTCACGTTACCGGCCACATCCGCCAGCTGCGCGGTGATCACCGGCGAGCTGCCATCGGGAAGAGCCTGCATCGCGCTGGCAGGAACGGTAGTGGACCAGGTGCCGTTGCTCTGCACCACGGCGTTGTAGGTCTGATTATTGAAGGTCACCACCACCGTGCGACCCACTTCGCTGAGATCGGCGGTGCCACTGATGGCCTGACTGGTGGCACTTTCATTGCCATTGACCTGGTTGTCACCGGTAAACGGATTGAGAGTCAGTGCCGGTGGCGTAAGGTCGATCAACACGTTACCGCTGGTAGTTACAGGATTAGTGCCGTCGGTAGCATTCACCGTGATGGCGACGCTGCCGTCCGCACTGCCAAAGGCGCTGACCGGCAATGCCGCCGTTGACCAGTTACCCGACCCATCCAGCGTAGTCGCGTACTCCTGACCACCGATCGACACCGTCACTACCCCACCCGCGCCGAGGTTAGCGGAGGTGCCACTCACTACCACACCGCCCGCTACATCCTGAGTGCTGATGATGTTGTCGCCCGAGACCGTGCCCAGCGTGACCAGCGGCCCTGGCGGTGGCGTCAGATCCACGGTCAGCGCGACCGGTACGGTTGCGGTATTGCCAGCCAGATCGGTCACTGCCAGCGTCAGCGTTGTTGATGGTGTAAAGGTGGCCATCTGTTCTGGCGTCAGCGTTACACTCCAGTTGCCGTTACCGTCAACCACGGCTGTGCCGAGGGTCGTGTTATTCAGCGAGACCGTAACCACATCGCCCGTCTCTGCGCCAGTCGCGGTGCCGCTGAGACTCTGCGGCTGAATGCTCTCGGCGTAGTTCAGCGCATTGTCACCAGTAAAGGCGACAACATTAAGCACCGGTGGTGTGGTGTCGAGCACCAGCGAGCTGTTAATGGTGGTGCTGTTGCCCGCCGCATCGGTTGCTGTCACGGTAACCGGATAGGTATCATCCGGCAGCTGTGAAAGCTCCTCCGTTGTCAGTGGCACCGTCCAGTTACCATTGGCATCGACGGTTGCGGAATAAGTTGTGCCGCCAAGCGTAAGCTGCACAGTCTGATTCGCGCCCGCCTCACCGGTGGTTCCGCTCAGCGTCACTCCCGCGGCCACATCGCCGCCGTTCACATAGCTGCCAAGGAATTCCGGATTGACCGCAGGCTGCGGCGCGCTGAGATCCGAGGTGAAAGGCAGCTGCGCCGACGCGCTGTTGCCCGCCGCATCCACGACGTTAACCGTCAGTGATTGCGCACCGTCACCCAGTGAACTCAGGGCGCTGGCAGGAATGTTAACAGTCCAGTTACCGTTGCTCGCCACGGTGCCAGAATAGAGGCTGCCGTTGACATCCACGGTAATGCTGACCGCCTGGTTCGCCCCCACACTGCCGGTGGTGCCGGTCAGGGTCACCCCTGCCGCGGCTTCACTGATGTTCAGCAGGTTGTCGCCGCCAAATGCGCCTGGGTTGAAGGTCGGCACGGGCAGCGCCACCTCTGTCACCACGCTCTGCGCCGTCGCGTCGCTGTTACCCGCGATATCGGTCGCCGTCACGGTAATGGTGTGGGTGCCGCTGGTGAAAGTGGCTAACTGCGCCGGCGACAGGGCCAGTGACCAGCTGCCATCGGTCTGCACCGTGGCTGCCAGCGGCTGACCGTTGTTAAAGCCGGAGATCAGCACCGTTACCGTCTGTCCGGCACCGGTAATGCCGGTTGTGCCACTGAGGATCTGTTCACCGGCCGCCTCTGCTGCGTTCAGCGCACCGTCGCCAAACGGCAGGTTCAGGGTGACATCCGGCAGCGCGTTAACGGCGACCAGTATCGTGCCGCTGGTGCTGCCGATGTTGCCGTTCGCATCGGTAACCGTCACGCTGACTGGCAGGTTGCCATCCGGCAGTGACTGCAATACATCAACTGGCAGATCCAGTGACCAGCGTGAACCACCCTCAGTCAGCGTCGCAGAATAGAGGGTGCCATTAACGGTCACCGTGACCGACGCGGCGTTATTAATATTTACCGCACCGGTCAGGGTTCCGCCTGCGGCGGCCTCGTCAGCATTGATACGGCCATCAATAAATGGCGTATCCAGCGTTGGATTAGCAATCGGCGTAATCGCGGCGACGAACGTTTTGGTCGTTTCAATGCTGTTACCGGCCCGATCGGTGGTAATCAGGGTCAGCGTGTGTTCACCGGTTCCCAGGCTGGCGATGAACTCTGGGGGCAGGCTGGCAGTCCAGTTGCCATTGGCATCGACCGTCACCGACAGCGGGATATTGTCATCGCCTACCGTGACGCTCAGGGTCTGGCCCGGCACGACGGTGGAGGTGCCGGTGACCAGCTGAACGGAACCGGCTTCGCTGATATTAATGATGTTATCGCCGAACAGTGTCGTGTCGAAGGCGGCTGAAACAGGATCACTCTGCAGGATCTCAACGCCTGCGGTAACCTGCGCCGGATTACCGGCACCATCCGCGGCGCTGACCACCACCTGTGTCAGTCCATCGGCCAGGCCTGTCAGCGCACCCGGAGCCAGGTTCAGCGTCCAGTTGCCGCTGGCATCCGTGGTGGTGCTGAAGTTCTGCCCGCCTACAGAGATGTTCACCACGCTGCCTTCCGGCAGATTGGTACTGTCACCACTCAGCGTTAACGCCCCTTCCGCATCTGCCGCACTGATCAGCGCATCGCCAAACGGCGTATTCAGCGTCAGGGCTGGCAGGGTATTAAATGCTACGTCCAGTGACGTGGTGCTGTCTGTGGTGATATTGCCCGCCGCGTCGGTGACCGAAACGGTAATCGCATTGGGACCATCCGCCAGCTGCTGCAGGTCGGCGGTCGGAATGGTAAGTGACCAGTTACCGTCGGCATCTGCCGTGGTGGTATAGCTGACGTTATTCAGCGTCACCGTCACCGGCAATGCGCCCGTGGTGTTGCCGCTGATGGTGAGATCCTGCAGCGACTCCGCCAGGTTAAGGATATCACCCGCGTCGACCGTGATATTCGTCAGCGCAGGCGGTGTGGTGATGAAACTGACCTCCTGAGTGGCAGTCGCCGGATTGCCTGCGACATCAGTGGCGGTCACGGTAAAGATTTGCGTGCTGCCCGGATCCACGCTGGTAAAGGCAGCAGAGGGTACATTCACCGTCCAGTTGCCGTCAGCGTCGAGCGTGGTGCTGTAGTCAGTGCCGTTAAACGACACCGTCACCAGGGTACCCGCTGCCAGCAGGGTGCTGCTGCCGCTGACCGCGACATCCGCTGTGGCCTCGGTGGCGTTAATCACATCATCGCCGGCTACCACGTTCATGGTCAGCGTCGGCTGAACCTGCTCGCTGGCCAGCACGACCAGGCTGGTGCTGGCGCTGGCCGGATTGCCAGACGTATCCGCTGAGACCACGACCAGCAGCTGATCGCCATCCGGCAGATTACCCAGATCGGCGGCCGGAACGGTCACCGTCCAGCTGCCATCGGCTGCCACCGTGCCGCTGTACTGAATGTTATTCAGCGTCACCGTCACCAGCTGGCCTTCCACCAGGTTGTTACTGGTGCCGCCGATGCTCAGATCCTGTAGCGACTCCGCCTGGTTAAGGAAGTTATCGTCACTGATGGGCCCAATGGTCAGGGTTGGCAGGTTCAGAGTGTCAGCATCACGCGTCAGGGTCTGGGTGGCCGTGGCCGGGTTGCCCGCGGCATCGGTCATCGAGACAGCAACGGTGTAGCTGCCGTCTGCCAGCCCCTGCACGACGCTGGCTGGCAGTGTCACCTCCCAGGTGCCGTCAGAGAGCACCTGAGTGGTGTAATCGACGTTCTGGAAGCTGACGGTGACCGTCTGTCCGGCATCCGCTACCGACGCACTGCCGCTGATGGCGACCGCTTCCAGCACCTCTACCGAATTGATGATGTTGTCGCCGCCGATGGCATTGACAGTCAGCACAGGCGGCGTGAGATCGACCGTAACGGCGCTGGTCAGCGAACCACTGTTACCGGCGGCATCGCTGGCATTGACCACCAGCGTAGTGACCCCCTCACCCAGCGTCTGTACCTGATCCGCTGTTAAGGTCAGCGTCCAGTTACCCTGCGCATCCACCGTGGCGGAATAATCATTCCCGCCCAGCGTCACGCTGACGGTCTGGCCGTTGCCCGCTACACCGGTGCTGCCGGTCAGCGTCTGACCGCCCCCCTGTTCCGCCAGGTTCAGATAACCATCGCCAAACGGGGTGTCTATGCTGACGGCCAGCGACGCCGTCGCCACGGTGATTTCACGGGTTTCGGTTACCGGGTTACCCGCCGCATCGCTGACCGTCACGGTCAGAATGTACGCCCCGGCCGGAATACCGGCCAGCGAACCCGCAGGCAGCGTCAGATTCCACTCACCGTTCTGGTCAACCGTGGTGGTCCAGGTCTGATTGTTCAGGGTAATGGTAATCTGCTGTCCGGCTTCGGCATTACTGTTGCCGCTGAGAACAATCGGCGCGGTGCTTTCGGCAATATTGATACTGTTATCGCCCGCAACCGTATTCAGTGTAAGGGTCGGTGGCGTCAGATCCACTGTCACGCTGCCCTGGCTGCTGCCGGTATTACCCGCCGCATCCTGGACTGTGACGGTATAGTTCAGGAGGTCTTCCGGCAGGCCAGCCAGCGCGGAAGCCGGCACGCTGATCTGCCAGTTGCCATTGCCGTCGACGGTGCCGTTGTAGGTTGCGCCATTCAGCAGCACGCTCACCGTCTGGCCGTCACCGGTTATGCCGGTGGTGCCGCTCAGGGTTTGTGCTGTGGCGATCTCGCTGCTGTTGAGCAGGCCATCGCCAAAGGCCGAGACGATCTGCGGTGCTGGCAGCGTCGCCAGCACGCTGAGCGCTGCCTCGCTGCTGAGGGTCGCCCCGCCGCTGTCAGTTGCGGTGACCGTCAGGGTGTAAGGCCCATCGGCGAGCGCCGTCAGTGCCTCAGCCGGAACGATCACTGTCCAGCGGCCGCTGGCCGAGACCTGCGCGGTGTAGCTGATGTTATTAAACAGCAACGTGACCGTGCTGCCCTCTGTCACATTCACCGACGTACCGGTGACGACCAGGGCCTGACCCAGCTCCTGCGCATTCAGGTAGTTGTCTTCGCTGATGGCATCCATCGCCAGGCCAGAGGCGTTGCTGTTGACGTCAAAGGTGAGATTGCTGGTGGAGGTGTTGCCCGCCACATCGCTGACCGCCACGGTAAAACTGGCGCTGCCATCATTAATCGCGGCCAGCGCACCGGCTGGCACGATCAGGCTCCATGCCCCGCTCGCCTGTACGGCGGCGCTGTAGACTGTACCGTCAACGGTGACGGTAACCAGCTGACCCGCTTCGACGTTGGTGGTGGTGCCGGAGAGACGTTGATCGGTGAGGCGCTCCGCGCCATCGACCACGTTGTTACCGGCAAAGGTATCCAGCGTCAGGGTCGGCAGTGTGCCTGGCTCCACTTTCAGCGCCAGGTCGCGGCTGGTGGTGGTGGCATTTCCGGCCGCATCGCTGGCGGTTACGGTCAGCGGATAGCTGCCGTTGCCCAGCCCGGTATAAACCGTGGCGGGCAGTTCCAGCGACCAGACGCCGTTGACGTCAGCGGTGGTGCTCAGGGTAGTGCCGTTAAAGCTGGCAACAATCAGGGCGTTAGCTTCGCTGCTGCCGGTCAGCGTCAGCGGCTGCTGACTTTCAGCGGCGTTAATGATGCCATCGGATGGCGTAATGAAGTTCAGCACCGGAGGCAGTGTATCCACCACCAGGTTGCCATCAGCCTGGCTGCTGTTGCCCGCCACATCACTGACGACCACGGTGTAGCCACTATTGCCCTGCGGCAGCGCAGACAAAACATCGGCCGGAACGGCGACCTGCCAGTTGCCTGCGGCATCGACCGTGCCGCTGTAGTTGTTGCCGCCCAGCGTCACGACGACGGTCTGGCCGTCGCCGGTCACGCCCGTGTTACCGGTGATCGTGCCACCGGCGGCGGCTTCCTCACCGTTCAGAATGCCATCATCAAAGGCCACGCCCGGTGTCGCCACCGGCAATGCGCTGGCGATCACCGTCAGGGTAGCGTCGCTGGTCGCCAGCGGCTGTCCGTTAGCGTCGCTGGCGGTGGCGGTGATGGTTTGCGGGCCGTCTGCCGTTCCGGTAAAGGTGCCTGCCGGTAAGGTCAGGCTCCAGCTTCCATCTGCCGTCACGGTGGTGCTGACAGTTGTGCCGTTGGCCAGCACGGTGACAATGCTGCCGTCAGGCAGACCGCTGGTGCTGCCGCTGACTACAACGGCGCCACCCAATTCCTGCGCATTGAGGTAGTTGTCGTCACTGACGGGTGCCAGCGCGATCGACGGCAGGCTGTTGTCCACACTGAAGTCAAGCGTGCTGCTGGCGGTGTTACCCACGGCGTTGATGACGCTGACGTTCAGCGTCTGAGTGCCTTCTCCCAGCTCAGCCAGGGCGCCCGCAGGCAGAATAATGCTCCAGTTGCCGCTGGCCTCGACCACACCACTGTATTCGTTGCCATTCAGGGAGATGATCACCTGCTGGCCCGGTTCGACATTCGTGCTGCTGCCGCGCACCGTTATCGGCTGCAGCTGCTCCGCTGCCGTGACGATGCCGTCACCGGCGAAGGTGCTGCTGTCGATGGTCAGTACAGGCTGCACGTCCGCCGCGGTTGCCACATTCAGATCAACCACCTGGCTGCTCTGATTCCCGTTAGCACTGATTTCCGTCACCGTCACCAGATTACTGCCCGGAGGCAGTGCCGCCAGCGCTTCAGGGGCGATCTGCAGCGTCCACTGGCCGTTAACGCCAACGGTGGTGCTGTAGAGCTGGTCATTGAGCTGGACCGTGACCACGTCGCCATTCTGACCACTGCCACTCACCACCAGCGGCTCTGCCAGTTCCCCGACGTTCAGCGCGTTATCACCGCTGACCGGGGCGACGACCAGCGGAGGCGGCGTAGTCGCAACCGTCAGGGCACTGTTCTGGCTGCTGCTGTTACCGGCTGCGTCGGTGACGGTGACCACCACCGGATAGCTGCTGCCATTGGTCAGACCGGCAAGTGCCGCTGGCGGAACAGCCAGCGCCCAGTTTCCGTTACCATCAACGGTGCCGGTGTAGGTCACGCCATTCAGCGTCACACTGACGCGATCGCCTTCACTGCCTGCGCCGCTGAAACTGAATCCTGCCGCCTGCTCAGCGATGTTCAGCACGCCATCACCCGCGGGCGCAGCGATACTGAAGTCTGGTGCCGTGGTATCCACGATAACCGACACTGGCGTAGTGGCGACGTTGCCGCTGACGGTGGTGACGGTCAAGTTGAGATCGTAACGGCCATCTGGCAACTGTTGCAGATTCGCAGCAGGCACGGTGGCGGTCCAGCTGCCATCAGCGGCAACCACCGCCTGATAGGTCTGGCCATTCAGGGCAAGGCTGACGCTGCTGCCCGGCGTAACGGTGCCGCTGAGGGTCAGATCGGTGGCGGTTTCGGCCGCATTGATCACACCATCGGTGGCAATCGGGTTAACGGTCAGCGCCGGTATGCCGGTATCAACAGTCAGCGGCTCGCTGATGCTGGTGCTGTTACCCGCTTCATCACTCACCGTCACGGTAATCGGATTGCTGCCCTGCGCAAGCGCCTGCAGCCTGTCTGCGGGTATCGTCACGCTCCATTCACCATTCGCGTCTACAGTGGCCGGATAGCTGGTACCGCCCAGGGTCACGCTGACGGCCTGGCCTGGCAGCACTGTGCCGGTCAGCGTCTGCGCTGCGCTCGACTCATCGGTATTGAGTATGCCGTCAGTGAATGGCGTGTTGATTTGCGGGTCTGCCAGCGGCGTGGTCGCCACCAGCAGCGGCAGGCTGTTCTGCACATCACCCGAAGAGACGGTAACGGTGGTCGTGCCCTGCGGCAGCGTCGCCAGATCGGCAGCCGGCACGGTCAGGGTCCACGCGCCGGTTTCATCGGTTGTGGTGGTGTAGACGGTGCCGCCAGTCACCAGCGTTACGCTGATCGGGCTGTTAGCCGGCAGGTTCGCTGAGCCGCCACTGAGGATAAGATCGCTCTGCGCCTCCAGGGCATTCAGCGCATTGTCGTCACTGATTGGGGCAATCGACAGCGACGGTACAGGTGAGGTAACCACGCTGAACTGCCCTTCAGCAGGCAGCGCCGGGTTACCGGCCACATCGGTAATCGCCACGGTGAAGGTTTTATCGCCTGCGCCGCCCAGCGATCCGGCTGGCAGCGACACACTCCAGCTACCGTTCGCCTGTACTACGCCATCGTAAGACTGACCATTGATGGTCAGCAATACCGGCTGACCTGCCGGTACGCCGGTGACGTTACCGGTGACCAGAATGTCGGTGAGCTGTTCAGCGCTGTCGACCTGATTATCGCCGGTCACGGGATTAATGGTCAGCGCCGGCGACGTTGCCGCCAGCACAGTGACGCTGGTCGGTACGGTGCTGCTGTTGCCATAAGCATCGCTGAGTACCACATCCACCGGATAGATTGCGTCACCCAGCTGGCTGATAATCGCGGCGGGCACCGTAACACTCCACGAGCCATCGGTATCCACGGTGGCGGTGTAGGTCTCGCCATTGAAACTTACCGTGACGGTGTCGCCCTGAGCCCCCCCGCGCCCGTCGAGTGTGAGATCCTGAGTGTGTTCAGCGATATTGATATAACCATCACTGCCTGGCGTGGAGACTTCCAGCAGCGGCGGTGTGGTGGCGAAAATCAGTGAACTGCTGGCTGGTGTGGTATTGCCATCGGCGTCTGTCGCCACTACCGATACCGGTTGGGTACCGTTGGGCACATTTGCCAGGTCGGATGCCGGAACGGTGACACTCCAGCTGCCACCCTGCGCCACCACGGCGCTGTAGGCTACGTTATTCAGCGTGACGCGGATGATGTCGCCTTCGTCGCCGGTTCCGCTAACGATCAGCGGCTGCTGCGCGTCGCTGACGTTGATCACGCCATCATCGCTGAGATCGTTGAGCGTCAGAGCGGGCACCGCGGTAGCCACCCGCAGTTCCGTATTCTGAGTGCTGATGTTACCGGCCGGATCGGTCACGGTGACGGTCACCGGATAGGTCTGACTGGTCAGCGTGCCGAGATCGGCCACCGGGACGGATGCACTCCAGTTACTGTTTTCGTCAACAATGGCGGTGTAGGACTTACCGTTTAACTCCACCGTCACGCTGTCGCCCGGTGTGCCGGTTCCGCTGATTTGCAGCGGCGTAGTGAGTTCGTTGTTGGTCAGGACGCCATCACCGCCCGGTGCGGTAACGGTCGCAACCGGAGGCTGCGTGCTGACCGCCAGGGGCTGTGTCTGCGTGGTGGTGTTACCGCTGGCATCAGTCAGCGTAACTACCAGCGTATAGCTGCTGCCATCTGACAGGGCCTGCAGCGCCGCTGGCGGCAGATCCACCGTCCAGTTGCCCTGCCCATCTACGGTGGCGCTGTAACTCTCGTTATTCAGCGAGACAGACACCACTTCGCCCGGCAACGCACCTGAACCGCTGACCGGCAGACCGGCAGCCACTTCACTGCTGTTGAGAATGCCATCGCCGCCTGCGACCTCTGCCACAATCAGATTCGGTGGCAGCGTGTCGACGCTGAAGTTGAGCGTCTCGTCCACGCGGTTGCCCGCTTCATCAATCGCGGTAATGATCAGGCTGTTAGCGCCCTGCGGCAGTAAGGCGAGATCGGCGGCCGGCAGCGCCAGGCTCCAGTTGCCGTCTGCATTGACCGTGGTGCTGTAGGTTTTACCGTTAAGTTCCAGTTCAACCTGCTGGCCCGGCACGGCTTTGCCGGTGCTGCCGCCGATCAGCAGATCGCTGCCCGCTTCCACCCGATTGAGAAGGCCATCGGTAATCGCGCTCTCCTCCAGTGTGATTTGCGGCAGCGTGGCCGCGACCACATTCAGCTGCGCTGAGTCGGTCAGCAGTGCGCCGGTGGCGTCGGTGGTGGTGACCGAAATCAGTTTTACGCCGTCGGTGATAGTGGTGAGATCGCCTGCCGGAACGGTGACGCTCCAGAAGCCATTGCTGTTCACCACCGCGCTGTAATTACTGCCGTTAAAGTTAACCTGCACCGCCTGGCCCGGGTTAACGCCCACGGCAGAGCCGCTGATGATCAGATCGCTGCTCAGCTCCTGCTGGTTCAGGAAACCATCAAGGCTGACAGGTTCACTAATGGAAACCACGCCAGGTTCGCCTGCCGCCGGGGCGACGTTAATATCGCGGGTGTCGGTGGCTGAGGCGCCTGCCGCCGTTGTGACGCTGACCGCGATGCTGCTGCTGCCCGCCGCCAGTGCGCTGAGCGCCGCAGAGGGGACCTGCGTGCTCCAGTTGCCATCCGCGTTGACCAGCGCAGTGTAATTTTGGCCGCCCAGGGTAATGGTGACCGTCTGGCCCGCCTCCACGTTGCTGGTGCTGCCGGACAGCGTCTGGTCCAGTGCTTTTTCGCTGTTATCCAGCAGATCGTCACCGGCAAACAGAGCGATCGTCACCGTCGGCGTACCCGGTTCCGCTGGCGCTTCCACCGCAATCACCCGATCTTCGCTGACTGTTACGCCCGCCTGACTGGTGACTGTGGCCGCGATAGTCGCGTTGCCCGCCGTCAGTGCCGCCAGCGCGCTGGCCGGGACGCTCAGGCTCCAGCTGCCATCCGCGCCGACCGTGGCGCTGTAAGTCTGGTCGCCCAGCGTGACGGTCACGACCTGACCCGCCTCGACATTGGTTGAGCTGCCGCTCAGCAGCTGATCGCTGGTTTTCTCATCGTTGCTCAGCACGTCATCCACGGCGAACTGATCGAGCGTGATAGTGGGCTGTCCCGGCTCGGTAACCGGCGGCTCAACCGTGATCGGCAGGGTGTCGCTGAGGGTAGTACCTGCCGCGTTGCTGACCGTGACCACCAGCGAGGCAAAACCTGCTGCCAGCGCACCGAGTGCATCGGCCGGAATGGCAATGTTCCAGCTGCCGTCGGCGCCAACCGTTCCGCTGTAGCTCTGGCCGCCCAGCGTCACCGTGACAATCTGGCCCGCCTCGACGTTGGTGGTGCTGCCGGAGACCGCCTGCGCTTCCAGCTTCTCATCGTTGCTCAGGATGTTGTCGTCAGCAAAGGCATTGAGGGTTAGCGTCGGGGCATTCGGTGAAGTGCCCGCTGACTCCACCAGGAAGTCGCGGGTTTCAGTGATCTGTGTACCAGACTGATCTGTCACCGTCACATTCAGGGCTGCGCTACCGGCTGTCAGCGCCGCCAGCGAACTGGCAGGAATCGTCACGCTCCAGCTGCCATCCGCGCCGACCGTGGCGGTAAAAGTCTCTCCGTTCAGGGTGACAGTGACCTGCTGGCCTTCGCCGATATTAGTGGTAGTGCCGTTCAGCAGCTGGTCGCTGGCTTTCTCGCTGTTGCTGAGGATGTCATCCCCGGCAAAGGCGTCGATGGTTACGGTGGCTTCACCCGGCTGCGTTACCGGGGCTTCGACAGTGACTGGCTGCGTTGAAGTGACTGTGTCGCCCGCCGCATTACTGACCGAGACGGTCAGTGTGGTGATGCCTGCTGCCAGCGCGTTCAGCGCAGCTGACGGCACGGCGACGCTCCAGCTGCCATCACCCTGCACGCTGGCACTGTAGGTCTGACCGCCCAGGGTGACCGTCACGATCTGCCCGGTTTCGATATTACTGGTGCTACCGCTGACAAGCTGATCGACCGCTTTTTCGTCGTTGCTCAGAAGGTTGTCGCCGGCGAAATCATTCAGGGTCAGAGCCGGCACGCCCGGTTCCGTTACTGGCGTCTCAACCGCGATATCGCGGATTTCGGTAGTGCTCACGCCATCGGCATTGCTGACGGTGACGCTGATGGCATTGGCTCCTGCTGGCAGATTACCCAGCGCGGCTGCCGGAACAATTACACTCCAGTTACCACTGCCATCGACGGTGCCGAGGTAAGTCTGACCACCGAAGGTAACGGTGACCGTCTGGCCCGCTTCGATGTTGGTGGTGGAGCCGGAGAGCGTCTGGGCCGTCCCTTTTTCATCGTTGCTGAGGATGTCATCCCCGGCAAACTGACCAATGGTGACTGTGGGTTCGCCCGGCAGTGTGACAGGGGCTTCCACGGTGATGGGCAGCGTGCCGGTTACGTTATCTCCGGCCACATTGCTGACTGAAACCGTCAGCGTCGTTTCACCTGCCGACAGGGCGCTCAGGGCCGCCGATGGCACAGTAACGCTCCAGTTGCCCTGCGCATCAACGCTGCCGCTGTAAGTCTGACCGCCCAGGGTGACTGTTACCAGCTGACCGGGTTCAACATTGCTGGTGCTGCCGGTGAGTGTCTGATCGGTGGCTTTCTCCACGTTACTCAACACGTTGTCCCCGGCAAAATCATCCAGCGTGACGGATGGCGGGCCCGGAACGACCGGCGTATCGATGCTGATCGCGCGATTTTCACTGGCTTCAATGCCAGCCTGGCTGGTGACGACCGCAGAAATCGCCACCGAACCGGCTGCCAGCGCATTCAGTGCCGCAGGCGAGAGCGTGACGCTCCAGTTGCCCTGCGCATCCACTACTGCGCTGTAGGTCTGATCGCCCAGCGTGATGGTGACAATCTGGCCCGCTTCCACATTGGTGGTGGTGCCGCTAAGTACCTGATCGCTGCTTTTCTCGGCATTGCTGAGAATGTCATCACCGGCAAACTGATCGATGGTGATAACGGGAGTACCCGGCTGAGTCAGGGGTGGTTCTACGTTTACGGTCAGGCTACCGCTGGCGGCGGTTCCTGCCTGGTTAGCAACGGTGGCAGTCACCGTGGTGGTGCCGGATGCCAGTGCGGTCAGCGCATCAGCAGGCACGGTAATGCTCCAGCTACCGTCGCCTGCCACGCTGCCGCTGTAGCTCTGGCCGCCCAGTGTAACCGTGACGATCTGCCCGGCTTCGACGTTGGTGGTGCTGCCGCTAAGAGTCTGATCGCTGGTTTTTTCTGCGTTGCTCAGCACGTCGTCGCCGGTAAACGGGGCGATCGTCAGGGCTGGCACGCCAAGGGTGGTGTCAGGTGCCTGCACCTGGATACCCAGGCTGGCGGAAGCCGCCGTGCCCGCGGCGCTGGTCACACTGACCGAAATGGTGCTGCTGCCTGCAGCCAGCGCCGAGAGTGCGGCAGCCGGTATTGAGACGAACCAGCTGCCATCCGTCCCCACAGTGGCGTTATAGCTCTGTCCGCCCAATGTCACACTGACCTGCTGGCCCGCTTCAACATTGCTGGTGCTGCCGGACAACGTTTGTGGCGTGGTTTTTTCGCTGTTATCCAGCAGGTTATCGCCCGCAAACGGGTTCAGGCTAATGGACGGCGCAGCCGGTGTGCCGGGATCGGCGGCCGCGACGGTAATGGGCAGGCTGCCGGTGGTCGTCGTGCCCGCCGCGTTAGTGACGCTGACGTCGATGGTGGTGGTGCCTGCGGCGAGTCCCGCCAGCGCGGCAGCAGGAATAGTGACGCTCCAGCTGCCGTCAGCACCGACGGCGGCGTTGTAGGTCTGGCCGCCCAGCGTGACAGTGACAATCTGACCCGCTTCGACATTGCTGGTGGTGCCGCTCAATACCTGATCGCTGCTTTTTTCCGCGTTTTCAAGGACATCATCGCCAGCGAACGCATTGAGCGTGATGGCAGGCGTCCCCGGCGTGACCGGTGTTCCGGGATCGGTGCCACCGTCATTGCCGCCACCATTACCCCCACCGCCACCACCACCACCGCCGACGCCAACGGCCAGGCCGGCTAAGCCGAGCACACCCAGACCGCCCGCCGTTATCACACCCATGGAGGTGTTGGCGTTATCTGCCAGCAGCAGCGGCTCTACGCTGTCGAGTGATTCATAGGTTGGCGTAACCGACGTGGAAGCGAGTTCAGCGCCTTCTGCGGTCTGCGGAAAGAGCGCATGTTCCGGTGGATTGACGCCATCATCGAACACCAGTTCGCTGTGCTGGCCATCGGCGTCGTCGAGGAAGAATTTCTGATAGCGGACAGTCTTGCCGTCGCGCATATGCAGCACCAGATCGTTACCCTGGCGCTCATACTGCGTCACCATGTCGCGCGTGCCGCTGATGCGCACGACGCTGGGCTCGGTGAGGTTAATGGATTGTGACGAACCGCTAACGGACTGCGAGATGAGTGTGCCGTTTTCGCGCGAGATAATGTCTACACGGCCTTGCGTGAGTTCTGCCATTTGTAACCTCTACTCCACCAGATTAGCTAATATACTGAATCCATAAACATAAAATTATTTTATGCTTACAGTGTTCACACATAGTTTCACCTTCTGAAGATCAGAAGATGTCTTAACCTGGTGTATGTCGAAACGGCAAAGCCAAAGCTGGTCGTACGCCCCTAATCAGAGTGGCGAATGACGCTATTATTGTTAGTTTTACTTGTACAGACTCACGCAGAATGTAACGTTTCTGACAGATTAACGTTTAGCGTAGCCGTGTTAAAAAACAATTTCAATGTACAGATTTCATTATGGTTTAATCTTCATTACATAAGCCACACTTGAAATAAGGCTTTCATAAAATCCGCTTTGCCTTTGTTTTTACATGTCAATTTATTGCTGACTGTTTCCAAAAATGATGCGGAAAGGTTAAAAAACCACCACTCCCGAAACATTAGGGCGCTAAAAAAAATTTGTTCATTAAGCGATTCAGCCATCATTTATGCGTGGTCCTGATCCGGTTTTTCAGCAGCAAGTCGTTGAAAAACGGCAGTGAAATTTGAGTTAAGTCATTCTGCGGGGCGGTGGTCATGCCAGGAAAGTTCTGGAAAAAATTCGCAGCGCGACAAAAGTCGGTAAACTCCCGGTTTTGTCATTTATGCCATGTTGCAATCCCCTTCCTGATAAGAGGCGCAACGGCCACTGACTCACGGCCAGTGCTACACTTTTCCGCTTTACCATTGATGAATCTGACCTATGACCGCACTGGACGCTGCACAACAAAACAAACATCAGAGCCGCCTGAACTGGGGCACGCGCACCATCTTTTTGATCAATGGCTTAGGAATGTCAGCCTGGGCTCCACTGGTGCCGTTTGCCCGCGATCGTCTGCAGCTCAGCGGCGCATCACTGGGCGCGTTACTGCTCTGTCTGGGTATTGGTTCGCTGGCCGCGATGCCGGTGACCGGCACGCTGGTGGCGCGGTTTGGCTGCCGTCGGGTGATGTGCTTCTCTACCCTGTTAGTGCTGATGATGATGCCGCTGCTGGCCACGGCTGACTCTCATCTGGTCATGGCGGCTGCGCTGATGCTGTTTGGCGCCGGGCTGGGCATGCTGGATGTGGCGATGAATTATCAGGCGGTTCAGGTTGAGCAGGCGGCGGATAAACCGATGATGTCCGGCTTCCATGGCTTCTTCAGTCTTGGCGGGATTCTGGGTGCGGGCACGGTCAGCCTGTTGCTGAGCCAGTCTTTTACACCTCTGGCCGCCACGCTGGTGGTGATGGCAGTGATGTTGTTGCTGTTGCTGTGGCGACTGCCGGTCTTAATGAATGAACGCCTGCATCAGCCCGATCAACCCTGGCTGGTGATCCCACGCGGCTGGGTCGCGTTTCTTGGCCTGCTCTGCTTTATCCTGTTCCTGGCGGAAGGGGCCGTGCTGGACTGGGGCGCGCTGCTGTTGCTGCAGAACCCGGAGATGTCACCCGCCTGGGCCGGGCTGGGCTATGCGGTGTTTTCCGTAGCGATGACGCTGGGCCGTTTTAGCGGCGATAAGATCATCCAGCGTTTTGGTCGCTACCCGGTGATGCTGACCGGCGCGCTGACCGCCGCCGCGGGCATGAGTCTGGCCGTCTGGCTGCCGTGGCCGGAGATCGCCCTGCTGGCTTTCCTGCTGGTCGGCTTTGGTTTATCTAACACGGTGCCGATGTTGTTCAATGCTGCCGGGAATCAACAGGATATGCCTGCGAACCTGGCGATTTCTGCCATGACAACGCTGGGATATGCGGGTATTCTCTCAGGTCCGGCTTTAATCGGATTCATTTCGCAATGGATCAGCCTCAGCGGCGCATTTTTAGCGATCGCCCTGTTGCTGTTAGCGGTAGCCGCCAGTGCGCGAAAAGTTGCGCAATAATTCAGGTACCTGACACGCTATGTTGTATAAGTTTCCACTGACCTCCGGCAACGTCACCCGCTTTTTTGTGGTTTTCAATCTGGTGCTCCTGCTGGCGCTGGGCTTTATGGTGCATAACTCGGTGAATGCCTGGCTGACCGGGAAACGCTATGCCATGGACGATCTGGCACGTGACGTTCAGAAGCGCATTGATGCCTATCGCTTTGCCACCTGGCAGATCTATGAAAACCTCTCTACCAGTGCGGCAGGTGCAACACCCGGCAGCAACCTGCAGGAGACGCGACTGCGTCCCGACGTCTACTACCTGGAAAAAACCCGGCGTAAAACGGAAGCGCTGATTTTCGGCTCACATGACAGCAGCACGCTGGACATGACCATGCGGATGTCGAACTATCTCGACACGCTGTGGGGCGCAGAAAATCCCACCTGGTCGATGTACTTTTTAAATGGTCAGGACAATAGCCTGATTATGATCTCGACCCTGCCGCTGAAAGATATGGCGACGCGCTATAAAGAGAGCGCCATCAGTTCAATGGTTGATGGCCGTCGTGCTGAGATGTTGCAGCAGGCGAATGCGCTCGATGAGCGCGAGAGTTTCTCACCGCTGCGCCACTTCGCCTTCCAGAACGATCACTATTTCACGCTGCGTACCACCTTTAACCAGCCAGGCCATCTGGCCACGGTGGTCGCCTTTGATCTACCGGTTAACGATATTGTTCCGCAGAACATGCCGCTGGAAAATTTCCAGCTGCGTCAGGACAGCTCAATGCCTGCCAGCAGCAGTGAACAGCAGGAGGTGGAAAATACCCGCATCTCACTGGTTAATCCCAATATTGAGATTACGGCCACCCTGCCCAGCACCTCGCTGCAGCTGGTTTATCAGGTGCCGATTGGCCGTCTGATTATCGACACCCTGCATAATCTGCTCTGGCCGCTGCTGATTAACCTGCTGCTGTTCCTGCTTTCACTGGCGGGTATCGTACTGCTGCGCCAGCAGTCGCTGCGTCCCAGCGAGAACCAGAGCGCTGAACTCGATTCGCTGCGGGTATTGAATGAAGAGATTGTTGCCAGTCTGCCGGTCGGCCTGCTGGTGTATGACTTTGCCAGCAACCGCACCCTGTTGAGCAATAAGATTGCTGAACATCTTTTGCCTCACCTCAATCTGCAGAAGATCATTAATATGTCCGACCAGCATCAGGGCGTGCTGCAGGCCACCATCAATAACGAAGTGTATGAGATTCGCCACGCCCGCAGCGTGCTGTCGCCGCATACCCAGCTGTTTATGATGCGTGACCAGGATCGCGAGCTGCTGGTGAATAAGAAGCTGCAAAAAGCGCAGCAGGTGCTGGATCGCAACCATCAGATGCGACAGCAACTGCTGCACAATCTGGGCCATGCGCTGAATCAGCCCCTGGAGAAGATGGTGACGCAGCTGGTACAGCTCAGCCAGCGTGATGCCGATGAGACCGTGCTGGACCTGCTCGATGAGAGTCAGGGGCTGGCGCGGCTGGTGGATGATATCGTGCTGCTGAACCGGCTTGAGGCGCATGACTGGTCACCCGATGCGACCGTCTTTAACCTGCAGGAACTGCTGGATGAGATCGCGCTGGAAAGCCTGCCGCTGATGCGCCGCAAAGGGCTGTCGCTGGTGGTGAATAATCACCTGGCTAATGATGAGACGCGCTTTGGCGACCGTCGCGCCCTGCGTAAAGTGCTGACCACGCTGATGCACTACGCCCTGACCACCACCCGCTGGGGGAAAATCACCCTGGAAGTTAAGGCTGCAGACAAGCAGGCCGATAGATTGATTATCGAACTGGTGGATACCGGTGCGGGCCTGACGGTGGATGAACTGGCCAATGTCGACTTCCCGTTCCTGGGCGATACCAGCCAGGATCGCTACGGACAGGCTTCTGGCATGGCGTTCTTCCTCTGTAAGCAGCTCTGCAAGCAGATGGGCGGCAGCCTCGATATCGTGGCAAAAGCGGATATCGGCACACGCTACAACATGCAGTTGCCGCTGGTGCTGGAGCAGAAGCGCGAAGAAGAAGAGGAAAAAATTCTGGATGGCGTTACCGCGCTGGTGGAGATCACCGTGGAGGACGTGCATAAAATTGTCTGCCGCCATCTGGAAAACTGGGGAGCGCGTTGTCTGACACCCGACGAGCGCATTTCCGGTCAGGATCACGATGTGCTGGTGACCGACGATCCATCAAAGCTTAGCGGCTGGGCACTGCTGCTGGCGGAAGATGAACTGGGGCACCATGCACTGAACGACCAGCAGTATCGGGTCAATTTCAATCTCAGTAATGCGCTGCTGGATGCATTGCTGGCACTGATAGAGAAGCAACTGTCGCATGATGTGATGGATAACGACACGGAAGACGACGCGGCCACGCCATTGATGAGCGGCGGCTATTTCCAGCTGTTTACGGAGACAGTACCGGTTGATGTGAAGAGGCTGTATACTGAGTCGGCGGAAAAGGACTACGCCTCGCTTGCTCAGACAGCGCATCGCCTAAAGGGCGTGTTTGCCATGCTCAATCTGACTCCCGGCAAACAGCTTTGTGAAGAGTTAGAACACCACATTAAAGCGTGTGACGATTCAAACATTACAAATACCACCAGTGATATTGACGCTTACGTCAATCAACTGCTGCAGCAAGGTAACCAATAAGATGAATAACTTAAACGTAATTATTGCCGATGACCATCCAATTGTCCTTTTCGGTATCCGAAAATCTCTGGAACAAATTGAATGGGTTAACGTTGTAGGTGAGTTCGAAGACTCAACAGCACTGATCAATAATCTGTCCAAGCTTGATGCCAACGTCCTGATCACCGACCTCTCTATGCCAGGTGAGAAGTATGGCGATGGTATTACGCTGATTAAATATATTAAACGCCACTACCCGGATCTCTCGATTATTGTTCTGACCATGAACAACAACCCGGCGATTCTGAGTTCAGTGCTTGATCTCGATATCGAAGGGATTGTACTGAAACAGGGCGCGCCAACCGATTTGCCAAAGGCACTGGCTGCACTGCAGAAAGGCAAGAAATATACGCCGGAAAGCGTTGCGAAACTGCTGGAGAAAATCAGCGCGGGTGGTTATGGCGACAAACGTCTGTCACCGAAAGAGAGCGAAGTGCTGCGTCTGTTTGCAGAAGGTTTCCTGGTGACCGAGATTGCCAAGAAGCTGAACCGCAGTATCAAAACCATCAGTAGCCAGAAGAAATCAGCGATGATGAAACTGGGCGTGGATAACGATATCGCACTGCTGAACTACCTGTCGTCTGTCAGCCAGACTCAGGTCGAAAGAGACTAAGTTACTTCCTGAGGCGGTGCAGACTGCACCGCCTCGCCTCTGCCCTTTCCTGCCCTACCCCATCCGCGTTTTACGTACCCGATCAGCATAGATTGCCAGCGTCACTTTCAGCACATCTAACGTCACCGGTTTCGACAGGCAGTTATCCATGCCCGCATCCATGCAACGCTGTTTCTCCTCAGCCAGCGCATTCGCCGTCACGCCAACCACCGGGAAGAGATGGCCCAGCTGGCGCAACCGCTGCGTCAGGCGATAACCGTCCATATTCGGCATATTTACGTCGGTGAGTACGATATCGATCTCATTGCGACTCAGTACGTTAAGCGCATCAACGCCATCCTGCGCAGTTTTCACCTGATAGCCCAGCGTGCCGAGCTGTTCCGACAGCAGCATGCGGTTAATCGGATGGTCATCGACAATCAGTACCATGATGTCATCGTTATGCACTTTCTCTTCTACCGGCGCGGCCAGCAACAGCGCATCTGCGGCGTCGTTGCCCAGTGCGATCCGATAGATGCGCGCCAGCAGCGCCGGAACCTCGTGCAGCGTGGCGGTAGAGTGGATCCAGCGGCCAGGCTGACGTTCACGCGGCATATCCACATGCGATCCATCGAAAGTGACCAGCGCGCGCAGCGGGACATCAATATCCAGTTCGTAATCGGTCATCACCACATCGTCGTGGCCAGGCTTACCGTTATACTCCGCGACCTGAATGCCCTGCTGCTGAATCTGACGCGTGATAAATTCCGCGAGGTACTCGTTGCGCATCGCCAGCCAGATTTTCTTATCCTGTAAATCCTCCAGCAACATCAGTGACGGCTTCTGCCCTTTGTAGATTGGAATACGCACAATAAACTGGCTGCCCATGCCTGGCTCTGAGTCGACCTCGATGTCGCCATCCATCATATTGATCAGCTTTTCACAGATCGCCAGTCCCAGCCCGGTGCCCTGGAAATTACGCTGCACGCCATTTCCCACCTGGAAGAAGGGATCAAACAGGCGTGGCAGATCTTTCGCCGGAATGCCGACGCCAGTATCACGGACGCGGAATGCCAGATAGCCCTGCGCAACGTAAGCGTGGAGGATAATACAGCCCGTATGCGTGAACTTAATCGCGTTATTCAGCAGGTTCGAGATCACCTGCTGCAGACGCAGCGGATCGCCGTCCAGCACCTGCGGAACGTCATGTTCAATAAAGCAGTAGAGCGTAATCCGCTTCTTCACCACCAGCGACAGATAGTTGCCGACGATGTGGGTCACGATTTCACGAGGTGCAAACGGACGCGGCTCAATTTTCAGCTGCTCTGATTCGATTTTTGAGAAGTCGAGAATATCGCTGATGATTTTCAGCAGCAGGCTGGAGGAGTTGTTCATCGCCGTCACCAGCGAGTCGATACCGCTGGGCAGCTCTTTGGTCTGCAGCAGATCGAGATTACCGATAATGCCATAAAGCGGCGTGCGCAGTTCGTGACTGACCGTGGCAAGGAACATCGATTTTGACTGGCTCGCCTGCTCTGCCGCGTGGGCCATCTCCTGCAGCGACTGCTCCATCCGCACGCGCGCCGAGACGTCGACCAGCACGCAAATCGCCACGTTCTCATTACGATAGCGCGAATGCACAAAGCTGATTTGCAGGTTGGTATTACTGCCGGTGAGCACATCGACAAAGTTGACCTGCTGCCCGCCAATAATCTCATTCAGCCGCAGGCGATCTTCCTGCGTCAGCAACGTCAGATAATTGTGCGCCAGCTCGTTACTCAGAATATTGGTGCCGTCGCTGGTGCGTAAAATACAGATCCCGACCGGCGCAGAGGCGACAATCTTACGGTTAAACTGCTCGTGCTCTTCCAGCCGGTGCGCATTCTCCTCCGCCGGCAGGAACATCCGGCGCTCAAACAGCCAGGCGAGGGTAAACAGAATAACGGCGCTGAAAATATTGAGCAGCAGCGCATTAATGATCATCAGCTTGAGCTGATCCACCATCACGTCGGTAGATATCGACCACACCACGTTAAGATCGGAGGGCGGCAGCGGCTTTTTCAGGACCAGCTGACGATAACCATTCAGGTAACCAAACCAGGTTTTATCATCAGGCAGACTGTCGAGCGAGAAGCCCAGCCCGCCGCGCCGCGAATTTAGCAGTGGACGATAATTTTCATCGGTAATAGACGCGATAACCGGCAGGCTGCCCGGCTGAATAAACTCATCCAGACGGATATTCTGTTCGACGCCAAGCAACGCCTGTAACTTATTAGCAACGTAGACGGGCACCACCATAAAGAAGGTTCCGACGCCTGGCTGAGCACTGCTGTTAATCCAGTACATCGGATTGCGGCGATCTTCTTCGCTGCTGTTGCGATAGCGCAGCACATTCTCACGCAGCGATTTCAGGCTGCGTTCCCGGTCAGCATTGCTGCTGCCAATCGTGAAGTCGGCCAGACACTGGCTCTCGCCACCGATAAAGAACACCCGATTCAGCTCATACGATGAGGCGAAGTTACTTTTCCAGTAATTGATGTAGTAACTGAGTGAGTCGAGCGAGTTGCGCCAGGTATTGCTCATCGAGGTACAGTCGCCATCCGAAAACAGGGGCGTAAACTGCGGCTGAGATGTTTTGCCTGGCATCATACCGGTCAGCACATCCAGACCGCTGCTGGCGTTGGTTAAGCGGTTTTCGGTGATATATTTCAGCTCACGCATCATGTCCGCCGAATGGCGGACATACCACTGTATCGTGCCGTAGTTGCTGGCAAACTCCTGCCGAACCTGCGTCTCTTTATTGTGCAGCACGCTGATAATGTAAAACGCAGTAAGAACGGCGCCCAGCGTCCAGATTAGCAGCGCCAGCGCGCGGAAAAGATAGCGCGAGATGCGAAGCGTAGTGCGGAAAGAGACAGGATATTTCAAAGGTAACTCGCAGTTGGCAAGGTTAGTCGCATCATCGATTTTTAATGCCCATACACTAGCTTTATCGGGCGTAAAAAGCCAGCCAGCCGCAGGCTTAGCGGGCGGTTTGGGAATGTTTTAAGACAGCCAAAGCAACATCTGCATCTACTCAAAGCGGTCCACCATCCCAAAAAGAAAGGCCTGCCTCTCACACCTCAAACAACACGCCCATCCCCTCAAAGCGACACCCAAATCCAACAAGAAAGGCCTGCTGTGCCCGAAGAGCAAAGCGTCCACGCCAGGGATGGCGTGGCCGATCCGCACGGATGCGGGAATCCTTTGCGATCGGGCACAGCAGGCCTTGCGACGGCTCCCGACTCACAGCCATCAGCCATCAGCCATCAGCCATCAGCCACCCATTTTCCCGACCCGCCTCTAAAACCTCAAACAACATGCCCATCCCCTCAAAGCGACACCCAAATCCCAACAAGAAAGGCCTGCTGTGCCCGAAGAGCAAAGCGTCCACGCCAGGGATGGCGTGGCCGATCCGCATGGATGCGGGAATCCTTTGCGATCGGGCATTGCGGGCCTTTCGACGGCTCCCGACTCACAGCTACCAGCCACCAGCTACCAGCTACCAGCTACCAGCTACCAGCCATCAGCCACCCGCCATAAGCTCTCTGCCCCCTGCAATCTCCCCATCACACACAAAAAAAAACGGCAGGCCGGGTTTCCCCTGACCTGCCGTTTCTGCAACGAACCTCAGCTCACGCCAGACAAATTACTCTTCGTCTTCAGCCGCGTCGTCTTCTGCATCCGCTTCCGGCGCAATCTCTTCATCGTCAATCTCTGCTTCCGGCGCGATATCTTCCTCGCCTTCCGCCACGCTACCGTCGATTGAATCCAGCTCTTCTTCTTCAACCGGCTCGGCAACACGCTGCAGACCCACGACGTTCTCATCCTCTGCGGTACGAATCAGAATCACACCCTGGGTATTACGACCCACGACGCTGACTTCTGAAACGCGGGTACGCACCAGCGTACCGGCATCGGTGATCATCATAATCTGATCGCCATCAACGACCTGAACGGCGCCAATCACCGGACCATTACGTTCGGTCACTTTGATTGAAATAACACCCTGGGTCGCGCGCGACTTGGTCGGGTATTCGCTGTTGGCAGTACGCTTGCCGTAACCATTCTGCGTCACGGTCATAATTGCACCCTCTTCACGCGGCACAATCAATGACACAACCCGATCACCTTCAGCCAGCCTGATGCCGCGTACGCCAGAGGCGGTACGACCCATCGCACGGACTGCGGTTTCTGCAAAGCGCACCACTTTACCGGCCGCTGAGAACAGCATCGCTTCATCGTTACCGTTGGTCAGCGCCACACCGATCAGCTCATCGTCGTCACGCAGATTCACGGCAATAATACCGGCGCTGCGTGGACGGCTGAACTCTTTCAGGGCGGTCTTCTTCACGGTACCGAGCGCGGTCGCCATAAAGATATTAAAGCCTTCGGTATACTCACGTACCGGCAGAATCGCCGTAATACGCTCGTTGGCTTCCAGCGGCAGCAGATTGACGATTGGACGTCCACGTGCGCCACGGCTTGCTTCCGGCAACTGATAAACCTTCATCCAGTAGAGACGGCCACGGCTGGAGAAGCAAAGAATCGTGTCATGCGTATTGGCGACCAGCAGACGATCAATGAAGTCCTCTTCTTTGATACGTGCGGCTGACTTGCCCTTACCACCACGACGCTGCGCTTCATAGTCGGTCAGCGGCTGATACTTCACATAGCCCTGATGCGACAATGTCACCACAACATCTTCCTGATTGATCAGGTCTTCGATATTAATGTCAGCCGTGTTGGCGGTAATTTCTGTGCGACGCTCATCACCGAACTGATCACGCATCAGCTCCAGCTCTTCGCGGATCACTTCCATCAGACGGTCCGCGTTCGACAGAATGCGCAGCAGCTCAGCGATCTGCTCCAGCAGCGCTTTATACTCATCCAGCAGCTTCTCGTGCTCAAGGCCGGTCAGTTTCTGCAGACGCAGATCCAGAATCGCCTGAGCCTGCTGCTCGGTCAGATAGTATTGACCATCACGGATGCCGTATTGTGGATCCAGCCACTCCGGACGCGCGGCGTCATCACCGGCACGTTCCAGCATCGCTGACACGTTACCGAGATCCCACGCCTGCGCAATCAGACCCGCTTTCGCTTCTGCCGGGTTTGGTGCACGACGAATCAGCTCGATGATCGGATCGATATTCGCCAGCGCAATCGCCAGACCTTCCAGGATATGCGCACGATCGCGCGCCTTACGCAGTTCAAAGATAGTACGACGCGTCACAACTTCACGACGATGTCGAACAAAGGCGTCCAGAATCTCCTTCAGCGCCATGATCTTCGGCTGACCCTGATGCAGGGCGACCATGTTGATACCAAACGAGGTCTGCAACTGGGTCAGTGAATAGAGATTATTCAGCACGACTTCGCCGACCGCATCGCGCTTGATCTCAATCACGATACGCATGCCGTCTTTATCAGACTCATCGCGCAGTGCGCTGATGCCTTCGACACGCTTCTCTTTCACCAGCTCCGCAATCTTCTCAATCAGGCGTGCCTTGTTAACCTGATACGGCAGCTCATGAATGATGATGGTCTCGCGGCCCGTTTTAGCATCAGCTTCCACTTCGCCACGCGCACGAATATAAATTTTACCGCGTCCGGTGCGGTACGCTTCTTCGATGCCACGGCGACCATTGATAATAGCGGCGGTCGGGAAATCAGGCCCCGGAATGTGCTCCATCAGCTCTTCAATGCTGATGTCTTCATTTTCAATGTAAGCCAGGCAGCCGTTAATCACTTCACGCAGGTTATGCGGCGGAATGTTGGTTGCCATACCCACGGCGATACCGGAAGAACCGTTCACCAGCAGGTTAGGAATTTTGGTCGGCAGAACTTCAGGGATCTGCTCAGTGCCGTCGTAGTTCGGTACGAAATCGACGGTCTCTTTTTCCAGGTCAGCTAACAGGTCGTGGGCGATTTTCGACATGCGAATTTCGGTATAACGCATCGCCGCGGCTGAGTCGCCGTCGATGGAACCGAAGTTGCCTTGTCCGTCCACCAGCATGTAACGCAGGGAGAAAGGCTGGGCCATACGTACAATGGTGTCGTATACGGCGGAATCACCATGCGGGTGATATTTACCGATAACGTCACCGACGACGCGGGCAGATTTTTTATAGGGTTTGTTCCAGTCGTTACCCAGTACGCTCATCGCAAAAAGTACGCGACGATGAACCGGCTTCAGGCCATCACGCACATCGGGTAAAGCTCGGCCAACGATGACCGACATGGCGTAACCGAGGTAAGAATTTTTTAATTCTTCTTCGATATTGACCGGTGTAATTTCTCTCGCAAGGTCGCTCATGGAGCCGCTATCCCTCTACTTAATCCCGGATTTTAAAGGTGCGAAAGTATATCACACTGCAATGCTCTGGTGAACGCTAACCACCGATTTCACCCGCTTTTCCTTGTGCCTGAAAGGTGTGCCATCTGCGGTTAAGCGTTTATACTGTGGGCACATTTTGTCAGGAGTTACGATTCAATGAATGCACAACCGCAGAATCATCAGCAGAACGTCGATGCGCAGGAAATTGCCAAGTTTGAGGCCGTTGCCTCGCGCTGGTGGGATCTGGAGGGTGAATTTAAACCGTTGCACCGCATTAACCCGCTGCGCCTGGGCTATATCGCGCAGCACAGCAACGGCTTATTCGGTAAAACCGTGCTCGACGTCGGATGCGGCGGCGGCATCTTAGCCGAAAGCATGGCGCGCGAAGGCGCCGTGGTCACGGGTCTGGACATGGGCGCGGAACCGCTGGCCGTGGCGCGCCTGCATGCTCTGGAGAGCGGAGTGACGCTGGACTACGTGCAGCAGACCGTCGAAGAGCATGCGGAGCAGCACGCAGGAAAATATGATGTGGTGACCTGCATGGAGATGCTGGAGCACGTGCCGGATCCGCGCTCAGTCGTTCACGCCTGTGCGAAGCTGGTCAAACCCGGCGGCGAAGTCTTTTTCTCTACGCTGAACCGCAATCCAAAAGCCTGGCTGCTGGCGATATTTGGCGCGGAATATGTGTTGCGCATGCTGCCGCGCGGCACCCACGACGTGAAGAAATTTATCCGTCCTTCCGAACTGCTGGGCTGGGTCGATGAAACGGCCCTGCGTGAACGCCACATCATTGGCCTGCACTACAACCCGGTGACCAACCGCTTCAAACTGGCTCCCGGCACTGACGTGAATTATATGGTGCACACCCACCGCGCCGTCTGAGTGATATTACCCGCCTGAAAGCAGGCGGGTAATATTGAAGTCTGACTTGCGTTAACCGCTCAAATAAAACTATCCGCGCATTAACCGTAACCATTGCAGCATTCAGTTACGAATCACGCTAAATACAGGCGCGCTTTTCATAGCCCCTCCCTGCCTGATAACCTTCGCTGGCACATTAAAACAACCCCCTCACCAAAACTGAATAAAACCACGTTCAGCGCATGAGAATAATTAAAATCAGGCCTTAATAGCCGATTGGCTTTAATTCATTAAAACGGATTACTGACTCAACCCTGACCTTTAAAAACTTATTGATTTAAAAAATAAAAAAATAAAAATCACGTTGATAAAACCCCAGATTTAATTATTCACCAGGTAAAGAACTTATCCTGTCAATGCGCTCATACCGCTCTGAAGTGATGGTTTTAACACACTGTGACACGCTTCAAAAAACCTCCATCCGCAATTCAATATACTAGAATGGTAGAATTACCTGATACTCAGTGACCTGACTGTTGATGCCTTAGATAAAGAGGGCTGAAACCTGTATAGCCCGGCAATCAATCTGTAAACGTCGCTACGGTGAGCGCTATAAATGGCGATTAAGGCTGAAAGCCTCCGGCCAGACAAACAGCGACTTTAATTCTGAACAGGGCAAGCGGTGCTGAATAAGTTACCAGCCAGAATAATAACGGGCAGTCGTATATGCCTGCATAAGATTAACTTCATCACTGTTAAGGATAACCATGACGCCCTTTTTATCGCTTTTTTGGGTACTGGCTGGTATCGCGATATTAGTCGTACTCAATCTGAAATATAAATTCCACAACGTCTTCTCTCTGCTGATTGCGGGCATGTTTGTTGCCATCATGGTGGGCATTCCGTCAGATAAAATTGTCGGCGTAGTCCAGATGGGGATCGGCAGCATCATGGGTCACCTTGCGCTGATCATCATATTCGGCGCGATTATTGGCAAGTTCATGACCGAATCGGGTGCAAGCCAGCAGATAGCGGATACGGTCATCCGCCATTGTGGCACTCGCTTCCTCTCGACCGGGCTGATGTTTATCGGCGTCATATTCGGTATTGCGATGTTCTACGAGGTCGCCTTTCTGATTGCCATGCCGCTGGTGATGAACATAGCTAAAAAAGCGGATATCCCTTACATGAAGCTGGTCATCCCGACGGTGGTCGGCGCCACCATGGGACACAGCCTGTTTCCACCACAGCCGGGGCCGGTTGCCCTTATCAGCGCATTTAACGCGGATATCGTTCAGGTCTATCTTTACGGCGTTGTGGTGATTATCCCTGCCCTGTTTTGCGCTGGCGTTTTACTGCCTCGTTTCCTGCCGGGAATCAGCCGTATTCCGCTTAATTCAATGATCAAACCGATAAAAGAGCTGGCATCTGAAGATCTTCCTTCTTTCAGAATCAGTATTCTGATCCCGCTGATCCCTGCGGTGCTGATGATTCTGGCGTCAGTGGTCAAACCCCTGGCCGGTGATGGCGCTGAGCTGACACGCGTCTTTAAACTGCTGGGCAGCGCGGAGGTCAGCATGCTGTTCGCCACGCTGGCTGCGATGTGGTTTCTGGGGGTTAAACGGGGGATGACTTCCGAAGGCATAACAGAGCACGTCACCAACTCGATTTCGCAAATTTCCAATGTGCTGTTTGTCATCAGCGCCGGCGGCATCCTTAAACAGGTGATCATCGATTCTGATGTGGGTGACAGCATTGTCCAGCTCATGAGTCATGTGCCCTTCTCACCTTTTATCATTGCCTGGTTAATCACGGCAGTGATCCGCATTCTTACCGGCCAGGGCGCGGTAGCCGCCATTACTTCAGCGGGCATTGTGGCCCCGATGATCGAGGCCTTTCATCTTAATCCGGCGCTGATGGTGCTTGCCGTAGCCTGTGGCAGCAACACCATCACGCTGATGTATGACGGTGGCTTTTTACTGTTCAAAGAGACCTTTGGTATCTCCATGAAAGGCACCTTCAAAACCTGGGGGCTGCTGGAGTTGATCAACTCGGTCGTGGGTCTGGGCATGGTCATCCTAATCAGCCAGCTTATTTAGTTTTTCCGCCTCTGCCGTACAGGATTCACGTCAGAGGCGATTCACTTTACTCCCTTCCGTGCCAAAGAGAGATTGCTGCAGGAAAACGCACACTGAGGCATTCTGTTATGTGCCAGAGAGTTACGCGTTTCTGGCGGTAAGCCATCAGAAGCAGCGGCAATGGCCTGACCCGCTCACAGCAACCCGCTAGCGGCTTTTAGCCATTTTTCATCCCTTTTCCTGCTGAATCCTGAGGATTGAATAAGAAACACGCGCCCGATCATAATAAGAAAAAAAAGTGTGATCTGGTTGACATGATGCCAGGCCTTACAAGGCGTGGGCTAAGAAATTTCGCAAGAATTACAACCCCTCCAGCCATCATTTTTTGCTCTTGTTAAGCGGCCGTAAAATACTAAAATATGCCCCCATGTAGTTATGGCTTTTCCCATCACCCCCTAGATGTAGTGTTTATCCACACATTATTCACAATGAATAGGCTGTGTATAAACCGGGATTTCTTTTAATTTTTGGATACTCACGCAAAGGTAAAAACGCGACATGAACCAGAGTCTGCTCGTTACTAAACGCGATGGCCGCCAGGAGCGCATTGATCTCGACAAAATTCACCGTGTGCTGGACTGGGCAGCTGAAGGGCTGAACAACGTCTCAGTTTCACAGGTTGAGCTGCGCTCTCACATTCAGTTCTATGATGGCATCAGAACCTCTGACATTCATGAGACCATCATCAAGGCCGCAGCAGACCTCATCTCCCGCGATGCCCCTGACTATCAGTACCTGGCTGCCCGCCTGGCGATCTTCCACCTGCGCAAAAAAGCGTATGGTCAGTTTGAGCCGCCAAAGCTCTATGACCAGGTCGTTAAGATGGTCGACATGGGCAAATATGATCGTCACCTGCTGGAAGATTACAGCCAGGAAGAGTTTGCGCAGATGGACGAGTTCCTCGACCACTGGCGTGACATGAACTTCTCCTATGCCGCTGTGAAGCAGCTGGAAGGCAAATATCTGGTGCAGAACCGCGTTTCGGGTGAAATCTACGAAAGCGCGCAGTTCCTCTACATTCTGGTCGCCGCCTGCCTCTTCTCCGGCTACCCGCGCGACACGCGTATGGATTACATCAAGCGTTTCTATGATGCGATCTCGACGTTTAAAATCTCCCTGCCGACGCCAATCATGTCTGGCGTTCGCACCCCGACGCGCCAGTTCAGCTCCTGTGTACTGATCGAGTGCGGCGACAGCCTGGACTCTATCAACGCCACCTCCAGCGCGATTGTGAAATATGTCTCTCAGCGTGCCGGCATCGGTATCAACGCCGGTCGTATCCGTGCGCTGGGCAGCCCGATTCGCGGCGGTGAAGCGTTCCATACCGGCTGTATCCCGTTCTACAAGCATTTCCAGACCGCGGTGAAGTCCTGTTCTCAGGGCGGCGTTCGTGGCGGCGCAGCCACGCTGTTCTACCCGATGTGGCATCTGGAAATCGAAAGCCTGCTGGTACTGAAGAACAACCGTGGTGTTGAAGGCAACCGCGTGCGTCACATGGACTATGGTGTACAGCTCAACAAGCTGATGTATCAGCGCCTGCTGAAGGGCGAAGATATCACCCTGTTCAGCCCGTCTGACGTGCCTGGCCTGTATGACGCATTCTTCGCCAATCAGGATGAGTTTGAGCGCCTTTATACCAAATATGAGCAGGATCAGAGCATCCGCAAGCAGCGGGTTAAAGCGGTCGATCTCTTCTCACTGATGATGCAGGAACGTGCCTCTACCGGCCGTATCTACATTCAGAACGTCGATCACTGCAACACCCACAGCCCGTTTGACCCGAGCATTGCGCCGGTTCGCCAGTCTAACCTCTGCCTGGAAATCGCCCTGCCGACCAAACCGCTGGAAGATGTTAACGACGAAAACGGAGAGATTGCCCTGTGTACGCTCTCTGCGTTCAACCTCGGCGCCATCGAAAGCCTCGACGATCTGGAAGAGCTGGCTACCCTGGCAGTACGTGCGCTTGATGCGCTGCTCGACTATCAGGACTACCCGATCCCGGCTGCCCAGCGTGGCGCAATGGGTCGTCGTACTCTGGGTATCGGCGTGATCAACTACGCCTACTATCTGGCGAAGCATGGTGTGCGCTACTCCGATGGCAGCGCCAATGGCCTGACACACAAGACCTTTGAAGCAATTCAGTATTATCTGCTGAAAGCCTCAAACGAGCTGGCGAAAGAGCAAGGTGCCTGCCCGTGGTTCAATGAAACCACCTATGCACAGGGCATTCTGCCTATCGACACCTACAAGAAAGATCTGGACGCGATCAGCAACGAACCGCTGCATCTCGACTGGGAAAGCCTGCGTGAAGAGATTAAAACGCACGGCCTGCGCAACTCGACCCTGTCTGCGCTGATGCCGTCTGAAACCTCGTCGCAGATCTCCAATGCCACCAACGGCATTGAGCCTCCACGCGGCCACATCAGCATCAAAGCGTCGAAAGATGGCATCCTGCGTCAGGTCGTGCCGGAGTATGAGCGTCTGAAAGATCAGTACGAACTGCTGTGGGAAATGCCGAACAACGACGGCTACCTGCAACTGGTGGGTCTGATGCAGAAATTCATCGACCAGGCGATTTCGTCCAACACCAACTACGATCCGTCGCGCTTCACCAACGGTAAAGTGCCGATGAAACAGCTGCTGAAAGATCTGCTGACGGCGTATAAGTTCGGCGTGAAAACGCTCTACTATCAAAACACCCGTGACGGTGCTGAAGATGCGCAGGATGACCTGGCACCTTCTATCCAGGATGATGGCTGCGAGAGCGGCGCCTGTAAGATCTAATGGTCAGGCGGGAGGAATCTCCCGCCTCATTCATTTCACGAGGCCTGGCTTCGTCTACTTTTGGACAACTTTTATGGCTTACTCCACTTTCTCACAGAACAAAAATGATCAGCTGAAAGAGCCGATGTTTTTCGGTCAGTCCGTAAACGTGGCGCGCTTCGACCAGCAAAAATATGACATCTTTGAAAAGCTGATCGAAAAGCAGCTCTCCTTCTTCTGGCGTCCGGAAGAGGTCGACGTTTCCCGCGATCGCATCGATTACCAGGCGCTGCCGGACCACGAAAAACATATCTTTATCAGCAACCTGAAATATCAGACGCTGCTGGATTCGATTCAGGGCCGCAGCCCGAACGTCGCGCTGCTGCCGCTGATCTCGATTCCTGAACTGGAAACCTGGATTGAAACCTGGGCATTCTCAGAGACGATTCACTCCCGTTCTTACACCCACATCATCCGTAATATCGTTAACGATCCGGCGGTGGTGTTTGACGATATCGTCACCAATGAGCAGATTCTGGCGCGTGCTCAGGATATCTCACGCTATTACGACGATCTGATTGAGATGACCAACTACTGGCATCAGCTGGGTGAAGGCACGCATCAGGTCAATGGCAAACCGGTTGTCGTCAGCCTGCGCGCCCTGAAGAAGCAGCTCTATATCTGCCTGATGAGCGTCAATGCGCTGGAAGCGATCCGTTTCTATGTCAGCTTCGCCTGTTCCTTCGCATTCGCTGAGCGCGAGCTGATGGAAGGCAATGCCAAAATCATCAAGCTAATTGCCCGCGATGAAGCGCTGCACCTGACCGGCACTCAGCACATGCTGAACCTGCTGCGCAGCGGTGAAGACGATCCGGAGATGAAAGAGATTGCGGCAGAGTGCCGTGAAGAGTGCTTCGAGCTGTTTAAGAAAGCAGCGCTGCAGGAGAAAGAGTGGGCAGAATATCTGTTCAGCGGCGGCTCAATGATCGGCCTGAACAAAGATATTCTCTGCCAGTACATTGAGTACATCACCAATATCCGTATGCAGGCTGTCGGCCTTGATTTGCCGTTCCAGACGCGCTCAAACCCAATCCCATGGATTAACTCCTGGCTGGTCTCTGACAACGTTCAGGTTGCGCCGCAGGAAGTGGAAGTGAGCTCCTATCTGGTGGGTCAGATCGATTCTGAAGTTGGCGCTAACGACTTCGACGACTTCCAGCTTTAATGATGAGCCGCGACGTTGTTATTCTGCGCAGTTCCGGCACCCGGCTGGAATGCACAGACGAACATACCAATCTGCTGACGCTGCTGGAAGCCAACAATCTCTGCGTGGAGTTTCAGTGCCGCGAAGGTTACTGCGGCTCCTGCCGGATGCGGCTGCTGAAAGGCGAAGTGCATTACCCACAGCGGCCGCTGGCCTTTGTGCAGCAGGATGAGATCCTGCCCTGCTGCTGCAAAGCCAAAGGCGAGATTGAGCTGGAGTTATAACTGAGATGGAATAAGTCTGGCTTGATTTGCTGTGAGATCGAGTCAGCTTAGGGAACACGGTCAGATCGGAAAGACGCAAAAAGCGTCATCCCTGACAACTCGGCCCGCGCGATTACGCACCTCATCCCTGAGGTGCGCCCGTAGCCGGGCCAACGCGTTGCGTTGTTCAAAAACGCTCCCGGCGTTTTTGTCCCAGGCGCGGGACGCTTTCCTCCTCTGCCCGTGTTCCCTGCGCTTTGAGCTAATTTATTGCTGCGAGAATGACGCTGTATGGGGTTAATTCGCAGTCACATATAAAACGGGCGCCTCAGGCGCCCGTTTCGTTTTCACTAACATTACTGTCTGACAGTTTCGACCACATCAATCCAGCCGTGACCGGTGCTCACTTCGCTGCCGTGTAACCAGCGGCGCAGCATGTTCATCGCCATCATTGCCACCACCTTCTGCCGCGTCTCCAGATTATGGCGACCGGTACTGAACTTCACGCGCTGACCAAAGCTGCCATCCGGCGTATGTAGCGCCACCGAAATCTCTTCCTGCTCCAGGCTGCCTACAGAGAGCGCCAGCGCGGCCTGCTGCTGTGCAGCAAGTTCGCGGGTGCGGGTCACCTGCTGCTCCAGCGTCTCCTGCCGGGATGGCAGGATGTCAGCGCCACGCAGCGGCACGCTGGCGCCAGCCAACTGCCAGTAGAGCAGTCCGGCGGTGTATTGCTCACTGACTGCCAGCTGCTCACCGCGCTGCTCCAGCTCACGTGCCAGCAGCGCCGGTAAGCCTTCGGTGCCTTCGAAAATGGTGCACTCCGCCAGTTGCAGGCGCACCTGCTGCCACACCTGCTCCATCGCCACCCGCTGACTGGCCGGGCCGGTGAGCTTGATCTCGATGATCGGCATGGACGAGCGATATCCCATGACTACGCCTTCCGGCAGCGCCAGCGGCTCCAGTTCGGCGGCAATATCGCTTTCACCACGACCGAAGGTAGTCAGCCGCAGACAAATCGGTGGCTCGGGCGGCGAAAATTTCGCTTTCAGACGGGGGATGATCTGCTGCTCCACCATCACTTTAAATTCAGACGGCACACCAGGCGTGAAGAACATCCAGCAGCGATTGAGTTGCAGGGCAAAGCCACAGGCGGTACCGACCGGATTATCAATCAGTTCCGCATTAGCCGGGATTTCCGCCTGCTTGCGATTGCTGGCCGCCATCACGCGTCCCCGGCTGGCGAACCAGGCTTCCATCTGTTCCAGCCACTCCTGCTGCACCTCTAGCTCAACGCCACAGGCTCTGGCTGCTGCCAGCGCACTGAGATCGTCACTGGTCGGCCCCAGACCGCCATTTACAATCAGCACATCTGCCTCATGGCTGCGCGCCTGTAGCGTGGCGATTAGCGATTTGAGTGAATCTCCTACCGTGGTGCGGCTGGTCATAGGTAACCCCTGCTGGAACAGCATATCCGCCAGCCAGGCTGCGTTGGTATCGACGATTTGGCCATGCAGCACCTCATCCCCGGTCGACAGCATCTCTACTCTAATCACGTTGAGTTCTCCTTTTCACGTTTGCTTTACTGTACGAACTCCTCCCGCCAGACACAATCGGCATCACCAGGGATTGTGACCATTGCGTCTCAGGCACATTGTGCATAAAGATAGCGAGGGTGAAGCAGGATCAAGGGAGGGGAAGGTGTTCAGGGAGTTAAAAACCAATAAAAACGGCGGGATTGCCCCGCCGCTTTTTTATTACTGTTGTCTGCTACAACCGGGTCAGCGAATCGCGATTAACGACGCGCCAGCAGCAGACCGAGTACCAGACCGGCTGTTGCACCGATACCGACACCCTGCCATGGTTTTTCGTGTACGTAGTCGTCTGCACGGTAAGCCGCTTGTTTAGCGCGATAATAGTAGCTATCGGACGCCTGGCTGACACGGGATTTCACATCGTTCAGCGCCTGTTCGGCTTTGCTTTTAAGCTCAATGTACTTCTGATCGGCCGGATCGCCTGATGCCTTAAGAACTTCTTCCAGCGTTTCAGTCAGTAACGCAATATCGTCATCGAGGCCCGTTTCGAATTGATTTGTCTGGTTTACCATCGTTTCCTCCGTGTGAATTGCAAAGCAGTTCATTAACTATAGTCATAATCTGGCGCTCTGCTGATTTCCTGCTCCAGGAATCACCTGATTTTTCATCTGTTAATCTTGCTCAGTGCAGGCTGTGCGCCGTTTCGCTGCGCAAAGAAGTGTAAGACGCAGCGGCAACCGCGGAATTTCGCTTCGCTTCTTTGATTAATCTGATAAATTTTGTCGTGACTGAATTTTCCAGTAACCCTACTGTCGTACCCCTCTGTTGCCTGTGATTATCGGGCCATGAAAGTGCATTTTGCACGACAGTCACGACACCCTCGAACAGCTAAGGAATAATCTCTGGCATGAATCGAAGAATGTTTATGAAAGCGTCAATGGCCTTCTCCGCCGTCAGCGGCATGACCGGCCTGTCAACGCTGTTTGCGCAATCCGCATGGGCAGAAGATGGCATTGCTGACGGAACCGCCGTACGCTTCGATTTCGACGTATTGAAGAAAAACGCGGCTGCGCTGGCGAAAAAACCCTGGGGCGGAGCACCGGGCGCGCTGCCGGAGACGCTGGCCACACTGACCCCGCAGGCGTACAACGAAATTCAGTATGACGCCAACCACTCACTCTGGAACAACCTGCCCGATCGTCAACTGGACGTTCAGTTCTTCCATGTCGGTATGGGCTTCAAGCGGCGCATTCGCATGTTCTCTGTTGACGGCGAGAGTCGCGAAGCGCGCGAAATTCACTTCCGTCCCGAATTGTTCAACTACAACGACGCCAAGGTCGATACGAAGCAGCTGGAGGGCAAAACTGACCTCGGCTTCGCCGGTTTCCGCGCCTTTAAAAAACCGGAACTGGCCCGTCGCGACATCGTCTCCTTCCTTGGCGCAAGCTACTTCCGTGCCGTTGACGATACTTTCCAGTACGGCCTCTCGGCGCGTGGCGTAGTGATCAACACCTTCAGCAATGGCCAGGAGGAGTTTCCCGATTTCACCGCCTTCTGGTTTGAAACGCCAAAAGCGGAAGATACCACCTTTACCTGCTACGCCCTGCTGGATGGTGCCAGCGTCACCGGTGCTTATAAATTCATCATCCATTGCGAAGAGAAACGCGTGGTGATGGAGGTGGAAAACCACCTGTTTGCCCGTAAAGAGATCCGTCAGATTGGCATCTCGCCAATGACCAGCATGTTCAGCTGCGGCACCAACGAACGCCGCATGTGTAACACTTA
Organism: Pantoea sp. paga; assembly: GCF_007558755.1. Classification (NCBI taxonomy): domain Bacteria; kingdom Pseudomonadati; phylum Pseudomonadota; class Gammaproteobacteria; order Enterobacterales; family Erwiniaceae; genus Pantoea; species Pantoea sp. paga. The sequence continues at coordinate 1,111,753 of NZ_VLTF01000001.1, forward strand.
CCATCCGCAGATCCATGACTCCGATCGCCTGGCGATGTGGACCGGTAAAGGCGAATGGATTGCCCGCCCGCTGAATAATCCTCAGCGTCTGCAGTTCAACGCCTATGAAGATGAGAATCCGCGTGGGTTTGGCCTGCTGCAGCTTAATCACGACTTCAAAGATTATCAGGATGTGATTGGCTGGTATGACAAACGTCCCAGCCTGTGGGTTGAGCCGGTCGGTAAGTGGGGCAAAGGCGCGATCAACCTGATGGAGATCCCGACCACGGGTGAAACGCTGGATAACGTGGTCTGCTTCTGGCAACCGGCTGAGCCGGTCAAAGCGGGCAGCGAGCTGAACTTCTCCTACAAGCTTTACTGGAGTGGTTTGCCGCCGGTGCGTAGCGGTCTGGCGCGCGTGGATGCAACCCGTACCGGTATCGGTGGTTTCCCGGAAGGCTGGGCGCCTGGCGAACACTTCCCGGAAACCTGGTGCCGCCGCTTCGCCATCGATTTTATTGGTGGCGATCTGCAGGCTGCTGCGCCGAAAGGTATTGAGCCGGTGATTACCGTTTCATCCGGTAGCGTGAAGCAGGTTGAGATTCTGTATGTCGATCCGCTTAAGGGCTATCGCATCCTGTTTGACTGGTATCCAAATAGCGATTCCACCGAGCCGGTAGAGATGCGTCTGTTCCTGCGCAGCAAAGATGAGACGCTGAGTGAAACCTGGCTCTATCAATATTTCCCGCCTGCGCCGGATCAGCGTAAATATGTCGACGACCGCCAGATGACGGTGGGTTGATGTAAAAAAGGCGAGGCTCAGGCCTCGCCTTTTTTATGGCGCGTTCTTCAGCATATCAACGTGAGGGATCCCATCTTCCAGGTAGTTCTCCCCCACCGCGACAAAGCCATGCTGCCCATAGAAACTTTCCAGATGCGCCTGCGCGGAGAGAAACAGATCGCGGCCCGGCCAGTGCTGCTGACAACTGTTGATTGCCTGCTCCATCAGACGATTACCCAGCCGCGCGCCACGAACCCGATCTGAAACAATCACCCGTCCGATTTTCACCGGGCTGGTCTCATCCTCCGGGGAGAGCAGTCGCGCATAGGCCACCAGCTGGTCATCCGCCATTCCCAGCAGATGCCGGTTTTCCGCCTGCAAATCTTTGCCATCCACATCAAGGTAAGCGCACTGCTGTTCCACCACAAACACGGCACTGCGCAACGCCAGCAGGGCATAGAGCTGTGAGGGGGTCAGTTCGCTATGGTGTTTATCCTGCCAGTTAATGTCCATGGTCTCTCCTTTAAACCACACACTCTACATCAGCGCGGTGTCGCCAGCACCTGCTGGTGACACCCTTTTACAGGCAAAAAAATCAGGCCCGGAGGCCTGATTCGTCAGTCGCAGCACGCGCTTACATCAGCGGTTGAGCCATCTGCACCAGTCTGATCAGCGGCTGCGGGTAAACCCCTAACAGCAGCACCAGAATGGCAGAGATCAGTACCACCACACCACCGGCCGTAAATGCCCAGTTAGCCGGAGTATCACGGGTATGCAGTTCCGGCGGGCTGAGGTAGAGACTCACCGTCACGCGCAGATAGTAGTAGAGGCCAATCGCACTACCCGCGACTACAGCACCGGTCAGCCACCACAGGTGCGCACTGACGCCTGAAGCGATAACGTAGAATTTACCGATAAAGCCCAGCGTCATCGGGATACCCGCCAGTGACAGCATCATCACCGTCATCACCGCTGACAGAATAGGACGATGCCAGAACAGACCGCGATAGGAGTAGAGCGAGTCAGCATCCGGGCCACGATACGGGCTGGACATCAGACTCACCACGCCAAACGCGCCCAGGCTGCTGAACAGATAACCGGCCAGGTATACGCCAGAGGTTTCCAGCGACAGCTGATGATCTTTAACCGCAATCAGCGCCACCAGCAGATAACCGAGGTGGGCGATAGAGGAGTAACCCAGCAGACGCTTGATGTTGCTCTGCGAAATCGCCATCAGGTTACCGAACAGAATCGACACAAAGGCGATCATGGCCAGCACTGTGCGCACCGCTTCGCTGTCGGTCACCGGCGCATACATAAACAGACGCATGATGACACCGAAGATTGCAATCTTGCTGGCGGTGGCCAGGAAGGTTGAAACCGGCGCAGGCGCACCCTGATAAACATCGGGGGTCCAGAGGTGGAACGGAACCAGTGAGAGCTTAAAGCCCAGACCGATGATCATCATACCCAGACCCACCAGCAGCAGTGGCTCGTGGATCATGCTGTCAGTCAGGCTCTGGCCCAGCGCCACAAAGCTCAGGTTACCGGAGTCGGCGTAAATCAGCGCAATACCAAACAGCAGGAACGACGAGGCCGCCGCTGAAAGAATGGTGTACTTCAGTGCGGCTTCAAGCGAACGTTTCTGGCGGAAGGCGTAACCAATCAGACCAAACAGCGGCAGCGACAGTAGTTCAATACCGATGAACAGCGAGGCCAGATGATTAGCACTGGCCAGCACGATGCCACCGAGTGCCGCAATCAGCACCAGCAGGTAAAACTCATCTTTGTTGTCCGGGAAGCCTGCCAGCCATGGATAGGCAAAGGTACAGGTCGCCAGACTCGCCAGCATGACCAGCGCGGTATAGAACATCGAATAGCCATCGACGCGCAGCAGCGGCGTGACATCCATCGCTCCGACCTGACCGACAAAGTAGAGCGAGAGCAGCGCCAGGTTCAGGCCAACTACCGTTAGCGTGGCGTTAACGAAGTGGTTGCGTCGCCAGGCAATGGACAGCATCACAACCACCACCGTCAATCCGACGATTAACAGCGGTAGCAACGCAATCAATTGGTGAGGAGTTATTGTCATGGCGAATTACGGCCTTGTAGTTGAAATTGAAGCGGTAAACCACTGCTGAATATTGCTCATGGCAGCGTGCGAAGTATCCAGAATCGGCTGTGGATAGACGCCCAGCAGCACCAGCAGCACCACCAGAACCCCGATAGTCATGAACTCACGCGGTGACATGCCTGGCAGCGGATCTTTCGATTTCGCTTCGCCGTAGTAAGCGCGCTGCATCATCACCAGCGAGTAAATCGAGGCGAACACCAGACCAAAGGTCGCGATGATGATAATCATCGGCACCACCTGGAAGCTGCCGGTCAGAATCATAAATTCGCCGACGAAGTTACCGGTGCCTGGCATACCGAGGTTGGCAACAGCAAAGAACAGCGACAGACCCGGTATCCATTTAATGCGCGACCACAGGCCACCCATCTGACGCATATCGCGAGTATGCAGACGCTCATACAGCTGGCCACACAGAATGAAGAGTGCTGCAGCGGAGAGACCGTGCGCAATCATCTGAATCACCGCGCCCTGCAGCGCCAGCTGGCTGCCGGTGTAGATGGCAATCAGCACAAAGCCCATGTGCGAAATCGAGGTGTAAGCAATCAGACGTTTGATATCGGTCTGCGAGAAGGCCATCCACGCACCGTAGAAGATACCGATGATGCCTAACCACATGGCAATCGGCGCAAACTCAGCTGACGCATTCGGAAACAGCGGCAGACTGAAACGCAGTAAACCGTAAGCTGCGGTTTTCAGCAGGATACCCGCCAGGTCGACAGAACCGGCAGTTGGCGCCTGACTGTGCGCATCCGGCAGCCAGCCGTGCAACGGTACCACCGGCATCTTCACCGCAAAGGCGATAAAGAAGCCCAGCATCAGCAGATATTCAACACCGCTCGACATTGGCGTCTGCAGCAGCTGTTCGTAGTTGAATGTCCAGACGCCAGTCGCGTTGTAGTGAACAAACACCAGGCCCAGAATCGCAATCAGCATTACCAGACCTGAAGCCTGGGTGTAGATGAAGAATTTGGTCGCGGCGGAAATACGGGTTTTGCCGTCCGATGCTTTATGACCCCAAAGCGCGATGAGGAAGTACATCGGCACCAGCATCATTTCCCAGAAGAAGAAGAACAGGAACAGGTCGATGGAGAGGAACACACCGATCACGCCGCCCAGGATCCACATCAGGTTCAGGTGGAAGAAGCCCTGATACTTTGAAATCTCATTCCAGGAACAGAGCACCGCCATCAGACCGAGCAGGCCGGTCAGCACCACCATCAGCAGCGACAGGCCATCAATGGCTAAATGGAAGCTGATACCGAAGCGTGGGATCCACGGAACGGAGAAACTTGACTGCCACTGCGGAATACCCGCTGCCTGCGTCAGTGAATAGCCTCCCTGCAACCAGAGTTGCAGTGAAAGCGCCAACGTCAGCCCCATAGTGATCAGTGCGATCCAGCGTGGCACCTTCGCGCCGAGGCGCTCAGTGAGCCAGCAGATCAGACCACCGACGAAGGGTATGATAATTAGCCAAGGTAATAACACGGCACACTTCCCTTTTCTTTGTCTTAGTTCGGGCTATCTTACTTGCCATTTTGGCTCCCGGCAGTGCTCGCAATCCTCACATACCTCGGTATGCTCCGGTTGCTGTGCGCTGGCGGTAACCAAACTGGCCGCGACGATAACGCCCTTGCTCAGGACAATTTTTGACATTCTCAATGGGCAGATTAGCTAACCTGCCCCGCTCATCAATCTTTAAATCACCAGCAGCAGAGCCAGCACCAGCACGGCGCCCACGCTCATTGACGCAACGTACCAGCGCAGGTAGCCATTCTCACTGACTACCAGGCCCTTGTTGGCAATACGTGACAGCAGCGCGGGCAGGTTCATCAGGCCATTCAGTGGGTCGCGCTTCAGCAGCCACGCAATACCCAGATAAGGTTTGACGAACACTTTATCGTAGAGCCAGTCGAAGCCCCAGGCCGCAAACCACCAGGTGCCGAAGAAACGGCCTGGTGCACTGTTTGCGATACGGGTAACCAGCTCACGTTTGCCCAGCCACAGCGCGGCAGCGATCAGAATGCCGACAATCGCTACGACGCCCGAGGTGATTTCAAGTCCCACTTTGCCCGCTTCACCGAATTCATTGGCTGGCAGTACACCTGCCAGCGGCGGCGTGATCAGCGCACCAATAAAGGTGGAGAGCAGCAGCAGCACAATCAGCGGCAGATGATGGGTAATACCCTTACCGGCGTGCGCATGAATTTTCTCTTCGCCGTGGAACACGATGAAGATCATGCGGAAGGTATAGATAGAGGTCAGGAACGCCCCCACCAGACCCGCAACCATCAGGTTGATGTGACCGTTAGCCAGTGCGCCAAACAGGATCTCATCTTTACTGTAGAAGCCCGCCGTAATCAGCGGCAGTGCCGCCAGCGCCGCGCCGCCCACCAGGAAGCAGGTGTAGACCAGCGGAATGCTCTTACGCAGGCCGCCCATTTTGAAAATGTTCTGCTCGTGATGGCAGGCCAGAATCACTGAACCCGAAGAGAGGAACAGCAACGCTTTAAAGAAGGCGTGCGTCATCAGATGGAAAATCGCCGCATCCCACGCCTGAACACCCAGCGCCAGGAACATGTAACCAATCTGGCTCATGGTGGAGTAAGCGAGAACACGTTTAATATCGGTCTGTACCAGCGCGGCAAAGCCTGCCAGCACCAGAGTAATCGCCCCGATAATCCCGACCAGATGCAGCACTTCCGGCGTCAGCAGGAAGAGACCGTGGCTACGGGCAATCAGGTAGACACCTGCTGTCACCATGGTCGCGGCGTGGATCAGTGCCGAAACTGGTGTCGGACCGGCCATCGCATCTGCCAGCCAGGTCTGTAACGGCAGCTGTGCCGATTTACCGACCGCGCCACCCAACAGCATCAGCGTTGCCCACTGCAGCATATGGTTATCTGCGGCAAAGTGCGCAGGAGCCAGCTCCATCATCTCGCGGAAGTTCAGCGTGCCCAGCTCGTTGTAGAGGATGAACAGGCCGAATGCCAGGAAGACGTCGCCCACACGGGTGATGATGAATGCTTTCATCGCCGCTTTGCCGTTTTCCGGATTGCTGTAGTAGAAACCGATCAGCAGATAAGAGCAGAGCCCTACCCCTTCCCAGCCCAGATACATCAGCATCAGGTTATCGGCCAGCACCAGAACAACCATGCTGGCGATAAACAGATTGGTGTAGGCGAAGAAGCGGGAGTAGCCCTCTTCTCCGCGCATATACCAGGAGGCGAACATGTGAATGAAGAAACCGACACCGGTCACGACAGACAGCATGGTCAGCGACAGGCCATCCAGCGTCAGGTTCACCTTCATGTCGAAGTTGCCGACATGCATCCAGGTCCAGAGCGCCTGCGTGTAGGCTTGCTGGCCGTTGGCGAAGAAGTCAAAACCGACCATAGCCGTGGTCAGGGCCGCCAGACCCACCGATCCCATACCAATCGTGGCCGACAGGTTCTCTGACCAGCGACCGCGCGAAAACGCTAACAGCAGAAAGCCGATCAGCGGAAACAAGACAGTTAAATAGAGAAGATTCATCCGCGCATCTCGCTCACAGTATCAATGTTCAGCGTCTGACGACGACGATAGAGCTGAAGCAGCAGTGCCAGACCAATACTGGCTTCCGCTGCCGCCAGGCTGATCGCCAGGATATACATCACCTGTCCATCGGCCTGACCCCAATAGCTCCCGGCAACCACCAGGGCTAAAGCGGCGGCGTTGATCATGATTTCAAGGCCGATCAGCATAAACAGCAGATTGCGGCGTATTACCAGCGACGTCAGTCCAAGGACAAACAGCACGGCAGCAAGAATCAATCCATGTTGTAACGGGATCATGCGTTCTCCTTTTTCACCTGAGCGGCGTCAGCATTACGGTTACTCAGGACTTCGCCCTGACGCTCTTCACGACCGATATGGAACGCCACGACCAGACCCGCCAGCAGCAGCATTGAGGCCAGTTCAACCGCCAGTACGTAAGGACCAAACAGGCTGATGCCGACCGCTTTGGCGTCGATGATGGTGCCATCGATGCCCTGATCGTTGGCGGTCAGGATGGCGTAGACCATTACGACCAGCAGCAGCAACGAGACGATTCCCGGGCCAATCCATAGTGACGGGCTGAGCCACTCACGCTCCTGCTTCTCGGTCTGTTTGCCTAAGTTCAGCATCATGACCACGAAGACGAACAGCACCATAATGGCACCGGCGTAGACGATGATCTCCAGCGCACCGGCAAAATAGGCACCCATAGAGAAGAAGACGCCCGCGATCGATAACAGCGAAACGATCAGGTACAGCAACGCATGTACCGGATTAGTGTGGGTAATGACGCGCAACGTCGTCAGCACCGCCACCAGTCCGCAAAGATAAAACGCAAATTCCATGCCTTGCTCCTTAAGGTAATAAGCCTTTGACGTCGATAGGCTTCGCTTCGTTTTCCGCTTCGCCCTTATCTTTACCGTCAATCGCCATACCTGCCATGCGGTAGAAGTTGTACTCCGGATATTTACCCGGCCCCGAAATCAGCAGATCGTCCTTCTCATACACCAGATCCTGACGCTTAAACTCACCCAGTTCGAAATCGGGGGTCAGCTGAATCGCCGTGGTCGGACAGGCTTCCTCACACATGCCGCAGAAGATGCAACGTGAGAAGTTGATGCGGAAGAACTCCGGGTACCAGCGGCCATCTTTGGTTTCAGCTTTCTGCAGCGAGATACAGCCAACCGGGCAGGCAACCGCACACAGGTTACAGGCGACGCAACGCTCCTGACCATCCGGATCGCGGGTTAACACGATACGACCACGATAGCGCGGTGGCAGATAAACCGGCTCTTCCGGATACATCTGAGTTTCACGTTTGGCGAAGGCGTGCAGCCCGATCAGCCAGATACTGCGAACTGTCGTGCCAAAGCCTGTGACAATATCTTTCAAAGTCATTTGTTAACCCCTTACGGCGCTGTGTAGAGAATCACTGCGGCAGTCGCCAGCAGGTTCAACAGCGTCAACGGCAGACACACTTTCCAGCCGAATGACAGCACCTGGTCGTAGCGTGGACGCGGAAGCGCAGCACGAATCAGGATGAACATCATCATAAAGAACGCCGTTTTCAGGGCGAACCAGATGAACGGCGGCAGGAATGGGCCGTGCCAGCCACCAAAGAACAGCGTCACAATCAGCGCTGAAACGGTGGTAATCGCCACATATTCGCCGACAAAGAACAGGCCGAACTTCATACCGGCATATTCGATGTGATAACCGTCCGCCAGTTCCTGCTCCGCTTCTGGCTGGTCAAATGGATGACGGTGACACACCGCCACGCCAGCAATACAGAAGGTCACGAAACCGAAGAACTGCGGAATGATGTTCCACAGGTGCGTCTGGCTGTTGACGATATCGTTCATGTTGAAGGAGCCCGCCTGCGCCACCACACCCATGAGCGACAGACCCAGGAACACTTCGTAGCTCAGGGTCTGCGCCGAGGCGCGCATCGCACCCAGCAGCGAGTATTTGTTATTACTCGACCAGCCGGCAAACAGCACCGCGTAGACCGCAAGGCCCGCCATCATCAGGAAGAACAGCAGACCGATATTCAGGTCTGTCACCATCCAGGTTGGCGAAACCGGTACGATAGCAAAGGCCAGCAGCAGTGAAACAAAGGCGATAACCGGCGCAAGGGTAAAGATAAAGCGGTCGGTAAACGGCGGGACCCAGTCCTCTTTAAAGAACATTTTGATCATGTCCGCTACCAGCTGGAGCGAGCCGCCCCAGCCTACGCGGTTTGGTCCATAACGGTTCTGGAACAGGCCGAGCAGACGACGCTCGGCGAAGCTCATGAACGCGCCGCAGGCCACAACCACCAGCAGAATCACGATGGCTTTAACAATGGCCAGCAGAATGTCGATAACGTCCGGTGTTAACCAGCTCATTGCGCCGCCTCCTGCAGAGTGTCGATTTTACCGTTCGCCAGGAATGGCGGAACGCCCGGCATGCCCAGCGGCAGACCAATCTGTCCCGCCTGCAGTGACGCCGAGAAACGGACCGGCAGACGCACTGTCTCACCGGCACAGATGAACTCAACCGCCGCGCCATTATTGACGCCCAGCTTCGCTGCATCTTCCGGGTTAATCACCAGTGCAGGTGGAGCCATACGCTGCTGGAAGACCGGTGAACGCTGTGACATCTCTTCGCTACCAAACAGCTGGTAGAGAGGGGCCACGCGCCACTGCGCTTCACTGACGAATGCCGCCGGAACGTTGCTGAACCAGGGCAGACTGGCTGCGCTGGCTTCAAACAGCCGTACACCCGGATCGCCATTACGCAGTTTGCCGCCCACTTCAACCTGGAACTTGTTCCACGCCTGCGGTGAGTTCCAGCCCGGTGCCCAGGCAAACGGAATCTGCGAACGCGGTGCGCCTGGCTGGTTGTTCCCTTCCATTGAGAAGGCGAACATCGTGTCCTGATCCTGCGGCTGACGCGGTTCGTGCACGCTGATATTGGCGCGCGCCGCGGTACGGCCACTGGCACGGTGCGGTGAACGCGACAGTTTCTGTCCACGAATACGGAAGCTGGCATCCGGTGCCGCATCCTTGATTCCGGCCAGCTGTGGCAGATGACTGACCACCGCATCGATCACGTGGTCCAGCTGCGTCCAGTCGACGTGACGGCTTTCCAGCGTGCTGTGCAGCGAATGCAGCCAGCGCCAGCTCTCCAGCATCACAACGTTGTTGTCATAGTAAGAAGGATCGTAAACCTGGAAGAAGCGCTGTGCGCGGCCTTCATGGTTGATCGAGGTGCCATCACTTTCGGCGAAGCTGGCGGTTGATAACACCAGACCCGCTTTCTCCAGCGTCGCGGTGCGCTGATGATCAACCACAATCACGTTAGTGGTCTGGGCCAGCGCCGCATCCACCAGCGCTTTCGGTGCATGGCGATAGAGGTCATTTTCCAGTACCACCAGCGCATCGGCTTCACCGTTGCTCAGCTGCTCCAGCGCGCTCTCCAGAGGATTACCGCCCATCAGGCCAAGACCCACACTGTTGGCGTGTCCCGCCAGCAGCGTAATCCCGACGTCGGCACCGCGCGCTTTCAGCGCTTTGGCCACGTTGGCGGCCGCTTCGATCATCGCGCTGCTGCCGGAATGGGTCCCGGAAATAATTAACGGTTTTTTCGCGCCGGCCAGCGCCTGCACGATGACATCCATCTTGCCGTTCAGTTTGCTGTCGAAATCGGTCACCGCCGGGGCGGTTTCATCCAGCGCACTGGCGATAGCGAAACCGAGACGCGCCTGATCTTCAACCGGTGCGCGATAGCTCCATGCCGCGATATCATCCAGACGGGTTTCATCGACGTTGGTGATAAACAGCGGATGTTTCGCATTCTGACCGATGTTCAGGATCGCGGCGATCTGCCAGTCTGCCACTTTCTGAGCGGCAGCCATATCGCGCGCTTTGCCTTTTACGGCCTGACGCACTGACAGCGCCACGCGTGCGCCAACCTGGGTCAGATCTTCGCCCAGCACCAGCACCGCATCGTAGCTTTCAATTTCACGCAGCGATGGCGTATAGATACCGCCCTCACGCAGGATTTTCAGCATCAGTTCAAGCCGGGCCTGCTCACCCGCTGGCATGCCGGTAGAGAAGTTCTCTGCACCGACCAGTTCACGCAGCGCGAAGTTACTTTCAATGCTGGCGCGCGGCGAGCCGATACCGATCACTTTTTTCGCCTGACGCAGCAAATCTGCACCGGCATTGACCGCCTGCTCTGCGTTCAGCGTCACCCAGTCGTTGCCGCGCAGCAGCATCGGCTGGCGTGGGCGATCTTTGCGGTTCACGTAGCCATAGCCAAAGCGGCCACGATCGCACAGGAAATAGTGGTTTACGGTGCCGTTATAACGGTTTTCGATACGGCGTAATTCACCATAACGCTCACCCGGGCTGGTGTTACAGCCCACACTGCACTGCTGGCAGATGCTCGGCGCAAACTGCATATCCCATTTACGGTTATAGCGTTCGGAGTGCGTTTTATCGGTGAAGACGCCGGTCGGGCAGATTTCAACCAGGTTACCGGAGAATTCGCTCTCCAGCGTGCCATCTTCCGGGCGTCCGAAGTAGACGTTGTCGTGTGCGCCATAGACACCCAGATCCTTGCCATCGGCATAATCTTTGTAGTAACGCACGCAGCGGTAACAGGCAATACAGCGGTTCATCTCATGGGAGATGAACGGGCCGAGATCCTGATTACGGTGGGTACGTTTGGTGAAGCGATAGCGGCGGAAGCTGTGGCCGGTCATTACTGTCATATCCTGCAGGTGACAGTTACCGCCCTCTTCACACACCGGACAGTCGTGCGGGTGGTTGGTCATCAGCCACTCCACCACGCTTTCGCGGAACTCTTTTGCTTCGCCATCATCGATGGAGATGAATGTGCCGTCAGAGGCCGGCGTCATGCAGGACATGACAAGACGGCCGCGGGTATCTTCGGCATTCTGGAATTGCTTTACCGCACACTGGCGGCAGGCCCCAACGCTTCCCAGCGCCGGATGCCAGCAAAAGTAAGGAATATCAAGGCCCAGAGAGAGACATGCCTGTAGCAGGTTGTCCGCTCCGTTCACATTATACTCTTTACCGTCTACATGAATTGTAGCCATAGTGACATGCTTCCGTAAGGCTCGTCAGAGACGAGCGTTAATCATATTCTTGCCCCGACGCACGACATTGTCGGGGCGGCGGCACCAGGCCTGTTCCGTGTTCTTCGGCGAATTACCAGCGCGCTTTCAGCAGGTTTGGCTGGATCCCGCCAATGGCGCGGGTATTGCCAAACACCTGCGGTGCCATGCCGGCTTCAAACTCTTCACGGAAATATTTAATCGCACTCTGCAGTGGCTCAACCGCACCCGGCGCATGCGCACAGAAGGTTTTACCCGGGCCAAGCTGACGGCAGAGTTGCAGTAAGGTTTCGATATCGCCTGGCTGACCCTGCTTCTGCTCCAGCGCACGCAGAATTTTTACGCTCCATGGCAGGCCATCGCGACACGGTGTACACCAGCCGCACGACTCACGGGCAAAGAACTCTTCCAGGTTACGCACCAGCGAGACCATGTTGATCTCGTGATCGACCGCCATCGCCAGCGCCGTACCCAGACGACTGCCCGCTTTGCCGATGCTGGCAAATTCCATGGGCAGATCCAGGTGCTGGTCGGTCAGGAAGTCAGTCCCCGCCCCGCCGGGCTGCCAGGCTTTGAACTTCAGTCCGTCACGCATACCGCCCGCATAATCTTCAAGGATTTCACGTGCGGTGATACCAAATGGCAGCTCCCAGACGCCGGGATTTTTAACCCGTCCGGAGAAGCCCATCATTTTGGTACCGGCATCTTCGCTTTTAGAGATGTTTTTGTACCACTCCACGCCGTTGGCCAGAATCGCCGGAACGTTGGAGAGGGTTTCCACGTTGTTCACGCAGGTCGGTTTGCCCCACGCGCCCGCACTCGCCGGGAATGGCGGTTTCGAACGCGGATTAGCACGACGGCCTTCCAGTGAGTTAATCAGTGCCGTCTCTTCGCCGCAGATATAACGACCTGCGCCGGTGTGGACAATCAACTCAAAGTCAAAGCCGGTACCGAGAATATTTTTACCGATATAGCCCGCTTCCGTCGCTTCAGCAATCGCACGACGCAGATGCACCGCGGCTTCAATGTATTCGCCACGTAAGAAGATATAGCCACGGTAAGCCTTCAGCGCAAAGGCGCTGATCAGCATTCCTTCCACCAGCTGGTGAGGCATCTGCTCCATCAGCAGGCGGTCTTTATAGGTGCCCGGCTCCATCTCATCGGCGTTACACAGCAGGTAACGGATGTTCATCGACTCGTCTTTCGGCATCAGGCTCCACTTCAGCCCGGTGGAGAAACCCGCACCGCCGCGCCCTTTCAGGCCTGAATCTTTGACTGCCGCAACGATTTCATCCTGCGACATGCTTTTCAGTGCTTTTTCCGCACCGGCATAGCCGTTTTTACTGCGATATTCGTCAAGCCAGACAGGTTGCTTGTCGTCACGCATCCGCCAGGTCAGCGGATGGGTTTCTGCAGTGCGAATGATCTGTTTAATTGTCATTGATACTGCTCCAGCAAACCAGGGATGCCTTCCGGCGTCAGATGCACATGCGTGTCTTCATCCACCATCATCGTTGGCCCCTTATCGCAGTTACCCAGACAGCAGGTTGGCAGCAGTGTAAAGCGGCCATCGGCAGTGGTCTGACCCGGTTTGATATTCAGTTGCTGTTCCAGTGCTGACTGGATGCCCTGATAACCGGTGATATGACAGACCACGCTGTCACAGTAACGGATCACATGACGGCCAACCGGCTGACGGAAGATCTGGCTGTAAAATGTCGCCACACCTTCAACATCACTCGCCGGGATACCCAGTACCTCGGCAATCGCATTGATGGCGCCATCCGGCACCCATCCACGCTGTTTCTGCACGATCTTCAGCGCTTCAATCGAGGCTGCACGCGCATCTTCGTAGTGGTGTTTTTCGTGCTCAATGGCGTGATGCTCTTCCGCGCTCAGCACGAAGACCTCGTTAGGGTCGATCGTTTTAATGGCAATGTGTTGATCGTGCATAATTAGCGGTCCACGTCTGACATAACAAAATCGATACTACCCAGATATACGATCAGGTCGGATACCAGGCTGCCACGGATTACTGAAGGAATCTGCTGCAGATGCGGGAAGCTCGGCGTGCGCACGCGGGTGCGGTAGCTCATGGTGCTGCCATCGCTGGTCAGGTAGTAGCTGTTGATCCCTTTCGTCGCTTCAATCATCTGGAACGACTCATTGGCTGGCATCACCGGCCCCCACGAAACCTGCAGGAAGTGCGTGATCAGCGTTTCAATGTGCTGCAGCGTGCGCTCTTTCGGTGGCGGCGTGGTCAGCGGATGATCCGCTTTGAACGGACCCTCTGGCATGTTGTTGAGGCACTGCTCAAGAATACGCAGCGACTGCCACATCTCTTCCATTTTCAGCATAACGCGGCTGTAAGCATCGCTGATGCCGTCGCCGACCGGGATTTCAAAATCGAAGTTTTCGTAGCCGGAGTAGGGACGCCATTTACGTACGTCAAAGTCGAGACCGGTAGCACGCAGACCAGCACCGGTAGTGCCCCACGCCAGCGCCTCTTCCATGTTGTAAGCAGCAACGCCTTTGGAACGGCCAATCAGTACGCTGTTGCGCAGTGCCGCTTTGTCATACTCTTTAAGACGTTTTGGCATCCAGTCGAGGAAGTCACGCAGCAGACGTTCCCAGCCTCGCGGCAGGTCATGCGCGACGCCACCAATACGGAACCACGCCGGGTGCATACGGAAACCGGTAATCGCCTCAACCACGTCATAGATTTTCTGACGGTCGGTAAAGGCAAAGAACACCGGCGTCATGGCCCCGACGTCCTGAATAAAGGTGGAGATATAGAGCAGGTGGCTGTTGATGCGGAACAGCTCAGAGAGCATCACGCGGATCACATTAACGCGATCGGGCACCACGATACCGGCCAGTTTCTCCACCGCCAGTACGTACGGCATTTCGTTTACGCAGCCGCCGAGGTACTCGATGCGGTCAGTGTAAGGAATGTAACTGTGCCACGACTGACGCTCGCCCATCTTTTCGGCACCACGATGGTGATAGCCGATGTCAGGCACGCAGTCGACAATCTCTTCACCATCCAGCTGCAGAATGATGCGGAATGCCCCGTGCGCCGACGGGTGGTTAGGCCCGAGGTTCAGGAACATGAAGTCTTCGTTGGTGGTGCTGCGCTTCATGCCCCAGTCTTCAGGCTTAAAGGTCAGCGCTTCCATCTCCAGATCTTCTTTCTGTTTGGTCAGCGTAAACGGATCGAATTCGGTGGCGCGCGCCGGGTAATCTTTACGCAGCGGATGGCCTTCCCAGGTCGAAGGCATCATGATGCGCGTCAGATGCGGGTGACCATCAAAGGTGATACCAAACATCTCCCAGGTTTCACGCTCATACCAGTTGGCATTCGGGAAAAGTCGGGTGATGGTCGGCAGATGCATATCGTTTTCAGAGAGTGCCACCTTGAGCATGATGTCGCGGTTGCGTTCAATCGACAGCAGGTGGTAGAAAACGGAAAAATCCGCCGCAGGCAGGCCTGCACGGTGGGTACGTAAACGCTCATCCACGCCATGCAGGTCATACAGCATGACGTAAGGCTTGGGTAATTTACGCAGGAACTCGATAATTTCCAGTATCTGTTCACGCCTCACCCACACCACCGGAATACCGGTACGGGTTGGCTGAACAGTGAAGGCATCCGGCCCAAAACGGTTACGCAACTCGCCGATCACCGGGTCATCAAGGTGATCACGGGTTTGCCATGAAGGCTGAGCGAGATCTTGCGTGGTCAAATCTGTCATACGTTACTCACCATTCCGGCCTGGTCTCAGGCACTCAAATGAAGGCGTCAGGATGGGGCCATGCATTAAATTGTGATGTTCTGCTGCAGGCGCTGTTTTCCATCCATACGGTTTTAAACTTCGTCCGGGCTGCGCAGGTTTGTGACTGCAATGCGCTCGCCGCGTTTTCTTTCACGCTCAGATGGCATGTTGGCGCGATAAACGCCCTGATCGCCAACCACCCATGAGAGCGGACGGCGCTCTTTGCCGATCGACTCCTGCAACAGCAGCAGTGCCTGCATATACGCTTCAGGACGTGGCGGACAGCCAGGAATGTAAACATCAACCGGCAGGAATTTATCGACACCCTGCACCACGGAATAGATGTCATACATGCCGCCAGAGTTGGCGCAGGCACCCATGGAAATCACCCATTTTGGTTCCAGCATCTGATCGTACAAACGCTGAATAACCGGGGCCATTTTGGTGAACGGCGTACCGGCAATGACCATGAAATCGGCCTGACGTGGCGAAGCGCGCATAACTTCGGCGCCAAAACGTGCCACGTCGTGGACCGCGGTGAATGACGTTGTCATCTCAACGTAACAACAGGACAGGCCAAAGTTATAAGGCCAGAGGGAGTTTTTACGCCCCCAGTTCACCATGTCATGCAGGGCATTTTCGAGTTTGCCCATATAAACGCTGCGATGAACGTGCTGCTCCAGCGGATCGCTGACGATTTCCTGCTTTTGCAGAGGATAACGGTCGTTCTCACCACCGTTCGGGTCTATGCGGGTGAGCGTATAGTCCATCTTATTGCCTCTCTTTTACTGCTTATGAGGATTGGTGTGGCTGACCGTAGTGGTTTTGACCACCACGCGACGGCGAGCTGGAGCCCAGTCCAGTGCGCCAATGCGTACCAGATAGACCAGACCCGCCAGGAGCACCAAAATGAAAATTGCGGCTTCCACAAAGCCGATCCAACCGCTTTCACGGATTGAAGTCGCCCATGCGTATAAAAAGAGGGCTTCGACGTCGAAGATGACGAAAAACATCGCAACCAGATAAAATTTCGCCGACAGGCGGATATGGGTATCACCAACGGATTCAATGCCCGATTCGAATGGCGTGTCTTTGTAGCGGGCGCGCGCTCTGCCGCCAAGCAGCCATCCTCCGGTCAGCATGAAAGCACACAGGCCAAAGGCAATAACGATAAATACGATAAACGCCCAGTGCTGAGCGATGATTTCGGTGGTAGTTGACATACTCATTGCTTACTCATCAAAAGTGGCGCTGGCATCCTGCACGCGTTTCCCGCAGCAAACTGACCACATCGATTCAAGGGAAGGATAAAAACCTTTCAAATGTCGCTGTTATTACGTAATAAGCAGCTATTTTATGGGGTTTTTTACTCCTTTCTATAACCTTTTGTCAACTTTGACAAAAGTATCCAAACATTATTTCACACCTGCATCATATTATTAACAAATGATGCCCCGCTTTCCAGCTAAATCGCTTCAGTCTGTAGGGTTAATTTTAGTGTAGCGGGTATTCACATGCATGGATCGTTCATTTAACAAACATATTTTGACAGGTATCACTGATTTTTCCCTCCCCTTTCCAGGGCTATTTTTTTGATCCAGAACACACTTTTGCCCTTTATGCGTTAATTTTCTCCATCTGAAACGGTGATTCGGAACAAAGTGTTCGGTTTTTTGGTCTTGAAATTTCAATTAAACAGTAGGTGAAACTTTTTTAGTCGGGTCAGGAGAGGCAGATGAATCAGTTAGGGACGTCGGACGAGGGTCAGGCACAAAAAAGCCTCTCGTTCTTTTCAGGGAAGGAGAGGCTTATTTATAAGCGTTTATTAAGGCAATCACGCGGGTATTGAGTACAACACGTTAGCGAAATTACTCTTCGTCATCCAGCAACAGTGAACCGTCGGGATTATTGCTCAGGTTATAAGGATCATTGGTGGACTGCATGGCATTGAAGATAGCCAGCGCCAGTTCATTATCGCTGTCTGGATTACGGCACAGCAGATATTGCGTATCCGGCAGTACCGGCAGTCCTTCAGCTGCACCCATAACACGCAGTTCCGGGCTCATCATCTCGACCGGACGTGCCGTCACACCCAATCCCGCTTTCACCGCTGCGCGCACTGCAGCCAGTGTGGAAGCGACATAAGAGATACGCCACGGGATACCCGCTTCGTTGAGATGATCAATAGCCATATCACGATAAGGACTTGGCTCATCCAGCAACACCAATGGAATGGCTTCGCCACGCTGGAAGATATAATCCGCTGCGCAGTACCACAAGGTAGGTGAAGTACGCAGTACCTGATAGGTAAAATTGCCCGGGCTGGAAGTGGTCACAACCAGGTCCACTTCACCCTGATTGAGCATTTCCATCATAAACGGATTACGTTTAACCCGCACATCGATTGCCAGTTTCGGATAAACCGAGGTCACCCGGTTTAGCAGGAACGGCAGAATAGTGTCAGAGGTGTCATCAGAGGCACCAATGGTCAGCACGCCCTGAATGTTGCTGTACATCAGAGACGTGCAGGCTTCGTCGTTAAAACGAAGAATTTTTCTCGCATAGCCTAAAAGCTGGATACCGTGCTCTGTCAGAAGCTTATTACGTCCATGTCTGGCAAACAGCTCTTTACCTACCAATTGTTCCAGACGCTGCATCTGCTGACTGACTGCTGACTGGGTTCTGCAGACCGCTGCAGCGGCTGCTGCAAAGGTATTCAAATCCGCAACGGCAACGAAGGTTCTCAGCAGATCGAGGTCGAGATTCAGTATCGGACGATTTGCATTAGTCATGTTTTTTCTTCACTTATAAGATTTTTACGAACTACTACCCTGGTGTTATCACAAGCTTATCAAAGTGATAAGCAGTAATGGTGCTCAATGACAGTCCTGTGTGAAGACTGACACAAAAAAAGTTTATGTGGATCCTGCACTGTTGACTCCTCTGAAGGGTCATAGTGCTATTCAAGACAGATACAACTTCTGAACCGATGGCGCTGGGTGCGCAAATGCAGGAAGCTGCGTAGTTGTCTTATTCCCACCAGAAAGAATCATGCGGGATAGAAAGCGCACTTTACGGGCTATCAAAGCGAAGCGGCAAAGTGCACTAAATAATAAATTATACTTAATCATTTTTGACTTCAAAATGGAAATGATTTTGTGAAAAGCGCTGTAAATTTTGTGCTAAAGGCATTTCCAGACCCTTATGCCACATTATTGATCACTTTTTAAGCCTTCAGCGTTCTGAAATTTAGTGAGGAAGTGTTAAGTACGGCTCACAATCCTGCAATAAAGGTGCCATATGAAGCTCTGCTTTTGGCACTTTTCCGGCGAACACAAGGCCTTAAACGCGCCACTCTTAAGCAGCGTTAAGGCGTAATCTTTAGGCACGTTCTAAAATCGTCCATAATTTGAACATTTATAAAATATCCTTTAACTATTTCTCTAAGTGTATATTTCAGGTGCAAAGAAAAGTTCCATTTCAATAACTTCCAGATAGCGTTCATGATGTTAAAGCCATATGTCGGTTCAGCAGCGCTTTGGACAAGTTAAAACCCTGCATTAATGCTAATTTATAGTTTAATTAACCAGTTTACTCGGCAACGAATATTTTTTACGCTGCGCACTGGGCAAAAAGTTGTTGAACCCGCCAAAACGGGGCGGCACCCTTCTTTTGTGACTGACAGGAGAGTACATTGTGCTGGTTGGATTTCTGTGGCAGCCAAAAGGATTCTGCCCATTAAGGCGGTAACAATGACTTTTCAAATTGATAAATCCGGAAAACTCGATAACGTCTGCTATGACATCCGTGGCCCGGTACTGAAAGAGGCTAAACGCCTCGAAGAAGAAGGTAACAAAGTTCTGAAGCTGAACATCGGCAATCCGGCGCCGTTTGGTTTTGAAGCACCGGATGAGATACTGGTCGATGTTATTCGTAACCTTCCCAGCTCTCAGGGCTATTGTGACTCCAAGGGTCTCTATTCCGCCCGTAAAGCGATCATGCAGCACTACCAGGCGCGCGACATGCGCGATGTCACCGTAGAAGATATCTACATTGGCAACGGTGTTTCAGAGCTCATCGTGCAGGCGATGCAGGCGTTACTGAACAGCGGCGACGAAATGCTGGTGCCGGCCCCCGACTATCCGTTATGGACGGCTGCGGTTTCCCTCTCCAGCGGTAAAGCGGTGCACTATCTCTGTGACGAATCAGCAGGCTGGTTCCCTGACCTTGATGATATCCGCAGCAAGATAACGCCTCGTACCCGCGGCATCGTGATCATCAACCCGAATAACCCCACTGGTGCGGTCTACAGCAAAGAGCTGCTGTTAGAGGTGGTTGAAATTGCGCGTCAGCATAACCTGATTATTTTTGCCGACGAGATCTATGACAAGATCCTCTATGACGATGCACAGCATCACTGCATCGCAGCGCTGGCACCCGATCTGCTCACTGTCACCTTTAATGGCCTTTCTAAAACCTATCGCGTTGCCGGTTTCCGTCAGGGCTGGATGGTACTGAACGGGCCGAAGAAACATGCTAAAGGCTATATAGAAGGGCTGGAGATGCTCGCCTCGATGCGCCTGTGTGCCAACGTACCAGCGCAGCATGCGATTCAGACGGCGCTGGGCGGTTACCAGAGCATTAGCGAATTTATCATGCCGGGTGGTCGTCTCTACGAGCAGCGGCAGCGCGCCTGGGAGCTGATTAATGACATCCCAGGCGTCAGCTGTGTGAAGCCACAGGGCGCGCTTTATATGTTCCCGAAAATCGATGCCAAAAAATTCAACATTTTCGACGATCAGAAGATGGTGCTGGATTTTCTGTTACAGGAGAAGGTATTGCTGGTTCAGGGCAGTGCCTTTAACTGGCCGTGGCCCGATCACCTGCGCATTGTTACGCTGCCTCGTGTGGATGATCTTGAGATGGCGATCAATAAATTTGGCCGCTTCCTGCAAGGCTATCGTCAATAATCAGGCCCGCGTATACTGACGCTATTTGGGGAGAGCCAGAGTCTGTCTCTCCCCCGCCAGCCAACAGGAACGCTCATGACACAAAGCCACTTCTTTGCTCATCTCTCCCGTCTTAAGCTGATCAATCGCTGGCCGCTGATGCGCAATGTGCGCACCGAAAATGTCTCCGAACACAGCCTGCAGGTCGCCATGGTGGCGCATGCCCTGGCCGTGATCAAAAACCTCAAATTCAACGGCTCACTTAATGCCGATCACATTGCCATGCTGGCGCTTTACCACGATGCCAGCGAAGTGCTCACCGGCGATTTACCGACTCCGGTAAAGTATTACAACGCGCAGATCGCCCACGAATATAAGAAAATCGAGAAGATTGCTCAGCAGAAGCTTATTGAGATGCTGCCTGAAGAGTTTCAGGCGATCTATCGCCCGCTGATCGATGAGCATCTGCACAGCGAAGAGGAGCAGGCGGTTCTGAAACAGGCGGATGCGCTCTGTGCATATGTAAAATGTCTTGAGGAGTTGTCTGCCGGGAACAATGAATTTTTACTGGCCAAAGCGCGGCTGGAAAAGACGCTGGCACTTCGGCGTTCACCGGAGATGGATTACTTCGTTGAGGTGTTTATTCCGAGCTTCAGCCTGTCACTGGATGAAATCTCGCAGGATACGCCACTCTAAGCCCGGCGGTCTGGCCGCCGGGCCAGCCCTTAAACCTGCTGACTGAAGGTAAAGCTACCGTCAGACTCGCGGGTTATCACCAGTGACGCCAGTGAGTCGAGCTGAAGCGCCACCTCATCCAGTCGGGGTGTCTCCGCCGGCGCATTGATGGCAATCACCGCACAGCCAGCATTCAGGCCGGATAAGATGCCGGCAGGTGCATCTTCTGCAACCACGCACGATGTCGCCGCTAATTCCAGCTTCTCCGCGCCAAGCAGGTAGGGATCGGGTTCCGGTTTGCCTTTAGCCACCTGTTCAGCGGTAATAAACACGGCGGGCTTCGGTAATCCTGCGGCTTTATGACGTGCATGTGCCACCGGCACCGAACCGGAAGTGACAATCGCCCAGGGAATCTGCAGTTCGTTCAGCCGGTTCAGCAACGCGTTGGCCCCTGGCAGCGCCTGCACACCGTCGGTGTCCGCCGCTTCAGCCTGCTCCAGCGCGACAAACTCCGCCTGAATAGCCTCTTCCGACTGGCCTGCCATGAAATGACGCAGAGAGGTAATCGCCTGTTTGCCATGAATGAAATCCAGGATTTCATCAGCCGCGATGCCATGACGGGCACCCCACTGGCTCCAGGCTCGTTCAACCGCTGGCAGTGAATCCACCAGCGTGCCGTCTAAATCAAATAGAAAACCTCTGTAGGTCACGCGCTCCTCCTCATCAGGCATTAATCACTTGCGCAATTTCGTTTGCACTTAAATGGTACTGGCGCGGACAAGTCTGCCACAAAGCTAACATCCGTTGATACTTTTCCCACATCGGGGTCTGCGCATTAAAACCATGGGTGCCGGAATCGAAGTGGGTATAACGCCCTTCTGTATTGACCATAAAACGGACGTAACCCAGCAGTCGCGCTTCCGTTGCCGCATCGAAGCCCAGAAAGGCCAGACGGCGCTCTTCAAGCTCACCTTTCTCTTTAAGGTTCGACCAGGAGACGTGGAGAGCGTGATGCATTTCCATAATGTCGATTACCGTCCGGCAGATCGCTTCGCTGAGTTCGCCAAACTCTTTGTCCAGCTCCCGCATCTGCAGCGCATAACCGCGTTCGATGATGGTCTGGTAACGGCGAAAACGTTCAGCATTTTCCGGCTCAAGCATGGCCATCATTTTGTACTGATTAGTGAGAATCAAACGCTGCGCATGGGTCATTTCCATCATTTACTCCCGGTCAGAGACCGCTCAGTTAATCGACAATGGAGAAATGATTGCACAGCGTTAGCGACACGGAAATCGCCGTATCACCATTCTTTGATTTGGCCGCAGGTTAGCGGTAAATATTTTACCGCCAGCCCGGGATGGGTCAGAGATCGTCGAGGAAAGTGCGGTCGAGTTGTTTGAACGCCCGCTTTAACAGATCGGCCAGCGCCTGATAGGTCGGCTTGCCTTCTACTGGCGCAGTCGCCTGCCCCGCTTCTTCCAGCCGGGCACGAACTTCATGAAACCAGTTAAGCAGCGTCGGCGGCAGCGGCGTCACTGAACGCTTCCCCAGCCACCATAAACCCTGCATCGGCAGGCTACAGGCAAACAGCGCGGTCGCCACGGCCGGGCCTAACTGACCGCCCATCGCGATCTGCCAGGTCAGCGTAAAAATCGCCAAAGGGGGCATAAAGCGAATAGCAAAACGCGTTGCTGAAGAAACACGGTTTTCCGGGAACATGGGTGCCAGGCGCTTATCAGCCGGCCAGGTCTTCATATAGTGTTGGCCGCGCTGAAACATCCGAAACCAATTGGTACTGCCAGATTCATTCGCCATGGCTCACCTCAACTAATTCTGTAAAAATTAAAAAATATTTATAACTACACAACTTTACGTGACATCCTTCAATTATTTTTGTCTTTAAAGGTGACTCCAGCTATTCTGACGCCGTTTTACCACCTTTCCGGAAGCGGATTGCGCCTTTGGGAAGAGGCCTGAGCCAGGTTTAGACAAGGCAATTTTCAAATTTTCGCGTAAGATTGCCGAAATTTTTTGCGGAAATGCAGAATTCTGTCTACCGCATGATGTTTGTCATTAATCTACCAGCTTTCATGGGCTACGCTGTTAGTCTGATTGCGTTTTATTTAGCCACTCTCAAAAAATAGGTACTTCCATGTCGAGTAAGTTAGTTCTGGTTCTGAACTGTGGCAGCTCTTCCCTTAAGTTTGCCATCCTCAACCCTGCCAGCGGTGAAGAATTCCTGTCTGGCCTGGCGGAATGTTTCCACCTTCCTGAAGCCCGCATCAAATGGAAGCTGGAAGGCGAAAAACAGGAAGCGCCTCTGGGTGCTGGCGCAGCGCATAGTGAAGCGCTGAACTTTATCGTTAAAACCATTCTGGCACAAAAACCTGAGCTTTCGGCACAAATTGCTGCAATCGGCCATCGTATCGTTCATGGCGGTGAGAAGCTGACTCAGTCAGTCATCATTACTGAAGAAGTGGTACAGGGCATCAAAGACGCCTCTTCTTTTGCACCGCTGCACAATCCGGCTCATCTGATCGGTATTGATGAAGCGATGAAAAACTTCCCTCACCTGTCAGATAAGAATGTCGCGGTATTTGACACCGCTTTCCATCAGACAATGCCGGAAGAGTCTTATCTCTATGCGCTGCCGTACAAATTGTATAAAGAGCATGGCGTTCGTCGCTATGGCGCGCATGGCACCAGCCACTTCTATGTAACCCACGAAGCGGCCAAAATGCTCAACAAACCGCTTGAGTCACTGAATATTATTACCTGCCACCTCGGTAACGGCGGTTCTGTCTCTGCCATTCGCAACGGCGAGTGTGTGGATACCTCAATGGGCCTGACCCCACTGGAAGGCCTGGTGATGGGTACCCGCAGTGGCGACATCGACCCGGCAATTATCTTCTTCCTGCACGATACGCTGGGTATGAGCGTCGATGCCATCAATAAACTGCTGACCAAAGAGTCTGGCCTGTTAGGTCTGACCGAAGTCACCAGCGACTGCCGCTATGTAGAAGATAACTACACCACTAAAGAAGATGCGAAGCGCGCAATGGATGTCTTCTGTCATCGTCTGGCGAAATATATCGGCAGCTACACCGCGCTGATGGATGGCCGCCTTGATGCCGTGGTATTTACTGGCGGCATCGGTGAAAACGCCGCGATGGTTCGTGAACTCTCACTGAAAAAACTGGCGCTGCTGGGCTTTGACGTCGATCACGATCGCAACCTGGCGGCCCGTTTCGGCAAGTCTGGTTACATCAATAAAGAAGGCACCCGCCCGGCGCTGGTGATCCCGACCAACGAAGAGCTGGTCATCGCCCAGGACGCCGCGCGTCTGACTGCGTAAACACTTCTTTCCGTCAGCTCAGGCTGACGGAGTTGTTTTTGACACCCTGCCATTACTGAGAGGTTCAAACGTGTCACGTACAATTATGCTCATTCCGACCGGCACCAGCGTCGGCCTGACCAGCGTCAGCCTCGGCGTTATCCGCGCCATGGAGCGCAAAGGCGTTCGACTCAGCGTCTTTAAGCCGATTGCTCAGCCGCGTACCGGCGGAGATACGCCGGATCAAACCACCACTATTATCCGTAAGAACTCTTCGATTCCTGCCGCTGAACCGCTGCAGATGTCACGTGTTGAATCACTGCTGGGATCGAACCAGCAGGATGTGCTGATGGAAGAGATCATCTCCCGTTACCATGCCAACACGCAGAATGCGGAAGTGGTGCTGGTTGAAGGTCTGGTCCCTACCCGTAAGCATCAGTTCGCCAACGCGCTGAACTATGAAATCGCGAAAACCCTGAATGCGGAAATCGTCTTCGTGATGGCGCTGGGCAATGACTCTCCGGCACAGCTGAAAGAGCGCATTGAACTGACGCAGAGCAGCTTCGGCGGTCAGAAGAATAAAAATATCACTGGTGTGATCATCAATAAACTCAACGCGCCGGTCGATGATCAGGGGCGTACCCGCCCTGACCTGTCAGAAATTTTTGATGACTCGTCAAAAGCCAGCATCGCCAATATCGATCCTAAGCAGTTGTTCTCAGACAGCCCGCTGCCGGTACTGGGCTGCGTGCCGTGGAGCTTTGATCTGATCGCCACCCGCGCAATCGATATGTGCCGTCACCTGGACGCGCGCATCATCAACGAAGGTGAGATTCAGACCCGCCGGGTTAAATCGGTCACCTTCTGCGCCCGTAGTATCCCGCACATGCTGGAGCATTTCCGCCCAGGCTCACTGCTGGTGACTTCCGCAGACCGCCCGGATGTGCTGGTCGCCGCCTGCCTGGCCGCCATGAACGGCATTGAGATTGGCGCTATCCTGCTGACCGGTAACTACGAGATTGACGATCGCATCGCGCGTCTCTGTGACCGTGCCTTCCAGACCGGCCTGCCGGTGTTTATGGTGAAAACCAATACCTGGCAGACCTCTCTGAGCCTGCAGAGCTTTAATCTTGAAGTGCCCGCTGACGATACGCAGCGCATCGAGAAAGTGCAGGAATATGTTGCCAGCTACATTAATGCTGACTGGATTGAGTCACTGACCGCCACGTCAGAGCGCAGCCGTCGCCTGTCGCCACCGGCCTTCCGCTATCAGCTGACTGAGCTGGCGCGTAAAGCAGGCAAACGCGTGGTGCTGCCAGAGGGTGACGAGCCGCGTACGGTCAAAGCGGCCGCTATCTGTGCTGAACGCGGTATCGCTACCTGCGTACTGTTAGGCAACCCGGATGAGATTCAGCGCGTCGCTGCGGCTCAGGGTGTCGAACTGGGCAAAGGGGTTGAGATTGTTGATCCGGAACAGGTGCGTGAAAACTACGTGCCGCGTCTGGTCGAGCTGCGTAAGAGCAAAGGCATGACCGAAGTGGTCGCCCAGGAACAACTGGAAGATAACGTGGTGCTGGGCACCATGATGCTGGAGAGCGGTGAAGTGGATGGCCTGGTTTCAGGTGCGGTTCACACCACCGCCAACACCATTCGTCCGCCTCTGCAGCTGATCAAAACTGCGCCTAACAGCTCACTGGTTTCATCGGTGTTCTTTATGCTGCTGCCGGAGCAGGTGCTGGTTTACGGTGACTGCGCGATTAACCCGGATCCAACCGCTGAGCAGCTCGCTGAGATCGCTATTCAGTCAGCCGACTCTGCTAAAGCCTTTGGTATCGATCCACGTGTTGCGATGATCTCCTACTCTACCGGCACGTCAGGTGCAGGCAGCGACGTTGAAAAAGTGCGTGAAGCAACGCGTATCGCGCAGGAAAAACGTCCTGATCTGGTCATCGATGGTCCGCTGCAGTATGACGCCGCGATCATGGAAGACGTGGCGAAATCGAAAGCGCCAGATTCACAGGTTGCCGGTCGCGCCACCGTGTTTATCTTCCCGGATCTGAACACCGGTAACACCACGTATAAAGCGGTACAGCGTTCAGCCGATCTGATCTCAATCGGGCCGATGCTGCAGGGTATGCGTAAGCCGGTTAACGACCTTTCGCGCGGTGCGCTGGTTGATGACATCGTCTATACCATCGCCTTAACCGCCATTCAGTCTCAGCAGGCTGAACAAGGCTAAGCGTCAGGTAAGAACAAAAAAGGCATGCCCCACAGGGCATGCCTTTTTTTCGCCGGTAACAGAGCCGGAGGCTTTAACGCGGATCGCTGAGAGGTGTTAAAGCGCCCGTTTTCAGGCCCGGTTATCACCGTTGCGGCTCATCCACAGAGAGAGCGCTTTCAGCGAATCGTCAGTGAACTCATCACAACGTGCGGTGATCTCGTCGGGCGTCATCCAGATAATCTCATCGACTTCCGATTCCTGCATGGCGAACGGCCCGTGTGACACACAACTGAACAGTCCACCCCAGACGCGACAGTGCTGATCTTCAAAGTAGAATTTGCCATGCTCAGCAAACGGCACCGCGGCAATTCCTAACTCCTCTTCCGCTTCACGTCGCGCAGACTCCAGCATATCTTCACCGCTCTGCACCACGCCGCCTGCGGTTGCGTCCAGTTTGCCCGGCATAAAATCTTTTATCTCAGTGCGACGCTGCACCAGAATCTTGCCCATACCGTCATGAACCACAATATAGGTAGCGCGGTGACGCAGGCACTCAGCGCGCATCTGCGCACGTGTTGCCTGAGCAACAACTTCATTCTCTTCGTTTACGATATCGACCCACTCGATGCCGTCACCCGCAGTTTGATCCACCATCCGTAACCCTTTCCTGTTTGGCGTACACTTGGGTACGCAGTTTGCCACGTCTTTATTTTTATGTGGCGTAAGGTAATCACTTCCGTCAGCCTGAGCAAGCCCTGGCTGTTACCGATTTTTACCACTTTCTGCTAACCACAGCTGTACAGAGGCTCGCTGCCACTGAAACTCAGCATAATCCCGCAGACGTGCAGGCAAGGGATCACCATGCAATACCAGTCGGTTAAGCATCACCGCCAGATCGGTATCCGCAATTGACCACTCGCCAAACAGGTTCTGTTGCCCGTCCGGCAGCAGGCGATCGACGGCCATAACGAGTTTATCCACCGCCTGCTGCGCTGATGCGGTCAGCGGTGAAAAGCGCTCACCGGCAAACAGCACTTCTGTGGGACGCTCCTGACGTATCCACAGGAAGTCACTGCGCAGCCAGGCCTGAATCTCTCTGGCGCGTGCACGCTTCTCGCGGTCGCGGGGATAGAGACGCTCAAACTCGGGCGCCGGAAAGCGCTCTTCAAGATATTCGGTAATCGCCGAGGATTCGCTTAACAGGAACGCATCAATCTGCAGAGTCGGTACCCGGCAGGTCAGCGACAGCTCGCGGTAAGCCGCGGCGTATTGCTGATTCTGCGACAAATCGACGCGCTTCAGCTGAAAAGGGATCCCTTTTTCGGTAAGAGCAACATAGGCCGACATGGCGTAAGGACTGAAAAATGATGAATCTGACCACAGGGTGATGGACGGATAATTCATCGGTTACCTCAATTGGCTGTCAGGGTTGCATCATGTTTACCGATTTTTTTTTGGGAAGGCAACGCTGAGCTGATCCGATCTCTTCCTCCGGAATAAGAAAGCGCGACGCGACTCACGATAGAGTGGCTCGACTCTTCTATGCTGAAAGGTGCAAATAACAAAAACATCAAGGGAGCCGCAACATGCATATTCTTATTACCGGTGGCACGGGACTGATTGGCCGTCACCTGATTCCGCGCCTGCAGCAGCTGGGGCATCAGATCAGCGTGGTGACGCGTGACGTGGTCAGCGCGCGTGAAAAACTGGGCGACGAGGTCGCGCTCTGGTCAGGGCTGGCGCAACAGTCGAACCTGGATACGATCGATGCGGTCATTAATCTGGCGGGAGAACCTATTGCCGACAAACGCTGGACGGAGCCGCATAAACAGCAGCTGTGTGAAAGCCGCTGGCAGATAACCGAGCAGATCGTCTCACTGATCAACGCCAGCGCCACGCCACCGTCCGTGCTGATCTCAGGTTCGGCAACCGGCTTTTATGGCAACACCGGCGATCTGGTGCTGACTGAAGAGGATCAGGGTCAGGATGAGTTTACTCATCAGCTTTGCGCCCGCTGGGAGCAGCTGGCGCTCGCGGCTGAAAGCGAACGCACCCGCGTCTGCCTGCTGCGAACCGGCGTGGTGCTGGCGCCCGAGGGCGGCGCACTCAGCAAAATGAAGCTGCCCTTTAAACTCGGCATCGGCGGGCCGATTGGCAGTGGTAAACAGTACATGCCGTGGATTCACATTGATGACATGCTAAACGCCATTATCTGGCTGCTGGAGCATGACGATCTGCGGGGGCCGTTCAATATGGTCGCTCCCTACGCGGTGCGTAACGAGCAGTTTGCCGCCACCCTGGGCCGGGTGATGCATCGTCCGGCCTTTATGCGCACGCCTGCCAGCGCCATTAAACTGATGATGGGCGAATCGTCGGTGCTGGTGCTGGGAGGACAGCATGTGCTGCCAAAGCGGCTGGAAGCCTCAGGCTTTGGCTTCCGCTGGTACGATCTGCAGGAGGCGTTGCAGGATGTTGTGAAGCATTAATCCTGGCCCGCGCCAGCGAGACGCGGGCGCGGGATTACTTCAGCGATCCCTTGAGGAACTGCTGTAAACGCGGGCTTTTTGGGCTGCCGAACAGTTCCGCAGGTGGCCCCTGCTCTTCGATTTTGCCCTGATGCAGGAAAATGACATGGCTGGAGACGTGGCGGGCAAATTCCATCTCGTGGGTCACGACCACCATGGTTTTGCCCTCCTCCGCCAGTTTCTGCATGATGCGCAGTACTTCCCCGACCAGCTCCGGATCAAGCGCCGAAGTGGGTTCGTCAAACAGCAACACCTCTGGCTCCATCGCCAGAGCGCGCGCAATCGACACACGCTGCTGCTGACCGCCGGAGAGGTGAACCGGATATTTTGCCTGCGCCCGCGCATCAATCCCGACTTTATCGAGGTATTTGATGGCACGCTCACGCGCTGCCGCTTTACTCAGCCCCAGCACCTGAATCGGGGCTTCCATCACGTTTTCCAGCACGGTCATGTGACTCCACAGATTAAAGTGCTGGAACACCATGGTCAGGCTGGTACGTAACGCGCGCAGCTGCTCTTTGTCAGCCACTTTGAGCTGACCATCTTTGTCACGGACTAAGGTGATTTGTTGGTTATTCACCATGATGCTGCCTTCACTCGGTTTTTCGAGGAAGTTGATGCAGCGTAAAAAGGTACTTTTCCCTGAGCCGGACGATCCAATGATACTGATCACATCGCCCGCTTTAGCAGTTAACGAGACCCCTTTCAGCACTTCATGTTCACCGTAACGCTTATGCAATTCGGTGACGCTTAATTTATTGTCAGCCATAGTTCTACTCAATGCGATGAAGAGGGTTTCACGTGGGCCAGCCAGCGACGTTCCGCCAGGCGGAACAGGCTGATCAACACGTAAGAGATAATCAGGTACAACACAGCCGCCAGACCAAAGGCGGTAAACGGCTGATAGGTCGCCGAGTTAATATCCCGCGCGATTTTCAGCAGATCCGGTACGGTAGCGGTGAAGGCCAGCGCCGTGGAGTGCAGCATCAGAATCACTTCATTGCTGTAGGCCGGCAGTGCCGTACGCAGCGCCGATGGCAGGATAATGCAGCGATAGAGTTTAAAGGTGGAGAAGCCGTACGCCCGTGCCGCCTCAATTTCACCGTGTGGCACCGAGCGAATCGCACCGGCAAAAATTTCCGTGGTGTAGGCGCAGGTGTTGAGGGTGAAGGCGAGCAACGTACAGTTCAGACCGCTGCGGAAAAATGCATTCAGCAGTTCGGTGCCTTTCACAATCTCCAGCGTGTACATGCCGGAGTAGAACACCAGCAGCTGCACATAGAGCGGCGTGCCACGAAACACATAGGTGAAGAGCCAGACCGGAAAGCTGATAAACCGGTTAGGGGAAACCCGCGCTATCGCCAGCAGGATTGCCAGACATCCGCCAATGGTGACCGAGAGGATCAGCAGCCACAGGGTGATAGCCACACCAGTAAAACGATAACCGTCAGTCCAGAGCAGCGATTTCCAGTATTCCTGAATAATATCAATCATAACTCGCCCTCTTCACACCCACCGTATAACGCCGGTTGAGCCACCACAGCACACCGTTTGATAGCGTGGTGAACACCAGATAAATCACACCGGCCACAATGGCGAAGTAGAACGGCTGCCAGGTACTTTTTCCTGCCAGCTGCGTCGCCTTCACCACATCTTCCAGCCCCAGCAGCGAGACCAGCGCGGTGGCTTTCAGAATCACCTGCCAGTTGTTGCCGATGCCTGGCAGCGCGTAGCGCATCATGGCCGGAAACAGAATGCGGCGGAACACCTGCGCGCCGGTAAAGCCAAACGCGGTTGCTGCTTCAATCTGCCCCTGAGGCACGGCCATAAAGGCGCCGCGGAACGTTTCGGTGAAGTAGGCACCATAGATAAAGCCGAGCGTGATGATACCGGCGACCATCGGGTCGATATCAAACTGCGCCATGCCCAGTGCATCGGTTATCTGGTTGAGGACAATCTGCAGACCGTAGAAGATCAGCAGCATCAGTACGAGGTCTGGCACGCCACGAATCAGTGTGGTGTAGCCTTCAAAAATCATCGCCAGTGGCCGGCTGCGCGACAGTTTCGCGCCTGCGCCAATCAGGCCCAGCAGCACTGCAAGCACGACGGAAGTGAGCGCCAGCTCCAGCGTCACCAGCGTGCCCCGAAGAATTACATCAGAATAGCCATACAGCATCGAAAGGGTCCTGTCGTGGGGTGAAAACGAAACGCTGCCCGCCAACAATCGACGGGCAGTTTAGCTTTACCTCTCTGTTGCAGATGCCATCCGCCATCAGCGGAAAAGAACCCGATTCTGCACCTGGCAGAACCGGCTCAGACCCGGCAAAACGGATACAGAGGGTAAAGCGACAGGATGGTTAATCGCCGTACACGTTGAAATCGAAGTATTTCTTCGCAATCTTGTCGTAGGTGCCATCTTTACGCATGTCAGCAAAGGCTTTGTCGATGGCGGCTTTCAGTTCGCTGTCATCTTTACGCAGTCCCATGCCGGTACCGACGCCAAAAATCTTGTCATCTTTCACGGCCGGACCGGCGAAGGCGTAATTTTTACCGACCGGCTGCTTCAGGAATCCTTCGCTGGCCTGCACTTCGTCCTGGAAGGCTGCATCAATACGACCGGCATTCAGATCCTGATAGACCAGATCCTGGTTAGCATAAGGCGTGACGTTCACCCCTTTTGGCCGCCAGTTCTGATTGGCGTAAGTTTCCTGCGTGGTGCCCTGCAGCAGACCGATATTTTTGCCTTTCAGCGACTCAATGGTCGGCTCAATTTTCGACCCCTTCGGCGCGACTAAACGCGCGTTAGCGGCGTAGAGTTTTTCCGAGAAGGCGATCTCTTCCTGACGTTTCGCTGTGATGGAAAGTGAGGAGATGATGGCATCAATTTTCTTCGCTTTCAGCGAAGGGATCAGCGCATCAAAGTCGCTCTCAACGTAGGTGCATTGGGTATGAATACGTTTACAGATTTCGTTAGCGAGGTCGATATCGAAGCCCACTAACTTGCCTTGCGCGTTTTTCGACTCAAACGGTGGGTAAGTTGGATCTGTGCCGATACGGATAGAACCCGGAACCGCCGCGAAAACGCTGGCAGCACTGGATAAGCCCAGCATCAGGGAAAGAGCCAGAACACGCTTTTTCATAGATTACCCTCAAGTGAAGTGCTTTTTGTTATGTGGTTCGTGATGTGTTTGCGCAAAGTAATTTGCATGTTTCATGCCAGTTCTGCAAGTTAACCACGCTGTTAGCGTGATGTCAGACAGGCGAAAACGCTGTGTTTGTGAGGGGAATATAGCAGTGAAGTAAAAGAGAAAAAGCGACGATGTTAACTTTTGGTGCGTCAAATGCACGAAGAGTGATCCGAGGCGCGCTTATGCACTAAATAAGTGCGCCAGCGGAACTTTATGCACCCTGCCAGCGCGTGAAGAGATCTTCCGATAATTCGATATCAAACTGGTCGATAACCCGGTTTACGGTCTGATCGATCAGCTGATCGATCGTTTCAGGCCGATGATAAAATGCCGGCACAGGTGGCATGATAATGGCACCCAGCTCTGCGGCAGTGGTCATCATTCGCAGATGGCCAACATGCAGCGGGGTTTCGCGCACGCACAGCACCAGCTTACGCTGCTCTTTTAACACCACGTCAGCCGCACGGGTCAGCAACGAGTCACTGTAACTGTGGACGATGCCAGAGAGCGTTTTCATTGAGCAGGGTAAAATCGCCATGCCCAGCGTTTTAAACGATCCAGATGAGATATTTGCTGCAATATCGCGCACGTCATGCACCACATCGGCCAGCGCCTGCACGTCACGCAGCGAATAATCGCTCTCCAGCCCCAGCGTCTGACGCGCCGCCTGACTCATAACCAGATGCGTTTCTACTTCTTCCACCTGCTGCAACACCTGCAGCATGCGCACGCCATAGATCACCCCGCTTGCGCCAGAGATGCCAATGATGAGTCGTTTCATATTCCAACCTTATGTCAGCCAATGGGCCATCATACGCGGCCTGCGGGTTTCTGAAAACAAACAGGGCGGGATTGCTCCCGCCCTGTTTTATGCTGCCCGCCTGCTGAAGGTATCAGCCTTCGTTGTGCAGCTCGAGGTTTTCGACTTCGTTCTGCCGCTGAAGTGCTTTGGCATCATCATTCCGCAGCGACTCGAGATACTCCAGATATTGCTGATCGACATCTTTCGTCACGTAAATGCCGTTGAACACCGAGCACTCAAATTGTGCAATGTCCGGATTCTCTTCGCGTACCGCTTCAATCAGATCGTCCAGATCCTGGAAGATCAGTGCATCGGCTTTAATCAGCTGGCGAATCTCTTCCACTTCACGGCCATGTGCAATCAGTTCCGTGGCGCTGGGCATATCAATACCGTAGACGTTCGGGAAACGAATTTCCGGCGCCGCTGACGCCAGATAAACCCGTTTTGCGCCCGCTTCACGTGCCATCTCAATGATCTGCTCTGAGGTGGTACCGCGAACAATAGAATCATCCACCAGCAGCACATTTTTATCACGGAATTCGGCGCGGTTAGCGTTGAGCTTGCGGCGCACCGCGCTGCGACGTAACTGCTGACCCGGCATGATAAAAGTACGGCCAACGTACCGGTTCTTCACGAAGCCCTGGCGATAGGGTTTGTCGAGAATACGTGCAATTTCCAGCGCGATATCGGTGGAAGTTTCAGGGATCGGAATCACGACGTCGATATCGAGATCTTCCCACTCGCGCGCAATTTTCTCACCCAGCTTGGTGCCCATACGGACACGGGCGCTGTAGACCGAGATTTTGTCGAGGAAGGAGTCGGGACGCGCAAAATAGACATACTCGAACAGGCACGGATTGCTTTTCGGATTTTCAGCGCACTGGCGGGTAGAGAGCTGGCCCGCTTCAGTCACATAAACCGCTTCACCCGGTGCGACGTCACGGATGAACTCAAAGCCCAGCGTATCCAGCGCCACGCTCTCGGAGGCGACCATATATTCGGTGCGACCATCAGCGATAACGCGCTTGCCCAGTACCAGCGGACGGATACCGTTAGGATCACGGAAGGCGACCATACCGTGGCCGATAATCATCGACACCACCGCATAGGCACCGCGCACCTGCTGATGCACGGCAGCAACCGCAGCAAAGATGTTGTCGGCTGTCAGCGGATCGTTTTGAAAACGATCTAACTCCTGCGCAAAAATGTTCAGCAGGATTTCAGAATCTGAGGTGGTATTAACGTGACGGCGGCCCTTTTCAAACAGGTGCTTACGCAGCACGTGGGCGTTGGTCAGGTTACCGTTGTGCGCCAGGGTGATGCCATACGGGGAGTTTACATAGAATGGCTGCGCTTCAGAGGCACTGGAGCTTCCCGCGGTTGGATAACGCGCGTGACCGATCCCCATATTGCCCTGCAGACGCTGCATGTGGCGTGCTTCGAAAACGTCGCTGACCAGGCCGTTTGCCTTTCGCAGGCGAAAACATTTCAGCGCATCGATAGTACAAATGCCTGCGGCATCCTGCCCGCGGTGCTGGAGCACCGTTAACGCGTCATAGATCGACTGGTTGACCGGCATGAAACCGGTGATACCGACAATACCGCACATGTTGTCATTTCCTCATTAAGCCGCACTCCCGGTCACATCACCGGGGTAAAAAACTCGACGTGCTTTTCAGGTAATCAAAAAACCACCTGATTATATAACTGAACTCGGGAATGAGTTGAGACTGTTGCCAGTCCGGACTTTTGGAAAACCCAGTGAATGTATCGAGGAAGAACAGCAAAGCGGCTACGATCAGCACACCACGCAATGCCCCGAAACAGACGCCCAACACCCGGTCGGTTCCCGACAGGCCGGTTTTTTCCACCAGCGTGCCGATAACGTAGTTCACAATGGCCCCCACAATCAGGGTCGCCACAAACAGCACACCGATGGCGATACCGTTACGAACCAGTTCGTCGTCAAAACCTGTAAACCAGACTGCAAGGTAGGCGTAGTAATGACTGGCGACAAAAAACGCGCATCCCCAGGTAACAAGAGATAAGGCTTCCCGGACAAACCCACGGACCAGGCTGACCAGAGCCGAAAAACCAACTACCGCAATAATGACGTAATCAATCCAGATCATGAACTCTTCCAGCGCCAGTGCAATTGCACCCCTGCATCCAGTTCGGGGCGCATTCTAACAGAAAAAGAAAACGTTTGCGTAGCGGTTTTCTTTTTCTGCATCCATAAAAAAGGCGATGAAAAAAAACGCTATCGCCCGGGTGATTCTCAGCCGGACAGGCCGTTGAAAATCGTCACTTTTTTCCGCGGCAGCGCGCATTAAACGCGCTGCCTGAGGGGTCAAAGACGCTGCCTGTTACTGCTATCGGCAGCGCCAATCGCCCGTTTTAGCGGGCGCTGTAGGGCTTCACGACACCGCCCAGTCCGGAGATGCTTTTCAGCTCGCCAACCGCACTCTGCATTTTGGTTTTCGACGCATCCGGCCCAACATAAATGCGGGTGATCTGACCCTGTACCGGCGTTGAAGGAACGGTAAAGGCGCGATAGCCCGATAACCGCAACTGCGCGACAATCTCATTCACTTTGCTGGCGTTTTTCAGCGCACCTAACTGCACCACATAAGCCTGCCCTGCCGGCGCTGTCGTCTCTGCTGATTTTGGCGCCTCTTCCTGCTTCGGCTGTTCGACCACTTTAGGCTGTTCAACCGGTTTAGGTTTAGGCTGCTCCACGGCTTTTGGCTTCTGCTGTTCGACTGGCTTCTGCTTAGGCTGTTCTGTTACTTTCGGTTTCTGCTGCTCAACGACC
Organism: Pantoea sp. paga; assembly: GCF_007558755.1. Taxonomy (NCBI): domain Bacteria; kingdom Pseudomonadati; phylum Pseudomonadota; class Gammaproteobacteria; order Enterobacterales; family Erwiniaceae; genus Pantoea; species Pantoea sp. paga. Next base: position 1,147,591 of record NZ_VLTF01000001.1, read on the forward strand.
TTCGGCTTCGTCACCGTCTGTGCGGGCACAGACTGATGGACCGGCGGCGGCGAGACCACTACCGGATCGCTCTCGTCTTCCGGTTGAGTCCGACCCTGCTCTGCCGTAGCGTTGGTTTTACCGTTGCCATTGCCATTGCTGCTGCTGACCGCATTGCCAGCGCCTTCCGGCGGTTGTGCCGGCAGCGACTGAGTTACCGGCGGCACCATTTCGCTGTCCTGCTGATCGTCAGGTTTCGGCACCAGCGGAATGGCGGCGAACTCCTCTTTGTAATGCTTTTTCTGACCATCCAGCAGCCCTGGCAGCACAATCACGCCAACGGCGACCAGAATAACGGTGCCGACTAAACGGTTCTGAAACTTACTTGCCACGTCCTTTCTCCGTTTCAATCGATTCCATGACCTGTGCAACGGTGTGGAATGAACCACATACCAGCACAATGTCCTGCGGCGCTGCCCGCTGGCGTGCCTGCTGCCAGGCGAGCTCAACCGAATTAAAAGCCTCGCCCTGCGGCAGGTTGTTCAGCAGTTGCTCAGCACTGGCGCCGCGCGGACCCTCAAGGGGCGCGCAGTACCAGGCATCGACTACCGGTGCCAGCGCCGCCAGCGTACCGGCGATATCTTTATCATGCAGCATGCCCACCACGGCATGCACTTTGCCGCGTTTCGGCAGTGCCGCCAGCCGCGACGCCAGATACGCTGCCGCATGCGGGTTATGGGCGACATCCAGAATAACGCGTGGTGATTCGCTGAGGGTCTGAAAACGGCCTGGCAGCATCGCCAGCGGCAGGCTGGCGCGAATCTGCGCCTCACTGACCTCAAGCCCGGAGACCCGCAGCGCCACCAGCGCGGTCGCCGCGTTAGGCAGCGGCACCTGCGGCAGCGGCAGATCGTTCAGCTCACCTGTCGCATCACGCAGTGACCAGCTTTCTGCCTGCGCATGCCACGACCAGTCACGGTTGCGCTGCAACAGCTGCGCACCTTTTTCCTGTGCGACCAGGGCAATACTCTGCGGCATATCTGGTTCACCCACTACCGCAGGTTTTCCTGCCCGGAACACACCCGCTTTTTCACGCCCGATGCTTTCACGATCCGGGCCAAGCCAGTCGGTGTGATCGAGCGCAATGCTGGTAACCACCGCGACATCGGCATCCACGATGTTTGTCGCATCCAGCCGTCCGCCGAGGCCGACTTCGAGGATCACGACATCCAGCTGCGCCTGGCGGAACAGATTCAACGCGGAGAGCGTGCCAAATTCAAAATAGGTCAGCGAAATATCAGCACGTCCGGCTTCAATCTCCGCAAAACTGGCGCAGTGCTGCGCTTCACTCAGCTCCTCTCCCTGAACCCGAACGCGCTCGGTATAGCGCACCAGATGCGGTGAGCTGTACACGCCAACGCGGTAACCCGCGGCGATCAGCAACGTTTCCAGGGTGCGACAGGTGGTGCCTTTGCCATTAGTACCGGCCACGGTAAAGACAAAAGGAGCGGGTTTCAGCAGGTCGAGACGAAGCGCAACCTGACGAATACGGTCCAGACCCAGTTCAATGGCCTGAGTATGCAGGTGCTCAAGATAATAAAGCCACGTGGCCAAAGGCGACGTGGCTTGGGGAAGGTGAAGATTGTCCATATGTCCCGTTTTGCTTATTTATACCTGGCAGGCTGCTGCTGCGGTATACGGTGCATTGGTAAGAGGTGCTTTGGACGCACCTCTCTATCTCCTGTCAGGCCTCGTTGCTTTCCGATTCAGTCGTCGCCGGAGCGGACTGTTCACCGTCATGCAGCGGTGCCGGCAGGTTCATCATTTTTGCCAGCAGGCTTGCCAGTTTGTAGCGCATTTCCGGACGGCGAATGATCATATCAATCGCGCCCTTTTCAATCAGGAACTCACTGCGCTGGAAGCCCGGCGGCAGTTTTTCACGCACGGTCTGCTCAATAACGCGTGGGCCGGCAAAGCCGATAAGTGCTTTAGGTTCCGCGATATTGAGGTCGCCCAGCATGGCAAAACTGGCCGAAACGCCACCCATGGTCGGGTCAGTCAGCACGGAAATGTAAGGCAGACCGCGCTCACGCATTTTTGCCAGCGCCGCACTGGTTTTCGCCATCTGCATCAGCGACTGCAGCGCTTCCTGCATACGCGCCCCGCCGCTGGCGGAGAAGCAGATCAGCGGGCAGTTATCTTCTAACGCCTGCTCGACCGCACGTACAAAACGCGCACCGACCACTGAGCCCATTGAACCGCCCATAAAGGCAAATTCAAAGGCTGCCGCAACAACCGGCATGCCGTGCAGCTGACCTTTCATGACCACCAGCGCATCTTTCTCACCGGTGTCTTTCTGGGCCGCTACCAGACGATCTTTGTACTTTTTGGAGTCACGGAACTTGAGCAGATCTTTAGGTTCAAGTTCACTACCCAGCTCAACCATCGTGCCCTGATCGAGGACACTGCCGAGGCGCTCACGGGCGTGCATACGCATGTGATGGTCACACTTCGGGCAGACCTCAAGATTACGCTCCAGCTCGGCGCGGTAGAGAACCTGACCACAGCTGTCACACTTGGTCCAGACCCCTTCCGGGATACTGGCTTTGCGCACAGGCGTTCCGGTGCTTTTATTAAGAATGCGTTCAATCCAGCTCATTGATGACCTTTCTGTTTAAAACTGACCTGGTCCAGTCGTCTTGATACTGCTGAAAACCGCTTCAGCAGACGGTAAATGTCGCTCATTAAACCACAACCTGTTCAGACTGTGGATAAAAATCTGGTCTTACCCCTGAGCGCAGCCTTACGGCTGCTTCTGCTGCTTAGCCTGACGGCGATGACGCCAGACTTCAATCACACCTGGCAGAATCGAGACCAGGATAATGCCCACAATCAGCAGCTTCAGGTTTTCCTGCACCACCGGCAGATCGCCAAACAGGTAACCGGCATAGGAGAACAGCAACACCCAGAGCAGCGCACCCGTTACGTTGAACAGCGCGAAGTGGCGATAGGACATATGGCCCATACCGGCAACAAACGGCGCAAAGGTTCGCACGATCGGCACGAAGCGCGCCAGGATAATGGTTTTTCCGCCATGACGGGCATAAAACGCATGGGTTTTATCCAGATAGCTGCGACGGAAAATCTTCGAGTTCGGATTACTGAACAACCGTTCGCCAAACAGGCGGCCAATGGTGTAGTTCACTGCATCGCCCAGAACCGCGGCCACCACTAATAATGCCACCATCACATGCACATTAAGATCGTTACCCGGCAACGCCGCCAGTGCGCCCGCCACAAACAGCAACGAGTCACCCGGCAGGAAGGGCGTCACCACCAGACCGGTTTCGCAGAACAAAATCAGGAACAAAATAGCGTAAATCCAGATACCGTACTGTGCAACCAGTTCGGCAAGATGCACATCAATGTGCAGAATAAAATCAACCAGAAAATGGAGAAACTCCATGGCGCGCCCTTTTAAGTCCTGAAAGTGAATTAATCCGCGAGGAACAACGGTCCCATCGACGGCTGTGGTAACGCAAAGTGGGATGGGTAATCCACCGCCACCAGATACAACCCCTCTGCCCGGGCTGTGGCTGCGGCTAATGTCCGATCCTTCGCCGCCAGCAGCGTTGCCATCCATGACTCCGGCTTATTGCCGCAGCCTATCTCCATCAGGCTGCCCACGATATTGCGCACCATGTGATGCACAAAGGCGTTGGCTTTGATATCCACAATCACGTAGGGACCCTGACGCGTCACGTTGAGGTGAATCACGTTGCGCCACGGTGTACGCGACTGGCACTGCACCGCGCGGAATGAGGTGAAATCATTCTCGCCTAACAAACACTGTCCGGCGCGCTGCATCTTCTCCGCATCCAGTGGATGGTAAAAGTGCGTCACGCCCTGCGCCAGCACCGCCGGACGCAGACGCTGGTTGTAGATCAGGTAGCGATAGCGTCGGGCCGTGGCGCTGAAGCGGGCATGAAATTCATCCGGCACCGCTTTCACCCAGCGCACCGCAATATCCGGCGGCAGATTGGCGTTGACGCCCAGCGTCCAGGCGCCATCAGGCCGCTGCGAAGTGGTCTCGAAATGGACCACCTGCCCCGTCCCGTGTACGCCTGCATCGGTGCGGCCAGCACAAAAAATACTGACCGGATGATCGGCGACTTTCGACAGCGCGCGCTCTACCTTTTCCTGCACGCTGCGGACTTCATTCTGACGCTGCCAGCCGTAGTAACGGCTGCCGTCATACTCGATGCCGAGCGCCAGTTTTTGCGTCTGACCATCGGACATGGTTACAGATACTCCTGAACCAGTTTCTCAGCGGTTTTCACCGCCATCAGCGCGCCGCCAAAACGAATGTTGTCCGCCACTGACCAGAACTGCAGCAGTTCCGGGATACCGTAGTCGTTGCGCACAGCGCCGATGCTCAGTTCGCCGTTGCCTGAGGCATCCGTGACCGGCGTCGGCACTTCATCCTCTTCGCTCAGACGAATATCTGACGCCAGCGCCAGTTCGGCACGCGCTTCTTCAGCAGAGAGCGGGCGCAGGTTTTCGATATGCACAATCTGCGCATTACCGTAGAACACCGGAGCCTGTACGCTGCTGACCGCAATCGGTAAGCCTTCATCCTGCAATACCTTACGCACCTGATCAATCAGGCGACGCTCACTCTCCACGCTGCCTTCTGCGTCGGCCTGTTGTGGCATCAGGTTAAACGCCAGCTGACGACCAAAATGGTGTTCATCGGCCGGAATACCGTTCAGCAGACGGGCACTTTCCCCGGCCAGCGCATCCACAGCCACTTTGCCGTAGCTGGAGACTGAGATCAGGTTAGTCACCTGTAAACGACTCAATCCGGCCGCATCCACCAGCGGTTTAATTGCGGTCAGCAGCTGGCTTACCAGGTTGTCCGCCACGCTGATGATGTTGCGATTGCGATAATCTGCCAGCACCTGCGGATTCACATCCGGCACCACCAGCGGCACATCGGGTTCCAGCGCAAACAGCTCGCTGCTGTCGATTACCAGACAACCGGCATTGGCCGCTTCATCGGCAAAGCGCGCCGAGGCGTCACGTCCCGCCACGAAAAAGGCCAGCTGCGCCTGTGACCAGTCGAACGTCTCCGCATTTTCGACCCGCACCGAGCGGCCTTCGAAACGTTTGATTTCGCCTGCGCTGTTTTCGCTGGCCAGCAAATATAATTCACCAACCGGGAACTGGCGTTCCGCCAGCAGTTCCAGTACAGCGTTCCCTACTGCGCCTGTCGCGCCAAGTAGCGCAATATTCCAGCCGTCAGACATGTTGGTTTACTCCAGACAATGACATAAAAACAGAAGGCGGTGATATTCACCGCCCAGGGATTCAGATTTATCCCCGTCGTCTTTCACGTTGCATCTTTGTTGGCTGCGTTCACTCACCCGAATCACTTACCTGAGTATGCTCATCGGGATTCGTTCTCTTGCCGCCTCAATACAACCCGAAATCCATTGGGTATATCCCCCCGGAACCCGCCGTCATGCAGACATGCCAGCAGCGCGAGCCTTCCGTTCACTGATTAATTCAGTGCGGAAACCGCGCCGGGGCGCCTGACCTGCAGCGCCCGCTATTCCGGGGAGATGATTGCGTTAAAGCCCAGCTGGTTCAGCAGCTCAGCGGTTGTGGCGTCATCGCAGTTCACCTGCAGCGATGACCACTCGCGGCGCTCCTGATACTGCTTGCGCAGGCGATCAAACTCGCCGGGTTTTGCCGCCACTTTACGCAGGGGGGCATCATCGCGGCGCACATCATACACCAGATGCGCCAGGCGTTTCAGCGTTGGCTGATCCAGCGGGCCATTCAGGGTGATTTCACTGAATTCCGGCACCGGCAGTAAGGTGCTGAGCGGCACCTGCTGCGGCTGACCAATAAAGTCGCACCAGGCTTCAAACACCTGGGTGGTGCCGCGCGCTTTGCCTTCCAGCGTGTAGCCCGCGATGTGCGGCGTGGCGATATCGACCTTATCCAGCAGCGCCAGCGACAGATCCGGCTCCGGCTCCCAGACATCCAGCACGACGCTAAGATCGTGCCGCATTTTCAGCACCTCCAGCAGCGCGCTGTTGTCCACCACCGGGCCGCGACAGGCGTTGATCAGGATAGTATTAGGCTTTAGCGCCATCAGCAGCGCCGCATCCGCCAGGTGCCAGCTTTTATACGGGCCCTCTTTAAACAGCGGCGTATGGAACGTCAGAATATCAGCCTGCTCTGTCACGGCCTCCAGCGACAGGAAATCCCCCTCGTCACCGCGATCTGCGCGCGGCGGATCGCACAGCAGGGTTTTGATGCCCCAGGCCTCAAGACGCTTTTGCAGTCGCCCACCGACGTTACCGACGCCAACGATGCCGACAGTGCGGTCACGCAGCTGGAAACCATCGCGTTCCGCCAGCAGCAGCAGCGCAGAGAAAACATATTCCACCACCGCAATGGCGTTACAGCCGGGTGCGGCAGAGAACGCAATGCCCGCCTGCTGCAGCCAGTTCTCGTCGACATGATCGGTGCCCGCCGTGGCGGTTCCGACAAATTTCACCGGCTTTCCTGCCAGCAGGGCCTCATTAACCTGGGTGACTGAGCGCACCATCAGGCCATCGGCATCGGCCAGTTCAGCCACCGGCAGCGGACGCCCCGGCACCGCGACCACGTCGCCGGTGCGGCTGAATAGCTCACGGGCATAAGGCATATTTTCATCGACCAGAATTTTCACCACGGCTTTCCTGTCAGTTACATATCAGGCAATTATTCTGGCACAAAGCGACGCGTTAGCCTAACCGTGCACGGTAGCGTTCGGGCGTGGTTCCCGCCTGTTGCTGGAACATCACAATCAGTGCCGAAGCTGAACTGTATCCCAGCTCATGGGCGATGCTCTGCACGCTTTTCCCCTGCTCCAGCAGCACAATGGCGCGCAGAAACCGCAGCCGCTGCCGCCACTCGCCAAAGGTCATATGAAGCTGCTGCTGGCAGCGCCGCGCCAGCGTCCGTTCGGTGGTAAAGACCCGCGCCGCCCAGCCTGCCAGCGTGGTGTTATCGCCCGGATGTGCTTCCAGCGCATGTAACACCGGCGCGAGAAACTTATCGTCAGAGGTGGGCAGATAACTCTCCTGTACCTGCGCCAGCTGCAGGCGATCGCGCAGCACCTCGCACAGCCGCCACTGCGCATCCGTTTCGGGTTGCTCGATTTGCTGCTCAGCAAACTCATCCATAATGGCATGTGCAATGGGATCGACCAGCAGCAGGCAGGCGCGCCGGGGCAGATCGGCGCATAACGGGGCCGCCAGATTAAAAGTACGGAACTGTGCCTGACGATGGTTATAGCTACTGTGAAGCTGACCCGGAGGGATCCAGACCGGAATATCTGCCGGTGTCAGCAATCGTTCACCCTCGACCTGCATCTCCAGTACGTGGCTTTTCACCATAATCAGCTGACCCCAGGCATGCGCATGCGGCAGATATTCGGTGCGGGCATTGGCCTGTTCGTAACGCATAAAGTAGCGCAGCTGCGGCGCGTCAGGGGGCGGCTGGTAGATCACTTTCAGGGTCATTCTGTCCGCTCCACAACTAATTTTGTCCGATATTAACTATCTGAATAAATCCGGACAAGCGTACACTGCGCCTCATTATGGCGTGTGGAGAGTCAGCATGTTTTTCCTGTACCCGCTCTTTGCGGTAATAATCTGGTCGATCAACTCAATTGTCAGCAAACTCTCGGCGGATGCGATCGATCCGGCGGCAATCTCATTCTACCGCTGGTTACTGGCGCTGCTGGTGCTGACGCCCTTTGTGCTGCCCGGCGTCTGGCGCACGCGTCTGGCCATTAAACCGCACCTCTGGCGGCTGGCGATCCTTGGCCTGCTCGGCATGGTGCTCTATCAGAGTCTCGCCTACTACGCAGCACACAGTGTCAGCGCACTCTTTATGGGCATTATCGGTGCCCTCATCCCCCTGCTCACCGTGCTACTGAGCGTGGTGATCCTGCGGATTGCGCCGACGCTCGGCATCCTGCTCGGCAGCATCATCTCCTTTACCGGTCTGGTGTGGCTGGTCAGTGAGGGCAACGTGATGCAACTGCTGAATCACGGTCTGGGCAAAGGTGAACTGCTGATGCTGGCCGCCTCCGCCGCCTATGCGCTGTATGGCGTGCTGACACGGCGCTGGGCGCTGCCGCTGCCGATCTGGCAAAGCCTGTATGTGCAGATTTTATTCGGTGTCGTGCTGCTGCTGCCTGGTTTTCTGCTGGCTCCCGAGGTGGCGCTTAACCGGCACAACCTGCCGCTGGTGGCCTTTGCCGGTCTGTTTGCTTCGATCATCGCGCCGTTCCTGTGGATCCACGGCGTACAGCGTCTGGGTGCCAGCACCACCAGTATCTTTATGAATCTGATCCCGGTATTTACCGCGGTGATCGCGGTGATCTTCCTGCATGAGCAACTACACAGTTACCACTGGATTGGCGGCGGTCTGACGCTTGGCGGTGTAATACTGGCGCAGCGGCTGCGCGCACCGCTCACCCGAACAAAACCGGTCAACCTGCGTCGGCTGTAAACCATACCGTCACGCGCAGCCCGCCCAGTTGCGGGCTGCGATCCAGCTGCATACGGGCACCATGCCAGGCACAGATATCCTGTACCAGCGCCAGCCCAATGCCGGCACCCGGCTGCACGCCGACATTATCCAGCCGCTGAAAGGGCTGTAACGCTTTCAACTGCTCTGCCCCGGAAATGCCTGGCCCGTTGTCCTCGATTTCCAGCTTTCCCGCCACCACCCGCGCGGTAACGATACCGTGATGCGGAGTATATTTAATGGCGTTGTCCAGCAGGTTGGCACACAGCTCGCCGAGCAGCACGCCGTCCCCGATCACCTCACTGCTCTCATCGCCCTCATAGCCGAGATCGATTTGCCGGGTGCGCGCCGCCGTGTAACGGCTGAGACAGGCTTCACGCACGATGACCGCCAGATCGACCCGCATCATCGGCTTATCTTCACCGTGACGTGCCTTGATACGCGCCAGCTGCAGCAGCCGATCGGTGAGTAAGATGGTCTCATCCAGTGTATGACGCATACCATGAAGACTCTCCTGCCACTGCTCGGGTCGTTCACTGCTGAGCGCCACGCTCACCTGGGTTTTGAGGATAGTGAGCGGTGTGCGCAACTGATGTGCTGCGTCTGCGCTGAAGCGATCCTGACGCGCCAGCAGGCCGCGCAAACGCTCCAGATAGCGGTTAAAGGCGATGATCAGTGGTTGCAGTTCTGACCATGGCAGCGAGGGCAACGGGGTTAATTCTCCGCCGTCGCGCTGTAATACAATCCGTGACAGACGCCGCAGCGGGCGTAACACCCGACGCAGCATCAGGCTGGCCAGCAGCAACGTCATCAGCACCAGCCCGCTCTGGCTGATCAGCGCGGTACGCATCAGCCCGCGGGCAAACTCCTGGCGTGAATTGACCGTTTCCGCCACCAGTACCAGCGCCATACCGTCGACGCCCGCCTCGCTCACCGGTTGCCACAGTGCCGCTACCCGAATGCGATGCTGGTGATAACGCCCGTCATAAAAGTGCACCAGCGCCGGGTAAGCGGTCGACATTTCGCTGGCGGGGGGGATCGGCGGCAGGTCGTCGTAACCGGACAGCGTCTTTCCCTGTGGGGAGATCACCTGATAAAATAACTGGTCATTCATGTTGCGTTCGAAACTGTCCAGCACCACCCAGGGAACATCGACTTCCAGATGATGCTGGCGCACTACCAGCCGTTCTGCCACGGTGCGCGCCGAGGCCAGCAGCGAGCGATCGTACGCCTGATTAGCGGCCGCCAGCCCGCTCTGATAATGGGTGTAAACCGACAGCGCCCACAGCAGCAGCAGCGGCAGGCCGAGCCAGGCGAGCAGCTCGCCGCGCAGTGAATGGATCAACCGCACGGCAGCGTTTCCAGGCTGTAACCGAGTCCGCGTAACGTCACGATGGCGACATCGCTGCCCGCCAGTTTTTTCCGCACCCGATGGACATACAGCTCAATACTCTCCGGGCTGGCCTCATCCGCCAGGCTAAAAGTCTGTTCATACAGATGCTGACGGGAAACCGGTCGGCCGTGGCGCTGCATCAGCGTAGTCAGAATGCTCGATTCACGCGGCGTCAGCGCCAGCGACCGGTCGCCCAGCATGAAATAGCCTTCGCCATCCAGCACCAGCTGGCCCAGCGACTGCGTTTGCGCAGCCTGGTTCTGGCTGCGCCGCAGCAGCGCCCGTAGCCGCGCTTCCAATTCATCCAGTTCAAAAGGCTTGGTCAGGTAGTCATCCGCCCCGAGGTTCAGGCCGCGAACCCGATCGTCCAGCGCACTGCGCGCTGTCAGCAGCAAAACGGGCACGCTCTGTCCGCGTCGCCGCAACCGCGTCAGCACCTCCAGCCCATCGATGCGCGGCAGTGAGACGTCCAGCACGACCAGCGCATAGGCTTCACACTGCAAGGCGTGATCGGCGGCGACACCATCTGCCACCCAGTCAACGGCAAAGCCTTTTTGCGTCAGCGCTTTCTGCAGCCAGCGCGCCAGGTCAGCCGTATCTTCCACCAGTAAGAGACGCATATCACATCCTGTCATTAAATCCGGGCAGTGAAAGGTAAATGAAAGGTAATTGTTTTAACAATTCAGCAACGCCAATAGTTCGGCAGCAATCACACTCTGGAAGAATGAATGGAGCCTACGATGAAAAAAATAATCCATACCGCCCTGACTACCGCTCTGCTGGCACTGATGGTGCCTGCTGCAACCGCCGCCGACGGTCCAGGTCGTACTGAATGTATTGCACCGGCCAAACCGGGTGGCGGTTTTGACCTCACCTGTAAGTTGTTGCAGGTTTCGCTGCAGGAAACCAAACAGATTGAGACGCCGATGCGCGTCACCTATATGCCCGGCGGCGTCGGCGCGGTTGCCTATAACGCAATTATTGCCCAGCGCCCGGCTGAAGCCGGCACGGTAGTCGCCTTCTCGGGCGGCTCGCTGCTGAATCTGTCGCAGGGAAAATTTGGCCGCTACTCAGTTGATGACGTGAAGTGGCTGGCAGCGGTGGGCACTGATTACGGCATGGTGGCAGTCCGTGAGGATGCGCCGTGGAAAAACCTCGGTGAACTGATGGCGGCGATGAAAGCGGATCCAACCAAAGTGGTAGTCGGAGCCGGGGCTTCTATCGGCAGCCAGGACTGGATGAAAACAGCGCTTCTGGCACGGGAAGCCGGTATCGATCCACGCAAGATGCGCTATGTCGCCTTTGAAGGCGGCGGAGAGCCGGTGACGGCACTGCTCGGCAATCATATTCAGGTGGTCTCCGGCGACATGAGTGAAATGGTACCGCATCTGCAGGGCGGCAAAATGCGGGTACTGGCGGTCATGTCCGATCAGCGCCTGCCGGGCCAGCTGGCACAGGTACCTACCGCCAAAGAACAAGGCTTCAATATCGTCTGGCCGATTATTCGCGGCTACTACCTCGGACCCAAAGTCAGCGACGCCGATTATCAGTGGTGGGAGCAGGCCTTCAAAAAAATGGTGGATACCCCGGAATTCAAAAAGCAGCGTGATATGCGAGGCCTGTTCGAATTCAACCTGTTCGGACAGGAACTCGACAGCTACGTGAAAAAGCAGGTGGCCGATTACCGTGAGCAGGCAAAATCATTTGGCCTGGCCAAATAACAGGAGCACATCATGAGCGATCGTATTTTTGCGGGCCTGTGGCTGGCGCTCTGTCTTGGCGGCATGGTGGTGGCCTGGCAAATTCAGAGCGAATACAGCTATGAGCCGGTGGGGCCGCGGCCCTTCCCGATGGCGATTCTCGGCCTGATGGCGATCTGTGCCCTGCTGATGCTGTTCCGTAAACCCGACACCATTCACTGGCCTTCACGCAGCACGCTGAAACGGCTGGTCGCGCTGGCGCTGATGATGCTGCTGTATGGCTGGTTTTTTGAAACGCTGGGCTTTGCCATCTGCACCACCCTGCTGACCTTCGGTATCGGTCTGCTGTTTGGCGCGCGCTGGTGGGCAGCAGCGCTGGCCGGGCTGGTGATGGGCAGCACGCTGTTTTACGCCTTTGATCGCCTGCTGGAAGTGACCCTTCCGGTCGGCAGCTGGCTGAGTTAAGGAGAGCATCATGGATACCTGGTCCTTTTTAATGCAGGGCTTTGCCGTCGCCATGACGCCAGAGAACCTGCTGATTGCCCTGATTGGCTGCTTTATCGGCACCATCGTCGGCCTGCTGCCGGGTCTTGGCCCGATTAACGGCGTGGCGATTCTGATGCCGCTGGCCTTTGCGCTGCACTTACCGGCGGAATCTGCGCTGATTCTGCTGGCAACGGTCTACATCGGTTGTGAATATGGCGGACGCATCTCCTCTATCCTGCTTAACGTACCCGGTGACGCCGGCGCAATCATGACCGCGCTGGATGGCTATCCGATGGCACAACAGGGCAAGGCGGGCGTCGCTCTGTCGATTTCGGCGGTCAGCTCCTTTATCGGTTCTACGATTGCCATTATCGGCATTATTCTGTTCGCTCCGCTGCTGGCAAGCTGGTCGCTGGCCTTTGGTCCGGCAGAATATTTTGCCCTGATGGTGTTCGCTATAGCCTGTCTTGGCAGCATGATGAGCCATAATCCGCTGAAATCGTTCCTCGCCGCGCTGATTGGGCTGGGAATGGCCACGGTGGGCGTTGATGCCAATACCGGCGTCTACCGCTTTACCTTTAACAGCGTTCATCTTTCCGACGGCATTCAGTTTGTGGTGGTGGTGATTGGCCTGTTCTCGGTCAGTGAAATTCTGCTGATGCTGGAGTCGACCAGCGGCGGGCAGAAAGCGGTTCGGGCCAGCGGACGCATGATGTTCAATATGAAAGAAGCGGCAATGGTGACCGGCGCCACGCTGCGTTCCTCTTTCATTGGTTTCTTCGTCGGGGTACTGCCGGGTGCCGGTGCAACCATTGCCAGCGCCATCGCCTATATGACCGAGAAGAAGATCAGCGGCAGCGATCAATTTGGTAAAGGCGATATTCGCGGTGTGGCTGCGCCGGAAGCAGCAAACAACGCTTCCGCCTGTGGATCCTTTATCCCGATGCTGACGCTGGGGATCCCCGGCTCGGGCACGACTGCGGTGATGGTCGGCGCGTTGACGTTGTATAACATCACGCCGGGACCGGCGATGTTTGTTGAACAGCCTGATATCGTCTGGGGTCTGATTGCCGCTCTGTTAATCGGCAACGTGATGCTGTTGATCATGAATATCCCGATGATCAACGTTTTCGCCCGTATGCTGACCATTCCACTCTGGTTCCTGGTACCGGCAATCGCCGCCATCTCGGCCGTTGGTGTTTACGCGGTACACAGCACTACCTTCGATCTGCTGTTGATGGTCGGGCTGGGAATCTTCGGCTATATCCTGCGTAAGATGGATTTTCCGATGTCGCCATTGATTCTGGGCTTTGTGCTGGGTGAAATGCTGGAGCAGAACCTGCGTCGTGCGCTGTCGATCAGCAACGGGAATATGGTCATCCTGTGGGAAAGCCTGATTTGCAAAGTACTGCTGGTGCTGGCGATTGCCGTGCTGGTCGTGCCGCCAGTCTGGAAACGCTGGCGTCGTCATCGTCTGAAGCTGGCAGAAGAGTAAATCTCCCGCCGAAACGCGTGCGCCCCCGTGGGATTTCCCGGGGGCTTTTGCTATCATGGCCTATTCATTTTCCGGCGCACCTCACGCTGTTCTGTTTTCCCAAGGAATCCGCCATGCAACCACTCAGCGGCCCCGGTGTGCCGGTCGGCGATCGTTCATCTGTCAATCCACAAACTGGCGTAACGCGTCACGGTTCAGTGGCCGGTGAACAGCCCCTATCCCCTGCGCAGCGCACGACGTTAGAACGCCTGATCGTGCGTATCTCATCGCTCAGTAATCTTAAAGCGCCTGAACTGTGGGCGGGTGTACGCCATGAAGTGGGCGTAAAGAGTGAAGCGGAGTTGCAGTCGCGTCATTTTCCGGCAGCGGAACAGTACCTTAATGGCCGCCTTACGCAGACGCAAAATGGGCATGCCACACGCCAGCTGATGACCCAGCTCACCGATCTGCTGCCGAAAGGGAATAACCGTCAGGCCGTCAGCGATTTTATCCGTCAGCAATTTGGTCAGACCGTACTGAGCGCGCTGAGCCAGGATCAGCTGCGCCAGGTGCTGACGATGCTGCAGAACGGGCAGATGACGATTCCTCAGCCGCAGCAGATCCGCGTCAGCGATCGCACGCTGCTGCCTGCCGAGCACCATACGCTGAATCAGCAGGTGGTACGCCTGGCCGCTGCCACTGGCGAATCCACCGGTAAGCTGTGGACGGCTGCGCTGAAACTGGTCAATCTGACCAGCGGTGATCCCATCCCGTCGCGCCACTTCCCGCTGCTGACCCAGTATCTGCAGGTGCGTCAGACGCTGAGTCAGCACAGCGCACCGACGCTGCAATTGCTGGAAGCGTCCCTGAAACAGCCGCTTGATCAGCAGGAGCGGCAGCAACTGGAGGACTATAGCCAGCAGCGTTTTCAGGCGACACCACAGACGGTGCTCACCGTAACGCAGACCCAGGATCTGCTGAACTTCCTGTTCAGCCGTCGCGCCGACCGGGCAGAAAAACTTCTCGAACAGCCGCTGGCTGCCAGCGAGATTAAACCGCAGCCGATCTGGTCGCCCTTTGTCGCCTCGCTGCCGCCCGCGATTCAGCCTCTGGCAGAGCGCCCCCTGCTGGGTTTCTTTGTCGCACTGGTCGTCATCACCCTTTTACTCTGGCTGGTCCTCTGAGTTAACAGCCACAGAATGCTTTGGGCGCGGCGACTGGCCATTCACCCGGAGCATCACCCCAGGTCAGCGGATGACCGTCACGTTTCCAGAAATCCAGCCCGCCAATCAACTCCTTCACCTGAAATCCCAGCGAAGCCAGTTTCCAGGCCGCTTTCGTCGAGCCGTTACAGCCAATGCCGTCACAATACGTGACATAAACTTTGCTGCGCTCGAGCCGGGCCGTGGTAGTGGCATCCATCTCGCGATGCGGAAAGCTTATCGCGCCGCAAATATGCCCGTCGCGATAAGCCTCCGGCGCGCGAGCATCGATTACCACGATATCCGGGATTTGCCGCTCCAGATCTTCCGCCAGATCCCAGGCATCGGTGTAAAAAGCGAGTTTTGCCTGCAGATAGTCGTGGCTTTGCTGTGGGGTGGCGGCCGGAATGCGTAAAACCGATGACATAGTGATTCTCCTGTTGTGGTGAGTCTGCAGTTTACGGCAAAGTGGACTGCTTACTGATACCCATTCTCCATCAGGTATAAGACCCATATGTCTGCTCCGTTACTACAACTTTTCCAGCATCAGACCAGTGGTGGCGTGCGCGAGCGGCTCTGCTCTACTTTGCGACTGGCGATCAACCGGCACCATCTGCATGCTGGTCAGCAGTTGCCGTCCAGTCGGCAGCTGGCGCAGGATCTGCGTCTGTCACGTGTGACAGTGGAAGCGGCCTACGGACAGCTGGAGAGTGAAGGCTATCTGCGACGCGAGACCGGTCGCGGTACTTTTGTTGCCATCATCATCCCCACCCACTCATCATCATTACCTGCCCGGCCTCAGCCCGTCCGTTTCTCGGCGCGGGGCCAGCAGGTACTGGCAACCGGTGGCTGTCAGGATCCCCCTTTTCCTCATGCGTTCGCCGCCGGTTCACCGGAGTTACGCGCTTTTCCCCACGACACCTGGCGACGCCTCGGCAGCAGCGTGCAGCGTTCACTGGGGAGCGCCGCAATGGGATATGGCGATCCCTGCGGCTACCTGCCGTTACGCAGCGCACTCGCGGATTATCTGGCGCTTTCCCGGGGCGTGGTATGCCAGCCGGAACAGGTGATCATTCTGACCAGTTCACAACAGGCACTGCAGTTACTGGCAATGATGTTCGTCGATCCCGGTGATGAGGTATGGATGGAGGAGCCGGGCTATCCTGGTGCGCGTAACGCCTTTCTGGCTGCCGGCGCACAGGTGCGCGGGATTGGGGTCGATGCCGAAGGTGCCATCCCCGCCAGCGGCAGTGCAAAGCTGATGTACCTGACGCCATCGCATCATTATCCTGGCGGCGTGACGCTGAGCCTGACGCGACGCCTGGCGTGGCTGGACTGGGCGCAGTATAACCGGTGCTGGCTGATCGAAGACGATTATGACAGCGAATTTCACTACGACGAACGCCCTATCCCTGCGCTACAGGGACTGGATGGCCATCAGCGGGTGATTACGCTGGGTACCTTCTCGAAGTCGCTGTTTCCCTCACTGCGGCTGGCCTGGATGGTGGTCCCGCCCGCGCTGATTACCCCCATAGGCCAGGCACGCAGCGTGCTGGATGGACACAGCGCCCTGCTGCCGCAGGCTGTCACCGCCGCCTTTCTGCAACAGGGACATTTCGCCAGCCATCTGCGGCTGATGCGTCAGCTCTATCGTAGCCGTCGCGATCTGCTGCTAACGCTAATCGCTCAGCAACTGTCGCCGTGGATCACGCCGATTGCCAGCGGCGGCGGGTTACAGGTAACTGTCAGACTGCAACAGGATGAAGCGCGATTAACCGCACTGGCGGCTCAACAGGGTCTGCTGCTGCCGCGTCTGAGCCCGCTCTATGCCGGGCCTTCGTCTCAGCAGGGCTGGATGCTGGGCTTTGCCGCACTGACGCCTGACGAGATTGTGGCAGGATGCGATACATTGCTGCGGCTGCTGCAGCGGGAGGGCTAAAACGGAGGGTTGAACGAGGTAACGCGGATGGGCTGTAAAACAAAAAGGGCCGGCAAGCCGGCCCTTCAGAGTGCTGACGTAATAATTACGCCTGATATTTACGCATGGTCAGCGTGGCGTTGGTGCCGCCAAAACCAAAGCTGTTAGACATCACGGTAGTCAGCTCTTTTTCCATCGGCTCAGTGACGATGTTCATACCGGTTGCTGCCGCGTCAAGCGAGGTGATGTTGATGCTTGGCGCGATAAAGCCATGCTCCAGCATCAGCAGCGAGTAGATCGCTTCCTGCACGCCAGCCGCACCCAGAGAGTGGCCAGTCATCGCTTTCGTTGCTGAGATGTATGGCGTGTTATCGCCAAACACTTCACGAATCGCACCCAGCTCTTTCACATCACCCACCGGGGTAGAGGTTCCGTGACTGTTCAGATAGTCAATTGGGGTATCGACACCGTGCATCGCCATCTTCATGCAGCGCACTGCGCCTTCACCTGATGGAGCAACCATGTCTGCACCGTCTGAAGTGGCACCATAACCGACGATTTCGGCATAGATATGCGCACCACGTGCCAGCGCATGCTCCAGCTCTTCAACGACTACCATGCCACCGCCACCGGCGATAACAAAGCCGTCGCGCTCATTGTCATAAGTGCGTGACGCTTTTTCAGGCGTGTCGTTGTAACGGGTAGAGAGCGCGCCCATGGCGTCGAACTCACAGGCCATTTCCCAGCACAGCTCTTCGCCGCCACCTGCGAAAACGATATCCTGTTTGCCAAGCTGGATCTGCTCAACGGCGTTACCGATACAGTGCGCAGAGGTGGCACAGGCTGAGCTAATCGAGTAGTTTACGCCATGAATTTTGAATGGCGTTGCGAGGCAGGCAGAGACGCCAGAGGCCATCGCTTTGGTGACCACATAAGGGCCAACCGCTTTCAGGCCGCGTGGGCTGCGCATTGCATCAGCACCAAATACCTGGAAACGAGGGGAGCCGCCGCCTGAACCCGCAATCAGACCCACACGTGGGTTGCTCTGATACGCTTCAGCGCTGAGGCCAGAATCTTTAATCGCTTCTTCCATGGAAAGATAAGCATAGATGGACGCATCACTCATAAAGCGCACAACTTTGCGATCGATGAGGCCGGTGGTATCTAATTTAACGTTACCCCAGACGTGACTACGCATGCCGGAATCTTTCATCTCTTCAGAAAAGGTGATGCCAGAGCGTCCTTCACGCAGAGATGACAGCACCTCCTGCTGGTTATTACCAATACTGGAAACGATCCCTAAGCCAGTAATCACAGCACGTTTCATTCAATCTTCCTCATCCACTTCTTCTTAATTGGCATGCACTCTAGCGTACACTTGTACGCCGAACAAGTCCGATCAGCTATTTCCTTTTGTAAATTTGCGTCATGTCACGCGGGTCGCTAGAATCGCGCCACTGCCTGAAAAACGAGCCTTTACCGTGAAATTGACCCCGGTTGAACATGCAAAGCTAAACTGGAATGAACAGAGTACACCTGTTTCCCGAGCGTTTGGCGATGTCTATTTCTCTAATGACAACGGTCTGGAAGAGACACGCTATGTCTTCCTTGGCGGCAACGGTTTTCCCCAGCGTTTTGCTGAGCATACGCGCGATCTGCTGATCGTGGCGGAGAGCGGTTTTGGCACCGGTCTCAATTTCCTGACGCTGTGGCAGGCGTTCGATGCGTTTCAGCGCGAACAGCCCGACGCCACTTTAAAACGTCTGCATTTCATCAGCTTTGAGAAATTTCCGTTAACCCGTGAAGATTTAACCGCAGCGCAGCAGCACTGGCCCGAACTGGCCCCCTGGGCGGAGGCGCTGCAGGCGCAGTGGCCCGCTGCCCTGCCCGGCTGTCAGCGTCTGCTGTTTGATGGCGGCAGCATCACGCTCGACCTGTGGCTGGGCGATATTAACCTGCTGATGGGTCAGTTGGATGAGAGCCTGAATCGTCAGGTGGATGCCTGGTTCCTGGATGGGTTCGCGCCCTCAAAGAACCCGGATATGTGGACGCCGGAGCTGTTCGGCATGATGGCAAAACTGGCGCGGCCGCAGGGGACCTTCGCGACTTTTACGGCTGCAGGTATTGTCCGGCGCGGTCTGCAGCAGGCGGGCTTTGCGGTCATTCGCCGCAAAGGATTTGGCCCGAAGCGCGAAATGCTATGCGGGCCGTTGCAGGATGCGCCTGCGCTGCCCGCCGCGCAGCCCTGGTATCATCGTCAGGCTGCGGAGCAGCGTGATGTGGCCCTGATTGGCGGTGGCGTCGCCAGTGCCACCCTGGCGCTGGCACTGCTGCGTCGCGGCTGGCGGGTAACACTTTATTGCGCCGATGAGGCGCCCGCGCTGGGCGCATCCGGCAATCGTCAGGGAGCGCTCTATCCGCTGCTCAATCAGCACGACCCGGCGCTTGCCACTTTTTTCCCCTCGGCCTTCAGCTTTGCCCGGCGGCTCTATGATCAACTAACCGTCACCTATGAGCATCACTGGAGCGGGGTGCTGCAGCTGGGCTGGGATGAGAAAAGCCGTAAGAAGATCGATCAGATGCTGGCGATGGATCTGCCTGAAACCATCGCCTGTGGTGTCGATGTGGCAGAGGCAGAGAAACTGGCGAATGTTAAACATGGCTGTGGCGGCATTTTCTATCCGCAAGGCGGCTGGCTCTCACCGGCAGAGCTGACCACCGCGATGCTGGCGCATGGCGAGACCCAGGGATTGCGCATTCACTGGCTGCACCGGGTGAGCACGCTTTCCCGGGAGGATGATCACTGGACGCTGACGTTCAGCGATCGTCCGGCGGTGCGTCATCCGACCGTCGTACTGGCAAACGGTCATGCGATTGCCGACTTTGCGCAAAGCGCCCCGCTGCCGACCTATCCGGTGGCCGGTCAGGTTAGCCATGTTCCCTCCACGCCCGGCCTCAACGCGCTGCAAACGGTGCTCTGTTACGACGGCTATCTGACCCCTGTCAGCCCGCAGTTTGGTACGCACTGTATCGGGGCCAGCTATCACCGTGGCGATACCGCAACCGCGTATCGGGAAGAGGATCAGCAGGAGAACCGCAGCCGCCTGCTGCATTGCCTGCCTGACAGCAACTGGGCCGAAACGGTGGATGTCAGTGACGGAGAGGCAAGAATGGGGGTGCGCTGCGCTACCCGGGATCACCTGCCGATGGTGGGCGGCGTGCCGGATTATGCTGCTACGCTGGCGCAGTATGCTGATTTACCGGCACAGCAGGCAGCAGGCGGCGATATCGCTGACGCACCCGATCTTGCGGGCTTGTATCTGTTTGGGGCGCTGGGATCGCGCGGCCTGTGCAGTGCGCCGCTGGCGGCCGAAGTGCTGGCAGCTCAGCTGGCGGGCGAGCCGCAGCCTCTGGATGCCAGTACCCTGGCAGCACTCAATCCGAATCGTTACTGGGTAAGGAAATTACTGAAGGGAAAAGCCGTTTAGCGGACGCTAAGGGCGGCATGCCGCCCTGCACCATTACGCGGAGAGCTGGCGTGCCTGAACAAACAGGTTATCCCACATCCCGACCACTAATGCCTGATCGCGCGGCGAGAGTTCTCCGGCAGCTATGGCATTTTGCAGACTGCGGCTCACCTGAATCTGCAGCGCTTCTGGCGTATGTTCGCCCAGTTGCTCCACTTCAGCGACGGCCAGTGTCAGATGCCCGCGCAGATAACCGCTGGCGAACAGCTCATCGTCACTGGCATGCTCGACCATGTCGTCAATCAGGGCCAGAATACGCGCTTCAAATTCTGCGATCATCTCAATTCCTCTTTTAATAATGCCTTTCTGCATCACAGATCGTCCGGCCAGGGAAACTGCGATGCTGTTAATGAAGGCCTGCCATAAAATTCCGCCAGGGCGGTAATAAAACGCGCGGGACGGTCGGGAATGCCCGACGTCAGATAGCTCATGACCTGAGCATGCACTTTACGCTGGAACGCAATGCGATCCGGCTCACAATCTCCGTCGAGATTGTCACAACTCACGTTGAAGGGAAAGCCTGCCGCCGTACAAAACATCCATTCCAGCGCCTGTGGCTTCACTTCCACCGCTTCAAACTGACTCTGGGTCAGCGCATCGCGGCCATCCGGACAGTACCAGTAGCCAAAATCGACCAGTTTGCGGCGCGCTTCACCGGCGATGCACCAGTGAGAGATCTCATGCAGGGCGCTGGCGTAGAAGCCGTGAGCAAAGACAACACGATTCCACGGCGATTCGGCATCAGCAGGAAGATAGATCGGTTCATCATCGCCTTTAATTAGACGGGTCTGAAATTCATCGCTGAAACAGCGATCAAACAGCGTGATCAGCTGTTCATAATGATGTGTCGGGTTCATGACGGTATCAGGTTTTAGGTTACGATTGCAGCGTGGCAAGCCAGGCCATAACGGCGCTGCCATGGCTGTCCCACAGTAATTTAATGCTCATGACGGCAGACACAATCACCACCATCGGGCGGATCAGCTTCTGTCCGCGGCTCAGCACCAGTCTTGCGCCCAGACGCGCGCCGCAGAAAGCGCCGAGCATCATGATCAGGCCGGTTCCCCACACCACTTTGCCGCCGAACATAAAGAACAGCAGGCTGCCGAGGTTCGAGGTGAAATTGAGGACCTTAGCATGGGCGGTCGCTTTGGCAAGGTTGTAGCCGCAGAGCGTGACGAAAGCCAGCGCATAAAAAGAGCCTGCGCCCGGTCCGAAAAATCCGTCATAGAATCCCACAGCCCCGCCGCCGACCAGCGCATAGGCCAGACCATGCAGGCGACGCGCCTGATCCACTTCGCCGAGGCGCGGCATCAGCAGGAACCACAGACCGATAGCGATTAAAAACAGCGGCAGCATCTGGCGCAGGAAATCCGCCTGCAGGCGCTGAATCAGTATCGCGCCCAGCACGGAACCCAGCAGCGTCATGGCAATGTTCAGCCACTGTTCATTCAGATTGACCGCACCACGCCGGATAAAGTAGAGACTGGCGGAAAACGATCCACCGACCGATTGCAGTTTATTGGTCGCCAGCGCCTGGGCCGGAGAGAGGCCCGCCGCCAGCAACGAAGGTACCGTAAGTAATCCCCCGCCACCCGCGATTGAATCAATAAAACCGGCGAGCATGGCGATTAAAAACAGCAGCCCGACGAGCAGCGGGCTGACCACAAACCAATCCATGGAATCCCTTACAGTAGATGTTTATCCAGCAGGGCCTGACAGGCAGGCGGTAATGGCGGCGGCTCACGTTTCACCGGCGCGCCCGAACCAGGCTGTTTCGGCAGGAACCAGCTCTGCAGCTCTGCGCCACAGCCATCGCCAGCAGGCGGTGCGGGCTGATCTTCACAGCCAATGCTGCCCGCCGGGCAGCGCAGGCGCACATGCATATGGGCCCGGTGAGCAAACCACGGGCGCACTTTACGCAGCCAGTCACGATCGTTACCTGCATCGGCACAAAGCTGCTTTTTAATCGCCGGATTGACGAAGATGCGTGTCACATCATCATCTTTGGCGGCCAGTTTAATCAGGCTATCAATTTCCGGCTGCCAGTGACGCGCAATCACATTTTTGTCACCCGGCCCGACCAGATCGAGCGGCTGCGGCTTCAGCAGTTGCTGGGCGCTCCAGCGGGTTTTCGGCAGTTGCAGCCAGATATCGACATCCAGCCCGGTCTGATGACTGGCGTGACCGCTGCTGAAACGTCCGCCTGCTGCCATGCCCATGTCACCAATCAGCACGTTGCCCAGTTGCAGGTTATGCACCTGCGTACTGAGCCGCTGAATAAACTGAATCAGATCGGGATGACCAAAGTAGCGCCGCTGATCCTGACGCATCACCTGATAGTGCGGTGAATTCAGCGGCAGCGCCTCGGCGCCAACAATACAGCCGTTGGCAAAGCCGCCAATTGACTGCGGTGCGCCGGTGATCGGCTGCTGGATGCGTTGCCACGGCGTCGCCGCCAGGCTGGAGGCGCTGATTAACAGCGCACTCAGGGTAAGCAGAAGAGCCTTCATGGCATCACCAGCGCGGTACGGAGCTGTTAACGTCACCGTTCTGCGCCCGCTGGCGCAGCAGATGATCCATCAGGACGATCGCCATCATCGCCTCGGCGATCGGCACTGCGCGGATCCCGACGCAGGGATCGTGGCGGCCTTTAGTGATCATCTCCACTTCTTCGCCGTCGCGGGTAATGGTTTTACCCGGCACGGTGATGCTGGAGGTCGGTTTCATCGCCAGATTGGCGCTGATGGTCTGGCCGCTGCTGATACCGCCCAGAATGCCCCCGGCGTGGTTGCTCTGGAAACCATCGTGGCGGATCTCGTCGCGATGCTGACTGCCGCGCTGGTTAACCACCGCAAAGCCGTCACCGATTTCAACGCCTTTAACGGCATTGATGCTCATCAGCGCATGCGCCAGATCGGCATCCAGTCGGTCAAATACCGGCTCGCCCAGGCCTGGCGGCACGTGATCTGCCATGACTGTGACTTTAGCGCCAATGGAGTCGCCCTCTTTTTTCAGGCCGCGCATCAGTTCATCCAGCGCCTCCAGCTTGTCCGCATCCGGGCAGAAGAAGGGGTTCTCTTCCACGATGCTCCAGTCTTTCAGCTCACAGGCGATGTCACCAATCTGTGACAGATAGCCGCGCACCACCACACCGTGTTTCATCTGCAGGTATTTCTTGGCTATCGCACCGGCCGCCACGCGCATCGCGGTTTCGCGCGCCGACGAGCGGCCACCGCCACGATAGTCACGCTGACCATATTTCTGCTCGTAGGTGTAATCAGCATGGCCCGGACGGAAGAGATCTTTGATAGCGCCGTAATCCTGCGAACGCTGATCGGTGTTCTCAATCAGCAGGCCAATCGAGGTGCCGGTGGTCACCCCCTCAAACACACCGGACAAAATTTTCACCTGATCCGGCTCGCGGCGCTGCGTGGTATAGCGCGATGTGCCAGGGCGGCGGCGATCAAGATCATGCTGAATATCCGCTTCGGTCAGCGGAATGCCTGGCGGCACGCCGTCAACGATACAGCCCAGCGCAAGCCCATGGGACTCGCCAAAGGTCGTTACTCGAAAAAATTGCCCGATGCTGTTTCCGGCCATGCTATTTCCTTCTCAGGGTTCCGCGGGCGATGCTTCGCCCCATTTTTAGTCTTTGTAAAAAGAGAAATGGTGTTGTGCGTCGACAATCTGCTGGCGCGTCAGCGTAAAGACGCCGTCACCGCCGTTGTCGAATTCCAGCCAGGTAAAGGGCACATCGGGATACTGCTCGATCATGTGCACCATACTGTTACCCACTTCGCAGACCAGGACGCCCTGCTCGCTGAGATAATCCGGTGCACAGGCCAGAATGCGACGCACCAGCTTCAGGCCGTCGCTGCCTGCCGCCAGCCCCAGCTCTGGTTCGTGGCGATATTCGTTCGGCAGATCATCCATATCTTCCGCATCAACATACGGTGGATTGGTGACGATAAGATCATATTTCAGCGGTGGCAATTCGCGGAACAGGTCAGCGCGAATCGGCGTAACCTGATGAATCAGGCCATGTTCTTCAATGTTCTGCTCGGCAACCGCCAGCGCACCGGTGGAGATATCCACCGCATCCACTTCCGCTTCCGGGAAGGCATAGGCGCAGGCAATCGCGATACAGCCGCTGCCGGTACACATATCCAGAATATGATGGGGTGGCGTGCTGACCAGACCGGCAAAGCGGTTCTCAATCAGTTCGCCAATCGGTGAACGCGGCACCAGCACGCGCTCATCAACAAAGAACTCGTGGCCGCAGAACCAGGCTTTATTGGTCAGATAGGCGACCGGAATGCGCTCGTTAACGCGACGAATGACGCGCTCGACGATCAGAAGACGTTCGCTGGCGGTCAGACGCGCATTGCGCATATCTTCAGGAATATCCAGCGGCAGCCAGAGTGACGGCAGGACCAGTTGAACGGCTTCGTCCCAGGGATTGTCTGTGCCATGTCCGTACCAGATTCCGGCAGCGGAAAAGCGGCTGACCGCCCAGCGCAGCATGTCCTGAATGGTGTGCAGTTCGTTCACTGCCTCATCGACGAAAATTTTGTCCACGTAGCCCTCCGCAGGCCTTTTGCTAAATCGGCCAGTAGTGTGCCATGAAGCCGGGGAGAATTCAGCGCAGCGAGGTGAAAAAGCTGACATTTAATGACGCTTAACGGTAAGGTATCGGCTCTGCTGTGTGACAGCCTTTTCTGATATGACTGACCTGCCATGAGTAAAAAAACACCACTAAGCCCGGATGACCAGGCGCTGTTTCGCCAGTTAATGACGGGGACACGCCAGTTGAAACAGGACACGTTTGTCCACAAAGCGCCGGTTAAAACCCGCCAGATCCCGGTAAAGCGTCTGCTTTCAGAGCAGGCGGACAACAGTCATTACTTTTCGGATGAGTTTCAGCCGCTGCTCTCAACGGAAGGTGCCACCCGTTATGTGCGCGCCGATGTCAGCCATTTTGAGCTGAAAAAATTACGTCGTGGCGACTATACGCCAGAGATTTTCCTCGATCTGCACGGCTTAACGCAGCAGCAGGCCAAGCAGGAGCTGGGAGCACTGATCGCCGCCTGCCGCCGTGAACATCTGTTCTGCGCCAGCGTCATGACCGGTCATGGAAAGCATATTCTGAAGCAGCAGACGCCGCTGTGGCTGGCCCAGCATCCGTGGGTGATGGCTTTTCATCAGGCACCCAAAATGTTCGGCGGTGACGCCGCGCTGCTGGTTTTGATTGAGATTGAGGAGTGGCAACCGCCTGAATTGCCCTGAGAGGGGCCGGAATGATCGGCCCACAGACGTCAGATTGCTTTAGCCAGCTTTTTGGGACTGACCTGCCACAGCAGTTTACCGGCACTCGCCGCGGGATCGAATTCCACGCAGGCAATAGCGGAAGTGGCAAACATTGGCGGTGCTTCCTGCGGGCACAGTTCAGAGACTAAATACCCCACCAACGGTAAATGTGAGATCACCAGAGCCGATTTCACCCCTTCATTCGCCAGGGCCTGCAGATAGCACCCGACCATCTCCGGATCGCCGCCCGGCGTTAATTCCGGCAGAACGTCCTGGCTTTCCGGCAGGGGAAAGGCTTCACGCACGGTCGCGAGCGTTTGCTGCGCGCGTAAATAGGGACTCACCAGGACACGCTCAATGTCCGGGGTCTGGCTGTTAAGCCAGTTGGCCATCTGACGTGATTCATTGCAGCCACATAAGGTTAAAGGCCTGACTGAATCACTGGCTGCTTCCAGAGCCGCATCGCCGTGACGCATGATAAAAACTTGCATAAAGCACCGCTGTTGTTTGTCGACATCGCCCGACGCGTAGCGCCTGACTCTTCACTCTGCGAATGAACGCTGTGTTTTACCCTAATGGCTTTAGTATAGTCAACCGGTTGTTTATTAAATAAGCACTTCTCAGAATCATGCTGCGCCGCACACTCTGGCGGCGCTTTTCTAAGCCGCTGAATCGGATTGGTTATTCCATTTTCAGCAGAAATGTAAAATTTCGTCTATTTTGCAGCCGCCTGAATCAGCGCCTCACAGGGTGTGAATCGTTCGCCATGCTGCTGCGCAAGCCGGGTTAATCTGTTGACCACGTCCGCCGCGCCCAGTTTGTCCATGTAGTGGAACGGGCCGCCTAAGAAAGGCGGAAAGCCGATGCCAAACACCGCACCGATATCCCCATCGCGGGCGCAGCGAACCACCTGCTCATCAAGACAGCGTGCAGCTTCGTTCAGCATCATCATCACGCAGCGTTCAGCAATCTGCGCTTCGCTCTGCCTGGCCTGCGGCGAGACTTTCAGCAACGTATACAGCGAAGCGTCCGGTTTTTTACGCTGCCAGCGCGGCTGGTCATAGCGATAAAAGCCTTTGCTGTTTTTACGTCCCTTGCGGCCATCTTTCAGCACCGCATCAAAAGCGGCTGGCGCGGCAAAGCGTTCACCATAAGCCTGATGCAGGATGGGACTGATTTTGCTGCCAACGTCGATACCGACCTCATCCAGCAACTGAATCGGGCCGACCGGGAAACCAAACTTCACCAGCGCCCGATCAATATGGTCAATCGGCTCGCCCTCCAGCAGGCAGCGCATCGCTTCATTTATATAGGGCGTCAGGATGCGGTTAACATAGAAGCCAGGCTTGTCCGCCACCACAATCGGGGTTTTACCCTGGCTGCGCGCCAGCGCCACAATCGTCACCAGCGTCGCGGTAGAGGTATTCAGATGAGGAATCACCTCCACCAGCGGCATTTTCTCTACCGGACTGAAATAGTGCAGCCCGATGACGTTCTCAGGACGCTGGGCGCCGGCGGCGATCGCCTCAATCGGCAGCGAAGAGGTATTTGAGGCAAACAGCGTGTGGGGCTGACAGTGTGCCTCCACTTCGCTGACCATCTGCTGCTTCAGGGCTAAATCTTCAAATACGGCTTCAATTACCACGTCGCGCTGTGAGAAGCCCTGATAATCGATGCCGCCCGTGATACGTGCCATCTGCTGCTGACGCTGTGCCGGAGTAAGCTGGCGTCGTTTAACTTTTTTGCTCAGCAGTTCCCAGCTGGTTTTCAGCGCATGGTTCACACCTTCCAGGCTGATATCTTTAATGCGTACCGGCAACCCGGCGTTGACCGCGGTGACGCTGGCGATACCGCCGCCCATCAGGCCGCCGCCGAGGATACCAACACGCTTAACGGTGCCGGGTTCCGCTTCACCGCCCCGCTCCTTTTTCATAGCCGTAGTCGCGAAAAAGATCCCGCGCAGCGCAACCGATTCTGGCGTCATCGCCAGCTCACCAAAAGCGCGTGCTTCAGCCTCATGTCCGGCCCGACTGCCCTGCTCCAGCCCGATGCGCACCACCTCAATAATGCGTTTTGCCGCCGGATAGTTACCCTGTGTTTTGGCTGCGGTCTGTCGGGTCGCCAGCGCAAACAGCGCCTGACGGCCAACCGGACCATGCAGCAGACGATCGCGCAGCGGCAGCGTTCGTCCACTAACCTTGCCCTTTTTCACCCGGG
Organism: Pantoea sp. paga; assembly: GCF_007558755.1. Lineage (NCBI taxonomy): Bacteria > Pseudomonadati > Pseudomonadota > Gammaproteobacteria > Enterobacterales > Erwiniaceae > Pantoea > Pantoea sp. paga. The sequence goes on from NZ_VLTF01000001.1 coordinate 1,175,392, forward strand.
CGATGGCGGTTTCCAGCAGAATCGCCTGCGGCACCGCGTCATCAACCACGCCCAGCTTACGAGCCTGTTTCGCCCGCAGGGCTTTGCCGGTCAGAATCAGTGGCAGCGCCTGCTGCACGCCGATTAAGCGTGGCAGCCGCTGAGTGCCGCCAGAGCCTGGCAGTAAGCCGAGCTGCACCTCCGGCAAACCGAGGCGGGTTTTATCATCCAGCGAGCAGATACGGGCATCACAGGCCAGCGCCAGTTCCAGTCCGCCTCCCAGGCAGGCGCCGTGGATCGCCGCGACCACCGGGAACGGCAGCGCGTCAAGCGCAGCCATCACTTCCTGGCCCTGTTTTGCCAGCGCTTCGGCTTCCTGCGCGCTCTTACAGCGGTCAATCATGCTGATGTCTGCGCCCGCGATGAAGTTGTCCGCTTTGCCGGAAATCAGCACCAGGCCAGCCAGTTGCGGATCGCGCCGCGCCTCCGCAATGATGGCGGTGATCTGCCCGGCAAATTCCGCTTTCAGGGTGTTCATCTTCTCACCAGGGACATCGATCGTAATGATGCCAACGTGATCCAGTCGCATCTTCAGATGAAACGCATTCTGCTCCATTATTCGGCCTCCAGAATCATTGCCGCACCCAGTCCGCCTGCCGCACAGGCCGTGACCAGTCCTAACCCGCCACCGCGACGGCGTAATTCATTCAGCGTCTGAGTGATCATGCGCGCACCCGTGGCGGCAAAAGGATGACCATAGGCGATCGATCCTCCCAGCACGTTAAAGCGCTCTTCATTCACTTCGCCCAGCGCGTGTGGCCGATTCAGCACCTCACGGGCAAAGCGCTCGTCGCGGAACATTTGCAGGTTGCTCAGTGTCTGGGCAGCAAATGCTTCATGCATATCGATCAGCGTCAGATCGGCCAGGGTTATGCCGGCGCGATCCAGTGCCAGTGGTGAAGCGTACGCCGGGCCCAGCAGCATATCCTGCTGCACACCAATGGCGGTAAAGGCGTAGCTGCGCAGATAGCCCAGGGGCCTGATGCCCAGTTCGCGGGCGCGGCCCTCGCGCATCAGAATCACTGCCGCCGCGCCGTCGGTGAGGGGCGTGCTGTTGGCCGCGGTGACGCTGCCGTGCTGGCGATCAAATGCCGGACGCAGTCGGGCGTAATCCTCCGCTTTGGCATTCATCCGCACGTTATTGTCCTGATCGATGGCGCTTTTCCACGGCGGCACAAAGGCTGCCATGACTTCCTGATTCAGTACCCCGGATTGCCAGGCCCTGGCGGCATGCTGATGGGATCGCAGCGCCAGCGCATCCTGTGCTTCGCGAGTGATGCCGTGACTCTTAGCCATCTGCTCCGCAGTGTCGCCCATGCGCAGGCCGGTCGAATACTCCGCCACTGCGGGCGGGACCGGCAGCAGATCACGCGGACGCAGACGCCGCAGAATGTGCAGTTTTTGACCGAAGCTGCGGGCTTTATTGAGATCAACCAGCGCACGGGCCAGCGTTTTACTGACCCCAATCGGCAACACCGACGAGGAGTCCGCGCCTCCGGCGATACCGGCAGAGATGGTGCCCGCCAGCAGACTTTCTGTCACATTCGCTACCGCCTGAAAGCTGGTGGCGCAGGCACGGCTGACGCTGTAGGCGTCGGTATGCACACTCAGCCCGCTGCTTAATACAATTTCACGCGCAATGTTCGGCGCTTCCGGCATCTGCACCACCTGCCCAAAGACCAGTTGCTCGATCACCTCAGCCGGCAGTTCACTGCGCGCCATTAATTCGCTGACCACCATGCGTCCAAGCTCAATGGCGGGAATGCCATGGAAGCCGGTCGCCTGGCGTAAGAAAGGGGTGCGTAATCCGTGGGTTATTGCGATGCGTTCACCATCACGCGTCAGCAGCGGCTGCGCTTTGCTCATTGTTCTCACCTGTGGCTGGGACTGTGGCATCATTGCCTGAAGAGGTCTGACCTGATCAGTGTTAACCACAAGCGGGTGAGCCGCCAATATCGGAAGGGAAAAAGTGCGAAGGGAAACACGAAAATGAAAAACGCCGCAGTGACGCGGCGTAATGATACTTAACGCAAACCGAGCTGAAAAATCATGGTTTCAGCCTGGCAGCTGAAGGTGAAATCGATATCCAGCTGCACACCCTGATCCACTTCGCTGAAGCGCGATTCAATCAGACAGGGTTCCGATTCAACCTCGCGGGCACGTTCGGTCAGTTGCGCTAATTTCGCTTCCGCATCGGCACGCTGAGCAAACCATTCTGACCAGCTGGCGGTGCAATCGGTGTTATCCATTACCGTGCCGACATCAACACAACAACAGGCTGCGGTTTCGGTCGCACTGCATTTTTTAATGGCATCAGTCATTTCATTCTCCAGACCAGCAATTGCATAGGTTGAGCGATTTTATGGACGAAATCTTACCTGCTCGCTGAAAGATGCGCCACGCACCTGTTGCTAAGTGACGAATATCACAATAAAAATTGATCCAGAACAAACTGGAATGGTTATGCTGTCCAGGATCAGGGGCTTTTTGTTATGCAGATCGAATTTTAAGCGATCAAACCTGAAATATTTTAAAAACAATATTGCAACATGCACACAGGTCGGACCTATACTCTCCGCACTGGTCTGATATGTGCGCTTTACATCAGTCCCTACAATCCGCCGTCCTTTGTTACGCGACGTTATAGCGTTAAATAATAATTCACATGAGGTTGTGGTCATGAACCATAAAAACCTGTTTGCAAAGTCAGCCGTGGCGGCTGCAGTGGCGCTTGTCTCTTCCCACGTTTACGCTGCTGGGTTTCAGTTAAATGAATTCTCTTCGATTGGTTTAGGTCGCGCATATTCAGGCGAAGGGGCAATGGGTGATACCGCGGCGTCTGCCAGCCGTAACCCGGCGACAATGGCGTTAATGGATCGCCCGGAATTTTCTATCGGGGCCGTCTATATTGCGCCGGATGTAAATATCAGTGGTCGCAGTCCCAGTGGCCGCAGCCTGGATGCGAATAATATTGCCCCTAATCAGTGGGTACCCAATATTCATTATGTCCAGCCCATCAACGATCAGTGGTGGATTGGCGCATCTGCAACCTCAAACTACGGCTTAGCAACAGAGTTTAATAATGGCTACACCGCTGGCGGTTACGGCGGTAAAACTGACCTGATGACCGGCAATTTAAATCTCAGCACTGCTTATCGCTTTAATGAACATTTTAGTGCAGGCATCGGTTTTGATGCGGTTTACGCTAAAGCCAAAATTGAGCGTTATGCCGGTGAGTCAGGCGCGAGGCTGGGGGTTCCGGCTGATACGCAGGTTGCCCATCTGAAAGGCGATGAGTGGGGTTACGGCTGGAATGCTGGCATCCTGTATGAAGTGGATGAAAATAACCGCTTCGGCTTTACCTATCGTTCAGAAGTGAAAGTCGACTTTGATGGCGATTACAAAAGTAATCTCTCATCCCGGCTGAATGCGGTGAATAATCCGGAAGTGTCAGGCGTACCTTTTGGCACCAACGGCACCACCGTTCCAGGCGCGTTAACGCTGAATCTGCCAGAGATGTGGGAAGTGTCAGGCTGGCATAAAGTGGCACCGCAGTGGGCAGTTCACTACAGCATGGCTTACACCAGCTGGAGCCAGTTCCAGGAGCTGAAAGCCACTGGCTCTAACGGCCAGACGCTGTTCTATAAAGATGAAAGCTTCCACGACGCCTACCGTATTGCACTGGGCACAACCTATTCCTACGACAAGAACTGGACCTTCCGTACCGGTATTGCATTTGATGACAGCCCGGTTCCGGCCGATAAGCGCTCTATCTCCATCCCGGACCAGGATCGTTTATGGCTGAGTGCCGGTACTTCTTACGCCTTTAACGATGATGCCTCGGTGGATTTAGGCATCTCTTATATGCACGGACAGAAAGTCACGGTGAAAGAAGGTCCTTATACCTTTACCTCTGAAGGCAAGGCCTGGCTCTACGGCGCGAACTTTAACTATAAGTTCTGACTGGATGGTACGAACAAAAAGGGCGACTCTGGTGAGTCGCCCTTTTTGTGGCCGTGGATTGCTTAATGGCTCAGGGAGCATACGCCCTGCCCAAAGTGGCATAAACCGCCATCCCTGGCGGCGCAGCGCGGGCGATTACTCGGCGTCAATATCCTTCAGGTCATCCTGAATCGCGGCCGCGTTAGGATTATCTTCCGGCTTGAGCTTGCCGCCGCGCGCCAGGAAGTCGTGACGCTGGAAGTAAGCGTTACGGATAAAGGCGTACGGATCGCTCTGCTGTTTCAGGATTGCATCAGAGTCCAGCAGCTGCGCGCGTGTCTCAATCCCTTCAAGCGTCCATTTACCAATCGACATTGGCCAGGTCAGCCAGCCAAGGATCGGATAAAGCGTATCAACGTAGTCGCCGCCATCCTGACGCACCGTAAAGCTGCCGTAAGCAGGCAACTCAACATAAGGCCCGTAGCCGACGCCATAGTGACCGAGCGTGGTACCGAAACGGTGCGGCTCTTCACGCGCCAGTTCCGGATTCGCCTTACCGGCAACGTCAATGAAGCCGCCCAGTCCCAGCACGCTGTTCAAGAAGAAACGGGTGAAGTGAATACCTGCATCACGTCCGTTACCGATCAGGATGGCGTTGACCATGCTGGCAGGTTCTTCCAGGTTGCCGAGGAAATTGCTCAGGCCGGTACGTGCCGGCACCGGCACATAATCACGCCAGGCCACAGCGACCGGACGCAATACATACGGATCCAGCACGTTGTAGTTAAAGTTAAACATCGTGCGGTTAAAGCCTTCGAACGGATCGCTGCGCTGAGCAGGATCGCTATTCGCCGGCTTTGAACTGGCACAACCTACCAGAAGGACGCTGGCGACAGCCAGGCTGGTCAGGCGATAATTCATTCCAATCTCCCTGTGCGGATGAAAAAGGTCTACCCATCGTTCAGGTCACAGCCCGGTATCGAATCGACTTACCCGATGAGCATAGCTGACTTTGTGCCAGAGGCAGCAGGCAATGGCACCCATCATCCTGAACGCGGTCAGTTGATGCGTTCAGGGAAGCTGCTGATTAATCTCTACTGCAATCGGCTGATGCCCATCCCAGGGCGTCACTGCGCTCAGGCCCAGCCAGTCACCCGGCCGGGGATTAGCGCTGCCATCGCGGGAGATTCGCACCCGGACCTCGACCTGATGCTGCGCCGAAAGCAGGCGATCCGGCATCATGGCGTTGCTGTCATCCAGCGACAGCGACAGCGGGAAGTGACTGAGCGGCATCCGCTTAACAGCCACCGGCACCGGTGAAGCACCGTCAGAAACCGAAATATACAACACTCCGTCCTGCGGTAACATTTTTTCTGCCTTAGGTGCCAGCGTCACGGTCAGCGCCAGTTGACGACTCTGTTGCCCGGCGGCACTTCTGGCCTTTTCGATGCTGCGGGCGATCATCGCGTGTCGCGAATCACCGGCCGGCAACAGACCCAGCAGGGTCTGCCATGCGTCGATAGCCTGATCATATTGCTGCTGTCCGTAAGCATTAAATGCCAGCAGGCTCAGCGTACGCAGGTTTTGCGGATCCGCTTTAAGCAATGCCTGCAGCAGCAGTGACGCCTGACGGTTATCCTGCGGATCAGGGGATCGCGTCAGGACTTCGGCATAATCCTGTTTTAGCGCCAGATCGTTGGGAGCAAGCTGTAGCGCATGCTCAAATGCCTGGCTGGCGATATCGGCATTATTCAGCACCATGCCGAGCCGTCCCAGCATCGTCCAGTCAGCCAGATTATCCGGTTCCGTTTGCAACGCGGTACGCAATCCGAGCTGTAAACGCGCCAGCTCCTCCATGCTCAGCGGTTTAGCGCCAGGATCCATCAGTCGGGCACGCAGCTCAGGATACGCCTGCTGCACCTGCTTCCAGCCCGTGAGCTGTGCCAGGCCACCGGTTTTCAGGTAAGTCCCCAGCGATACCCCAATCAGCACGATCAGGCCTGGCAGCAAAATCCAGCGGCTGCTGCTGTGTGACTTCATCGTCTGTGCCGGTGGAATATCCGCCAGCAGTGCCTGCTGTAACTCCCGCTCCATTAGCGGACGCTCAGCGACGACGCCCTGATCTTCATCCTGCGCCAGCTCATCTATCCGCTGGTGGTAGAAGCGCTGATTAAGGCGATCGCGATCGCCTGTGCTGGCCTGACGTTGCCGCCAGCCCGCCGCCATAAACAGCGTACAGGCCGCCAGCAGTAACAGAAAAAGGGTGATCCAAAATGCACTCATTACGGCTTCCTGTCTGACTTCAGTAGCGCATTAAGACGCTGTTGCTCATCTTCATCCAGCTCACTGCGGGTTTTTCGCTGACGGCTGCGCAGGATAATCACCGCGCCGCCCAGCAGCGCAAACAGCGCCGGACCAGCCCACAAAACCAGGGTTGAGGGCGTGACCGGTGGCGAATAGCTGACGAAATTGCCGTAACGCGCCACCATATAGTCGATGATCTGCTGGCGACTCTGGCCCTGTTTCATCAGCTGATAGACTTTCAGCCGCATATCGGCGGCAATCATGGCATTTGAGTCGGCGATGCTGTTGTTCTGGCACTTCGGACACCGCAGTGAAGCGGTCAGGTCGCGGTATTGTTCTTCCTGGGCCACCGAGTCAAATTGCAGAGTGTCGATGCTTGCCCACAAGTTGATGCTGAACAGCAAGCCGCAGAGCAGTAACAGCGTTCTCATGATCCCGCCTCCGCGCTGTATTTCACCCACAAGGGTTTCACTTCCTGATCCCAGACGCGCGCATTGAGATCGCCCGCGTGGCGATAACGGATGATCCCTTTACCGTCGATCAGAAAGGTTTCCGGCGCGCCATAGACGCCGAGATCCAGTCCCAGCATACCGTTGCCATCATAGAGGCTCAGTGCGTAAGGGTTACCCAGCGTATTCAGCCAGTTAACCGCCTTGTGACGATCGTCTTTGTAGTTCAGCCCGACGACGCGAATGCCCTGCTCCGCCAGCGTATTCAGATACTGATGCTCGGCGCGACAGGTCGGACACCAGGTCGCCCAGACGTTCAGCAATATCGGTTTGCCATCTGTCAGCACGCGCTGGTCGTAGGTTTTGCCTGGCTGATCGAGTGCTTCAAGCCGGAACAGCGGCACCGGCTTACCGATCAGAGCGGATTCGAGACGGGTCGGATCGTCGCCATCGGCATTACGTGTCAGCTGCCACAGCAGCGCCGCCGCCAGCAACAGAAACAGCATCAGGGGAATAAACAGGATTTTCTTGTTCATGTCCGCTCCTCAATTCCCGCTTTTTTGCGCGAGCGATAACGGGGATCAAACAGGCAGAACAGCCCACCCAGCGCCATCAGCGCGCCACCGAACCAGATCCAGCGGACAAAGGGTTTGTAGTAGATGCGCACGGCCCAGCCGCCATCCTCCAGCTCTTCGCCCAGCGCCGCATAGAGATCGCGGCTGAAACCCCCATCGATCGCCGCTTCGGTCATCATGGTGCGGGCGGCCGTATAAAAGCGTTTCTCTGCCTGCAGCGTCGCTTCGTGTTTGCCGTTGCGCGTGACATCGATGATGCCCATGCCACCGCTGTAGTTAGGCCCCTGCAGATTCTGCACGCCGCGGAAGACAAAGTGATAGTGATGAATATCAATGCTTTCACCCGCCTTCATCCGCACATCGCGTTCCACGCTGTACTGGGTACTGAACGCAATCCCAATCACCGTCACCCCCACACCAAGATGGCCCAGTACCATGCCCCAGTGACTGCGCGACAGGTGACGTAAACCGGCAAAGAACGGATGACGGTGAGTGGCGCGCTCATGCAGTTCCAGCAGCGTCAGCACGATAATCCAGAGTGACATCAGCAGGCCAACCACGGTCATCGCCTCAATGCGATCCTGTAGCCACCAGGGAATAATCATGGAACATGCCAGAGTCACGATCAGCGCCAGCGCCAGCCGTTTTGCCAGCTTCTGCGGTTCATCGCGACGCCAGCGCACCAGCGGTCCGATCCCCATCAGCAGCGCAAACGGCGCCATCAGCCAGCTGAACATGGTATTGAAGAACGGCTCACCGACCGAAATGCTGCCCAGGCCCAGTTGCTTGTGCACCAGCGGCAATAGCGTGCCGAGCAGAACCACCAGCATCGCGGCAATCAGCAGCACGTTATTACCCAGCAAAAACGATTCGCGCGACCAGGTTTCATTCTGCACCCGGCCACGTACCTGCCCGCCTTTAATCGCGTAGAGCAGGAGCGAACTGCCGATAACAATCACCAGAAACGCGAGGATAAACATCCCGCGTGCCGGATCGGAGGCGAAGGAATGCACCGACACCAGCACCCCGGATCGCACCAGGAACGTCCCCAGCAGGCTCAGCGAAAACGCGGTAATCGCCAGCAGCACGGTCCAGGCCTTAAAGGTGCCTCGCTTTTCTGTGACCGCCAGCGAGTGCATCAGAGCGGTGCCTGCCAGCCACGGCATAAACGACGCATTTTCAACCGGGTCCCAGAACCACCAGCCGCCCCAGCCCAGCTCGTAATAGGCCCAGGCCGAGCCAAGGACGATACCAATCGTCAGAAAGACCCAGGCCGCCGTGGTCCAGGGACGCGACCAGCGCGCCCAGGCCGTATCCAGCCGTCCGGCCATCAGCGAGGCGATAGCAAAGGCAAACGCCACCGAAAAGCCGACATAGCCCATATAGAGCAGCGGCGGATGGAAGATCAGGCCGATATCCTGCAGCATCGGATTCAGGTCGTGCCCGTCTATCGGAAAGTCCGGCAGCGTGCGGCCAAATGGATTCGAGGTCAGCAGGATAAACAGCAGGAAGCCGAGATTGATCATCCCCATGACCGCCAGCACGCGTGCCAGCGCATCCTGCGGCATACCGCGACTGAATATCGCCACCGCCAATGTCCAGGTGCTGAGCAGCAACACCCACAACAGCAGCGATCCTTCATGCGCGCCCCAGGTGGCGGCAATGCGATAATAAACCGGGAGCAGACTGTTGGAGTTTGTAACGACATAGGCAACGGTAAAATCGTTGCTGATAAAGGCCCAGACCAGCAGCGCAAAAGCCGCCGCGATGCAGATAAACAGACCGCAGGCCAGCGGACGCGCCATCGCCATCAGACGGGCATCCTGGCGCACTGCGCCCCACAGCGGATAGCTGCTCAGCAGCAGGGAGAGCCCCAGCGCCAGACAGAGCAGAAAAGTACCAATCTCGGGCATCATGATGATTTATTTCCCGCCTGATACAGCGACTGCGGGCCGGTGTGATTACTCTTCATCGCGTCTTCAATCTCCGGCGGCGTATATTTCTCATCATGTTTCGCCAGCACTTCTTTGGCGATTACCTGGTTGCCCGCCGCCAGCACGCCCTGTGCGACGACGCCCTGCCCTTCACGAAACAGATCCGGCAGGATGCCTTCAAAACTGACGCTGACCACGCCGCGGGCATCATAAAGTTTGAACGACACGGCAAGCGTATTCGGATCGCGCCGGACGCTGCCGGGCATCACCATGCCGCCGACGCGCAGGCGCTGGCCCGCTTCGGGCTTCTCGTGCGCCTCGCCTTTGCCGTAGAGGATTTCACCTGGGGTATAGAACAGATCGATGTTTGAGCGCAGCGCATACATCACCAGCGCGGTGGCCAGGCCGAGGCCGAGCAGAATCGCCACTGCCGCATAGAGGCGGTTGCGTCGACGGGTATTCACAATGTCTCTCCTGCCGCTTCAGCCGCGGCTTTTTTAGATTTCGCTGCCCGGATGCGGCGTTCCCGCGCGTCGCGCTGGCGGATCTCAGCCAGCAGGCGGCGGCGCAGCAACAGGGTATGCAGCGTCAGCCCGACAAGCGGAATCAGCGTGCAGGCAACTGCAAGCCAGACATAGAAGGCGTAGCCTCCCATCTCAAAGAAAGCGTGCCAGGAGGAAAAGGCGGGTGTCATGCCTGCTCTCCCCGCTTCGCCACATCAATCGCCCAGGGACGATGACGTTCGGTTAACAGAATCAGGTTGCGCAGCCGCATCAGGGTCAGCGTGATAAACACCAGCAGATAACCGATGATTGCCCAGCGCAGCGGCGTTCGCATCACCGGCGCAATCGCCTGCTGGAGAATGCCCGACGAGCCCTGATGCAGGGTATTCCACCACTGCACTGAGAAGTGAATGATCGGCAGATTAACTACGCCGACCAGGATGAGAACACCCGCGGCCCGCCCTGCGGTGCGACGGTCATCAAAAGCATGCCAGAGCGCAATCACGCCCATATAGAGGAACAGCAGCACCAGCTCCGAAGTGAGGCGTGCATCCCAGATCCACCAGGTCCCCCACATCGGCTTACCCCATGCGGATCCGGTGACCAGCGCAATAAAGGTAAAGACCGCGCCCACCGGTGCCATGGCGGCAGAAACCAGATCGGCCATTTTCATCTGCCACACCAGGCCGATAAAGGCGGCGATGGCCATCGAGGCATAAATGCCCATCGACCACATCGCGGCGGGCACATGAATGTACATGATGCGGAAACTGTCGCCCTGCTGATAGTCAGCGGGAGCAAATCCAAAGCCCCAGGCCCAGCCCAGCAGCAACGCCGCCAGCCCTGAGATGGCGAACCACGGCACCAGTCGCCCCGAAAACTGATAGAGCCGTTCGGGCCTGGCCAGCTGATGTAACGCTTTCCACATATCAAATGCTCACATTAACGATAAAAGAGTGTTGCCGCGTCTTTTACGCGCGGTTATTTCAACGGCTGTTATTGCAAAGTAATTCTTAGCGCTGCCGCCGTGGCAAACGGGGAGAGCGTGGCGCTGCCCAGCAGCATCGCGCCGAGAATCGCCAGATAGCCACTAATCGGCAATCCCTGACTGGCCGCCTCCATCGCCGCACTGGCGAAGATCAAGACCGGAATAGCCAGCGGCAGCACCAGCAGGCTAAGCAGTACGCCACCACGCCGTAAACCCACCGTTAGACCTACACCAATGGCACCGAGAAAACTCAGGGTTGGCGTGCCGAGCAGCAGCGTCAAAGCCATCGCCCGCCAGCCATTAAAATCCAGTGACAGCAGCAGCGCGGCCAGCGGCGACAGGATTATCAGCGGCACGCCTGTGACCAGCCAGTGCGCCACTACTTTGCCGATAACCGTTACCGGGAGCGGCGTCGGTAGCAGTACCAGTTGCTCCAGCGAACCATCGCTGAAGTCATCGCGAAACAGCCGCTCCAGCGCCAGCAGCGACGCCAGCAGCGCGGCAACCCAGGCTACGCCCGGTGCAATGCGCGCCAGCTGTTGCGGGTCAGGTCCGATGCCCAGCGGAAACAGGGTAATAACAATCAGGAAAAACCAGAGCGGATTGATCACATCAGCCCCGCTGCGAAAGGCGATGCGTAATTCACGCTGGATGAGGCGAAACAGCATCAGCCTGCCTCCCCGTCGCCGAGGCGAATTTTACGCACCCGCGCAGCATCCGCGGGCAAATCCTGATGGGTTGTCAGGATCACTGCGCCACCGTTATCGGCATGCCGGGCGAATTTCGCCATTAATTTTTTAACACCCGCTTTGTCGATGGCGGTCAGCGGCTCGTCGAGAATCCATATGCGGGCCTGGCTGAGCCACAGCCGCGCCAGCGCTACCCGACGCTGCTGGCCCGCCGATAACCGGCTAACCGGCACCTCTTCGTCGCCCGTGAGATCGACGCTTTCCAGCGCAGCAAAGATCTGCGCATCACTGCAATCAGGATGGTAGAAACGCAGGTTTTCCAGCGGTGTAAGCACGCCTTTGACACCGGGATGATGGCCCAGATAGAGCATCGCCTGATGCCAGGCTTCGCGCTGCCGCAGGATTGGCTGCTGCTGCCAGCGTATTTCACCCTGTTCAGGACGGCTCAGGCCAGCCAGCAGCCGCAAGAGTGAGGTCTTACCGGCACCATTAGGGCCTTCAATCTGCACAATGTCGCCTGCAGAGACGCAAAATGAGAGCTGCCGGAACAGCGCACGTTCGTCGTATGCACAAGTGAGCGTAATGATTTCCAACATCGAGGGGGGAATCGCACCAGCTAAAAGTGGCCGGGATATTACCACAATGTTGCTGTGGGCCGAAGTGTGAGCCAGCGCTCAGTTTCGATGCCATGGGTTTATTCGTGCGGTATCGCCCGCAGTCTGAATAAAAATGCAGTTCCGAAAAACGTTGTTACTCTTATTCGCATCAATCGTTACATTATCGGCAAATAAAAAACGGCTACGCTTATTACGCGACAGCACTATCACCAGGAGAAAATATGAAGCCTTCATCAGGTAATGAACAGGGTCCTAACGACGTCGAGAGTGAAGAGAAGGATAAAGGCACTGACATCGAAGTCGATGAAGAAGCTTTACCCTCCCGCGCCGCCGCCATCCATGAAGAGATCCGCCAGGATGGGGAAAAGGAGCTGGAGCGCGATGGTATGGCGCTGCTCTGGTCAGCCATTGCGGCGGGCTTATCCATGGGTGCCTCGCTGATGGCGAAGGGGATATTTCAGGTGCATCTGGATGGCGTACCAGGGGCGTTCCTGCTTGAAAACCTGGGTTATACCTTTGGTTTTGTTATCGTCATCATGGCGCGTCAGCAGCTGTTTACCGAAAATACCGTTACGGCAGTCCTGCCGGTAATGCACAAACCGACCTGGAGTAATGGCGCTCTGCTATTACGTTTATGGGGCATCGTCTTGCTGGGTAACCTGATCGGTACGGCACTGGGTGCGCTGGCGTTTAATGAGATGCCGATATTTGACGAAGCTACCCGTCAGGCGTTTACCAACATCAGTATGAAGGTGATGGAAAATACGCCCGGCGAGATGTTTGCCAATGCAGTGATCTCCGGCTGGATTATCGCCACCATGGTCTGGATGTTCCCCTCGGCGGGCGGCGCCAAACTGCTGGTGATTGTGATGATGACCTGGCTGGTTGCGCTGGGTGATCTGGCGCATATCGTGGTGGGATCGGTGGAAGTGCTCTATCTGGTCTTTAATGGCAGCATCAGCTGGTATGAATTCTTCTGGCCGTTTGCCCTGCCGACGCTGCTCGGCAACATTACCGGCGGCACGCTGATTTTTGCCCTGATCAGCCACGCGCAGATCCGCAACGACATGAGTGAAGCTGCTGTGGCTAAAGCGAAGGCTGAGAAGAAGAAGCAGGAGAAACGTCGCCAGCGTGAAGAGCAGGAAGGCGCTGAGTAAGAGGAAAGGCAGACAGTTCACCCTGTCTGCTTTTCATGTCTGTTTGCTGAAGCCGATTTGCCAGGCGGGCGTCTGAAAAACGTTTACTGGAAGTGTCTGCTGCAAAGAGGGAGTGAAGATTTTAGAGTCGGGGTGCCGCTTCAGTCTGGATGACATCCCGGACTTCAGTACAGCTGTTTCCGCTTTCTGCACGTAACGTTAGCGCGTGCAGAAAACCGGAATTGCTGGCGGAATGAGCAAACGGACGGCGACGTAGTGAATCTCCTGGCCTGTTTGCGCTATACTGCGCGCCGCTGTCCTCTTAGTTAAATGGATATAACGAGCCCCTCCTAAGGGCTAGTTGCAGGTTCGATTCCTGCAGGGGACACCAAATGCTAGTCTCTCAACGTATCTCAAAGTCTACTTTACCCATTCCATTCAGTCACTTAACTAAACCCGATAGTCCACCTGCGTCTCCATCGGGCTCACAAAATCCACAGTGTCATGTTGGTACAATTGTTGGTATGTTTGGTTCGATAATGCAGATACCATCAGCCGGGGATTTTTACTATGCCGCTCACTGAGTTAAAGGTAAGAAATGCTAAGGCTGCTGTGAAGCCGGTCAAGATGACAGACGGTAATGGTATGCATCTTTTGATTACCCCACACGGTTCCAAATACTGGCGTTTTCAGTATCGCTTTGGTAGCAAACAAAAGATTCTTGCTCTCGGTGTTTATCCTGAGGTCACGTTATCGGAAGCCCGACGCAGAAGAGACGAAGCTAGGCAACTCGTGGCAAATGGCGTTGATCCAAGTGAAAAACGCAAAGCTGATAAGGTCGAGATCAAAGGGCTGCTGACATTTGAAAAGGTTGCACGAGATTGGCATTCCAGTAACAGGACCTGGTCGGAAAACCACAGAACTACTGTGTTAAGCAGTCTTGAAAGTCATTTATTCCCTATTATTGGCAATCGTAATATCACAGAACTCAAAACCCGTGACTTACTGATTCCACTAAAAAGGGCTGAAGCAACAGGTCACCTCGAACTCGCTTCACGTCTTCAACAACGCATAACTGCGATCATGAGATATGCTGTCCACAATGCATTGATTGAGCAAAATCCTGCCTATGACCTCGCTGGTGCTGTAATTTCTAAAAAAAGTATTCACCGCCCTGCCCTTCCTTTAGAACGGTTACCAGAGCTCATGCAACGCATTGAAGCTTACAGAGGCAAAGGCATAACACAGATTGCGACCCAGCTTACACTCCTGACATTTGTACGTTCGAGTGAATTAAGATTTGCACGTTGGTCAGAGGTAGATTTCAAAAACTCACTATGGACTATACCCGCAGAGCGACAAGCACTCATTGGGGTTAGATATTCAGCAAGAGGGGCAAAAATGAAAAGCCCTCATCTGGTGCCTTTAAGCAAACAATCTAAAAAATTGTTGTTACAGCTACATGCAATCAGTGGTGGCAAAGATCTCATGTTCATCGGATTTAGTAATGACGACAAACCGATCAGTGAAAACACAGTCAACAAAGCCCTTAGAACCATGGGATACAATACCCAAACTGAAGTTTGTGGGCATGGTTTCAGGACTATGGCTTGCAGTGCATTGATTGAATCCGGGCTTTGGTCAAGAGACGCCGTAGAGAGGCAAATGAGCCACCAAGAGCGTAACAGCGTTAGGGCAGCTTACATCCATAAAGCCGAGCATTTAGAAGAGCGGAAACTTATGCTGCAGTGGTGGGCTGACTATCTGGAAGCTTGTAAAGAAGAAGCACAAACACCTTTTTACTTCTCAAAAAAATCCCAATCTACAGGGACGTAATTTTTTTGATAGTTTTTAATTAATAAGCATAAAACACTTAGAGTTACTAAATTCTAATTCAGACAGTTATTCTTCCTGCACCATAAAATACATCAAAGAGGTCAGGATATTTTTCTTCTTTTCCAAAAATAAACTCATGCCTTACCTGCTCGTGCAGATTTATAACCATAGATTCAAAGCTTGAATAGTTTTTATTTAAATCTCTAGAAGCCTTATTTTTTAAATTGTTAGCTATTTCAATTGCTGTTTGGTTCATTGAGAGCGATAAATTTAGTGCTGCAACACCAGCCGCTACCGCGCAAGCTCCGCTTGTGCCTTTAAAATTATGCGTATATTTCTTCAGGTCTGCGGAGAGCGTGGTAAGACCTAAGTTTTTAATTTCTCCATTTGAAGAATAGGCATCATGTGATGGAGCACAAAGATCGATACCAGGTCCAAAACAAGAATAAGATGCTTTCTCATAAAAAGGGCTAATAGCTGATACAACTAATACATTGCTGAGGGTACTTAGATTATTGCTAAAATGAGATGAAAACTTCGGTTCACCATTAATATTTTGTGAGTATACTATCTTTTTATCCCCGTCATAGTTAATAGGGCAATTACTATTACCAGCTGACCACAAAAAAAGCACACCTTTACCTCTTCTCCCTCCTTGAGAGGATAAAGAAGAGATCAAATCAATACTTTCATTATTAAGAATAAAATCAGGAAGCTTTGACCATGTATTTACGAATATATCAACTTTATCCGAGAGAGCCTTAACAAACTGCTGAAATCCAGATTGGTTTATGATAAATCTGTTATCGTAAGGCCATCGGATCGGTAAAATCTTTACCGTAGGGGCAATACCTACAGGAAGGCTATTGCTCAATGGCCCAGCTATCAGACCACAAATTGCCGTTCCGTGCTTGAATTTATCAGAGAAAACTCTATCAGCTTTCGATTTATCTTTAGTTATATTAAGCTTACCGTTTTCAATGTAAGTAAATGCTTCAATATTATCTGAGTAATCATTACTAAAATTGTCAATCAAACACCCATCATCAGCTACTGCAACAACTATGTCACTATCACCAAAAGACTGATTTGAATTCCAATAATATTCAGCATTAACTGAACATAAAGAGCCTGATGTAAAAGAGGGATGCTTACCATGCAAGTGCCATTGGTGATCATAAAGAAGATTATCTTTTAAAAGAGAATTAAGGGCATCAAATGATTTCACTGAGCATCCTCCAGAGATACAGTTTCATTTTCCCAATGCTGTTTATATTCTTTACAACCTATCAAAAGTTCATGGTGCTTCCCTTCCGCGAATACACTACCATTTTTTATGAAAATCACTTTATCCATATCATTAATGATATCAACACTATGAGATATACATATTACTGTTTTATTCGAAAAAAAGTTTTTGAGATTTTCCAAAACTTTCGCTTTGGTATTTGGATCTAATGCTGAAGTTACTTCATCAAGTAAGAGAACATTATGTTTTTTAATTAAACCACGAGCTATATTTAACCTCTGCAATTGCCCACCCGACAAAGTAGAACCTTTATTCCCAATTTTTGTATTTAAAAGAGAGGTGAAACTTTCTTTTTCATTCATAAGGTCTTGCAAACAAACCGAACTCAGAACATGCTCAATTTCATTAATAGATAAGCTTTCCTTAGAAGTGCAAATATTATACAAAACCGTATCATCAAAGAAATTTGCGTCCTGAGATACATATGAAATGTTCTCTCTTAGACTTGAGGTATTCAAATCATCCAATTCAGATGTATTAATCAATATAGAGCCATCACTTTCATAATCATATAATCCTAACAACAACTTTAAAATCGTTGATTTGCCACACCCTGTAGCACCGACTAAACCTACCTTTTCTCCTTTTTTAATTTTGAAGTTAATTTCTTTCAAGACCAGCTTTTCGCCGTGTTTCATTGAGACGTTTTTAAACTCAATCAATTCGATATTATTTAAACAGTGATAACCTTCTTTTTCTTTTTCATTCTTTATCAGTGTGTTTAAGCTTGTATTGAATAAAGCATATGCACGAAACAAAGCAGTGAATTGGTCCATTAATGTCGAAAAAAGTCCCTCCAGTTTAAATACCAATGCGTACACAACAGCCACTTCACCTGAAGAAATACCTTTTGAAATCCATAGAAACAAGATCATCAGTGTTATGATAGCCATTATGAGTGAACTTGTAATAATCATTATCGTCTCTGATCTCGTAATTGACCTTAAATACAAAGCAGATTTATTTATAAAATCCTTTAGTGAAACCACTATCCTGTTAGATTCATTTACATCATTGTATTTAGAAAATAACTTCAGAGTTAAAACGTTATTGAAACTATCGCTAATTACTCCATTGACGTTCACGGATTGATTTGCCGACTCACGAGCTAGTTGTTTTGTTTTAGGAACATAAACTTTAGCAATAAAGAAAATCGCGAGCATCCACGTGAAAATTGGAGCAAGCAAATACAGGTTAATCGACGCCATAACAGAGAAGGAGAATATAAAAAAAGCGGTTGTAACCCAAATATTCTGGAAGAACAGAGAAGACATTTCATTGACAGCCTGACCAGCCTGCCAAATAGAAGATGTTATTTTACCAGGATTATTACTGTCAAAAAAAACCATCTTATTTTTCAAGGTTTCTTTGTAGAGCTGAACTCGAACTAATGCACTTAATTTCGAGTAAACTGCTTGATTTATTGTTAGTAAATTTAAGCACCTTAATAGAGGCCTAATAAACAAAAGCATTGCCAAGAAAAGAATAATAAAAATCTGGTTATCGCTTAATGCTTTAATGATAGTATCGCGATCCCGACTAACCTCACTAATCAGATCAACAAGCTTTCCTGAAGAGTGAATTATAAAAACCTCACAACCAGAACATAATAAACCAAGTATGAAAAGTGAAGAAGCTAAAATCTTATGTTCTAATGCAAGTTTAATTAACACTCTTAAAGAATTCTTTTCTTTTAGAAAACCATTATCCTCTTCAAATGGCTTAATAAAGCTCTCAAATTTTTTTAAAATAGAAGTTAGCATTTTCTATCCTTATTTAAGCAACAGCGAAAAAGCGCTGTTGCTTATCCCTATTGATAATTAAGATTTCATTTAGAAGTGTCCACCGACACCCGGTCCGCCACCACCAGCGCCTACGGCACAGCAAAGGAACTCAAAATTACCTTCTTCATCTTCAGGATGTTTTGAAATAAAAGTAATTTCAACATCTTCATCCTCTAGATTAATATTTTTCTCACTTTGATGCAATTTCGAATCAAGACTCATTTTACTCTCCTTTGATTGGAAAAAACACTACTCACACATCATTCCGCCAGAGACTGCTGTACTCCAAATTTTAGCAATTCCCTGGTGATATGACATATCGGGCCATGCTCGGCTATGCCATTCTTATCGTAACGTGCAGACAAGCATCCTGAGGCACAACTCCATCTGGCAAAACATTTAGAACAATCACTAAATGAAGTATTATTAATTTGCCTTAAAGAATTAACTTTTTTCACATCAAACTTAAAGTCATTGTCTTTGAATGTCCCAACATGGAACAGGTCATAACCTTCATTTTCGCTTCGACTATATCTATGACAACCTGCGACTTCACCTTTGGGAGTAACAGCGAACTCTACATTACAAAAACGGCCCCCCCTGCGATCAACGTTACCCATTAGCTTGTTTGTGACATTGATGCCATTTTCTTTAGCTAAAAAATATGCTTTTTTAAATTGATCTATGAACTCTTGTTGTTTGGGCTTTGAAAGTTCACTATCAGTCGCTCGGCCAATCTCAGCCATTGGTTCCATGCGAACTTCCTTGGCAGAGGTATAGTCCCTAATATATTCGACCATTTCGACTAACCGTCCTGTTGATTCGCTAGATAGAGTCGTCCTGAAATGATAAGGAACACCATGCTTAGTTAATAATTCGCTTGTTCTAAGTAGCGCTTTTTGTGAACTTTTTCCATTAGGGAAAGGACGGTTCAGTTGAAGATCGGGTAATACATCAAATGATAAAGTTACAAAGTCGATATTTTTTTTGAGCCACTTTGCCTTTTCGTCATTGATTAAGACTCCATTAGTTATTAACCTGATATAAGTATTAACACCAGCCTCGTCAGCTTTATACTTTATGTAATTATTTATCCATACAATCAATTCCCATTCCGTAGTAGGTTCTCCACCTCCAAGGTACCTGAACTCTGCGGTGTGACTATGGATTGATTTTGCATTCTCAATAGCAATGTCTACAGCCTTTTTAGCTATTTCTTTGCTCATTGCTTCACTCTTCTCACCTGTGGCCCTGGCATAACAATAGCTACAAGCCAGATTACATGTTTCAGTGAGTAGCAAAGTGGCCTCAAACGGTTTAAATTCCTCAAGATCTTCTATTACAGGTAATTGCTTAATGTGTTCTCCAATAACATTCCACTTGGACAGTTTTTTTATTATCGGATGATTTATTTCTTCAGCATCCAGATTAACATGATTTGCAAGCTTTTCAATTAATGGTAAAGAAGCCTTACTACTTTTAAAAGCTATACCTCTTAAAGGCAGATGAGAGTATATAAGCCCATCATCTCCTTCAAAGTGATACATGGGTGTATTCAATACTTTATGCTCTGATGAACTCATAACTCACCTCACTCTATCTAAAGTAATATAGTTTTTAATTTCTCTTTAAGTTCTTCTTCTAACTTTATTTCTTGCGTATTTCCTTTATCAAGAAAATTTGAGTGCCTTTTATTAAGAAGTCGATGCAAGTGGTAGTGAGATGGTTTCTTGATTAAGATTAATTTCATTCCATCGGGAAATTCAACACCACAATGTCTTGTTTCATTCGCATACTTATCTGAAACTAATTTGGATTTGCTGAATTTAAGGTTTAACTCTTTCTTCCAGACTCTTATGTGTGGATTAATTAGCTTCTTGCCATACATGTCTTTGTACATTTTTGAATTTACAATATAAGACGATCTAGAATTCAATGTATAGCATTCAGTCATTATGGCTTGGTGTTCAGCATAATCTGTGCAGATTCTCTCATAAAAAGAAAGATCATAAACATCATCCGCATCATGTTGCATAACCCAATCAACATCTTTTTTGTACAAAATGTCTAAGGCAGCATTGCGAGCTGATATCTGATCATAACCCCCATCTCGGATCGAAGTTTCATAACCAGAACCATAGTTCCCACATTTAATTTCGAACTTATGCGAAAAACGCTCTAATAATTCCAAAGAGGCAAAATTTTGATTTATGTTTCCATTATCAGTGATCAAAATAAGAATGTTAGAAACAAATTCAGAGCGTGCTGCAAAAGATAGTGTTTTAAAAGCCAGCAATAGCTCATTACTACTGACCGTGCAAAAAATCCCTACAGAACACCCATACTTAGCTTGCTTACAATATGCTGGATCATTATTAATGATGTGTTCACTCACTACTCACCTCCATGGAATTCCAAGAAGCTAACTCATCAGTAACGTGAAAGGTTAAAATCAACCTAACACTACTTTTGTGAAGTTATATTCATCAGAAATGTTTCAGAATAGGAGGTTAGTATGTAATTTTGTTAATTTTATGTTGCGTGTAAAACTTTGCATTAGCTCTGGACTATAAAAAAAATCACTATTTATGTATGGACACTCCACCATTAAACAGAATTTTCAACTACAAATTTTATTTTTATTTATTAGCTAAATAGGTTTTCCATATTAATAAGTTACATTTATTAAAATCTTAATACTCCTCTATATTTTGCTAATAATTCAAAAAAATATATTTATCATGCTAATTATACATGTTTTAGTAATCAAGAATTTCGTTTCTGTATTTGAATGAAGTTTCCAGATTATTGCTCACATGCGAGTGAAAATTCACATCATGCCGTCTCATACGAGATGTGTTGTCCAGTCAAAACAATGAATGTCTTTTTGTATCCATAACAGCAGCTCTCGCTGGGCTTCTCCTTGGACTTGATATAGGTATTATCTCAAGTGCCCTGCCACTCTGGTAGCCGCGATTGGAGCAATCTGTAACGGCTGGGTTTCACATAGACTGGGAAAAAAGTACAGCCTTATGGCGGGAGCCATACTCTTCATAATGGGTTCCCTTGGATCAGCCTTCGCCATAAGTGTTGAAGCTCTGCTTACATTCAGGGTTTTACTCGGACTGGCCGTTGGTATCGCCTCCTATACCGCCCCTCTCTACCTGTCAGAGATGGCAACAGAGAATGTACGTGGAAAAATGATTAGTCTTTACCAGCTCATGATCACCTTTGGTATTGTCGTAGCTTTCCTTTCGGATACAGCATTCAGTTACAGTGGCAACTGGCGGGCAATGCTGGGTGTTCTCGCTATACCAGCAGTTGTACTTTTCGTCATGGTTATTTTCCTGCCCAACAGCCCCCGCTGGCTGGCTTCAAAAGGTCTGCATGTTGAGGCGGAAGAAGTTCTGCGAATGCTTCGTGATACCTCAGAGAAAGCCAGACAGGAACTGAACGAGATAAGGGAAAGCCTTCGTATGAAGCAAGGGGGGTTTTTTCTGTTCAGGCAAAACAGGAATGTGAGACGCGCCGTCTACCTTGGTATGTTGCTGCAGGGCATGCAACAGTTCACGGGTATGAACATCATCATGTATTACGCTCCTCAGATTTTCAAATGGCTGGTTTCCAGAGCACACAGGAGCAGATGGTTGCAACCATAGTAGTTGGCCTGACCTTCATGTTTGCTAACTTCATTGCGGTCTTCACCGTTGATAAAACGGGAAGGAAGCCAATCCTTAAAATTGGATTCAGTGTAATGGCATTCGCCACTATGGTTCTGGGCTACTGCCTCATGAAAGCGGGTCATGAAAATATCAGTTCCGGTCTGTCATGGGTGTCAGTGGGTATGACAATGTTGTGTATAGGTGGCTATGCCATGAGTGCTGCCCCGGTGGTCTGGATACTGTGTTCAGGGATACAGCCTCTGAAATGCTGGGACTTCGGGATTACCTGCTCAACGACTACTAACTGGGTTGCCAACATGATATTCGGAGCAACCTTCCTGTCACTTCTGGGAAGTATTGAGCCTGCAGGAACGTTCTGGCTGTATACCGGCTTCAACCTGATCTTTATCGTGATAACTTTTCTCCTGATTCCCGAAACCAAAGGAGTCACTCTTAAGCATATCGAAAAGAATCTTATGTCTGGCAAGAAGCTACGTGATTTAGGTCAATAAATTTCATTTTTTAATAAAAGCCAGTAAATAGTGACTGGCTTTTTTTGCATTGAACCATGGCTCGTAGTGCATTAATTGAATCCGAACTTTGGTTAAGACACCCTGTAGAGAGACAAATAAGCCATCAAGAGCGCAATAGCGTTTGGGAAGCTTACATCCATAAACCAGAATATTTAGAAGAGCGAAACTCATGTTGCAATGGTGGGCTGACTATCTGGAAGCCTGTAGGGTGAGAACGCTAACGCCCTAAAACTTTTCTAAAAAAGCTATGCATTAATTCCTAAAATCACTTGGGTTAAAATGGGCCTACCCCTAATGATTCGAACATTCTGATTAGCTTCATATTTCATTATCATTTTATGTGTTCTATTGAAATACCCCCCTTAAAACATCTTTAATACTAGGCAGTTAAAATTCAGTGTATTGTTAAAAACACTAATATTTTATATATTAGTGTTAAAATAAAATAATCTTATATCATGCAAGATAAAGACTCAGAAGAATTACTGATCATTTGAATTTTTTTGGCGATGTGCACGGAAGCGTTCTTCAAAAAAAACCATTATACCAGGATAGTGCTTCCTATTAAGCGAGTAATTGTGATTACCTAATTTAGGGAAAACATAAGCATAGTTAGCATTTTTCATAGAGTTCTCAGAAAAAATATGATGGCCGCTTAACCAATCGTTGACAGCTTTCTCTACTTTTTCAGGACATACCTCAGTATCACCAACCTCTTCGTTAAGAACTTCATTTACTGGTATATAGGGAACAATAAATGTTACAGCAAATCGACGATACGCTTCCTTTTTACTCAAGTCTCCAGAATCCTCCCAAGCCCTTCGCATCGCACGAGCAATATAAGTATTGCCATCGGAACGAGACCCAATAGACTGCACAGTTTGCTTTGCTTCAATTGCAAAACTACTGTTTGGGGACTGAACAAACAAATCACAACGACCATGGCGCAGATACCCGCTATCAACCCCAGGTACAAGAGTGCGGTAACGCTTCATCGTAGAAAACTCTTCCAAAGCGAGCCAATTTTTCAGCGTCCATGCGGCTCCAGCCAAAACACTTAGCGAAGCCCTTTCATTATACCACCATGGGTTATCGTACTCATTAGTTGAGGTATAACGTATGATGGCATTAATCCAAGCATTTAGAAGGTTTTGTAACTCATCATCACTTTTATAAACCTGAATTGCTTTAATAGTTTTCACTTATTTTAAGCCTTGCATCTAAAAATTAACGATAATTTTATTATTTAAAAAACCAAAATCGATATAAAATATTATTTATATGGTTAACTAAAGGTCAATAAGCAACCACCTCTTCTTGTGGAATTTTGAAATGCAATCTTTATGGCTTAACTGACGACAAAACGTGAAAGTTGTGTGCTGCCACCTCAGCTAAAAAAATAAAAATCTGGATACTCATATACTGGGAAAGGCCTCCAGGAAGATTACCAAAATATTTTTCAGGAAGAGTATTTTTATTAAACCACTAAGATAACTGGATTCAATGCGATAACAAAGTTGATTTTAACGATTTCTTTCGGACCACTACATTTACATATTCGTAGGCATAACTCACTCCTGAAGGAAAAAATCAATCTAAGAAAAGAACATAACCTTCATCGATAAATAATAAGTTAGGCCTTTGTTAAAAAAATCCACATAATCATCTAAATTTTTATTATACTTTAAACAAAAAAAGCCCCGCAAGGCTTTTAATTGTTACTAGTTAGAAATTACTAAGGTTTGGAATTTTTACTAGGTTTTACCTTTGGGTTATTTCCCGGAGTTTTTTTGTTATCACGTTGACGCTGATCAGGTTGTCCTGTTGAATCAGCAATTCGTTTCGGACCAGGCTTAAGTGCCATAGAAATTCTCCTGTGAATGTTTGAAAAGGAACCCTTCTGTTCAAAATATGATCAATAGTTGGCTATATCAAGAGATCTTTTGACAAACTGATAGGGATTTGATCAAGGTCTAATTTTTAAGAGTTCATAGCAAGATGAACATAGATACAACTAATGCTAAATCTCGTTCTGACCGAGATACTTTCTGAGTGTCGTATTGCTTGGCTGGAGGGTTACACTCGAATCCAGCCGGGTTTAGACACATAATCTGAGTAGTGAATAAACATTACTGGAGTCATACGTAAATCGCTTCAAGCACTATTAACAGTATTTAAAAGTCACCAATCATAATTCTATAATAAAATCAAGTGCTTGTGCAGATTAACTTTAGTTATATCTGGAAACCAGTTCTTGGTAGCCACCTAAAGCATTCAATAGATTACCTAATAATGTACCTGTACCTACATTAGGCTTAAAATTTTCTAAGCCCAACCAAACCTTTTTCACAACGTTATGCTGTGTGGGTATAAATTACCTGCAACTGGGCTACCTATTTTCTGACCTTTAAAGCACCAAAGCATCAATCTTACTTATATCAAACTCCTTTCACCTTAGCTATGGCTTTAACGGCCTTATTTAAGCACATGATTTTTAAGAAGTAAAAAATAACAACCAATATTAATTAGAAAATTCTTAATTTTCACGCTGAAACATTCTAATATGTACAGAAAAATTGCAGTGATTTAAAGCTATTAGCATAACTCACTGATTAACTGATAAATTTTCAATTCAAGGTTATGCGTAATGGACGAAATTGAAGGCTCGCTTTACAAAAACTCCAATCTGTCACTCAGCCAGAAACTTGAAAAGTCGCGAGCAGAGTTACTCGATCTGACAGCTAGAAATCGTTTACTTAACATACCAAAATCAAAGACTACAAAATTTTTGGAAGTAGTTAATGAAAGATCTGACATTTTGTTCAAGATGCTTTTTGAAGAAGGCAAGCCGTTCACTTTTCTTCATGGTCGAGAAGATAAAAAAACAGATGAAAGCAATGAGAACAATGAGACAGACTCAGAGTCCGAAGATATTATTTTCTTAGATGACTCCGAAACCAACCACAATGATACAAAACTCCAGACCAAGCTCACGCCAAAGACATTACAAAAAAAGTTATTAGATTTATATTATGACTCAAAGACCCTTGAAGAAGAACAAGGCGTAAACATCCTGTTTCTATCGCTAGGATCGCTTAAATGGATAGATCCTAATAACAAAGCAAACATACGGCATGCCCCTCTTTTATTGTTGCCAATTGAATTAATGCGAGCTAAAGCAGGAGAACGCTTTAAAATTAAAGTCAGGGATGAGGACATCATTAGCAACCTGTCGCTTGAGACATTCCTCAGCCGTGTTCACCAAATCACCCTACCTCCCCTGAGTATCGATGAAGATTTTTCTTTAACGAATTACTTCGCAGAGATAAAACAAGCTGTATCATTGAAAGAAAGCTGGGAAGTATTAGAAAATGAAGTCAATCTAGGTCTGTTCTCCTACGCTAAATTTATGATGTATACAGATTTAGATCCTGATAACTGGCCTTCAGATTCAAAGATCACAGATCAGGAATCAATAAAGTGTCTTTTAGAAACAGGCTTCTCTGGTGGAGAGTTAATCTCTGACGACATTGTAATTGACTCAGTCATCCCCCCACGAGAAATGCTTCATATTTTGGACAGTGATAGCTCACAGACTCTTGCCATTCACGAAGTACGTAATGGTAAAAGCTTGGTTATTCAGGGTCCTCCAGGAACTGGTAAATCTCAGACAATCGCAAACATCATAGCTTCAGCTGTAGCAGACGGTAAAAAAGTATTGTTTGTAGCTGAAAAGATGGCGGCCCTTGAAGTAGTTAAGCGCAGACTTGATCAGGCGGGTGTTGGAGATGCTTGTTTAGAGCTACATAGCAATAAAACCAACAAAAGAGCATTCCTTGAAGAACTGAAGCGAGTCTGGGAACTCGGTTCACCTCGGGGAGAATTTCCAGATACATTAGTCAATAATCTCACAGAAAGCCGAGATATCCTCAACAATCACCCGGCAAGAATTCATAAAACGTACATGCCATCTGGCTTAACGCCATACAAGGTTATGGCGCAACTGGTACGTCTCAGACAATCAGGTTTTGATCCTAATGATTATAAGCTTAGCGGTTATGAATCATGGAGTAACGACGATTTCGCCAAAAGACATGCACTTATTGATGAATTAATTGAGAGGATAAGTGATATTGGCATTCCTGATTCGCACCCATGGAATGGTATCGATAGAACTGAGATACTTCCTAGTGAAGTTGAAAGACTCACTGCCTCATTAACGAACCTGAAGTCTGAACTTTCAGATTCTATTGAAGAGTCTATCAATCTTTCTAAACTTACCAATGAAGCCTATCATATAGGCTCATTAAAAGAGTTACAGGAATTCATTCTAATAGCTGAATTAATTAACTCAGCGCCTAATTTATCACCTGAATCATTAAGTTCGCCATTATGGGCCACTTCTAAAGATGAGACAAAGACGTTAATTGAAACTGGATTCTCATTTAAAGAACTCTACAGCAAGCTTGAAAAAGAATTACATGCAGACAAATTCAACACCGAGGTCGCCAGCCTTTCAGAAGATTATCGTAAATTACCTGTAGATATTAATATTAATGCTTTTACTACTGCCTATAAACTGAAGACACTTACACCTAGAATCTTAAAAGAGTCTTCCAGATTGCAGCAGGAGTTGGGTTCTAAAATCGGATTCTCGAATTTAAGTGAGATTGAAAGTCTCATTGAGTTGGGTGAAAGTATTACTCAAGCTCCAAATGTGAGTCCAGAAGCATTCATTGCCACTGTCTGGGAAGGTGGTATTGATAAAGCGGCAAGTCTGGTTGCAGATATTAAACAGCTTAGTATTTATAAATTAAAAATCAATCTCATCTTTGTTGAAAAGGCGTGGGAAACAGATGTAGAAAGCACACGAAACAGCCTTGAAAACAACACTGGCGCTTTTAAATTCCTTAATAGCGAATGGCGAAAGTCGAAAAAGCTTACCCTTTCATTGATAAATGATAAAGGTTTGACGATCCCTCAGCAGGTTGAGTACCTCGATCTGTTGACAAAAGCACAGAAATTGAGAAAATCCATCATTGATTTGAATGAGTTTGGACAGTCTGCATTTGGTTCAGACTGGCGAGGTGAGAATAGCGATAGTGAATTGCTGAAATCACTTGTCGAATGGATGCGTACCTTACGTGGTATCAACTCTGAGGCCCGAATAATTGCAAGTCGCCTCTCCAACAAAGACGCCTTAGCATATCAAGTGAGTCAGCTTAAAAAACTCACTCATGAAGTTTTAGGTGAAAGCCGTATTCTTTGGGATTCATTAGGAGCCACGCCAGAAGAGTTTTTTGATAACTATTACTCCGTTAAAAGCATTCCACTAGAATCACTTCTTGTAAAGTCTGAAGTGCTAAGCACTATGGACTCCGCGTATAAAGATGTTTTCGTCAAAAATGAACCCTCTGTTTCTGATCGTATTGAATTGTTGAGTTTGTTATCAAACGCCCAGCAAAAAATGAATATCATTCATACTTTCGATAATTTAGCTCAGTCAACCATGTATCCATTATGGTTGAAAGAAAACAGTGACTGGGATCTGTTACTTCAATCTCACTCATGGATTGAATTAAATAACGACCTAAGAATCTTAGCGTCTAAAATAGATGACAGACAGGGTTTAGTTGATAAATCCCGAAGCTTGAGTGAGTCTATTCAAGCGCAGTTTGCCAAACTCACATCAGTGTTTACTTCGCTTAGATCTTCCTATGGATCAATTTTCAAAAATGAAAATATTCATGAAATACTATTTAATCCAGTCTATGACAAGATTACTCTTTGGATAGATAATTCTGAACAACTTTCAAAATGGGTTGCCTGGCAAAACCGTGTAGAGCTGGCGAGAACATTTGGTATTTATCCATTAATCTCCGATTTGAGTAGTGGAGTTCTTTCCCCTGAACGTTTAGCGGGTACTTTTGACAGAACTTATTTCGACTCAATTCTGTCTGTAATGGTCGAAGATGAGCCAGAACTGGCTCGTTTTGATGGTGATTTGCATTCAAGAAGAGTAGCAAGCTTCGCTGAAATGGATCTGCGAAGAATAAAAGCTTCGAGTTTTGAAGTTGTAAGAGCTCACCACAGAGCAATTCCCTCTAAAGTTGGCGTAGGCCCTGTGGGTGTACTGCGGGGTGAGATGGCACGCAAACGTGGCCATATGGCGATTCGACAGCTCATGACAAAAGCTGGTGCAGCTATTCAGGCCTTAAAGCCAGTTATGATGATGAGCCCTCTGTCAGTTGCCCAGTTTTTAGTACCAGGTAAGCAGTCGTTTGATTTACTGGTAATGGATGAAGCCAGTCAGATCCAACCTGTAGATGCATTAGGAGCTATTGCACGAAGTAAGCAGATGGTCGTTGTCGGAGACGAACGTCAGTTACCTCCAACTTCTTTCTTCGCCAAAATGACAGGTTCCGCAGATGAGCAGGATGATGACGAGTCAGCACAAGTGGCGGACATTGAGAGCATACTTGGACTTTTTGTTGCCAGAGGGTTGCCTCAAAAAATGCTTCGCTGGCATTACAGAAGCCGCCACCAGTCATTGATTGCTGTGTCAAATAGCCAGTTTTATGAAAACAAACTTTTTATAGTTCCCAGCCCCTATACACAAGAAGCAGGTATGGGCCTAAGTTTCCATAAAGTTGAAGATGGCGTATTCGAATCTGGAAGCAATGCAAACGAAGCAAAACGCGTAGCAACAGCAATTCTCGAACATGCAAGAAGCCATCCTCATTTATCTTTAGGTGTTGCTACCTTTTCTGTTACCCAGAGAAAGCGTATTCAGGACGAGCTTGAAGTGCTTCGCAGGTTGAACCCTGAGTTCGAGGACTTTTTCTATGCACACCCAAGCGAACCGTTTTTTGTAAAAAACCTTGAAAACATTCAGGGTGACGAACGCGACGTCATTATCATTTCTGTTGGATATGCCAGAAATCCACAAAACTACATGGCAATGAGATTTGGTCCTCTTGGAGCAGAGGGTGGTGAAAGACGCCTGAACGTTCTTATCAGTCGAGCCAAAAGGCGTTGCGAAGTTTATGCCTCAATCACTGACGAAGATATCGATCTTGAAAGAGCTAAAGGTAGAGGTGTCTTCGCTTTTAAACTTTTCCTGCAATATGCAAGAACAGGACGCTTGTCAGTTGCAGAACAAAGTGGCCGTTCAATGGACAGTGTGTTCGAAGAACAGGTTGCAAATGCTCTTCAAAAAGAAGGCTTCCAGGTCCACCCTCAAGTTGGTATAGCAGGCTTCTTTATTGATTTAGCCATTGCCGACCCTGATATGCCGGGTCGCTACCTTATCGGGATTGAATGCGATGGTATGACATACCACTCTTCCCGTTCTTCAAGAGAACGAGATCGCCTACGTCAGGCAGTGCTTGAGGACCATGGTTGGATCATTCATAGGATTTGGAGCACGGATTGGTTCCAGCGCCCCGAAGAGCAACTACAGAAAACTCTCTCTGCTATTCAGGCGGCTAAGAAAGAGCTCGAAAATCGTTCTGAAACTTCTCTATCTCGGTCAAGAGCTGTACCTGTCGAGATAGTGACAGTTGAAAGAGAGACTGTCACAGAGATTGGTCTTGAGACAATTGAAGGCAGTTTCAATGAAACTGTGGCATATGTTGAGGCGGTTCCTGACGTTGACACAAGATTCCAGATTCATGAAACCCCAGTTGGCGTTCTCGCTAAGATAGTTGAGCAAATTGTTCTTGTGGAAGCCCCAATACATGTGAATGAAGTCATCACTCGTGTCAGGTCAGCATGGGGTTTACAACGTGCAGGGGCCCGTATTGAAGCCATTGTTAAAGATGCAATAAAAATTACAACCTCAAATTCCTCATTTTGCCTGGAAGATGACTTTTTATACAATGATAGTCTTTCAATCACATTGAGAGACAGAACGAATGTTAAATCAGCAGGATTAAGAAAGTCGGAAAACATATCTAATAAGGAAATGGAGGCAGGAATCATTGAGATTATCAATAAAAGCTTCGGTGCTACCCAGGACGAGTTGGTCAATTCTGTATCAAGGGCCATGGGCTTCAAGGCTACAAGTGGTACTTTAAAAGGAATTATCACATCCGTTATTCAAAAAATGGAAAGTGATAATAAAATAATTTATAAATCACCAATGTATTATATTATATAATACTTATTTAGTGGCTTGCACTCCAAGCGCCACTAAATACATAGAGAGTTGAGACACAAGAATATTATTCTCGTGTCTCACTTAATAAAAAGACTCAGTTAACTCACGGTTTTTACGAATAATATGGACAACCCTTTATGATTTATCAATGTTATTCATGTAGTAAGACATCTTTTGAAATTATTTGCCCATGGTGCTCTGGCGGAGTTCCAACGGCGACAAAATCATGGGGTACAAAAACACACATCCCCATAACCTCAGAAGAAATGATACCTCTTAACCCTTCTTTTTATCCAGAATTTCAATATCAATCAAAAGGAGTTATAAAAGACCTGTTCGGGAAAAAGAAAGAGCAATCCCAACTCAATAGCCTCCTTCAAAATGTTCTAGATAAATATGCAACGTTTAAGGATCCTTACTTCACAAATTTCATTTACACGACAAAATTTTCACATGATAAGCGTTCAGAGAATAATGTCACTGAAGACAAAAGTACCTACTCTGATTTTATTTTGTTTCGCGAAGTACTTGTTCGAAAGGGTTTTGATGAGTTAGAAGAGCTGCCAATGCTTTTGGACAAGCTTTTACTTACCACATCATTCAACGCTTTATATAGTGGATTTGCGAATGAGATCAAAAGGCATATCAAACCTACATTAACAGAATCTTTAAAATCATGGATTGAAGAAGCAGGAACAACATTTCGAGCGGATCTATCTTTATTTCTATATTTTGTCTGGAACAATAAAATAACCTTCCCTGCATTAGATTTCAACGAGAATGCTCAAAACACTCCAGGCACACCATTAATAACGATTGATAATGTTAGAAAATATACATCAATCTGTGAAACTATATACTTTGACATTTTAGTCGAAAGATTGGCTACACGTCTTGAGCACTTCAATCCTGATAAATATGTTAATATGTACTCAGTAGATTCGATGAATGGATTTGAATTTGAAGACTTTTTAGTCAAAATATTCCAGACTCTCGGATATGATGTTAAAGAAACAAAGAGAACCCAAGATCAGGGTGCAGATTTATTCGTCACTCGTTTCGATAAAAACATTGTTATCCAAGCAAAAAACTATTCTGGCTCAGTTGGTAACTCAGCAGTACAACAAGCTATCTCCGCTAAAGCATTTTACTCATGTGACGAAGCAATGGTTATTACAAATTCATATTTCACTAATTCGGCGAAAGAACTTGCAGAATCAGCGAAAGTTCGCTTAGTTGACAGAAATGAACTGCAAAATTATCTTGAGGATTATAATCAAAAAATAATTGAAAACTTTTCTTAGTTTGGTCCCATCTCTTAGGTCTAAAATATATAAACATCACCTTTGATCAATACAATTCCATTATAAAGGAAAGCGAATGAAAAAGATTGAACTTAAATCAATAGCTAAAGATCTTTGTGGTTTTGTCGCCACTTTAACATTAGCTTATTATGCTTGTAAATATATCATAAAGCACCCAGACACTTTTCACCTATCATCTCTCATTACAAAACCGAATGATACACTTTTATTTTCTGTACTTATAATCGGGGGGATAATTATATCTACTTGGTATTTTCATAGAGGTAAATCTATTAAGGCATTAAATGATGCGGCACTTTCTGCTTCAGCAACTTATGTGGCTTACTCCGCTTTTTACAAAAATATCCTAGGTAACACTGCAATATTTGATTTTTTTAAATCACTATTTGACTTGGAAGACCTCCTGATACTTAAGGTTATTATCCTAACCTGCTTAGCTGCAAAATTCTTTATCTGCGCAATTGAGTTTATTCAGGAACGCGTTAAGGAAACATTAAACTCTCTCAAAAAAAGTGAACTTAGCGAACTCACAGAAAAAACGCCTGAAAACTCTAAAGAAAACCTTATATCTGAAATATTAAACACTATAAAATTTATTGTCAGAAGCAGGAATAATTAAAAATCAATTTTTCCAGACCTTTTCATTGCCGCAATAACGATAATTGTTATTGCGCACCAAATATCAACAATTACAACCCAAGCAGTTATACTGCTATCGAACACAGCCAATATATTTAACGATAATATAAAAATTGAACATATAAACATATTAACCCCCAAAGAAAACACCAATATATTCTTAATACTTCCGAAATCTATATTTGTCAAGTTCATCAATTAAAGAATATTTTTACTTAAAGCAAGGGCTAACTCAAAGAAGCTCCGCTTCTCTGAGTTGCCTTGCTTTTCTGCTCTATGTTTGAAAAGAAAAAATCAAGATAAAAAGACGTGCTTCAGTTATTTAATCCTAACATAAGTGGATGCGCAATCTGCTAATTTAAATGACGCTCTAAATTTAAATTATAGAATTTATTTGATTGAGCATTAAGTTAGATAATGCTATAAGTTGCCTTATGGCGATATTACTCTTTTCACTTTGATCGCTACCATGAGCAATTTCATTCCTTATCTTGATAAGTTCCTCAAACATATCAAAAAGCTTATTTTGCTCATCTAAACTTGAGCAGTCGGCTTCAATAATCCATTCACAAATAAATGAAGTCATTTTCTTCTGATTCCCAAGCTTCTTACGCGATTTCTGAATCCCTTTGAGCTCCCCGAATTTGTCATTTTTTTGATGGAACGACATAAGAAAATCTTCGCAATAAAATACGTTCTCAATAAGCTTATAGAAGCATAAAAAACTTTCATCAAAGAAGCCTAAGAATTGATAATGAATGCCTTTCTGATAATATTTTTTGTATTGGACAGGAATTTTATCATATGTATCTTTTAAGGATATTAACTTATCTTTACGCAGAAGAAATGGGTGTATAGGATTATGCCCAGCCGTTTGGATCCCTCCCCCTGATTGCAAAATCCTAAAATACATGCCTTCTTCATTTAAGTATAGGTTTAATGATGAGTGTGAATATTTTGCAAAATATCCTGATAGCTCTATAAAAGACACTATCTCATTTTTTATTTTCTCTGCTCTTTCTTTAAAATAACTTGTAAAGTATATTTTATTTACGATATCCTTGCTTAAACTTTCATTATCGTTATACCTCAAACTCAAATCTTTTCGGAATTTTCCGTAATTCATTTCTTCATCAGAAAAATCAACTGTAACAATGTACTTTTCAGTAATATCGGAAAAATGATAATCAAGACATTTAATACTTATGGTTTTTATTTTTAAATATTCAATTTTCACTTTACCTTGGAAATCAAAAATTGCCGTTGGAATTTTTAAGGAATCATCCATTACCACTGACTTAGCTTTTTCCTTGTGTATTTTCCTATGTGCAACGGCATTAGCAAAACTAAACCCCGCATCAATATGAAAATCTAGTGTAAAGGAAACATCTTTATTACTTTCAGCTAGGAAAACATCCCAATCGATAAACTCAAAACTTCTAATACCATGTTTCATTCTGCGTACCTCTCAACCTGAATAGGATCAAACACTTTTAGAGCTCTCATAGTACATTCTCTCATTTTTTTAATCGAGTAATTAGTAATAATGACAATGCCTTCTTGACAAACCAATAAAGACCCAATAATAATTTAGTTAAATATTCAATTTCATATATGAAAAGGAGTTCATATGGAAAATAAATCACCCATTCCTCGTGTAGGCAAAAGCATTGTCCCTTTGATTAAAAGTTCCTCAAACCTTACTAACGTGATTCCAGAAACACTCAGAACCCATTGTGTTAGTGTCCGTCTTAATAACGCCGAATTGATCAAGCTAAACGAATTGAGAGGAGATTACGCAAAAGGCGAATGGTTACGTATGGCTTCTTTGCAGAAGCTCCCCATGATTGTACCTCCTGTAAACATCGATACATGGAAGACTTTGGGTGAGATCAATCAGAAATTAAACCGTATTGCTTTCCATATCGATAGTAAGAGTAAAGACAGCCAGCTTACGAATACAGAGCTGTTTGCCGTAAGAAGACAGATCATAGAGCTTCGCCAGAGCCTTATCTCAGCAGACGTATGGAGTGCCCCTAATGAAAGGTATGCAGAAGATTCGGAGAGGTAAGAGCTTCGCTGGCGTTGTCTTCTATGCACTGAAACCTGGTTCACATCATAGAAGTGATCCAATCGTCATTGGCGGGAACATGTTAGGTGATTCAACCCTTGAACTGATAGCTGAATTCGATAGCACCAAGCATCTTCGCCAAGATGTCGCAAAACCAGTTTGGCACAACTCGCTTCGCCTGCCACAGGGTGAATCCCTTACAGCGAAGCAGTGGGATGTGTTTGCTGACGACTACATGAATCGCATGGGGTTTAGTGAGACGCACTTACGCTGCTATGTCTTACATGACGACGAGGCCGGCCAGCACATTCATATCATTGCCAGCAGAGTCGACTTAGTTGGGGGTAAGCTTTACCTAGGTAGGAATGAAAACCTAATCAGCACGCGAGTAATTCAGGAGCTTGAGATGGCGCATGAACTGACTAAAACAAAAGGTCACTCGCCTTCACATAGCCCTTCCCCATCCAGTAAGCGTAAGAGGCTATCACGAAGTGAGGAACAGAAAGAGAAGCGCGAAGGCCAGCAAAGCCCCAAAACTTTCCTGCAGAACACAATAGATACACTCCGCAGTACTCACAATGGCATTCCGAGCTTCGTTAAAGCACTTGCTGAGAACGGTATAACGACCATACCCAACATTTCCTCCACGGGCCGTATGAATGGTTTCTCATTCGAATACTCCGGGATCGCCTTTAAAGCTTCCCAGCTGGGAAAGTCTTACTCATGGGCCAACCTGCAAGAGAAGCTTCGCTACGAACCTGAACGTGACAATCCTCTGCTGTTTGCTTTGAAAGCTTCAGCTATGGGAGGTAATGAGACGAGTGATTCAGATAAAGAAGTTACTAAGGTAGCTATTACACCGTCATTACCAGCTGCTTTAGAATCCGAAGGTACGCCTCCTCCTATTTATGATCATAGAGCTGGAGCGTCAGAGACAACCGAAGCGCAGACCCTTTTCAACATAACGAGTACGTCAGGCAAGCAACCTAGTAGGGCTGACTACTTCATGACAAGGGTATTAGAGTGGCTACTGAGCATTCCTTACCTGGCCGCTTTCACAGACCTGCTCAAAAAGGCAGGTAAGACGTTTCTCCACCAAAAATCCTCATTTTCGACAATTCATACAGTCCTCTCAGCTGAGCCTGAGTTATCTGAGCCACCAGGCAGCAGCAAAATAGTGACTGAACGCACAGCAGTGCCCTTTCGATAACCTCCTGCCTCTACGCAATTTTCCAGTCTAAGTTCTTATTTGCACAAGCAATTGATCGCTTTTACAGATCGATAATCTATATATGATAGCCATTACCTATCAAATAAGGATCATCGATCGGTACAAGTGATTTGCTTAAGTTTTGAACTCGTTCAAAAATGCGTCGTAAAAGCAGTTACCAATCAGCTAGTTATGAGCGACTTTAAAATAAAGGTGCATAAAATGGACACAGCGGCTTTGAGCGGTCAGAAAGTGAGTAAACCATCGTTCTTTCGTTCGATTAGATTCTGGATTGTTGTGGTAGTGATTTTCTGGATTCTGACTGATTCAAATCCTAGGGACACTGCAGGGTTCCTGTTCATGTGGACGTTACCTGCCTTCTTCTTACTCCTTACGGCATATGTGTCATACACACATAAAAGAGCAAACGCGTCGACTATCGACCTGCTGAACGTCAATGACAACGGTCTGTGGATCCATGAGTTCCAGGACAGCAAAATGACCATTGATACGAATCGGAAGTTGCTAACTCTCGAAGCAGGTAAGCGCAAGAAAGCTTACAGGTTTAGTGACGTCAAAGGCTGGCGATATCATTTAGCCGTTGGAGGTGAAATCGTAGCTTTTGATTTAGTCGGTATGGCAGGA
The DNA here is from genome assembly GCF_007558755.1 of Pantoea sp. paga. Lineage (NCBI taxonomy): Bacteria > Pseudomonadati > Pseudomonadota > Gammaproteobacteria > Enterobacterales > Erwiniaceae > Pantoea > Pantoea sp. paga. Next base: position 1,211,743 of record NZ_VLTF01000001.1, read on the forward strand.
GCTAAAGGTCAAAACAACCTTACCCGCCTTAAAAATTTCGAAAACTCAGGGTTCTTTATCCAGGTGAGAGACATTGAATGCCCGGAATGGCAGATCAAATTTCACCCCCGTAAAGGCCGGTTTCACCATGAACGCGGGATCCGTGATACGGAAATGCAATTAAAACAGTGGTGTGAAATTTTTGATCAGACACTCAACAAAACCACAGCAACACAATAATTATCAATATCAAATAAGGGATTAAGAAATGAATAAAATTTCAACAGTTGTAGTCCTGTCTTTGTCAGTTTTGCTCACTGGTTGCGACAGCGAACCCTCCTCTTCCGAAATCCAGAAAGCTATGCAGGAAAACATTGAGCACACAAACCAGCAAGCCAGACAGCGGTTCGGTGAAAACAGCAAAGACATGCTCACGACTCTGAACAAAGCTGACAAGGTTTCCTGTAAAGAGTCTGAGGCAAAAGGGACATATCTTTGCAAAGTGGATACTGATATAACACTACCAATGATGGGCGAGAAACAAACCGTAGCTGAATTCAAATTCACGAAAAATGAAGGTAACTGGAAAGTATCACCTTAATTGAATCCAATAATTAACAAGCTCATTTTCCAACGAAATTTCAAAGCACATATTTTATGCGCAAGTGTTAGCACCAGGGAACCATTCAAAAAAATAAAAAACCAGAAGCCTTTCAAAGGTCTTTCCGGTTTGTATAGGGCTTAGGTATTGAGTTACAATCAGACTATCTTAAGACAAATGAATGACGCTTATTATGAACAAAATGCAAATCGAAGAAATGCTTGTAAAAGAGGGGTTTACGCCAAAAGAAGTCTCTGTGATACGTCAGCATGCTGAGAAAGACGGTTATCCTTATCCCTGGCTCCTTTCACAGTTAAAGAAAAGATTCATAGTTGCAATGATATTAATAGCAATCCTTCTCGCAGGACTCATTTATACTATTCGCAGTGGTACACAAGAAAACCTTGTTTCGTATTCGATCACGCTTGTAGCAGGTTTCGTTATTTTATATATATTCGTACCTTTGAAACCTGCATTTAAAGCCTACAGATTCATTAAAAAGCATGGTCACTCTTTGTAAGTGTCAGAGATTGACTTTATGGCTGAAGCGTCATTATAGACTTCAATGAATAGCTCTTTTCTGCTCATTTCCTTAATCCCGCGAACGTAGTCGGTATTAAGAAAATAGTAGAGCCGCCAGGCCTCAGGTTTTTGTACCAGACGCACGATGCCATAGAGAGACAGTGCCAGGTCCATTGAACTGTATGCTAACTGCCCAACCCTCTGATCGAACCCCAAAAACTCAGCTGTTGCTACATAACCCTGTTTGAGTAACCCAACACTATCAGTTTTGCCATACACCAGGTTCTCAACAGACTCCTGAAAGCCGTTGAGTCCATGCAGAACCAACATTCCCCCAAAGGCAGAACCTATGATTGTCCCTGACGCAAGGGAAGCACCGATCACTGATACACCGGCTATTACCTGCATACCGCTCAGCACTACCCCAACGCCATTAATCACATAGCCCCAAAAATCTCCATTCCTGACCAACTGCACCGAAGCATGAACCGCAGCTGTTCCTGCTCTTAGCATTCTGTCCTGAATCGTAAGGTACTCATTTTCCTTTTTGAGATTCTGGATGCATTCCTGGCATTGATCATCAGTGGAGCCAGAACGGATAACGTTAAGCTGAGCATTAACGAAAGCCTTAACGTTATCCTGGAACTGTAACCTATTAAATCCGTCTTTAAGGTAGATGTGAGAAAGGTGATTAGCATTGCTTAGCAGCTGATTTGCCTCAGCATGAGCCATAGTCAGAAAGTAATCCTTGAATCGATCTGGTTTCCAGTAGTCCATGACTGTGCCTTTATGTCATTATACGTATCATTAAGTTTATTTAATCAGATTACCCTTCTCAGGGAAAGAAAAAGGACCAGTCATGAGTACAGACCTCTTCCTAAAAATTGATGGAATTACAGGTGAATCACCGGACAGTAACCATAAGGGCTGGATTGCTATTGAATCTTTCACATGGGGCGCGAACCAGCCAGGGAACATGTCAGTTGGAGGCGGAGGTGGTGCTGGAAAAGTTCAGTACCGCGATCTCTCGATTCAGGCCCTGATAGACAAAGCAACTCCAGCTATAATGCGCTATGTCTCTAACGGCAAGCATATTGGTAAGGTAGAGCTATCGGTATGTAAGGCCGGAGGGAGTCAAATCGAGTATTGCCGCATTACGCTTGAAGACGTTCTTATCACCAATGTGATTTTTAATGGTACTACTAACCGTGACCTGATAGGAGTCTCATATCAGTTCCAGGCATCAAAAGTTAAAACACAGTACTGGGAGCAATCTGCAAGCGGTGGCAAGGGTGCTGAAACACAGTCAGGTTGGGACATTAAATCTAACAAAGAATTGTAATTCTAATTTGGATAAGTAACTCAAAGTCTTAATGTAAACCATTAATCAAATGGAAAAAAGTATTAATATAATATTGAAGATACCAGTAACTCTTATAAAAATACATTATTTTCCCACCATAAACAAAAAGGTGTAAATTAAATGATAACAAATTTATCTTCTAAAAATTTCAAAGCTTTTGAAAGTACTAATATGGATATAAAACCTATAACATTAATTGTCGGACCAAATAACTCTGGCAAGTCATCTGCACTGGCTATCCCTAGAATTCTTTCACAAACTCTCCAGAGTTATGATAACAACATCCCGCTTCTGCTTAATGGTTATTTAGGGGATTTTGGGACTTATAAAGACATCACATTTGGCAATAGTATAAGAAAGGGGATTGAGATAAAAGTAAGCGTTAAAAGAGAAAAATCATCAGCTTTTTACTCAAAAATCTTCAAGAAAGCCGAGCTAGATTATACATCTAACTTTGAATTCACGTTCAAATACAAATATAGATCCAAGTTTCGTGAAATAGTTTTAAGCGAAATTGTTGTAGACGTTGGTAACGACAACGTTATAACTATTACGAGATCTGATGATAGTGAAAATTATGTTATAAACACATTAAATAATATAACAATCCCTACTGAATTACGTTCATCTATATCCAAAAAAATTAGGATCTTTAATTTCATACCCAGCAACTTAACTCTTGGGTATGAATTATACAACAATGAAAAACTGAATAAACTGATATTTGAGGATACGATGCATGCTGCAAGAGCATTAACTCATATATCTGATACTTTACAAAAAGATTTGACAGGTATTGAATATCTGGGCGCTATGCGTTCTGCACCGTTGCGAAGCTATTTATATTCTGGTGAGAGGCATTCTAAAGTTGGTATCACTGGAGAGAATTCAGCAAATATATTAGCAATGGATGAAATAAAAGGAGAAAAAAAATCCAAAAAGCTTATAAATAAAATATCTAATTGGTTAAATAAGGCTGGAATCGCATCTGATTTAAAAATCAACCACCTATCTGACCGTCATTATGAAATAAAGATACAGCATCCTATAACCAAAGAGTATGAAAATTATGCAGATGTTGGTTACGGAAACAGTCAAATAATACCTGTTTTAACAGCTGGTTATAATATGCAAGAAGGAGGATTACTTATTGTTGAAGAGCCAGAAATACATTTACACCCTAAGGCACAGGCAGAACTTGCAAATTTCTTCCTAGATATGTACCAGGAAAATAAGGTTGTTATCGCTGAAACTCACAGCGAACATTTGATTGTTCGCTTGCAACAATATATTGCACTTAAAGAAATACCAGAAGAAGATGTTGTTATTTATTATTCTCATTTTATTGGTGATAAAAAATCATTAATAAAACTTGAATTAGACGAGTTAGGAAATTTTAAGGATCCATGGCCCGAGGGATTTTTCCCACAGCGACTTGAAGAAGCTAAAGCTTTAGCTAAAGCACGTCATATTCGCTCTCATCAAAAATCAAGGAATGATTAAATGAACTTAGTAATCGATGCAAATATTTTTAAAGGGTTTTATCAGGAAACCGTACTTGAATTAAATGAGGATCAAACCAGCTTAACTGGCTCAACACTTAAATTATTCGATTTCGATAATAAAACTATTTACATGGACGAAGGAAGTCAAATTGAAAGTGAATGGAGAAATGTGGTCAGCCCTGAATGGTTTAATGCTTGGCTTATCTATGAACTTGAGTCAGGTAATGTAGTGAACATTCCAATAGAAAATCATGAAACGATATTAAAAACTTTAAAAACCAATGGATTTCCCTCTTCAGGAGATAAATGGTATGTCAGAACAGCAGTAACTCTTGCAGAACAGATGGATGAAGCAAAATTCATTACTGAAGATATGGATTTTTACGATCCTAAGAAAAAAAGCCTTAATGCTAAGGCCAGGGAAAATGTTATGAGAAGTAAGTCATCAGTTATTAGGAAATACCTTTTAAAGAAAACAAGTTTAATTGTTATTCCCGTTTGCGAATTCAATGAACTATAGAATCCAGCAACAATAAAAGGAATTGATTTGAAATATCAATTCCTTTATATTATGCAAAAACAACAAAAACGAACGAATAATAAATTAATAGTTTGCAAATTAATTATTAAAGCCAGATTTATCCTTTTTGGTTTAACAATTAAACTTTTAATATATTAAAAATAAATTTGGTGTCTATAGCATTCTCAAAGATACTTTTTTAACGCAGAAGATTTCATTTAAACTTCAACTGAAATCTCTTACCTTTCTTTTTTAGATGTGCAAAGAAACATTTAAATAGAAAGAATTTTTCATACTTAGCACGTTACTCACGATACACTCCCTCAGCCTCTTATTCATTATCAATGGCATAATGAATTAATAAAGCGAAGGAACAAAGCGATCTCGTGCTCATAGCTAAGGTGCGGAATGAATCTTGGAGAACTCGATTTAAGAGCGTTTGATAGTACAGATATGATCGTAAGACGATTAGCGAGATCTGTTTTAGATTGTGGAAGGTAGTGCTTAATGTAGTAGCCGACACAGAAAAGCCAGATACAGCGAATTATCTTGTCCTATGCAAAACTTGATTTTTTTAATCTCTCAATGAACATTTGTAAAAGCAAAAGTAGCTTTTCATCCTTTGAAAGAGCGTCTGTATTTTTCATAGTTATGAATAACGTCCATACTTCATCCTCGACTAATGTTAAAGAGAATATAGATTAAATCTTTTATCGGTAATTTTCCTTTTTTCAACTTCTTTAAATTGTTTATGATTAAGGATCAAGAACTATCTACTGGAGTTGAGACAATCCGCATGCAGAACAAATAACTAACAAAAACATAATAATAGCAATGTAACCGATAGTAATCAAAATTAAAAGAATAACTGACTTATGCAATACTAAATCAATTTATAAATAACCTCGTTTCATTCTCTTTTCTATAACCTGCTTTCAATCTTCTACTAGCACTATGGACCTATAAATTAATTGCAGGTTTGAAATTTACGTTACTCCTATCACAGTTCTAACTAAAAAATTGTCACATAATGTTTCTTGCGTATATATTGAGAGCTTTACTTATTAAGAATATGATTTATCAACTTTGAAGGATAGAAGAAATGAGATCTAAGCTATTAAATATCACCGTCAAGAACATAGGCTGTATTGGGCCAGAGGGTGTTAGTGTTAAACTCGACGATATTCTCTGTCTTGTTGGGCCAAATAACTCTGGTAAAACTACAATACTGAGAGCTTATGAACTTGCATTTAACCCTAATATATTTAATATAAATAGTGACAGGTGTAATTGGTCTAAAGGAGATCAAATATCCGAAGTCATACTTGATGTTCATATTCCTGAAGGGATGGGCAACGTAGATGAGAAGTGGAAAATAGTCGATGATGATAAAAGAATAGTCAGGAGTTCATGGTTCTGGGATGAGGATGGTAAATCCACCAGGAAAACATGGGATCCTCAACTAAATGACTGGGCGGCTGATGGTAAAGCTGGTGGTGCTGATAATGTATTTAAGTCACGACTTCCAAGACCTATGCGAATTAAATCATTAGACGATGCTGTAACAACAGAAGATATTTTGCTAACGTTAGCTTTGAGTCCTCTTGTTAAAGAGCTTAAAACATTAGAGAGTGACTGCGACTCACAAATATCAAAAGATAAAGCTGCTTTAGCTGCTACTGTAAATGCATTAGCTGGTCCGCATCAGCAAAGATTGTCTCATATATCTCAACAAATACAGCATGGTTTTCAAAATATTTTTCCTGGTCTAGGGGTACAACTTCATGTCGAAATGACACCTCCAGAGCTGAAAATTGAAAACTTACTCAAACAAGGTTCAGGATTACTCGTTGAGGAAGCTGCTGGCAAATCTCGAATCGGGCAACAAGGCACTGGAGCAAGGAGAGCATTATTTTGGGCAATGTTACAAGTACACAATGAAATTAGCCGTCAAACAGAGAAACGAGATGCTCTTCTCAAACCTTTAAAAGATCAGCTAAAAAAAGAGCTTAAAAAGAATTCAGAAAGCGAAACTGTAAAACTACTTAATCAGCAAATTGAAGCTATCAATAATGGTGATACTATTCCTGAGGACGCTGAGGACCCCGCATTACCTGGGTATATACTATTAATGGACGAACCTGAAAATGCGTTACATCCAATGGCTGCAAGAGCTGCTCAGGCACACCTTTATGCTCTCGGTAAACATTCTGACTGGCAAGTATTAATAACTACACATTCTCCTTATTTTATTAATCCTTTAGAAGATCATACTACCATTGCACGTATGCAGCGTTCGGCAGATGGAAAGTCATTGTCTCCACGATTATATATAGCAGATGAAGCAGATTTCTCAACAACTGAAAAAGATAACCTTCAAGCTTTACAATTGACAGATATTGGGTTTGCTGAAATTTTCTTTGGTAGTTATCCTATTATTGTTGAGGGCGATACTGAACATGCAGCTTTCATTTCAGCTATTGTAAAAACGCAGCACGAAATGTCTGGGAAAGTAAGTATCATAAGAGCTCGTGGTAAAGCTGTCTTAATTCCATTAATAAAAATGCTACGCCATTTCAAAACTAGCTTTGGCATTATTCATGATATTGATTGGCCTTATCGCAAAGATGGTTCTAACAATGGAATGTGGACTATTAATAATGTAATTAGAGAAGAGATTGTTAAATGCAGAAACCATGGTCATACCGTCTATCATCGTTGGAGCATACCTGATTTTGAACGTTTCTTAGGAGGGGCTGAGCTTGGAAAAGATAAGCCTTACTCCGCTTTCACCCGAATTTCTGCAGATGAAATTTTAAAAGTTAAAGTGCAAAAATTAATTTCATCGCTTTTTCAGGGAGAAGATCACGATCCTGTTGGACATCAACCAGACTCTGATTTTAACGCACAAATCCTTTCTGAATTATCTCATTGGGCAAAAGCTAACAATCAAACGAATAACATTAGAATAATTGGTATTTAATCAAAAAATTGATGATTGTAAATATCCCTGGGGTGTTAATTTTTAATGCCCTTTTAATTTTTAAATTCTCCTTTTTTTTCTCTTTCTTCTGGCAGCAACAACCTGATTTAGGAGTACAGCTTTCTCATACTTTACCCTTTCCTCACGATAAATATTTTCCGCCTCTTCATCATTATCAATGGCATAATGAATCATAAAGTGAAAAAAAAACGTGATCTCATGTTCATAGCCAAGGTGCTGAATGATTCTTGGAGAACTCGATTTTAGAGCGTTTGAAAGCATAGATATTATCGTAAAACGATCTGCAAGATCTGTTTTAGATTGTGGAAGGTAGTACTTAATGTAGTAGCCG